>CAVVMH010000009.1:0-137339 GCA_963749465.1 Candidatus Bathyarchaeota archaeon | reverse complement strand
AGCAGATTGCATGCCTCTCGGATAAGGCAACAGTCGAATCGATACGTGCTCGGACATCACCTCCTCGATAGCTAGGTGTACCCTGTATGCTCTTAGCCAGGGTGTTTCTTCGTCAGCAAACCACCATGAAAACGCATCATAAGCAAAATAATATGTTAGTCCTGACGTTCCCTTTTTAAATGACAACTCAGCCGGACCAACTGTTTGGTCCGAATTATCTACAAAGTAGCCTTTTGTAGTGCCATTTATTGAATCTACCAGTTCAATGGTTTCGCTGTATAGTTGTGTTGATGCATCTCCATACCTTATCCGTGCTGCTCCTTGTACGAGTTCAGTTGTGCCTTTGTAGTTTACTCCTACAAGGTCTTGGAGGTTTTCAGGCAGACCTTGACCAATCCAAATCAGCCCGGCGCCTTCTTCAACTTCATTCTTAATGTCTGCTAAGTCAAGGCTGATTTGTGGTTGAGAGGAACCCAGAACTAAGATCAGGCTGTAGTTTTCTGTAGTTAGCCTTGATGTGTTTGTATCTGTTATAACGTCGTAGACGAGACCTTTATTCTCAAGTAATCTTTTAGCTTGCAGAGTGGAGTCTTGGTCGATGTCGCTGCCTATGCGAACTGCCACTGCTAGCGTCTGTTCGACATTTTCGGGTACCTGCGCTCTTGCTCCATTGTTGCCAATGCTGAATGTGGCTGAAGACATGACCAGTACACTCAATATTAATCCAGCCACTGTGAGGGGTCTCATTTTGTTTCACCCTTGCTTCTTGAAACGCTCGCTGGTTCATTGATCTCGATTTGGATGGGCTCAGCTACTTCAGTTTCTGACGATTCACTCATTACCTGTTTTTGAGTGACTGCCCAATGTGGTTTTTTCCTGCGAATAACGCGAATCATGGCCGCTGTGGTGCAGACGACCCAGTGGTAAGTGTAGGCGTTTGTAAGAAACAGTAGTGGAACCATGTATCTTGCTTTGTATTCCCGTCTGACGGTCCACAGTCCGTATCCGATAACTGGGAAAAAGCTAATCGAGTTAGCTATCAGAAAGTAAGTTGGAAAAGCAGTGTACACCCTAAATAGACCTAACAATGCAGCAACAGATAGCATCCAGACGAGAAGTATAATTGGCGGCAGCAGCGTCGCGGACAGGTAGTAGATTAAGTCGAGTTTCTTTGTTAGAGTAATCTTTTTGTTTTTTAGAACTTCAAATGTTGGTACATATTTTAGCCAGCATTGAAGGGCGCCCCAACTCCATCTGGTTCTCTGCTTGTACAGTGCTGACAGCGTTGTGACCCCGTGTTGGTAAATAGATGTGGTTGCAAGAAAAGAGTTTTCCCATCCTGCAAGCAGAATTCTTGTACCAAGATCTAAGTCTTCAGTTAGTGCTACGTTTCGCCAGTACTCCCCTTTGGACAGCTCTACAGTTTTGAGGGTTTCCGCTCTTACGAATTGGCCGTTGCCTCCAAGTGCTACGGCGCCTTTGAATACGGCGCGTGCTGATTGTGTTATTTTTGCGAATGTGACGAATTCCACGTCTTGGAGCATTGTTAAGACAGACGCTTTGGGGTTGCTGATTCTGACGAGGACTTGCACGGCTCCGATTTTTCTGTCTTGGAAGCGGTGGCTTGCTTTTTGGAGTATTTTGTTGTCGACTCTCCCGTCTGAATCCAGTACACCGATTATCCAGTTAGTTCTATTTCTAAACTGGCTGTTGTTTAGCAGGTGTGTGAAGCCTTTGTTTAACGCGGCACTTTTTCCTCGTCCGGATTGTTCAGACGGAACTTCTAGAACGTTCAGGTTTGAGTATTGGTGTGAAAGGTTTTCGAGTATGCTTCCTGTGTTGTCCGCACTTCCGTCGTTTATTGCGAGCACTTCAATCATGCTCGATGGATAATCTGCGTTCATGATTGAAGTGACGGTTTTTTCAATAACGTTTTGTTCGTTTCTGCAGGGTATCATGACGGTGAAGACGTGCTTTTCTGCTTCAGCTTCGAGCCATTTTTTTCGATCTTGAATGTAGATGGTTGAGAGGAGTATGGCGTTGTAGATTGTCGCGAAAATAAAGAAGTACAGTATCAATGGTGTAGCGTCCACTGTTATCCCAAGAAGAGGCTGGACCTGTGGGGCAATGATGGGTCCAATCATGCTTACTGCTAGCAGTACGCACGCCAATGAAAGGCCCACAATTTCAAAACCGCCTATTGTTCTTTCACCTTATTTGTTCAGTTCTTCCTATTGTAAGAGAGGAGTGAATCAAATTTGGGTAAGAGTTCTTTCCTGAAAAGGGAAATTCTTGCCCTGTGGTTGCACTTTTTTAGGCTCATAGAACATCTTTTCCTAATAAGTATTCTCGTTTAAGGGTTCAACATGAGTACAGTTAGGAAAAGAGCAAAAATGCCACGAAAACATCCGAGCGCACGCCATTCTCGTTTAGACCTCGTGCGTTTGTTGGTCAGGAAATTTTGAATCAAGACGGGTTTCATCATTTTGACATTTCAACTGGCTGCAATCGCTCCATAATATCAAACTAACCTTTCACAATGAAGCTTAAATCCTTGACCAAACAACCTGAATTTCGGCTCCAAACGCTTTTTAAGTTGAACAGCGCCTAATTGTGAGCAAGCGACCATTTGATTCTATGGAGACTTGAGGTTGGAAGTTAGCAGGAAGAAGATGCGCCAGGAAGTGTTGGAACGCATAAAATACGTGAAGACATGTGTAATGGCTAGGGAACTTTGCCTGTTGGTGCGGACGAACAGGGCTGTTTTGGAGCCCAAGGATGTTCAAGAAGTTTGTCGCAACATTTCGAATCTTTGTAAGGAGGAAGGTTGCGTGGAGCCCAGTGAACTGTGCCAGAAAGCTGCTGCTTCAGTTGGGTCAAAAGATGAAGAGAAGTATCTTGAATTGTGTGCACAGAGTTGCGTTAAATGTGGGGAAGCTAAGCGACCTTTGCCGAAACGGGAATCGTATGTGGCTTAGAAAGGCACAAAGTCTTTAAGGCGAAACTGAAAGTGTTAGAGGCTGTCGGAGGCTAATAGACTGTTTATTGCGCCTTTCGTTCCAAGTCCAGTGACTGTTGTGCAACATATGCTTAAGCTTGCCGAATTGAAGCCCGGTGAAGTGCTTTTTGATTTGGGCGCGGGTGACGGCAGAACTGTTATCATGGCCGCCAAGACTTTCGGGGCTAGAGCGGTTGGAGTGGAGCTGCGTGAGGATTTGGCGAAGAAGGCGATGAGCACCATCTTCGACAACGGTTTGGCTGATAGAGTTACGATTGTCAACGGCGACATGTTCAACGTTGACTTGATGTCGGCTGACGTGGTTTTCCTTTATTTGACGACAAGCGCCAACGAGAAAATCAGGCCGAAGATGGAGCAGGAACTCAAAAAAGGTGTCCGAATAGTCTCGCACGATTATGAAATTATTGGATGGAAGCCTGCGAAAGTTGAGAATTTCTGCGAGAACCCACAGGTCGGATATCCATCACACACGATTTACCTTTACGAGAGACTGTAGATGGCTGTCCTCTAGCGCGAGTTTTTTTTTGGGGGCTATACTCTTCTTTTTTTAGTCTGGGCATTCGCAGAGTCGGGAATGTTGTTGTGTTAAGGTTTTTATTGTTCTTGCCAAATTATCTTCAATACAACTTGACAGCACGTGGGGCTGTCGGCTAGCTTGGTCTAGGCTTGTAGACTTGGGCTCTATAGACTCCGGTTCAAATCCGGGCAGCCCCACCATATTCTCTTTATGTGTGGGGGAAATCTTATATCGTGGCATTACTAAGTATTTATGGTGAAAATAGTTGGAAACTGGTGTTGAAGTCAAAAAAGTGGATGCTCAGGGTCGTCTTATCTTGCCTGCTGATTGGCGTGAAGCCGAACTCAACGAAAACAAGGAGTTGTTTGTCATCAAGCGGAAGGGCTACTTGAAGTTGGTTCCTAAACGTCATGTTGATTTGACTGAAAACTTTGACAAAGTCGATTTGGGCGTGGAAGCCATCGGAAGCTGGAAGCAGTTCGAGAAGAAAATCTACGAGGTAAGCAAATGAGATTCCTAGACGCTAATGTCTTCATCTATGCGTATTACAAGCCGAAGAGGCAATTGACCCAGAATGAGAAGCAGATGAAGGAAAACGCGAAAAAGATAATCAGCAACGTAACCGAGGCAAAAGAAGAAGTTATGACAACCGTTGTTCACGTGTCCGAAATAGCAAATATCCTTAAACATGGGATGCCGCTGGATCAACTAACAGAGACTATTCGTGGGCTTTTTATGTTAGACAACGTGAAAATAATAGGCGTAACACCAGAAGCATATTTCGCAGCTACCGAACTGGGAGACGATTTGAAACTCGAAGTCAATGATGCCTTAGCGGTAGATTTCATGAGGCAAAATGGCGTGCAAGAAATTTACTCGTTCGATGAGCACTTTAATGAAATTGAAGGAGTTAAAAGACTCCCATAGCTATGAAGACAAACCGTCCTGCAACTTATTCATCGCAGCAAAGACCTTCTCGGTTCGCACGTAACTACAAATTTAATATGGGCTCTATAGACTCCGGTTCAAATCCGGGCGGCCCCACCATAACTTTTCGATTCTTGATGTTGGATGATTTTGGATATTTTGCTGATTACAGAGCTGAGAGATTGATTGTTCTAAGTGATTTTCGATTGTTCTGCTGAGGTTAAAGCCAAGCTCAAAAAGGTTAGCCAAAAACTTTGGAAAAGTCGAATTGGGCGCAGAGCTATGAAAATCCCATGATCCATGGAAGAAACACCTTTTCCGATGTAACTAACCTATATAGGGAGCTGTGTACAGTATCTGATTGTCGGGATTCTTCAAGAAAGAGAAACTATCCGAAGCGACCTTGCTTTTTCGAGATGGTTCTGGCAAAAGAATGGATTGAGAAATGTTGAATCAGAAAAAACCCACGATAATCGAGCATCTAGCATTCATCTCCGTGAAATATAGCATACATCTCTCGGAGCTGTTTCATGCCTTAGTGACAGCACGAGAACAAGGAACAGCCACGTGTGAGAACCTAGCAGTCGAATACCGTGGCAGAGTGCGCAAAGAAGAAATTTTCCTAATCACAAAAGATAGCAAAGTAATAGCACAGTTTCGAATCGCCCAAGAAATCCTCCTCCAAAAAGACATGCGCTTTGAGAGCTGGATGAACACAGACAAAATACGCAAACAACTCGCCAAAAACAACTGCGGCCCCAACGTCTCCACCATGGTCCAAGACCTGCGACATGGAATGAAAAAAGTCACTGTTGAAGCTGAAGTTCTGGAAACTCCAAAACCCTCCCTTGTCCATACGCGATACGGAAACAGCGCCATGGTAACCAATGCGTGGATAGCAGACGAAACGGGAAAAATAAAGCTCTGCCTCTGGAACGAACAAGCAAACTACATCACTTTGGGCGATTTCATACAAATCAAGAACGCCTCAGTAACCGCTTTCAAGGGCGAAAGACAGCTGTGCCTCGGAAAAACTGGAACAGTCAGTGTACTGAGAAACCAGGCTGGAGTAAGAAAACAAAAACCCGAAGCAGTCGTAGAAAACGCAATCTACGCCTAAGCTATCCTTCTTTTCAGCTTTTCGTCTAACAAGTTCTGGCGGAACGCGCTGACTTGTTAGGTTTGTCTAAAAAGCGCACAGGGAACAGATTGACCGTATTCTTCCAGAACTAAAGGTGAAGGGCGCTCAACTATTCATCGTTGGTCTTTCAGCAACTGTAGTCTTTTCGCAGCCTCTTTTGAAATTCTTTCTAACCCTTCGGCTAATTCTTCACGATTAACTTCGTCCAAAGGGTACCATTTTCCATCCTTATCAACGAACACAAGCTCCAGTTTCCTCTTAGCCATTCTCCATCCGACTCTCCCACTATCTCCTTGTTGCATCAATCGCATAAACTTTTTGTTCACCAAACGGACGACGGCGACTTGTTTGAGAGTACCTATTCCAAAAAGGGGTTTTCAATCTGCTAGATTGCCCATGATGACGCTCTTCCAGGCATCACTTTCGAGGCTAGCCGATTTCCCTATCGCCTCGATGTTCGAGACGGACTTAAAATGTAGTTATTAGGACTTGAAGAATCGTGTTGGGTCTCATTGTTATTTTGCAATCCATGTTCTTACTGCTTCTTGGACGGCGCGGGATAAGTCGCCTTTTTTTCCGCCGAACTTTTCGACAGTTTTGAATCTCAGCTGCTTTTCTAAGTCATCTGGAAGATCAACGCTTATTCGACCCATACCTAATCCCACTTTTCATCAGAGTTTTATTGATGACCGGTACGTGTCACGTGTCATGTTAATAATGTATTTGCCGTTGTCTGCAAATTGCCGTCCGAATATTTCCACGTTTGTTTTGAACATCATTCTTTCAGTCACCTTCAAATCACTTATTAACGTAAGCTACTACGCGCTTACGCTCTTATATATGTATCTGTTTAACAACTTAATAGCTAATTAGATCATAAAGCCTTTCGGGGTTGGAAAAGCAGACTCGGTGAAGACAAGAAACTAAAAGCCTCTGTTGGAAGCCTCATCCTTATTAACATAAACTAAAATTAGTTTTCAGGCGATTTTGGAAGATGGATCGAGCCGCCAAATACTCGGGGTTAGAAAAAAATGCTCGGTTTCACGCAGAAACATTTTGGTTAGGGCTGAGAATCTATCGTGGATTGCTCTCAAACTTATTCGGCGGGAGAACCCCTCTGTTTTGCGGACACAAGTTAACATACAACTGCAACCTCCGATGCAAAATGTGCCCCTTCTGGAAACGATCCAGCAAGGATTTGAGCATAGAACGGGAAAAAGCAATTCTAAGACGGGTTTATGATTCGGGCGCTTGTGGGATTGCGTTTGAAGGCGGAGAACCGCTCCTTAGGAATGATTTAGTCGAAATTCTTGCTTTTTCTCGGTCGTTGCCTTTGCACACGAGCCTCGTCACTAATGGGACTCTCCTCGAATCCAGAATAGACGAAATAGCCTCATACATCAATGGCGCTCTCTATGTTTCGTTAGACGGTTTAGAAAAAACTCACGACGCACTTAGAGGCGTTAGTGGTTGTTTTAGAAAAGCGGTACGAGGCATAACTGCATCTAGAGGGAAAGTTCCTGTGACAATCAACACTACGATAGTGGCTGGAAATATCCATGAGATTGAAGATTTGGTGAAGTTGGCAAAGGAATTGGATGCAAGAATATCCGTGGCGGTAGCTTATGAGTACTGCAACGTTGAGATGTCCGCACCTGCCAGTCACGAAATCAGGGAGATTGCTGGACGACTTGTTGAGATGAAGCGGAAGGGTTATCCTCTTGTGAATTCAGTCAGCTATTTTAAGGTCATGGCAAAAGAGAAAAACTGGGCGTGCAAACCTTGGGTATCAGTTAACGTTGGTCCAGAGGGAACGTTAGTCCTACCATGTTATGTTCGGAATGAGTACAGCGACTAGTATTTCTGTTTTTGAAACCAGCATTAAAACTGCAATCTCTGGGTTTGATTGGAAGGAAACACGGAACTGCCAAAACTGCAGTCTCCATTGTTATGTAGAGCCTTCTATGGTGCTTTCAGGGGATGTTCCGACTTTCGTGAATTGGGCGTTCCAAGTTTCCAGACTTTCTAAGAAAAAGAAAGAGTGAATTTCCAAGTTGTGCAATCTTTCACTAATCGATCTATTAAATAAATTACTCAGCAACTGCTTCTACGTCTGTGTCTATGTGGGCTACAGAGACAACTTCATGGTGGATACATACTAACCTGTTGCGGTTATGACTACGTCGAAGCTAAAATCGGTAATTCCACTCACGGTGAGGAAGACATTCAGAATCAGTTCCATAGGCATCACTTCACCGGCGCCAAGGATTCTGTCAGTGTAGGTCCAGGTTAGAGTCAGGTAGCCCGAGGCGGCGGATGGGTTCCAGTTTGACGTTGTCATCCACAAAGAAACCGCTGAATTGCCTTCATTCCTAATATAAACCATCGTTCTGCTGCTTGAACCTGGCTCGATTAGCCCCCAGTCAAGCGAAAGAGTTCTGTTAGTACAGGCATGATCCCAGTAAATCCCAACTCCAACCCCACTAATTGAATTAGCGTAAGCAATAGTTCTACTCGAACCTGAATTCACAATAATGGTGCCGAGAATAACGACCGAAAGTATGCACATAGTGGTGAGTACTGCCCTCCTGTGAACACGGTTGTTGACTCGGAGAGCGAAAGGTGGCTTTGAGTTTACTACTCTCTCATTGACTTTGTTCAGTTTTTTCCTATGGCCATGCCAAAACAATTAAGAACACCATATTATTTATTAATATATAATATACCGTGGGTGGTATAAACGCATGTGACTGTGGTGCTACACCAACAGATTCAGCCTCCAGCAGCATTGTCTACGCCGCCTTGTGACTGTGGGACTACAGCTACAAAAGCTTAATAGTTATTTGCACTTTTACGTTACCTTAAGTGGAGTTGTGGATTTTGGGCGTCTTCGAGGACATATTTAGCTTCATTACATCTGGAAGCATAGGCGGCTTGCCGCCAATTGTGGTAATGATTCTTCCATTCGTCATCGGACTGATCGTGGGCTATCTCGTCCACAAGATGCTAAAGATCGCCATCATCGCCGGGATTATTCTCGTCGTTGTCGCCTACTTCGGCTTCTTCGGTCTGAGCCTTGGCGCTTTGAAAGGTCTCGCAGACAAATACGGTCCAATAGCAATTCAATACGGGACACTTCTCATAGGCATACTCCCGCTAGGACTTGGATTCATAGTGGGGCTAGTCATCGGCTTCATATTCTCATAAGCTGAACGGTCCTCTGGGCAAAGCGTAGAGAACAATCGATAACTGATGGTGAAATTACCAGACAGCACGCGTGTCTCATAGCGGTTACTAAACAAACTCATACGCTGACGTTTTGAAAGAAACTGAATTTAATAATATTTTAGAGGTTTCCATTTATGCTTTAAGAAAACGAAGTCGAAAGGTGATTAACCCTCAACTGTAGCTGTAGGTTCACAGTCACACATCCTAAAATAAACCGCTCGCGCGTGCTATATATAGAATAAACAAAGTGAAGAAATATGACAAGAAAAACATTGATAGTCTACTCGTCAAGAACTGGAATAAATTCAGACGTAGCACATGCCATGGCTGAAGTGCTCGAAGCAAAATATGACATGGACGTGACTATTGCAGACCTCAACGATGGTCAACCGGACATTGCCCCATTCCACAATGTAATCGTTGGCGGTGGTGTTGATAGCAAAAACGTTTACGGTGAAGCTGTAGATTTCTTGGAAAAAAACTTTGAAGGCAAGAACGTTGCACTTTATTTCGGCTGCGAGGATTACGAAAACCCGAAAGAGCAAAGCACCGAAGAAAACTCAAGAAAAGTACTGGCTAAGAATAAGTCTCTCCTGCCCGTCTCTGTTGCTGCCTTTGGAGGCTGCATGATTAAGCAGGGAAAACCCGTCATGGATGAGCTAAACATGAACAGGGTGAGAGATTGGGCGACGGAGCTGGGAAAGAACTTTATCGCGCTCGAACCAATACCAGTCGTCGTTGAAGTGATTCCAGTAGCTGAGCATGCAAAGACGAAAGGAACGGAAGGAGTTTTCGAGATTATATCCGATTCTGCTGAAAAATTCCGCTTCCACCTGAAAGCCGCAAATGGGGAGATAATTGCTGTAAGCCAATCCTACGGAGCAAAAGAGTCGGCCATAACAGGCATTGCTTCAATCAAGAAGAACGCTCGAATCGCCAAAATCGCTGATCTCACAACTACAGAAGGGGCTATGCCAAAGATAACACATGCAGCTGGAATTATTCAAGACCCGGTTTTCGAAATTCAATCCAACGCTCCAGATAAGTGGCGTTTCCATCTGAAGGCTGCTAACGGGGAGATAATTGCTGTTAGCCAATCCTACGGGACTAAAGAATCAGCCGAAAATGGCATTGCATCAGTGAAGCAGAATGCGCCAAAGGCCAAGGTCGTTGATCTCACAGCTGCAGTGACTTAGGTCCAAAAACTCTCTTTTCTTTTTTGCGAAAATTTAAGTTGAGTTGTGCCTCAAAGTTTCTTAGTGTCTTTTTTGGTATAATTATGCGTGAAAGCCTATAGGCACTACTCTTTGCAGGTGCCATGAGTGTTTCTATAAAGCTTTTTTCCTTTATCTTTCAATTTTGTTTTTCTTCTCACGTTGCTTCATCCTTCCAAATACTGAAAATATGCGAATCACAACTATTCGATCGTGTCCTTTGGCAAATTTTCTTACATTAACTATTGTGTGCACCGAGAGAGTGGCTCGAAAAACGAGGGGGCACTATTTGGGGTTAGTTACATACTTTGCGAAAAGACCATAGAGTCTTAAATACAAATTGGTACAAAAAATATTCACGGGAATTTGGAATGGCCAACGACGAAAACACGGTACTCCTTCTTGGTTTGGGTTTGAGTGTTAATCAGGCAAGAGTTTACTTAGCACTACTTAAACTGGAAAAAACTACTGTGGGACAGGTAGCGAAGTTTTCAAAAGTACGCAGGGAAGACATCTATAGAACTCTGCCGACACTGGAAAAAATGGGCTTGATTGAAAGATTGCTGGGCAAACCATCTAAGATTCGGGCTACTCCTATTTCTGATGCCTTAACTTTCTTAGAGGCGGAAGAAAAAAAGAAATTCGAGGAACGGTTACTGGTATGAGGAGTACTGTCAAGAGGCTGTCTCTCAAAGATTGGAAGCAGCCGCCTCCTGAAGAAGAAAGCATCTACATATTGATAGCGGAAAAAAAAGCGATTTTGGCCAAGACTTCAGTTCTGATCAGAAACTCGACAAAAGAAGTCGCGTTGATTGCAGACAAGGCAAGAATCATGCTGATTCTGTCTCAGTTTTCAGACGAATGTAAGCAGGCAATAAAGAATGGTGCTCAGACTCGACTGATCTTTGAAGGAGAAAAACCAGATGGTTTGGTCAAAGAAAAAGTGCAAAAACTCATCGATGGGGCTTCGGTTCACGTCAAGTTTCATTGTAAGCCGTTGAATCACTTCATAATGTTTGATGATGCAGAAGCATTGATTACCGGCTCCGTAGAAAGCGGGTTAGGTGAAAGTCCTTCTTTATGGACTAACAACAGCAACCTTATAGGCGTATTAAGAACAGGTTTTGAATCTGGATGGAAAAAAGCTGAAAACTAACCTGCAAACCTCAGTTCTCCTTTAGTCTCGAGTCTCAGTTTCTTCCCAACATTTAAAACGATTATAGTAGGCACAAACGTCGGAGTGTCGCTGTAGGCTCACAGTCACACACGCTTAACTCCGTCAACGACCACTTATATGATAACCCAAATCATGGGCATAAAAGGATGGATAGACAAGTATGAGAACTAAAGAATTTATAAATAGAAGTGTGTTTGCGTTAGACGAGAAAATCGGCACAGTCAAAGGCATAGAAGTAGATCCGGAAGAGTGGAGAATAACTCACCTTGAAATCGAATTGAAAAAAGAAATAGCTGAATCAGTCCTTGGCGCCAAGAAAGGTGGAGTCCGAAACATGCTGGCAGTTTCATCCCTAGAGAAAGGGGTTGCACGCTGGACAGACAATGGATTGCACTTAAAAGTTTCAAAAGATCAGCTTCATATGTACCTAAGACCAGTAGTTAAAACTTAGAAAGGAGGGGTAATGAGTATGAATACGAATACTTTGTTGGCGATTGCTGTTATTATTATTGTACTTTGGGCACTTGGCTTCTTCGCTTTGCCAGGCGTTGGAGCGTTGATACATCTGCTGCTCATAATCGCTGTAGTCTTAATAGTCGTTTGGCTGTTGACCGGCAAAAAACTGTGGAGATAACCTACACTCTCTTTTTTGTTTTAGTAATTTTTGTTCCAAACAAAAGAGTTTTAGATTAGTTAAATAGATTGTAACTTAGGAGATGTGAATGGTATGGCGGTTGTAAAAATCATTGAGCTGATAGGTAGCTCACCAAAGGGTTGGGAAGACGCTACAAAGAACGCGCTGGCAGAAGCGGCAAAGACAATTAAGAACATCAAATCAATTTACGTGAAGCGGTGCAATGCAATGGTGGAAAACAACAAGATTGTTGAATACAGGGCTGTGGTTAAAATCGCATTCGTCGTGGACAGAAAAATCAACTAATTTTGTCGCAGCATTAGCGTTCTCTACATTTCCATCTTCTTCGTCTCGCTCAGAATATATTGGCATTTGAATGGGAAGATGCCCAGCTAGCGAGAGCACCAGGTGCAGAATGCCTTCTTAAGGCAATAAAAAGGCTAAAATAAGCCTCCAATCTTCCTTTTTAAATGTAATTCCATCTTGAGGTTAAGCAAATGACGGTTTATTCAATGGACACGACGCGAGCGCGCTCATTTTCAACTGCCAACGGTAAGCCTCTGAAACTCATCATGGTATCCGATGTCCATCTGGGCTACAAGAATTGTGATAAAGATTCGTTTAACAGGTTTCTCGACAGTTTGCAGTCTGATAAGGAAGTCACCGACCTGATCCTGCTGGGAGATATTGTGGACATGTGGAGACGAGACGCCTCTGGGGTATTTCTGGAAAACTGGGACATCGTGCAGAAGATTATCAGTCTGAAGCAGAAAATGCGAGTTCATTACATCGCAGGAAACCATGATTACCACGTCCTCCAGATACAGGGTCATTCTTACCCGTTTAGTTTTACGAAGAGCTTGAGGTTTACAGATGGGGACCACACTTACACGATATGCCATGGTCACGAGTTTGACCCTCACCAGAAAACTGCAATTATGGAATCCCTGTGCCATGTTATGTACGACAACATAGAGACCTATGAAAACCTCTTTGGAGTAACACAGCCACCGGAAAAACGATTGTCCCAAATATTGGGAGATATTGAGCGCAGCGCATGCTCAACAGTCAAGGAAGGAGAAATTCTTGTTTTCGGCCACACGCATCACCATTTCATAAACGAAGCTGAGAACGTCGTGAACGCCGGGTCTTGGGTCGCAGATTCACGTATTCACAATACGTTCGTAGAATTAAGAGGTGGAAAACCGAAGCTGTCTATTTTTGAGGGACATGAAATAACAGAAAGAGCCCAGATCTGACGAGCGAGTCGACTTTAATCGCCTTACAATCCTGTAGCAGATTAATGTATAGCACCCCTGCGAGGAATAACGCGCGCTTGATAGAGCGTTTAAGCGCCTGAGTCCCCGAACCCACTTTCCCATAATTCTCGATCGATATTCCCCTAGAAGTGGTTCATGATAAAACCCCTAACGGTCCTATGATCAGCCAAGAGTTCGATGATCTTTTTTGTAGCTTGGGTTATTTGGGCATCAAACAGTCTTGTTATAGCCAAACAAATCACAAACACAAATATCCCGAAGACATATCCCGTAATAGCGTCTATCGTACCAACGGACAATATAAAAAGGAAAGTAACTGCCGCACCTATCTGCCCCATAATGTAGGCTCTTATGATGAAATAAAGTCTCTGCAACCACGTAGAAAACAATAGAACCTTGATCACTGCTCTTTTCTCTATCTTACTTTCAGCCAATGTAATGCTTCCAATCTGTTGCAGTACCCTTTTTGTATAATGAATGTCTGATAAATGGAGAATCATTTTTGCATAACGAACGTCTGATAAATCCTTGGACTTTGCGCCTTCAAGCTCTAACAGAATCCTTTGTGCTATTTCGTCTATTTCAGCATCTACTTTCTCTATTTTAGCATTGTTATTTACCATTACCCCACCTTTAACAATTCAAGAATCTTGACTACCAAGTCGTTTAATATGATTTTTGCCTGCGCTTCAGTTAAAACGAGTCTTAAGTCTATTCTGTAATGAAACTTGCCAGTCCTTACGGCTCTTGTGCGATAATCATAAATCCATCCTTCGGTTTTCAATGCTCTGAATACTCTTTCTAAAAGGTATGAGACAAAAACAGGAACGAACCGTTCAAAGATAGGGAACAATCTAATAAAAATTGGCAACAAACGTATGAAAATGGGAAGAAACCGCACAAGAATTGGGAGGAATCGTTCAAGGTTTAGTTTCATAACGTTACCAGTCGCGTGTTTCGAGGTCTACTTCTTTTTGCTTATGAGTAGCTTTACTGCAACATCAATTGTAACGCCTTCTTCATGACTTTCCACGTTAAAACGCCAATCTTTTGTTTCGACATTCACGTCCTTCACCAGACCAGCCACGTTTTCCTTGAACTCGCCAGCAGCTTTTCTAATCTGATTCATTTTGCTCATAGCCTCATCAATTACTTCTTCTTTTTCTTTATCCACCATTATTCTTTCACCCCCATACCTTTTTCGTCGTTTCATAGCCGATAGAATCTTTGTCACGACGTTTCCAGTCAGTTCGATTTACGCCATATCTAAAGTGCGCGAAATCGATGATTTGTCGTCATGCATTTCGGAGACTCAACCAAGCTTAGAAGAACATTCTTAACTGTAAGGGTGTGCCAGCTTGGATAAATAGTCGTGTGACTGTGAGGCTCCAGCGACAAGAGATAGTTAATTCTTGTGTCTTTTCTTTTTTACAGTTTTATATCGCCCGTAATAATCCGTCAACCAAAAAAGAGAAATAGTTTGTTTTTCAAGCTTCTCATAATCACGACCTGGTTAAAATGAGCGAGGAAAAAAAAGCGAATCCTCATAATTAGACGATGAAGGTATTGAGGTAAATAATGTCAAATAGACCAGAAATTAAGAAATGGGTTAGTGTACTGGCTATATTAGGTTTCATATTTTTTGTTATCTATCTTTTTTTCTTTACAGATCTTGCAGAAGTTGCAGTTATAATTAGTGGCGTAAGTGTTCCAATATATTCTCTTGTTTTTATGTGTGTTATAGGTGAAGCCTTATTCAATTCATTAGCTTGGAAGGCTACTCTTGACAATGTTTCCGTAAATACTACGCTTAGAAGAGTTTTTTGTCTTGGTTGGGTTGGCGCTTTTCTTGATTGTATTATTGTTGGAGGTTGGTCGGGAGATATTTTTATGGCTTATCTTTTGGGTAGAGATAAAGGCGTTGATGTAATTAAGGTAGCAGCTTCTGTAATAGTTAAAAATATTCTTGAACTTCTAGTTACTCTCGTATCTTTGATTGTAGGTATGATTCTTTTAATATTGAATTATTCAATCGATGCTTTCATATTAGCCGCTATTGGAATAACCATGATGTTCTTTGCACTGCCGCTTATTTTAATAGTTTATTTGAGTACAAATATTTCAGTAACAAAAAGGCTTCTTCAATTTCTCGGTAGAATAATAGCAAGAATTAAGCATAAGAAACCTAGTGACGTATTTGAACAAAAGATTGCTACTCAAATAACTAATTTTCATGAAGTAATAATGATTATAAAAAAGAAACCAAAAAGTATGATAAAACCCGTGATTTTTCAAACAATGACATGGGTTTGCAGTATTGCAGCGTTATATCTTGTTTTCGTTTCATTAGGAACAATTATGGGCTTAGACAAGATTATAATCACAACTACCATAGTTAGTACTATTAGCAATCAAGGCGTAGCACTTGCAGGTTTCTCACAAATGATTTCCAGTAACCTTTACCAAGTTCTCGGAATCAATAACCCGATGGCGCAGGCTTCAAGTTTACTGGCAGGATTCGCGGGTTTCTGGTTTGTGTTCGTATTATCTTTCGTCTTCTTCGAAATGTATGGATTGGGAACTATTGCTGAAAAGATATTGAATAAAGCGTTTAAAGAAAAACAGAAAAGAGATAAAAGAGATTTCAGGGAACAAACTGACAGTAATCAAAGAAGTTTTGAAGAACAGACTGTTAGTGACAAAAAGGATTTCGAGAAAATAGGTGATGATAACAAAAGCGATTACGAAGAACAAAGGGATAGTGACAGGCAAGATTTTAAGGACAAAACTGAAAGTGACAAAAAGGGTTACCAAGAACAAAAAGATATCAACAAAAAAGATTTCAAGGACAAAATGGATAAAGATAAAAGAGATTTCAGGGAACAAACTGACAGTAATCAAAGAAGTTTTGAAGAACAGACTGTTAGTGACAAAAAGGATTTCGAGAAACAAAGCGATACCAACGAAAGCGATTACCAAGAACAAAAAGATATCAACAAAAAAGATTTTAAAGAAAAGAAAATCAGTGATAAAAGCGATTACGATGAACAAAAAGCTATTCACAAGAAGAAATTTAGGAAAAAAATGGATAAAGATAAAAAAGATTTCAAGGACAAAAAAGATTCTGAAAAGTGAGATTTATCCCAGTGTATGCTTCCGAGTAATGCGCATGAATTCTATGAATTGACTGTTTGGGACGTAATGGTGTGCAGAGTTCTTGAGAGTATGGGACTCTGATGTTTCAGAAAAAAGCGGTGGCGCACACAAAAAGAATTTACGTTGAGTCTTCGCTGGTTCCCAAATTGATTAGTCCGAGCCTTAGCTTTTCTCGAACAGGCAAATAGGAAAAAAGGCAAGCTGCTATTTTGCCAGCAATCCACCTATTAGTCCGCCGATCGTTGATGCAATTGCTCCAAAGATTGCGAGAATAATCGCTATGACTCCGACTGCCAGCCCAGCCAAGCCGCCCAAAAGGCCCCCTAGGATTCCGCCTGCGACTCCTCCAATAACGGCAAGACCGACAATTGCGAGTATTGTAATGATGATGCCGCCGAAGATTCCTGCAAGGAAACCTGCTATTGCTCCATTCAACATGCCCCCGCGAGCTATGACACCAGCTGCAAGTCCGCCTATGAACCCACCTATCAAGTGTCCGATGCCTGGAAACAGCCAACCAAGAAGCAGTGTTATCACGAAGCCAACGAAAGCTCCAAGCCACACGCTTCCCATAAAATCACCTCCGTTTCTAGCCACGTAAGACTCTTCATCCAGTGGTTGGCGGAGTTGTTCTTTTCATGTATATTACTTTTTCTTGATTTCCATCTTTATTCCCTTCCCAATACGCCATAGAGAAACCTTTTATGGAGCGTCTACGAGCAATTCAAAAGGACGTTCAAGTTGCGAAACAAGCAAAAGGTAGAATTTGATTGAATGCTCTTTCATTTGTTCTTATCTGTCTAGGGTTTTGGCTCATAATAGACGGTGTTTTGAGCATAGTCAAATACCATAAACAAACCTTTCCTGAACACTCAATTAGAATAATCAGGGCAACAGTCGGAATCGTCATAGTTCTCATTGCCATCGCTGAAAACTAGATAAATTGAAGTTTGACAATCTTGTTAACTTTATATTCTTAAAATCGTTTATCCTCAAATTGGCAAGTCAAAAGACTGGCTGATGTTAACATGAACCTTCATACCCACGTGATGGTCGGCATGCTTGTCGGAGCTTTATTCTTTGGCAGGCCAGAAATCATGCTAATGATCGGGGTTGGCGCTACAATTCCTGACCTGGACAGAGAGTACGGTTTCTTCAGCAAAGAGTCCTTTCGTCGTCGACAAATCCATCGCGCGTTATTCCACAATTTCCTGTTCATAGCTATACTCTACTTCATAAACCCGTTCTTTGGCATTGGCGCCTTTCTCCACGCGTTTCTGGATTCCCTTACCACGACAAGAGACAGAGGCGTCGAATGGCTATATCCCTTTTCAAGAATGGTCACAAAGGCTGTGTATAATTCTGATGGCACTAGATTGGAGCTTGATCCAAAACATAGAATATATTTTCTCCAGAACGATCTGCCGGGATTAACAAGAAGAACTACTAAGGATATTAAGCCTGGGGAAACGCCACTGCCAAACAGAAGAACTTATGGACCAGCGCTCTCTGGAAAGTTTCTTGACCGAAGCATCTTTTATGGATCCGTCGCGATTATTCTCCTGCTGCTTCTCGTTTCTGCTCTTGGTTTTCAGCAGTTCATCGACTTAAGCTTCAAAGATTTCGGTTTTTCTATAGCACTTCCATTGCTTGTTGGTTCTGCAGGAATAATCCTTAATTTCTTAGTCGGCGAGGTTGACAGAAAGAGACGGGTTGACAACACCAAGTCTTATAGAACTTACAAGGCTACATTCTATCTCACATTTGGAATAATGATATTCGCAGTAATCCTTGGGGCAATCATGAATCCACCAAGTATAACTTCAACAATAAGCAAAATTCCTTACGTTGCTGCAGGGGTTGTCATTTTGGTTTGTATCGTATACGCCATTTTGACGTATTCTTCGAGAGGTTTTTCGAAGGATAGCAAGAAAGAGCCACTCATCGTATAACACGAAAGTAAAAAGTGCTCAATCACACAAAATGAACCAAAGAGATATGATGAAAACGATATATAGCAATCTTACCCTTAAGTCTGGAAGGTGATCAATCTTGCCAAAATGTCCGAATTGCACGGCGCACATGCAACAGCCCGATAAAGAATGGAACTTTGGGCAATTCAAAGTCAAGATGTACAAGTGCACTAAATGTGGAAATCAGTTCAGGGAATACTTTATGGGGAATACGTTGAAATTTGTGTTGAGCGCGCACAATGGTGGTTTAGGAAAGATTAGAGCGACAAAAGAAACAATGGATAGGCATAAGAGCTACCAATGACTTTTTTATTGCATTAGTATGAATATTTAAGGAATAACGTGGACAAGTGAGTTACGATGGGTTATTCGAAAAGACAAGGCGGCAGTTACGAGGGAAGACGTGGTCACGGCAAGGGTTTTAAGCGATCTCCAGTCGAGCTGGGCGAAGAATTAGAAGTAGACATTAAAGAGTTGAGTTCAAAAGGGGATGGCATGGCTAGAGTTCAGGGTTTGGTGATTCATGTCCCCGACACAAAGCTCGGCGACCATGTGAAAGTAAAGATCACCCAGATAAGAGATAAAGCAGCAAACGCGGAAAAAATCAAGTAGAGTCAACGTTTAAGCAAAAATTCGTTCTTCTTGTGTTTTTGTGTTTAGAACGCGTTTGGGTTGGAACAAATAGCCCCTTACAGTAAACCCTTGAACGGCTACAGGAACAGTGAAAGTAACCTTATGGCTATTCCTCCGACAAGCATGGCGACAGCAAAGTTCGCAGCAGTTATGACAGCTGCAGTTTTCCATCCAAAATCCTTAGCTATAATTGCGACTGTGGATAGGCATGGAATGTAGATGAGGTTCACCAAAGCAATCGTAACAAGCTGTGCAGGCGTAAAGAGGAGCGAGATATTTGCTGACCCCAACGTTGCTATTGATATTGCAACTGCCGCTAACAAAGTAAGCTCTTTTCGAATAAAACCCATTATTAAGAGTACGCCAGCTATCAGCGGGAAGCCCAAGCCAAACCACCGTCAGAGGAGACATAACATTAGATACACCTTGCAGAATGCCAACCAAATACAAAACCTGAATCAGCACACTTCCACCGATGTACAACGGAAACACTATGTAGATTAATTCCTTAGTTCGCGCCCAAGTCTGTCGCGTCACCACGGATAACGAGGGCACCTTGAAAGAGTGCATCTCCATTATAAGCCCAGTTGATTCTCCAGGAACTACTTTGAGAGCTATCCTTCCCAACACAAAGATAAGCACGACATCAACAGCATAAAGCGACAACGCCCATAAAGGACCTAGAAAGGCAGCCACGAAACCGAGAATCACGATTGTCCGTGCAGCACACGGAGCGAACGTAATAGCGAACGTCGCAAGCAACCGCTCACGTTTCGTCTCCATGATTCTGCAAGCGCGAATGGCAGGAACATTGCAGCCATATCCCAATATCATCGGAATCAAGCGCTTTCCCGTGTAATCCTATCTTGTGCATAGCACTATCCATCATGAACGCCACCCTTGTCAGGATGCCTGAATCCTCAATCATCGCCAGCAAAATGTAGAACGGGATGACGAACGGTATAATCAACGTAACTCCAGCCACGAAACCGCCCCAAACACCGTTCCAAACAATCTGCTGAATCGACCCACCTAACGCTAGGTCTAAAGGTGCAATCAAAGAAAGCACACTTGAGAACAACGATGAGAGCAGGTTTCCAATGCTAAACGTCCACAGGAGCAACCCAGCAATCACGGCAACAGCCGTAACATATCCGAACACCCTGTGCGTGGTCAACCATTCAAGCTTCTCCGAAAATGTGACCTTAACTTCACTCTGTTTTTGAGCCTCAGCTGCAATCTTGTTCGCCAGCGCATACCGCTCGGAAGCGACAACAGCAAAAGAGGGCTCGTTGTGTATGGAAGAAATCTCCGCTGCTAAAGCTTCGGATAATTTCATCATTCTTTCGGATTTTGATGAAACCAGCTTCTTAATTTCGGGGTCATTTTCTAAGAGTTTAATCGCGGCCCATCTGGACGTATATGGTAATCCTAAATTTTCCGCCTGGATTGCCTGGTCGAGTTTGCTGATTCGTTCCTCTATCTCCGCGCCATATCTGACTAGTGCCTTCCCGTTTCTTCTGCGTATTTTTCGAAACTTCGACAGCCGTCTTTGTCAGCTCATAGATGCCTTCTCCTCGAATGCCAACCGTCGAAACTACTGGAATGCCTAAGGCTTGCTCCAGCTTCTTCGTGTTGATAACTATGCCCTTCTTCTTTGCCACGTCAACTTGGTTGAGACAAAGAACCAGCGGCGCACCCATCTCTATAAGCTGCAACGTGAAAAAGAGATTACGCTCCAGAACAGCTGCATCAACCACGTTTATGACGACGTCTGGGTTTTCCAGAGCAATGTAATCTCTTGATACGATTTCCTCCATGCCGAAAGTGGAAAACGAGTATATTCCCGGTAGGTCAATTACCGTTATTTTCTGTCCTTCAAAAGTGAGCGTGCCCTCGGCTTTTTCAACGGTTTTTCCAGGCCAGTTGCCGATTATTTGACTTGAACCTGTAAGCTGGTTGAACAGTACGCTCTTTCCAACGTTAGCATTACCCGCTAATGCGAATGTAATGCCGCCTTTCGCTTGAATTTTGTTAGAATTGGAATGACATGGCATAAGAACTCAACTACTTTTCATTAGTCTTCATGCATTCGACAAAGACGTTTGCAGCAATGCCTCGCCCTATTGCAAGTTTAGAGCCTCTGACACTTACTTCAATAGGTCCTTTGAAAGGAGCACACCTTTCCACTGTTATGGATGTTCCAGGAGTTAATCCCATGTCTAAGAGTCTCTGAAGAACCGTGTGCCCGCCTCTGATGAAGGAGACTTTTGCATGGGTACCCGCTTTGACATCACATATCGAAACCAGATTTTGCTGTCGCTTCCCAACCTCTTCAAGCCCATTCTTGTGCAGTTGGACGCATTCTTCGCATGACGTGAACGGCAGATTACAAGCAGGGATGATTTTGCCGTCGTCAGGACAGGTATCAGGATGTTTTAGGAAGCGGCACAGTGATTCCTCGGCTTCATCCGATAATGCATGTTCCATTTCACAAGCTTGAGAGTGCACCTGGTCGTTTCGGATGTGCAGAACATCAGAAAGGAATTTTTCAAGCAGTCTATGTTTTCGAGCCACCTTTTGGGCTCCTTGAAAACCCTTCTCGGTGAGGGAGCTCCCGTGATAGGGTGAATAGTTTACGTAGCCGTTTTCAGCTAGCTTCTTCAGCATCTCCGTTACGCTGGCCGGCGCGACTTTGAGGGTTCGCGAGATTTCGGTGGTGTTGACTGCAGTTCCGTTTCGTGAAAGGTCGTAGACTGCTTTGAGGTAATCTTCGACACTTTTTTGGCTCAATTTCCATCACACATAGTTTAGGTACACCTAAATTAATGATTTAGGCACACCTAATAAATATTTAGGTGCGCCTAAACCTAATTCTCCCATAACAAACCATACGTGTCATCATATACGTAACCGAATCCAGTAACGGCTAAATAGTCCTAAACTATCTTCGGTTAACACTTAACCCAGAGGAGAAAGCAGATGGACGACTTCCTCGACCTCGTTCTCAAACTAAACGAAGCCACTCGCAGCCATGAACGCTACCGAGATTTAGAATGCATAAACCTCATCGCCAGCGAGGGGTTGAAATCTCCCGCCGTGAAGCAGATGCAAGCTCTTTCCTCGGACCTGGAGTGCAGGTACGCGGAAGGTGAAAATGACATCGAAGGACACGTGAAGAAGCGGTATTATCAGGGTCAGAAGTACATGTCGCCCATCGAGGATTACGCCACCGATTTGATGAAGAAACTCTTCAAATGCGACTGGGCAGACGTACGCATCGTCTCAGGCACGCATGCAAATCTCGCGACGTTCAAGGGCTTATCGTTGGCTGCCAAGAACCGGAAGATGGTTGTGACGCCTCTAAGTTGTGGCGCGCACATCTCCCACGATTACACGGGGTTAGCGGGCAACGTTCTCGGGTTAGAAAACATTAATCACGTTTACGATATCGATGAGTTAAACATTGATGTTGACAGGTCAATCGATGTTATACGGGCTGCTAAGCCAGGCATTGTTACCTTCGGCGGTAGCCTGTTTCTGTTTCCTCATCCCATAAGGGAGTTGAGGGCTGTCTGCGAAGAAGTGGGCGCATACGTTGCATATGACGCTTCACACGTCTTAGGGCTAATCGCAGGCGGCTGTTTCCAAGACCCGCTTCGTGAAGGCGCAGACTTCATCACTTCTTCAACTCACAAAACGTTTCCTGGACCCCAAGGCGGCGTCGTGCTGGGCAGCGCATCGAATCAGCGGATGGAGAAGGCGATTAAGAAGATTCAGTTCGCGATTTTCCCGCTTAGCGCTTCAAGCACACACCTCGGCAGGTTGCCAGCATTGGGCATTGCAGCGTTAGAGATGAAGATTTTCGGCGCTGAACTCGCAAAGCAAATCGTGAAGAACGCTCAGACCGCTGGACAGTACTTGTGCGAGAACGGCGTCAAAGTCCTCGCTGAGAAAAAGGGCTTCACGCGTTCGCATCAAATTGCCGTGGACATTTGCAGTTACGGCGGTGGCAAAAAAATCGCTCAAGATTTAGAAGACGCTAACATCGTGTTGAACAAGAACCTGTTGCCTTACGATGACCAGAGCAACCGTGATAACCCGTCGGGTTTGAGAATCGGGTTCCAAGACGTGACGAGACGCGGCTTCCGAGAAGGTGACATAAAGCATTTGTGCGATTTGATGCTTGGCGTGATAAAGGGCAAGCGTAAGCCGTCCGAGGTCAGGGAAGACGTCGTCGCTTTCAAGAAGGAGTTTAACCAGGTGAAGTACGGGTTCCAGAGTGTAGAAGAAGCTATAAGCTACATCAAAAAAACGTAGGGCAAAGGAGGCTGTCAAACGTGAAGGTACTTTTGAACGATGGTCTGGAGAAAGAAGGAATCGCGTTACTCCAAGAATCTGGGATAGAAACGGACACGCAGAAAAGAGACTTGCAAACGCTCATCGCTGACATAAGCCAGTTTGACGCCTTAGTCGTCCGAAGCGCCACGAAAGTCACTCAGGGAAGTCATCGAGGCGGGCGCGAAGGGCAAGCTGAAAATCATTGGACGCGCAGGCGTCGGCTACGACAACATCGACGTGGCTGCTGCATCTGAGAACGGTGTCGTCGTAAAGTCCGCGCCTTACGGGAACACGAATGCGGTGGCGGAGTTGACGTTGGGTTTGATGTTGAGTGTTTCGAGAAGTATTCCGCAGGCTTATCAATCCTTGAAGAATGGTGTTTGGAAGAAGGAGAAGCTTAAGGGAACGGAGCTTTCGCTAAAGACACTTGGGCATACTGGGCTGCGGAAAAATCGGGCAAAAGGTAGGTGAGTTGGCGCGTCGCGGTTTTGACATGGATGTCCTCGGCTACGACATCAGGCCTTGCGCAGAATCGAGCATAAAATTCGTTTCCAAAGAAGAAGTTCTTGGGTAAGGCGGATTACGTGAGCATCCACACGGGCGGGAAAGACGTCATCGTTGGGGAGAAGGAGCTGGCTCTTATGAAATCAACCGCTTTTCTAATTAACACTTCACGGGGGAGCAACGTGGACGAGAAGGCATTGTACAAGGCGTTGAAGGAGAAGCGGATTGCTGGCGCTGCTTTGGACGTTTATGAGGATGAGCCGAAAGCGGAAGGCGGAGAATTCAAGAGCAAGCTAAGAGAACTCGACAACGTTGTTTTCAGTTCACATTTGGGTGCTTCCACCGTTGAGGCTCAACGGGAAACAAGCATCGAAATCGCCCGTGTCGTCGCAGGCTACCTGCGTGGAGGAGACTTCGCGAACTCGGTGAACGCTGGCGAAAGCATCGAGCTGGAAGAAAGACCCGTTTATCTTCTGTTCATTCACCATCGTGACGTTCCCGGGGTGTTCGCGAACATCGACAAAGTTTTGGCTGACAACGACATTAACATCCGAGCGAATTATTCGCGGCAGATTGGGAAGAGCGGATTCGCGATTTCGGTTTACGTGGTTCACAGGAAAGTTCCTGCGAAGATTATTGAAACGTTGAAGGGTATCGAGAACATCTGTAACGTTAAGACCTGATGTGTGCAGCGAGTTCGTGAATTGGGTCTCTTTAGATGTGTGTGCGTGCTTTTCTACTAAATGTGAAATCCGCTGGTATTGTTGTGTTTTTTTCTAAAGCCCCTTATTCATAGTCTAGTAAGCTGCATGGGAAGATTCGGAGTAGACCACCCTCTATGGTTTTCTGCATAGATTGGCAAATAGGCTCCAAATATTAGGAGTTGTCAAGAACCCTTGACTTAGACCGTAGAAAGAAAGAGTTGCTACAAATCGAAAGAAAAATCGAAAGTTGTGGGAGCTCGTTTCTCTTAGAGCTCGACTGCTTGTATGAATGTGCCGTGCCAGGTGTGGTACCAGACTTGTCCGGTGTATCCGTTGACGCTTAGCATTCCATAGGTCGTGCCTGCACTGAGGACGTCGATGTGGTAGTAGCCGTAGAACGTGTCGATGCTTCCAACCGTGGTTCCAGGATAGTTGGCGGTAAGGAATTGCTGTGCGTTTGTTTTCGCTTGCTCAGCTGTGACCGTCATTTGTCCAGTTTGTGTTCCAGTGATCCAGCCCATCATGCCGCCGCTCATCATGCCGTATTTAGTGTTCCACATCATGTTCGGACCCATCTCCGGATAGATAGCGCCAGTGGACTTGTCGATAATCATCTCGAACGCTCCTAAGCCCGTGCTTTTCTCCTTGAAAAGTACGTAGAAGTTCTGCGTGTACTCTTCAACTTCATCGACCGCTATGTCTTTGTTGGCGAGTGAAGCGGCGTAGTTCTTTGAGATGTTAAGTGCTGCGTCAATAGTTATCGCAGATCCCGTGCTCGTGTTCGGGGCGTAATTGTACGCATTTCCTCGGTGACAACCCCAGTTGTATTGACCTGAAGAAGTCGGTGGAGTTGTCGTTCCGTAGCCATAGCCGTAGCCTCCCATCATACCGCCCATGCCTCTGCCGCCCATCATGCCGCCGTTGTAACCTCCATAAGAGCCATATTGACCTGTTGTGCCTGTGGTTATTCCGTTGGGACTGTAGAATCCGCGTCCGCCCATGTATGCAAACGCTGAAACAGTGACTAACCCTGTTGCGACCAAGACAACACCAACGATTGTAACTATTTTCCATGTTTTCATTCTTTAGTTCACCTCTCTAAACATTACTATTGTCATGCGAGTGGTATATGGGTTACATGAAACAATCATGAAACAGTCGTGAAACAGTTTTTTCCCATGCTTCATTGAGCATTCTATATAAGTTGGTTCAATTCTAAACGGTTACCACATGAAACTCGGCGTGTTATTCTCAGGCGGCAAAGACTCAACACTCGCATTGCACATGACGGCAGAACATGAAGAGGCAACGTGCCTAATCACTCTGGTTTCGAAGAATCCTGAGAGCTACATGTTCCACACGCCAAACATCCACATTACAGCGCTGCAGGCCGAAGCGTTGGGTCTACCTTTAGTTTCGAAAGTGACCGAAGGCAAGAAAGAGGAAGAACTCAAAGACCTAGAGCAAGCAATAGCAGACGCCATAACCGACCACGACATTGAGGGAATAGTCACGGGCGCAGTTGAATCTGTTTACCAGGCGGAACGAGTCCAACGAATCTGCAACCAACTTGGAATCTGGTGCTTCAACCCACTCTGGAAGAGAAACCAGAAGCAGCTTCTGGAAGAACTAGTAAGCAAACGTTTCAATGCCATCATCTCAGGCATCTTCGCTTACCCGCTTGACGAAACCTGGCTCGGTAAACAACTCGACACACGAATGATAGGCAGGCTGGTTGAGCTTGAAAAGAAATTTGGGATAAGCCCGTCTGGGGAAGGTGGAGAAATAGAGACAACGGTGTTGGATGCACCTTTGTTTAAGAAGAAAATAGGAATTCTGGCTTCCGAGATCGAGGCGAAGGGAAACTCGGGGGTTTTCAGAATTACGAAGGCAAGGTTGGAGCCGAAATGATTCTTGTCGTGGACATGAACTGGCGAAAGTGTTCGCTGGGGTTCTACGAGTTTGTCTTGCCAATAGTCTCCATCGTCGAGGAATTGGAGGCAGTTAGCGTGAAGCATTACGTCGAGCTAAAGCAAGAGCATCTCGACAAATGCGACTGCGTTATCCTATCGGGGACTCCCCTCAAAGATCACGCCACGTTGAACCAGACAAAAGAGTTCGAGTGGACAAGAACCTTCAAGAAGCCGATTCTGGGAATCTGCGCGGGCATGCAAACCCTGGGGTTGGTCTTCGGCTTAAGGTTGAAGAAATGCTTGGGCATCGGGATGACGCAAGTTGCCACGTTAAAGGAGAACCCCTTGTTCTCTTCTACATTTAAGGCTTACACGCTGCACAACTTCTCGGTAACGCCCTCAGACGATTTTGAGGTTTTGGCTGAATCAACTCAGTGCATTCAAGCAATAAAACACCGACAGCGAAACGTTTACGGCGTTTTGTTTCACCCTGAGGTTAGGAACAAGGAAATTATTCAGCGTTTCGTCAACGCGTTCGGTGACGACCGAAGAGTATAATACGAGCACGAGTCAGAATTAGTCACAGCGTTTTAGGTTTTAGAGATTGGTGAGAGAGAATGGTCGAGTTACCCGCTGAAAAACTCAGGTTAACATGCGATGAAAAATTGATGGGTTGTGAAACAACCGAAGAATTAGCTCCTCTCAAAGAGATCATAGGTCAAGAAAGAGCCGTCAGAGCACTAAAATTCGGCATCGGCATCCGAGATCACGGCTTCAACATCTACGTCGCTGGCTGGCCAGGAACGGGCAGAACCACAGCGGTAAAGAACTTCGTGGATGAGATAGCTCGTGTTGAACCTGTGCCTCCTGACTGGTGCTATGTGAACAACTTCTCCAACCAATACGAGCCGAAAGCGCTCCAGTTGCCCGCGGGGAAAGGAAAAGAGTTCCAGAAAGAAATCAAGAACCTCATTGAAAACATTCGTTCGGCGCTTCCTAAAGCATTCGAAAGCGAGGACTACACAAAGAAAAGAGAAGAAACTTTGAGGGGGCTTGAGACCCAGAGGAAAGAACTAATCGACAGTCTCAACGCGAGGGCTCAGCAAGAAGGCTTCATAATCCAAACTACCCCGATCGGGCTGCTCTTGATTCCCGTGATAAAAGGCAAGCCAGTTACCGAAGAAGAAATCGTTACGTTGCCGCAGAAGACGAAGGATGAGATTCAAGAGAAACGGGCACGTCTCGAATCCCAGCTCAGGAACACCATGCGACAGTTTTTCGACATGGAACGGCGAATTCACGATGAAATAAAGAAACTGAATAGAGACGTCGCCCTATACGCGATCGGTCACCTGGTTGATGACTTAGTCGAAAAGTACAAGGATGCTCCAGAAGTCACAGTTTACATGCGCGACGTGCAGAACGACATCCTTGACAATATAGGTCAATTCATAAAGGGAGACGAACCCCCACCGCAAACGCCCTTTCCCCTGCCCTGGATGAAGGAGACACCCTTCAAGAAGTACGAGGTAAACGTTGTCGTTGACAACTCAAACCTGAAAGGCGCACCAGTCATAATGGAATTAAACCCTAATTACCAGAATCTAATTGGACGAACAGAGAAAGAAGCCCAGTTCGGTGCATTAATCACTGATTTCACGATGATACGGGGAGGAGCACTGCACAAAGCTAACCACGGGTACCTAATTGTACGGGTTGAAGAATTGCTGCGCAACCCTTTCTCATACGACGCTTTGAAACACGCCTTAAGAGACAAACACATAGTCATCGAGGAACCCGAGGAGCGTTACGGTTTCATCAGCATAAAAAGCCTGAAGCCACAGCCAATCCCGTTAAACATGAAGGTAATCCTCATCGGCG
This sequence comes from Candidatus Bathyarchaeota archaeon, assembly GCA_963749465.1. Taxonomy (GTDB): domain Archaea; phylum Thermoproteota; class Bathyarchaeia; order Bathyarchaeales; family Bathycorpusculaceae; genus UBA11855. The sequence goes on along the minus strand of CAVVMH010000009.1, from coordinate 109,097 downwards.
ACCCGTACGTTTACCAGCTTTTATTCACGATGGACATGGAGTTCAACGAGCTCTTCAAGGTCAAAGCGGAATTCGACACAACCATGCCTCGAACTGAAGAGAACGCTCAACAGTACGCTGCGTTCGTGTGTATGCTCTGCCAGAAGGAAAACCTGAATCATCTCAACGGTTCCGCTTTAGCCAAGATAGTTGAATACAGCTCCAGGCAGGCGGATGACCAGGAAAAACTTTCCACCAGATTCGCCGAGGTCGCCGACATAATACGCGAAGCCAATTACTACGCTCTGCAGGAGAAATCTGAGAACGTTACTGGAGAACACATAAAGAAAGCCGTAGAAGAAAAAGTCTACCGTTCAAAGCTCATTCAAGAAAAGATTCAGGAAATGATTACTCGAGGCATAATCCTCATCGGAACGGAGGCAGAAGTGGTTGGTCAAGTCAACGGCTTATCAGTCATGGGGCTGGGAGACTTCGCCTTCGGAACGCCATCCCGCGTAACCGCAAGCTTGGGCTTGGGCAGGGAAGGAGTAGTCGATATTGAACGTGAAGCCAAGATGGGTGGTCCCATCCACACGAAGGGAGTTCTAATCTTGAGCGGGTACCTGAACGAGAAGTACGCGCAGGACAAGCCCCTGAGTCTTTCGGCTCGTTTGGTTTTTGAGCAGAACTACGGGGGCGTGGAGGGCGACAGCGCCTCCAGCACGGAACTGTACGCGTTGCTTTCAGCATTGTCAGGTCTGCCGATAAAGCAGAATTTTGCAGTGACGGGGTCAGTTAACCAAAAAGGTGAAGTTCAAGCCATAGGCGGAGTTAACGAGAAGATCGAAGGGTTCTTCGAAGTTTGCAAGGCAAAGGGGTTGACAGGTGCGCAGGGCGTCATGATACCCGAAAGCAACGTGCAGAACCTGATGCTGAAGGAAGAAGTGGTCGCCGCAGTGAAAGAGGGCAAGTTCCACATGTACTCGGTCAAGACAATCAACGAGGGCATTGAGGTTCTCACAGGTGTAAATGCGGGAGAAAGACGTGAAGATGGTACGTTTGAAGAAGGAACCGTGAATTATCGAGTGAATGAGCGCCTTAAGGATATGGCGGAGAAACTCCGCGGCTTCGCTCCAGCCGAGGCTGGAGGAAAAACGAAAGAAGAAAACTAGATAGTGAGTCTGCAAAGCCTCTATCAGCGGCAATCCAAAACTCCGCAATACATGCCCATTCCATCGGGCTGAAAGCTGGGTGATCTTTTCAATCGACCACAAAATGGTCTGGCATTACCGCTGGATAAATCTTATATTTTACGAAGTTGATAATCTTTTTCAGCGTTTTAGGGAAGGTGAATTTTTGGCAAAGAAAAAAGGTGAAAAATATAAGTGTGAAGACTGTGGGCTTGTCGTCATCGTCGAGGACCCATGTGGATGTGAACCGTGTGATATAGTTTGTTGCAGCGCTCCGATGAAGCCTGTCAAGGTACAGAAAGCAAAGGCTAAGCCTAAAGCAAAAACCAAGAAGTAAGTTTCAATCAGCCTTAATTTTTCTATCCTTTTTCTTTAACGTAAACCCGCCTTTTGTGTTGAAGTACGGTTGCTACAGCTGGAATGAGATTTCGCGAAAAAAAGTTTGCTATTTCTGGGCGTTATGTGTGCAGGTTCAGTTTAAGGAAAATCAGAACAGTCGGCGGTAAAGTGTTAACACCCATGATCGACCTTGAAGGCTGATCGTGGTTGAGCAAAATCTTTATGGAGAAACACTGGATGAGTCTGTAATCAGGAACGTCTTAACCAAGGCTCTGGACGGTTAACTTAACCGTGAACAATCTCTTTGACAAAAAAACATACATCGCGCTTTTCGCGGGCTTCTTCGTACTCGAGGCAATCTTGTCCGTTTGGACTGGAATGGAGTACGATATGAATGTCTGGTTTAACACTGGCAAGTGGATGCAACAAGGCATCAACATCTACATGCCTCCCGACCATGTGGGATACCCACCGTTATGGCCATTCTGGTGCGATGCAGCTTACCGCGTCTACCAGTTTTTCGGGAACAACTTTGAGGTGTGGCGTTTCACCGTAAAGTTGCCCTTGATTCTCGCGCATCTGGCACTCGCGTTTTCGGTTGGCAATTTCGCCGTCAGCCGATTCGACCATAAGATTGCTCGTCGAGTATTCCTTTTCGTCCTGACATGGAGTTTCTTTATTTTCATTGGCGCAATGTGGGGGCAGATAAACACGGTTAGCGCTTTGCTGACATTCTTGGCCTTCTACGCTGTTATTCTGGGACGAAATAAATTAGGCGCCCTTCTGTTGGGTCTGGCTGTAATGCTGAAGATTTACCCGCTAATTGTCTTACCAGCATTTTTCGCTTATATCCTGAAGAAAAACAACGGAAAGGAAGCTGGCAGGTTCGCACTCTACACGCTTGCAGTTCCAATCCTCCTCACAGTCGCGGTTTTCTCCATTTTCCAATGGGACATAACATATTTCTTCCGCACAATTTTCTACTGGACGCCGGTTTACGAAACCCCAGTACAGATTATGGGGGGCGGCATGAACTTTTGGAGTTTCACATCGTTATTCTACCTTGACGTCTCCCAACTTTGGATACTCAGGATCGTGTGGATACCTGTCCTAGCCGTAGCTGCCTTATACTGGCTTAGAAGACCGAAAATGGACGATGCAGCTCTCTGTTTGTCCATTATCTCATTGTACTTGCTCTTTATGATAACTTACGCTTGGGTTCCTGAACAGACATTCATAGACCCGTTGCCGTTCATCTTACTTCAAATCCTTTCCTACCGTCCCAGAAGGCTTCATCTTTATCTGCTATGTGTAATCCAAGCTTTGGTTTACGCTTTCTCGCTGTCCAACTGGGGGCTGTTCGTTTTCACGCCATTGCTTCAACGGTTCTACCCCGAAGGTCTAACTGCAATTCAACCATTCACCCCCTACAATAGCTATATCTGGAATATTCGGGGGATCCTCGGCTTGGTCTTTACCTTGGCTTTAGTGGTTTTCTTATTGGCTCTAGCTAAACCTTCCTTCGTGCAAGCGGCGAAGAGTAAGATTCGCGGGCTGCTCGAAAGAAGGAATAAGCAGGAAACGGGTTTTGGTCAAACCGACAGTCGGCAGGTCTGAATTGTCCATGACAAGAGTTGGGATCAATGCGGTGCAGGTCTGATGGAAGAAATAGCGTAGAGATATTCTTGATAAGCAAACCTGAAATATTCCAGCCTAATCGTTAGAAGATGATTTACAACATGGCAGACGAACGTGGCGTCTACAGCCGATTAGTCCTTCCACCAAGAAATGGATTGTTGTTTCAGCTTTGATAGGCTACGTCGTGTTGATTTTTTTTCTCTTCTTTTTCATCGACATCGGCAAGTTGTTGTCGGTCCTTGCAAGTTTGAAGTTAGAAATTTACTCGTTGGCTCTCATCTGCGTGGTAATATCCATCACTTTTCACGCATTAGTCTGGTTTCAACTCCTCAACTCTGTGTCAATAAAGCTCGGGTTCCGCCGAACCTACGTTCTCTACTGGGTGGGCGTTTTCGTGGATAACCTAATTCCTGGAGGATGGTCGGGCGACCTGTTCAAAGCCTACTTGCTCTCAAGAGACCCTGAACTGGATAGCGGCAGAGCTGTGGCTTCGGTAGTCGCCAAGAACGTGTACGAGGCTATATTCAACTTGGGGAGCATGATTCTCGGTCTGACATTACTACTGGTGACTTACGATCTTCCAGACAACGGGATTCTGTTCTTAATCGCAGGGATAATGGTGCTCCTCACTCTGCCCTTGGTGGTTCTGCTTGCTGTAAGCTTCAAGCCTAAAGGTGCAAAAAAATTTATGTCATTTTTCATTCGCCTTCTCTCACGCGTAAACGGAAAACGTTGGAACCTCACCAACCTTCAGACAACCATGGAGAAGACAGTTGACAACTACCATGAAGGAATGCGGCTTCTGCTCGAGAATCCGAGAATGTTTTTCAAGCCGATGATACTCTCCTTCTTCGCGTGGGGTTTTGAAGTTGTCGCTTTGCTTCTCGTGTTTGCCTCTCTGGGACAAACGGTTCCAGTAGACAAGGTAATAATTGTGCGTGCTATAGCGGGAAACGTGGAATCGCAAGGTTACGCTTTCGCGGGATACGCCCAAGTAATCACAATCGCGATCTACGGTGCGCTTCAAGTGTCCGCTTTATCTAGCGCGTCTGTGGCGTTGCTCGGTGGACTAGTTGTTTTTTGGCTTAAGACGGGAATTTCATACGCTACGTTTCATTGCACCGTGTTCTCACCGTGTTCCAATTTTGTTTGCAGAGCCATTGGCGTCGGAGGCGTGGCGGGCAACAGAAGCTGCAAGGAAGAGCAGAAGGACAAAGTGAATAATAGCACGAAGAATGGTTAATCCAATTTAGCCAATTCTTTGTTCTATGGCGTCGAATTCTTTATCAGACAGCCAGCCTTCACTCTTTAAACGTTCAAGGCCTTGCTTAATCTCTGCACGAATTGAATCCACTCTGAGGATGTTGTTTTTTGCTCCTAACTCTTTGAGTTCGATTTCAAACATGGCGTTCTGCTGTGTTAAGGCCTGAATGGTATCCCCGAACGAAGAGATGGTTTTAAATTGTGGAACAAGAAGACTCTTGATTTTTGCCATCCCCAAGGCTCCTTTGAGCTTCGTGAAAACGCCGACTGAGCTCACGGTGGATGGCGGAAGAATCAGGTAGCGTTTCTTCGGTTCCGTCTGGTAGCAGACAACGTAGAACGGCGCGTAGTACAACGTGATTTCTTCCAATCTCATGTCGTTGTTGACACCGATCTTTTCGAACTTCTCGACGTTGGTTTCTTGAAGCTTAATTGTTCTGCCAATCTGGTCTGTTATCAGCCTAGTCTGTTTTTCCAGCTTTTCCACTTCTTGGTTGTGAATCAGGATTTTGGCGTCGCGTGATGCCTCAAGCTCAAGCAAACTCTTTCGGGCTTCTTTGACTTTGGTTTCTAACTCTTCTCCTAAATTGAAGATTTCAACTGTCCGCAGCTCTTCCAGATTCTTAAGAGCCTTTTCTGCCTGTTTGAGCTGTTTCTCGATTTCGGAAAGCTCTTTTCTCGTTTTGTTGGCTTTCTCCTTCCATTTCTGCTCTGCGGCACGTTGCCCTGCATTAGCATGTTTCTTGGCTTGGAGTTTGCACTGTTCAATTCTGGCGATAGCGCGATCTCTTGATTTTTCGAGCCTAGCCTTTTCCTGCTGCATCGGAAAATGTCTTTTCTCGAAGCTTTTCGCTAACGAAGATATCTGAAAATCGTAGTCGTCCTTGAGCTGGTTGACTCGGGGAGCTACAACCTCTTCTTCCTCTCTGATTCTAACCTCAAAATCAATCTTGATTGTTCTCGCTTTGTCTCGGAGTTCTTTCACGTATTGATGGGTCACCCTGTTCAGGAGTTTCATACATCTGGTGAGGTTTTCGACGTCTTCTTGAAGGGAGAGATGACGGTTTTCGAGTTCGTGGATTTCAGGTGAAATTGCGGACTCATTAATGGTCGGAGTGAGCAAGCCGATACCTGAGTTTCCTTGGTCGGTTTTCACTGCTTCGCGACGATAACACTCAAACTCCGTTAGGAACTGGGGTTCTTGCATGAGGCCGTTCACGACCAACCCCTTTTCCACGATTGAGGATTCGAAGTAGCTGACGCAGTCAACCAAGAAAGCCAGGAGTGTTTCCCGCGTTTTTGCTGCTCTTTTCAAGTTTTCCGTGAAAGTTTTTACGTCAGGAATCGCAAGGTATGATAGATTGAACTTAGACTGGTTTAACCCGTCGAAGACTAACGCGGTTTGAGACCATTGGAAAAGCCACAAAGGATAGCCTATCTTTGCGATGAACGCCACTTTCTCTTCGGGCTGCTTCATTAACAAGCCTCCGCCTCTGCCCCTTTCGATTTCGGATAACGAGAAAATGGCTGCCTTCTCCATGTCGGGTGTGAAGGGTTCTGTGCGGTTTTCTGAAAGAACAGAAAAAGGTAAGAACCGACGGTTAATTCCTAAGCTGGATGCTTCGGACATATCTTCCCCGATATTACTTTTGCTGTTGTGTCTTTTTTAAACTTGTCATGGGATTCTGGAATTGCTTGAGAAGAAATCGCTTATCTTCCTCTGGAAGAGCGTGTTCTTCAGGATTTCGCTCTGTTGCACCCAGCGTTTGAGTGGAATCTCGAATCGGCTCGCGATGAATTTCAACGAATCATCCAGCGTTTTGAAGCGGAAGGGTTCTTGTCGCATGGCGTTTCTGACGTTTTCGCGGACTTGCCAGACTCCGACTGGCATTATGTAACCCGGACGCGCCTCACGTAGAACAACAACCGTTGCTTGTCGTCTCTCTTTCATCAGCAACTCGCATACGGCGAGGCGTGCTGAGTAGTAGCAGCCACCAATCTGAGCGTAAGTTGTTCGTCCGGAGTTGCCTTCCCAGTCTGAAAATATGGCTGTGCTGGTTCCGTTCGGGTTCCAAACCGTGCCCGGGTACCAGGCTTCCATGGACTCGTAGCTCCATTGGGCGGGAATCATCAGGATTTCGAATATATTGTCAAGGTAGACTGACTCATAAACTCGATACTCGTTGATCTCGGGAAAAGTTTTTACTTCTGTAACGAGGTCTTTGCTGATTATGTCGTCCACTGCCGTTATGCTCCAACGGGTCGGAACCAGCCGACGGTTTTTCTCCAAGCCGAAGGCGCCGACGCTGAAGGCTCGTTGAATCTTGGTTACTAAAACGCCTTTACTGTACAATTCCCTGACGGCTGGCACCGCTTTTAGGTCGGTGTCGCGGTAGGCCTTTTCTACTCGATGCTCGAACCGCGCGTTCCCAAGGTGCAAATCTCTAATTGGCGCGGATGGTCCGAAGGGTTGAACCTCGTCATCCATGAATATGGAGCCCCGTGGCTTTTTCGTGAGGTTCAACTCCATATCCACACTGTTCTCCGCGAGTGCAAGCTCACGTGTTTGGTCGATTATCTTGCCTGCTTCGTTGAATTTTTGCACATGAACGCGGTATTTACCTCTTACAAGCAGTGAACGGAAGCCGACTATTTCGTCCATGGTTCTTCCAAACCATTGCTCGGGCATGTCATAGATGCTCGTGTCTTCATCAACTGGTGGCACCAGTGGTCCTGCGTAGACGTGGGGATAGCCGATTCTGCCTATGAAAACGCTCGGGGGCGAAAACCCTGCGATGTCTTCCGAAGCCATCAGGGGGACGCTCTTGAGGAAGTAGTTGACCTTGAGCATGATAGGGCAGCGGTTTTTGCCGCAGAGGAACCGTGCTCCTTTGCAAACGACGCAGAGGCTGTTTTGGCGAGCGCGCGCAACGATTTGGTTCTCCTCCAAAGTGGAATTTGTTTTCTTAATGAGGCTGTTTACCCAGTTATCGGAAGAGCTTGCGCTGTTTTGCTTGTACGTGAGAGTCATGTCATCTCGCTTGAAGCGCGTTTAACTTCATATGCTTATCGTATTGGAAAACCGCAAAAAACTAGCCACTTCCGAATCAACGTAAGGGAAGTCTGCACATGTAACTATAAAGAATAGGAGGAGAAGAGCTAAATCCAGAAAGCCCATTTGGACTATAGGTGCCCCTCAGATGAAGTCGGTTCTATTTCTCTGCACCCACAACTCTGCGCGTTCCCAGATGGCGGAAGCTTTCCTGAACAGCCTGTGCGGAGACAAGTACAAAGCAGAAAGCGCAGGAATAACCCCAACGGGAATTAACCCATACGTTGCCCGAGTGATGCTTGAAGTAGGCGTAGACTTCTCCATGCACCGCGCAAAGAGCATAATGGAATTCCAAGGAAGAACATTTCAATTACGTGGTCACGGTTTGCGACCAAGCGCGTGAACAATGCCCGTTCTTTCCAGGGGAAAAGCAGATTCACAGAAATTTTCCAGATCCCTCATCCTTTGTCGGAACTGATGAGGAGATTCTCGCGAGGGTCAGGGCAACTCGTGACGAAATAAGGGATTGGATAGACAAGATGTTCTGCAATGGAGAGCCTGATTTGGAAACCGACGAAGCTCTCGTAGGGATGCGAGGTTTGCTGAAATAAACAACCTGTTGAAAGAATTGAAGTGGCGCCCAGGCCGGGATTCGGACCCGGGTCCTGCGGGCGACAGCCGCATATACTAGACCGGACTATACTACCTGGGCTTTTGACGCCTCGTGAATACACTGGTTTTCTGCTAATTAACCTTTCTCGGGAGGAAACTGCATGGATTTACCAGTTGAAATCATCAGGAGTTAAGGAATACGTGAACCAACAATGCTTGCGTGGTTTTATCAGCTTCATGAAAAGGGAGGGGTACTTTTTCGAGCAGATAGTGACAATGGCAAAGCTATTTTACTTTCGGGTTCAAGTGTTGTTTTCCCGTCATGCTGTTTATGTCGATTCTACCCATGGATGTAGTAGCCAGTTTTTCAGGCTTTATCTTTGCCAACTTTGCTTCAGGGTTGGGAGAAAGCTGCCTCACCATGACCTCTATTCCGTGTTTCTTCTCGTTCAAGTCTTCAATCATGAATAGTCTGCCTGAGAAGTGAACGCTTGTGTAGGCGTAGTCGCATTCGTCGGTTACGCCGTAGTCTTGGACGGCTTGTCCCCAGACCTTGTTGTTTGATTTCGCGTAGACGAGTTTTTTGCCTTCGTTGGCGCAGTGGAAGTAGATGCAGTTTTTGTCTTCGTCGTAACCGTGACTCAGCGAAACGAGGTATGGCTCGTTGTCCATGCAGAGCGCGATTGTGACGTATTTGGTGGATTTCAAAACGTTTCTTCATAATGTTGCAGGGTCGGTGATTTCCCTGTCTTTGCGACGAACATGAAACGACATGACATATCCTCTAAGTGCAGATGCAATATTAACTTTGCAGCTTACCCAAGGCGACGAGTTCAATTTGCATGCATTCCGCACCATCTATTTCCCGAGATACATTTGTAAACTTTCTTGGCGCCCACTTTTATCAAGTTCACAACGTCCGGTGTGAAAATGGACAACGCGGCGAGCACGAAGTTGATTGGAAACACGAACACTGACTCAAAGAGGTTAGTCCCGCTCTCTCCGCTTGGACCACTTATCAGCAGGAAATAGCCGAAAAACTGGAACAATGACCAAACGACTGTTTGCCCCAACGCTCCACCAAGCCGAGCCAGATACTTTGACCTCCCCTTAAGCGGTTGCTCCTTTCGGTTGGTGGCATAGATTTCTCCAGCGACGCCACCAGCCCCGCCAGGGAAAAAAGCGTTCACAAGAACCTTCTCTAGCATGTTACCCGGAATGAGATGACCGATCCAGACGCCGGGAAAATTCAAGATGGGAATAACAACTTCCCCAGTTGAGTAGCGAATCGCCGCAGGTATCGCGTAAATAACGGCTCCAGCCAACTCCCAAACCCAGAACCGCCTACTTCGCAACATTGCAACAAGAGCGCTAGACAACTTCATGGCTTCTTAACGAAAACACTAACATTTAAAAAACCTTCCCAAAAAACCAAAAACTGCCTATTATCAACTCCCCTATCTACGTGCTTTAGATAAGGCCCATGTTACCTCGAGATCCAGAGACACTAGCAATTACTTCATTAATTTGAACGCCACATCAGTCGCTCGTTCAAAAGGCGAACCCACCATGCTGTAGCCTCTTTTGCCCAAGAACCGTTTGCCATAAAACTGAACATGCGCCTTCCCAATCGCAAACTTCAATTTAGCCTCGCTGAAACCCGAATTGCAGAGCAGTTTATGCCTAATCAAAGCCTAATTCTTCGGCTCCTCCCAATCCTCCACCACAAGACCACCGTTACCCTTCACACGCTCAAACAGTGCCGTTCCAGGAATCGGATAAGGCAACGTGAACGACAAGTAATCCAACGGCAAACCCGACGCAAACCGCACCGTGTCCAAAACAGTCTCATCACTTTCCCCTGGATAACCGAGGATGAAGAAAGCTCCAACCCGCAACCCAATCTCTTTAGCGTTGTAAACGGCTCTGCGAGCTTGCTCAACCGTGATTTGTTTCTGCATCATACCCAAAACCTCATCAGTGCCTGATTCGATGCCGAAGAAAACCCGAACGCAACCCGATCGCCGCATTGCAGCCGCAACTTCTCGATCCATTGTGTCAACCCGCGACAAGCACTCCCAACCTACGTGGATTTTTCGCTTCACGAGTTCATCACATACATCCAATAGTCGCTCACGATTCAACGTAAAACAGTCGTCAGCAAACCACACCCGATCATACCCTAAACCAACGATCTCCTCAACCTCATCAACAACGTTACTCGCTGAGCGCGAACGAAAACTCTGCCCGAACACAGGCCTACTGCAGAAGTCGCAACTGAAAGGGCAACCTCTGGAAGTAATCAAAGGCGAAATCGAATAGCCAAACCGCCTAAGATAATGCCTCTTGTAAGCCTCGTTGTCAAAAAGGTCCCGAGAAGGAAACGGCAAAGAATCCAAATCCTCAACATGCCGTCTGGGCGAAGTATATTTCACCATGCCTTCTTCCTTATACGCGATTCCGTGCAAACCCGAAAAACTGGCGCCTTTTCTGTGGCATTCCACAATTTCCGTCATTGCAGGTTCGCCTTCGCCTATAACCGCAACGTCGAACACGTCAAGATAACCTGCTGGTTCCAGAGTTGGCAAAGGACCACCAACAACCAGCAACTCGCAGTCATTCCGCAGCGAAGCAGCTAGTTCCAGTGTGGTTTTTTTCATGGAGAACATGGAGTAGAAGCCGATTATCTGCGGTTTCGAGCGCTTCGCTTTGGCTAATGCTTCTTCACGGGTTAAGAAAGTGCAGTCAACCAGTTCCACCTGCACTCCTTGACTCCGTAGCGAAGCAGCGATGTAACCTAAACCCAACGGTGGAAAACGAAAAATAGAATTATCATTAAACGGCTTGAAAAACGGGTAAACCAAAGTCACCTTCACCATGTCGGATTCGCTCCCAACAATTCTATTCGATACTCGAACTTTTCACAGTCAGGGTTAACCTCGTAATCCAGTCCAACCCAATCCAAACAATCCCGCATGGTTTCACGACCCCGACGAAAAACGGCATTTTTAGCTTGCCAAAGTCTAAAGCCAACTTGTTTTTGCGCATCGGTGAAGCAAGCCCATTCAGCTTTGACGTTGTCCCACGCGCCAATCTGTCCGTCTACAAATTCGGTTCCTTTCGAATCGTGGTATTTTCTGAAGAAACTGGCACTCTGCTCGTTCAGAACAAAGATTCTTTTGCGGTGTTTCGTCTCTATCTGGTTTAAGTCAACTTGCACATTAACTACATTTCCGAGTATTTCGTAGGTTACGAGCACTTTGCCGACAGGGGCAATTTTTTTGAACGTGGCTTCAAGTCCCATATTTACGGCGAACTCTGTTAGCTTGAGGAATGGAGAGCGGAAGTGCCTGTTTTCTTGGTAGAGGTTGCATAGGTACCTGATGAGGGCACGAGTTCGTGGGTTCTCCAGCCGGATGTTCCCGACTTTGTTGCGAGCTGTTCTATCCATCACGAACTCCTTCCTAACCGTAATTGCTTTCGAAGTTTGTGAGAGACTAACCGTTGCTGAACCTGAGAAATATGTTTCTTTAGGACAGACCAAAACGGGAAAACCGAAACCAGCACCTTCACCAATTCTTTCTGTACCGTTGCAGACGACGACTAAGCCTTTCTGCAAGCTGGCGATTTTCAAGTTATGTGGCTTCGTGGTTGAGTAAACGTCAAGCGCTAAACAGTTTGAGACTGGAATGGAATATTTCTCCGAATCAAGCTGCTGAGAACTCTGGCTCAACGCTAACCCTGCAGAAGCCATTCCAAAACTCCTTTCTCAGACAACTAGAATCTTGAGGCTTCAACCACTTAAGAGTTATGGGTACGAACAAAAACGCTAGAATTGTTACATTATCTTGAGAAAAACGGAATTGATTAGGACATGCGTATGATTGACTGTGTGACTACGAAAAGTTTGTTGTGCTTCACGCTTTTCTGCTGATTTTCCTTGTTTGGTGAGATTATGGTTTCTTTTTGCCAAAGCCACGGTGTGTCTTTGAGCACCTGCATCAACGGCACTGCTATGAGCATTGCTATGATTGCCTGAATTATTCTTATCGCTGGGTAGAGAAACGGAGTGACCAAGAAGAAACCTTGAACATCAGAAGCCGCGTATCCGAAGATTCCGTAGTAAACTGGCGGTGTTGCGAAAACGAATGAACCCCACATGTTGTCAGCTTGGTTTCCTATGAAGAAGAGCAGAAAATAGAACAAAGAGGCTTTGGCAAACGAGAATTTTTTCGCGAACAATGCAACTGGTATGATTAGGAACAATGCGAAAATTTTGTCGAAAAGAACAGCTAAAGCAACGAACCAGTTGTCAGTCACAGGCCAAATTGGAGGAGTGAAAAGAAACGCAACCATGAGCGCTCCGAAGATTGCGAAGCCATACTTCCATTTCTTGTAGAAAATTAACCCAGTTACCAACGCATTTAAAGCTGGTGCAATTATGAATGGCAGATCCGAAGTAACTTCCACCCGATGGCGGCAAAATCCATGCGACTGAAGACCCGAGAAGCGCTGATGCCGTGCCCAAGTATGGTCCAAGTACTAGTCCGATTACTGAGGCGAATAATGCTGCGAAGCTAATTGTGAGGTTTCCAACGCCTGTTGGGATGTTGATGGGTGCGATTAACGAAAGGACATAGTATAGGGCTGCAAAAATCAGCCATTAATGCTATGTTTCGGGATGTCATTGTCATTTCTTCACGCGCACTCCTGTGTAAAACTTTTCATCGGGTTGTAACTTTTTACACACCAAGTATAAAAAACTTTCCAAAAGACTGTGTGAAGTCGTCTGCGTAAGTATTGGTGTGATTTTTGACTTTTATGTGTAAATTATTTCATGGGAAAATTTTTCCAGTCTAGCTGGTTGGGCAGCGCAAGCCGATGCAGTCCTGAATATTTGTTTGCGGGTTGATTCCAAGTCTTTTCTGGGCATTTTCATCGGATTGCGGTTGTTTTTTGTCAATCGCTGATTTGCTTTGGGCTTTAGGTATTGTCGCCGAGGGATTAGGGCTTTAGCAAATTTTAAATACAAATTGAGGATTATATTAGAATCCCGAGGTTAAACTCGTGGCTAAGAAACCAGCTAAGAAAGAAGCTAAGAAAGCAGCAAAGAAAAAGTAATTGAATAGGCTTTAACGGATTTTGCCTAGTTCTCTCATTTTTCTTTTTTTCACAGCAAATAGCGGTTGCTATCAATCTTCCTGTTTGAATAGGTTTTACTGAACGAGATTTTTCTGAGTTGAAGGGGTGTGTGTCTTAGTTTGATAAGAAATCTTTTATAGACTGATGATAGTTGTGTCTTCAGTCTAAAAGGAAGGAATTGTTATGGCTGTAAAACCTAACTCGGAGTATTTTGCTCTGTTGAATCAAGCTGTTTCGAGAGAATTTCAGGTGTCATTGCAGTACATGTTGCAACACGCGAAGATGGAGAAGCTAATTCGCAAATGCATTCCAGAAAACATTCTCTTAAACAAAACGACATACGACGCAGTTGGCAAATTCCTTAGGGAGATTGCTGTTGAAGAAATGAAACATGCCGCGGCAGCGATGGAACGAATTTACTATCTTGGCGGAGAAGCGACTACGAAAGCGGACAAGATAACGGTTGGCAACTCGTTGAGTGAGTTCGCGAAACTTGGCGTTAAAGCAGAAGAAGAAGCACTGGTGTTGTACCGCAAGATAATTTTGGAAGCGGCGAAAATCGGCGATTGGGAAACACGGGAGATGTTTGAAGAAATTTACGCTGCTGAAGAGAAGCATATGTTCAAGTTTCAAGAGTACGCAAACGTGCAGGACGAGAAAGAAGGCGCGCCTGCTGTGCCATTATCTGAGTGGCGCAAGATATTCAGCGATGATTACTGTGCGTTGTTGAATAAGGCGGTTCAAGCCGAGATTTCAGCAATACTCCAGTACACAAATCAACATGAGAAGGCGAGTTTGCAATCCTTGCGAAAGAAGAACACGGCGCTCGAAGTCGTAAGCGAATCAAACAAGGCGGACGTCGTTAGCAAGATGCTGAAAGAGATTTTCATGGTGGAGATGGACCATCTCGAGAAAATCTCGGAAAGGATTTTCCTAATCGAGGGCGAAGCAGTTTTCACTCCTGATCCATTGCCAAAGGTCGGTGCAGACGCGGACGATTTCCTCAAGCTGGACCATGAAGCTGAGAACTATGCAATTGTGCTGTACAGGAAAATCATTGCCGAAGCTTTGAAGTGTGGCGACACGAAGACGAGACGCTTGTTCGAGGATATCGTGATGCAGGAAGAAGAGCATTATTGGAGATTCGATGACTACCTAAAGTAGTCTCCATTTTTCCCTTTATTTTGTTTATTGCTTAGAAAATCCATGGTCCCCAACTATTCTGGGCATTTTTGTTTTAGTGTTCTGAAAATTCCTTAAGCGCTGATATTTAGTATTAATTCTGATTGCTTAAAAAGAGTATTGTCATCTTAACCTGTAGGGTATATTAAGTTTCAAGATTACGAGAATAGGAATCTGTGAACATGCAAAGAAAAGTCAGTCAAGTCTACTGTGCTAAGAAAGAGAATAATAGCGCTCTACGGCAGGATGACGTTCCAATTGCTGGAACACCATGTTCTGCTGCTTAGGATAATATAAACCGCCACATACGCTTGAACCAGGTGTGAAAAAAGATAGTTCAGCAAGAAACCAAGAAGAAACAGCATATTTACGAAACAATGGAGGAAGTACCGGAACCTATTGTAGTAGACACAAGGGTTCCTTCAATTCAAGAAAAAGGCAAATTGGGACTGAGAGGAAAACTCAAACATTACGTTGAACGGAACTTAGCAATTAGCACACAGGTAATATTCTTAGCCGTCTGCCTCTCTCTATTCTTATTTCTCTTCTATCCCTTCGCTCCCATTAACACTTCGTTAGGCAACATAACACTAGACTTGAGATGGATAAGCTATCCCATAGCATTCACAGGACTGTACATAAGCGTCGGCTGGATAGCTTACACCTTTATCGGACAACTTCCCATAGGCAAAATACCCAAACCAAAAAAATTCAACCCTCATGGACCATTAGTCTCAGTGTTAATTCCAGCGAGGAATGAACAAAACGTCATTCAAAACATTCTGAGCGATTTGGAACAGCAAACTTATCCTTTCTGGGAAGCGATAGTCATTGCTCATAATTGCAACGACGCAACCTATGATAAGGCATTGGAACAAGGTAATTCGAAGGTCAAAGTGCTGCGGCTAGATGAAGGCTACGGCAAACCCGTTGCACTAAACTATGCAGTAAAATACGCAAAAGGCGAATACGTCGCGGTTTTCGACGCTGATACGCGAATCAAACCTGACTTTCTAGAAAAGATTGCGCCTTACCTCAGGGATTACGATGGCGTCCAAGCAAGGATAACCACATCAAACACCAACAAGATCATGCCCTCAATAATCGATTTAGAATGGGTGTGCTACACTGATCTTTCTGAAAGCTTCGGCACAAAAACTGGTGCATTTGGCTTATTAGGTGGTACAGGACAGATCGTCAAACGAGAATGCCTGGAGAAATGTGGATACTGGGATGAAAAAATGCTTGTGGAAGATTATGACCTATCCATAAGCATGATGAAGAAAAAATATAAAATCGGATTCGCCAATGACGCATCAGTATACGATGAGAAGCCAACGCGAATTAATTCCCTGCTCAAGCAACGTGCACGTTGGCTTAGGGGAAACATGCAGGTAGTGAAGAAACATTCTATTGGAATCTGGAAGTTGCCGAACATGCACCATCTATTCATAGCAAACGTGGGAATCTTCATAGTGCTTTATGGGCTTTTGCTAAATGGCCTACATTTGATGACAGGCATGTGGTACAACACTTTCTATTTTGAGTTTTGGTGGATGCTGTGGGTTTTCCAGGTTGCCATATTGTGGTTTAGAGCAGCTTGGGTTCGGAAAGCTAAGGGTGCACTGCTATTTCCGCTGTTTTATCTGTTCAGTTTCCACTGGATACTAGCATTCTTTTACATGTTCAAAATTAAGACTTGGAAGGAAAGCAAAACCGAACATTTCGGAGCAGACATCTCATTTAAGACCGTTTGATAAGGCGTGAAGTCTTTTCGGCACGCTTAAAAACGGAATCCTTTTTTCCTGCAAAAAGTATCGTGACTTGAGGTTTTTTTGTTGTCCGCTGAGAATGAGACGGAGAAGCGGTTGCCGCCGAATCAGAAACCGATTAAGCGAGCTCTTAAGATGGGGAACAGATCATCCTGGAATTACTTCTGCCAACCCGCACATCGACACAGACACATATGTTTTAACTGTTGATGGCGAAGTGGAAAGCTCCGTGAAGCTCAAGTGGAATGATGTTTTGGAGCTTCCGAGAACCCAGTCGGTGAGCGATTTCCACTGTGTCGAAGGCTGGAGCGTCTTAGATTGCAAATGGGAAGGTGTCCGCTTTAGTGATTTGGAGAGGGTAGTAAAGCCTAAGCCGACCGCCCAAGCAGCCATGTTCGAGTGCGCCGATAGCTATACGACTTCACTTTTTCTATCCGAGCTTGCAGGCGACGACGTTATCTTGGCTTACAAGCTGAACGGTGAAGCTCTGGAGGAAGGATTAGGGTTTCCCTTGAGACTCATCGTCCCGAGCAAATATGCCTACAAAAGCGCATTATGGGTTACGCGGATAAATTTTACACGTGGGAAAGAGTTGGGATTCTGGGAGCGCCGAGGATACAGCGATAGTGCTGACGTGTGGAAAAACGACCGATTCCGAAAATGACCGCACAAAACTAACTGTTCTTTCGCTCCCTTTCCCTTTCATTCCGCTGAAATCTTGTTTTCGTTCCAGCAGGTGCCTCACAATATTTATTAAGTCTCAATACACCATGTACTATCGGAGACCTCAACGGTGCCCAGAAAGAAAGAGAATAATACCGCTCAGCAACTTACAGACGAAAAAACGGAAACACTCGCTGTCGTCACTTTAGGGAACAGCAGGTTAATTGAACTCGCGAAGGAAAGCAAAGATGACGCTGCCAAGCCCCTCTACTTAAAACGGGTATAAAGAAAAAGGCAGAAAATTAAGAAACAACTTCAAGATTAAACGCTTTTACAGCAGGTCTCTCACATTTCCAAGTATTAAACGGAGCGCTTGAACATGCAATTCACCGAAGCAAAACTCGAACGGGTTTTCGTGCTTAGACTCCACGATGGCGACCATCTACCAGATGTTATTGAATCTTTCGCGAAAGAACAAAACGTGAAAAGCGCACTCTGCTTCTTTCTAGGCGGCGCCAAAGACAACAGCCGCATAGTAGTCGGTCCCAGAAATGGGTGCGACATTCAACCCGAACCGATGATCACACTTCTGGAAGGAGTCCACGAAGCTTGCGGCGTTGGAACGATTTTCACCGACGAAAAGGGAAAACCGAAACTGCACATGCACGCGAGCTTTGGAAGGAAAGAGGAAACCATCACTGGCTGTGTTCGGATGGGCGTTGACGTTTGGCGTATAGGTGAAGTCGTTTTGCTTGAACTGACAGGAACCGCTGCTCATAGAGCTGTAGACAAGGAGACAGGTTTTGAGTTCTTAGAAGTGTAAGCCTAAGCAGAACTCATGTGAACGATATTACGTATATTGCACGTGGGCTAATTCCGAAATAGGTCACGTAACCAAACCTGCCAGTGCTGTTCATCGCATCCCAAACCTGCACCGTTGTCAACGTTGTATTGAAAAATGGAGTCGTCTGGCCATATTCGTACAGCAACAAGAACTTTGTGTTCGTCTTTTGGCATAATGAAACGAGTGTGGTTACGTTGAAATCAGGTGTAAATGCGTCAACTGCCAGAGGTGGATATTGCCAAACCTCGTTATGCATGGAAGCATTGGCTTCGAGGTAGAAGCTAACCATGTCGTCATTAAACGAGTTGTTGGGGCATAAAACAGCAATCGAGTCGGATTGGTTTAATCGTGCCGCGGCGAAATTCGTCGCCTCCTGAATTGGAACGTCAATCACGTACCGCGCAACCCACTGGTAACCATCGTAGAAACTGTAAGAAACTGCCGTAACCGTGAAAACTGCGAGGGCTACCGCACCGAGTTTGACCAAACGCTTCCTATTCAGAGAAGAACCCATTGATTGCCATGCTCCTTGCAGCTTCCCGTATGCGAAAGTGACGAAGCTGGCAGCAGATATTGCCAACACAGGAAACAGCGGAGTAACGTATCGCCATTGCTTGTTAGGAATCAGCAACGTAAAGAAAAGGTAAACCACGATGAACCAGGTGAGGAAGAACTTGTCCTCGGGTTTTCTTCGAAAAGCCCACAACACGAGTCCTATCAGCCCCAAGATGAAAAGCGGCAGAAAAATCGGGTGCGTGTTATCGTAAGGCCACGTCATCTCCACCAGATAAAACACCGGCAGAGGAAAACGGCTGCCGTAAGCTGGTCGGTCTTCGCCGCCCTCGGCAATCGCATAGAGTAAATCGTTTCCTTTCCCAACCCCGATTAACAATAGCCAGGGAGTTACGATTAGAATCGCAATTAGTGCGAGGACCCAAAACTTCCGAAATTTAGCAAGCAACCTTTTTCTGAAGAATACCAGAATGAAAACCGTCATGACCAAGCCAGCTACCAAAACCTGGTATTTGGCGAGAACACCCAAACCCAATGTCAACCCGGTCAGGATTAACACCTTGTTCTTATCCGTTCTCACCCAAGAGAGGAAAAAGAATAGCGTTAGCGAGAAGAAAAAGACCAGCATACTCTCCAGCATCGCGTACTTTGAAACCCAGAATAACCCAGGCATCGACGCAAGCAGAACTCCCGATATTAACCCAACCTTCGGTCCATAAGTTCGATTGGCAAACTCGAAAACAAGCCAGACGGAAAGGAGTGCAAAAGTCACGGCCGCTAGTCTTCCCGCCTCGGCGCTGACTCCAAGAATGGTGAAGTAGCCGCTCGTGACTATATCATACATGGGTGGGTAGTACCCGTAGATTGAAACGTACTCGGGAAATCGTCCCTGAGCTAAGAGTTGTCCGCCGCGCAGGTGTGACATTTCGTCCCATTGGATGACCATGAAACCTGACCCGAGCAGAAATGCCGCGTAGACAATAATGAAAACCAGCAACGTCAGTCGCCACTTATTAACACCGCTCTGCAGCCAACGTTGCAGGTTCCGCACGTTAAGATCTCCAGCCTTTATGCTCAGTCACCCTATCTACGCCGAAGAGTTTGGGTGAACTTGTAAAAAAGGGTTTACAAACTGCCGTCAATCCATTCCCGCCGCATTCCGTGAGAAGATGCAAAAACCATTTATGAACAAGCAAAGCGTTATTCTAGCGGGAAGAGGTGAGTGCTTTGAGAACTGCAAGGTCAAGGAAGGAAATCTCGGTTCTTTTGCCAGCCTACAACGAGGCTTTGCAGATTGAGAAGTGCGTGCGGGAAGTCGACCACGCGGTCAGCTCGTTTTCGGATTCATACGAGATCATAGTGGCTGAGGATGGAAGCACAGACGGCACAGACTCCATAGTGTCAGGATTATTGAACAGTCTACCAAACCTGAGTTTTCAGCACTCTCCAGTTCGCTTAGGCAAAGGCAAAGCGATAAAGAACGCGGTAGACTCTGCCAAAGGCGAAGTCATTGTTTTCATGGACGTTGACTTAGCAACGAGCCTCGATTGCTTGCCACGAGTCATCAGGCAGGTGGAAGAACACGGAGGAATGGTCATCGGTTCACGACATGTAGCTGACTCAAGAGTCTACCGACGCGCTTCCAGAACACTCTTCAGCTTAGCCTATAACCTGCTCGTGCGAGTCTTGTTCTTTGACAGCATACACGACCACCAGTGTGGCTTCAAAGCCATGCGCCACGAAGTCGCCGACGCAGTGGGAGATATTAAATCTAATGGGTTTTTCTTCGACACCGAGATGATTTTGCGATGCAAAAAGTCAGGATTTCCTATCGTGGAAGTTGGCGTTGAGTGGTCTGAAAACAGACGAAGCCGCACTTCGAAGGTCAGGCTCTTTCAAGATGCCGCCAAGATAGGGTTAGACTTGTTTAAGTTTAGGTTTGGCACCAACGACCCCCATCATCGGTGAATATGGCTTCGCGCAAATCTAATCAACTCGTAGGCAGAACTAACCGTTGACATCGAGGCTCCAAAAGTTGACATCAACAAACAAGGCACGCTTAATCACCTTCCTAAAAGAACATTGCGCGCTATTTGGGGTCTTGCTCGGCTCAGTGTTGGTGTCCATTTCCCTGGGACCATACTCCAACTGGGATTCCGAGACAGAGTTCGCTGCGGCGTCAAGTGTGGTCAAGTTGGGATTACCCTACGCCACTCCTGGGAACCTGATCAATCAGCCGCCAATCGGGTTTTACATCGATGCAGTTTTCTTAAGAGCTTTCGGTCTTTCGTACACGACTGGAGTGTCGGTGATAACGTTGTTTGGCGTTGGATGCGTCTTTGTCCTTTATGAGCTTGGAAAAACGTTTTATGGAGAACGAACGGGGCTGCTCGCAGCGGGCATTTTCGCCCTTACTCCTTGGCACGTCGCGTTGTCGAGAAGTTTTCTCATCGATACGCAATGCCTCTTCTTCAGCTTGCTATCCCTGCTCGTTGGAATCTGGGCAATACGTAAGGCATCCCTGAAATTGACTCTGGCTTCTGGGATTCTTTTTGGGGTTGCGCTCTTAACAAAACTATTCGCCATTTTCACGTTGATTCCCCTGGCGGTTATTTTTGCTTATTATGGACTGAAGAACTTTAAGCGTGGTCTATCACAATTTGCGCTCTTTGCATTGCCTTCTGTTTTCATGCATTATTCATGGTACGAAGTAATTTCGAGGCTTGGCTTTTTCTCCATTCTCACACACAGCGACTTCTTAAGTTTCAGTCAAGGAGTGACACCTTCACCCTTCTTCCTGATTCGATTCTTCATCCAAAACCCAGGACTGCTTTTCTTGTTAGCAACGATCATTTCGGTCTCCCTCTCGCTTTGGATGAGAGAAAATTCCACCAAACTCGCATTTTTTGACTTTGTATGCCTATCGACAATAATAGGTACGGCGGGAATGAATATGCTTCTAGTCCTCAACCTTGGTTTGTGGGTGCCCTACGTGAACCCTGTCAAGTATGATTATCAGCTTCTGCCTGCATTCTGCCTGCTCGCTGCTTCACTAGTGCCTAAAGCTTACTCAATCGTTAAGTCTGCGCCCACCCAAGCCAAGCAGCGGAAGCCAATTCGCGCTGTTGCAGTTATCGGGTTGGTTTTGTTAGCTGGCTCGGTTCTTTTGAACTTGCGAACATTGCTGTTGCTTACATTGGAGGATTATTTGATGTTCAGGGCAGAAGGAGATGTTGGTTTTTCGTTCACAAGGCTAGCGCCGACCATTGCACAGCAGTATTTAGCTGCTTTTCAAGGCTTGGGCTTCTTGTTAATCATAGTAAGTCTCGTATGGACGAATAGAGCTGTTTTCTCTTACGGCGAAAAGAAGCCTGAATCCTCGATGAAACCCCTTGAAACTCTTCTGTAGCTAGGAGGGGATGCGAACCTGCTTTCAAGGAAGCTGTATTGTTCCAGCCACTCGAAGCTTTCCACCCTCAAGATGCGACACAACAGCCCGGTCGCCTGAACGGTATACGAGTTCCTTCTCGAGGCTAAGCGTCAACAGCGGGTTCCGCCAATCTCCTTCATCGGCGATGGCTTCCACTCTTGCCGGTAAGAACTGCATCCAGTGACCAAGGTGAATGATCATCTCGCTCTTCATCGGCGCTTGCCAGTACCTGACAAGCGAAGCTTGAGCCTTCACCGACTTCGCAGATTTTATCGATGCATCGGTCGTCAATACTGTTCCTCTTTCAAGCTCTTCAACCTCAATGTTCTTCATCGCAAGTCCAACCCTGTCGCCTTCGCGTGCGCAGTCGAACTCGTCATCGTGTTTCTGGACTGACCTGATCTGAGCGGTTTTCGTTCCTGGGAGAACCTTCACCATGTCGTGTTTTACGATTTCTCCGTTTGCGACCATGCCGAGAACGACGGCGCCAACACCTTTCACATTAAAAGAATGGTCAACAGGGACCGTTCCCCTCGACTGCCCGCATTGCTTAGGTGCCGCGGGCGTGTTTAGTGCGGCATCGTTGAGGAGCTTTTCTTTCAGGAGCGCGGGGTTATCTTCCACGAACTCGAACTTTTCGAGCGTCGTGCCTTTAATGAGTGGCTCAATTTTGTCCCGTGATAGGTAATTCCTCAAGACGAAAAAGCCGCCGTCGACGTTGGAGCAGTTGAGCATTACGAGGCATTCTCCGAAAGTTGCATTCAATTCATCCACGACAACCACAGCCTTCTTCGCCATGGAAGTGGCGTAGAACAAGGGTGCCAGCCTCTCGGGGTAACGTGTGGGCTCAATGAACGTCACCGTGTCGTCACCCTTCTTCAGGTTGTACAATGTAATATCGGTGGATGTGCCTTTCTTGCCTAAAGTGTCTCCGTAGCCCGGCGTTCCGAGAACAGCTACTGTTAGGTTTCCCATGGACTGATGCCTCGCGAATTACCGCACCATGCCCCACCTGAAAGATAAGCATTATCCCAGCGGCTGCTTGAAAAGCAACATGTTCAGGCGCTCTCGAGAATCCAATAGTCTTGGATAGAGATGATTTAACCTCTATGGCTTGGCATTTGCCTGGAAATATCTCCCAAATTCTTTCATGGATTTAAGAGTTGACCCGTAGTCTTCATTAATTCAGTAGGCTCGATTGCTGAGTAGTAGTTATCGCATCCGCTATTGAAATTGAGCCGTTGTGTGGGGCAGATAAGTATCGCAAGCGGAAGTAGAGCTATCTTTTTTACACATACTGTTGTTCGTTTTTTTCAATAATCGCTTAACGGCAAAGAAAAAAGGCAAAGTTTTTGCCGTTGGTTCTTCGACCTGAACATTCTAGAAAAGTGGAGGTGCTTGTCTTTTTTCTTCAACGATTGGCAATGCTTGGGTCAGTTCTCTGAATGATTTGAGCACTGTTAGACCTTGTTGGGTGACAGCGAAAACTTTTCTGTTCTTTTTAACGTGTCTCTCTTCCACAAGTCCTTGCTTTAGCAGAAATTCTAAGTATTCGCTCAGTACCGAGCAATTCACGTTAGCTTTGTACATGATATGCGTAAGCTTTAGCGGTCCGCGCAGTGCAAGCACTTTCAATATGTCAACGTACATCTCAAGTTTCGATCGTTTCAAATTCAGCCCACTCCCTTATTGCTACTGTGCATTGCAAGTTTTGGCGTGTCCTATTCAGAATGGCTAACCTGTTTTCAAGAGCGGTAACAAGGTCATCCAGCAACACATTCTGCAGATCACGCGACAAAGTTCTAATTTCTTTGCTGATAGCCGCCGCCATTTTGTTCTTCAGCTCTTTTCTGCTTTTTGCGGTTATTTGATTTTTCATGTACATTTCCTCTGAATTTCAGATTCAGAATACTCCGTTACTATTTAATTGACTTATGAATTCAAAATCCATATCATAAAACACTGTTTGTGGGTGGCATCCGAACTTTTTTACCCGCCTGTTTTTCTCGAGCCGTTATGGTTTTTGTCTCCAAACTCTTAAGGTTTCGTACCATGTTATCGCCGTTGCGAGGATTATTGTAACGAGAGCGAAAGTACTGTAGAAGTCCACTCGTCTGAATTGAACAAGATAGAAAACTAGTAGTGTTGTGAACATTGTGGCGTAGAAAAAGTGCCTCGGAAGCATCAAAGCGCCGAACCGCACGAACTGTTTCAGGACACCTACATTTACGGCTTTCACTAGATGATATTCCCCGTTCAGTTTCTCAGCTAAGCCAAGCTCGGCTAATTTGTCCAAATGATAAACAGCTAGGGCTGGGCTTGAGAATTTTAGAGCGCGTTGGGTTTCTCTAGCGCCTACAGAGCTGTTTGGAGTCCTCAGAAGGAACCAGTAGACTCGAAGAGTGTTTCCTTTCAGGATGCTTTCGATTTTTTCTTCGCTCATAGCGACGCCGTTTGAAACAGATTAATCCTTGAGGAGCTATTTAATTTGTGGGAAGTTTGAATCTGAATTTCCACCTGTTTCAGCATGGAAGGATTTCGATTGCACATGTTTTGTCTTGCAGATTGAGCTGATTAGCGCTTCTAAACAAAAGAAGAAGAAGGGCAACTCCTGTGGGTCTTCTTCTTCTATCAGAGACAAACTTCTTAGAAGAACAACAACAGCAGCAATGAAAATTTGATTGTTGTTGTTCTTCTCTTGACAAAGAGCCCTTCTTAGCTTCTTAGCGAGCGAATACTTTTTTATTTAAGGTTAACAATGGAGAAAGCCAAGCTCATGGCAGCATTTGGTGTGTGGATTCTATAACTGGGCAGGAAGGCATGACTGAAGAAGAAAAGCAAGGCAGAGTCAGCTTTAGTTTTCCTATCCTAACCATAAGAACCCAATTGTTTACTCGGGTTTTTGACAAGCTTGGGTCTCTCCGTATTTCGCGTTGGGTTTCTTGGGCGGCTCTCTTTATAGTGCCATTGGTAGCTGGAATTGGACTTTACCTACTTCTCAATAGCCTATTGGCTTTGTTATGGAATCCAGCTGTTGCCGATGCAGCCCGTCAACTTGGTCCCGCCGCATACCTGTTGCTGCCAGGAATCAACCCTGTTCTCCCTCTATTGTACGGTTGGCTCGCTATAGTCTGCGCCATTGCAGTTCACGAAGGCGCACATGGGATTACTGCAAGAAATCTTGGATTGAAAGTAAAGTCGAGCGGTCTGCTTTTCATCCTGTTTATTCCCATCGGCGCTTTTGTGGATGTCGATGAAGAACAACTTAAGAAGGCGAAACCCAAGGCCTCTTCGAGGGTCATGGCCGCAGGAGTTGGCGCAAACACCGCGGTTGCAGCAGTGTGTCTTATTTGCGTCCTGCTCATTGTTGGTGGGTTGAGGCCAGTCGTTGACGGCGTGTACATAAACAGTGTTATGGATGGAATGCCGGCTCAAGCTGCAGGGTTATTGCCAAAAGATGTTCTTGTTTCAGTGAATAATGTGACTGTAAATAGCACGGCTGAGTTGAGAGCATTATTGGACAACAAGACTTTGGGAGACGTCGTTCCGGTTACTGTTGTGAGAGGGGAAATGTGGCAGAGCCAGTTCTCTACCTTTGTGAATCTAACAATCATTGAAAACCGCACGGCCATGGGTATAGGCGTGGCCGACTTAATGATCAAAGAGCGGCTGAACTATTATCAAACAATATCCCCAGATAGACTTTTTATGTACCTGGTTCCACCAGCTTTAGGTTCGGGTCTGGTACCTTTTTCCGATTCCTTAGCTCCTTTCTACTCGCATTGGCTAGGCACTCAATGGCAAGTTTGGGCGAATGTGTTCTTCTGGTTGTGGTTTGTTAACGTTAATCTCGCAGTGTTCAATGCTTTGCCAATCTATCCACTGGATGGAGGACGCATGTTCAACATTGCGCTGAAGAATATTTCCCGCCTACGAGAACGCGAGAAACTGGTTTCTGGAATAACTCTAGCAGTGACATCGACATTGGTTTCGGTTCTGTTGTTGACAGTTCTAATACCCTTTATTACATGATGATATTCATGCGAGGGCTCCAAGTAGTGCATGTATCATGAACCCTGCTTAGTTTTGGGCAATTCACTATTGCCAATATTTAGATACAAACGTCAAGAATCGAGAGTCAAGGCGCGTTTTTTAACCCAGATTAGAATTGGAAACGATCAAAAAAAAGTCCGTGATTGCACTGCCTTTGTTAGTTGTTAGAGGTAGCGGGCTTTGAGGACAAGTTTTTGAGCCCAATCTTTGATCTCGTTCCAGTCTCGTGTATCATATACTCCGGGCTTAGTTTCCTTGAAGCCCGCGGCTTCAAACGAAGTCTTCACCCAACCCAAAGTTTTCCTCGCTAGGAACCCCATCTTGTTAAAGTCCAACACACCACCGAATATCTCCATCGCGATCGGCGTCAGAGAGTAGTTTGCCGCTTTTTCCTCCAGGTACTTTTTTCGTGCTCGTTCGACTTCAACGGTTTTTCCCTGCTGTCTCTCCAAGGGGACGAATGCGGATGAGACAAAGAGTGCGACTTTTTTTTGGGCGAGGTCTTTGTGGAATTTCTTTAGGAAGTCTTCGGCTTCGCTTGTCCATTTGTTTATTTGCAGCCCGCTTCCGATGACGACCAATTCGTATTCTGAGAGGTCTTTGATATTCTTCTCTTTCGCGTTCATGACTTTGACGTCGAAGCCCGCTTCGCGGAGCACTTTTGCGATTTCTTCTGAGGCTTCGGCAGTTGCTCCGTAACGGGTGCCGTAAACAATGAGGGTCTTCATCTTTCTACACCAACATTCTGCCTATCGGACTCAAATTGGCAGCTATTCATAAATAGGTTGTTGATTAACTTCCGGGTTCTTTAGAAACAGAGAGTAAGGCTCTTGCAGGACCTTTTTTTGCCTACAATCTATTGGTTCTTGTTTTCCGAAAGGAAGAAAAGAGAATTACGTCCACAATTTGAAATATATTATGGTTCATTCAAAACAGTGGAAGAAGCTTCGAACCATGTAAAGCAATGACAGGTTTAGTGCGTGGAATTGGTCAATGAGGCATAATTATATATGTAGAGATAAATACCAAGTAAAACTGGTGTTCTGAGACTCAAAATGGAGAGGAGATTCATGATGGGTGAAACTGGGTCAGAAAATGGTTCCGAGGGTTGGAGGAAATTCCTGCGAAAGCATTGGAACATGGTTGCTTTGTTTGTGATCGGAGCTGTCTTGGCTTCGGTCGGTGCAATTCTTGTCTTTTTGTGGTTCGTAGGGGATGCTCAAGCAACAGGTCTAGTGCCGGCGACTCTGGGTCTATGGACAATGGGAAATCTGGTGATCTTTATTATATATACGATTTTCTGGGAACTTCTCCTAATTGGAATTCCTGTAGCCTTAGCAGCAGCGGCGGGCTGGTTGTGGTGGAGAAGATTATCTAGCGAGGAAAAGAAAGAATATCATTTCTTTGGCAAGCGCTCACGTGCGACAAGCGGAGGTGGAGGAGTATCGGCATTATTCTTTATTGCGTTCTGCATCAAAGTCTTCATTGATGGAAACTGGAATGTTGCTATTGCAACCTGGACATTCGACTATGTCGTGTATTCTATGCTTTCAATATTGGTCTGGGGGCTGGTCATCTTCGGAATTCCTGCAGCCATAGGAATCATCTGGTGGATAAGCCACGAGCTGAAAAAGAAGCAGTAGTTTTCGCAATTCTTCTTAATCGGTTTGCTCGAGAAGCTGGAGGATTTTTGTTGCGTCGAGTGGTCACTTAATCTTGAGGCCCAGAGGTTTCAGTCGTTGGAAATGTTCATCATTTGTCTCAAGGGTCAGGTTGTGAGCAATCGCGGATGCAGCTATGAGAAGATCTGCGTCGGGTAGTTGAGTGCCCTCTCTCTTCAATCTGCAGTATATATCGCAGTACGCTTCTATGATGCTGTTATCTATGTTTACTACTGAAAAGCTCTCTTCCATTAGATGTTTGACAGTCGTCCTTTTGTTTCCGTCTACTCCTCGCAGCACCTCAATAAGGGTCAGGGGGGAGATTGCGCCGGGGCTGTATCGTTTATGCTTCAGCATCTGGATGATTATGCCAGTGTCCAGAAGCTTCATGCGAAGGCGAATTTCTCCCTAAATTCATCACTTGATTCGGCGATGGCCTTCAAATCTTCATTGGTGAGGAGCCTTGCCAATTCCTCAAAAGCCTTCTTGCTCTTCAGCAGCTTCCGCTCGGTGTAGAGTTCGAGGAGAAAGTCACCCCACTCTTTGCCGCCTTTGGCTTTTTCGAGGCGTTTCTTAACCTCTGAAGGAACGGATATTGTTGCGTACTTGCTCATGCATAATTACATAGTTACATAGCTATATAGCTGTTCCCATTTCACTCTTTTTCATTGAAGGAAAGGAGTAATGTGAGACTCAGTAGAATCAAAATAGCTGTCCTATGCGTGGTTATCCCTGCTATCCCATAGACTTTTTGCGGATTAAAAGGGTTTTTGTCAACCTTTATTGACTAACCCGCAGTCAAGGATTCTTGACCACATCGCCCTCATTACGGCGTTTCTTCAGGTACACCAAGGCAGCAGCGGCAACCACTGCGGCAACCGCCACAGTAGCGGCAACGGGCAACCATAAAAAAGGCTCAGGGTTGGAGGTGGATTCTGACTTCTTGTCAACCGTGAAGGTAATTGTTTCTGAGGCTCCAACATTGCCTGCATCATCCCAGCAGAAAACGGTGAGGGTGTGCTTTCCAGCTAAGAGCCCGTTCAACGTGGTGTTTCCGCCAATCGTGACGTTTTCGCATCCATCCAAGCTGTAAGCAATACGTGAAGTGCTGTCTTTCAAAGTAAAGTTGAGGGGCACGTCTGGCGAAGGGTAAGTCTGGTTGTGCACAGAAATGTTCGAGATTTCAGGGGGCGTTGAGTCGATGGCGGGTTGAGGTTGCATGGGATAGGGTTCATCCGCGTAAACGCTAAACTTAACCGTGTCCGACCAAGTGGCCGAATATTCAGAGCTTCCGGGACTCGTAGGTTGGAAGGGAGCGCTTGGTTTTCCGCCACCGCTGTAATGTACGTGAGCCACGAGCGTAACTGTCACTGAATGCGGGCCATCTGATAGTTCGGGCAAATTCACCCAGGCATACACGGTGTTGACTAGGTGAAATTCATTATTGGGTGGCCGATACTCGCCCATTGGGATGGAGCCTTCCGCTACTCCGTCGAGGTTATAGGTTAGGTCTAGGCGGAGCCCGCCGTAGGTGAAAGTAACGTTCAGCAGCAAAACCCTGGAGTCGTAGGTTGCGGAGGTTGGGCTCACGATTTTCACGACTGAGCCGGAAAAAGATTCAGCTTCGACTATTGGAATACTCATCGAGAGCGGAACGAGAACTAGAAGAGACAAGAGACACGTCCAGATTTTGAGCTTGTCCACGTTCCTCAAACCTTCTTGAAGTGATGCTGCAGGACACATTAGAATTGAGACGTGGCATTTTACTCTTCCCAGAGAACACTCTGTTCTCCCAGAAGAACACTCACCAATCAGGCGTCTGCGTTTCTTGAAGTAGACCATGATGGGGAACCAAGCTGAGGCAAGGGTGACTCGCTAAGGCTCTTGCGACTTCTCATTCAATTGAATCTATGAGCGTAGCCGTGGAAGGTCGCGAGGTAGCCGTTGTCTAGAGTTTGGTGAATTGTGGAGGTGCGAAGGAGCCGCCCGATGAAGTTATAAGAGCCAACTAAGGGGTCATCAACTAACGCAGCTCACAATTGCCCTGCGTCACCAGTTGCTTAAAGAAATTCGCGAAACTCAAACTGAAAAAAGTGTGAATTCACATCTGAGCGAAAGTAGCCCGGGAGAGATTCGAACTCTCGTCGGCGGGTCCAAAGCCCGCTATGCTTGACCACTACACCACCGGGCTGCGCCAATCCTGGGGCTAAGATATCATCTAAATGCGGTGTTTTCATTAAAGGCTTTCTGGTACGACAAAACCTTTGTGGGTGTAGAGTCGTTAGAGGGGACTGAGACGGGTTCAGGTATGTGCGGGTGGTGCCAGTTACGTGGCTCCCCAGCTTCATCAGTAGAACGCGCTTAAGGCGAGTTTTTCTCTCCACATCTTTCTCACCGTTGCTTCCACGTCTTTTTTCCTTTGTTTTTTGTTTTGCTTTTTGTTTCGTTTTTCGGTTTGTTTTTTGTTTTGTTTTTAATTTTGATTGCCCCTCCTGCACTCTTCTTTACTCTATAACCAACGTATTTCTTTTGTAGTTTATCAGGTTTTATCCTATTCTAATTTAAACCAAAATCATAACAAAAAGCTTGGAAAACTAAAATTTAATCCAAAAAAATTAAAACTTGTCGTTGACTTGGTCTTCGTGGTTAGGTGTTGGTTGGGTTGTATGACAGGTAAAAAGCCTGCATCGCGCGCGCTAAAGTTTCTGGCGTGTTGTTCGTTTGGGCGTTTCATCCGATTGATATCTTGGCGAGTTAGAGTTTGTTTTGGTTTTCGTGTTTAGGAGTTGCTTTAGCCGCCAGTTTAATACATCGCGGTCATTGGGTTTTTGTTGCATCCACAACTCACGGTTCTCTCTAAATTCGTCGCCTGTGATTTTGTGTTGCTTTTGCAGTTCGCTCAGCAGCTTAATGAATCCTTGCATGTCCAACTGTTCGTCGGTCACTTCGTTTGTTGTTTTTCTTTCCCCTGACAGGTTGGCTCCGACTGGTTCGCTGTCCGGTGGCGGATAAGTGTGGTATAAGAAACGTGCAAAGTACAGATTATCCCAACCTTGAGTTGTAGACAGGCTATTTTTGGCTTTTAACAACTCAGCAGTATAGTGTTCATATTCTTGACCAAGTGAGTAATACTTGGTTTGTACACTCGGCGCATCAATCACGCGGTTAACAAAATGTCGCAGATGCTGATTGCTTAAGATGGGTAGAACTGTTCTGCTTTCATAATTAAAGCAATATATGATTTTTTTGGCAAGTTGCTTGTCTTGCCCCAGTCCGCCTATTTTTTCCCAAGGAGCATCCACTTTTTGTGCCAAAGCCTTCCTGCTATCCACCGCAGTGCGAAGCAAGTTTTTGAAGTCACCAATTTGCAGTCGAGCGTTGCGGTAAACGTTGGAGCTGTCAAAGGTTAGGTAACCCAGCGGCTTAAAGTAGTCTTCCAGAAATTGGAAGAATTCGCCGACTTTATCAGGATTTAATTTAAAGAGTTTGTCAGGGTCTAAGCATTCTATTGATCGAAGATTTTCGACAAAAGGAAATTTCTTTCTAAAAGCTTTAATCAATCCAAGCGAGGTATCAACATCACGTTTGATTAAGCCACTTTTGTCAAAGGCATTTGCTTTCTCTTGAATTGAATTACTTCGAAGCATTCTAACCACAACCAGTGTTTATGATTTGGGTTAAATACATTTGCAATAAACTTCGGGATATAATACAAAACACATTACTAAGACCACTCAATTCGTGAGCCATTTTTTGTAGTGCTTCTTCCAGCGTGCGCTTGGACGTTATGACTCGACTATCCCCTTGTGAGGTTTTTTCAGAACAAACCCTAAACAAAGTACCTCTAAGGGGTTATACCTCCTTTGTTTTATTCCTGATTCTTACGTTGAATCGTTGGTTGGTTGGATTGAGATTTAATCCCACACACTCGTACTGGTATGAGTAAGCGCGTTCGCAAACTTTTGGGTTTGGGAATTGAATTTTAGTGTAAACACCCTTGAAATTGGTTTTTGAAGGGCTATACTTTAAAAGCAAGCTACCTGTTAGACGAGTGTGCAAACTGATTTTGCATAGTAAGTAAAACAGGAGTTGAAAAAGTATTGTATAACAAAGAGATGCACAAGGCAACCTGCGCCGACTGCCAGAAGGAATGTGAAGTTCCATTCAAGCCAGACGGTTCCAGACCAGTTTACTGCCGAGAGTGCTACGCTAAACGAAGACCACCACGAAGATACTAAGCTAACAAGTTAACTTGTTTACTTTGGTTTCAAACTTCTTTCTTTTTTCTTTTTTACATTAAATTTTAATGAAAAAAACCCCATGACTACTACTGACAGTCAACTCAACCTACGCTGCGGGGCAGCTACACATTGACTAAGTTGCCTGAACTGACGGAAAACAGGCAGGCAGGTTTTTTTCTGTGTGTGTGCATTAAAATTTAATCTCAATCTGAATAGCACTGAAGACGCTCAAATAAATTCATCTATCAATAGGGTCTACCCAGTATAGGGAAGGCTTATACCATGGCGGATTCTATGGTCATACGCAGGGAAATGATAGAAGATGATTTTTGTTTCTAAGGAACATTATTTCAATAATGGTTGGGACTGCCGTAAGTGCGGCAAGATGACAGAGCATCTGAAAGAGGGAAGAGGTAAGGACGCTAAATTACTTTGCGTAGTATGCGGGTCGTAGGATGCCTAACAGTATGTGTGCCTAAAGTTAAGTCCTGATTTCTTCAACAATGTACGAATGGCAAACAATGTATGTCTGTGAAAGAATGTACGTCTATGAAACTGAGTAATACTCCAATTGAACTGACACTCTTCTGAGTGTGTGCCACGGTAACACCTACATTTCTTCAGGTTCACCGTCGTTGAGTTGTTGTTGGATTAAATTTTAATCCTACACCGCCAAATTCGCGCAGTTCTTTAAGAGCAATGCATTATCGTTAGTTTGCCCGGAGCTAATAGCAAAAACTGGTTGTAGAGTCATTCTGGACTGGAAAAAGGATTTCATTAAAACTTTCCCCCTATTGCCACCTCTTCAAAAAATCAAAATCTCTCTGAGACCCTGTCCTGTCAAAAACAAAGATGCGGTTTTTCATTAGCCCGCCAACCAGTAGCTTAAGCTTCACCAATCACGTCGCTTTATTAAGGGAAGCAATTGAGCAACCGTTGATATCTCTTGAGCTGTAAACATTACTGGGTCAAGCCATCATGAGGTGCGTGCCGTATCACTTTATCATTGTTTATGCTAAGAATTGAGAAGTTATCGCAAATCCCATTGCTTAAACCGTAAAGCTTATATATTCAAATTGTTCAACTGGGTAGTTTGCGCGCGAGCCGAATGTGCTAATTTCTCAATCGCCCGAAAAAGGGTTCACATGGTGATGGTTCACGCTATAAACATCAAAGGAAGTTGAAAAGATTGAGCAAAAAACCAACAGGAACGCATCAGCGCTTAGTCGACAAGTGCCCTGAATGCGGAAGCGAGAACCTCGTTCACGATTATGATACTGGAGAAACCGTGTGCGGCGGCTGCGGTTTAGTCGTCTACGAACAGATGATGGATAAAGGACCCGAATGGCGAGCTTTCACGCAGGAAGAGAAAGCGTCCAGAAGCCGTGTTGGAGTTCCCACATCCTATAGCGTCCATGACAAAGGCTTATCCACAGCCATCAGTCAAGTTGACAGAGACGCTTTTGGAAGAAAATTACCTCTTGCTACACGACTGCAGATGTGGCGTCTACGCAAATGGCAGATACGTTCACGAGTACACTCATCAATTGATAGAAACCTGGCTCAAGCCATGGCAGAATTAGACCGTTTATCCGATAAGGTCTACATTCCGCCGCCAATCAAGGAGAAAGCCGCGGTTGTTTACCGCAAGGCGTTGGATAAGGGGTTGGTTCGCGGTAGGTCGATTGCTGCTATCGCTGCGGCTGCTTTGTATGCGGCTTGTCGTGGCAGTGGGACTCCGAGGACTCTGCGGGAGATTGCCGAGGCGAGTTTAGTGGATAAGAAGGACGTTGCTAGGTGCTACAGGCTGCTGCTGAGAGAGCTTGAGGTTCATATGCCTATTGCTGATCCGTTAACTTATGTGTCGAAGATTGCTGAGAAGACTGGGATTTCGGGTAGGACTCAGGGTGCGGCGATAGCGATTTTGCGTGAAGCGAGACGAAAGCGAGCTGCTGCGGGAAAAGACCCAATGGGGTTGGCTGCTGCTGCTTTGTACATTGCTTGTTTGCAGCATGGTGAGAAGAAAACTCAGAAGGATATTGCAGAAGCGGCCGGTGTGACCGAAGTAACTGTCCGCAATCGATACAAGACGCTTAAGAAGCAGCTTGGCTTGGAATTGCCTGATTAGGCGGTTCCGTTTTCACTTTTTTCTTCTTTTTCCAGTTCCATTACAATTGGACCTATGTAGCCGCAGTTTTCGCACAAGTATTTCTTCGGCAAAAGCCAGATTTCTAAACTGTTTGAAAGATTGATTTTTGGGCTGGCGCATTTTGGGCAGTAAATTCTAGACGGGTTTCGGTGTTTGAGGGTGCTGAATACTTCGCGGACGTTTTCCAGTCGTTTCATGTGGGCTTTGTTCTCTGTTACTGGAGTTCTATGTTTCCTTCAGGATAACCTGCTTTTATGAGGTATTCGCGGATGCGGTCACGGTGATCGCCTTGTAGCATAATTAGCCCACTTTTTGCCGTTCCGCCACAAGCACAATAAGCTTTGAGTTTATGGGCTAGGTCTGCTAGGTCGGTGGTTTTTTCATCCATGCCGTCGATGACGGTGGTGGGTCTGCCGAATTTTCTCGTTTCAAGCCGTATGCGAATACGCTGTTGCTCTTTCTCTATTTCGCCACAAACGCATAAGTCCTTGGGAAGCCCGCATGTAGGACAAACTTCAGCCATGAATCTCAAGCTTTAGCATGTTCGTAGGTGTATATAAAAGTTTCAAACATGTAGATAATGTATATTTGCGGAAGTTTTTGTCTAACCCCCGTTATTTATGGTATAGGCGACCGGTAATGACATAAGAGTGCGAGTCGAAACTCGTTTAAGTTTTGTCATCCTCCTAAATCCGATGCAAATCTCTCTTTGCACTGAGCGAACTTAACTGCGCGGAAGAGAAGATTTAATGGATTGAACCTACATACAACTATTCGGTTTTTATGAAGTTCGAAACCAACGTCAAAGAGATAATCCCACGAACTCCAAACGTGACGAGCTTCAGGTTCCCTAGACTACCAGGATTAGACTACAAGGCAGGACAATTCCTTTTCATCACGATAAAACCAGGCGAGAAAGAGTTGAGCAAGCACTTCAGCTTCTCCAGTAGTCCCACCGAAAAGGAACACATCGAGTTCACGAAGAAGTTTACCGACAGCGAGTTCTCCGCAGCATTGAAGACGCTGAAGCTGGGCGACTGGGCAAGAATCGACGCGCCATACGGGCAATTCACGTTCGAAGGCGAAAACCCGAAAATAGCCATGCTGGCGGGAGGCATCGGGATAACGCCGCTCGTGAACATATGCAAGTACTGCACCGACAAGCAACTGAACACGAAGATTACTCTGCTCTACGGATGCCGCACCGAGAGCGACATCGCGTTTAGAAAGGAACTTGAAGAGATGCAACGGCAAAACAGCAACCTGAAAATAGTGTTCACACTCAACGAGGCAGGCAGCAGCTGGAAAGGCGCAATTGGAGTGATAAACGCTGACATGGTGAAACGGGAAATCCCCGAATACAAGGAGACAATCTTCTACACATGTGGTCCGCCAGCAATGGTAGATGTGATGGAGAAACTCGTCGAAAGCCTAGGCTTGCCCAAGACGCAACTGAAACGTGAGTACTTCTCAGGCTACACGCCAGAGCATAGCTAGGTCATCCGGACCTTTAACACAGGCAACAGTTCACGGTCTCATTATGGTTGACATTCGCGAACTCCTCAAGTACAACGAGAAAATAAGACGCCAGTACTTTGACAGCTTCACCCAGTTGTCGTGGGAAGAGTTCACGAAAAACAGGGAAGCCAGCTTCCACTCAATCAGAAACATCTTCATCCACACGTTGAACGCTGTGGATTACTGGTTGAGTTTCCTCCAGAAAAGAGACTTCCATGCCCACAAGAAGTTCGACGAATACAAATCGTTTGAGGAAGCCAAAGCTTTCATGGAGCAAGTGGAAAAAAAGACGCGCAACTACCTGAATTCGCTATCCGTAGCAAAACTACACGAAACCTACACGGCTAATGACGACAGCGGTAAACCCATCCAAGTCACCGCTGAAGACATTCTAATTCACTTGTTCGAAGAAGAAGTGCATCACAGAGGCGAGTTGATAGCGCTTCTTTGGCAGATGGGCGTTGAACCGCCTCTTATGAGCTGGAAGGGGCTCTAAGAACTTCTGTTCCTACGGGTAGAATCTCCGCGTCGTCCTCGGGAACGGAATCGAATCTATTATATTCTCTAAATCCAGCATCCACGTCAAGAGTCTTTCTACTCCCATTCCGAAACCGACGTGTGGCACCGTGCCGTAGCGCCTGAGGTCCAGGTACCAATCATAATCTTCAGGCTTCAAACCCATTTCTTTGATGCGTTTTATGAGTGTTTCTTTGTCGTCTTCTCTGGCGCCGCCTGTTGAAATCTCACCGATTCGCGGAACAAGCATGTCCGTGGACATCGCCACCTCTGGTCGATCGCGATACGTTTTGCAGTAGAACGCTTTTATGGCGGTTGGGTAGTCGTAGACGAAGAAGGGTTTGCCGATTTCGTCTGCTAGAACTTTTTCGTCCTCGTAGCCTAAGTCATCGCCCCACTTCAGCTTGGAGCCTTTCGTCGCGAGCCGCTCAATCGCTTCACTATATGTCATTCGCGGAAACGGGACTTTGACAGATGCCAGCTTCGCGATATCTACACCCAATTCGGTTAGTTCGCGTTTGCAGTTCTCCACCGTCCTCTGGCAGACGTGCGCTAGTAATCCTTCTTCGAACCGCATCAGGTCTGTCATATCTGCGAACGGCCATTCGCCTTCCATGTGCCAATACTCTGTCAAATGCCTGATTGTTCGGCTTTTTTCCGCGCGGAATGATGGCGCGATGCAGTATACGTTTTCTAACGAGTAAATCAGAATCTCCAGGTACAACTGGCTGCTCTGCGTCAAGTACAGGTTCTGGTCGAAGTATTTCAAGCCGAACAGCGTGGAGCCACCCTCGCAAGCGGCAGAGATGAACATGGGCGGAGAAACCTCTGTGAACCCCTCTTTTTCAAAGAATTCGCGAGAATATGCTAAGACGTTGCCGCGGAGCTTCATGACTAAGTTCATTTTTCGGCTTCGGAGCCACAGGTGCCTGATGTCCCGTAAAAATTCTTCACTCTTGTCTTTGGAGATTGGAAAAGTCTCAGCTAACCCGATAATCGCGACGGCGTCAGCAGAGATTTCGTGCCCACCTGGCGCGCGCTGGTCTGGCTTAGCTGTGCCTTCGAGAGTAAGCGATGATTCAATCGTTAACCGTTCCGCTTCAATCCACGCGGGGCTGTCTTTCTTTACGGTGCACTGGATGAAACCAGTAGAATCCCGCACTACAAGGAAAATCAGTCCCTTGCCCTCGCGTTTGCGGTAAACCCAACCGCGAATCGTAACCTTCTTGTTTTCGTGGCATCCGTCTAAGATTTCGCAGATCTTCACCAAAGTCATTAAGCATCAACCGTTTTGAGCTAAGTACAGCTTTCAAAACTAAAACCATATCTATATTAAACTTCCTAACCAGGCAGCTCAATACATCTGAGCGGATGCCTTAAGAATAGAAAAAGGGGGAAATTGTTTGGTCCCGCTACCAGTCTGGCAGAACCCTGATGGGAGAAACAATCGATGTAAACGAGGTCTCGATTCCTGGAATTTGCTGAATCACCGAAACCAGCGTTTCCAACTCCTCAGGGTCCGCCGCCCTCACCGAACAAATAACGTCGAAAGGACCAAACACGCTATCAGCAGACAACACTTCGGGAATTGTGAGCAACTTAGCCCTAACGGTTTCGAGATTCTTCGGCTTCGTGTTCAGGAATATGAAGGCGAAGGGCTTCTCAGAGAGTTTTGGTCCTTCTGAAATCGCTACGAGACTCACCGTCTTTGCAATTAGGTCTTCGTCTGCGCCTATCATCCTGATAGGGTTGAACCATTTCTCCGTAAATTCTTGCAGATCCTTCAGATCAACGAACTGTACCAGTACGTCAACTGGACCGAATAGTAGGAACACGTTTTGTTGGTCGATGTGGAAACCCAGAAGAAGTTTTTTCAGCACTTCATTATAGGAGCCTGGCTTGCACGTCAAACCCATATACGCTTTCATTTCGTTCTAACCTCCTTGCAATCTGTTCGTAGATTTGGCAAAACACTAACGGTTGACCGCTCTGAACTTTTTCTAAGTAGATACTCGTGTATAGCTTTTGCCGCCCTCTTTCCTGCGCCCATGGCACTGATTACCGTGGCTTCGCCTGTCATGATATCTCCTCCTGTGTAAACGCCTTCCAAACTGGTTTTTCCCGTTTCTTCGTCAGCTATGATGGTGCCTTTCGGCGTGGTTTCTAGCCCCTTTGTGACGCTTTGAATTATGGGGTTGGGTGTTCTGCCTATCGCCACTATCACAGTGTCAACATCCATAACGGTTTCTGAACCTTGTACTGGAACTGATTTTCTTCTGCCTGACGCGTCGGGTTCTCCCAGTTCCATAGCCACGAGCTCTATTCCCTTAACTTTTCCTTGCTCGTCTCCAATGAACCGTGTTGGCGTTGCCAAGAACTTGCAGGTTATCCCCTCTTCCTCAGCGTTCAACAGCTCTTCTTTTCTTGCCGGCATTTCCTCTCTTGAACGGCGGTAGATTATGCAGACATGTTCAGCCCCTAGCCGTAACGCGCATCTAGCCGAGTCCATCGCCACGTTGCCGCCTCCGATGACTGCAACATGCTTGCCAACTTTAATCGGAGTGTCGAACTCTGGAAACTGGTAGGACTTCATCAAGTTGATCCTGATCAGGAACTCGTTTGATGAGTATACTCCCCCGAGGTTCTCCCCAGGTATACCCATGAACATTGGCAGTCCAGCTCCAGACCCGATGAACACCGCATCAAAGCCTCGCTCGAAAAGCTCTTCAATCGTGAACAGTCTACCTATCAAAGCATCGGTGTGGAACTCGACGCCCAGCTTCTTTATGTAGTCAACTTCAGCTTGGACTATTTTCTTTGGCAATCGGAACTCTGGAATGCCGTAGACAAGGACGCCTCCAGCTACGTGAAGTGCCTCGAAAACCGTTACCTTATGTCCCAGTTTTGCCAAATCAGCCGCTGCTGTAAGTCCAGCAGGTCCTGCACCGATAATGGCTACCTTATTTCCAGTTCCTTTTATTGATGGAATAGCAGTGATACCTTTCTCTCGTTCCAGGTCTGCTACGAACCTTTCAATTCTTCCTATGGAAACAGGCTCGCCCTTCCTTCCGCGGATACATTGTTTTTGGCATTGCATTTCTTGGGGACAAACTCTTCCACAGATGGCTGGAAGACTGTTTTTCTCCTTCACTTTCCGTATCGCCGCATCGTATTCTTTTTCTTTGACGAGTTTTATGAAAGCTGGGATTTCGAGTTCCACCGGGCATCCTTTCACACATTGCGGATTCTGACAAGATAAACATCTTTGAGCTTCGAGCAAGGCTTGTTGTTCAGTGTAGCCAAGTGCGACCTCGCTGAAGTTGTGTATTCGGCTTTTCGGATCCTGCTTCTGTTCTTTGACACCGTGCAGTCCGTTCGCTCTTTCGAGGCCCGGTTTTAATGTTTCCTGCACTTGCATATTCCTCCTGGAGTTTTCTCGTGGAAATCTAACGCGAGTCTCTCCTCTGGCGGGTACACTCTCAAGCGTTTTATCAGTTCTTCGAAGTTAGTGCTGTGGGCATCGAACTCTGGGCCGTCAATGCAAGCGAACTTGGTTGAGCCACCTATCGAGACTCGGCAGGCGCCGCACATGCCCATTCCGTCAACCATGATTGGGTTCAGGCTGACTATCGTTTTTATCCCGTAGGGTCGCGTGACTTCTGACGTTGCTCTCATCATCATAGGCGGTCCTATGGCGTAAACAACGTCGAACTGGTAGACCCTGGTCGATTAAGTGATTTGAGGGTGTCGCTCACGAAGCCTTTGCGTCCTTTAGACCCGTCGTCGGTTGATACGTAGAGCTTGTCTGAGGTTTGTCGCATTTCTTCTTCCAACAGGAGAAGTTCTTCGGTTCGGGCGCCGAGTATCGTGAATACCGTGTTTCCTGCTTGTTTCAAAGCTTTAGCAATTGGGTATGCGGCTGCTGTGCCGACGCCACCGCATACGACCGCGGCTAGCCCATAGTTTCGTATGTCACTCGGTTTTCCCAAGGGTCCAGCTACGTTCAGTATTTCGTCTTGAGCTTGCAGGCAGCCTAGTTTTTTTGTTGAGACGCCGACTTCTTGGAAGATTAGCTTTATTGTTCCCCTGGCTTTTTCCCATTCGACGAGTGTCAGGGGGATTCTCTCGCCTTCGTCGTCTACTCTTAGTATGACGAATTGTCCGGCTTTTGCTTTTTCAGCGATTTCAGGGGCATGGATTATGACTTGTTTTATCTGGTGACCTAGTTCTTGCTGAGCTAGGATTTTGTATCCGGTTTGGTCTTTGTTCGGCCCCAGACTAAGTAGCGGGTTGTTTTCCATTTATTTTCCCTTCCATAACACCGTTATACTGCTATATTACTAGCGTAATGCCGCCTATAAACATTTTGAGTGCACAAGTTTAACACTTAACATCTAATGGACAAAAGCAAGAAAGAACAAAAGCCATCTTTCTCGGTACGTCAACGGTGCGACTGGCGATAAGTTTAGACTTCCTTGGCACGTGGTTCGAAAACCTTCCGCAAAACAATTAGCGATAAGGGCAGAACAACTGCAGCTAACAGAATGAAAGGCAGTTGCGGCGACACGTAGACGTAAAGAAAGCCGACGAGCAAGTAAACAAATGCCTGAGTTATGTACATGAAGAACTGGATGTAGCCAACGGCCTTTCCTCTTAGCTCTCGGGGCACCAAATCGCCTAGGATTATTTGTGAGCTGTTCAATAGACAGAGTGTGTCCCAACCCGAAAAGAGCGAATGCGACGAGAAGCAGGTAAAAGTCCGCCGTTACGAAAAGGAGCATGGCGGGAGCGTGCAACAAGTAGCCTAAGATTAGGAAGCGTTTTCTTCCAACCATATCCATCCTTAAACCTGCCAGAATCACCGGTATAGCGGTGCTGAGGTACATAAAAGCCATAACTATAGCCCACTGCTCCGCGGACACTTTGAGGACTTGCGTCGCATATAGAACGAAGTACAGTTGGCAACTCACCACTAAGCCATTAATTACAGTTGAAGTAGCGAAAAGATAGAAAGCTGATCTCGGGACTTTGCCCCAAACGCGCCAGCACTCGCGTGCGCATTCTGGATAACTGCGGAACGCGTCCAAGATCCCGCGGCGAGGTTGTTTATTATGATTTGGAAGCGTTTCCTTAAGCTTTAACCGCAAAACGGCAGCCGACAGGAAAGCCACCAAGACTATTGTGTAGGCTACTCGCATGCCCGTGTCAGATTGAGGCGAGACGTAGCTTCCGTTAGACAGAACCAGTGCGGCGGCGATGAGCGGTGCAGGAAGAGAAACCAGGCTGACGATGACTGTTTGGAGGTTGAAGCCTAAGCCCCTCCTGTTCGGCGGCAAGGAATCTATCATCATCGCTAGCAGCGCGGGCTGATAGACCAGGCAGAGATTTTGCACGATTAAGCCTAAAGCTATGAAGTGCCATGATGGAGCAAGAATGTAAAAAATGTAAGCGAGACCAGTACCGAAAGACATGGTAACAATGAGGTCTCTTCGTCCGTTCGCATCCGCTAAGTATCCGCCCGGAATCTGCACGAACGCTATGGCTAGTGAGCCAGCGAAGAACATAACTGATAGCAAGAACGGCGTGGCGCCCAGACCTATGTAATAAAGGCTGGAGTAGGTGTCTGGAATAGGCTGCGTCAGATACATCAGAATCCACGTTATCGTCAAAAGTAGGAAGTTGCCCTTCAACGAAGATTTTAGGAAATTCGCAGACAGTTTCATCTTAGATTGAGTTTAGCCCACATATATTTAAGCTGAAAGCCCAATTCTCTCAGATTCTAACGAAAAGCCCCAGAAATATCCCGCAATTCTTAAATCCCGAGTGCAAGCGCATATAAACGATGGTTGATGGCAGCCGAACAAAATGGGAACCGCAGGCTCAGAGCGCTTAGGTTATCGGCGTTTGCTATAGCCAGCGTGGTGCTTGTAGAGGTTTCCCTTGGACTAGCCGTCAACAGTTTAGCCATCGTCAGCGACGGTTTGCACGCCTTGCTTGACGCAATGACAACTGTAGTTCTCTTCGTTGCCACAAAAGCGGCGCTCAAGCCTCCTGACGAAGAACACATGTACGGGCATGAAAAATTCGAGAACATCGGCGGCTTAATCGGCGGACTCGTCCTCATAGGCGTAGCGCTCTTAGTGATTTATGAAGCAATTGCAAAGTTGCTGAGAGGCGGCAGCGTTAACGAGGGGTTACAGCTAGTCGGGTTTGTTGCTATCGGGTTCACTCTATGCATTGACGTTTTCCGCATTGGCGTGTTCCGTGGAGCCAGAGTGGATTCTGCGACCGCCAAAGTCGGGTTCTACCATGCCATCGCGGACCTGAGTTCCACATTAATCGCATTGCTCGGATTCGGATTGGCGGCGCTGGCTGGTATCATCTGGGGAGACGCATTTGCCTCTATCGCGCTCGGAGTCTTACTTAGCCTTCTAAGCTTTAGACTCGTGAAGAACAGCGTGATGGAGCTGAGCGATACCGCTTCGGCAGACCTAGCTCGGCAGGTCAGGCGGATAATCAGCGTCGGAAGAAGGAGTTACGAAAAGCGAGAACCTCCGCTGCAGGAAAGTCGGCTCTAAAACGTTCGTTGAAGCGTCCATTCAGGTTCCAGAGTTTATGAGCCTTGACGAAGCGCACGCTTTAGCCTCAAGAATCGAGGGAAAGCTATCGCAAGCTCTCGGGAACGTTGACGCAACCATCCACATCGAACCAAGCCAAAAGGAGGCAACGATGGAAAAGCTCGTCGAGAAACTGGCAACGGTTGAGGGCATTCGGGAAGTGCACGAAATCGCAACGGTCTATGCGAGCGGCAAGCTGTACGTAACGTTACATGCGATTGTGGATCCGAATCTTTCTGTGGAGGAAGCGCATAACATCGCAGAGAAAATCGAGAGACAGGTTCACACGGGCATAAAGCAACTCGAACACGTGACGGTGCATGTGGAGCCGTCGGGTGAAATCCGCGCAATCGAAATAGGTGAAGTCGAGTTGAAGAAAATAATCTCGAAAGTGACGGATGGCGTCTCCGAGAACCTCCGTTTAGAAAAAGTCTTAACTTATGTGGCGGGTGGAAAACGTTACATTAACATGGACTGCTGCTTTACGAAACAGATTACAATCCTGGAAGCGCACGAGCTGGCCTCAAGGATTGAGAAAGAGATTAAGGAGCGGTTCGCCGAGGCTGTTGTTACTGTCCATATCGAGCCTATCTGCACATAGACGAACGAAAAAAGAAAAAAAAGGTTGTTGCGAGTTTAGCTGAGTTTTACTTCTGCTATTTGCGTTAGGTCTGTCGAGGCTGTTGAGTTTGACTTTCGCGTTGGACACTGTGTAAAGCGTGTTGTCGATGTATAAGGCTCTGTTTACCATCTGGTTGTAGTCTCCGTACCAGTACTGCTGAGTGGTAGTATTTTGGTGTGTTATTCCCCCTCTCAGGGTGAATCCGCTTGCAGCTGTAACTCTGAATACGTACGCTCCATCCCAGTAACCGCCTTGCACGATATCTGGGGCAGCTGTGCCTATGTCTTTGCCGCTCGTTGGAGGAACTACGCCACCGCCATTAACGACGCCGTACCTTGTAATCGACACTGGAATAACCAGCATCTCTTTCGCTTTGTCGAACAGGAAAGCTTTCGGCTCGTATAGTGCTTGCGATGACGAGTAATCACCTTGCACAATGTACTTCGCCATCTCTCTGGGTGCGTTGACATTTGTGACATCGAAGAGTGAGAGCTTCACCGTGCTGTTTTCCATGCCTAAGCCTATTATGTGGTTCTCGTCGTATGGGTGTAGGTAGCTTGAGTAGCCTGGAATCTCCAGTTTGCCCGCCATTCTTGGCGCTGTAGGGTTACTCATGTCTAAGACAAAGAATGGATCTTTCTGCTGGAACGTGACGATGTAGGCTTTGTTGCCGATGAACCTGGCGGATTGTATGGTTTCGCGGACTTCAGTGTTCTTCAATTCGAGTGCGCCGACAGTGGTGAGGTTCATGTTAAGCACGTAGACCGCATTCTGGGTTGTGTCCTTCCAGTTTGTCGTGGCTAGCCTGAAGTATCCGTTGTCTTCATCCATTGAATACTGGTTTAGGACGCTGCCCGGCACCGCGCCTTTGGCTTGGAAAATTAATGTGCCTTTGTCTATGCTTACTCTGTAGATCGAAGTGGATTGTCCGTCGGTCCAGGTTGGGTAGGTAATGTACATGTTGCCTAGGGAGACATACATAGTGCTTGCCCCTCCCATCAGCACGGTCATGTTCGTTAGCTGCGTTGTGTCTTTGAGGTTTAAGCCATAGAAGGAGGTGAACGTGAAGTAGTTGTTCGGAGCGTCAGTGTAGTTTGCTGTGTCTGAGTAGAAGACTTTGGTGGCTGGAATCTCGGCTGTGCTTGTAGCCGTGTAGACTCTTGGAAGCGGAACCGTGTTTTCGTAAACGTATGCGGATTGGCTCACGACAGCGTAAACATAATCTCCGATCATTCGGCTGTTGAAGTAGCTGCCGCTCAAAGTAAAGTTGCGTGTCAGTGTTGGGTGGACTTTGTCGGTTATGTCGTAGACATTGATGAACGTTTTAACATCATTGAAGTAGGGGTAAGCTGCAATTCCGAGAGAGGGCATCCCGAGCGCTGGCTCTCTTGCATCCAGAGCATAATATTGGTATTGGCTACCGATGACTATGAGCTTGCTGCTGTCTTGGCTCAGGAACATACCTGCCAAATAGGTGTTGTTGCTTAGTGGAATCTTGGCGATAACGCGTGGGTCATTTGGTGCGGCTTTTACTATGTAAATGTAATTTTGCCCAGTTGAATAGTCGTTGGATCCAGTGGTGTAGATGTATGCGCCGTCATTTTTGGTCAGGTCAGCTTCGTCGACGCCTGCAACTTGAATGTTTGTAGTGGAATAATCGTTACTGCCAGTTGCTCCTGTCGTTAAGCTTGGAGCCATTGCTTGCGGGGGTGTCGCTGACTCCGCTGCTGGCACACCACGTAAGTCTCCGCTTCCGAAGGCTTTTGAGTCTAATGGTCCACCGGCAAAGACAGTTGTGCCTGCCGAATTAGCGTTTAAATAGTTTCTAAGTTCGTCAATGCTGGCGAAAGTCTTCATAGCTGAAACTGCAGGATTAACGGTTGGATAAGTATCGGGATTCGTGGTCGGAGTGCCGTCAGGATTCGTGTCCTGGCGCAATAGGTGCAAAGCCCGGGGTTGAACCGAAT
This sequence comes from Candidatus Bathyarchaeota archaeon, assembly GCA_963749465.1. Taxonomy (GTDB): domain Archaea; phylum Thermoproteota; class Bathyarchaeia; order Bathyarchaeales; family Bathycorpusculaceae; genus UBA11855. The sequence continues at coordinate 64,134 of CAVVMH010000009.1, read as the reverse complement.
ACGTATATTAGCGAAACTAAAATCATTGCTGACAGAATGGCGATTGTTCCGTAAACTCGCGTTTTTTTCTTGACTTCTTGCTGAACCATATCTTTTCCCTATTGTAAGGGTTAAGGTGAGGAGGGATATTATCCTAAGCAACAGAACAATGCGTTCTAAGAGTTAGAACGGTCGCATCGTCCATACCCGATACGCCTCATACCAGAAAATGGCGCACACGATGGCTCCGAACGATATTATGAAGAGGTTCTCTCGGCTGAAACTCTGGAGGAAAAGCGCGAGGTAAGCAACATAGAAGATAGTGCTGAACACAGCGTAGAAGAAGTATCTCGGAAAAAGAAGTTTCCCAAGCTTCACGTAATGGCGAAGCACTCCAATCTTCACTTGACTGACGAGAACATAATGGCCGCCTATATCCTGCTTCTCGACCAAGCCTAGTTCGCGGAGTTGTTCGAGGTGGTGGTTGGCGATGCTGGGGCTACTGAAATGCAGGGCGCGTTGGACTTCGCGGACGCTAACGGGTTTGCCGTATTTGAGGATATACCAGTAAACCTTCCACGCTTTACCACGTAAAGCATACTCTAGTTCAGGTTCGCCTTCTGCGTTCATCATCGGATAAGCCTCGAATACAATACTAATTGGCAACATATAAGACCAATTCTTAGAACAGCATGTTCTTTAAGCGAAACAAAGCGCAGTGTTCAGATTAGAATTTCTGGGATTTGCTTCGAGTTGTAAATCACGGGCTAAACACAAAAATCGTAAAACAGTTTCAGAGTGAAACGCAACTCCTTTAAAACTCAGAAGACAATAGTGTTGTTGAGGAATCAATTTATGCCCTTAGAGAAGAATCCTGAGAAAAACACCATCTTCTTCGTATGGTTTAATCGTTACGCAGGAACACTTATCAAAACGCCATCAAAAACAATCGTCATTGACCCAGTTGACGTGAAGCCCCGTCAACTGCAGAAAGCTGACGCCATTCTCATAACACACGAGCACTATGACCACCTAGACCAGCGATTGATATTGGAAACCCAGAAAAACACAAACTGCCAAGTTATCACAGATCCAGCGTCCGCAAGAAGCCTCAAGAACACCATCCCACCCGGCAAGCTACAGGAAATCCACCCAGGCGAAGAAACCAAAATCGGCGAGGTCTCCATAAAAGCCGAAAAATGCAACCATCCGGCAGCCCAACCAGTCACTTTCATAATTACGAGCGAAGACGGCGTAAAAGTCTTCCACACAGCAGACTCCCTGCCCTTTCCCGAAATGGTAGCCATAGGCGAAAGAGAAAAACTGGATGTCGCATTCTGCACAGTTGGCATAGCTCCGGGAGCTTCAGCCGAAACAGGTTTCGAAATCGCACGCCTAACCAAACCGCAAGTGGCCGTTCCTTACCACACAAACTCCGCTGACAGCCAGAAACGATTCGCCGAAATCCTTAAAGCTCAAATGCCACGAACAGCATGCTTGATTCCCGAACTAAACAAGATTTACCAAGTTACCAAAAGGAAGTAAAAATCATGGAAACAACCGCAAAAAAAGCCGAAATGGCAAAAATCCTCATGAAAATAGACGCACTCAAATTCGGAGTCTTCAAACTCACAAGCGGAAAAGCAAGCCCCTACTACATCGACCTCAGAGTCGTCCCGAGCTTCCCAGACGCCTTCACAGAAATATGCGACTTCTACTCCGAAGCAATAACTCGCGACATTGGTCTCAAAAACTTCAACCGCATAGCAGGCGTACCCATCGCAGGCATTCCCTTCGCCAGCCAAATCGCCTACAACCTAAAAAAACCCTTCCTATACGTCCGCAAAGGCTTACGCCGACACGGAAGACAACGCCGAGTCGAAGGCATCCTCGTTTCAGGCGACAAGGTCCTACTCGTTGACGACCTCGTCACCACAGGCTTGACGCTGCGGAAAGCCGCTGAAGCCATACGAGCTGAAGGCGGAATCGTGGACCAAGCAGTGGCATTTCTGGACAGAGAAGAAGGCGGAAGAGAAAAACTCGCTAAGAACGGAATACAATTACACACGTTGCTGAGAATCAGTGAAGTGGCCAAAACCCTTTATGAAAGTGGCGCTTTGGATAAAGAGAGCTTGAAAACGATCACGAAACAGATAAAAAAGAAAAAATGACAATCTTCTAATCGTAAAATATTAAGTCTTTCTCTTCCAGCAAGACGTGCAGTTTCTCCACCGCATCATAAACATCTTGTTCTTTCTTAGCTCCGGTGCAAACGAGTTTGCCACTGGCGAATAGCAGAATGACCACTTTGGGTTCATCCATCCTATATATCAAGCCAGGAAACTGTTCGGGTTCATACATCGTCTTTCCGAGGGAGAATGCTGCCTTTTCCAGATCAATTAATCCGCCAAGGGCTGCAGAAGCCACGATATTCTGTATCTTCATTTCTGGCTTGCTTATGATAATAATTCCGCCTCTTTTCAGCTCTTTAACGACCTTCATGACCGCTCTACGCGCTTCTTTTTCTGACTTCGCACCAGTGCAAACCATCTTGCCAGAGTTAAAGATTAAAGTCGCTGTTTTGGGTCGCTTTAGTCTGAAAACGAGTCCAGGAAACTGTTCAGGGCGATATTCGACGCCTGGATAACCCTTCACCACTGCATTTAAGTCAACTTTCTGATTCAGCGTTGCTGAAGCGACAACGTTCTCGATGTTGATAACGGCTTTAGACTTAGGCATTTAATTTACCTTCCTGCCTGCACAGGCTAGATAACCTTGTATGCAGGGGTTTTATTAATAAATACACCTGTAGCCGAGATTAGACAATCTTGAGAGGTTCGACAGATGTTGATGTCTGTCTTTTTCTGAGAACAGGAATGACAAACTCGACGATGAGAAGCAGAGCAATGAGCACTGCGACTATCACCAAACCTGAAGGTGTACGCATGTAGAGAACGACATTGCCAATCCAGGGAATCCGCATTATCACCTTGCCAACAACGGCTTTTTCAGAAACTCCTGGTTCAGGCCAATTGTCATAATCTGACAATGATTGTGGCGTCGCTGGCCACTTATTGATGCCGTTTCCATCCCCTTTAGTTTTGAAATAAAGCACGCCATCAACTTCTTCTGCTGATACTATTCTGTGCACGATGAGTTCGGTTGGATCTCGGGGACTGATGAAGACGATTATGTCGCTGTTGGGGTAATCGGTGTTAAGCTCTCTGGTGTTGATACCTTGGAGAATTAGCAGGTCTCCGACGTGTAGAGTTCTGTCGAAAGGGTGACTCCATAAATAGTCTTGGCATGCGCCGTCGTATGGGATGCACATGCTTCCTGATGGAACCACAACGACGGGGTTTTGTGTGTTTAGGGCAAGGGTTGAGCCATACCAGAAGCCGAAGAAAATAAGGACGATTAGGCTGATAGTTGTGACGGTCTGGACATACTCATTCTTCCACAGTCTTTTGAGTGCAGCGGTCAATACTTTGCCTTCCTTTATTGGAATAGTATTGTTGTGCTTAGGCGGTTCTGTGGTTTAAAGCTTACCGCTTTGAAGAAAGGGAAAAATGAGGGAGAGTTAGATGGGCGGGGTGAGCATTAATTTTGCGTCGTTGGCTATCTAGATTTTCTTCTTACTTAGGACTTCTCGGAATGCGCCGTGACCTTTAGGGCAGTCATATAGTGCGATTTCCAGTTGCATTCGTTTGCCTGCTTTGTCTGGTCTTCCAGCCATTTTCCACGTCTTCTTTGGCTTTGAGACATCTGATGCGCATTTTGGACATTTTGCCATTTACTTTTCCTCCATGATGCTACGTATCCATGGTTTCTCACCATGATGGATAAATAACTTTCCATTGCGTTCGAATAGAAAAATCCTGTTGAGGCTGCTTGATTTGACATTTTTCTGTCAACCCCCATCAAAGGATGACTTGAGGAGCTAAGAATGTTGTAAACAGGAAGCGCGCAAAACACAAGCAGTCTTTCTCGTGGGATTGGTTCTTGCAGCGAATTAGCGCCGCGATATTTTCTCTACAGCGGGCATGACTATACCCTGCTCTGCAGTCCCATATGTGACGCTTTTTCCTTCCAAGAAGAGTTTTCCGACGTATGCACATGTCACGGCGTCTAATTCGTGGTCGCTCATTCGGCTGTTCAACCCTCTTATGCCCAAGCTTTCTAAGCCTGCGGCTAATTTGTCCAGTCCTCTCTGCTTCCTCGGGATTCCCAGGATGTCTTGTGCGCCGCCCGGGTAAACCTCTTTTACTGGGAAGTTCCTGCCTTCAAAGATTCTTCTCATGTTCATGCCTCGAACGGTCAGTTTTCTCATCGGTCCTAAAGTAATGGGAAAGAATCTTATTCGTCGTCGGAGCAATTCCCTATCGCATTCTCTCAGGTGCACGTCTGTTTTCTGTTCGATGGATTGCCGTCCTGGAGGCAAGCTCAAGGGTGCATCAATCGCTACTATCTGAGGAGAGTCTTCAAGCGTCTTCATGAGTATCTCCTCATCGGTGTAGACTAGGCATGTCTCTGCTCTAAAGCCCTTAAGAACGCAGAAACCCGTGGGTCTTGTTTCAACACCTGCTAAATCTAAGCCGACAGTCGCCATCTATACTCGATTTGTTTAGAGAACAGCGGCGTTATGAAGTTTTCGAGCCTCCTTCGAGTTAATGTAGGCTTAACAGGTAACAATCTTTTGGGTTTCGGAAACGCTAAAATGTTCAAGCGCCTCTCTACAATATTGGAGTCTAACTACATGCCTTACAACGAATTGAGAAAGGATTACCTGCTTGACCGCTGGGTAGTAATTGCCACCGAACGGGCAAGAAGACCAACAGATTTTGCCAAACAGAAAAAAGAGCAAGCAGCAGCCAGCGTATGTCCTTTATGTCCGGGGAACGAGCACATGACTCCGCCAGCCATGTTATTGTACTTGAATTCGAACGGGGAAATCGTGAAGGACAAAGACACAATTGATTTACGCCACAAGAACTGGCTGCTTCGCTGCATCCCGAATCTTTTCCCAGCTTTCACTCCGCCGAAACAGGACGCGGACGAAACGGGAATCATGAAAAGTGAGGTTTTCGGCTCAGCAGTGGGGCACCATGAAGTTCTTGTTGAGTCTCCGAATCACGATGCGCATCCTGCGAGTGCGGAACTGCCGCAGCTGATTAACGTGATAAACGGTTACATCGACAGGCTTCGCGAGCTGTCAGCGAAGCCGTACGTGAAATATGTTTCAGTCTTCCGTAACCACGGGCAGGAGGCAGGCGCGTCCCTCAGTCACGCCCACAGCCAACTTGTCGCGATGCCATTTGTGCCAACCACGGTGGACCAGGAGGAAGCAGCAAGCATGAATTATTTAACTCAGCAGGGAAAATGCGTTTTCTGCGACTTGATAGTGCAGGAATCGAAAAGTCCGAGGCTCATACTTGATAGCGAACATTTTATAGTCATTGCTCCCTACGCCAGCGTGAATCCCTTGGAATTCTGGATACTGCCCAAGAGACACGCCGCTAACCCACTCATACTGACGGAATCCGAAAAAGAGTCGTTCGCAAGAACGCTGAAGGCAACATTGAAAGCTCTGAAAGACATCGTAAACGACCCACCATACAATTACGGTATTCACCTTTCGATAAACAATGAATCCAGGGAATGTTACCATTGGCACCTGGAAGTCTACCCGAAGCTCAACATTTGGGCAGGCTTCGAAAAAAGCACAGGAGTCTACATAAACACCGTTCCGCCTGAAACCGCAGCAGCAGAACTTAAGAAATTCTTGAATCACTAAACGCGTAAGATTTCTCTTTCATGTTCAGGTCTAACCATCATTACGTCTTCCACGTAAGTCCTCAAGGGCTCAGCCACGCTCCATGCTTGAGCGATGCAACCCTTAGGCAAGTGCGGTTCATCTCCATCAAAAATTTCACTTATAGTTCCTAAACCCTTAACCGCAATTTGCTGTCTGAACAATGACTGAACAAACTTCAAAGAACAAGAACGATTTTCGCTCGTGGGACCTTTCGCCTTAAGAAACGCTGTTACGAAGGGTCCCAGTAACCAAGGCCAAACCGAGCCGTTGTGGTAAGCTTGGTCTCTGCTTCGCCTGTCACCAGAGTAAACGCCCTTGTATCTTGGGTCGCTTCGCGCAAGCGTCCTCAAACCGCAGGGCGTGAGAAACTCTCGTTCAACAACATCTACGATTTGGGCGTACTTGATTCTGTCAAGAACCGGAAAATCCAATGCTGCAGCGATGACTTGATTCGGTCGAGAAGAAGCGTCTGCGTTGCCAGCTTCGCTTAATACGTCGAACAAGCAGTTTCTTTCCGGGTTCCAGAACTTCGTGTTAAAACTCGCTTGGACTTTGTCGGCTAACGAGGTATATGTTTCCGTGAGGTTCTTTTCCCCGAACCTCTTTGCAAGTAACTGTGCTATCCGCAAAGTATTGTACCATAGCGCTTGTATTTCCACCGCTTTTCCTGCTCTGGGCGTGACTGCTACGCCGTCGATTTCGGCATCCATCCATGTTAATCGCGGACCATGTGCAAGTAACCCGTCATTATCCATGTGAATGTTAAAAAGAGTGCCTTTAATGTGGCTTTCAACAATGTCCTTTAGTGACCCCCAAAGTTCGGTTTGAACAAAGTCAAAATCGCTCGTGTATTTGAGATATTGCAAAACCGCGTTGACAAACCACAGCGTTGCATCAACAGTATTATACGATGCTTCTCCAGAGTTGTCCTGCAAGAAGTTAGGAATCAGACCCTGCCGGCAAAATTTATTGAACTGGGAAAGAACGTTTTTGGCGTTCAGGAACCTGCCAGTCACCAGCATTAACCCAGGCAGTGAAATGAATGTGTCTCGTCCCCAAGGCTCAAACCAATGGTAGCCCGCAATTACGCTATCCCGCTTCTCGCTATTCTTAACTACGAAAGTGTCTGCTGCCAAGAGAATCCAGCTCAACCAATTGGTCATCGGCAAAACTGTATGCGAAGCATAGAAGCTTTCAAGTAAATTGCTACGCTGTTCTAATTCTCTTTTGAGCACACGCTCTACAGAGGGCATTGCATCGCCGATTTCGTTCAAAACCTCCGCGTTTTCTTGACTGGTTTCATTTCCCGCAGTAATTAAGGCAAATTTGTTTTCGCTGTTTGCCGAAACCGAGATTTCAAAGTATCCTGGCTGGTAACAATCGTCGATTGCGCTTTCGCCTCGCATCACTTCTTCATGGTAGAGCAATCGGTCGATCCAGTTGGGTCTTTCAAAAAACTCGCCTTTGCTTCCCCGAATCGTAATATTCGCCTTAGGAACGTCGAAAATCAATTGCACTTCCCTGCTACCGCTCCGGTGTTGGCTGAAAATTAACGGATTCCGAGACCTATCAACAACTGAGTGAAAGTGTCTGCAAGTTACCAAGGGAGTAACTCTGATTTTAACGTCAAAACCATTTCTGTTCAACACGGCGTACTTTACAACCACAGCGTTTTTCTCTTGCGGCATGAAAATGGTCTTTTCCAAATCTACCTGCAGTGCAGAGTATACGTATTTGGGAAAAGGATTAATCGAGAATGTTTTCAAGAACTTATAACCTTCAGGATAAACTGTGCCTCGAAACTCGTTCGTGCCAAACGAGTAAACCTTGCTATTTACAATCAATTCTTCGTCTAGTTTTGCGAGGCAAACAGTGCGATCGCCAGGCGGATGCAACGCCGCAACGAGCAATCCGTGATATTTCCCCGTGTTTATGCCGAGAACAGTGCTGGAAGCGTAACCTCCAAGTCCATTAGTTAATAGCCATTCCTTGCGCATCACGTCTTCAAAAAGAGCAAGCTCTTCTTCCTTGAAACTTAATTTGGGCAGATTCATGGTTTATGGCATCAGCTTGGCGATATTCTTCTCCCTTGGCGCACAGAAATAATTTGCGACTGGAATGCACTTGGTTCTGAACAGCAGAAAATGGGGCTTCGTTAGCTTGTACTCCGTAAGAGTTTCGGCGTAGCCCATACCCTTGGCGAAAACGAGTTCAGCCTTTTCATAAACCTGCAGGAATTCTGGCGACACTTCCTTCTTCAGGAGCCCAACTGCATCCGTGCCTGTTGTTAAGACGACGTCTGCTAGCTTATCCATGCCTGAGGGCGCAATGTCTTCAAGAGTTGCGTCGTTCAGCACTGGTCCTCCTTTCACGACGTAGGTTACGTTTAATCCCATGTTTTTCAGTTGCTCAACAAGCAAGGTGTCGAAGACGATTTCGCCTGCGTTATCAGCCAAGAATAGGATTCTTCGAGCTTTCTTAGCCAAGTCGTATGCTCGGTCAACGTCGTCGACAACCAAGTCTTTTGCGGCTTCCCTGAGACTTTTTGCTAAGATCTTATACGTGAAGGGGTGGCCCGGGATATCGAATTCCATGGTGTTGCCGACGATGGCGCAGAGGCAGGCTTTTTTGAACCGTTCCTGCTGATTGTTGCCCGTTTCAACGAATTTCTTGGCTTTTGGTAGTAGTTTGGCGGCTCTTTCGTTGCTGGTTTTTTTGTTTCGTTTGTACGGGTCGTCGTTACTCGTAAGTTGTTTGATTAGTCGGTCTCTTTTCGTGCCAAGGTCAGCTGGTACTGTGGTCGGTCGGAATTCTCTGTTCAGAAGTTTTATGTTTTCTGCCATGCATCTGAACCGCAATGCGGGGTTAGTTGTTGCCATGTATGTTTCTGCCATAGCTCTGGAGAGTAGACATGAGGCGCATTCAGCTTCAACTCTCAATACGGGTCACTCGGGTTAAAGTTTAGTTGCGTCTGCAAACTCGCGCAGTACGGTATAAGGGTCTTTTGCTTTCACGATGCCGCTTGCCACGAGAACGCCTTGCGTTCCAAGCTTCAAGGCTACGGCTACGTCTTCGCCGTGGCTTATTCCCGCGCCGCACAGAATCACTGCGTTATCGTTGACCTTGCGAACGAGCTTGATGGTGTTGGTGACGGCTTCAGGCTGAGCTTTAGACACTGCAATTCCTGTCCCGATGAGTTCAGGCGGCTCAATCGAGATTATGTCAGGATGCAAATAAGCGACTGCCGCGCTTATGGCAGGGTTGCTCGTGCAAACACAGCTCGTTAACCCCTTCTCCTTCGCGTGCCTAATTACCGCATCAACATCTGAAAGTTTAAGCTGCTTCTCAGAATGATTAATTAACGTGCCCACAGCGCCCGCCTCCTTAACGCATTCTGCAAGTACATGCCCTGTAAAGGCGCCCGGACAAACCGCGTCTATGTGCTGTGCGAAAACTGGAATTTCAACGGCTTCCGCAACGCGGGCGATGTCTGCAAACTGCGTCGCCACAACGACGTTAACGCCTATTTCTTTGCTTGCTTTCTCAGCTTTCTTGGCGAGTTCAATGGCTTTTTTGCCTGTTGCCTCCAGGTACGTTTTGAAGTTAACGATAATAATCGGAGTTTGAATTTTCAAAGCGGCATTTCACCGAGAATAAGGGTTAGCTAGAAGACTAATATCGTTTGCCTTTCGATAGAACTCAACTTTATGCTTTGCATTACTGAATGCAAGGGGAACTGTTTTGCTCAGAGAATCAGGGCGCCACAATCTACTTGTGTCGATCTCACGAGTTTCACGTAGTAGCAGACTTTTCGAAAAAGCGACTGCGCATTTTAGATTTGTTTTTTCGAAACCCGCGGTTTTACTGCTAATTTGTCTGTCCCTGAAATTGCTTTCTCGGTCAACATGCCGACAAGTTGCCCGTTCTTCACAACGGCAATTCGTGTGGCGCCTTTCTCGCGCATAATCTGCAAGGCTTTTGTTACGGATTCGGCTTCGTCGAGAACCACTAGTGGCGTGAACTGAAGGTCTTTTGCCGCGGTCTTTGCTGGGTTTTTTTGCTTTTCGACTATCTCCCTGAGTATTTCCTTATCGCTGATTACGCCTAAAGGCGTGCCCTTTTCGGTTATGAGAACAGACGAAACATTATGCTGGAGAATCGCATCGACAAGTTTAGCGACTGAATCTGTGCTTGAGACTTCGACACTTGGCAGTTTCATTCCAGGCTGAGAAGTTATTTGAGAGATATCCATACCGCGCTTCCAAGCATCGTTCAGCATCTCAGCCACTTTCTCAATCGATCTTGGGTCGTTGGTGTAGAATGTGTCACCCATGTAGAAGAGTGCATCACTAGTCCAATCGCTGAGAGGCGGAGATTTGAACATAAATAGGTTCTTGTCGTCAACGAGCATCATCGTCAAGAAGTTGATCGGAACATGCTTGACCGCGTAGCAACGAGCAAGCGTCTTGGCAGCTTCCAAGTTATCCAAGTCCAGCGGCGCCATCAACCTGCATTTCACTCCTTTAACACAGTGTTTGGCGAATATGTCGTTCTCTGCCATGTTGTTTATACCCTGTGAAGAGGTGATTGCAAAAATACTTTCTTTTGCAGATTCAAGAATTTTCAAGACTTTTTCCCAAGCCTCTTCAGGGTCCCTTATGACGGTTGTCTCGCCTACTGGGATTCCTGTTTTCAACTCTTCTATCCGTTGGGAAGCGTCCACCGAGGTCTGCCACATCTGTCCGAAGAATCCTTTTAGCAGCGAGATGAACATTCGGTCGTTAATCCACAAACCTTCATCTTCGAGCGTTAGCATTGAAGATGTATCCCCAGACATGGCGTAGAGGATGGCTTCCTCGTCGTCCTTGATTAGGAAACTGGGGAACAACTTGTTACCCAAGAGCATGTGATGGCATTCGATATCTGCTTTGCCAGCTGTGAATTTCTTGTCCATTCGTTCAATTATCTTGAGGTTTTCAGGCGAAATCTCGGTTAAAATCTTCAATTGGATGGTACGTTTACGAGATGGATGTTCGACGGCATCGAAAACTCCAGCCAAGTCCTCTTGGACCAAACCTGGCCCAGACGTTAAGACGAGGATTCCTTTCTTGGCTTCTTCGATCATGTTTAGCATTTTCACGTGTATTTTTTTCTTTCCTGTAACGATGGAGAATTTTGCAACGGAATACTCTGATTCGGGGGCGCTGACCGTCCGCCACGCGGTTAGAAGTGCGTCTTTTTGTTCGTTAAGGCTTGTTACTTCGCTTTTTCTTGTCTCGATAAACGTTTCTAACAACCGTTCGAACGGAACTACTGTGAAGCGTGTTGGTCTTTCTAGAGTTGCCTCGATGAATCCTTTTTCTTGGAGTTTCTTGAATGTTCGGTAAGCTTGGACTCTTTCCATCTTAAGTCGTTTAGCTACAAAGCTGGTTGATTGCACTCCGCTCTTGGCTAGAAACATGTAGATTTGAACTTCTCTCTTCGAAAAACCGAGCCCCTGAAGAAACTTTGTAATGTCTTTTTCACTCAACTTATATGATTCCCCCTGGGACTCGGTTGAACTCACCATTCAGACTAGCAATCTTAAATATAAATCGGTTGGATATAACTTGTGAAAAACTGCCGTTTGACCATCCAGTCATATCGTGAAGAGGACACAAACAAAAATCTTTAAACGCTTCGTCTCCAATGACTGAAGAGGAAGAGGTTTTGGTCAGGCGGGCAACATTCAAACGATAAGACTGCCAGTTTCGAAGCTGAAGCTGACGGCGAAGATTGTTCGCTTCAAAGCCAAATCTTGATGAAAGGGGCAGATGAATTGGTTAAGTCCAAGAAGTCAATTCTCGTTGTGGATGATGACAAGTCTATTCTTCGAACCTTGACGCGGATTCTCCAAAAAGCCGGGTACGAGGTCGACGGGGCGGAGACTGGAAAGGAAGCCGCGGAGAAAGCTGAAAAGCGATTCTACGACTTGGCGCTTGTTGACGTGCGTCTCCCAGACATGGATGGAACAGATCTGCTAGCTGACATGAAAGAAACACTGCGGAACACTGTGAAGATCATGATAACGGGGTTTCCGTCCCTAGAAACAGGAGTGAAGGCTCTTGATGGTGGAGCAGACGCTTACCTCGTGAAGCCCGTGAGACCTGAAGAGTTGTTGATGCTTATAGAAGAAAAATTAAAATCCCCCTGAAGCGGTTGCATTCTCAAGGCAGGCAGCGAACAAGAAAAGGCTATTCGTCAGGTACCAAAGTTTTTCTAAGATTGTGACTGTGAAGGAACAACTACAACGCTTTTTTAATCACCTCTTCGACTGATTAGACTAAACAAGGAGGAGAAAGGAAGGAATGATCCGAAAAAGCATTTTCAACGTAAAGATACAAACTGCGTTGGAGCATTCCCTGGTTTCAAACTTCGTCCGTTTGTGCGCCGCCGAGGGCATCGACGCTGAAAACGCGAACAGAGCGTTGGAGCTGAGATTGGACGCGTTAAGTCAACTGAAACTCACCGAGCAAGAACATACCCTTTCGTGACAAATTTCTAGAGCGATGTCTTGATGGAGGTGAAAAGCACGTGCCTAGAGTAATTCATTTTGAGATTGCCGCGGATAATCCTGAACGAGCGGTGAAGTTTTACCAAAAGGCGTTCGGTTGGAAGATCGAGAAGTGGGGACCAGTTAACTACTGGCTTGTGACAACGGGCGAAGATAAGGAACCTGGAATCAACGGAGCCATCACCGAGAAAAATGAGCATGTGACTTCAACAACTAACACTATAGGCGTTGGTTCGTTTGAAGAAGCTTTAAAGAAAATTGTAAACGCAGGTGGAAAGCAGTTAATGCCGAAAACTGCGGTGGCAGGAATTGGCTACCTGACTTATTGCAAGGATACCGAAGGCAACGTTTTTGGAATAATGCAGAATGACCCCTCCGCCAAATAACCTCAGGGGATGAAAACATCAATCGAAGAACCCTGATAATTGTTTCCTGTGTCTTGATAGTAATAGGTCTGGTGGCAGTCGCGTTTTTCTCATGGAGAATGCCTGAAGGTTCAGGACAAACTCAGAGCAATTACGCGGTTGAGGTTGCCTTCCCAAACTTGACGTTCAACCAGCCAGTCGGAATAGCAAGTTCAGGTGACGGCACGAGCAGGCTTTTCGTGATTGAGCAGACAGGAATCATCCGCGTTTTTCAGAACTCCCGAACCGTTTCATCATCGAGTGTTTTTCTCGACATCACGAGTCGAGTTCTCTACGGCGGCGAGCAGGGGCTTCTCGGTCTCGCCTTCCACCCCAACTACGCCGTTAACGGATACTTCTACGTCGACTACGTTGCGGACAATCCTCGTCGAACGGTAATCGCAAGGTACTCAGTTTCCACAAACAACCCGAATCAAGCGCTTATTAACAGCGAATTCATCTTGCTGCAAATAGACCAACCCTTCACGAATCATAAGGGTGGGCAACTCGCGTTTGGAGCCGACGGTTACCTCTACATCGGCATGGGCGACGGCGGCTCTGGTGGTGACCCGTATGGAAACGGACAAAACCGCGCCAGTCTGCTGGGCAAAATCCTCCGAATAAACGTTGATTCGCCCTCTCAAGGACGAAACTACAGCATACCTCCAGACAACCCTTACGCGGGCAACACGTTAGGCTACAGAGAAGAGATCTACGCTTACGGATTCCGTAATCCTTGGCGGTTTAGCTTCGACCAGCCAACGGGAAGATTTTGGGTGGCTGACGTGGGGCAAAACCAGCGTGAAGAAATCGACCTTGTTGGAAAGGGCAAGAATTACGGTTGGAACATCATGGAGGGCACCTTAACTTATTCTAGCGGTAGTCAGGTGGGATTGGAACTACCTGTTTGGGAGTATAGTCACGCGGAAGGTATCGCGATTATTGGCGGCTACGTGTACCGCGGTGCAAACTTGACAGGGCTCTTCGCGAAGTATGTTTATGGCGATTACGGTTCAGGCAAAATTTGGGCACTCCAATACGAAGGAGTAGCCGAGCCCGTGAACACTTTGCTGGTTGATACGAACCTCAACCTTTCCTCTTTCGGATTAGACGAGAGGAACGATTTGTACTTCTGCGCATTGGACGGAAAAATCTATCTTCTTAATGACAATGTTATTCCCGAGTTCCCTTCGATGACAGTTATCGCCACATTAATTGCGGCAAGCTTGCTAGTGGCCATGATTGCCCGAAAACGCCCGCTGGTTCTTTCAGGGTAAAGTCTTCTGAGCCAAGTAATCTTTGACCATGCTGGTATGCACGAACGCCAACGGCTCAGGAACATCGTCAAGGCTAAAGAGCTGTATCTCCTGAATCTCCCCCTGCTGCTTCCGCATTTCTCCGCCGAACACTTTGACGAGGAAACAGGCGGGATAATAATCGTATTCAACGCCGCCTTGGATGCCTTGCTCATGGTATTCGCCGATTTTCTTCACGACCTTGACGTCGAGTCCTGTTTCCTCCTTCACTTCGCGGACGACAGTTTGCTCCACGGTTTCGCCAGGTTCGGCTCTACCACCTGGCAAAGCCCAGTAACCCTTGAACGGCACTGTGTTTCTCTTAATCAGAAGAATCGTGTCAAGTGGGAATTCAATTATGGCTGTTGCGGTTCTGCCCGAATACTTCGTCGTTTGAAACACCTACAGAATTGAACTGTATTTGGATGAATTAAGGTTTTCAATCCCAAAACCGCCTTTCTTTTGAGCGACGCGTCCCTTTTTCAGGAAACCAAAAGAATCGCGATTACTATCAGAATTGCGCCCACTGCAGAAATTGCTGTGAAGACTTCGCCAAGAAAAATGGTAGAAATTGCCACGGCAACCACAATCTCCGTTAGCAATACAATTGCAGACGTCACTGGAGAAATATGCTGAAGCCCTTTTAACCAGAGGTAGTAGGGCAGGACCCAGCATAAAACCGCAGTGTAAAGAATCACAAGCCAAGCCTCCAAAGGCAAAGAAGCGAAAGAGCCTGCTGAAAGCAACCCAGTAGGCAACAACGGTAACAGCGTAAAAACCAACAGCAACGTCATCGGCAGAACCAAGCTTTTGCTGGAATTCGCCAAAGGCTTGTTATATACCATGAAGATTGCCCAAGCGATTCCCGCACCCACGACGAGTATGTCCCCGATGATTGCGCCCTGAGTTAAGGTAGCAATATTAAGATTTGTCGTCATAAGAACCACGCCCGCCATGCTTACCCCTACGCCGATAGCTTTCTTGCCGCCTAACCGCTCTTTTAACAAAAACGGTGAGATGAGAGCAACCCAGACAGCGCTAAGGTTGATAAAAAGCGACGACTTCGATGCCGTCGTGGAATCCATACCCACGTACTCCAACATGTAAGCCACGCCGTTAACCACGCCGAGGAAAACGACCAAACGCTTCTTGTTGAAATTTAACGAAGCCTTGCCTGTAATGACTAAGATGAGCATCATTGTTAGCGAAGCTGTCAGGAACCTCAGGAACACGAAAGTGTACGGGTCCATGTACTGTAAGCCAATTTTTATGGCTGGAAAGGACGTGCCCCACAAGATGCCCGCTACGATGGTCATTAACACGGCTTTCTTCTTGACATCCACCAACGCCAGCCAGCCTCAGGACAAGAGTGTTCCTTTTCTTATGCGGTCGTGACTAGGATTTCTTAAGGCTTTTGCTGTGGGCTAAATCAGAATCTTCAAAGATGGTCATAACTATTTTATTACTGTGAAGCAGAAAATTGGAGCAACTATACTTGCCCTAACTTTCTACTTGGCTGCTAGTTTGCCGTTCTTTGCTGGCACAAAAACCGCCACAGCCACGACGGTCGTCCACAATCCATTCTTGTCGCCAGTAGCCGATTGCGTAATGTTCGCAGTTTTGATAATCGTTCCGCTAGTCTTGAAAAGCTGCTTCCTCTCATCCCAAGCAGTCTCGGGATCAAACTGGATACCCATCGTTGTTGCCAACATCGTCGCAGCCAAATCTTCAGAGTAGTCTCCTGCTTTGTCATCTGTTTGCCCGAACGTGTGATGCTCCGAAAGATAGCCGTACTGGTTTTTGCCTGAAGGAATTGCCACGCCGATCGATGAGACGATTAGCCTGTGCGGTTCGTTGGTTGCGTTTCTCGCCAAAACCACGAATGTGATTTCTCCGGGTTGCACCGTCTTCAAGCCCTGTTCACGTGAGAGTAGTTTGCATCCGGGCGGCACGATGCTTGAGACGTTGACGAGGTTACAGAATTGAATTCCCGCGTCTCTCAATGCTAATTCAAAACTTTGGAGCTGTTCCTTGTGCCTGCCCACACCCTTGGTTAAGAAGAAGTATTTAGGTATCATTTTTCGTATCGCACATAGGATTGCAGAATGCATTTATTAGGCTTTTGTTTCAATCGTCTATAGAATAAAGGAACTAAACTGGGATGCAGATTTTGCAGACGCTTAAGGGTTCGCGTTTGTTTCTGTATTTAGGGGTTGGTTTAGTTTTCTTGACTTTGTTTTCTTTGACAATCAAGATTCAAGTGAACGTTCAGACCCCCGAGTTTCCAGATTATGAAGACTTCAATGTCGGTTTGCTTTGGGCGCCTGTGATAGCAAGTTATGGTTTAGCTGCTTTGGCGTTAGGGATTGCAGAATCCTCAACATCGAAGTGGCTGTATTTTTTGCCTGTCTTCGTCTTCATCTATGTCGGTTTGGCATTCTCTGTAAGTATGTTATTTTATCCCGTTAATCGCGGAAACTGGTCTTGGTGGGTCTATTTGGGCTTAATACTCATCCCAAACATAGTAGCACATGCGGTTGTGCTGCTTCATTTCACAAACAAAGAAAAATTATCCAAGGCTCTGGAAAACCCGAAAATAAGAATCCCCATATTCGTCATCTTGTTAGCAGTGCCATTACTATTTGCAGGATTAATGTTGCTAACATTAACCATCCGATGAGCTAACAGTATATATTGCAAGAAGCTAAAGTGGTCTCATTGCCAAAAGAAATCAGGTTTGAGGTCTCAGCCGTTGACGCCCCATCGCAGCGTGTTCAAAGACGAGTCGAAATTGGATATTAACTTCCTACCGAGCAGGCTGCCTCACAGAGAAAAAGAACACCGCTTGCTGATGGAGTTCTTCGACTTCCTCCTTCGCTACCCAGACCGAATGGCACAACGCGTCATCATAACTGGCGACGTAGGCACGGGAAAAACCGCCCTCGCCCAACGCTTCGGAGCAGACATGACTCTGGAAGCCAACAAACGAAGCATACGGCTCCGTTTCATTCACGTCAACTGCCGAGAGTACCGCGGAAGCCTCCTGCTGATACTGCAGCACGCCGTCGCCGTTTTCCGCCCAAACTTCCCGAGGCGTGGCTTCTCAGCGGAAGAAATCCTCTCAACGCTGGCTCAGTGCTTAGACGAGGAAAATGCGTACGTTATTCTGGCGTTGGACGAGTTCGACAGTCTCATCGAACGCGAAGGCTCAGAAGCCGTCTACAAATTAACTCGCTTGCAGGAGATGCGGTCAGGCAAACCACAAAGGATATCGCTCATCGGCATAGTGCGAGACCTAGCGCTTTTAGAACGATTGGATGCCAGCGCACGGAGCACGCTGCAACGAAACGTGGTGAGTCTGGAGAGGTACTCGGAAACGCAGCTTACCGATATCTTAAACGACCGCGTCTCAATGGCTTTCGAACCGTCCGCCGTTCCTGAGGACACATTGAGCCTTATAGCTGAACTTGCGCGGTCAGAGAGCGGAAACGCTAGGTTCGCTATTGAAGTTTTGTGGCGGGCTGGAAAATACACTGACGCTGAAGACGCTTCCGTGGTGTTACCTGAGTACGTGAGGAAAGCGGTCTCAAGCATTTTCCCAACGATGAGGAAGGTTGAGCTGGCCTCTCTCGGCTTTCATGAGAGGTTGTTCCTGCTTGGCGCGGCGCGGATTTTCAAGGACAGCGAAAGCGCTTATGCTTCGCTGGTTGAGATTGAGAAGGCTTACGCAGTCATCTGCGAGGAATATGACCAGAAGCCAAGCAGCCACACGCAAGTCTGGAAGTACGCGCAACTCTTGTCCGCATTAGGGTTTCTGAAGACCGAGGTGGCTGCGGTTGCCACGCGTGGCAGATCAACGCTTATTTCCTTACCCTCGATTCCAGCGGGCGAGTTGGAGAAGGAGTTGTGTAATAGTTTAGAAAATGGAAAGGCGTGACCTGATTGGAGATAGAAGAGGTTTTTTCTTCAAGGCCCCGCATGAAGATTCTCAAGTTGCTCTCGCGGCTAGGCGCTTTGAACGTCTCCGACATAGCCAAGCGGATAGGCTTGAACTACAGCGCCACCAACGAACACCTTCGCTTGTTGGAGGCTGAAGGCATTCTGGTGCAGCGGGTATACGGTCGAATCCGTATGTATCGGTACAACGATACCTCGGCGAAAGCTAAAGCAGTGCAAAACCTGATTGACACCTGGGAGCAGGCTAATAAACACTGATTTGTATCCTTAGTTGGAGAGTTGAAGCACCGTGACCATGGTTGATGTGTCGGGCAAACCTGACGTTTTCAGAGAGGCAACCGCCAAAGGAACGATAAAACTGAAGCCTGAAACGATACGGCTGATTAACGAGGGAAAAATCGCCAAGGGCGACCCATTGTACACGGCGAAAATCGCGGGAATCCTTGCCGCCAAGAAGACAAGCGAGCTAGTGCCGTTGTGTCACCCATTGCCTTTGACAAGCGTGGATTTGGAAGCCAAAATCCTGGGTGAATCGAGCGTGGAAGTCTCCGCCGTCGTCAAGACCCGAGCGCAGACGGGCGTGGAGATGGAAGCGTTAACCGCGGTTTCGGTGGCGTTGTTGACGGTCTGGGACATGACGAAGCAATATGAGAAGGACGCATCAGGACAATACCCCGCAACGGCGATTGAAAACATTCATGTCGTGAAGAAGTTGAAGAGAGCTTGACCAGCGTGAGCGAAAGCACAAAGACCCATAAGGCGCATGCACCGAAAGCCGTGAACTTCGCTGTTTTCATCTGCAGCACCTCAAGGTTTCAAAGCCTGCAAAAGGGCGAGGCAGTGACTGATGTTTCAGGCGACATCATCGAAGCGCACTTGAAGAAGGGCGGGCATGCCGTACTGTTTAAGCGGATAATCTCCGATGACAAAGACATGATTGAACATGCCGTACTGAGTGTACTAGATAATCCTGGTGTTGACGGGGCGATTTTTTGTGGCGGCACCGGCATAACCCACTCTGACGTGACAATCGAAACGGTTTCTAGTTTTTTTGAGAAATCGTTGCCCGGTTTCGGAGAGATTTTCAGGCGCTTGAGCTTCGACAAGGTTGGTTCAGCGGCTGTCATGTCTCGCGCAGTGGCTGGAGTGGCGAGGGGCAAGGCGTTGTTCTGCATTCCTGGTTCCCCTGATGCCGTGCGGGTTTCGGTCGAACAGCTTATATCTCCCGAGGCTGGTCACATCGTTAAGCACGCACGGGAATAACGGATGGTTTTAACCGACAACTGCGGACGTCCGCTGCTGAACCTGAGGATATCGATCACTCAGCGCTGCAACTTCCGCTGCGACTATTGCCACAAAGAGGGTGAAGGATGCTCGAGAGGCATATGCGAGGAGATGACGGTTGACGAAATCGTTCGCATCGCCACAATCGCGGTTGGCCTTGATATTTCACGAATTAAACTTACAGGCGGGGAACCGCTGATGCGGGAAGACCTGTGCGACATCGTCAAGGGCATCGCGAAGATTCCTGGTTTGAAAGACTTGTCCCTAACGACAAACGGTTCTTTGCTCGCTTCCGAAGCAGAAAACCTTCATGCATGCGGTTTACGTCGTGTAAACATCAGTTTGCCAACCTTGAACCCTGAGGCATACACGAAACTCACGGACGGCAACATTGAGAACACGTTGAATGGCGTGAAAGCCGCTGTCGCTGCTGGCTTTAACCCTGTTAAGCTCAACATGGTCGTCTTGAATGGAATCAACGTGAAAGATGTGCCTGAAATGATGGATTTTGCGAGGCAAACGGGCACTATTCTGCAGCTTATCGAGCTGGACCCCGTCAACGTCGAAGAAGAATACTTCACCGCTTACCACAGGGTCTTGGACGATTACGAGGAGATGCTCAAGCAGAAGGCGGTGGACATCAAAACTCGGAAGTTCATGCACAACCGCCACGTCTACTATCTGCCCGACGTGACGGTGGAAATCGTGCATCCCACGGAGAACCGAGAATTCTGTGCCCACTGCACACGCCTACGGGTAACGAGCAACGGAATGCTAAAAACATGCTTGATGCGAAACGATAACTTGATTGATGTCTTGACTCCGCTTCGCCATGGAGCAAACGACAAAGAATTGAAAACGCTTTTCCTACAAGCAAACCAGATACGCGAGCCATACAACAAAGCCGATTAAGGCTTGCAGGGCAAAACAGCTCAAGCCCAAACCGACTTGCAACAAAACCTTTAAGACAGCAGGCTTTTCATCGATGTCTCAGATGTGAATTGAGGCTGCTAATCTACGAGTTCGTTTCGGGTGGTGGATTTTGTGGGAAGCCGATTCCGCCGAGCATTCTTAACCGAAGGTTTTGGAATGCTCCGAACAATGATTTCGGATTCAAAGGCTGCAGGACACACTGTAACGACAGTTCTCGACAGGAGAATCGCCGAATTCAACCCTATTTTAGAAGCTGACCGTAAAATTGTCGTTAATGCATTTGGAGAGGCTGCAGACTTCATTCAAAACGCTACGGAATCCGCTGATGCCGCATACATCATCGCACCAGAAACCAACAACACGTTGAAGAATCTCGTAGAATCGGTGGAACAAAAAAGCATTCCATCCTTAAACTGCCGTTCAAAAGCCATCCAAAAAGTCTCAGATAAGACATTACTCCAAAAACACGCAGAGACCATTGGAATAGCAACCCCAAAAACCCTAACATTCAGCGCCGAAGACAACCTCGAGAAAGTCGTGCAAGCCGTCACAGAAGGAATTGGCTATCCAGCTGTCGTCAAACCTGCAGATGCGGCCGCATGCGAAGGAGTAAGCATAGTTACTAATAAAAACCAAGTCGAAAACGCTATAAACGAAATCACAAAATCCGCGCCTGTCAAGTTCATTGTTCAGGAACTCATACAAGGTATCCCCGCTAGCGTGACACTAATCAGCAACGGATCAGAAGCACTTCCAATTAGCTTAAACGAGCAAAACGTATCCCTTAAAAGTCCAAAACAAGCTTCGACCTACAATGGAGGAACAGTTCCCCTCGACAATCCGCTCCAGGAAAAAGCATTCGCAACCGCCAAGAAACTCGTCGAATCAATCAAAGGACTACGAGGCTATATCGGAGTTGACTTGGTCTTAGCCGACAAGGAACCCGTGTTGGTCGAGGCAAATCCCAGATTAACAACATCTTACATCGGACTCCAAAAAGTAACCAACCTAAACCTCGCACAAACGATAATAGATTCAGTCCTTGAACACAAACTTCCGTCAAACCAAGAAACCACAGGCTACGCACACTTCGCGAAAATCAAAACACCAAACCCCACAAACAAAGCGCTGCAAGCAGCCCTAAAAATGTCCGAGCTCGTTTCTCCTCCCTTCCCAACCCGGCAAGAAACTGAAACTTACGCCCTTATCTGCACAAAAGGCAATACACTCCAAAAAGCAAACCAGGCTTTCAACAACGCAAAAAAACAACTAATCACCACAGTAAACAACGGAGGAAGAATGCAACGGTAAACGTTATCGGCTTCGATATAGGTGGCGCTAACACCAAAGCCGCATTCATAACAACAGAAAACGGTACCCTCCAAAAACTCGAAACACAATCAGAATACTTCCCCGTCTGGAGAAACCCAGAAAAACTCAAGAGCACCTTAACAAAACTCACAAGAAAACTGTGCCACTCAACCCACATTGACCTCGTCACCGTTACCATGACAGCCGAACTTGCAGACGTGTACCGCACAAAACGAGAAGGCGTAAACCACATACTAACCCAAATCGAAAAAACATTTCCAACCACACCAATCCTCATCCTTAACGTCGAAGCAAAACTCAGGACACTAAAAGAAGCAAGAGCTGAGCCATTAAAAGTGGCTTCGGCAAACTGGGCAGCAACGGGCTGGATGATTTCACAGCTTAAAACCAACTGCATCATAGTCGACGTTGGCAGCACGACCACAAGCATCATTCCAATCGTTAAAAAAGCTATAATGGCAGAAGGCAAAACCGACCTGGAAAAACTAATCAATGGCGAACTCGTTTACACGGGAAGCTTGCGGACAAACGTCGCAGCAACAGTAAGCTCCATTCCAACAAGCAAAGGCGTTGCTCATGTTTCCTCGGAGGTTTTCGCACAATCCGCTGACGTTCACCTAATCCTTGGGAATATCACAGAAAAAGAGTACACTGTTGAAACAGCCGATGGTAAAGAAAAAACGAGAAACGCCGCATTAGCTAGGCTCGCCCGTGTCGTTTGTGCAGACACGGAGATGCTGACTGAAAAAGAAATCGTGGGTATATCGCAATACGTTTACGAGAGGCAGGTTGAACAGATTACCAACGCTCTAAGGCGAGTCTGTAACCGCATAAACAAGAACGGAGCCAAAAAACCTGCGGCTGTCGTCACGGGCATGGGGAGGAATTTTCTTGCAAGGAAAGCCGCAATGCAGGCAGGGTTTGTCGAGGTGGTAGACTTCGCCGAGTTGGCTTATGGTGATGTCGCTCGGGTCTCAACGGCTTTCGCGGTGGCTTTGATGGGTGCGAGCATTCTTGAAAGGAGGATTGTGCGTTGGATGCAGTGATTAAAGTTGGCGGAAGCTTAGCAGCTGACCCTGCAGTTTTGAGGGCATTGTGTCTGGAGCTTGGTCGTGTTGCTACTATGGGTTGCAGAGTGGTTGTTGTTCCTGGTGGTGGCGAGTTTGCAGATGTGGTTCGAAATGTTGATAGGCGATTTGGGTTAGGTTCGTCTGTTTCGCATCGGATGGCGGTTTTGGGGATGGACCAGTTTGGGTTGTTGCTGTCTGATTTGATTCCTGGCTGTCGTTTGGCTTCTTCGTTTGGTGTTGCTTGTGGTTTGGCTGGTTCTGGACGAGCGGTGGTTTTATTGCCTTCGAAGTTGGTTTTTCGTGCTCGTTCTTTAGTATCGTCGTGGGATGTGACTTCTGATTCGATTGCTGCTTATGTGGCTGGTCGTTTGAGTGTTAGTAAGTTTGTTTTGGTTACGGATGTAGATGGGGTTTTTTCGGGTGATCCGAAGATGGATGCGGATGCAGAATTGTTGGAGGAGGTTTCGGCTTCGGGTTTGCTTGAGTTGGGTGTGCGAACTAGTGTTGACAGGTTTTTGCCTCAGGTTGTCTTGAAGTTTGGTTTGGAGTGTTTCGTTGTTAATGGTCGTTTTCCTGAGAGAGTCTCAGAAGTGTTGGCAGGGAAGAGCACTGTTTGTACGCGAATTATTCCGAAGTGATTGCTTAGGGTAAAGTTAATACGTTAAGAAGATTTGTATCATGACTAGTTTTGGAGGCATCAGCGCGATTAGTTTTGTGAGCATGGGCGGATGGTTTGTGGGCGCGATTCTGGGAATTGTCGGAGGCGCTTTGGCGCTTGCTTGGCGATCGAGATGATCTCTAAAGTTGCCGTCGTTAAGGGTGAGCGTGGGCATGAGCCAGTTTTCAAAGCCTTAGATTTGGTTGATTTTAAGGGTGCTTTTTCTGGGTTTGATCGTGCGCTAGTCAAGGTAAATTTTATCTGTGACAAGACTTGGGATTCGGGTGCGACGACTGATCCAATTGTCGCTGAGGCGATTATTAAGAGAGTTGCTGATTTAGGGTTGGAGGTTTTTGTGGTAGAGTCGGATGCTATGATGACGAACGCCGACAAAGCTTCTGTGAAAACTGGTATGACGGACATGTGTGAGCGGAACGGTGTGGAGTTCGTGAATTTGAGGCATTTGAAGGACAAGGTTAAGCTTGTCGTCCCTGAGGGTGAGGCGTTGAAGACGGTTACAGTGCCGCGTTTGGTGGTTGAGTCTGCGGTTGTTAGTGCGGCAAAGTTGAAAACGCATATGGCGACAACTGTGACGTTGGGTTTGAAGAACATGTTCGGTCTATTGCCAGACAAATTTAAGGGGAAGTATCATGCGATGGGCATCAGCAACGTTATCGTGGATGTGAACGCTGCGATTAAGCCCGTGTTGACGGTTGTCGACGGATTCGTGGGAATGGAAGGTCATGGTCCAGTTGACGGTGATCCTGTGCGGATGGATTTGATCGTGGCAGGCAGGGATGTGGTGGCGGTTGATGCTGCATGCTGTAGAGTTATGGAGTTTAATCCACATAAGATAAAGCATGTTCAGCGTGCGTTTGAGCGAGGTTTAGGCCAAATTGATGATATCGATGTTGTTGGCGAAAGAATCGAGGATGTTAGGCGCGTTTTTAAGGGTTCTAGAAAGGATTGAAAAAAGAGAAAAAGATGTTAGGGATGTTAGTTGGCTTAGATTTTTTTCTTGTCTAAGACGTTCCTGAAAGTTTTACCGCAGCATTCGTACAAGCCGATAGTGAGTTGCGTTCGTTTGCCTTTTTTGTCAGGTTTGCCAGCCATTTTCCAAGTTTTCTTCGCGTTCTTGACGTCTTTTCCGCATTTGGGGCATTTTGCCATATTTTTTTCCTCTGTATCCATGGTAACGTATGTATGTGCATAAAACGTTTTCTATATGATGACTTCGTCAGTTGTGCGATTCTTGTCCAAAGCTCCCCAAAATCTAGTTTAAGCTCATCGAAGGCTACGTTTCTAATGCTCGGAATAGGTTGCAGTCAGATAACGAAAGTTCGGCGATTGGATGAAAAGCGTTAAATGGAATGCTGCTTCATGTTTTCATTGGAAGCGTTGACGATGAAGTACGATTACAATGATTTGTTGAAGCGGGGTTGCTCGCAGATTCCTGAGGTTTCTCTAAAAAAAGAGCGCTTGGAGTTGCCAATGCTGTACGTCAACACCGTTGGCATGCGTACCATAATTAGCAACTTCAAGGACGTTGCAGCCGCGTTCGACCGAGATCCGCAACATATCCTCAAGTTCTTGACGCGGGAAATGGCTACCGCCGCAACTTTCCACGAAGGGCGTGCGATTTTTCAGGGAAAATTCCGACGAGACAGCTTCGAACGTTTGCTGAATCGTTACATGGAGAGTTTCGTTACTTGCCCAGTGTGCAAGAGACCAGACACGAAGGTCGTCAAAGAGAAGCGTTTATCCTTCCTCGTGTGCAACGCGTGTGGTGCAAGGTCTTCGATTAAACAGTTGTAGGAGACATTTAGCGTTGGAGGTGTACGTCAACCTTAAGCAAGTTGGCAGGAACGTGCTCTTAGCCATCTGCGACTGCGAAATTCTGGGGAGGACCCTGCGGCAGGGAAAAATAGTTTTCCACGTGAAGGAAGAGTTCTACAACGGCGGCAAGGTCGCCTTGGACGAAGCCGTCAGCATGATTCAGAACTCGACGATTGTGAACATGGTGGGTAAGAACTGCGTGGGGAAAGCCATTGAGAAGGGATACGTTCACCCTGATGCCGTGCTGGATATTGCGGGTGTGCCTCACGCGCAAATCGTCAAGCTGTAACAAAAGCAGATTTAAAACTAATCGCTCAAGTTGACGAAACGCGAGTCCAAAGACAACCTTATTTAACGAACAATGAACACATCTATTCTACGCCCTTGAAACGGAAGTCTCGGGAAGAAAAAAACAATGAAAATAACCGTGTCCAAACGCGTCCTCGCAGTCGCCATCGCCATAACCCTTTTTCTCTCCGCCCTCAACACGTACCTGATTCTTGAACAAAACCGCGCCCTGCAAGATGCAGCCCACGATTCAACATACGACTACGTTATCTTCCAAGACGGCACCGCATACAAAGCAGTAAATCAAGCAAGCGGCTCCACAGACTACGTTTCTGAGTTTGCCGCTCAAGTCTTAAGTCAAGCTTTGGCGAACGGAAACGCGGTTTACATTAAACCTGGCAATTACTCGTTGACCTCGGACGTTCAAGTATACAACAAGATAAACGCGAAAATAGTTAGTGATGGAGCCAGCATCATAGGAAATGGTCACGGTCTAATCGTTAAAGGCGAACAACTACACTTTCTCGCAGAACAACCTTGTTTCAGGGTTAACGATAGTCAACGGCACTCTGAGAATCGAAAACTCATTCGGAACAACCGTGTCAGACATGAACTTCGTGAACTGCTCTACAGCAATAGAATTAGCTAATACGGCAACCTGGACCGAAGGCACGACGATAGAGAATTCCCGCTTCGTAAACTTCAAAGAAGGTATAGCGTTCAGGACGCCAACGGAGTTTGCGAACGGTTCTTACGCCAGCTCTGAGATCAACCGTTGTTTCTTCAACTTCGTTGATGACTCGGTGGGCATAAACGTTGAACGGCTCGCGGAATTCTCCGACAGCCGGCTGCAGAATGTTAGAATGTGGATGGGCGAACACGGTTTCGTGCGTAATCAGACTGGACTTAAGGTTGACGGTTCAATGCATCAAACGCTGCTGTCTGGGGTAGTGTTCGAGTCGTTCGCAGAAAGCCCATTAGAATTGTATGCGATTTCGTTGGGAGCAACTTCAATTACGCCTCCAACCCTCGCAGAAGATGTAAGCTTCTTAGGTGATTGGACAGCTAAAGTCTACAATCCCTTCAGCAAATGGATTGCCGGCGTAGGCGGCGTTTTCAAACAAGAGAACTTGCCTGTTTCCATCGGGCTGAACAGCCAGTATGGAGCTGAGGAGACTTTTCAACTTCGTCCGCTTACGATTGCTAGTTTCAAACCGAAAATCCAAGTTCAAGGCAGCTTTGTCCGCAACGAAACTGTCACCGTCAGGCTCCGTTTGGAATTCCTCGATAACGTAATTTCGGAAAGTGTTGAAAAGTCCTTCACAAATAGCTCTGCTCTGTGGCTTGAAGACGATGACATTCTGAAACTGTTTCCATCTGAAAGCGTGATTTGGGCGATATTGGTGGACGCAAAAGTGAATTCTGCATCGACAGACGCATCGGTTCGATTCAGCATTTATGGAATAACCACATAAAATGCTGCCTATCGTTTTTCGCTGAGAAGTCTTTTCGGGTCAAGTATCTTCTCCAACTCTTCGGCTTTAAGCAGTCCCTTTTCCAACGCAATCTCTTTCACAGAACGCCCCTGTTCCAATGCCTGCTTCGCAATCTTGGCGGCTTCCAAATAACCGATTTTCGGCGACAGGAGTGTGGCTAATGCAGGATTCTTCTCCAAGTAGTCTAAGCACCGCTCTTCGTTAACTCGGATTCCTTCAACACATTTCTTCCTGAACATTGGCAGATAATTCGTCAAGAGCTGAATGGAGAAGAGCACGTTATGCATTATCACAGGAGTCATCACGTTCAACTCTAGCTGCCCAGCCTGAACAGCGAAAGAAACCGCTAAATCGTTGCCTACAACCTGGAAAGCGACCATGTCCAAGCATTCAGCCATGACGGGGTTGACTTTTCCAGGCATAATCGAGGAGCCAGGCTGCACTGCAGGTAGCTCAACTTCTGCCAAGCCGGTTGTTGGACCGGAAGCCAGGAGCCTTAGGTCGTTCGCGATTCTGATGAGTTCCAACGCCAGTTCTTTGAGCCCGCTGGAGACCGCTTGTGTTGGTCGGCAACTCTGAAGTGCCTCAAATGGGTTTTTGGCAGGCGACAATGGGAGCTTGGTCATTTCTCGAAGGTTGGCGACGGCGATTCGTTTGTAGAGTGGATGAGTGTTCGCTCCTGTGCCCGTGGCGGTGGCGCCCAAAGCAACCTGATACAGGTCTCTCTGCCTCTCGGTGATTTGGAAGAGCGTGTTCCGTAAAGCCGAAGCGTAAGCTCCGAATTCTTGTCCAACCGTAACAGGCACCGCGTCTTGAAGGTGAGTTCGACCTGACTTTACAACTTCGGTGTACTTCGTGCTTATCTTTTCAAAAGCCTCGGCAAGATTCTCAAGCTCCACTAGCAGCGGCTGCAGCGCAGTTAACACCGAAACATGAAGGGCTGTGGGAAACGTGTCGTTCGTCGACTGCGCCATGTTCACATGATCGTTTGGACTGACGGTTTTGTAGTCGCCTTTCGCTTTGCCCAATAGTTCAAGCGCACGGTTTGCCAAAACCTCGTTCACGTTCATGTTGAAAGAGGTGCCAGCTCCAGCTTGGAAAACGTCAACGACAAACTGGTCTAAGAATTTGCCGCCTAAGACTTCATCGCAGGCTTCCACGATTGCAGCTCCAATTTTCGTGTCCAACCAGCCCACTTCCATATTCGCCTTTGCTGCGGCTTTCTTCACCTGAACGTAAGCCTTGATGAATACGACTGGGTGCATGATGCCGCTCACAGGGAAATTCTCCGTTGCTCTCAACGTTTGAATGCCATAGTAAGCTGAGTTGGGTACTGCTTTTTCGCCGAGTGAGTCGATTTCGCGCCTTGTGTCCATTGTTTAAACTTCCTGTCTCTTTTTAGGGTGAAGCTCCTGAAGAATCTTTTTCTTCGTTTGAAGGATAGCCTCGGTTACCCTGATTTTCTTGGGGCACACTCGCGTGCATTGGTAGTAGCTTTTGCAGCTCCAAACGCCGTGAGGTTTCTCGAGAACCCGCATCCTTTCAATGCTATCCTGCGTGCGGGAATCGAAGATGTATCTTTGTGCTCGCAGCAACGCGGCAGGTCCGACGAATTCGGTTTCTTCTTTCAGGTTCATGGGGCACGCTGCAACGCAACAGGCGCAGAGGATGCATTTTACGGCGTCGTCGAATAGGCTGCGTTCCTCGGGGCTCTGTATGCGCTCTGTTGATGCTGTTTCGTCGAGGAGTGTTTGTGGTTTATGTGCCTCTGGGTTTATGGCTCACCATACGAGCGAAGAACGGTTCCATGTCCACGTTCAAGTCTTTGATGACGGGGAAGAACTTGAGGGGTTCAACCATGATTTCCTTCGAGTAATCGTAATCTTTGACTAGTTTCTGGCAGGCAAGTGCGGATGAACCGTTAATCGTTAAGCCATCTGATCCGCAGATACCGTGCGCACAAGACATGCGGAACGCGAGGCTGCTGTCCTGCTCCCACCTGATTCGGTTCAGGCAGTCAAGTATGCGGTCGTTCGGGTTGGCTTCCACCGTGAAGACATCGTAATGTGGTGTCTTGTCCGTTTCGGGGTTGAAGCGGAAGACTTTGAAAGTGACTTTCATTGTTAGTATCTCCGTTTTTCTGGGGGAAACTTGGTGACGACGACAGGTTTGTAGCTCACTTTTAAGCCTTCGTTTGAAGCATAAACAAGCGTGTGTTTGAGCCATTCGTCGTCGTTTCTTTCTGGGTAGTCGTTGCGGAAGTGGCTGCCACGGCTCTCCTCCCTGTTCAGGGCAGAAAAAACAATGCCTTCGGCGGTTTTCAACATGTTTCCAAGCTCTAGTGCTTCTTGCAGCTCGTAGTTGAATCTCTTCGACTTATTCGCCAAATTCAAGTTAGCATATTTCTGCTTCAGTTCGCGAATTGCGGCTAGAGCTTTTGTTAAGCCATCTTGGTCTCTGAAGACGCTGCATTTGTCCGCCATCACCCGTTGCATGGCTTCACGAATAACTGGAACACGAGAGTCTCCATGCGCACCCAGCAAGTTGTTTATTGTGTTCTCAACGTCCCTTTCCGAGTCTGGCGGCAACGGAAGCAACCTATTATCCTCCGCATATTTTGCCGTGCTAACGCCTACTCGTTTGCCAAACACGACAAGGTCAATCAAAGAGTTGCAACCAAGCCTGTTAGCCCCGTGAACGCTGACACAGGCGCACTCGCCAACAGCATAAAGACCAAACACTTGTACTCCACCGTCGTCGGTTAAAACGTGCCCTTCCGCATCGGTCGGTATTCCTCCCATC
The DNA here is from genome assembly GCA_963749465.1 of Candidatus Bathyarchaeota archaeon. Taxonomy (GTDB): domain Archaea; phylum Thermoproteota; class Bathyarchaeia; order Bathyarchaeales; family Bathycorpusculaceae; genus UBA11855. Next base: position 34,432 of record CAVVMH010000009.1, on the reverse strand, counting down.
ATGTAGTGGCACGTGGGCGCAACGGGAATCGCCTCCTCGCTGGGGTCAATTCCTAAATAAGTCTGGACTAAAGACGTGATTTCGGGCAGTTTCTGCGCCAATCGTTCTTTGCCTATGCCTCGAAGGTCTAAATGGACGAAGTCAGCTCCGTTTATGCCTCTGCCTTCGCGTATCTCATTGAGTATTGCCCTTGAGATTATGTCCCTTGGCGCGAGCTCCTTCAACGTCGGTGCATAACGTTCCATAAACCGCTCGCCCTTCCCATTCGTTAAGACTCCGCCTTCGGCTCTTGCAGCTTCGCTTACGAGAATGCCCAAGCCGTAGATGCCTGTTGGGTGAAACTGGACGAACTCCATATCCTCCAACGGAACACCAGCTTCAAGCGCCAACCCGAACCCGTCACCGGTGGAGGCGAAGCCATTTGAGGTGACTTTGAAGATTCTGCCGCAGCCGCCAGTGGCGAGGACTACTGCTTTTGCATGGAATATTTGAGGCGTACCGTCCGCGATATCATAGCCTGCTGCGCCAATGCATCTGCCGTCTCGGAACAGGAGTTTCGTGATGAAAACCTCGTTGAAAAACTCCACTCCCCGCGTCAGGCATTGATCGTACAATGTGTCCATGATTGCTCGTCCAGTCCTGTCAGAAGCATAGCAGGCTCGTTTCACTGGTGCTTCGCCAAAATTCCGTGTGTGTCCTCCGAACCGTCGTTGCTCGATTTTGCCCGCCGCGTTCCTGCTGAACGGCACGCCCATCCGCTCCAACATGACAATCGCGGCTGGTGCTTCTTTAGCTAGGATTTCCACCATGTCTTGGTCGGCGAGGTAGTCACTGCCCTTCGCCGTGTCGAACATGTGCCACTCCCAACGGTCTTCCTCCTCGTTTCCCAAGCTTGCTGCAATTCCGCCTTGAGCGGCGACAGAATGAGAACGGGTCACGTGAACCTTGCTGACGACTGCAACCTCTGCAACGTGTTTGCCGCCGTTAAAGCGGAGTACAAGCCTGCGATTCCTCCGCCAATAATTACCACGTCGTAATCGTGAATCATAAGTTAGGAAACTTCCTGAAGTCGAATGATGCGCTGTTTGCTCTAAAAGTTTTCTCCGCAATTTACCCGGAGAGGCAATTCAGGTCTATCCTACGCAGAACCCGAAACGTTTTACTGTGGATGGATAGACCTTTTCCTGTTTCATCAAATCCTCCATGCAGATTGGGTCGGTTTCCAAGTAGTCGCCGCTGCACGCGTAGGCTCTTCCTCGGCATCCCCCGCAAGTATCTCTGTATCCGCACTCTCCGCACTTTCCTTTCAGAAGCGTGCGGTTTCTTAGGTTTTTGAGGATTGGCGATTTGCGCCAGATGTCGCTGAGGGTTTTCTCTCGGATGTTGCCCACTTTTACGGGCAGAAACGTGCAAGGATAAACGTCCCCGTTCGGTCGCAGGCTGAAATACATGATGCCAGCATGGCATCCGATGGGTGCGTGAACCCAGAACTGCTTCAACAGCAGGTCCTTGGGCGTGGTGCCGTTCGATTTGTGCATTTGCGAAACGATTTCAGGGTATAGTGGTTGTCCGCCTGACATTGAAAAAACCATTTCCGCATTCTCCTGCATCCTTTCGAGATGCTGAATAAGGCTAATACGTTGCGGGTTAGTCATTGCCATATCCATGACATCTTTTCCCCGACCTACAGGCACGAGATCATAAACCGCCACTTGATCCACACCCAGCTCTCTGATGAAATCTATTCTCTTTGGCATCTCGTCGAAAGTGTCCTTCAACGCCATCGTCGTGATGATAACCTCTAAATCCATGTCCAAGCAAGCCCGAATAGCCTTCACCGCTTTGTCAAATGTGCCCGGCACATTTCTAAGTCTGTCATGGCTCTCTGGATACACTGAGTCTATAGGTATTCCCACTGCCATGATACCCGCCTCTTTGAGCTCGTACGCTACTTTATGGTTGAGCAGAACACCGTTTGAGAGCATGGCAGGGATTATCCCCACGTCAATACAATGCCGAGCCAGCGCTTTCACGAGGTCTTTTCTCAGGAGCGGCTCGCCACCGCTGAAGATTATTGCTTCAGTTCCGAGCGCTGCCATTTCTTCAATCGCTCGCATCGATTCCCTCAGCCCAAGCTCGTTGACAAACGCGTCTTTCGCGTCTACGTGGCAGTGTAGGCATCTGAGGTTGCATGCTTTTGTAACTGCGAAAGAAACGATCAATGGAGTACCTGGTGTTCCTTTGAGTCCGGTGTCGAGGAGCTTCTGTCGTAGCAGCAGTTCCACGAGCTTAAGCCCTATGCCCATGCAGACACCGAATCAGGGTCTTGAGCGAATAGCCCACATTTGAATGGCTCTACGCAAGACCAAAGCCACAGCCATAATCACAGTCACCACAACCAAAGCCACAAGCATATTCGGTCCGATATCGATCTGCGCCATAACAGTCTGCGATTCTGGAGATGGGTCACTGATCTGGATTTCGTCGATCGTAACTTCGGAGTCATGGCCAAAATACACCTCAGTTCCATTGATTATTTTCCCCGTTGGGTTCTGCGTTCCATAGAGGGCTTTGACACGTTGCTCCAACCCATTCACGTACAAGTGCATACCCGTTGCGAGACTTCGGGTGAAAGCCACGTGAATCCACTGGTTCAAAGGTACTGCGGCCTCTGTCGTCACAATCTCGTTGAACCCGTCTGAATCCGTGAAGACGCAGCCGCTGATAGCGCCTACGGGTATCGTCTGCCCATTCTGTGGCAAGCCAGCTTTGACTGCAATCCCGTAGACTCTTGTTGTGTTCTCCGAAGAAGCATCGGTTCGACTGCATTTTACCACGATGTTGTTGTAAGTCACATCTTTGAAGGCCTGCACGTTTATCCATGCCTCAATCCTAACCTCCTCCTGAACATCTAGGCTCGTCGAAACTGGAATGTAAATCGGCTGAGGCGAAGGCGGGAAGCCAACCAAGAAACGGATAGGAACATACACGCCATTGTGTCCGTCGAAGCGCAAGGCTTTGTCAAACTTTCCCTCGACTAGAATCGGGTCTGCTGGTGCATGCACCAGAGTTCCAGGGTTCATTCCAGTAGCGTCTGGCGTAGTTTCCCTATACTCAGCCGGAATGACCTCGTCCAGATGCCACAAACCAACAGTCTTACCCATACTCTGAGCTCCAGCAAACGTTAAATGAGTCATGCCGAAGACGCTTGACACGAGTATGGCAAATATTAGCCAAGCAACTTTCTTCCTCCATAGCTTAACCATTCAAATCCCTGAAAATAACATACTTCGAGGTTGCTTATTGCTCTCCCCAGAGAACACTTTGTTCTCCAAGAAGAACACCTTGAAAACATTCAATTCACATTAGTAGCAAATTTTAAATTCTTATTCATATAATAATTGTTTTCAGAGAAATTTAGGAAGCGAAAAGAATGCGAGATAAAACGAAAGCGTTTATGACAGCTATCATGACTTTTTCGTTATTCGCTTTGGTTCTGATATCTATTGCGGCGGCAGCTGGGGCAATAACGTTGACGCCTACAGCTCAAGCACCTGGCGCTTCGGTATCCGTTGCAGGCACAAGCTTTGGGGCAACAAAAGCTGTAGGCATTGGGTTTGGATCAGAAGTTGCAGGTTCCAACACAAATATGGCTTATTCTGAGGTTGGCAGTGGCGGTTTGACTTGGACGGGCAGAATCTCCAATTATCCAATCAAACCAGGCTCGTTTACATTCTATTCAGACACCGGTGCTTCTGGCATGGTTTCGATATACAATGATAATGGGGATGGAACGACGACCGGCTCATTCGAGGGCGCTGTTGGCACAATAAACTATGTGACAGGTGTATGGACCCGTACTACCACCGTGGACGTCACCGGTATCGCAGCGAACTACAGCGCAACCTACACACGGCACCAATACAACGTGACTTCTGCCGCTGGCGTAACCACAAGTGCCTCGGGTACTTTCACTACGCCTATTACTGTTCCCGCCGTGGCGAACGGGGATTACATCGTTACGTCAATAGATACGCAAGGAAATCGGGCGGTTGCAACCCTCAATGTAAACACTGCTATTCCTGAGAGCTTAACCATAGGAGTCGTGATATTACTATCCTCAGTTGCAGTAGTAGTTAGTTCACGCTACTTCCTGAAACGACCAAGAATCTAAAACTGGAAAAAACTAGGAAATCCACATATTCCCCCTTTTTCTTTTATAGCTTTAAAGGCAAGTCGTTTGGTTTCTGAAAAATCTGAACTTCTGATTAAAGCGGGCTCATGCGGCATCGGGGACTAATTCGTCATCCAAATACCGCTGCGTACTCAAGATCCAAATCACTCCACAAGGGTCTTCGGGGCCAGAGTCGTCATCGCCCGCCAAACCAGAATTGCAGAGGCAGAGATTAAAACGTTAAGGTGCATGCTACGAAGCGAAAGATAAGAAAGGACCTAGAGCAACGAAGAAGGCTAAGATGTAGAGTAGCTATTCTCTAACTGAGAAGACAAAACGATTCTGTTTCTTGATTTTCTCTTCGAGTAGGCGTGCTTGGATTCAGAGTTTGATGCTTATTTCAACTCCATCTTCGCCGATCTGGACGAAGCTGCTTTTGTATTTTCCGGAGTTTCTTACGTAGTCCAAGTAGTCTTGCATTTGGTCGGCGAAAATGCCGGCGTTGTCGGCAACTATCACTGTTCCTTCGTGTAGTTTGTTCTCCGTTAACTTCAGGTACTGGAAGTATTCGGTTTTTTCAGCGTCAATGAAGATGGCGTCGAAGCATTCCTTTAACGTTGGAATGACCTTTAGAGCGTCGCCCACGATAACGTCTACTCTTGGAGGTATCTCAGCGCGTTCTATGTTTTGTTTTGCCACCTGAGCTTCATTTTTGTGTATTTCGATCGTGGTTATCGTGTCTTCTTTGTTAAGGTCTTTCCCGATGAGGATGGCTGAGTATCCGATTAAGGTCCCAACCTCTAGAACATGCTTTGGCTTCGCCTTCCGAAACGCTTCCACAAGAACCTTGCCCTTATGTGGACCGATGATTGGCAGGAACTCGTCCTCGGTCATTCTTTCGATTTCTTTCAGGACTTCGTCGGCTTTCGTCAACCTGATCACGGGAGCTTAAGCTTATTGAAATAACGTTCTTGTAGTTTCGCGATTTTCGGGGTGATAACCTGCTTGCAGTACGAACTTTCAGGGTGCTTTGCGTAGTAGTCCTTGTGGTAGTCTTCTGCTTTGTAAAAGACTTTGAATGGCACGACTTGCGTAACGATTGGCTTGTCCCACACGCCTTCCTTGTTCAGCTCTGCAATTAGGGCTTCCGCCGTAGCTCTTTGCGCTTCATCATGATAAAATATGACTGAACGGTACTGGGTGCCCACGTCTGGACCTTGCCGATTCATGGTTGTCGGGTCATGGGTGCCGAAGAAAATCTCAAGAATCTCTCTGAACGAAATGACGTTCGGGTCAAACGTTAACTGCACGGCTTCCGCATGGCCCGTCCTGCCGCCGGAGACCTCTTCGTAAGTCGGATTCTGTTTTATGCCTCCGGTGTAGCCTGGGTCAACCTTTTCCACGCCTTTTACGATTTTGAAGACGGCTTCGGTGCACCAGAAGCAGCCGCTTGCTAATGTTGCCATATCCAGTTTCTTGGTCTCGAGTGTGTTGCTCAATTGTTTTCACCTTTTTCAACAATAAATTGGCGAATGCACTTAACGGTTTGTGGCTGTAAGACTACAATCACTAAAGTTGTCGTTCAGTTTGCGGTTTTTTGGTTCTCCGTATGATGGTTCTCTTAAGTTACGTCTTAGAATTTTTTTTTCACCAGAAATTCAGAGCTCACACACAGTAGATTTAGGTAGCAACATTTTTATGACGAGGGTTTCCTTAATTCGCCATTAGTCAATGGTACATTCTGCATCTGTCGTTGAAGGAAATTGGTTTGAAATGGCTACCGAAACTCCCTTTGAGAGCATGCCTTCTGGTGATAAGGTCTGGTTTCAAGAGCGAACAAAACGCGTCCGCCGACTCATCGCAAGCATCTACGGGGAAATCAGGACGGGAAGGATTCTTGATGTCGCTATGGGAAAATGGAGCATGGTTAAAGTTCTCTTTCCAGATCTATATGTTGTGGGGATAGATTACCACGTTCCTACTAATCCTCCAAACGAGTTTCGCTTATTCAACGTTAGGAAGCCGCTTCCGTTCAGTAGCAGCGAGTTTTCAATGGTTTTTGCTGGTGAAATAATCGAGCACGTTGGTTTTCAGTCGGCACGTCATCTCTTGAGGGAGATTTCGAGGGTGCTTCGTCCTGACGGGTATCTGCTCCTGACAACTCCGAATGGATTTCGGAACAGACTGAAGGACATTCTGGGGCGAACCCGTGTTGCTTGCCACGAAAGGGAATTTTCAGTCTCCGAGATGAAAAAACTCCTAGCTGATGCCGGCTTTAGAATCGTTCATATGGAGGGAATTCAACCAGTTTTTGTTCCATGGAACACGACAGACAAGTTTGCATCGTTGGAAATTCCAGGGTTTTTGTCGAGTCAAGTCATTTATCTTTGCCGAAAAGCCGTCTAAGGCGCCATGACTTTTTCTGTTTCTCGTATCTGCATAGAAAAATGCTGGGTGCTAAGCCATAATTAATGTCATTAAACGCTTATACAGTTACACTTACAGATTGCTCCAAGATCAGGTGTTGCGGTGAGGACGAGTCGAAGCCAAAGCGTAATGCTGTCACTTGGTTTTCTGGCAACGTTCAACGTGCACCTTCTCCTCTTCAGCTACTCGCCCCTGGTACCGAATATCGCTAGCGAGTTGAGATTGACAAATGCTCAGGTTGGTTTTCTCTTCTCGGTCTCCATCCTGACGCTGATGATTTTCCGAATTCCGTGGGGAATCCTGTTCGACCGACGAGGGTTCAAAAAGACGATGACTCTCGCGTTGGCGTTGATGGGCGTTTTCGGGTTGGCGAGGGGTTTCGCTGTGGATTACACTTCGCTCCTGCTCACTCAGTTCTTCTTGGGTGCAGGATTGTCAGGCGTGATTCCTGCCATTCCTAGACTTGTCTCATGCTGGTTCCCACGCGAAAAGATCGGTGTTGCAACGGGCATTTGTTTGGCTGGTTTTCCGATCGGCGACTTCGTGGCTCTGGGCTTCACGACGTTCCTTGTTTCGGGTTTGGGCGGCTGGCGACAAGTCTTTCAAATCTACGGCGTATGGTGCCTATTGCTTGTAGTGTTGTGGTGGAGATTTGCCTATGAAACTGGAAGCGAGGAGAGAACTTCGGCGTCTCGCAGCCTAAAGGGTGACTTCGCTCGGTTGCTAAGAAACAGGGTGGTTTGGGTTCTCACTGGACTTTACTTCTGCGCGGGAGGCTGCTACGATACCCTCTTGGTCTGGTTGCCTAATGTCCTCTTCGCTCGGGGCTTTGACGTTTTTTCAGCGTCGCTCGTGGCTTCCATGTTGCCCGCTGGCTTCCTGTTCTCTGCAATCGTCGTGGGAGCATTATCGGATAGGGTGGGCTTGAGAAAGCCTTTTGTGCTGGTGATGGGCGCTGTCAGTGGTCCCGTGTTATTCTTTGCAGGCACGATGGGAGGGTTGCCCGTTTACGTCATGGCGTTCCTGTCAGGTCTCTGTACTGTAGGAGTGTTAACGATTATCCTGGCGATTCCTGTTGAAACACCTAGTCTTTCGCAAAACTTGTCAAGCGTTCTGGGTATAGTCGCTTCGGTTGGGAATCTCGGTTCTTTCGTGTTGCCCACGTTGGTTGGTCAGCTCCGCGATGTGAGCGGAACATTTTTACTCTCCATGCTGGTGTTAGCCATCGTCGGCGAAATCATGCTCGCTTTGGGATTTTTGCTGCCTGAAACTGGACGGAAGGGAAATACCGTTGCTTGAGAAGATTAGGGTTACGCCTTTAGCGGCTGAGAGCTTCGGTGTACGCTCCATGTGTACACTAGTTGAAACCCCCGATGTCAAAGTTCTATTGGATGCGGGAATTTCGCTATGCCCAAGCCGCTTCGGTTTACCGCCTCACCCAATCGAGTTCCAAACCATAGCTCGACTTCGCAGGCGCATTGCGGAAGTCGCTGACAAAGCCGAAGTCGTAACCATTAGCCACTACCACTTTGACCATCATACGCCATCGTTCGAAGACTGGCTGGTAAACTGGACCGAAGCAAATGAGACGGCACGACACATCTATGAGGGTAAGAGGCTTTTGGTGAAGAACCCGCGTGAGAAGATTAACCCGAGTCAGAGGCAAAGGGCTTGGATGTTCCAGAAGACAGGGGGCGGATACGCCAAAACGCTGGAGCCAGCAGATGGCACGTCTTTCAAGTTCGGAAAAGGCACGGTACTGAGCTTCTCTGAACCCGTTACACATGGACCTGAAAACGCGCAATTAGGTTGGGTTATCATGGTTAACGTTAGGTATGAGACTGAGGGATTCATGTTCGCGCCAGATGTTCAAGGACCTATGTCAAAGCGAGCTCTGGAACAAATATGTGCGGTGAAGCCGGACGTGATTATGGTTGGTGGACCACCCTTCTACCTGGGCAGTTTCAAAGTTGATGAGGCTCAGTTGCAGCAGGGATTGGATAACCTGACAGTTTTGGCGAAGACGGTGCCGCTGACGATTTTGGAGCATCACGCTTTGAGAGACGAGTCGTGGCAGCAACGGATTGCAGCCAGTTTATGAAGCTGCAAGCAAAGCGGGGCACGCGGTGAAAACTGCAGCGGAGTTTGCAGGCGAAGAAAACGTCTTTCTGGAATCACGGCGTAAGCGGTTGTACGAGGAGAATCCGCCTTCAAGAGAGTTTGAGAAATGGATGCGTGAAAGCAACTTTGACAAAGGCGTCAGCAAACCGCCACTTAACTGAGTCTCAGGTTCAAATCATCAACGAGAGACATAGTGTAAGTTAAGCTTAGACTTGTTTTAGCATATAGTAGGTTTAGACTTAGGTTTTTGCCTTTTTTGCGGAAGCCTTAATTAAAACGCAATGGCGTTAACCTATGACATGCGAAACCTCTACTCCTATGCCTCAAGTCACGGGGTTTACGAATGGTGCTAAAACGAGTTCTTTCCGTTCTTGGTGTTTACAAAGCTTACGAGAAGTGGCTGTTGTTTCAGGTTAAGAACTACGAAAAACCTGAGCATGTAGCTATTATATCTGGATGGGAACAGGCGTTGGGCTAACGAGAAAGAGGTTAATCCTTGGCTTGGACACAAGAAAGGTGCGGAAACCGTGGAGCAATTGCTTGACTGGTGTGAGAGGCTCGGGGTGAAATCAGTAACTCTGTACACGTTTTCTACTGAGAATTTTCGACGAAGCCCAGGGGAAGTTGAGGAGATAATGCGTATCGCTGAGGAGAAGTTTCGTGAGCTGTTGACGGATGAGCGGATTCACAGGAATAAGGTTCATGTGAAAGTCATCGGCAGAGTCGGTCTTCTTCCCGAGAGTCTACAGCAGCTCATTGCGGAAGTGGAGAAGGCAACGGCAGACTACGATAAGCAGTTCTTGAATTTTGCTTTCGCTTATGGGGGAAGAGCGGAGATTGTCGACGCTACCAAGCTGATTGCAGAGAAAGTGAAAAACGGAGAATTAAGTGTTGACGACGTGAACGAAGCCACGTTCGAGAAGTACCTCTACACTTCTCATATGCCCAATCAGGAACCAGATTTAATCGTTCGAACCTCAGGCGAAGAGCGGCTAAGCGGTTTCCTCCTGTGGCAAGCCGCATACAGTGAGCTTTGCTTCTTAGATGTTTATTGGCCTGACTTCCGTTTGATTGACCTGTTGCGTGCTTTCAGGACTTTTCAACGCCGCAAGCGACGGTACGGCGCTTAAGCATCATTTTCAGGCGCGTTTCTTGGCGCTGACGACAGAGATGACGTCCCTGTCTTTCAGAACTGCGTCTTCGCCGATTCTTCTTTTCTCTCGTGCATCCACTGCATAGATGAAGGTTTCACCCAGTTCGGTGTGAATTATGTATGCGAATTGGTGGGCAGTGGTTCCGTAGGGGATGAGGTAGACGTCTGGGAGGACTTTGCCGTTGTGGTCACTAAGATGCTCTAAATCCTCAACGGGGTAAACGGTGATCATGTTTAGGAGTTTGAAGTAGGCGGTGTTTATGGCATCTTGGACTCCTGTGGAGCCGTTTGAGAGCAGGATTTTCTCCCTTATCGTTTCCAACGCCCTGGTTTGTCCCAGCGTGAGCTTCTCAGGCTGTGTTATCTGGAAGTTGCAGTCACCAGGCTTGTAATCGATTAAGTTGCTTTTCAGCCGCGCGTCTGAGGGCTAGTTCGGCTTCGGCGCAGCAGGGGATTACCGTGTAGTCGAGCTTCTTCAGCCGTTCCACGTTCGCTTGGGCGGTTGGCAAGTCAATTTTGTTCGCCACAATCAGCATGGGCTTTGAAACTCGCCTTAGCATGTCAACGAACTTTTCGAAGTCCCCGTCGCTCCAGACTGGTTGGTTTTTCAGCGTTCAACCCGGCTTTTCTTGCGGCTTCGCTGACGTGGCTGCGTTTTATGCCTAACCCGCTTAAACGGTCTTCCAGTGCCACGTAGATGCCTTTCTTGTCGGCTTCCACTGTCCGCGCGATTTTCGCCCAATCCTTCTTCAGAATTGACGTCATCCACAGGGTGATTTCCCGTTCCAGAAACTTGACATCTTCCAACGGATCATGTTCGCCAGGTTTGCAGACGCGTCCTTCGCAGTCCGTTCCGCCCGAAGCGTCAACGACGTGAACGAGAGCATCTGCACGGCGTATTTCATCTAGGAACTGGTTGCCTAATCCTCGTCCTTCCCATGCGCCTGGAACTAAGCCTGCTACATCAATGAGTTCGACTGGAATGAGTCTGACGCCGTCTGTGCACATGCTGTTTCTGGGGTTGTCTTGGACTTTGAATTCTTCGTGCACGCAGGGTGTTCGGACGTAGCCGATGCCGCGGTTTGGCTTGATTGTGGTAAATGGATAGTTGGCAATTTCTGCTAATGCGAGGGTTGCGGCGCTGAAGAATGTAGATTTACCCGTGTTTGGTTTGCCGACTACGCCTAGGAGTCGTGAGTAGCTTTTCTGCATATTTGTTTCCCGTGTGTGCTGTTCAGGGTCTTGTCTTGCGTTAAGTAGGGTGGTGCGGGCTTAAAAAGTTGAATATGTTGAACGAAAAAGAAAGCGGTGGATGCTGGATGGGATTATTCTTCCATCATTATCAGCGTCAGCGTCGAACGGACCTTGTTGAGAGTTCTGATTTTGCGCGTGACCATGTCTTTCAGGTTTTCCATTGTGTCAGCCTTGATGCGAGTGATTAAGTCGTAGACGCCGTATGAGAAGTATGCTTCTTCTACGCCTTCGGTTCTTTTCAGTTCTTTTAGAACTTCGTCTTCTGATCCTGATTCAACGTTTATTAGCACAAAAGCTCTTGGCATTGAAATTCTCCTTCAATAGTCAATGTCGGATTGGGCTTTAAATATTTTGCCACAAAACGGGTTGAGATTGGACTGTTGTGATCGCGATGTCTATTGCAGGTAACCAAAAGCTGCTGCGGTTATCTCTGTCCCTTTAACTTCAAGGGCGCAAACGCTGATAACCGTTTTCCATTTTCGTTGCAATGGACACCAAAAGTCTTATGAGCAGTAACAAGCAAAAGCTACAAACGAGGAAAATTGGAAATGGTTTACTGCACAAGATGCGGAACACTCAACGCTGACGATGCAGCGATCTGCACGAACTGCGGGGCATCCCTGAATAACCCAACAGCTCAGAGCAGACCCTACAGCAGGCACTGGCGATGGGAAAACTGGGAAGAGCGCCCCGAGCATCATCGAAGGACTGGGGGTTTCGTGATCTTAGCCATCGGTTTAATAATAATCCTAGCCGGAATCAGCGCCTTGCTCGCGGAAGTTTATAACATAAACATACCCTGGGGCGCGATCATACTAGTTTTCATTGGAGTCATCATAATTGTGGCTGGGCTTCGATCGAGACGCAACTGGACACGGCAATAACGACCCACCTTTTTTCCAGTTTTGCTAACAAGAGACCCGACGAAAAAAGCGCACAACACTAACTAACCTTCGGAATTTCCTCGAAAAGCACGAGTTGGCTATCCCCAGCAGGTACATCAACCTAATCGACAATCTACTGGACTTCAGTTACAACAAATCCTCCAAAGGCTATACCCACGCACTAGCACTCGCAGTCACAGCAGCATTAGCGCAAGACAAAACCCAGCCCGACAACCCCAAAACTGGTAGTTAATGACCCAAACCTATTGAGTCTATCATCAACCTCTAGGTTTCATCAGCAAGAACCACCAAAGAATTCTTTTACTGGAAGTAGTAGTAGAACAAGCAAAAAATTTCTTAATGTTCTACTACTTCTAACAAACACAGCTGAATCCTGAAAAAAAAGATTTCTTTTTTTCTGCACACAGCCTGCATTTATATTCCCTTCTTGAGCCCTGCTGATGTCTGCTCCACAAGAGAAGGATAGTTAAGATCAGCGTTTATGGAAGAAGGTTGGGCTCAAGAACAACTGCCTCAGGCGTACAATAGTTTCCGACTATACACCCAATCTTGATTCATGAATGATTTCATGAAGTATTCGCAGTAGTTTTTTGCTTTGACATGGTTATGCAAAGTTTTAAAAGCATAAGAAAACAATAGCCGACTGAAGGGGAGCTCTTTGGTTTCGGTAAGACGGACCAATGCAGTTACCGCTGTTTTTCCAGTTGCAAACTTATCCAGAGCATTTCATCGTCCACAAAATCGTTCTAGTCCCATGAGCTTTTCCTTTTAGGAGCGCCGAGCGTAAGGGGCGCAATGACAAGAAGTACCCAACTTGAAAGGAGAAAAGAAAATGCAAAGAAACATGAAAGCTAAAACATTTTCGTTAGTGATTCTGCTTGTTACGTCATTCATTTTATCTGCGTTTTTTGGGCTACAGTTCATAGCTACGGCGAGAGCTGCAGGATACACAGAGGCAGTTGGCACGTTAGACGGCGTGAATTACGTTGTTCGATTTCCTGATAGCTGGAACGGAATGCTAGTCGTTCTCACCCCAGCTGGCGGCGCTACCCCAGTCCTCGACGCGAGAACAAGCACGTACAACTCTACCTCTAGCCAATTCCTAAGCAAAGGCTACGCTGTCGCAGCATCCAACTACGGCGGCGCCGTAGGGTACTGCCACACGAAAGCTGTGAACAGCACATACACGGTAACAAAGTACATCGTCGACACCTATCACGTTCCCGGCAAAGTATTCCTCTACGGATCGTCAATGGGCGGCAGCTTCGCTTTGTTTACCGGACAGAAGTACCCTGACCTCTTCGACGGCGTGCTTGAAGTCGGCGGTGGGAAGAACGCAACGGCGCACTATGCATACTTCGACAGGTTGGCAAATATGAGTCTCTCAGAGCTTCGAAGCTATTTGAGTTTGCCCGCAAGTTACACCGACGCAGTGGTGCTCAGCCTGAAGAACGCGTATGTAGCTTTCGTGACGTATTACCAGAATGAGACCGGCGGAACGCCCCAGCAGGTGCCAGCAGAGTACGCAGTCAGGTCCAGCATAAACTATCCGAACATGACAGTACCTGTGATAACTATCCATGGATTAGGAGATATTCTTGTTCCAGTCTCCCAGACAACGGATTATCAGGCTGCCGTTGCAGCAGCAGGGCGATCATCTCTCTACCGCGCATACATTCTCCCCCGCGAAGTCAACACAACAACTCAGGTGCCAATTTACTTCGATGAGCTCGTAAGCTGGTCAAACGCTCTAGATGCTTGGACCATTACAGTGGAAGGCAGAAGCATGAAGGCTTACCCTGACCTAAAGGAAACGGTTTGGCAAAAGAATGCAACAATGCCACCAAATGGGCAATACGATAAGATAGGTTTACACAGACTAGTCAAAGCAGGGATCACACCAAAGGGCGTAGTATTCCTCACCAACTGTCCGATGTGGGGGACAGGCGAATTACGCATCTCCAACCCGCCAACCGATGACTGGACCAAATACGAGAACTTCAGCCAAGCCATCTACTGGGCAAATAGAGGCTTCGACGTCTACGCCATAGACTACCGAACACACTTCGTACCCAAAACTTTCAACGCAAGCCAAGGGTCATTCGCAGCAAACTGGGGCCTAGACGTATGGGTCAGCGACACTAAAGAGGCAGCAGAAAAAGTCAAGCAAGTATCAGGCAGCGAGAAATTCTTCATCGCCGGTGAGTGCACCGGCGGAATGGCAGCCTTGAACTACGCCACAAGATACTGGAGAACCGACCTGAAAGGCATAATACTGCTGGATCCGAACTTCTACACCGCAGGCTATCCAGTCATCGGCAGACTCAACGAAACCAACACCTTCAACTTAACCGCCGCAATAAACTCCATGAGCACAAACCTGAACTGGACCTACGACCCGTACGCGACACTAAAACCAAGAGTTGCTTACGCTCTCCAGAATCCAAGTGCACCTGCACAGTACCCGCTGGGAACTCCCCTTACACCGGCAACCAACCCAGCCACCAACGCCACATGGACCAACATAACAGAGTGGGCGACGTATGTTATGAGCTCACTCCGCATCATAGGTCCCTCCGGAAACCTAAGCCAAGTCGAATACACCCTCCCCAATACAGAATTCTTGCCATTGAGATTTGCTTTTGAAGCAATGGCAATGACCAATTGGGTAAACTGCCCGAACCTGACATACGACTACAACGACCACTACAACGAGATAGGTGTCCCAGTGCTGACCTTCGAATCCGGATTGTTCTCTAACCGCACAGGCACACTCCGCTTCGTGAACGGCATAAACAACACTGACTTCACAGGAATTATGCTACCAACCTACGGCCACTTAGACATCTACATGGGAACCTTCTCAGCAAGAGACGTAAGCCAACCAGCATTAAACTGGATGAATGCACAACTAACAGCACTCAAAGCCTCAGCTTTCTGCAACGTCACCCTAGTAGGAGGCGGAACATGGTGGTTCTTCACCCACTCAAACGGCGGCATCGGAACACACACCTACCAATGGTACGAAGGCACAACGCCACTGCAGGGACAAACATCCATGGTACTGCCCGTGACCAAAACGTCGCTTGGGATTTACACTTTCTACTGCAGAGTCACTGACTCACAAGGCACCACAACAACAAGCAACCCTGTCACACTAACAGTCGCAAGCTAGCCCTATGATGACTAGTAGAAGCGGTCGACTCTCTCTTTTTCCCCTCTTTTTTCCTTCTCCAAAACAATGTTGCTGGCTGGAATTGAAAAACAACAATCTACCATAACCGTTATATTAATTCCCACCTGAAAGTGTAAGCTATTGCGGGGAGGAAGCGGATGGTAAAGTACATTTTCGTCACGGGCGGCGTGTTAAGCTCAGTCGGCAAAGGCATTCTAACTTCTTCCATCGGCAAGATGCTGCAAACACGCGGCTTGAAAGTTAACGTCATCAAAATCGACCCATACGTGAACGTGGACGCAGGCACCATGAACCCGTACATGCACGGCGAAGTCTACGTCACCGACGACGGCGGCGAAACCGACCTCGACCTCGGCTGGTACGAACGTTTCTTAGACTTGAGCCTGAAACAAGAGAACAACCTCACCACGGGGCTGGTCTACAAGTCAGTGATAGAGAAGGAAAGGCGTGGCGATTTTCTGGGACGTTGCGTCCAAATAATCCCGCACATAACGAACGAAATAAAGCACCGCATAAAAGCCATTGGAAAAACCAGCAACGTTGACGTCGTCCTAACCGAGGTGGGTGGCACTGTAGGCGACATAGAAGGCTTACCGTTCCTCGAAGCCATACGCCAAATGCGAATGGAAGAAGGCTACGAGAACACACTCTACGTGCATCTCGCGCTGGTTCCAGTGTTGGACGTGACTGGCGAGATGAAGACGAAACCCTTGCAGCACAGCGTCAACGAGCTCCGCCGCATCGGAATCCAGCCCGACATAATCGTCGCACGCAGTCCCAAGATGATTGACGCAGAAGCGCTGAGAAAGATAGCGTTGTTCGGGACCATTCCAGAAAGCGCCGTTTTCTGCTCCTACAACGTCGAAACCATCTACCAAGTCCCGTTAATCCTTGACAAGCAGGGCATGGGCGACTTCATCTGCCAACGATTCAACTACACCTGCGCCCAGAAAGACTTCACCGAGTGGCAAAAAGTCGTGGATGCCATCCTGAAGCCTGAACATGAAGTCAAAATCGCCCTAATCGGTAAGTACGCGGGACTCTCCGACAGCTACGTAAGCATGAGCGAAGCCCTGCGTCACGGTGGAGCCGCGTGCCGCACGAGAGTTTCCATTTCTTACTTGGAGGCCGAGAAACTGGAGCAGAACCCCGAGTACATAGAGGAACTGAAAACGTTCGATGGTGTGTTCGTTCCGTACGGGTTTGGTCCAAGGGGCACGGAGGGAAAAATAGCCTCAGTGAAGTTCGCCCGAGAGAATGACATGCCCTTCTTGGGAACTTGTTACGGTTTCCAGTTAGCCGTCATCGAGTTCGCCCGAAACGTCTGCGGCTTAAAAGATGCCAACAGCACAGAGATAAACCCAAACACGCCTCATCCGGTGATTGACTTGATGCCCGAGCAGCGAGGAATCGAAACCAAGGGAGCAACAATGCGTTTGGGCGCCCACAAAGTCATATTTGAGAAAGAGACCCTTGCCTACCGCTTGTACCAAAGCACGGACGCCTACGAGCGACACCGTCACAGGTACGAAGTAAACTTGCAGTACATGGAGATACTGACCAAGAACGGCTTATGCTTCACGGGTAAGAGCGCAGACGGCAGACGAATGGAGACACTAGAATTACCATGCAACTACTTCTTCTTTGCATCGCAGTTCCACGGCGAGTTCAAGAGCCGCCCCGGCAGACCCTCACCCCCGTACAACGGCTTCATTCAGGCATGCCTTTTCAGAAAACTGGGCAAACCGAAGCCAGATTTCGCTTAACCTCACTATAGATGTTTTTCTT
Organism: Candidatus Bathyarchaeota archaeon; assembly: GCA_963749465.1. Lineage (GTDB taxonomy): Archaea > Thermoproteota > Bathyarchaeia > Bathyarchaeales > Bathycorpusculaceae > UBA11855. Next base: position 17,414 of record CAVVMH010000009.1, on the reverse strand, counting down.
TTTCAAAAATCGGTTATTCCAATAAGCTCAACGAATGCTATAAATAACTGCTTTTTCCTCTTTTTTGTCGGGAGAGAGCATGCCGCATATTTCTAAACGCCAAAAAAAGATTCTCGAAATCTTAGATGTCAAGCCTGAGATGACGACGAAGGAAATAGCGGAGATGGTTTTCGGCAGGCTCGTGGAGTGCAGGACGAAGGAGTACTCGTCGATTAACCGTAGTTTGAGGTCTCTGGAAAGATACGGAATGATTCAAAGAGTTTTTGTCCAGTTGCGTTGGCGTCGCAAACCCAAAGCCGCTCAGACCAGCCTTAGTCGCAATGGAACTAACCCTGTTATGGAACAAGCCGGCATAGTGCCGTAAGCTGATTACTGAAAGGTCTGACAGGATTCTTCATGCAGGGAGAGCAGGGTCGGAACCTTAAACGCTATGTCAGTGAAGGGTACCGCCCCGACGAGTTTCTCTTTGCCCATCATGGGCGGAGTCTTAACTCTTTTCTTTGCCATGAGTCATGGTCGCTCGTTAGCTATTTATCTGGTTTGCCATCTTCCTCGGCACTACGAATTTAAAGGTCGCCTCTTCCATTTGACCATCGAAGCAGGAATCGGCATTGGGAGAAAACGAAGACCACATCGTTAGCAAGTTCCGCGATGACTTGGAAACCTCGGAGAGCTATGCTGAAGTCTGGCAAATCGTCAAGAATACTGTGGAGACCAGCCTCGGCAAGCACAGAGTAGGCATGATGCTCTTCTTGGATGACTTGCCTCTCCAGCTCGGGGCATATCATCCCGTAGGAACTAACAACATTGTTCTCAACCGCAACCTCGTCGAAATCGTCGAAGCTTCCGAAGAACCCAAACTCGTCGTAAACGCCCTAATTTATAACCTGCTCTTACATGAGTACCTGCACGCTCTCGGCGACCTCTCCGAGGAAGGCGTGAAACACACCGTCCTAGTGATCGCCCAGAAATGCTTTGGCGACGACCACATAGCCGCCGTTATTGCACGCAAGAGCCCGTGGAGTCTACTCAGAAAAATACCTGTGTCAGCTATGAACGCGCCAAAACGGGTTATGCAAATCGTTAGGGACTTTGAGAAAACAAGCAAGTACATAGTATAGAATCGTGAGGACTTAGACGTTTTTGTACCGTTTTCTAGTCGGCCGTGTCTGTTTTCCGACTGACTTAGGCTTCGTGCTTTTTTCAGTTGAGGCTTTGCTCTTCTTTCTTTTGTTGTAAACCACCAAAACGCCAATTGCAACGATGACAATTGCGAATATTGCTACGTACCGCAGATAGTCAGGTGCCGCTGAACTCGATGAACTGTCATCCGAAGAAGAGTCGGGAGAGGATGGAGGCGGGGTGGACGAGGAGTTTGATGACGAATATGACTGGCTCTGAGGCGGTGTTCCCGTAAGAAGTGGCTGCTCGGTCTGCACAATTAAGGTGTAACTCGAAATTTGTCTTTCTGGGGTGGTCTCTGTTTTATTCACATCGAAAGCACCTACCTTGAATGAGGCAATACCAGAAGGATTCAGAACACGGGGAGCCAGCAGCTCTGAGTATCCAGCCGCGACAACGACACCTGAGGCGTTGAAGAATGTTGCTATCACGCGAACATTGGTGGCTGTTTTGTCACCCGTATTTTGAACATTACCATTAATCCAGTAAACTCCCTCAGCATCGGTGGACAAGACACTGCTCGTTATCGCCAAATCTGGATACTGGTACTTGTCAGTCACATTCGCTCGGACGACATCGAAATCTATATGGTCAACGCCCTGCGACAGCCAACTCAAGTCGCTTGAGCGAAACTCCATCAAGAATGGTGCTTTCTGCTGGGGAAGCATATTCTCCACGTAGACAACGCAGGGATTCGATTTCGCTTGGTCAACCCCATCGGGAGTGTAGACTGTTCCACCCAAAACCACTGGGTCCAGTATGGTGGAGCCCACATTTTGTACTTCACCAACTACATCAAAACCCCCAATTGAATCGATATACCAGCTATAGTTTAGCACTTTCAGATTATCTGACTGGCTGGAAGCCTGATGAACAAAACCAAAACCAAAAAGTATCAAAGCTATTAATATCGAAGGATAGATCACGTTCTTCCTCAATGTTCTCCCCGCGGTTCCCAGATGTGCCAATAAATCAAGAATAGTGGTATAAAACAGTTTTTCAATATCACCCGCAAATAGTTCCGACGGACGAAAGTGCAACTCCCTCAACCAACCATCTTAATCGGTGGCAAGCCAAACCTCAGATGAGGCATCGCGACCAATAGGTCCTAGATTCAGAAAAAACATAATAACTGGCTTCGTAAACTGTGCAATCATGGCTGATGCCTGCGAAACTCCAATAGAATCACCAAAGCCAAAATTGAGCTGGAAGACCGCGCTGTTCCCACTCATAGGTTTAATCGCGTTCTTCCTTTACATCTACCTTTTTCAAGTAGACATCCCCGCCATAATCGCCACCGCGCAAACCGCTGATCCACTCCCCTACGCATTAGCAATAGCCTTCAGCATAACGGAAATCTTATTCTACGCCATTTCTTGGCGAATCCTCGTCAACTTCCTCCAAATCAAGTTATCCATAATCCGCTCTTACCTCTTCGTTTGGTACGGCATATTCCTAGACATTATCATCCCAGCCGAATCCGTAAGCGGAGAAGCCGCACGAGTCTACCTGATCCAAAGAGAGCAGGGCGTAAGCTCTTGCGGACCTGCCGTCGCCTCACTCGTCACCCACAGACTCCTCGGCATGGCTATGAACGTTGCAGTACTTTTCGTGGGCATGGGTTTCCTAATCGCCGAAGGACAATTCAGCGGTTTACTCCTGAACGTTATCCTCTTTCTTGCGGGCGCAATCACAGCTGTCCTCCTCTTGCTTATCGTTTTCTCGTTCAAGGAACAATGGAGCCTAAAAGTAATTAACGGGCTAGTCAGAACTGCAGAGTTCATCACGCGTGGAAGATGGAAGCGCTTATCCAAGATTAAGGAAGACGCATGCCGAATCACGAAAAGCTTCCATGACTCCATGAAAAAGTTCGGTCGAAGCCCCAAACCGCTGGCGTTATCGCTGCTCGGGTTGTCTATCACTTGGGTTTTCAGTTTGAGCGTGTCCTATCTGGTCTTCCTCTCATTGAGAACGCCAGTATCTTGGAGCGTGATTCTCATAACTTCAGCCATAGTGTTAGCCGTAAAATCCATACCCGTGGGAATTCCTTTCGAAGTTGGGCTTCCCGAAATAACCATGACCACTTTTTACACTGGTTTCGGCATTCTGCCTGAAGTGGCTGCGACTGCGACCGTTCTCAACAGAATCATCACTCTCTGGCTCAGGTTCTTCATCGGACTGGGAGTCCAGCAGTATCTTGACCTTAAACCAGTCTTAACCGTCTGCGCCGACAATGTAAACGCTGAAAAAACCTAAATCCGTGCACAACACTTGTTTGAAATCGACGAGCATGAGAATAGAAATCGAAACTGCAACGATCAAACTCTTAGACAGACTATTCGAGATTGAGAAGAATTCCTTCGAGAAGGAAGCTTTTACGAAAACAGAAATCGCTTACCTTTTGACCGATTACAACGCAATCGGATTGGCTGCCCGGGTTAACGGCGAAATAGTCGGGTTTGCCATCGGCAGAATCGACACGGCAAAGGGAATGTCGTTCGGGCACATCCTCACGATTGAAGCACTGCCTTCGCATCGGCGAAAAGGAATAGCGAAAAAGCTCCTGACAGAGTTGGAAGAACTTTTCAAGGAAAAAGGCGCCAAGGAAAGCCGTTTGGAAGTGCGAGAGGACAATGCCGCTGCAATCACCCTGTATGAAAGACTCGGGTACAAACGAGTTGGCAAACTAAAGAGATATTATGGTGATGCCCACGGCTTGTACCTCAAAAAAACACTGTGATCTCTTCAAGCTCATTTCGGTCGTTCTCTTGGAAACTAAATTCGCGTTTTTCACCTCACAAGTTGCCGCCAATACTTACAGCTTGACGGTTCGTTTGCCGGCTTGCTGACCATGGTTTGGACAAAAACACTTAAAAACCATGATGCATTATGCTACCCGAGGGGGGCGAAGGGAGACTTGCTAGAACGACACGCGACAGAGCAGACCTTAGTTAAGCAACTCGTGGTTTTGATTCGCAATACTACTTGGCGCTGCGGAAAACTCGAGAAATCAATTGTGAAGCATCTTCACAAGAAGCACGAGAACTTTGGAAAGCAGGGAGTTCCCGTCAGAGATATGATGCAGAAACTTGATTTCAACGGAGAGAAGAAAAACGAGTTCCTTGATGCCCTGAAACGGCTGGAAAAAAGGAACATAGTAAGACTGCTTCCCTTATAAGTTCAGGGATACTGGTTTTCTAGTAATTCTTACTTACCTAGTTCTTTAGCGCTCGCAACCCATTTTCCAGTTATCTTCGGAGAAATCTGAAGGTCCCTCGCCAAATCTTCGGCTGAAACTTTTGCTAAGTCGGCAATACTGTTAATGCCGAGGGCTTTTAACTGTGAGGCTCTTTTCTCGCCGATTCCTTTTATCTCCATTAACTCACTCTCCAAAGGAGACGTTCCTTCAACTATGGGGGCAGTCATCGCAGGAATCGGAGCGATCACTTGCGTTGGCATTGGCGAAGGCGACACAGGCATTGGAGTTGGCTCGGCATGTGTCTCAACACTTTCTGCAATGTGCGCTTCTTTTATGTGAGAATCGCTCGGTTCAAAGGTCACTGGAATAGTCGTTGGAGCTGATTTAGATTCCGTCACTGGTTTCGATCTTTGATAATAGCCCAAGCCGACTGAGAATAAGCCGAGAACGACTGTGGTCACGACCCACAAGCTCTTTTGCATTTGATCCATTACTAATGCGAGAGAAACTGCGGTGATCATGAAGAATACTGCAGCAAGCATGTACAATAAGTAGTCTGAGCGCATGGTAATATCTCCAGCCATTATTCTAAACAGATTGCTTAAATAACTTTCTGCTTGTGCAGGTCTCGAGGAGATTCATTCCTCTGTATTCTATTTCAATAAGCTGTCTTCATTTGGAGTTGGCTTTATCAACCCGTGCTTCATCAGGAGTGCAGTTGACTCTCTCGCGTTCTTGATTATGGCAGATGCTCGTTCATACAGTTCCTGTCGCGAAGGCTTTACCCTTGCGACGCCTTGCTCGATCGATTTCATTGCGCAGGCGACCGCTTCTCTCGGAAACACTTCCCATTCCTCCATCCTTGGCAAAATGTCTCTTTCGTTCATTCCTCTCTCCTCGGCGAACCTTGCCAGTTCCATAGCTGCAGCGATGCACATGTCGTCCGTTATCGTCTTCGCTTTGACATCCAACACTCCGCGGAAGATACCTGGGAAGCCGAGACTGTTGTTTACCTGGTTCGGAAAGTCGTTCCTGCCCGTGGCGACTATTCTGGCGCCTGCCTCTTCAGCTTCCCACGGCCAAATCTCAGGGATCGGGTTGGCGCAAGCGAAGATTACAGCATCGTTAGCCATTGTTTTTATCCATTCTTTCTTGATTGTTCCTGGTCCTTGCCGTGACGCGGCAACCACTGCGTCAACGCCCTTGAACGCTTCAGGCAGGTCGCCTTTTCTGCCTTCTGAGTTCGTGATTTGGGTGAGCTCGTACTTCCATGGGTCTTCTTCTTTGGTTATGTCTTTTCTGCCTGGGTAGATTACGCCTTTCGTGTCGGCTAAGAGTATGTTGCCTGGTTTTACGCCCCACTTCATTAGCACATAGGCGGCTCTGATGTTGGCTGCTCCAGCGCCCACGAGTGTTATGAGGCTTTCCGAGGGTTTCTTGCCCACAATCTTGAATGCGTTAATTAAACCTGCTAGGATTACGGCGGCTGTGCCCTGCTGATCATCGTGCCACACGGGAATCTGCAGTTTCTCGCGCGCTTTCTCGAGAACCTGGAAGCATTTGGGCTTCTCAATGTCCTCTAAGTTTATGCCGCCGAATGTTGGTTCCAAGAAGCTCGCAGACGCGAACAATCTCGTCGGGGTCTTTCGTTTTGAGGCAGATGGCGAAAGCGTCCACGCCGCCGAGGTATTTGAACAACATGGCTTTGCCCTCCATGACGGGCATGGCGGCTTCGGGTCCGATGTCGCCCAAGCCTAAGACGCGTGTGCCGTCTGAGACGACTGCTACGCTGTTCCAGCGGCTTGTCAACTCGAATGATTTGTCGGGGTCTGCTTGGATTTCTCGGCATGGCGCCGCTACGCCTGGAGTATACCATACAGCAAAGTCGTTTGGGCTTGTTATGGCGGCTCTGGGCATGACCTGCATCTTGCCCTCGTAAAACCGGTGCATAGGCGACGAAAGTTTTGCTGGCTTTTTCGCCTTTGCTAGGAGTTCGTCAACAGTGGGTTTTTCGTCATGTTTTCCATTAGCCATTTGCAGTTCCCGCTTTATCAATCAACTGACTGAGGAAGAGGGCTTTAAGCCTTACCAACCATGAAACTTAGAAATCAGATTATGAGAAACGAAAAGAAAATTGCAGGAGTAAAAAAGCGAAAAGTTGCGTCTTAGCTTTCAAACGAACCTAATATCTTCGGTCTCGTCCGCCGCCGTAACCGCCGCCACCACGTCGGTCTCTTCCACCGCCGTAGCCTCCGCCGCCGCCCGTCCGCCGCCGTAGCCGCCACCGTAACCGCCGCCACCACGCCTGTCACCGCCGTATCCACCTCTTCCGCCTCTGAACGGGCGTCTCTCCTGTTCATAAGCCTTGTTGGACACGTTGTTCTCAGTGTTCACTTCGCCTGTTAATGGTTCTTTTGCCATGTCGAGTTTGCCGTATTTTCCTATGTTGAGGCGCATGTTGCCCTTGAAAAGTGTCACGTAACCGTTTTCTACGCGTACCGTGTGTTCAATGTCGACTTTCTCGATGTTGTCATCCCAGAGGGTCAAGTATATGCTGCCTGTTTCGTCGCCAACTAGTGCATCGCAGACCTTGTGAGCTGAGCCGTCTCTGCCCATCGGGATTTCTCTGATCTCGCTTTTTGATACGACTTTTGCTGTCACGTTGACTGCTCTAGACTGCGGGGTTAACTCGCCGACTTTTGCTTCAACTGGCGTTCGTTGCCTGTTTTCACCAAAACCTTCAACTGCCAAACTAATTCAACACCTTGTCATTTTTTCTTAAACTGACAAAAGTATTTTGCATGCCACACTTAAGGCTTTTGGTAGTGCTGTTTCGCCTGTAAGTAGTACATTCTCAGATTCAAAAACTAACAAACCTCTTAGGCTTCTCTGAACAACATGATACAGTCTTTCACAGTCACACACTCAAAAGCCTGCCTTAAGAATTGTTTTTGCTTCATTTATTTGGGTGAATTCTGAGTTGTGGTTAATCCCTGCTTCTAAAGGACGCACTTCATAGTTTGCTACAGCAACAACCTATTGCGAGGTCTAAGAAAATTACGCGTCAGGCTCTATTTTCTCTTTGATATTTCTAATAAATTCCCTGGGCAGACCTGTCCTGCTCGATAGTTCCGCTGTGTCTTCTTCAATCATTTGCTCGAAAAGCACGATTCCAGACATAGCCAACCTCAGTCTCGCATCCATACCCAGACCTCTCAGACAGCTCAAAGGAAGCAAATTCTTTCCCTCAATCATACTTTGCAAGCCATGGTCTATCGGCGAACTCCACCCGATTTGAAGTATATTCCTACAGTTGCCATACTGTATTGCTTGGTCTGAGTAACGAGTGTTAGTGACGATCATTGCTCTGTCAATCTTAAGGTCAGACTTGCCTAAGGCAAAACCCTCAACAACGTCTTCCAACACGGCTCTAGCTATTCGACTCTCATCTAACCCCGTAGGAGTATGATACCTCGAATGATGTTTTGCCTCAACAAAAAACGTAACGCCATCCTTCCTCGCGATAGCATCGACTTCATGCTCTACACACTTCCCGATCAAAAGCCGATTTGGCTTAACCTCAAACCCGCTGCGCGCCAACAAAGCCTGAACGAACACTTCAAACTCTGGCTTAGAACTCATTAAGCTCAACCCCTTTCTAAGGTCAAAAAGATTGCCAACGCCGGGTTTGTAACTGCGCATGAATTGGAAAACCATCTGAAGAATCTTCGCCGTTGATATTCCATCATGCAATCTTCTTTCAACTCTCTCCGCAACCTCATAAGCAACTTGCCTGGTTGCACCCATCCTCAAACAAGTCCTCACAACCTTCTCCCTATCAAACAATTGAACGGAACCGTCAGCCTTTCTCACCAACACTCCCAAGAACTCACCCCGATTGACCTATCCAAAATAGGACTCAAACCCTCTTAAGCATTATTCGTCAATCGACTTTCAAAGCGAAGCAGACCAAAGTCTCCCATCTCCTTCCAAACCTTCGTCTATTTGAAGCCTAAACCTGAAAGCATCTCTAATTCATACTATGAAATCATAAGGGATATACTCTGTACATTGCATACGCATGGAAGGGTTAGCCAATTGGAGAACAATCCTTCAAACGCCGTTTCCAGCTCGCCGAATGAAGCTAAACCTAAGAATCGAAGCAAGCTTCTCATAGCGGTTGCAGCTATAGCTGTTGTAGGCTTAGTTATCGTGGCTTTTTTGGTCTCAGGGTTGGCATCAAAACCAACGGGCCAAGATGCTTGGCTATTCAAAGGCGCCTACGCAGAGTATGAAGGCTCCACTTCCGTCATGGGCTTCGGATTTGATTTTTCCGTGAAGCTAGAAGTACTCGACTTCAACAGCACACACGCCTATATGTCAACCTCCTTCAAGATGGGATCAAGCCTCGGTGAAATAGAAGAACAAGAAAACTCAACCTGGGTCGACCTATCAAAGGTCGGATTCATCGATGCCTTCAGCGAAAGCAACATCACCAGCAGCTATGACACAACGCTCGACTTTGGAAGCTTGGGCACAAGAAGCTGCACAGTTTACGAGATCGCCACTGACGGCCCCACGATGACAGTTTACGTTGACAAGACGATTGGCTGGCCACTGAAGATGAAGGCAAGCATGACCGGCGAAGGCTCACTGAGCTTAAGCCTAGATATAAACCTCGTTGACACTAACATACTGGGACTGAAATAGAGCGCACTCCAGACTGCGTCTCTCATGCAACTAGTCCACGGCTAACCTAAAATCGGAGTTCAATTGTCTGGTCTTCATTGAAAACTTTCCATCTGCCTTCGTTTTCCACATCCAGAATGAAATATCCTTCAAGTTTTTCATCATCTTAGATACTTTGGTATGTAGGGCTAAGCAAGCGACATGTTGAAATTGAGTATCTTTCGGGGATTTTCTCCAGTTTATTTTAGCAAAGAGTTGTGGTTTAGCCGTTTGCAATTGTTTAGAGCTCATGGCAAAACTTAAAGCCCTTACCCCACAATACGCAATGGAAGAATTCCTGCATAGTCTAGAGGGTGCTTGAAATTTGAAGTCTGGAATTTTAGCTGAACCAGTCTTGGTGGGTAGGGAACGTGAACTTGAAGCACTGCAGCAGCATTTCGACTCTGTTGTTCAGGGAAAGGGGGAAACAGTTTTTGTGTCGGGTGAAGCGGGGAGCGGAAAAACAAGACTCGTAAGCGAATTCCTGTCGGCGTCAAAGCAGAAGAGAGACATCACCCAACTGAAGGGATGGTGCCTCAGCAACTCCGGTGTTCCTTATTTTCCTTTCATTGAAGCCTTCAATGTGTATTCATCAGGTTACAACAAGAAAGGTGTTTCCCCTGGCATGCGTCAGGGCAAGCTTCAAGAAAGCCTGGAAAGCGACGGGCTTGCTGGAGAAGAAGAGTTGGGCCTCAGGGCATGGCTTATTGGGCCTGGAAAAACCGAGAAATCGCGAGAACTCGAAGAGTTGTCACCACAAGCTTGGAAAGACTCAACCTTTGCAGCTGTGACCAAAGCTTTGCTTTCTATTTCGGCTAAGAAGCCTACGATTTTCTTCATAGATGACCTGCAATGGGCAGACACCGCGTCCTTAGCCCTGCTTCAGTACATCTCACGCTTCATTTCCTCCGAAAAAGTCCTTGTTTTATCCACTTTCAGGAGTGAAGACCTCAACCCAGACAGCGAAGGACGCCCCCACCCTCTCGCTGACGCACTAAGACTGATGAGCCGGGAAAACCTTTACAAAGAAATCAAACTGCCAAGTCTAAACCGTACCAATGTTTCATTGTTGGCTGAAAACATGGTCGGGGGAGCTGTCCAAACAGATTTGGCTGAGATACTTGCAAGTGAGAGTCAGGGCAACCCCCTTTTCATCGTAGAATCCTTGAAGATGCTGTCAGAAAGGGGGGACCTAGTTCAGGAAAATGACAAGTGGCGCCTTTCAACCGGCGAAATTGGTATCCCAGCCAAAATCAAGGACATACTCCTGAGAAGAATAGGAGCCTTGAAACCAAACCAGAGAAAAATCCTCGACATAGCCTCAGTAATCGGCTCGAAATTTAACCCTGAGTTACTCGCGGCAGTCGTAACCCAAGACAGTCTCGAAATACTTGAAACACTGAACACTATAGAAAAATCCACGTCGTTAGTGGTCGGAGAGGGAAGTATATACAGGTTTGACCATGCGAAGTATCGGGACGCACTTTATGAAGAAATTTCTCAACCGCTAAGAAAAGCTTACCATAACAGAATCGCGGAGAAAATGGAGAGTGGCTGGAGCGGCCCCGGGAAGTTGCCGGTTGGCGATTTGGCGTTTCATTATGCTCAGGCAGGTATCAAGGAAAAAGGCGTTAAGTATTCTTTGGCTGCAGGCGAGGAAGCGCTTAAGATATACAGCGGTGCAGAGGCAATCAAACACTTCAGGTATGTGTTGGATGTCACCGCAGGAGATGTGAAGTACACCAATGAGAGGACAACTGCGTTGGAAGGGCTTGGTGACGGACTCTCTACAAGGGGTAGGAACCTTGAAGCCGGGAGAATGTTTGAACAGCTTAGCAACAGCGTTACCTCTGGCTCGGTGAAGATGAGAGCTGTAGCAAAAGCGATCCGCTCATATATGTTATTTGGGGACTATTCACATGCGTTGAATCTATCTAACAAAGTTGTAGAGTATCCAGACCTTGATCGCTTAGAATATGCCCGTATTCGCACAGTCAAGGGCATGGTAAAATTCTGGGGAGGGAAAGAGAAAGAATCTGCAGAAGATTTTAGAGAATCATTGAAAGTCCTTGAGGAAGAATACTTATTTTCAGATATGGCTGATACATTGGGCGAAAGCGCCCCTGCATTATGGGCTATTGGGGAAGAGGAAGAGGCGATTGCCGCGGGGTTGCGAGGAGTTGCCCTTAGCGAATATTCTAGAAACATAGCAGGGGCGCTTGAATCGAAAATTTATCTATCCGTTGTTTTTCTCGGTTTCAACCTTGAGAAAGAAGGCTTAGAAGCCGCCTCAGAGGTCGTCAAGTTAGTTGAGAAGGTTAGTGACCCCGTTAGTCGCGCTACATATCAAAGCGTCAGTTGTTTTATGTCAAGTCGGTTCTTTGAGGCTAAAGCTATGCAAAGGCTGTTTTCAGGCTTGCCACTTGAGTCTATGCGAAGCTTTGGAGCAGGAGCAAAAATCAAGTTCTTCATGTTCAGCCTAATTTCAGGAGCATTGAGAGAATCCAAACAAACACTCAAAACCGCGATTGCCCAAGCCTTAAAGGGCGCCGAACTTGCGGAAGAAACAGACTCCTACATGGCTCGGTCCTATAACTATGGGAATCTCACCAGACAATTCGCAGCGGTTGGAGATATGGAACAGGCAGAAAAGTACTACAAAAAACTGGAAAAGGTTTCCGAAGAAGCGCCTATGGCAGGAGGCCCGATGGGATATGGAGGGGTCTTGTTAAGCAAAGCGGGTTACTTTTCGTCCAAGGGTCAATGGAAAGAGGCTAACGATTTCTTTGAAAAGGCAATAGAGGTATTTTTGCTAACTGGTGCACTTCTTGCGGGAGTCAGACAGGGCTATTGTTGGGCCCTTCTACAGCAGGGACGATTTGCTGAAGCGAAGTTGCAGTTTGAAAAAGCAAAAGAAACGTTGGACAATCTCGACAAACGCTTCGTGCATTCAAACGTTTTAGGATACTTTATTGCTCCCAAGAGAGTTGAATTGAACAAAGAGTTTAACATGCGTCTTGACCTGGTGAATGTTGCCAAGACTCCTGGCATGTTGGTTAGGGTTGAAGGCTTGGCTCCAACCGATTTCAAAGTAACTACCACCGAGCCCAATTACAGTATGCAAGGCAACTCTCTTGAATTTGAGAAGAAAAGCATTCACCAGTTCACAAACGAGGCAATTACGTTCACTGTACAGGCAACGAAGGCTGGCGTTTTTAACTTGAACTTGCAGGTTGTCTACCTTGACGATTTGGGAGAGACTAAAACCTGCAAGATCAAGCCAGTCAACGTGACCGTGGAGCCACCTAAGACTAGCTTAAAGGAGCGAACAGGATGTCCAGTGGAGAAGAAGAAAGACGACTTAGACCAATAGTAAACGCGTCGTATCCAGCTACGCTGACAGCTTTAAGCTTAGCCGTGTTGGAAATCACCGGAAGGGAAAACTTGATTCTGAGCCTTACGCTCTCCTTGACAGCGCTTCTGTTTCTTTTGAGCGCCTTCTTCATCTTTTTCTACAGCCTGTATCACCGTAGAAGGTGGCTTTGGGTTTGCACAGCCATAACGTTTGTTCTGGGGCTCATCGGTTCGCTGGTTTCGGTGCTTCTCTTGATATTGCTGTGACAAAAGCCCAATTATCGCGTTGTCTTGTTCTGGAGGGCAAGTCCTATCTGCAGGTGCGGTTCGGTGGTAATCGGCAAATAAAGCCAATAAATTATTGGGTCTTCGGGAGACATTTCCACTCGGACCAAGGCTCAAATCCACCCCTCGCACATCATATTTGATCGATAATTTTTGAAAGAAATGGCGATTGTTACAAGGAAAAATGGAAAAATATCCAACAACCTTCTTGCTCAATATGGCTTGAACTTGGATATAGTTTACTAGACTCCAGTTGTCTCCAATGAAGGAAGATAAAGGCAAGTTTTCTATTGAACCAAACACTGCGAATATTTAAAACTGCATCACTTTTAATTAATTGTTAACTCCCCACTCAGAGTGTTGCGCATGAACAGCCAAAATAGATACCTAATCTCAATTATTATTTCCATATCTCTTCTTTGTTCATATATTGTGTTGAGGGTGAATGCGCAAACCGGAGGCTTCAACTTGGAAGCTGAACAAAACTGGGATACTTACGGAGTAGGCGGCACTTGCATCTATGGGACTCATAACATTTTTGTGGGAGATGTTGACGGAGATAACGCCAAGGAAATATTAACAGGCGGCTTCGCCTATCACACTGTTAACGGTTCTAGGACTGTCAGTGAAGCTCCACTCAAGATTTGGAATTGGAACGGACAAAACGTCACCCTCAAGGCAAGCGCTAATTGGATAGGAAATATTCTGTGTCTCTATGCCGCCGATGTTGATAGTGACAATAATGTTGAGATTATTACGGCTGGGTCTTACAGAAATGAAACAGGAAATTACACAACCTCAGCCTTGAGAATTTGGCGTTTAAACAATCAAGAGTTGAGCCTGAAAGCACATTACGAAGGAGCAGCCGTTAGCTCCATCTTCGTCAGCGACTTAGACAAAGACGGAATATCTGAAATTATAACGGTTGGCAGACTACGCAAAAATTCTTTGAATACCGGACAGCTTTGTTTATGGCACTTCAAAGATAACGCTTTAAGTTTGGCTGGAAGGTTAGAACTGGACATCGCTAATGTGACAAACGCCAATTCCGTGTACGCCAGCGACTTGGACAACAATGGAAACATCGAAATTATTGTGGGCGGCTACTCCGACAGCCTTAACAACAGCAAGGGACAACTCAGCTTATGGCAATGGAACGGTCAAGAATTCTCCCTAAAAGCAAACGAAAACTGGCAGCTTATTCCTAAGATTTACGCTGAAACAATAGCAGGCGCAGTTCAGGGCAACACAATTGTAAACAACGTCAAAGCAGCCGACCTAGACGGGAACGGCTTTAAAGAAATAGTAACTGGCGGGTTTGCTTTTGACGGAGAAAAAGTCAATGCTCAACTCAAAATTTGGCGCTGGGATGGAAGTGCGTTAACGAAGCTGGAGAGCCAAGAATGGGCAACCGACTATCTAACCGAAGTAAAATCCATATCACTCGATGATGTTGATAACGATGGAAAAACAGAAGTAGTAACAAGCGGAATAACAGCGGCTGAAGACAGCTTCAAAAACAGCGAAGCCCTCCACGACCGAGGACAACTCAAAGTCTGGGGATTCAACGGAACAGCTCTAATCTTGGAGCAAAGTACAGAATGGACTTTTGATGAAGGCGCGTGCGCTTGGAACGTCGGTAATGGTGACGTTGACAACGATGGGGTATTAGAAATCATAACCGTTGGCTGTACAGCACAAGGCAGTCTATGTGACCCTGACATGCGCATTTGGTCAATTCCAAACGTACCCACAACCCCAAACTACATGCCATACGTGCTTGCATCAGGAGTACTCGCAATAGCAAGTGCTTTTTCTGCACTTACTCTTGCTTGGCGAAAAAAAAGAAAAACAACTACATAATAGACATCTACACAGTTGTTTTCGAAACCGAACACACGCCAAAAAACCAATCCGGGGAACTCGCGAATTACAAAAAAGCACAAAAAACAAAAAAAACAGCAAAAAACAACCAAAAGCAACCAAAAACACCCAATTCACAAAGATGGTGGGGCTGGCCGGATTTGAACCGGCGTCTATAGCGCCCGAGGCTACAAGCCTGGACCAAGCTAGCCGACAGCCCCATTCAACACATATTCGGGCTTTGCTTTGTTGTCATTAAGAACAGTTGAAAATAAGGCTTCCGAAACTGTCCCTACTAACAAAACAACATCTTGAAAATTGCGAGTGAAACCAGGAAAAAGAAAGAGAATAAAAGTCCGCGTTATACCGCCGGAGAAGCTGGCGCAACTGTCGTCGTTATGGCTACAGGAGCAGTTGTGGAGGAAGGCAAAATACGCTTATGGTAAAAACGCGCCGCAATGCAAAGCCCCGCCGAAGCAACCGCCAGCCAGAAAGGCCACAGGAACCCCGCGGATAACAAGACACTCACGTTCGTGCCCTGAGTCATGCTCGAAGGCAATTTGACTTCCATTGATCCAACGAGAGGTATGCTTAAGCTAAGCAAGCTCTGAATTACGAATGTTAGAACGAGCAATCCGATCAAGAAGATTATTACGAAGTACAGTGGTTTCCGGTAGCTGAACCCGAGAAGGCGTTTGGCGTAGGGCTTCGTCGGCTTGACTGAGTAGATCAGCATAATGATGCTACCCGCAACGAGGTACAATATGCACGCAAGGTTAACCGCCCACAGCAACGGCACCGTGAAAGAGTTCCCAATCAAGTCAAAGCTGGTGTGAAGGGGCGAAACGTTTGCCGCAACCACGGAATCACCGACAGTAAGTCGCCACCAGGGAATAAACAATGAAACAGCGATTAGGAGGATTGTAGTTACTCCACCAGCAAGACCAAACCAGTTGATTTTAGACTGCAACCACTTTCACCCTCTACACACCGATAGGTATGTCCGCGTTGTAAATCTCAGGTATCTCAAAGGTTAATCCGCTGACGTTGACGGTAATGTTCTTCAAGTCCACATTAACGGTCGATTGGCCCGCATGCTCGCTCTGGAAATGTTGCTGAGCAGCACCCGTATACGTGAAAACAGCCGTTATGTCTTTCGTTTGCATCGGAGCTATCTCTACAGGATTACCTAATTCAGCGCCTCCAAGCAGAGAAGCTGTGAGCGTGACATTGAACGTCCGCAGAGAGCGCATAAATTGTCATATTGATGTTGAACGGGTTGGTAAAGTTGAAGACAGCTGTTACAGTTCTTCCAGCTGGGTCGACAGATGCATTCACGTACTTCGGTAACTCCAGGTTTACGTTGGACGAATTGCTCGGGTCAGATGTAGGATTTGAGGGATTGTTCGGGCTAGACAAGGTCAAGGTCTTTATCGTGTCGCCGACAATTTGCTGCACTTCAGGAGGAATAACCAAATCCTGCAGGTTGTTACGATAAATCAAAACTACTCCAGCTATTGGACCAACAATAGCCCCAACGTTTATGAGAATGAGAATTAGTCCGAGCGCTTGCATACAATTTTCCTCTTTTGTTGTGATATCATTGAAGCGTCAAGCCTTTTATGGATTATGTACTGCCCATCACTTATGGAACTAAATCAAACAAAACTAAGCGTTTACCTGCCTTGATAGCCACGGAACAAACAAATCATGGCGCACACTCTTTGAATGGTGCGGTCAAGACTTCCTTAACTTTGTTCGTGATGACCGGACCAAGCCCATGAACCGTTTTTTGCCAATCATCAACGTTGATCATGGCGTTTAGCGGTGTCTGGTAGCTCTTCAAAACAGCCTCGGCTTTCTCCCTTCCTATGCTGGGTAAACTAGCCACGAAGTAAAGCTGAGAATCAGCTAACGTGTCACATTTCTTGAATGCGTGAACGACAGGAGTTCTCTTCTCTGCGATTTGTTCCTGTCTAGCTGCAACGTAAAGAAAATCCACTGTCTCCTTGTATGAGGCGGTGTTCACGATGGCTATCCCGTTCTTTGCGAGATTGAACATGGCACCCCAGATGGCTGCGGGTTGAATGTGGCTGAACTTGTAAATAATCGGCAAATATCCCTCCAACAGAATGAGAGCCTTTGGGTAAGCATCTTTTAGCCTAAATAGCTGCTCAAACAGGTATCTCCGAGTTAACGTGTAAACGAAGTCTTGAACGGTTTTCCTCTCTACCGCACACTGGTCAGAAAGAATATAATCGCCTTTTTCCAAAGTCTCGGTTTTTACATGAACGCCTCGTTCCACCAAAGCTGTGACTATCTTCGCGGCGCTGCTTGCTTCGCGGCTGTCAACGATAATTGTAGGTTCTTCACTCGTTTTTTTTCTTCTCTTTCAAATATGGAAGCAACGTTTCTGTTCCTGACATATAGCCTCACTACCTAACCTCGACTTTCGCGTTTATTTCATTTCCGCTTCCGGAAAAAAAGACGCCATGGTCGATTCAATACTTCAAAAAAGCTCAACGCTCCCATGTCTCGCACGACTCGACCTCGATTCTAAGCCGTCGCTTATTCATACCTGTCCAAGAAGAGGGGTTTATTTGCTTCCTTCCGCCGTCTCCTCTAATGGCATGCTACTCAGCGAGGCGGTTTCCACCATTTCAGCTAAGCGTTCGTCAACGGGTTGTTTCGGAATACTGGCACGCAGTTCTGCGTCTATAAGTGACCTTGTCGATTTCCTAACCTCAGATGCCAAGGATACACACCTCGATAGTGTCCACGAGTTTTATGCTATTCATTCAGG
>CAVVMH010000008.1:0-117562 GCA_963749465.1 Candidatus Bathyarchaeota archaeon | reverse complement strand
GATATAAACGTTTTTGTTCCATCAACCAGAACATCGTCGATGGCGGTTTCTGTTGTATTCTTGAGCGATTTGGTTTTTCAGCGCCATTTTCCATTACTGCCTGTTACGTATGCGATTACGCTGCGTATGCGTGCGAACACGTTGATTATCCACAAGAATGGATAAAATGGTGTGTATCTGAGCAGCAAATCGTGGTTGAACGTGCCATATGCATACTTTAACGCAACAGCCTGATTCACAAGCCCAATTAGCAAGCCATATGCGGCAAAAACAATCAGGTTGAGCGCGAAGTTTACTGCGTCGGGTGCAAACCACCATAAGAACGGTAACGCGACTACTGCGGTTAAGTCCACGAACGCCCCAACAAACTCAAAAACGAGACTGTACCATAACAGCGCTGAAAGCCACGAACGCTCGCCGAACAAACTGCGATGAATCCCCACCGTGTTATGCAACCAACCTGTAAACCAGCGCAACCTTTGACGCCACAACACCTCCAAACTAACTGGAGCGTCTGTGCTGCCACACGCACCGCTCACGTAACCCGCACGCGAACCACGTTTATGCATCTCCAACGTAATCTCCGAATCCTCAACCACACTCCGAACGTTGGCTTCAGTCAAAATCGCCCTAAGCAAGTCCGCATCATAAACCCCGATCGCTCCTGGAACCACCAAAACACAATTACCCAACGACTGCGCACAACGATCAATAGCTAAGCCTTGACTGTATTCTAACTGCTGAAACGAAACGAGAAAACCACTTCTTGTGCCATCTGCAGCTTTAGGATGGATATACCCCGTAACAGCCTTCTTCCCATTCAACATCATCGCTTCAACCAACTTATGCAATGCATCAGAATCCCAGTTGGAATCGCCATCAACAACCGCTATCATTTGACCTAACGCGCTGTTCACACCACTCCGCAACGCCTCAATCTTGCCCAAATTAGCCATATGCCGAACAACCTTACAACGCACACGGCACTTGCACTCCGATTTCCACGCCGCAACCGCACGCCACGCAGCTTCATAAGTAGAATCCACGCTTCCATCATCCACCACAATAACTTCGCAATTGCCACTGAACGCTTCTGCGCATTCGCACAGGCTCTTAACGCATCGCGCAATATTCGCTTCCTCATTAAACGCCGGAACTACAAATGAAACCATCGGACAAAATCCAACTTTGCCAACGGTACGTTTTCTTCGGGCAAGAAACGCTGCAACAATCCACACTCCAGCAATCGCGATTGCAAGAAATGTGTACCAAGAATAGAAAAAACTGATAAATGCGAGCCACAAAGGATGGGCAGTCTGCAACCCAGCATGATAACCAAAAACGTTCGTAGCGATCAATTGTGCGGCAGCTGGAAAGTAAGCCCAAGAAACAAAAGCCATCGTCAAGGGCACAAGAAATAGCAAGTATGCTATGCTAAATTGTTTGGTGGGTTCATGTTTCACGCGGAAACCCGCCTTTTTCCAGTTGCCTTCTCCTTTCTCCAAGGTAGGATTGGCTATGGACGTTGATAAGGTTGTATGCCAAAAATGGAATATTCCTGCTGTACGGCGAAAACGCAGGATTCAAATAAGATTTAGCTTTTGCGTAGCAAGTTTGCGGGTGGAATTCTCACGCTATTTCTTGGATGTTCCTCTTCGGTTTTCAACAGGTCAGTTAATTCGCTTTGCCGTTGCAGGAAGTCTAAGCCTTTCTCAGTGGCGATGTACACATCTTTACCTTGGTTGGTAAGTTTTTGAATCAGCTGAATCTTCAGCATAAACTTCAGGTACTCGTTGAGTTGAGCGAAGCTTAGGTTGGCTTTGTACATTATCTGAGTCTTCAACGTACCCTCCTTAGCGATTTCCAAGACCTCAGCCATTATGCAAAGTTTGTCTCTGCGCCTGCTTGTTGTTTCGGCTATCCAGGAATTCAATTCTATTTCCCTCTTCCAGATTAGTTTTCTATAACATTGTCTGGCGGTGACCATTTTAAGCCGTGTTTCGCACTATTCAATATATCAACTGCTGTAATATTGTGGAAGAAAAACCCAACATCACCAATATAGAAAAACTTTATTGCAACCAAAATACAAACTAACACGATCAAGAACATGTTAATTGGCTTAATCTCGGACACACACGACAACTTGCCAATGATAGAAAAAGCTGTGAAACGCCTGAACGAGGAAAAAGTGGAGCTCGTTCTGCACGCAGGCGACTACGTTGCACCGTTCGTCATCCCAAAATTCAAAGCCCTAAACTGCAAGCTTATAGGCGTTTTCGGCAACAACGATGGAGATCACGAACTCCTTCGAAAACGGTTCAGTGAAACCATCAACTGCGAAGTTCGAGGTAAGTTCGCGGAAATCAATGTTGAAGGCTTCAAAATTGCCCTACTTCACGGAGATGAAACCGAACTCTTAAGCGCACTAGTGAATCACGGAGGTTTTGACCTCGTTGTTCATGGACACTCGCACGCCAACGTAGCTCGAAAAAACGACAAAACTCTAATCGTGAACCCAGGAGAAGCATGCGGATACCTGACAGGCAAAGCAACCGTAGCGCTGCTGGACACGGTAAAGCGAGAAGCTAGAATCGTTGAGATTTAGACCTTTCTGAACTATGCTCGGGAAAACTTCGCTCGCCCCTTCCTTGTAATAGATCCTGCCTTTTGCGGTTTACAAGTTTATGTTTAAGACGAAAACGAGTATCAATGCCTATGCCTGTCCAAAGCGATTACTGTTGTGCCAACTTTATTCACTCACTAATTGCTTAGTGATATATGTTCAGCTAAATATAAATATGGTTGTGATTTGTTCATAATATTTATGAAACTGCAAAATTCCAGTATCAAATTACCCAACAATGTCTAGCTGATTACTCTATGAATATCGCTGGTTGACCTGGCAACGCCATCCCAGCACGCCCCTTCGGATCGATACCGATCAGCGTCATCTTCGCTGTAGACTGAAACTTCCGCGTTTAACCGTTCCCTCAAGAAGCCAACTGCATTCGCCACGATTTCTCTTCTCATTCATCTCCCCGATCTTCAGAACGTTCGCCTTCCGATCAGCCGACAGCTTCATCAACGCCTTAATCACCCGCGGAACCAAACTAGCAACATCCTTCATACGCGGCTTCAAATCCGTATCAGCCGCCAGTTCTTTCATGACCTCGTTCATCTTGACCTCGCCAGCCACTGCCTTACTCGAGGATTTTCAGGTAAACCTGCCACTTCCACGCGGCAGCAGTGTAAACGCAAACGCGTTTGGGCGTGATTTTCGTGGCTTTCAGAATGTTCAACGTGTCACCAATTAAGTCGACGACAAAGTTTTCCTGCTCCTCAGCCGCCACGTCCACCAGCTCAGCATCAACCTGCGGCCATTCAGCAACGCTAATGAAGCCCGTCTCGCCTGACTGGCTCCACAACTCCTCACACGTGAAAGGTGCAAAAGGCGCCAGCAGCCTAAGCCACGTCTTCACTGCATCAACCAGTGTTTTGCCACTCGCTTTTCCCTTCCGCTGGATGTACCAGCGGAAGTCGTTCCAGGTCTCGAACAACGCAACCTCGCAGAGCCGTTCTCGTCTTCAACTCGTCAAGGCTCAACGTGACCGCTTCCACCCGCCGTCTGAAGTTTGCTGATCAGCCACCGTTCCAAGTGTCCCATCTCATCGTCTTCGGCTGAAGCGAACACGTCGCTGGCGAACTTGCTCAAACTCTCCAGCTTGTTCTGAATATCAGTGGCGTTCTCTCCTCGCCAGTCGGGGTCATCCATGCCCTCTGCGCCAAGCAGCAATGCGACACGCGTGGCATCTGCGCCATAACGGTCAACTGCGTTCTTCATCGTCACGAAGTTGCCCTTCGATTTGTGCATCTGCTTCCCTTCAATCATCAGCATTCCGTTCACGCCCATGGCACGCGGCCAAAGCTCAGGTGGGAACAAGGCGGCGTGGTGGAAGATGCAGAATGTCAGGTGATTCGGTACAAGCTCTTTGGCTGAGACTCGCAGGTCGAAGGGGTACCAGTAAAGGAACTCATCTCGCATCGCTTCGAGCGTCTGTTTGCTTATTCCCGAGCTCTTGGAAGCTGCTTCCGCGTCGCCTTTCCCGAAGAAAACGTAGTCGAAAACTTCGTTCGTGAGCGCTTCAGGTTTCAAGTTGCACTCGCGGATATGCTTGTTTATCGTGTAGAAAGCCATGTAAATGGTACTATCGCTAAGGGTCTCCACAATCCAGCCCTTCCCCCACGGCAAAGGTGTCCCAAACCCCGTCGTCCGTGCACATGCCCACTCCTTCAGCCAATCGATAACGGCGATGAACCATTGTCTAGCAGCCTCAGGATAAACCCGCATCCCAGCGACCACTTCCTTTGCCTTCGCTTTCCATTCGGCGTCGCTGTAGTTTAGGAACCATTGGTCGCTGAGAACTTTCACGATGCACGGGGTCATGCACCTGCAGACCACTGGCTCGGGCAAATCATACATGCTGTCAGCGTAGCCTTTCTGCTTGAAGTCGCGAATTAATTCGTCTTTGACTTCGCGAACCGTCTTGCCCGCGTAAATCCCGCAATTCTCCTTCAAGACTCCGCTGTGGAACTCCTTCTTGTACAACGCTTTCGTAGCTTCATCCGCGCGAGGGTCATGCTGATCCTTGATGCCCATCTGTGCCACTATTTCAACGGCTGGGTACTCGCCGAAACCCTCGACTTTAATCAGTGAAATGGGCTTAATCTGCTTCACCATCTCGGGGTCAACACCGAACTCTATCAAGACGTCGAGTTTCTCCTGCAAATCCTTCAATGCCAGCCAATCGAAGGGTGCATGAGCAGGCACACTGTAAACCACGCCGGTAGCTGTTTTCGGGTCAACGAACCAGCCTGGTAATATCGGAAACGTCTGTTTCGTAACGGGATTGGTGAAGGTTTTCCCAATGAGGTCTTTCCCTTTGAAACACCGTTTCACCTCAACCTTTCGTTCCTGCTCCTTCAGCTTATCCGCAGCTTCCTTGCTAACAACCCAGCTTTCCCCATTCACCGAAACATCAACATAATCTGAGTCGGGGTTAATCCACATGTTTGTCACCCCGTAAATCGTCTCAGGACGGAATGTAGCCGCAGGCAAAAACCGCCCATCGTCCAACGCGTACTTTATCAGCACATACTCCTCAGGTGTAATCCCCTCTCCTACTTGGCGGTCGTGGTCGCCCGTGGGACTCTTATCCTTCGGACACCAAACTACAGGGTGAGTCCCTCGGCTAACGTAGCCTTTCTCCTTCAGGTTCACGTACTGCCACTCGATGAATTTCTGGTACGTCGGCATAACGGTTGTGAATTCTCGTCGCCAATCAATCGAGAAACCAATGCGCTTAGCGGCAATGCGCCCTTCGTTCGTGTAATACTGAGCCATGTACAACGGGTCAACGAACTTCTTGAGCTCGGCCTCGGGCACGCCGTCCATCTCTCTTAGGACACGGATGTATGCTTCATCGCCTTTTGCCACGCGTTCGCTGGCGCCTAGCAACGGCTGCCCTGTCCAATGCCACGCCCAGGGCCACAGAACATTGTAGCCCTGCATTCGCTTGAACCTAGCATAGGCGTCAACTCGCGAGGCGGTGAATGTGTGACCCACATGCAATGGACCATTCATGTACGGGTAAGGGAATGTAACTAGAATCTTCTCTCTAGCGCGGTCGGGGTCAGCCTCGAACAATCGGGCGTCTTCCCATCGTTTCCGCCATTTTTCCTCGATTTGCGCCGACCGACTCATGGAACTTGTTGAACTGGTGAATGGGCTATTAAGTTTTGCCTCCATCGATGAACAGGAATGCTCGAAAAGCCAAGACAGTAGAAACCAGGGCTAGAGTCATGGAAAGCATTATATCCAGTTCGAGAGCAAAGAAAGAACTCTATGGTAAAAGTAACTCTAACTGAAAAAGCGATGAAGCTTCTAGACAAAAGAAGCGCGGAAGCTCGCAAAATAGCAAAGCGTGAATTTCTCGAAGAAAAAACAGGAATAAGAAAAGTGGACGAGGCAATTGAACAGTACATCTCGAAATGGGAAGATACCACTCACCCGGGACTGCTCGCCCTAGCCTGTGAATCTGTAGGCGGGAATCCGGAAGAAACACTGTTTCTCCAGGCTGCGTTATCATTCATCGATGCCACGATGGACATTCATGATGACATCATAGACGAATCACTCGCCAAAAAAAACACCAAAACGATCTATGGCAAGCTAGGCAAGGAAGCAACATTGCTTGTTGGCGACGCGTTTATGGTTAAAGGTTTCAACCGTCTCTGTGCGGCGTTGGAAAACCGACCGAAAGACTTGAGGTCAGAAATCATGAATACGGTAAGAACTTTCTTAACAGAGGTAGTTGAAGCCCACATTTTAGAATCAGAACTGAAAGATAAAAAATGGGACACTGATCCAGAAGCTTATCTTAAGGTTTTAACACTCAAAGCGGCGGACATCGAAGGGCGCATGCGCATAGGCGCGCTGTTTGGCGGAGGATCCGTTGAAGAACTATATGCTTTGAGCAAGTTCGGAAGAAATCTCGGGATTCTGCTTGCGGTTAGATCAGATTTCGTTGACATGTTTGAGCCAAGAGAATTAATGCATAGGGTGAAGTACGAGTGTTTACCACTACCCGTTATTTATGCACTTCAAGACGTCAAACGTAAGAAGCGAATCCGCACTCTATTGCTAAAGGAAGCCCTTAGAAAAGAAGATTGTAACGAGCTTGTCGAATTAATATCTGAAACAAAAGAGTTTTCGAAACTTAAAAACTTGTTAAGTGACCTGGAAAAGGAAGCGGTGCACGCCCTAAGCGCGCTACGCAAGTGCCTAGCTGAAGAATCAGCTTCGGCTTATCGCTGCTTCGATGCTGGAAGAATTGTAGGTTACCAGTAGAGAGCCCGTGGTTTTTTCTTTAAAGTTCTCCTCTTCTCCATTCCTCTTCACCTGTATATCCGTTCAACACATCAGCGATATAAGCTTTGTCATCAAACCAAACTTTTGGAACCAGAACTATGGTGAAATAAGTATTCAATGATTCATAAAGTTTGTAATTTGGTCCTTCTATTTCATGTTAGAAACGAAATGTGGAAAACAGAAATCCGAGAGGTGCTTCCGTCTCTATTCCTACTGATCAACAGTGTCACTTGGTTCTCTCTTACCTGGTTCGCAATAAGAGACCTTTTAGCAGGTTCATCGTTCAGTAACCTTTTGCTTATTTCCTCTTCATATTTCGGAGCGCTGATTCTATCTGCCGTCATTGGAGCTACTTTGCTGCGAAAGAAGATGAGAACCAAAACGCCTCTGTTTCTTTGGGTTTTGCTTGGAGCAGCAGCATGCATAATTTCAGCAGTTTTGGCTCCTGAAAAAAACTCGATTAACGCCATTTTTGTCTCGCTTCCTCTTGGAGCACTGGCAGGTCTAGGTATACCCTCATGTCTCGGATTTTTTGCAGATACCGCAAAAATTAAGCGACGTGGCATAATTGGAGCTGTCATGTTCTTCGTCATTCAAGCTTTGACAGTCGTGATCTACGTCCCAATTAGCACGGTGACTATCGACCATCAGTTCTTAGTTCTTGGGGTATGGAGACTTTTGGCGGCAACAAGTATACTGTTTTTCAAGCCACGGGAAAAATTAGAAATTGAGCGCATACCTTCACTCTTGAACATTATTCGGGAGAGGACTTTCTTACTGTACTTCGTGCCTTGGTTTCTGTTCACTATTGTCAACTTTGTGGAACAGCCTTTGCTTGAACAGTACTTCGGACCGGAATTGTACGGCACATACACGATAGCCCTGATTTTGATATTCAGCGTTTCAGCGTTTCTCGGGGGGGCAATATGTGACTTCAAGGGACGCAAAATCTCAGGTATCCTAGGATTCATTCTGCTTGGCTTGGGGTACGCGTTCTTGAGCCTTCTCCCAAGAACAGCGGTTTCCCAAATTCTATACGTGTTATTTGACGGAGTCGCATGGGGCATTCTATATGTTACTTTCATTTTCGTGATCTGGGGAGATATCTCTGAAGAGAAAAATCGGGAAAAGTATTACCTCTTGGGCTGCATGCCTTTTTTGTTCTCGAATCTAATTGAGGTGTTGGTTCAGCCTTTTGTTGAATCTATCGCAATTGAAGCCTCATTTTCTTTTGCCAGTTTATTCTTGTTCTTGGCAGTTTTACCGCTGGTTATCGCTCCTGAGACTCTGCCTGAAAAAGTAATGAAGGAAAGAGAATTGAAAACCTACCTCGAGAAAGCCCAGAAAATAGCTGGGAAAACCCTGAAAATGGATAATGCAGAGAAGCAGTGTGAAAACAAGGACGAAGAGGTCTCTTTGGAGTTTAGGGTACCAGAAGATGACGAGAAAGCTCGTGAATTAGCGGAAGAATACTATTAAGCCTGTTCTCAATTTACGATGAGGCATGTTCTTCCACGTGATCCTAACCACCGAATGCAACTTGCAGTGCAGGTACTGCTTCGGCGAGACCATGGAGGATTTTGAAGAAGACTTCGGAGAATTCAACCTAGACTACTCCTTGCCTAAAAAAGCAAACTACGACTTGAACGTGCTGGCTGATTTCTGCCACCAGGATGCTGACTGCGTGCTAACGTTCTACGGCGGAGAACCGTTGCTGTGCACGAATGAGATAAAGAAAGTCATGGACACGGTGAGGCCGAAACACTTCATGATCCAGACGAACGGGTTGCTCCTCAACAGTTTGGAACCCGAATACGTTAACCGTTTCCACACGATTCTGGTTTCGGTGGACGGCGACGAAGCGCTTACTGACTATTACCGTGGAAAAGGCACCTTCCGAAAGGTAATCGACAACCTGAAACTCATCAGGAAGAACGGGTTCAAGGGCGAATTAATTGCCCGGATGACGGTAATGGAGCAAACAGACATCTACAAGCAGGTCACGTGGCTGCTGGACAACAGCGAATTCAGCTTTTCTTCAGTTCACTGGCAGCTGAACGCGGGTTTCTGGGGAAACGACCATTCGAGGCGAGACTTCAAACGCTGGACCGAAAAAAGCTACATGCCTGGAGTGACAAGGCTTGCAAAATTCTGGGTTGACCAGATGGAGAAGAAAAGCGTTGTCCTCAAGCTCTACCCCTTCCTCGGAATAGCAGACTCGCTTTTGTTCAATCACGAACCGAGTCTTCTCCGATGTGGAGGTGCATGGATAAACTATGCCATCCAAACTGACGGCTACATCATCCCTTGCCCAACCATGTGGGGAATGAAAGATTACTATCTCGGGCACATCTCCACGACGGAACCGCTGAAGCTGAAGAAACTCTTCGTCACCGAACCCTGCACGCAATGCGAAATTCTCAACATCTGCGGCGGACGATGCCTCTACGCCAACATCACCAAACGCTGGAGCAAAGAAGCTTACGGAGAAGTCTGCGAGACAGTGAAGAGCTTGGTGACCGCGGTGGAAATACAGCTTCCTCGAATTAAGCAACTCATCAAGGACGGGAAGGTTAAGAAAAAGGATTTTGAGTTCTTGAAGTACAACGGGTGCGAGATTATCCCCTGAGTTTTTAGGTAATCCGTTGTGTTCCGAATGCGGTCAGGAACGTGAAGTTCCTTTCAAGCCTTATCCGAATAAGCCTGTTCACTGCCGCGAATGTTGGTCAAAAAAGAGGCGTCAATATAAAACCGCGTCTATTGTTAAAAATGAGCATTTGTGAGCTGGGCGGCAAAAACAAAAAAAAAGAAAAGAAGGTGTTATGTTTATTCCATGCCCCATTTTTTGGAGATTTTCACCACGAGGAAGACCACGCTACGAGCTACGATGACAAACGTTATCAGCGCCACCAGAAAGGCCAACACCGAAAGAGCTGCCAATACCACAGCCACCTACAACAAAACAAGAAGAGACAATGCCCGAGATAAAAGCAGAAAACGTTACTCTCGACAACCCCCGTGTTGCCCCTTGAGAAGGAACTCATACTTCTCAGCCCACCCCCGGAAAAACCAGAAGCTATGCTCCCAGATCTAGAAAATAAAAGCTCCTGAACTTACAATTAAGACAGACGATCTGATGCCAACGGCACCAAGTTTGAAAGATGAAAAAGAAATCACCCAAGAGGCAGGCCCCCGTTGAAACCACACTTGAACTGTTCTCTGCGTCGGAGGACATCTCTAAAGACGATAAAGTCACTTTTCAGGGAAGACTCTTTAACAGCCGCACGGGCAAGGGCATACCCAACGCCAGAATTCGCATCCACGAACGTGACAAATCAAATGACAGGCGATGACTACACTAGCTTATGGGAATACAGAACAGGACGGCTCATTTAGCATTCCATGGAAAGCAAGACCCTTAGCTTGGAGAAAAAACACTGGAAACATCTACGCTAAATTTAGCGGAAATGAAAAAGCAAAATCCTCTCAAAGCAGCGATACAAGAAATTACCATAAAATGATTCCAGTCTCGCCCACACCAAGTCAGCATGCATTAGCAGCCTTTTTGCTGCTTCAGCTTCTTCTTAGCTTCGTCAATAAATGACGCCCAGCTAGACTTCTGCTTCGAAACTATAGACCTGAGAGTAGTCCTAAACTTCTTCTGAATTTCGTCTTGTCTCGCAAGCTCTTCATCAGTCATCGAAACCATACTAGCATACTCCAAGGCACCTTGTTTAGCAAAATAATCCACATCCTCCAACTTGGAGATTGCATCCTCATCCTCTTTGGCAACGCAACACTTCTCCCGCTCAACCGCAAGCTCGGCTAGCTCGTCTAAAGCCTTTTCATCAGTTTTCACTTTGTAACCTATCTTGCTAAGCGCCTCCAAAGATGATTTTACACCCTCAATCATCGTTTCCTTACTATTTGTCTGCTTCCCAACCGCAAAGTGAAAAATCTCAGCCGTCGCCCGATAATAACTCTCAATAAGATGATCAACCCGGACTTCCTTAGAAACCTCAACCATATCAGCATCGCAGAGTTTCCTTATGTGATGATAAACCGTCTGAGGGGTCAAATTCAGTTCATCAGCAATCTTGCTCACTGTCATTTCCTTGGCACGGAGCAAATAGAGCATTTTTCGCCGAGTCTCGTCGGCTGCAACCTTGAAAGCATCAGGGTCAGTGATCGTTTTTACTGGTTTCATGTTGATATGCCTTGTAATACTCCCAGCTATATGGGTATAAAAGCGTTGTGCCATTAAGACCACAATCTTTTTAAACAACATGCGTATTAGCATTAATACGCACATCTTAATGGTGTGACGAACAACATCATGGTGAAACCAAAATGAAAACAGCTCACAAAAACCTCACAAACCCCAACAACACGCCTTCACTCGGAAGACTAACAAGCATATTGAGGGCAAAAAACACGCTCAATAATAAAATATCCAACTTCAACTTCGCCGCAAAAGCGGCCAGCCAAACGCGAGATGGCCAGAAGACTCAGAGCCGAAGCTGAGATAAGGCGATACCAGGCAGTAACTTATGCATACACTGCACCCCCGAGATAACTCCACTCCCTTTTTCTACAATACTCTGCTGGGGGCTCGCTGGTCCCCGGATTGTTGACGTAACCTTTTATTTTTCCCCAGTAATAACATTGAAAAATGTAACTTAATGAAGATTTTTTTTCAACAATCAACATGACAAAAGAAAACAAGCAAAATAACTCTGATCCTCAGAGAAAAAAGAAAAAAATTGAGGATATAAATTCTAGTCGATTTTCTCTTTTGCTTTCTTGGCTGCCTTCTTTGTCTCTGCTATACCTTTAGCTCCAGCTTTCTTCGCTTCCGCGACGCCTTTAACTCCGGCCTTCTTTGCTTCCACTACGCCTTTGGCGCCAGCTTTCTTCGCAGCTTCAACACCTTTCTTTGCTTCTTCTTCAGCTTTCTTTTTAGCTTTATTTAAAAACGACATTTTTTTCACCCTAAATGAATATTGTATAATAAGCTCATAAGACACTTTCGCCTACTTGCGATCGTTAATTGTTAGACTTCAATCCAAAGTCAACCTCAGAAACCTGAACCTGTTCATTTACTCCTCTTAAGCCTCCTAGATTTTTGGAATGCCTACTACCTACCTATTCTCTACGTTATTTAGCCTAAAACTCGGCATGTATCGACCAATCATTTTAATTACTACCTGTAAACAAAAGCAAAACAGTGACTTAAATGTCAACAGAACAGAAAATGCCTAGACGAATTGAAGAAGATACGCGAAGCAGTAGAAGCCAAACCAGCACCACCGCCACCTCCACCACCAAAAGGCCTCTGGAACGAATTCAAAGACTTCCTCAGCAAATACAAAGTACTCGGACTCGCCATCGCCTTCATCATGGGCGTCTACTTGGCGGACTAGTGCAATCATTGGTCGCAGACCTTCTGCTGCCAGCAATCGGACTTGCAATTACCGGGACTTGGCAACCTGGCAACATGGAAAATTCCAGTTCCAGCAACAGTCTTAAGACGCTGCCGGAAACCCACCCGCGGGCTATACAGGACAGACTCTTCGGAGTCGGACCCTTCTTAGTGGCGCTGATAACCTTCATCATCGTTGCCTTCGTGATCTTCCTCATCGTGAAAGTCGCCAAGAAATGGGGCATGGAATAAGACCTCCATTATTCTCTCTTTTTAACAAAAACTGTTTGTCAAGTGCTAACAAAAAAGAGAAAGCAGCTTTAAGAAAGCCTAATTTCCAAGCCTTAGCTATCTTTCCCTCTTGACTACGAAGGCTATCTTCACTACTGCTCTGTACTCAACGATTTTGTTGTTCTCTATCTTGGCAGTGCACTTCTTCACATGGATGCTCTTAATGTTCTCAACTGTCTTGGATGCTTCCTTCAGAGCGTTCTCTGCTGCTTCCTTCCAACCAGCAGGGGACGAACCCACTAAGTCAATAATTTTCACAACAAACACGAAATTTCACCAAACATAGTAACACACACTATGCACTTGAGCTTCTCGGAGCCAACGAAAACAACATGCCCAACTACCCTAAAGCGTCCACACAAGAGCCAGCAACCGGACCGTGACGTCAGCTTTGGAGGGACTGACGAAAACCTTCGCTAAATCTTCAGTGAGCGAATTGGACTTGGTTTCGGTAAGGCTAACCTCAGACTGAAACTGCTTTTCCAACTGTGCGCGCTCTTTCTCTAACGCTTTCAAATTGTCTTCAGCATTTTCCTGGTCTTTTCGCTTCTTTCCTTTGTCTAGCAATCTCCCTTGCACTTCTTGTAGCACGAGTGCTAGATTTTCGACCCAAGAACGAACTCAAGAGCGTCTCTCCAATTGACACTGCAACCTGATACTTTTGACTCTTAGCCTGAGCTCGCTGATTCTCCAAGTTCATCTTGGCTTTCCTCACCCGCTCATCCAGTCGAGAGAAAGCGGAACTGTACTTCTCTCGAATTTTCTCAACCTGCTGATCACGCTTCTCTCTGGAAATCTGCTGAAGCCTTATCCGAAAATCCCGTTCGGTTTCCTCAGGTCTTGACAACTCATCAAGATAAGTGCTCTTAAACAACTGGATTTTCTGCGTTCTCACAAGCCAATCTTCAAAATCCTTCTCCCAAACATTATAGTTCTTTGCCTTCAAGGTAGCAGACGGCAACTCACCATAAGCGAAATCTCCTGACGGAGAGCTCTTTAGATCTGAAACCTTCATACTCGCTTCTTTTGCATTGTCCCAATCAACTGGCATTGGCGTGTCGGTAACGGGTATCAAGAACACCTGTTCTTTTGCCATGTTGACCCCAGCTTTTCGATCATTGAAACCCACCTGGGCAGCTCCAACAATCATTGGACGATACGCCAAATTTGGCGTGCCTTCCTTACTTCGGTCGAAAGGCAAAAAGTACTCCTGCACGTCTGGCGGAACCATCGGTTTTTCGCCTGATCTACTTCTAACCGAACTGGCCGCTGCACCTTCAAACACCCCCAACTTTTCAGTTCTGGCAGGTGACAATACTGCTCGTTGTTTCTTTAGCGGTTCAACTAGAATCTTAATTTGCTCTCTTGTTAAAGGTCCGCGCAGATAAGACATCGCCCACCTAGTCTCAAAAACCGCTGGAGCATCTTCATGAACATTATTCATTAAGAAAACCCTATTCCCCAAACCCGACAACATTTGATCGAAGTACCGCCGATTGAACTGCTTTTGACCCGCAACCGCAGCTCCTTCAAGCCCATCCAACACGCGCTCCTTATCACGCTCTGTCTGCAACCGACCAAGAAACCACGTACCTGCATTTGACAACGCCTTGTAATCCAAATCAATCGGATTCTGGGTAGCTAACAAAACTCCTAACCCAAAAGCGCGAGCTTGCTTAAGAAGTGTAAGAAGAGGAAGCTTAGATGGAGGATTGGCAACTGGCGGGAGATAACCGAAAACCTCGTCAATATAAAGTATCGAACGCAGGCTAGTCGTGCCAGACTGTGTTCGCATCCACCCAACGATTTGATTCAGTAACAACGACACGAAAAACATGCGCTGAGCATCGCTCAAGTGCGCAATGTAGAATATCGAGACTTTAGGCTTACCGGAGGCGGAAAAAAGCAGTTCATTAACGTTCATTGAATCGCCTTCAAGCCAAACGGCCAAAACCCGGAGCAGCAAGAAGATTATTCAGCTGCATTACTAGAGCAAATCTTTCTTAGATGGATAGAATGATTCCAAGTCAAGAACGCCAATTCGCTTCATCGGCGGGGTCTGAATGAGTTGAATTATGCGACCAAGATCTAAATCTTCACCACGTTGCCACGCTTCCGAGAAAATAGTTGACAACAAAATATGCTCTCTGGACCTGATGGGGTCTGCCTGAATTCCAAGCAAACCCAGCAGACTCGTAACCGTAATATTAATCGACTCCTGCAAAAGCTCCGAATCCTCCAAAATTGCAGAAGGAGGAACAGAAAACGACTTTAGGATTGATACTGGCACGCCCGCATTACTTCCAGGCGTATATATGACAAAATCTGCCGAGTCCCGGAGACGCTGAATACGCTTTCCATCTTGTCCCCACTTTGAAAGCCCATTCCTCCAAAGATCGGCCTGTTGACTCGCAAAATCTTGGACAGAAAGCCCCTTTTTCAAAGCATCTTCCTGATTTATCCAAGGCGCAAAATCTCTGCTTTCCAAATTCGGAAAAGTAAGCAGCAAGTTTGTAATGTCCCCCTTAGGATCAATCACAATCGAGGGTATTTTATCCAACGCCCGCCTCTTCCAAAAGAGAAATGCAAAGACCAGTCTTCCCACTTCCAGTCATACCTATACAAACGCCGTGAGTAACCAAATCCTTAGAATCGTAAAGCAACAGGTCCTCCAACCCAGCCCTCTTGGCAAGGTCGTAGAGACGACCCAAATAGAAAACTCCTAGCTTGTCAAAATCTACCATATCGAAAGTCTCTCCCGTTCAACTCAATACTCCCGCAACAAGGTTATATTTTTTGTGTGACAGCCAGAATGAAAAATCAAGAGTTGAAGAAATCCCCAAGTTACCATGCAAACAGTCCTAAAAATGTACTGTTAAAAGATAACCAAGAAAACCAGAGCAACTCTCCAAAGCTAAAAAAAAGAAAAAATTAGGCACCGTCTTCCAAAAAAAGCGCCGTGCAGTTTCGTTAGGCTTTTAGTATTCCACTTTTCGTGGAAGCTTCTTTGCTTGTTCTACCCACTTCTGCACTTGCTTCATAACAGGCGGTCTACGTACGAGTTTCTTTTCTTTGTTGATTTCCAAAATCTTTTGGAACAGGTTTTCTGCTTTCCTGTTGGCAAGCTCTGCTACAGTATCCACGCCAGCCTCCTCAAGAAGGTCTGAGTATTCCTCGCCAACGCCCTTAATCCTCATCAGATCTGCCAAGTTAACCCATTCAAGAATCAGTTTTTCAGGTATGCCCGTTTTCGCAGCAAGTTCTTCACGTGCCTTAGCCATACAACCAGCTTCCAGCAGTTTTTCAGTGGTCTTTATTCCGGCAGTTGCGAGTTTCTCTTTATAGGTCGCTCCTATACCTTCAATCTTTGCTATACCAGTCAATTTACATCACAATACCGTCTTTTTGAATACCTTGTATATAGCACTTTTGAAGAGAAGCTACATCGAAAGGGAAAAGCTGGGAAGAGGGTATTCGTAGATTAGCAAAAAGCATTTTACTTTGCCAGCTAATAGAACCTCGGAAACAAAAGGTGTCACATTTGGCAGCTCGATTTAGACCACCAAACGAAAACAGAACAACTGACGAAAACAACGAACAACCACCCTCAGAAGAGAACACACCTGTTCCACAACAAACTCAACAGCCACAACCTTCCAAAGAAATCATAACAAGTTGCCCAAGATGTGGCGCACCAATCCCTCCTAACCAGGAAGACGTAGTTTTCACATGCCGATATTGCGGATTTACTGTAGCTTTCGCAGGCAAAGACGAAGTAAGAATACACAGCATGCTTGAAAACCATTTGCACGTGCAACAAGCAGTAGAAACAGCGCAAAAATACATGGACGAAGGCATCTTCAGATCAGACGTGGCAGAAAACGCTAGAATAACAAACGTAAACACTCCGTTACCTCCCCTTCTGGACCTTCCCCGTTACCGCCAACACAAACTGTTCAGGCATAACAGGCACAGGACTACAAGGAGAAATGCAACAACTCCAAAATGCCTTCAACGACAAACAAGCAACCAAAATGTCAAGATTCGGCAACCTGCTAAAGGCCGGTGCCAGCGCCTTCTTCGAAAGCCAACAGCAAAACAGACAACCAAGAAACGTGTCGCTATCTTTTTCTTCAAACTACTCATGGCCAATCCTATCAAGAAAATCAACACATCAGAGAAATCAGCTACTACGATGTTCCCGTCGCAAGAAAAATCCCATTTGACGTTGGCCGAATACCTTCAGACGCCGAATTCCTAAGGACTGAATACACCCAAGAAGAAGCAAAACTCAAAGTCAAAACCGAAGTCGAAACCAAAGAACGCGGCATCGCTAGCGGAAAGGTCGACACCCTCCAATACTGCAACATAAACGTCACAATCGGCGACGGAGAACTAATAGTCGCACCGGTTTGGTTTGTCAACTACACACTCAAAGGAGAGAATTACGTTGTACTAGTAGACGGTTCCGAAGGCAAAAGTTTTGGGCGGAGGAAAACCACTGTTCCACATATAAAAAAGGTTAAGAGAAACAACGCGAAGCCATTTTGATCCCAAAACCAAACCCACAAACAACTCACCAGCAAACTCACAACTTAGTTGGAGTAGTGCACCCAGTTGGCTCGCTTAGAAAATTCCGGTTGAACTAACAGGCACGAGACCTTTTGTTGTGCAAAAAGTTATTACTTGCTCAGCCCAAAGGAACTATTGGGTTGTTAATGCATGAGCGAACCCAACATACCTAGACACTCTCCAGGCAACTTTAGAGTTCAAAGAACGAGACCCATGGGCGCCCGCGGACCCATGATAGCGATCGTTAAACGGGATGGCCGGTTGAACCATTCAACCGTGTTAAGATGATAGAAAGCATGCGAAATGCGGGAGCAACTCCACAACAGGCAAGTCTCGTGACAAACCGAGTCTCCACTCGTATCCAGCCAGGAGCACCAATTCCCTCACGGCAAGTATCCACTATGGTTGCGCGGTCACTATCACACGTCAATCCAACAGCCTCGCGAAACTATGTGGACACTCGAGACCAGAAACTGGCATACAATGAAAGAGCAAACAGCCTGTCCGCTCAAATTGCAGCCATCAACCAGCAAGTCAATAGCGTAACACTCAGAATAGGCAACCTTGACAGCAAAATCCAGAGTCTACCCCCGCGTATCGCCCAAATCAGAAAAGGCAACTTTCAAGTAATGACTCATTTAGAAACGGATCAAGCCATTCTATCCGAAGAATGGCTAGGACTCAGCCCGGAACTTCGAACTACCGCTAACCTCAAAGGCGAAGTTGTCCGCACCCAAGTCCGGGACCTCCAACAAGTCCTCACCAATAAACTAAGAGCGCCCGACTACAATGTCAGTAATCTACAAGAGATCGAATCAGCAATTCTACTACTGCGATCGAATCTCTCTGAGATGTACAGCTCAATAGCTAATGAAATGTCCCCATTGGAACAGAAATATGAGAGTATCAATCAAGACCTCGAACGGGCAGAAAACACCTTATCCTTATTGCAGGGAGCATCATTTCCCTGGGAGGAAAGCGAAACACCAATAGTAGCAATAAGAGCAAAAGACCTCAACAGTGACCTCGAAGGCATCATCGCCCTAACCAACCTCAACTTCATATTCGAACAGGAAAAAGAGGTTGTACTGAAGAAAACCCTGTTCGTGGTCACAGAGAAGAAAACAGTTCGTGAAGTAAAAGTTCAGAAACCGATTGGCATGATAGCGAGTCTGATTCACGGAAAAGTGGGTTTCTTTAAAGGATCAGGATTATTTGTCAAATTTGCTTCAGAAAGCGGAATCCCAGAAATGAAATTCGACACAAGCAGTGAGGACGCAGAGTGGATAGCGAAAAGCTACAAATACATTAACTCAGGTCAAGCGGACAACGAACTAGCGGCTGCAGCCCCTCCCGCAGCAAAGGAACAAGAGACGCCGCAACTGGTCATCTGCAAGGTCTGCGGTGCTCCCTACAGTGAAAAAATCTATCGAGGACAAACTTCGGTCAACTGCAAGTACTGCGGAGCCGTTGTCTCACTTCAATAAGAACCTATAGTTATCAATTGCTCTGTGCGCTGGAACCAGCCCGCATCGTCAGCCCCAATTTGACAAAAAGCTAGAAGCATTTGCCTATCTCCAACTCTTTCCGACAGTTTTTTTAAGCAAGAACACTGACTAACAGCAGTGGTCAAAATGTCATTCATAGAAAAAGCAAAGAAAAAACTTGGATTCGGCGATGAAGCCAAAGAGGGAGACGAAAAAACCAGCGAAGCCGGCACTAGCACTATTGACAAAGTAAAAGGCAAACAGGGGATAATTTCCAAAATTCAAGACATCTTCACACTAGGCTACTCAACAAAAGAAGACCTCAGAGAACTAGACAAAAAACTCCGAGATGAATACTACGGAGACTTCAAAGCCATGCGCCACAGATGGGAAGAAATCTACCTTGAAGCCCTAAAAGCGAAACAACGAAACGGCGACGACTACAAAAAGGTCATACAAGTGATGGATAGAGTCGCAGAGAAAATTAACAGAGCAGATTATGGCTACGCAGGACTAATGGATCGCAAAGGACACGTAAGAGAAAATGAACTCGCAAAGGTATTCGACTACGACAAAACCTTGGGAACACAAATCGACGGATTAAACCAATCAATCGAAGAAATCTATAGCCTCGTTGAATCCGAAAGTTGGAACGACACTCCACCAAAAATTCGCAACACGAAAATCATGTTGCTTGACATAGAAAAGAAATGGGACAGCAGAGAACAACAATTTAGACCTATGGAGGTTTAATAAGACATGCCAATAATTGAAAAAGTTTCATGGGACTACGCTGGAGCCGAAGACATTGCCTACAGATTCCCAAAAACGAGTCTGAAGTACGGCAGCCAAGTAATAGTAAAAGAAAACCAGTGGGGCGTGTTCTTCAGAGATGGAAAAGCCTATGACGTCTTCGGACCCGGAAGGCACACCATAACAAGCGCAAACATACCGATACTGGGAGAAGCACTTCAGAAACTGGGCATTGTCGGAGACGTTTTCGACTGCGAAGTTGTATTCGTTAGCAACAGCCAGTTCAGAGCCAACTTTGGCGGAAGCGCCTATTCAGCTCCTAGCGGCGACATAAAATATCAAGCAGAGCTCGGCTTCTTTGGCTACACACTCTACAAAGTAGAAGAACCAAAACTATTCGTTGCAGAATTCTTTGGCAATAAAGGAGCCAGCTCTTCGAGAGATATTGAAAACTACATCAGGGGCTTCATAAATGAACGCGTGATAGACGAGTTCGGAGAACACGACATCTTTACCTTGGTGAAAAACGTCGACGAAACTACTGACTTGGTATCACTAAAAATTAGCGACGAAGCCGCAGAATCGGACTGAAAATCATCGACTGCATCTTCGAAGGAGTGAAAATCCCCGAGGAAGCAAGAAGATTCGCTTCAGGCATAGGCCAACAAGCTATGACAATGCAGTATATGAAAGAAACCGCATCAGAACTAAAGAACTCCGGTGGCGGAGGAGCAGCTGCAGCCGGTCATAGGCGCAGGCATAGGGTTGACAATGCCCTACATGATGGCCCAGCAAATGCAACAGCAGCAAGCACAACCACAACAGGTCGTTTTGTGCCCAAACTGCGGAGCCAAAAACCCCGTAAACACAAAGTTCTGCGGAAACTGCGGACAAAGCCTAGCTCCAGTTGCTAAAGTGATCTGCCAAAACTGCAAGGCTGAAAATCCCGCAACAATGAAATTCTGCGGAAACTGCGGAAAACCACTAGCAGCTCCAACTGAAATTACATGCGCAAAATGTGGAACCAAGAATCCCCCGGGAACCAAATTCTGCGGAAGTTGCGGAGAAAAACTATAATCAAAACCTTTTTCCCCTTCTTTATTCCATTTCCAAAAACCGTCACCCTGGTTCATTCTTCCGATGAGCTGGTTAAACCAGCTGAATCACCAACTACTACTTGTAGGCTCAATGGAAGACCTTAGCGGTTTTCGTTGCAAAAGCTTTTCTACAAGAACAAACATCACAATGTTTCGTGAATCTCATGCCAGCAAAATTTCAAGTCTACAAAGACGAAGCAGGAAAATACAGGTTCCGACTTCGCGCCGAAAACAATGAAATCATAGCCGCAGGCGAAGCATACGAACAACATGCAAGCTGCCTAAAAGGCATAAAAAGCATCCAGAAAAACTGCAACTCAGAAGTCGAGGATCTGACCACAGAAGGCGAAAGAATAACCAACCCAAAATACCAGCTCTACAGGATGAAAGCGGCTTGTTCAGATTCCGTCTCAAAGCCTCAAACGGAGAAACAATCGCCCAAAGTGAGGGCTACGAAACCAAAGACGGCTGCATGAACGGAATGCGACATTCAAGAAAAGCTGCGATGCAGAAATTGAAGACGAAACAATTACTGAGGAAGCAACCGAACAAGCAACCGAACCACAGACATCAACTGTCAAACCCGCTTCTGAAATGAACGTATCCGCTAACAATCAAGCGACCAGAAAAAACAGTTTTCGTCGGAAACAAAACACCAATGGACTACGTCCTGGCAATAATAACAGGACTGTCAACGAGCGACGGCAACGTAATAACTTTGAAAGCCAGAGGACAAGCAATAACAACAGCCGTCGACGCAGCTGAAATAACAAGAAAACGCTTTCTAAAAGACCTAAAAATAGACAAAATCGCCATAGGAACAGAAGAAATGCCTCCGCGAGAGGGCGAAACAAGACCGCGAACGGTATCAACAATCGAGATAGTGCTCACAAAAGAATAAACACGCTCTTATCCTAATCCCTTATTTCAAATGCACTGCATTTTCAACGGCACTCCATTATGAAAGTCGCGCTAACAAGCATTTTCCAGAAAAAGGATTCCGATATACTGAAAAAGTTATATGGGCTTCAACAGAATACTCTTTGAGGGAGACAAAATGGCTAGCTCAGAGTTCCTAATATCATTAGGTCTATGGTTTGTCCGTGCATTCATTTCAAGCCTGATCTGCTTACTAATTGGATACATCGGGATTAGGAGCATAACGATACTGACGACGAAAATCAAAGAGTTTGAAACAATCAAGGGCAACCCAACGGCAACAGGCCTTTTCGTCGGAGGCTTTTTCATATTTGCTGGCCTAGTCGTTTACGGTTCCATGATTAATCCCTTCTTTCTATCACAATCAGTAACTATTGGATCCTACTTCAATCTTCAGCGACTCCTCGTCGTAATCATCAGCTTCTTTGTGAGTCTATTGTTCGGCGGAATGTTCTACTTGGTTTTTGCCAAGCTCAGTCCCTTCGGCATTGACTTAGACGACATCAACAAACATCCTCTGGCAATCGGTGTCTTCCTATTCTCCTACGAGGTCTTCTTGGGACTCATTATGCTTGCAAGCTTAACCATCCCCATAGGATAGTTGAAGGCAGAAATGACCAGTAAGCGGTACCTTCCTTTACTCTTACTTCTGTGTTCGTTGTTTGTTATCGTGAACAAACCAGCTAGCGCGCTTCGATCCTCAGACTTCTATCTGCAAGACGGTGATTGGTACGACGACTGGGGAATAAACAGAAACAACTTCGAAGGTCCAAACGGGTACCTGCCAAACCTTGCATTTGAAACACTCGGGGAAAACAGAGAACTAGCCTACGACATCGGTGTCTGGTTCCAGAACAACTATCAAATCGAAACCGACAGGGCAGAAGCTATTTTGAAATATGTGCAAACGTGGACAGAATACGGCTACGACAGCGACAACGTCATTATGGAGAAGCGTCCCCCAAGAAGAGTGGGCATGGAACGCAGATGAAATGGCAAACGCTTTCAACGAAACCACCGGTGCAAGAGCCATCGGAGATTGCGAGGATCTGGCTTTTCTCTGCGGAACCATTTACATAGGTGCAGGTTTTGACGCTGCAATCGTCGATGCACCCGACCATGCTGCTCTGCTGATTTGGCTCCCCGAGTTCTCGAATGCAAACCACTATTGGGACCTTCCGAATGATGACAGAGACGCTGGTTGGATATGGGTTGAAGCTACAGGCAACTCCAACCCTTTAGGCTGGACTCCGCCAGACTTCGAAAACGGCGGATGGACGGCGTATTCTATAGGTTCTTTGGAATTTGTTGCTGAACCTGAACCATCTCAATCTCCTTCGATTGATTTGGACGTTCTGATAACCATTGTTGCCATAGTCTTGTCGGTAATAGTCGCTTTGTTAAAGTTAAAGCGTGCACGATAAGGTCCAGCCTATTTTTCATTTTTTGCTTCTTCTATCTTTTTTGCTATTTCGTAATCCAAAAGATGTGGAGCATTACCTTTGGCTAATCTGTTACCACTCGCGATGTAAACTGTGCTCGTGTTAAAAACAGACGGGGTTCCAGATACTACGGCAACCATTCCAGCCATAAAATCTCATAGATTTGTCATTAAGCACCAAATTGTGGAGAGCGGTTGGGTCATAGAATATTTTCCATTTCAAGTCTTTCTGTGTTCCAAGACTTCCTTGAATTTCTCCGGAATTCTCTTTGATTGAAAGGTCTGTTCCTTGCCTTTGTAGCGTCCCAATGGCAAGAAGAACAATTTTGTTGTTGAAGATAGCTTCGACAACCTTGATGTCTGGGATGTCTATTATAAGTGATCCTTTGAGAGGGTTCTTTCCGTTTCCCCACCCATTTAGCCATTTAGGACGCTGCATACGAACCCACTGCTAAAAATAACATATCAATTCACGCTATAAAACCCCTTTCATTTGGCTGTGAACAAGTTTTTGCATGCAATTAACCACTTTGAGAATATTTTTCTGCAATGCCCCCAAGAAAGGGCACTCTCCGATGAGCGAACAAGGCTTGTCCAGAACTGGATTTCCAATAAGTGCTTGTGGCTCCTGTTCCTCTAAAATTCCAAGTGTACAAACGCCGCAGAAGATATCCGTCTTCACCTTCGTGATGGAAGCACCAAATTGCGACTGCCGATTAAGCATACAGCAGCGAGCAAGTGCATAAATGGGATAAAAAGAATACAGAAAAATTGAACAGAAACTGAAGACTTGATAAGTAAGGATCAGCAAGTATTCAATCCAAAACATCAATTTTTCGAGGATGCGGCAACTCCTTTCTTTACGCGAATTCCCGAGTAAACAAATATCTCCAGAAAGCATGATGCACAACAAAATCAAAAGAAAGGCATAACCTCGATACGGGTAGGTTGGCGCTTGGGAATCTCCAAGAGTCGATGCAGTCTCAAACGAATAAACCCAGTACGTTGCTAAGAGTGAAACAAAAAACCCAAGAAAAGATAGATACCTGATCAAACCCCAAGTTTTCAATACTATTGACATCGTCTCGCTCCCATAGCAGGACGTGAAACAAAGAAAAGGGAATTTGTCTTTGTAATCTTCGGATTAATTGCGTTGTGCAGTATTTTGGCATTGACCCTGATATAGTTAACCTCCGATTATTTGGCTGATATGTACGTATCCAGTTCCTAAGCGTTGCAGATTGATGAAGCATTGGTTATGCCCTTATTCTTTTTAAGTCTTGTCCGTTTAGGGAAAATGCATTAACAGAGGTTCGAGGAAATGCTCCGTTAGACAGAAAGCGAACAAATACGCTATCAATTCTTCGCGAAAAATTAGCAAGATTCATTAAAGCAAACCCTCAATCTCTACCCGGAGGAGAAGCCGAAACGCCCAACCAGCGAGCACGTATCTGCTTGGTTTCTTGCAGCGTTCTGAAAGAGGAAATCAAGCAACTCGTGAAACAAGGAGACCTTAGACGTAGATTTGGTCTTCGTCAGCAAGTACTTCCATGTCGACTATGCTCAAGTAGAGAAGAACTTGCGGCGAGTTCTCGAAGAAACCCAGAAACGTTTCAAAGGAAACATCGTACTGGTCTACGGCGACCTTTGCCTTGGTCAAAACGGCGAGATGAAAAAGTTCGCAGAGGAACACGGCGTCGTCAAAGTTGACGCGGTGAACTGCATAGACTGCATTCTCGGCGGGAAAGGAAAATTCCTGGCTGCTGACCCCACATGACCTCATGTTTCTGAGCCCAGGAATGACGGATTTCTTCAGTTCATGCTAAAGACATGATGCGGAGAGGAAGGCGTCGACGAAGACTCCCTGAAACACTTGTTCAACGGTCTCAGAGGAATCGTGCTTCTCGACACGCTGGGAAACTAGTGACAAACTGAAAGCCGAAATTGAAAAACTGGATACGGGTCTGCAGATTCTGGAAACAAGACACGTTGGATGCGAAAACGTGAAGGACGTCATCAATGAAGCGATCGAAAGAAACAAACAAAAACGCTCTTCCAAAGCAGAACTAGCTATTTGCAGAACCGCCACAAGCCACAAAGTGTCCGCCACCGACGTCGATTAAGTCCGGCGAAGTATGCACGCACTTGTGTTCCTTGTTAAAAATGCATCTTGGCTCAAACCTGCAGCCAGCTGGAGGATTAATTGGGCTTGGAACCTCACCAGGTAACATGATTCTTCTGGTCTTGGCGTCAGGGTCTGGAATCGGAATCGACGACAGCAAAGCTTGCGTGTAAGGGTGCAATGGAGACTCAAAGAGGTCGTCGGTTTCAGCGATCTCCACGAACTTTCCCAGGTACATCACTGCCACTCGGTGACAGATGTGCCTGACGGTGCTCAGGTCATGACTGATGTACAGGTACGTAATCTTAAATTTCTGTTGCAGTTCTTGTAGCAAGTTTAGGATTTGGGCTCTAACTGACACGTCGAGAGATGCGACTGGCTCGTCTGCGATGAGCAAGTCGGGTTCCACTGCAAGTGCTCGGGCAATGCAGATTCTCTGGCGTTGTCCGCCACTGAACTCATGAGGGTAGCGTTCCGCGTGGTATTCTTCTAAGCCAACGAGATTTAACAGCTCGTAAAGTCGGTCGTGACACTGGTTCTTGGGAACGTGCCCATGAATGACCAGTGGCTCCATTATTATGTCTGACACCGTCATCCTAGGGTCAAGCGAAGCGTAGGGGTTTTGGTAAACATACTGCATCTTCTGTCTCAACGCAAGAATAGCAGCTTTGTCTTTTGACTTGAAAACTTCCCCGACTTCTTTGCCTTCAAAGTAGATTTCGCCGCTTGTAGGCGGATCCAAATACAGTATTGCCCGAGCGGTTGAGGTTTTCCCACATCCGCTTTCACCGACTAAGCCTAAGGTTTCCCCTTTGTTCACAAAAAAACTTATGTCATCGATCGCATGCACCACACCAACTTGCTTCTGGAGCAGTATGCCTCTGGCTGTTATCGAAAAGTGCTTAACGAGGTGCTTGACCTCTAAGATCGGCTTTGTGCTCATAGGTTCTCAGCTCTCAAAGGCGAACCAACTTCGATTTTTCCTGCGCGTACACATGCCACATAATGGTCAGGCTCCAGCTCAGTCAGAGGCGGAACTGCGATTGTGCACACCCCTTGTTTAGCGAATTCGCATCGTGGGTGGAACCTGCATCCAGATGGGGGCTCGATTAGATTTGGGATTGCGCCAGGTATGACTTTGAGTTTTTCTCTTCTCAAAGCTAAGCTTGGGACTGCTTCAAGAAGCGCTCTTGTATAGGGATGCAGGGGGTTGTTGAAGATGGTTCGGGTGCTCGCGGATTCGCAGACGCGCCCAGCATACAAAACTGTAATTCTGTCGGCTACTCCAGAGACAACGCCCATGTCATGTGTTATC
Source organism: Candidatus Bathyarchaeota archaeon (assembly GCA_963749465.1). Classification (GTDB taxonomy): domain Archaea; phylum Thermoproteota; class Bathyarchaeia; order Bathyarchaeales; family Bathycorpusculaceae; genus UBA11855. The sequence continues at coordinate 91,192 of CAVVMH010000008.1, read as the reverse complement.
AGGATCATCGCCATTCCAAGCTTCTGCTTAAGCTTCTTCAACAGGTCTAGTATCTGCGCTTGGATGGTAACGTCTAGGGCAGTTGTGGGTTCGTCCGCCAACAGCAGGTTCGGCTGGCAAGAGAGAGCTCTAGCAACTGCAATGCGCTGTTTCATTCCGCCACTTAGCTGGTGGGGATAGTTCAAAATTTTTGTTTCCGGATCAGCAATCTCGACGAGTTTCAACAGCTCAACCGCTTTCTCTAATGCTTCCTGTTTCGTGACGTTCTGATGGCGCTGTATAACTTCGACGAGTTGGCTGGCGATTGTAAAGACTGGATTGAGTGAGGTTGACGGATCTTGGAAGATATAGGCGATTTCCTTGCCCCTCATTTTCTGCATTTCATTCTCCTTTTTCTCGAGAAGATCTTCACCCCTGTACATGATCCGCCCACCAATGATTTTACCCGGTCGGGGAACTATCCTGAGTGTGGATAGAGCGGTTACTGATTTGCCTGAGCCTGACTCACCCACCAAACCTAATGTTTCTCCTGTCTTAATTTTTAGGCTAACACCGTCGACGGCTTTGACTACGCCTGCCCATGTGTAGAAGTAAGTTTTTAGCTCTTCAATTTCCAGCAGTTCCCTTGCCAAGTCTTTTTCATCCTCCAATTATTCTCTGAGCCGTGGGTCAAGAGCGTCTCGCAACCCGTTGCCGAACAAGCTGAATCCAAGAACCAACAGCGTAACAAAAATCCCTGGAAAGACCCCTTCCCACCAAGCTTCCTTAACAGCCTCGCTTGCTCCTTGAAGCTGCTGTCCCCAAGTAATGCTGTTTGGATCGCCAAAGCCTAGGAAGCTGATTCCCGCTTCGACCAATATTGCCGTTGCTATCTGAAGCGTTGCAAGCACGATGACTATGTGCAGAACATTGGGAAGAATGTGCCGGAATATGATTCGGCTCTGACTTGCGCCGAGTGATTTTGAGGCTTCAATGAACTCATACTGCTTAACCCGAAGCACTTCTCCACGAATAATCCTCGCATTTGCCGCCCATGAAAACAAACCTATAATGAGGGTGACCATTGAGAGACCACCGGCACCAGACGGTGCCAAAGTGGTGACAACTCGTAGGAAGACCAGCAAGATCAGAAGGAAGGGGATGACGAGGAAAATCTCTGTTATTCGCATTAGGAGATTGTCTATGAGACCGCCTACGTAGCCTGAGACGAGTCCCACAACCACAGCCAGAGACATAGCTATTGCTGCAGCCCCGCATCCTACGTAGAGCGCTGATGAGGCGCCGTACACGATTTGGCTGAATACATCGTGACCAATGTAGTCTGTGCCGAAAAGGTATTTTGAAGAAGGAGGGACCCGGATTCTGCCTTCTTCAAGAAAGCTCGCAAGATAATTTGGAGGATAGCGTGCGATAATTGGACTAAACAACGCCATAAATACTATTGCGCCGATAAATATAAGACCAGCTAGAGCAGCTTTGTTCTTCTTGAATCTGCGCCAGGCAATATTCCACTGGCTAACGCCTCTGTGTTGCTTCGTTTGGTTTTGTTCAACCGCAGCGGGATTCACAGCGCTTTGATCTTTCACACAATCAAGCCTCAAGGTTCCTATTCATATCTAATTCTTGGATCAACGTATGCATACGTTATGTCAGTTATCAGGTTGGCGAACAAAGTCATCAAGGTTATAAATACAGTAATCCCCATTATCAGAGGGAAATCAAGTTTTCCAACAGCTTCAACATAGAGGCGTCCAACCCCGGGCCAATTGAAAACAGTTTCAGTTATAGGCGCTCCGGCAAGCATGCCACCGAAATAGAGACCTACGTAAGTCACGACGGGTATCAAAGCGTTTCTTAATGCATGTTTATAGATTACCGTCCGCTCGCTGAGGCCTCCAGCTCTTGCGGCTAATACATAGTCTTGTCTCAGGATTTCCAACATGCTCGATCTTACTAGAAGCACGATGGGCGCGAGTGTTGCAAAAGTCAAGATAGTGCCGGGCAAGACCAAGTGCCACAGCTCGTCCAATGTGTAGTTGCCTAAGAAATATCTCTCAGCCAAAAGTGTATGTGCCCCAAATGGCGGAAACCAGCCCAAGAAATAGGAGAAAATAAGTATGCCAACTATTCCCAAATAGAAAATAGGAATACAAGTTCCCACCAAAGAAATCGTTGTCACCGAAACGTCCAGTTTGGAATATTGTTTCCGAGCAGACAGAACCCCTATTGGAATTGCTATCAAAAGAGAAAAGAAAAGAGACACCAATTGGAGTTTAAAGGTTTCCCAAGCAAAATCACCGATTAACTGGGTCACTGCTGTTCCTCCTCTAAGAGCATAAGAGTTTCCTAAGTCACCTTGCAACAACTCCCACACATACTTGAAGAACTGGATGTACAAAGGTTGATCGAGACCATAATACTCAGCCAAGTGTTGTCTAGCTTCTGCCGTAATGCGCGGATTCAGACCCGTCATCAGTTTAATCGGATCGCCTGCCAAGCGGGAAGCCACGAAAACCAAGATTAGAATCCCAAAGAAAAGAGGTATCAGGTAAAGGAGTCTTCTTATGATGTAACGAGTCAGTGGGCTTTGAAACACTGTTGTAGCGCGAGCCCGAACTGAGTGCAAAATCCCGCTTCTATTTGCCAAAGTTTGCCACTGTTCTGACCTCAATTCTGCTGGGAACAATATATAAACGTTCACTGATCCCACGCCATTTCAAGTTGTTTCATGGGTATGCCCAGTCTTTCTTCCCAAATAGGTTATTGCTGCCTGATTCCGCCATATTCGAACCAAGTATCATCAGTCTCAATGTTTTCTTCAGCTGCCAAGACCCATTCCACGACCTAGGGCTAATCTATGTCTTCAGTTAGTAATTGTGCTCACCGTTATTCCCTTAAACTAACTACTCGCAACCTGAGTATGAAGAAAGTCTTTCCCAAAAGGGAAGTTTCTCGAAGGTGAAAAGCCGCAAGGAATCCAAGAAGACCAAAAGCGAGCCGTTGCAGCTTCATGGCAAATGTTATAAAGCAAAAGAATAGAAAGAGCTACAGGAGGTTACCAAAAAAATGACCAGCTAAAACCAAAACGTTGTTCTTTTGCTTAATACTACTGATAAGCGCTTTTTCGCTGCCAGCAATAATGCTTGTCCAAAGCCAATCAACAGAACCACTCTTCAAGATAACTTTGATAGTTCCGGGTGCAAACCCCACCAGAAAAGCTTGGGCTGCAATCATTGAAAGTGCATTGGATTCAGTCGGAATTGATTGCACCAGGGTAGAACTAGATTGGGGAACAGTCTACGACAGAGCTCTCACACCACCAGAAGAAATTGTAGGCAAGACCTACGACGAAGGAGGCTTTGACGCGCTGTTTGTCGGCTACGCCTTGGAAGTCGACCCCGATCCGAACTCGCTATTCGGGAGCAGCCAGTTCGCGCCTGCAGGACAGAACTACTATTTGTGGAACAACTCTGAAAACGATAGACTATGCAATTTAATCAAATCAACTGTCGACAAGACCACACGAATGCAATACGTTGCACAGTGGCAGTCACTAGTCCTTCAGGAACAACCAGACGCTACCATACTCTATTCTAAGGAAGTCATAGGATATGACCCAACAGCTCTAAAACCAGGACCGTTCTCAGAATTCCACTATCCAGCCTGGCCAAGAGCAAAGAACTGGGAACTTGTCACGGACACGGCTGATGACTCAATAGTTATTGCACAAACAGGACCAGCACCAGAAGAAGGAATGAACCCACTCCTAAGCACGTCATACTATGACCTGACCGTATTCGACAACGTCTATGACCAACTAGCAGAGAGATGGGATATGGTAGACAGAGAGATGGTTCCGGCACTTGCCACAAGCTGGGAAGTTGCGTCTGATCAGAAGACATGGACAGTGCATTTGAGAGATGGCGTAACGTGGCATGATGGCGTTGCATTTACCGCTGACGACGTGAAGTTCACATTTGACAGCTACATGGACCCCGCTGTCGGTTCTGGAACTGGATCTTTCTTTACAGATCTCATAGGGAGCCCTGACAACATCGTAGTCGTCGACCCGCTAACCGTTAAATTCAATCTGCCAGAACCTTTTGCATATTTCGTCGAAAGAGTCCTATCCAATTACATAATTCCGAAGCATGTCTTGGAAGGCGTTCCAGTCGCAGACTGGAAATCACATCCCTTCAGCACCGCCGCGAGCAGCTACACAGTGGGTTCCTACACCGCTTATGGTCCAATTGGCACAGGACCATACATATACGCAGCATATGACCCAACAACGACTGCTAACATAATTGATCAAGAATACCGCCTACTGGAACAAAGCAGCACTCGAAGCAGCAGGGACATTTGGGATTGAAACGCTATATGTTCAGTGTATAGAAGGCATGGACCCGGCAATAGCCGCTCTCAAATCAGGCGACGTTGATTTCCTAGACTCGCAATACCAGCTAGCAACGAAGATCGATAGCATTGAGGAAGCAGGGGACGCAGTAGTCGCCTACGATGCATTTTCTGTCCAAGAATTGGGCTTTAACATGCAGCACCCAGTCTGGGGAACAGGCGTTGATACACCACTCGGCAAGCAAGACCCAAGCAGAGCCGCAGAAGCCGCCAGATACGTCCGACAAGCAATGAGCCACCTAATAGACAGAGACACAATAATAGCGACACTCATGGATGGCTATGCAACCGCTGGTGTCACAACTGATATATGCACATTGACCGCTGGATGGGATGCAGCAACTTTCAAGGCATACTCTTACGATACCACCTTGGCAAAATCACTGTTGGCAGCAGCAGGGTATGACACTGGAGTTGCACCACCCGCAGCAGACATCCTTGGACAATACGGCCTCTACATAGCCGCCATCGTAATTGTGGTGATTGTGATAGTAGCAGCAGTAGTCGTTATGCGAATGCGCAAAAAACCAGCAACATAAAACAAACATTCCCCTTTCTTTTTTATCGCATTTCTCTCAATATCACAAACGTCAGTATTAACGCTTAAAACGGGGGTTTACGATTGTTCCGAGCAACAGACAACGTTTTCAACAGTTTTCTCGAACAATCATACGAAAAGGCCAAACAGAAAAAGAAAAACACCCGTCATAATCCAAAACCTTGCTTGCCTCTCCGCTTCCTTTTGCCGTTTAGCATCCCAAGGCTTGGCGTGGAGAACGCTCTCGCCAATTCTGCCGATGGTTGATGAAAAAGAAGCGACCACACCGCCAGTCACCAGAGTCAAGCCGCCTTCAAGAAGCAGCGCATAGGAAAGAAAAAGCAGAACTCGTTCGAGTTCCCGCGTGAAAACAAGAATAACAACTAGCGTTGCAAGCGCGATAATTAGGGAGTAAATTAAGCAAGCAGCAACCAACTTTAACGCGGGCTTCACGCTTGGCACTCTAACCTTCTCCGTCACGATGCGCTTACCGTTATTCTGTCAAACCAAGGATAAAGGTATCTACAAAACCACACAAAAGCAAAACGCAACCGTGATGCCAAAAAGAAAAGAGGGAAAAAAGCGCTAAAGTTTCTTGTACACCACATCTTTTTCCTTAACGTGCTGCGCCGTTTTTAAGCCGACGCTCTGACCAGACTCCGCTCTGGGAACGTTCTGATGCTCAATCTGCATAGAATCCACAACCTGCTCAAAATCAGTCGCAGGACCCTTGACAAGTATTTGGTCTCCCACAGCTAAAGGCTGCTGTTAATTCGACGATGGCAACGCTGATTTTTGGGAAGAAATGCGTTATGTGCCCGACTTGGACGACTTCTTCGTCACTCAAACACATCAACCCTTAATCGAAGTATAGTGTGGCAAGTGAATAAAAGATTTGTGAAGATCCATGACCTGATGATTTTTGAAGACTGCAATTGTTTTTTTGTGAAGTATGCTTCACGAAAGAGTTATAGACGCCTTGTGCCAATTCTGGGAACGGATGGAGTGCCTTGGCGACACTGTTCGGAATAGACCTGACTATTCTAAGTGTGCTAGTCATCGCGGTCGTAGCAATAATCATGGAGAGATTATTCACCACGTACTTGTCCAGATTTGCCAAACGGGCTAAGATGGAACGCAACGCCGCGAACAATCTTGTCCTTACATTCCGAATTCTAATACTGATAAGCGCCATTCTAGCCATATACGGCATTGGCGGGTTACCGCCCGAATGGATACTTTCCATCTCGGCCATTGCTGGTGCAGCCTTAGGTTTTGCTTCGCAGAAAACGTTGGGCAACTTTCTCGCGGGTCTTTTTCTCTTGGCTGCTCGTCCGTTCAAGGTTGGCGATTACGTGCGTCTCGGAACTGTGGAGGGCGTGGTTCAGGAGGTTACCATCAATTATACGAAAGTCCTCACTATCGGCAACAACACTGTTTCCATCAGTAACCTGCAGATTCTGGACAGGGACATAACCAATTATATTGTCGAGAGTCGCAGAAACTTTAGTCTCTATTGTTACACGTTTGAAATCGGCTTTGACCACAGCGTGTCAACAGACAAGATGGCAGCAATCTTTAACGAGGTGTTTGAGCGGTTCGTTCACACGCTTCCAAAACCACCCTATGCAACGTTAACTCGCTCCGACGCGTTTACGCGGGTTTATACGGTTTACCTTTTCGTTGAGCATCCTGAAGACGTTTTCAGTCTGAAGCCGCAGATAAGCGAGGAAGTTTTTAAGCGGTGGGACGTACAACGAAACATCATTAAGACTTTGGCGCCTGAGCAGGATTACGCTAAAATAGTACAAGAGAAAATTCGTACTGAGGAGAAAAAAGATGAAAAATAAAGAAAAGCTTGAAGCTAAAGAAACACAACTGGTTAACCTGATAGACTACCAAGAAGGCTCTGTCGTAAGCCGAACTATTATCGACAAGGAAGCTGGAACAGTAACGCTTTTCGCCTTCGACGAAGGCCAGGGATTAAGCGAACATACTGCACCTTATGATGCGATGGTTCATGTACTTGAAGGCGACGCGAAAGTCACAATTTCAGGAAAAGCAATCATGGTAAAACAGGGCGGGATGATAATCATGCCCGCGAACCAACCGCACGCCCTATTCGCTGTGTCACGGTTCAAGATGCTTCTAACTATGATAAGGTCGTGAAAAATCCGTCAGCGCGGGGCCCCCACGCATTTCCAGAACGCACGCATCAACTGGCGAACATCCTTTTCGAAAACTTCTGCAAGCAGTTTGCCGAGGGAGACTGCAAAAGTTATTTATGGTCTACCAGTCGATTTGAAGGTTTAGCGATGCGGGAAGCCATGGAAACAGGAACATTCGCAAAGGCAGAATCACTCAAAGCAAATGGGGCAAGGTCAGGTTGAAAAGAAACGCTGTCCAACGAAGCGTAACAAACGCGCTAAATGCCCTTTCGTCAAGAAAATCTATAAAGTACATCGTTTATCTCTCTGCAATAGTCATCTTCTTCGTTTTGATTCTTCTGCCCCCAGTGTTTGGAATTGCGATAAAATGGGGAGCAATACAAACTGTCTTTGACCAACCCGAAATCATGAACAGAGCGCTCAGCGCAATAGCAGCCTCGTTCATTATTGCGCTCGCCGTTTCCGCTTTAGACCTCATAGCGGGAATTCCTATGGCTTGGCTCATCACACGGGGAAAATCAAGATGGTTGAGCGTCCTCGACACGCTTGCGGATATACCGTTCATCGTGCCAACCGCCGCGCTTGGCTATTCCTTGCTACTTTTCTGGAGCGGTCCTGAAGGCGTGTCCAGTCTCTTCAGCGGCTCGTTGGTTTCACCCGGCTGGCTGCTTGTCATCTTGCTTCATTTCACGTTTTCTTACCCAGTTGTAGTTAGAGTCTTGGTTGGCGCGTTGCTTGATTACAAGATGGAGTATGAAAGAGCATCCAGAACGTTGGGTGCCGTGCCCTTCGTGGCTTTTCGAACAGTCACTTCGCCAATAATCAAACCTTCCCTAATCGCTGCGTTCGTTCTCTCGTTTGCAAGGTCTCTCTCAGAAACTGGCGCAACTTTCATTGTTGCAGGAGCTTTTGAGAATGGCCCAGTTTTTCTCCAGAACGTCAAGAACAGTTTCTCAAGCGGATTGGTCACACAAGCCACGTATGAAGGCGCTACAGTATTTGCCAGCCTGATACTCATAGTGGCGTCGTGCACGATTTTCGCGTTGATATGGATTCTTGGGCCACGCCTGAAATTCCCGTTCAAGGGCATTTGGCCAGGGACAGAGAGGAGGTTGAGTTATTCGAAAGCTGCAAAGTCCAGAAACAGCGTTACACTCGTGGTTTTCTTACTGATTGTGCTAGTTCCAGCGCTTTTCGTGGCGTTACCTGCTTTCCAAGCAGTCTTCACCCCTGCCTTACCAGCGGCATTCTCAGGTTTAGGAATATGGGGAGACTATTGGCAGAGCCTGCTTCTCTCCTACTCTCTCGGGGCAATAGTGACGGTGTTGGGTTTCATCATAGGTTTGCCGATGGCGATAATTATCGCGAGAAGAAAAATCGGCAAGAGCCCTTCGGCATTCATCGACATTCTAGTGAACGTTCCGCTCATAGTTCCGTCTATAGCTCTTGGCGCTTCGTTAAGTTTCTTCTGGAAACAAAGTTTCCCATTCATGCCTGAACTTCTGTTGTTAATCTTTGCGCATCTATCCATAACTTACCCTTACATCGTCAAATCTATGTCGGCGGCTTTTGAGAGAATCAGCGTTGACCTGGAGGAGGCGGCAAGAACTCTTGGAGCTAAGCCTTTCAGCGTGTTCAGCACGATTATTTTACCGCTAACTAAATACTCGATACTTTCAGGCGCCATTATGGTTTTCACGAGAAGCGTGAGCGAGACCGGCGCAACAGTAGCCGTCGTTACAAACCTCAAAACGGCTCCTGTTGTCTTAGTTGATTGGGTCAGGGGCACCATTCACGCTTCAGCTTTGGAGATTGGATTAGGAGCGGGAATCCTCGTGTTACTCTCCTTCTTAATTCTCTTCATCCTGAGGCTTGTGACGAGGGGAAAAGGGAGATATTGACGTTCACATTCATAACTTCCAACACCAGTACTGAAAACAAAAGAACAAGGAAGGGAGACTATGCCTAACATTCGAGTGGTAGACTTGACGAAGAAATTCGGAAACGTGACCGCACTGGACAACATTAACCTCGAAGTGCAAGACCAAGAGTACTTCTCCCTTCTAGGTCCAAGCGGTTGCGGAAAAACCACCTTGCTAAGGTTGATCGCGGGATTAATTGAACCCACCAGCGGTGAAATCTGGATCGGCGACAAACGCGTTGACGATGTACCGCCCGAAGACAGGGACATAGGGTTTGTCTTTCAGACTTTCGCGTTATTTCCCCACATGAGCGTCTGGGATAACGTCCTGTACGGTCCTAAAGTGAAGAACTTCAACCTGAAGGAAGCCGAAACCATCGGGGACGAGGTGCTTGAACTGGTTAAGCTACACGAGCGCTTGGACGCTTACCCCAGCGAGTTAAGTGGCGGTATGATGCAACGCATCGCAGTGGCGAGAGCCCTTGCCGCAGGAGCTAAGACATTGCTCCTTGATGAGCCCTTGGGACAATTGGACGCTAAAGTCAGGAATGAAATTAGGTATGAGATCAGAAAGATGGCGAAAGACCTGAAGCTGACCGCTATTCACGTTACTCACGACCAGTCTGAAGCCATGTCTATCTCGGACAGAATTGCGGTAATGAAGAAAGGAAAAATCGTGCAGGTTGGTACACCTCAGGAGCTTTACATCCACCCCAATAGCATATTCGTCGCGCATTTCATTGGCGAATCTAACTTCTTAGAGGGCACAGTCTGCGATAGCAGCGATGGCATTATGGAAATAGAACTCCGTGGCGGTTTTAAGGTCACTGCAGTTGGGAAGAATCTGAAGAAAGATGAGAGAGTCGTCTTGGCCGTAAGACCTGAAGTCCTAAAGGTTGAAAAGGAAGCAACTGAGGAAGAGAACACGCTAATCGGGAAGGTGGAGAAAATCAGTTTCGAGGGCACCTTCGTAAGGTATGTGGTCAGGTTAGGTAGCAAAGACTCAATCGTTGCCATCAAGCCTTCATTGGCAGGCGACTGGTTTAACGTAGGCGAAAAAATCACGATGCACTTTCAGCCGGAGAAAACGCATGTTTTCACCTATCCCGAGGCTGGACTCATGGAAGAAACCGCAGTCTAAGCATCGCCTATCTGCCGCGACGAAACTCAAGATTCTCAGGAGAATTGTTAGCACTCATTCTTAGATTATGAACTCTGAAGGTTCGTAATTTCAAAAGCGGCTTGCTCACTTTTTCTTGCGTCTAGTCTACGAGAATAACGACAACCGCCACCGCAATTATAACAACGGCAGCTACAGAGTAGAAAACGGTCGGATCTAATACAGCTTGTTGAATTTGCCAGAGGTTCGTTTTGTCCACTTTCATAGTCATGGTGTAGTCGGGGTAGCTTGAGATTCCTTCTAGGAGAAAGCCTGTAGATTGGCCCCAGTAATCAACGTTCTCAAAAATTGCACTTAGTTCTCCTTCAAGAACTTTTGTGGCGTTCTATGTTTTTGTTTCATTTTCTGGAATTTCGAAGATTGTTGCTGTGAGGTGCGTGGAAAAGACTTTGTCGACGTTTACTTTCAATGTTTTTCCTAGCAGCAACTCGTTGCTTTTCACTGCGATTGGTTTGTAGGCGAAGTTTCGTCCTATCCATGAGCCTGGAATTTTGCCTTTTTCGTCGATTAGGATTTCGCCTGTCCAGCCTAGCCAACGTTGATTCCGTTCTAAAGACATTTGCTTTGCCAGTTTGGCAGCTTCTGTGCTTCGTCTTTTTATCTCAGTCGCCACTATTTGGTTTGGCATTTCTGCTGCCGCTGTTCCAGGTCTAACGAAAAATTTTGAGACGTTAACGATATCTGGCTTAACTTCACCGATTACCCTGAGCGTGCTCTCGAACGCTTTCCTGTTTTCGCCTGGAAAACCACAGATAACATCAGTCGCCAAAGTCACGTCGGGCAAAGCCTTCCTGAACGTTTTCACGATGCGTAAGAAGTCTTCCACAATGTAGCATCGGTTCATCCTCTTCAAAACCATGTCGTCGCCGCTTTGCACGGGCAAATGCATGAACTTGAACACTTTTTCATCCTTGAAAGCGTCAACTAACTATCCAGCATTTCAAGGGCAAAGTTTGGGGTCATCATTCCCACGCGAACCCGAAAATCCCCTTCTATCGCGCACACCGACTTCAACAAAATCGCAAGGTCAGAGCCCAAGTCTCTTCCGTAACACGCCGTGTCCTGAGAAGTTAGCCAAAATTCCCTTGCACCCGAAGCCAAATCATGTTTCACTTTTTCAACGATTTCCTCAACGGAACAACTCCGGAGGCGTCCACGCGCAAAAACCACACAACAATAAGCACACGAACCCAAACACCCATAACTTATGGGAACCAAGCTGACAACAGGATTCGAACGCAGCCGAGGAAGACCCAACTCGGGCTTCAAGTTTATCGCGTTCTCCAGGGCTCACAACCTTCTCTCCAGCCAAAACACGCTTTACAACATCCACAATCTTGAAACCTGCAGCAGCCCCAACAACCCCTTCAAAACGCACATCTCTCTGCAACCTCTCAAAACTGATAAGCGGCAGACAACCTGCCACTACAAGCTTCTTCCCTCGAGGCACACGCTTCAAGAGCGTAATCATTCGATCTTCAGTTGGTCCCTTAACGGCGCAACAGTTGTAGACAATTAGGTCTGCTTCCTGGACCGTTTCAGTCAATTCGAAGCCTGCACGGGTTAAACAGCCAGCGAGCGCTTCGCCGTCTGCGAGGTTCGTTGAGCAGCCGAAGCTTCTTACGTGTATTCGCATATGTGTTCATCGCGGCACGTTAAATGCGGATACAATGAATAAAAACGTAGAGGTGCTGTGTTGCGGGAATTTACAGGAAACTGCAACACCATTAGTGATTGATTTAAATACAAATGGTACGAACATGTTTAAGGCATATTTATATCATAACATATACAGGTATATCGTTCGGGAATGAGTTGTGTAGTTCATCGAGGGGGAAGAACCTGTGAAGTTAATCACGTTATACCTGCCTGAGACGTACATCAAAGCTTTAGACCAACTCGTGAACGAATGCTTCTATCCGAACAGAGCTGAAGCTATCCGAGTGGCAATCCGTGACATGATAAGCGCTGAAGTCTGGAGGAGAAAAGGCGTTGACTAAGCAAGACCCAATTGAGAACACATTAAAGTGCAATCTAGCCATCGACGAACCCAGCAAAGTCGGCTTGGATCTGAGCAAACTGGTCGAGGAAAATTTGGTCACCATGTTCATCCCAAAGGCTTTTCCCGAGCAGCAACCAAGGCTGAACGGACCTCATGTGGTGAAAAAAGCTAGACCAAAAAGAAGCAGGTTGGCGAGGATCACGCAGCGACTATACAACCTCGAATCGTGCAACGAGCCCGAGACGCCGTTGAACATCGAGTTAGACCTTTATCAGATGGAAGACTATTAGTAGATTCTTCCTTTTTCCCTTCGTTCTAACATTTTCATTTACTGCAGAATTTATCGCACGAAAAGATAACATGCTCGTAACCTTGCTCAACACTAGAATTCTGCAAACAAAAAAGAGTAAGTTATCCCCAAAAAGCGATTAGTCTCAAGAATCGCGCCTGCCCCGATTCCGCATATACTTCTTGAAGAAGCGCCCCTGATTCTGAATCCTCATCCCCAGAGAGATAGCGCCTCCCGCAGGCTCACACCGTCCATCGACAATCGCTTTAAGTATGCTTTCCAGATTCAACTCAGAATCAATAACCGTGTAAGCACAACCAATCACAGGACCATAATGCGCGTCTGTACCTGCCACTCGAGGCAAGCCAAAGCGCTCGGCGAGTTTTTCCGCTTTTGAAGAAGCGCTTCTGAAAGGAAATGACGAAGCATTAATGGTTTCGACGGCGTCAAACTTCGCCGTTACGTGTTTGCCGATGCTGCCCTTGAACAACGCATAAGGGTGACACGCAATGGCGACGCCGCCTGCCCTGTGGATTCTGATCCACCGTCTCATCTGCGCTCAAGCCCGCAGGCATGACTTCATCGACGTTTAAGCCGACTATGTGCCCCCCAAGGCTTGAGACCTCCGTGCCGGGGATTATCAAGAAATCAGTTTCCTTCGCTATCTTCCGCGCCCCTTCAACTTGATTATGGTCGGTTACCGCTACGGCTGTCAGCCCGCGTTTCTTCGCGTAGAACACGAGCTCTTTTGGAGTAATTATTGAATCGCTAGAGTAGATCGAGTGAACGTGAAGATCAGCTTTTACCTGCATTCTTGGTCAACTTTTCGTGGTGGTCGCCATTCTCGTTCTAACCTGTGCCAGCATCTCGTCAAGTTTTTTTTCGTCGGCATCTATCTTCTTGAACAGCGGCGTGGGTTTGTTTATCTTGTGTCCAGCTTCCAACGGGTTAATGGCTTCTTGCCATCTAGCTTCACTGGCTTTTCCTTGGAGGTTGAGCATTTGCCACAACTGCTCCGCAGAAGTCGGGATGAACGGTGACGAAAGCACGGCAAGCGCTTTCACTATCTGTACGCAAACGTAGAATATGCCCGCAGCCTTATCCCTATCCGTCTTCATCAAGTTCCATGGCTCCTTCTCGTTCAGGTACTGGTTCCCAACCCTGCTCAAACTGATCAATGTGTTAGCCGCGGACTGCAGCTTTGACGCTTCAATCTCTTGGGCGATGGCTTCAACCTTCTCCTTCACCGTCTGAAGAACCATCTCATCCTCTGCCGCCAGTTTCGTCGGCTGCGGAACTGCCCCGTCAAACTTTGAGTTCACGAAAGACAACGTCCGGTGAACAAAGTTTCCGAAAGTATCGTTCAAGTCGGCGTTGATCTTTTCTAAGAAGAAGTCCCACGAGAAGTTTGTGTCCTTCGACTCAGGCCTGGTTGCCATCAGGAAGAATCGCCAGTAGTCGACAGGAAACATCTCCAGTGCTTCGTCGATCCAGATGCCTATGCGCTGGCTTTTGCTCGCCTTTTCGCCTTTAAACTGGAGGAACTCGGTTGCCGAAACGTTCCAAGGAAGGTTGTAGTCTTCTCCTGAAGCCAGCAACAGCGCGGGCAGGATTATGGTGTGGAAGGGTATGTTGTCTTTGCCGACGAAGTACAGTGTCTTGGCTTCTTTGTTAAACCAGAATTCCCGCCATTTCTCGGGTGTGCCTGCTCGCTTGCAAGCCTCGATGGTTGCTGAAACGTAACCTAAGACTGCGTCCACCCAAACGTAGATGGTTTTGCCCTCTGCACCCGGGAAAGGCGCGGGGATTCCCCATTCCACGTCGCGTGTGACGGCTCGGGGTTTCAAGCCTTCTTTTATCCAGTTTAAGCTGAAGTTCTTGGCGTTGGCTGGAAGCTGCTCATTAGCCTTAAGATATTGGCTTAGCCGTTCGCTGAGTTTTGAGAGGTCTATGTACCAGTGACGCGTGGTCTTCGTCGTCGGCGGATTCTTGCAGATAACACAGTAAGGCTCCACTAACGCAGTGGTTTCGAGGAGTCTCCCGCAACGATCACACTGGTCACCACGAGCCCGTTCACAACCACAGTAAGGGCATTTGCCTTCCACGAAGCGGTCGGGCAAAAACCTGAGGTCATGCTCGCAGTACAGCATTTGGGTGTCCTGGCTGAAGATGTAGCCGTTCGCGTAGATTTTCATCAACGTTTCCCTGACGAATTCCTTGTGCACTGGGCTCTCGGTTCGCGTGTAGTTGTCGTAGGACGCACCCCACCGGTTGAAAAGTTCCGCGACGCGGGTGTGATTTCGGTCGGTTAATTCTTTGGGCGTTATCCCCTGCTTTAGAGCTTCGACTTCGATGGGCGTGCCATGCTCGTCAGAGCCGCTGACTAGGAGAACGTCGTCGCCTTTTAGCCTGTAATAACGTGCCGTGACATCGGCTGACAGGACTGAGCCTACCAAGTTGCCCAAGTGTGGTGTCACATTGATGTATGGCCAAGCTGACGTGACCAGGATTTCTCCGAACTTAACGCACTCTCCACGTTGTAATTGGATTGAGAGATGTGAAAGCTATTACTTAATTATGTCGATGTTGCGAGCAACTAGTTTTTGCCGGTCTAATTGTGTGTTGACTGTCTACGTAGAAGCTCGCTGTGGCTTTGGAACTTCTGATTCGCGTGAAATCCACTGCTTCTTTAAGTCATGAACCGTCCTTTCATACAAGCGTTGAAAATGTTCGCCGAAGCTGGAGTCGCTCTTCTCTTTTCTTAAGGCTAAGACCCAAGTTTCCAGCTTTTGCCAATTTGAAATGACGCTCTGTCCCAAACGATCTTGCACAACATCGAAGTCAACGAATTTCTTCTCCACCAAAAAACCCACCTGTTCGAAGAAAGCAACAACTTCAAATGGATACTCAGCTGCGTCAATGTTCTTAAGTTGGAAAGTTTTGTAATCATCGTAACTCTTGAACTCGAAATCGTTATCAACCCATCTGAATGCCCTGCGTAGCCTGTCGTTCTCAGCCCATTCGAAGAGTTTCATGGTCACGTCAACGTTCCTGTGTTTCTCCACATGTCTGAGTTGGATCACTGCGAAAATCGCTAACACGATGGCTGAGGCGGCTGAGATTACCGCGGTTTCTTCGAGAATCGTGACCAATATGAATACACCACCAATGAATTTTAAGCCAGACATATTAGAATTATGGCTGAGAACCTCAACTGAAATTCTTACGCAGCAGTGCACCTGATTAGATCGCGCTTGAAAAACTGCTTGCTGGACTCTCAATACAGTCTTACAACTATGGTTTTGGAAATGTAGTTGAAGAGGCGTTGGCGGCTTCTAGGGTAGAGTATCCAACCTACAATGCAATCTAATGGAAGCAGAAACGCTTTTCCAACGCTCTCCACAGCCGCGTTTCCCATGTTCACCGGAGTACCATCTACATTAACGACTTTGAGCCGCATGACCATTTTCCCAACTGATTGACCGCTAGAACCCTCCATCAACATCCAGTACAAGAAGAGAACAACGCTGTTCAGGTTGAAGAATGGAATCCAATCTGGCCATCCAGGAATCAGACTGAAAGAAGGCCCGCCGAGAAATGTGGCTAAGTTCAGTATGCCGAATACCGCTGCGATTATAACTACGTCTATGAGCCAGGCGACGAAACGTTCTCCCCAGAGCGCCGATTTCAACCCTGGTGCAACAACTGTTGGGGCAGGCTTCACCGCTACAGGTTCTTCTGACTTCGCAACAGCGGTTCCGCATTTCGGACAGAACTGAGCGTCTTCAGGAAGTTCATTTCCACAATTCTTACAATATGGCAATCTCTCGACCTTCTTCTTGTGACTAATGCGTTTCACATATAATCGTTTTTCGCCCTAATAAGTGAAGTAGGTTTGAGAAGGCTTAAATTGAAAAACCTGTAATTCGTAGAGTGAGGTTTGTGTTTGCCGTACTGTCACAAGTGTGGAAATAAGCTAGACGATGACGCAAGGTTCTGTCCCGTCTGCGGAACACCCGTTGCTCAAGTTGAAAAAACGGGAACGCCACAACGAACGTCTCAAGGAACACGAAGAACCGTTTTTCCCTTAGCAGTCATCGTTCTGATTGCCATCTTAGTTATCGCCGTGATTGGAGTAGCAATAGCATTCGTGCCTTTCCAGTCAGTAACCTTCAACCAGTCAAACGAAGCCGCCTCTGGCAACGTGAACGCGCTGAGGATAGTCGTCGACGCGGACGTTGCCGATGTGAATGTTATGTTGAAGGATCTTCCAGGAAACCAACTAGCAACCGTTAACGTGTCGGCGACAGGCTGGAGGGGAATTTTCGGGACTGACCACCCCTTGGCTTTGGGTTTCACTGAAGACACGAGCAACTCGACTTTAACGTATTTCGTGAATGTTTCTAGAGCCGAAGGATGGACGATATTCAACACGCTTAATGTTGTCTGCGACGTCTTGATCGACCCGTCGGTGAATCTGGACATTACGGTTCGCACGGAAACGGGTTCGATCACCATGAATGCGGATAGAGAAGCGACTCTTCAGAACCTGAACCTTCAAGCAACTACTGGAAGCGTTGAAGCCATTGTGAAGGAAGGCGTTGTTGCATCGGGTGGTGTTTCGCTTGAGACAACTACCGGCAGCGTGCGGCTTCAGTGGGATGAAGTCGAAATCTCGCAAAGCATTCCCGTTTCAGTTACCACAACGACAGGCTCAGCGGAAGTGAACATCACTCAGAGGAGACAACTCGCGGGAAACGTAACTCTGAAAGCTCAGACTACAACGGGCGGAGTGAATTTCGCGATGAACATTCAGAACGACGTTGGAGCCAGAATATCCGCCAGCACAGTAATAGGAGGAATAAATGTTCAACAAAGCGGGTTCGATGGAAATCAGGCGCCTTTGCAGTCGAGCAACTACCCAACAAGAAGCAACTTCATCGTGACTCTAAGCGCAACTACAGGCGGAATCGACATCAATGCTGCCTACGAGCTCGGAGGCATCCGAAGCTAAGAATCACAACTGCCACTGCCAACCTAAACGCTTAAAGCCTCCGCATAATCACATTGTGAAATATAGGTGAAGTTTTTGGCTGAACAACGAAAAATCACAATGAACGAACTCGCCCAGAACAACGGCAGAGACGGCAAACCAGCTTACGTTGCCTTCAAGGGAAACGTCTACGATGTTTCAGCGAGCGCTTTCTGGATGGAAGGCGACCATATGGGAGCACACGTTGCTGGGAAAGACTTGACGAACGAGATTGAACTTGCCCCTCACAGAGAGGAAACGTTACAAAGATTCAAGCAAGTAGGCGTACTCGTCTAAACCGTGGTTTAGAAAACAACTCTGAGAACGCGGTCTACACGGGCTAGCTCTATCCAGAGCCGACCTCGCATCTTGAGTGCTTAACCGACCCTTTTTGTTTAATCTATCAAGCCTCGAGACGATATCGAAGAGACAGTCAAATGCGCCTTTGACGTTCAAATCGTCGTTCATAGCATCCTCAAAACGCGGAACTATTGCGCACACGAGTTTCTTTGCTTCTTCACTTGGCTTGGATGATCCTGCTTTACCCAAGTCCTGAACCATACTCTTGAAACCATCCAATCTTCTACGAGCAGGCATCCAGTTTCTCATAGGTGAAATTGAGTTTCCTCCTGTAATGTCGGCAAATAGGAAGAAACGGATATGGTCGCCAGTGTAGGCTTTTGCTGCCAAGTCGTCGGGGTAGATGACGTTGCCTTTGCTCTTAGACATCTTCGAGCCGTTCACAAAGAGGTGGGCGCCGTGAAGCCAGATAGTTTGCGAATTTCTCGCCTGAAACCGCTTCGGCTACTGACAGCGTGTAATCGTGATGCCGGACAAGGTTGTCTATCCCGCCCGCAGCGATGTCCACTTTGAAGCCGAGGTGTTCGGTCACGATGGCAGCATCCTGAATGTTCCACGCAGGCCTGCCCTTGCCAATCTCGGTTTCCCAGCACACGTCACCTTCTTTGCAGCCGTGCCAAAGGATGAAGTCGCCCCTGTTCCATGGCGTTCCAGGGTACGTGTCTTTGTGGAAGCGGCGTTTCCTTTTCGGCCACTTACTCATGTCAAGATGCGCGAGTTTTCCGAAACCCTGAAACTTCGATGGGTCGAAGTATGCGTTTCGCCTGCCTTCGTGCAAGTGCCAGTACGCGTACCCTTTCTCGACCAACATTTTGGTCAGCCGAGCGGATTGGTTCACGACCGTTGAGGCTTTGACCATGTAGTCGGGAACCTTTATTCTTAGGAGTTCGAAGTCCTTGAAGAGTTGGGCTTCGTTTCGGCTGGTCAATTTCTCCAAAGAGATGTTTTCTTTTTTGGCTTCGGCTATGGCTTTGTCTTCCAAGTCCGTCAACGTCATCAACCTGAGAACAGGTTGGCCCAAATACTCAAGATAACGTTGCAGAACGTCTTCGAAGAGAAAAGTGCGATAGTTGCCAATGTGCGGACGCATGTAGGTGGAGGGACCGCAAGAGTAGATCTTGACTTTTTCGCCTTCGAGGCGTTTGAAGGGTTCTTTTTTTCTTGTTAGGGTGTTAAACAGTCTAAGCATGTGCGAGCATTTTCCGGTTTCAGGAGTCACGAATGTTTCCTGTTTTTTCTTCTTCGCCGAGTTTCTTCAATACTTCCTGAGCTTCCGCAATGTGTTTTTCTGGCTGAAGCTGCGACGAAAAAACGTGGCGAACCACGCCTTTCTTGTCGATTATGAAGGTGACTCTTCCTGGAATTATGCCAAGTGTTGAGGTGGCACCGTATAACTTGCGAACATTGTTGTCCAGGTCGCTGAGTAGCGTAAATGGGAGGTTGTGATGCTCCGCGAACGCCTTATGTGACGCGACAGTGTCCGCGCTCACTCCGATGACTTCCGCGCCTAAATCCGTGAACAGTTCGAAGCTGTCCCTGAAAGCGCAGGCTTCACGCGTGCAACCAACAGTCTCGTCCTTCGGGTAGAAGTACAGGACCACGTTTTTCTTGTCTTGGAATTGGGAAAGCGTTACGTTTTCGCCTTTTTGTGATTGGAGTGTGAAGTCTGGAGCTTTGTCTCCGACGTTAACCTTCATAGAAGCACCACGTAGGCTGAGACCGCTGGGGTTATTAACGCTTTTCCAAGCTTCATCAAACTTCATTAAGTTCCTTGACATATAGGGGGTAAAAAGAGGAATAGGTTTGTCTGAGAAAACGTTGACTGTTGCCGGTCACAAGTGTCGTGCGTTAATCAATCATGCCTCGGGCGTACCAGTAGTTTTCTTGCACGGTTATTCATACACTGGCGCCGTTTGGCAGCGCATCAGTGCCACCCGACTACTTGAAGAGAAACACGTGCCTTTCTTGGCGTTGGACATGCCGTACGGCTCGAAGAGCGAGTGTCAACCGCATAGCAGAAGCGTGGAAATCAACGTCTCCGCCATCAACGAAGCTGTCCACATCTTTTTCGGTGATGCAACACCCATTTTGGTTGGCGCGAGCTTAGGCTCGCACATGGCCTTGCAGTATGCGTCGCGTTTTCCCGTCAAGGGTTTACTGCTGGTTGGCGCCGTGAGAGTGCTCGAAGGCCCGCTTGTGCAAGCGTATGGCCGTTTCAAGTTTCCTGTGCGATTAATCATCGGCTCTGAAGACAGGATAGCCTCGCTTGAGGACCTGCGACTCCTTGCGGACAAGTTGCCGAATCCTAAGCTGATAGTTTACGAAGGGGCTGGGCACTCGGCTTATTTGAGCAGCCCTGACAGGTTCAAACGCGACTTGTTAGAGCTTTATGCATTGGCTGAGAAGTAAATAGTTAAGGTTTGGCTACAATCATGTAATGGTCTGGTCCTACATCTCTCACGTTTTCCACGTTGAAGCCAGAGTTCCTGATGAGCGTTTGAGCTTTTTCCTCGCTGAACCTTATTTGAATAGGTGGACCATGCGCTGTCTGTTTCTTCTTCCAGTCCAAATCCACCAATCGTCCTGACGGCTTGAGCATTCGCTTCGCGTTCCGCAGCACTTTGGCTGGGTCCAGGAAGTCGTGGAGCACGATACTGTAGAAGACAATGTCGGCACATCCCTCGCAGAAAACGGTTTCCTCAGCCTTAGCAACCACGGCTTTCACGTTGGCTAAGCGCCTTCTCTGCAGCTTTGCGTTTAAGCCTCTCAATTGCTGAAGCGTCGGTATCGACCGAATAGATTATGCCTTTCGCGCCCACGACTTCTGCTGCCATAATCGTGAAGAACCCGTCTCCGCAGCCAACGTCCACGAACACCATGCCCGAACGTAATCCAGCATCTTCGAGCACTTTTTCAGGGTTGAACCAGCTTCGCCTTGTGGCTTCGTCCAGTGAAAAACCGCCATGACAGCCCATACGTTTTGCCTCAGTGAACTAACAGTCTTAGGGCATTTATGTTTTAAGGGTTGCTGTCCGATGTGCCAAGAAAAACTGAAATAATAGCGATTCTTGAGAGTTTCCCAAAGAAACAGCATTAAATACGAAAAAGGCACATAAAGATTAGCGCTGGTCGGCTAAGAGTTGAACCCGAAGAGACCAATAATTGAGCAGTTTAGCGACTATCTGCATATTCGTTGCAGTCATGCTGCAAAGTTTCTCCTTGGCAAACGCGAATGATGGTTTGAGCGATATTTCACGTCTGCGGACATTATCAGTGCCAGCACCTCCTCCAACCAGCGTATACACAATCTTGACGTGGGTTGCAGTGCTCGTAGTATTGATTGCTGTTGGAGCGGGATTATTCTTAAAGAAGCGGAGAAAACTGATTGCAATCGTGGCTCTAGCCCTTGTGGTGGTGATAGCGGTTGCAGGCTTAGTGTGGTTCCTCAGGGCTTCAGTCTATTATTCGTTTGATGCTTTGCACACTTACCCAAGAGGCGGAGACAACTACTTCACCATCAATTGCGAGAACACTGGTTACCTGGAGGGCAGCTTCAGTCTTGACGTGCATCTCGTGAATGCCAGCTTTTCAGAAAAGACTACTCAACCGTACCAGCAGCTTGATAATTCAATTGCTAGGTTCAATTACACGCTTCAACCCAAAGAAAAACAAAGCACCGAAGTTTACTTCATAATTCACGACAACGCCACAGGTTTCAGTGTCTCTCTTTCTAGCAAGCAGAATAACGATTTCCTAATGACGTCTGATTCGATTGGAGCAACTTTTGCGAATTTCGTGAAAGTTCCATTTGAAAACAGTTTTTCCTCCCAAGGCGTTCCTCTTCCCCCTTGAATTGGGAGACTTGAACTAGGAGGCTTTTCGCTCGAACAACAGCGGCACCCCGACTAGTGGCAGCGAAAGCATCCACAAATCCAAGTTGTGCCCCAACAGCCATGCATACCAGTAGCTCCAGACATTGTCTCCGCCGAAGAATATCCATAATAAATAGTTGCTTAAGAAAAAGAGTCCTGTTCCTAAAATAACAATAGCCTACTGGTTTAAAGTTGAGTTCTGAGAGTTTTTCTGCCTTGATGACTCTTGCCAAATGGGCTGCATAGATAGTCAACGCAAGCATGCCGACTGCGGTTATTAGAAAGCCTGCCATGTTCTGTGGAAAAGAAATAAGGTAATCTATCCCTTTTGCCCGATCCGATGAGCCCCAAACTGTCAAAGCCCACATGCCAGTGTTAACAAGCCAAAATGTCAACACAAAAAAAGCGCCTGAAATAGACGCCCATTTAATAGCAGCTTTAAGCGGTTTTGTTGGGCTTAATTTACGCGCCAAAATGAATAGAGAGATAGGTATAGCTGTTGATTCGACCACTGCGGGAATGACGTAGAAAAACAACCTCTCAAGAATGAATGTTGACATCCCTGTTGCCTAAAGCCGTGGCTATGCCGTACATGCCTGTTGCTCCAGACGTTATGAGCCCAAGCCAGTATAAGCCTTCGAAAACAATGATCACACGAAGGATGCGGTAAAGCTTAGGTTCAGAAATACTTTTTTTTATGAAAAAGTAGACTATTGTTGCGAGCGCTAAGACGCTGCCGATGAACCTAAATATCATTCCGATTGCTGCCGATATGTCCTCGATAAGAATTCTAAGAGAGAAAGTTGCCGCGATACGGTTCCACTCACCAATCCATTCAAGTGTAAACATAGCATGAAACGTGAAGAGAAAATACGCAAGAGTAACTATGAATAAACCAATCTTTAGCGGGGAGTAGAATTTTTGGTCAAAGTTCATAACCTTCACCCGTTAGCATTAACCTCCCTTTAAGCGCTTAATAACCATATCTCACTGCCTGCTCAAAACTTTTTTCAACCATCGCTTAGGGCTTTACCTAACGCTCTGCAGCTAAGATTAAATATTACGTTAAGCGTAAAGCATTCAACCGCAACTTGTGAAGGTACTTGAATGATGACAAGCAACAGAAGACTAAACCTTGCTTTATATGCCCTTCAAGGAGTAGGAGCAGCCTTTGTAGCAATCTTCTTAGCCGCTTACCTTGGCGGTTTGCCGTCAACTGACGTTTTGCATTCCCGTCCAGAATTCAGGATTACTTTGATTATCTTTGGCGTTGCCCTTTTGGCGCTTGTGCTTGCTATCGCAGCGGTGGGGATTGCAAAAAAGAGGATTTCCCATCAACTTAAGTTGGAATAGCCAATTTTATCCCAAAAAACACTAGAATTTAATCCCAAATCCGTTCTCATAACTACCTTCTTTCTCCATGGAGTTCTGCAAATGCGTAAAATGCTTGGCAGGCACTTTCGATGGTGGTTGGCGATATGGGCAGAAATGGTGACTCTTAGACTATAACTTCTTTTTCAACTGTCTGAAGTCTTCCTCGAATCTTTTTCTCATTTTTGTGAACCGCATTGCCGCTGAAGGATGCACCGTTTCAAAGTATTCTGCGCGTTCTGCTCTTGGAGTTTGCCATGCGACCGCACCCATCAAAACCACTGACTTTGGGCTTAACCAGGTTAATCTGCTGGGTCAGGTAAGGAGCGCAAGCCTCAATTTCGTCTGGCAATGGTTTTCTGTTTTGAGGGGTTACGTGTTTGACGATGTTGGTGATGAAGATTTCTTCGCGGTTTAATCCGTTTTGGGCTAAGACTTTGTTAAGGAATTTTCCTGCTCTGCCGACGAATGGTTTGCCTTTTTTGTCTTCTTCTGCGCCTGGATTTTGTCCGACGAGCATGAGCCGCGCGTTTTGTGGTCCTTCGCCTGGAACCGCGTTTTTAGCGCTTTGCCAGAGTCTGCATTTACGGCATATGCGGATTTGCTCGTTTAATTCGTCAAGCGTCAAGGAGATTTTCTCCTTTGTGGTTGATGCTTGACAGTCACACAACCTTAAAAGCGTTATACGATATTCGTGTCATGATGTTTAGGCAAGTTCTGGAGGAACAACTATAGCAAGCGTAATCAATCCGAGAACGATTAATTTCTTCTTCAGGTTAGCGTTGATTTTTGAACCTTTGGCTCCCACCGCAATAACGTACTACATTTCGCGGTCTTTTGGAGATTGGAAGAAGCACGGCTTAATCAACGATTACAAGGTGAAGACCAAGAGGATGCACAAGTTTCAATACCGCATCTGGATTGACGTAGACTTGACTGCGAGTCAAGTGCATTACGTGCTTGCTCACCTGTTGCCTAAGCGAATAAATTTTTTGAGGAGGTGGGTTAATGTCTGAAGATACGAAGAAAGGTCATGCAAGGATAACGATTGATATCGAGATCAACGAGGGTTTGATGGAAGCAGTGAAGGAAGGCATGTCAAAGATGCACTGGAAGATGATGCCTGACATGATGAAAAAAGAGGAAAAGTAACCGACCTCAAAATTTTCCCTTTTCTATTTTTTCCTATTATTCTTCAACGAAGCCAAAGATGAAAAAGAGTAGGCTTACAGAGTGCTCTAGTCGATTGTGGAGTCAAAGCTCTTCAGAATCTGATAATCTTTTCTCGCATCCCCCATTCGTGACTCTGCCAAGGAGCCCAAAAGGAACCGACAGCAACAAAACCTCAGCAAGAGCGACCCAAGCTGAGAACCGAACATTTGCCACCGTTAGCAGCACAAGATTAACCGCGGCGAAAACAAGCAGTATAAGGACCCCGTTAAGCCAAAACTCGGTCTGCCAACCTCTAAAACCGTAGAGCCAGTGCAGAACAAGAACATTCAACGCGCCAAGCAACAAGGGCACAACCACGAATGAAACAAGAACAAACAACCCTAAACCAATCGGTGGATTATAAACCATAAAACCAATCAAGGAGGACTCGAGAGCCAACAGCGCAATAGACGAGGCAATCAACAGCAAAAACCCGTGAATAAAAGACTGCTTAACCCGCATTCGTAGCAATCCAGTCACCAACCGATTGTTCCGCCAATCTTCCACGGATTCCGTAAAACATACGATCGCTGTTCCAGTACACTAACCAGCAACCTTTTAGACCCATATTCTTGAACAGGTTTAGCCCCTGAATTAGGAATCTACTATGGGCCGCATCATCGCTGGTGGAAATGCCAAACTCGGTGATCACAACCTCCTTCCCCGTCAATTCGCGCAATAACTCAACTAAATGGGGCGACAGCATCAGAAAACCCTCCATGTAAATATCCAAACCAACAAAATCTAGGTTCTTACTCAACTCAATGGGGACACTAGTCCGCAGAACAAATCCAGGCTCGAAATTAGTATAAAGCCTCGCGGAAATACCACTCCTTTGAACAACATCGAGAATCTGCTCGAAATTCGAGACTATTTCATCGTCAGTAAACATTGTACCCAGATCCCAGGACTGCGACAACTCGGGTTCGTTGAGGATTTGGATGTAAGAAAGATACTTTCCCCAACGCTCAAGATAGTATTGCACATCCTCCACGTTTTCATGATTCATCGTCGCCAAAGCCACGCTGACATTGAACTGCCGAGCAGCAGAGAAAAACTCGTCAGTCTGTCTATTCACATATGCAGCTGGATCTCTCGAATCGCAAACCAAAGTCACACGAATCGGATCAAAACCTATGCTTCGAATACGGGAAACTTCCCCATAGATCTGACCAAGCTCATCTTGTTCATAGACGTAATGCAACCCAACTGCAAAATCAGAAGTTAACCCAGAACCAGCATAGGAGTAGTACAGATTTGGGAAAAACACAAGAAAAAGAACGAGAAAAATGCAAAAACCGCTTACAATCAGGCTCCTCAACACTCTTCCGATGCTAAACCAACCCGATTTTGGTTGCAGCCAACGTCTGTTCACAAATATCCTCTCAGCCAAGCCAGACTTGCCAGCCTTTTATTCTCTGAGAGCAAGCGACGCAGAGATGCATCCTCTGGCAAATTCTAAAAGGAAGATAGCCAGAATCCAATTATTAAATCTTCGTAACTAAGCTGTTACAACGCAAACGCACGCTCAAGGTAGTGCCCGACAGTATTTGAGAGAGACAAATAATCCTTTTGGGTTTGGGTTGAAATGGGCAATACAAAGAGACAAAATAAAATGTGATAACAGTGACCCATTAGTCATAACAAAAAAAGAAGCATTCAGCAACCACCCAATAAAAACAAAAAGAGCATGGGAATTCTTGGACCAAAAATTCAAAACCATATTTGATGAGGGTATCTGGGAAGATGGGTTCTGGGAAAAAGGGATGTGGCAAGAAAATACATATGCCGACTACCAAACAAGGTTAGATTGTGCATTTGTTGATTACTATGCTAAGAGATGGCATATTGGCAGAGATATAAATAAGGAACTTCTTGTGAATCTAATCAATCATATAGAGACAAGATTACCACAAGCGTAAGTCTCATGTTAGTTAAATTAACGGAATTCTTGGATTCCAATCTATCCGTTCATTTCTCAGAAATTTAGCTAACAATAAAGCCTCTTCACTAATCAGCGTATCAAATGTTTGTTTATTTCCATGTTTAATTCTTGGGATTTCCACGTCATTATCAAATAGGCTATTCAATCCCTCAGCTAAACTGTCCGTGCATGGTCGCATAGATGAATTCTCTTGCCCATCTTGAGACGCATCATAAAATCTGCGCAAAATTATCTGCTCCGCCAAGAGCTTCTTCCAGATATAGAGTTCTTTCGAAATCATGAGAAAATTCTTCGAAAATGCGGACAATAGCGATTATGACAATTTTGTCAAAAGGTTCAAGAATCCATTGGTGAAGAAACTTGCAGAATCAGGAAAATCACTTTTCAAAAATAGATTGTTGATGCGTATGATATTCCATTAAAATCCATCTCGCAATCAGTAAGGAGATGTGTACCACTACATTGAAAAATAGGGAGAGAGTACTAAAACAGCACACACCATTTGGAGATTATAGAAATGAAGCGCGTCTTTGTTTCCGATTGCGAAGGTCCAATAGTTAAGAATGATATTGCATTTGATTTGACTGCTCATTTCGTACCTGAAGGAGACAGGGTCTTTGACATCATACGCAAGTATGACTATGTGCATGCTAACTTTCCGAAAAGACGAGATTACAATGTAGGAAACACGTCGAAACTGGTTTTACCTTTCTTGTTGGCTTTTGATGCTGACAACAAGACTGTGGAAGAGTTTTCTGCAGCCAATCTCGTTTTGCTGAAGGGCAGCAAATCGACAATGAATCACGTTCCCAAGATTTCAGAGGCTTTCATAGTTAGCACGAGCTATGAACATTACGTAAGAGCTCTATGCAGAGAGGTTGGTTTTCCATTGGAAAACACTTACAGCACAGAGGTCAACCTCGATGAGTATGAGTTGTCAACAAAAGATAAGTCGAAATTGAAAAGTCTTGCCTGGGAGATCGGGGGAATGCCGTCCATCACTATTCCCTCGTACGCGAAGGCGTTGCGAGATTTGTCAAGCAGAGACCAAGCGACGATTAGCAGACTTGACAAGATTTTCTGGAAGGAGATTACTGGAACGCGTTGCAAGAGAATCTTCTCGGACGTGAACATTGCGGGCGAAGCAGAAAAGGCAAAAGCCGTCCAAGAAGTTGTAGAGACGCTTCCTTCACCCTTGAATGATGTGATGTACGTCGGCGACGACAGGACAGATGTGGAGGCTATGAAGCTTGTTCGAAACGGAGGTGGCTTGACAGTATCCATTAATGGTGACGGGGAAGCTGTAAGAAACGCTGAGCTAGCAGTTCTGTCTGATAACAGCGCACCCGTTGCCGTCCTTGCTGACGTTTTCCTCAGGTTGGGAAGAGACGAAGTTACAAGCATAGCGACCAACTTTGACAGAGATTCCCTGTGGCGATCGCGGGCAGATCCAATATTGCTTGACCGCCTGTTCGAGATGCGTCCTGCGAATTGGCCTAAGGTTTACTTCGTGACTGAATGGAATATGGAATCGGTAGCAAACGAAAGTGAACAATTTCGAAAGACTGTTCTAGGCGAAGCGATTCCCAAACGCGGTTAACTTTGAAAAAACAAGCAGCCATAATTCACTGTGAAGCTACCCGTTGAAGTGATAAGTACCTTTTAACGTTGCGGAAAAGATTCGATTATCCTGCCCTTAGTGTATGGAACGAATTCTCTTACTAGCTCAACCGACGTTTTCGCAACTTTCTCACGCTGCTCCTTCGGCAACTTCACCGCCAACGAATGCAAGACCCTCTTTAGAAGCTCTTTCCCAATCAACATCCCCTGGGGCAAGCGTGACGTAAATGTTCGTCTTAGCTTTCACCGCGTCTACGGGTCCACCCACGAAGCCCACCTCATCGGATAAAACGACGCCAACCGCCATCCTTAGCGGCACACCTCGCATCCAGTTCCTCTTCCCAACAACCGCGAAAGCGCCATGGGCTACATACTCGCCCGAAGGTCCCGCCTTGCTCAACTGGTCAGGCTTAACCCAGTAAACATCAACGCTGCCCATCCCCTCGCGCCAACCCCTACTGAACGCAGCGGCAAACTCGCCTGCTTCACGAAGCACTTGCTCACTCGGAGTTTTGCCCTCGGTTTTTACGACCACGAACGGGGCTCCCGATATCTCAGCGTGGAAAACCGCGTCATCTTTCTCAGTGTGCTTCTTAACGAGGACTTCGTTGCTGACCGTATCTTTGCCCGCTACAACGAGGAAACCGTCGCTGGAGGTGAACCAGCGGAACTTCTCGAACCACTCCTTCCCTCGAACTTTACGCTGAACCAGCTCCTCTAAAGCCTCAGCGGGCTTCGCCAGTTTCGCAACTTCGGCCTCATGAATACGCTTTTCAACGTCTGCCAACTTTCGACGCGAATCCAAAAGAGCCTCCACTGCTCCAGCGGCTTTCTGCTTAGCCTTCTTTCCACGGTCATAATACTCCGCAGCGTTCTCGAACAGTGACCGCCGAAGACTAACACTGAAGCGCACGTCGCCAACGCGAACATTCACCGCCAGGTTCCTGGCATCGAATCCCTCAACCTTAACGGCAACACTATTTCCTGAAGCCTGCGTGCAGGCGATTTCGGATGCCATTAAACCCAAATCTTTCCCCGCAGTCCGCGCAGCCGAGAACCTGTCCAGCAACGCTTGAACCTCGACAGAATGGGCGTAAACAAGGTCACCGATACACATATCGCGCGCCACCGTGGTTTCGGCTTCGCGAACGACTTGCTCTTGCTCAGCCACGATTCGCTTGAACTTATCTGCCTGCCGTTGCAACTCAGCAACTTTTGTGCCTGCGCCTGCCGCTTTTTCAGAAGCAGTAACTCTCAGGTAAAATTCGTCCAGAGCTTCATTAAAACTGGTGAAACCCCGAGCTTTGCAGGCTTCGTACCTCTTAAGGTTGAACGGGACAACGTCGAGGAAGCTTCCGTCCGCGTTCAGAATTACCTTTGGCTCAAACTTCGAGTCAGTAATGCAAGTGAGCAAGTTCTGGAGGGCGTCGTGAATTGCCGTTATTTCGGTTTCTGTCAGCTCTGAACAGCGCGTGGTTTTCTTAACCCCCGCCCTCAGCAGAATCTCCTCCGCATAAACGCCACCCACGCCCAAACAACGCGCCATTGACCTGACAACTTCAACATCTCCGCAGCCCCTCAAATCACCAGCAAGCTCTTCCCGCGTCGTCTTAAACGGGTTTCTGCCACTGGAAGGCGGGAATGCGTAAGGCTCACCGCGAACGATATTGCGGTCTCGCATGTGCTTGAAAACCAAAGCTTGCAGAATCTCGCCCTTCCCGCTTGTCAGGATAATGTTGCCTTCGCCGAAAAGCTCGAGAATAAGACGGAAGGTGACATCCTTATCCTGAAAAACAAACGTAACGATGCGTTCAAACTCGTACTGCTCCACCGTCCTCAGCCATGCGTCTCGAAGATGCTTCCTTAAAGCCATGCAGAAAGCAGGAGGAGTCTGAGGGTTCTCCTGCGCATAAGCCGTCAAATGGAACCGTCTGCCCGATTCAAGCACCAACAGCAATGGCGGCGTGTCCACCTTGTGAAGCTTCAAAACCAGCGTTTCAGGATCAAGCTGATAAATGTTATTCACCCTGGCATCTGCTACCGCTTTCTGTAACTCGTGGACTTCGGCCGCGATATCGAAGCTCGTGAACGTTTTTGGAGGCAATCTAGTTACACTCGAGGTCAGCAAATATTATGGTTTGACGATTATAAATAAGAAGTGCGTTCTTCATGCTTTTGCTCATCGAAACCTTTAACATCTGTATCCAATCTAACTCAACCAGACGGTTGTCAGGAAGGTCTTCGTGTGAGTTCCCAAGAATGCGTGATTCCCATCCACAAGCCGAAAATCACTGAGATGCTGTTCTTCTTTGCTTGCGGAATGATCACGAGTATCCCCATGGCAACCCTCGCTCGTGCGCTCGTAGACCCATACCTAGGAAATTACGCCCCTATCACAGCCGCACTAATATCAGTCGCAATCTTTACGCCCTTCATAGAGGAGTTTTCGAAAGTATTCCCACTTTATTACCGACATGGAGAGACACAACGGTCAATCCTCAACCTCGCCATTATGGTTGGGCTGGGCTTCGCTCTCGTCGAATTACTCGAATACACGGTCCTGCTCGGAACCCCAGCGCTTTTCCGCCTGCCAGGATTCTTCTTCCATCCAGCAAGCACAGTGATTGCGGCATATGGTATTGCCACAAAGAGACCCTTGATATTCTACGCATTAGCTGTTGTCCTGCACTTTGGCAACAATTTGTATTCCTTTGCAGTTTCAACCCAAATCCTAAACCCGTTACCCTTCTCCGTCACAATCCTCGTCACTGGGATAACGGTTTTGCTAGCCTGGATATTCTACCGCAGAACAACGGAAAAAGTGATCACTTAGAAAAACTTACCGTGAGCAGGCAAAATGGTTAATAACCCCTCAACTTCTTAACATGGACTTGAAACATCAAGGTGAACCCGACCCGTGAGACCGTTGGCATTGATTTACTGGACGAGGCTGGCATTAGCAATAGTTGCAGGCGCCATAAGCACAGCAGTAGCCCTGACGTTAGGAGAACGAGGATTAACCACGTTCGTAAACGGGTTAACCATAGCCCTACTCGTGTACCTGATAACGTTCTACATCTTCAAAGCCCAATTCAAGGGCAAAATTGAGAAACAATCCAAAATCATGACCCAGGGCATAGGCGTCTACTTCTTCGCATGGCTAGTCTCCTGGATCCTCATATACACGATTGTCTTAGGACAAACTCCAATCTAAAAGTCTAAGCTTCTTTGCCTTGGAAGAAATTCGCCATCGTTGCTTGACTCTTATCGCTCCTAAGAGTCTCAAGCGGCTTGTCTTTGTCGGAATCCTTTTCGCTCGAAGCGGTCGCATTCGGAACGTCTAGTCTGGCGAGGATTCGCATACAATCAGACCATGCCGAGAAGTAACCGCGGTCAAAATCACCATGGAGACCGTTTCTTGTATGTTCTAGAAACTCACGTCTATACATATGCAACGAGGCTTTGTCGGTTAAGTCCAGCTTTGAGAAAAGAGCATAGTTGTCGTTACTGCTCCTGCGAGAGAGAAGCATACCGTACAATGCCCTGAAGTAACCTCTGTTATACTCAGTTTTCTGCATTTTCTGCTTAAGCCGTTCCAGCTCACGTTCTGCTTCTGTAAATTGTCGGTTGACGATGAGCTGGAAATACCTTGTGACTAAAGCTTGTGGTATAGGCATTCTTAGCGACCGCGTCCTTTACTTGCTTTCTCCGCTTTCTCCTCTTCGGTTACGTCTTCTATTCCGTTCTCCGTGACTTTAAGGATTTCCTCTCCCTCAGGCAAATACGGGCTCGAGACCAACCTAGCGATGCGCACAGGACCATGCGACGCCCTGCGAAGGTAGATTCGCGTATGGCTCGTGTGCCCAACGATGTGCCCACCGATGGGATGCGTTGCGTCGCCAAAGAATTGGTCAGGTTTGGCCATGACCTGGTTCGTCACGACCGCTACGGCATTGAACGCTCTTGCAAGAGCGATGAGTTTGTGCATATGCTTGTTTAGTTTCTGTTGTCTGGATGCGAGCATTTCTCGACCGATGTACTCGCTCCTAAAATGTGCTGTGAGTGAGTCAACGATTAGTAGTTTGATGTTGTTGGCTTTTATGATTTCGTCCGCATTCTCGAGGAGGAACATCTGGTGATCTGACGTGAAAGCCTCAGCGTAAATGATGTTTTTAACCACTTGTTCGGGATCGAGACCTAAATGCTTAGACATCTGGATTATGCGTTCAAGCCTGAACGTGTTTTCAGTGTCCACGTACAGTGCGCCACCGCTGAGACCGCCACGTTCAGGAGGTAACTGCACGTTCACGCACAGTTGGTGGCAGAACTGGCTCTTTCCACTACCATACTCGCCATAGAACTCGGTTATGGTCTGGGTCTCCAAACCGCCGTCAACCATCTTGTCCAGAGCTTTGCTACCAGTCGTTACGCGGAGAACAGTCTGACGCATCTTGTAAAGTTCGTCAGCTCTCACGAAGCTGATGCCTATGGCTGACCTCGCGGCTTCGATGATTTGAAAAGCTTTCTTCTCACTCACGCCTACGGGTTCCAGTTCACGGGCTGTTGCCATCGCTAGCGATTCCACGGTGTGATAGCCTAGGTCGCGAAGTTTCTGGCTGGTTGCTGGGCCGACTCCTGGAAGGTCCTCGATAAACTCGTATTTCTTTGTGCCTGGTGATTGCGGGCTTTCACTTTCTTTTGAATTGTCTGTTTCTTCTGACATCTGTCTCAGCTCGTTAACGGTGATCCGTGGATAGAGTTGCTCCAGCACTATTTAAAACACGCGAAACATGCGAGCGTTCAATCTGCGGAGAGCTGAGTTAAAGTGAACGCCCCGAAAACTCAATTTCCTTCTTCCACATAAGCTTGAAAGAAGAAGAAACAATAATGCACGGCGCTTCTTCTTCTAACACTAAGGTTCTCCTTTAGTAGGAGGAGTTGGGCTCTCAGGGAGACAACGGCGTTCAGAATCTTAGCCAAACCTGCAAGCTAATATACGCACAAATCCAATCCTCAGAGGTTAGAGTTTGAGAGGACAACCTATTCAATGCCTATCAAGGGAAGCAAAGATTATTTTAAATCTTCGAAGCAAACAATGTCAGTGAGGTGAAGCATAATGGGTTGGGGGAGCGCAGGACCGCCACCATGGGTCGACGAAGAACACCAAAACGAAGAAGAGCATGCGAAGAAGACGGAACAGTATCTAGCCAGAATAGCAGCATTGGAAAAAGAGAACGAGGCGTTGAAGACGCGAGTGAAACAGCTAGAGGATGAGCTAAATAAAACGAACAAGTGAACTCAGACGTCAGACTCAGCATCTCTCATCTTCTCATCAAGGCCTTCATCACGTGGTTTGAGGATTAGTCTAGAACACTCTTGTTTCTAAACTGAACAAATCAATTGAGATGGCACTAAGCAGGAGAATAAGTGGAAAAAATAAGTTCTAGCGGTTAAAAGCTACAGTTTTTTGCTCATGACATAGGCGTCTTCGCCGTCTGAGTAGTACCCGTGAACGGTGCGACTTGACCTCGAACCCCAGCTTCTTATACAACGCAACTCCCGCATCGTTTGTAACTCTAACTTCCAAGGTAGCATTGTTTCGCCTTGTAGAAACTCATCCCGGTCAGCGCGGTATTTATCAACGCTTGGGCGACGCCTTTACGCCTCGCGCTGGGCAGAACCGCTATAGAAACCACATGTCCCTTTCGTATTAGGCCGCCTAAGCCGAGGTTTGACAGCCCGACTTCTATGCGACACATGATGTACCCGACGATTGAGTGGTCTTCTTCAGCAACAATGAAGGTTTCAGGAAACCGCTCGAAGAGGTCCATAAAGAAGTAGTCAGTGTAATTCTCTGGCAGGGTTTCGCGATTGATCTGCATCACGGTTTGAAGGTCGTCTGGCATGAACTTGCGGATGTTGAAGGTCTGCAGCATTTTTTCGCCTTCTTAAACGAAATTTCCGTTGATAACTTAAACGTTGCGTTTCAAAAGGTTCGGTTTTTGTTACTCTTTCTGCACCTGTTCTTCAGCTACTTTGACCTCGGGCAACATGTAATTTCCGTAGGGCATCGCCCAGACTCTGGCGCCTGAACCCGCGGTCTTGAAGGCTTCGGTCAGCGCGTCGTTCACAGCTCTCGCGGTCTTCAACTTGAAGATGCTAGCGTAATAGTCGGGCAGCGAGCTGACAAGGATTATCTGATGGTTCTGCAGCGCTTTCAACAAATAATACGCCTTATGCCCTCCCAATACAAAGTTGCGTTTTATCTCGCGCTCCACCGCCTTCAACTCGCCAAGCCTAGTCATCCAATCGTAAAAAACCGAGTTGCCATGCCCCTCAGCACATTCGGCAACCAACACGACCACACCGCCGCGCTTGACGATTGCCAAAGCATTATCCAACGCCTTGTAAGCCTGAAAAAGGTTCATGTCCGCCGGGTACCCGCCCGGACTAACAACCACTATGTCTGCCCGGCGATCAACAGCCACTCGGTACATCTCGTCCACGGCTTTCACAGCCTCGAGGAACGCTTGTTCCACATCGCCAGCAAAGGCTTTCACGATTTCGCACTTGCTGTTGGAGATGGTGTTCACGATGAAATCCACTTTCGCCAGCCTTGCCGCTTCAGTCATGTCTTCGTGAACAGGGTTCCCCATCAGGATTCCGGTTCGGGCGTTCGGGTTCAGAAGCATGGCATGGTTGTGCTTTATCGATTCTTCTCCTGCCACCGCGGGCAACACGCTCTTTCGTCCGCCTCCGTAGCCAGCGTAATAATGGAAGCCCACGTCGCCCAGCAGGATTTTCACGTCTGCCTCGGCGAAAATGCGGTTCAAGTAGACTTTGTTGCCGTGAGTTTTGGTATTGCCCACGTGAACCAGGTCTGTTGCTCTGCAATCATGGCTAACCGCCTTCACACGCTTGCAAGCCTCTTCCCCAAGGAGCCTCCGCGCTTCCTCATCTGTGACCGCCCTGTGGGTTCCGCACCCGAAAATCACCGTTACATTCTCATCCTTGACGCCCGCGGCGTTGAGTTCCGCAAGAACGGGCAAAAGCATCACTTCGGTTGGCGCGTGACGTGTCGCATCATCCACAACTATGGCAACTTTGCTCTCGGGCTTCGCAATTTCAGCGAGTTTCTTGGAGCCGATGGGCGCATTTAAGGCGCGTTCGATTTCAGCCTTGGCGTCTGGCGCAGCAGGCAAGCTGTTTGGGCGTGATTGAGCCGAGAAAGTTGCGGGCGGGGATTCTCACGCACACGTCGGTTTTTCCGTAGGGAAGCCAAACATCAACCATACACAACATCACACGTCTAATGTGCAATGACTCGGAGCAAGCAGCTATTAAGCCTTATCAATAGTGCAAACATAGATATCCCTGACTAGAAATGCCCAAGTATGTTGCGTTCCTGCGCGGGATTAACGTCGGCGGCAGAAACATCGTGAAAAAAGAGACGCTGAAAGAAGCCTTCGCTTCATTGGGATTCCAGAATGTTTCTGTCTGGAAGCAAAGCGGCAACATAATTTTCGAGACAGACAAGGCTGACTTGGAACAGATGAAAATAGCAATCCAAAAGAAACTCCAGACGTTGTTAAGTAGCAACGTGGAAGTTTTCCTGCGTTCTCTATCATATCTAGAGGAACTTGTGGAGCGCAATCCTTTCAGAAATATCAATGAGAAAGGCGCCAGCTACCTGGTTACGTTCCTGTCAACTGAAACCGCAGAGTCTGCACTTCCCCTCAAGATTCCAAAGTCCACCGCGGAAATAATACGAATCGACAAACGCGAAGCTTACAGCGTAACCCACGGGCATGGAGAGGGCGGACTACCTAACACGTTCCTCGAGAAAAAACTCGAAACCCAAGCTACAACTCGAAACTTGAACACCATCAAAGAAATCGTGCAAGCTCACTCAAAATGAAACTTACCACAAAACATGATTACGACGGACGGCAGACTCCGATTAATGACTGCCCAACGCGGCAAATAATAAATACGGGCTGACATCGCAATATTTCTCGATGGGGATGACCACTTCTTCCGCGAAAAGGTTTCAGCCAAGAGCGAATTTTGCCATAATCGCCTTGTTGTCTTTCATACTTTCATTTATCGTGGCAAGAACCTTCACGACATTCTTCCCATCAACGGTGTTGATCAGCAACGGAATTCACATTCACCATTTTTGGTTCGGGATAGTTCTTCTTGCCGTCGGCGGTTGGCTTGGAATCAGCTACAACGATGTAGACGCCGACCGGCTGGCGGCAATCCTCTATGGTGCTGGCGGCGGGCTAATTATCGACGAGGTCGGGCTGCTGCTCACTTTCGGAGACTATTGGACAAACTTGACCTACACCATCCTCACAGTGGTCGTAACTCTGGTCATCGTCCTCATTCTTTTCAATAGTTACCGACAAGCCATAATAAGAGAGTTCGGCGAATTCTTCAGCAGCAACTTCAGCCTCTACTTCGGCGTTTTCCTGCTCGCAGTTTCCGTGGCGTTCATTGTGGAAACAGACAACGTTTGGGTCACAACCATATCGAGCGGTCTGACTATAACTGCAGTAATAATCATCGTAGTGTTCATGATTCAACGAATTTCTAAAACCAAAGAAAGAAACACCCAAACCTCCAAACTGACACAGAAGTAATCCGCGCCAATAAGGAATCACTATACGTCGAACACTTTCCAAAAATAATTTGCATTTGAGTGGGCCCGAGGTGATTTGAACACCTGACCAACAGATTATGAGTCTGGCGCTCTACCAGGCTGAGCTACGGGCCCGCGTGGTTTATTATGCGTTTTTTACGGGATTTAAACGTTTCAGTAAGCTGCCTTGCTTCGTGATTTCATCGTTTAAGTTTAAAGGGGGTACAAATCCACGAGCAGACAGCTTGTGACAGAATTCTATAGTTTTATTAACTGTGCCCCGAAATACGAAGCGGACGTGAACATGTTGAGAGAATTCCTCCTCTACTCCCGCCAAGGCAGAACCGACGCGAACTGGACCAACATGCACGACGCGGGAAGAATGGACATCGTCCATGAATGCATTGTCGCCAGCCTCTTCCTTTCCCACGGTTTGCGCAGGGACGTCACCTTTCACGCCATCCTTAACGGACCACCGAAGCCACCATTGCACCTGCAAATAAATGGCACCGAACTTTTCGACGTCCGCACAGATATAGAGACTTGGCACGGGATACTGAAGAAAGTCATTAACAGAAAAGCCCATCCTGGAATAACAGTGACAAAATCTGGCTTCGAATCACTCCTCAAAGAAAAAGCCGAAACCAGCCACATCTACGTCCTTGAAGAAGGCGGAAGAAACATAGCTGAAACCGAGATTGACGCAAACCCACTCTTTGTCTTAGGTGACCATGTAGGCTTGCCGAAAAAAGCCGAAACTTTCGCGCTACGGTATGGCGAAAAAATCAGTTTGGGCAAACAGCCGTACCTAGCCGCCTCTTGCATCACCGTATTGAATTACTTGCTCGACCGACAAGAACGACCCTAAGCTTTGCTTTTGAAGTGCTCCCAACCGCGAGGTTCGATTAGGCGCCTCTTGCCATCCTTCTTGAGAACGACCTGTTTTTGTTGCGTAACCATCCCGATGGGCAAAAGTCTTCCATCAACTGCTTCTA
Organism: Candidatus Bathyarchaeota archaeon; assembly: GCA_963749465.1. GTDB lineage: Archaea > Thermoproteota > Bathyarchaeia > Bathyarchaeales > Bathycorpusculaceae > UBA11855. The sequence continues at coordinate 53,627 of CAVVMH010000008.1, read as the reverse complement.
CAGCCGCTTCGGTTTCTCGCCACCGTTCAGGCTTAACCGTGACGACTAACTCGTACTCCTCACCCCCGTAAAGCGCCAACTCTAAAGCATCAACCTGGCATGATTCAGCGAATCGCTGAGCTTCCTCCGCCAAAGGAACTCTGTCAATCACGAATCCGCAACCGCTCATCTTGCTCAACTCATGAAGGCTCCAGGCTAGCCCATCGCTGGAATCGATAGATGCTGACACCGCTCCGGATTCGGCAAGCGTCAACCCTTCCTTCAACCTAGCGTGCGGCATAAAAACCGAATCGACAAGAGCTTTATGCAACTCGCCTTCAAGTTTAACATTTTTCGACAGAAGCCGCAGTCCGGCGGCAGGTTTTCCAAAAAGCCCAGTAACCGCCACCACATCACCCGGTTTCGCACCACTCCGCAACATCAACTTCGATTTCAAGGCGGTCCCGTAAAGCGACACCGCAATAATCAAGTCACACGCCTCGCTCGTGTCCCCTCCGACGACGTAGGCGCCGTACTCACGGGCTCCCATGTTCAGTCCCTCCGCGATTTCCTCCACGTCCTTCGTTGAAAATGTCCTCGGCAACCCGAGCGAAACAAGCACCGCAGACGGCTCGACACCTTTGGCTGCGAAGTCACTCACGTTCATAACGACCGCTTTGCGCGCTGCCTGCCGCAGGCTCATCCCGTATTGGAACATCGGTTTTTCCCACGAGCATGTCTGTCTTCAACACGGCTACTCGTTCGCCCTGGATGGTTACGGCAGCAACGTCGTCACCGAAGGGCACTGGCGAAGCTGGAATATCGTCGAGGTGTTTCTTGATGATTTCGATTATGGAGCGCTCCCCAATTTCACTAAGGCTTCTTCGATCATCGCGTTTACGCATCAGTCAAACGTCTCCTTTCTTGCTCGCAATCCCGAGTTAAAGCCGTTTAAGCCTAAAAAGATTGGCGTATTCGTCCCCCTCCCTTCCGAACGTTTTAAAAATGCGTGATTCATCACTGGAGTAACGGAATGCACTTGCCTCGATAGCTCAGCCCGGTAGAGCGGCTGCCTTGTAAGCAGCAGGCCGCGGGATCAAGGCCCGCTCGAGGCTCCATTTCTCGTTTTGTAGTTCTGTTGTGCTTGTGGACGGAAAGGTTTATTAAATATCACTATACCCGATGTTCCTTGAAGCTGGAGGTTTGATGAGGGCATGTCGTTTTTCCGAGAACGCGGCGGCGGAGACGAGAAGCTTCGATGCCCATACGATGGTTGCGGGAAGAAATTCGACAAACCCACAGTTTTAACCGATGGCTCAACCCTTCCACGTTCTTCTTACTATGCATGCCCCCACTGCATGTCTAGACTTGACATAACGACCGAGGGCCTGAAAATCAAGGATATCAAGGCAACGGATTATCACAGAGTCTTCGAGTCTCCAGCCAAGTGTGCGCACTTCTTTGGAAATCTGAATGCACTCCCAACGGAAGCACCGCGATCAGACGAGTGCCTAATCTGTCCCAAAGTGCTCCAGTGCAACATTCGAAAATAATTGCCCTTTTCAATTTCAGACTCATAATCGAAGAAAATTAATTGTCAGCTAATTCTTTGAAATCTGCATGTGTGCGATCATGCACAAGTCAACTTCATTGTGGAATTTGTTTGCAGTAGAGAGATAGGTTCCCGAGAGTGCATCAGTTCGCAGAGTAGAGTTATTAGTCGCGAAATATCATGGTTAAACCTCGTAACCCTTTGAAGAGGAAAAAACGCAAATGTTCAAGCCGAAGATTGGCATCTCGATGCTGCATACGCTAGCGGAACCCTTCAACAAAATGCTCAACACCTTAGCGACGGTTGAAACTGACTACGTTGAAATTGTTGACGACGGGTTGCACACACTGAACAAGCAAAGAGTTAAGGCACTTAACGAAGCCGCAAGACACAGAGGAATCAAATTCACCCTTCACTGCCCAATCGCTGACATAAATTTGGCATCACCCAGCAAAACAATGTTGAACGCCTCACTCAAACGGCTCAAGCAGTCAATGGCATACGCTAACGAGTTGGACGCAGAATTGTGGGTTCTCCATCCGGGACAGATAACAGGCATCACTCCGTTCTACCCTGGAAGCGACTGGCGACAAAACATTCAGAGCATACACTTGTTGCACAAGGTCGCACGAGAATATGGTGTAAAAATAGCTATCGAGAACGTCCCGCAGAAGTATGGCTCCATAATGAAAACCACCGAAGACTTCCGAAGGCTCTATGAGGAATCAGGCTTAAGCGACATCGGAATAGTCCTCGACACAGGTCACGCAAACCTCGAAGCCCAAACGGAACGCTTCCTCACACAGTTGCCTGAAAAGATTTTTGAGTTGCACCTCAGCGACAACATGGGTGAAAGTGACCAGCATTTGGGCATCGGCTACGGAAAAATCGACTGGCAACAATTCACATCACACCTGAAACAGATATCCTTCAACGGAATAATCATGATTGAATCAGTCTTCAACGTGCCCGAAAGCCTCACAAACCTACGTCAGCTACTCGCCTAGCGGCAACTCCAACACCATAAGATCTTCAGCAACAATCGCGTTCGGAAATACCTTTTTCGCCTGTTCCAAAAGCAACCCAGCATCAGCATAACGAGCACTAACATGCGTCAAAACCAACATTTTTGCTTTAGCGCGCTTCGCCTGCAAACCCGCTTGACTAGGCGTAGAATGACCATCTAACTCAGCCTTCTCAGCCAAAGCGTCATCAAACGTTGCCTCATGAACCACTAAATCCGCACGTGCAGCAAACTTGGCAAACCCCTTAAAAGGTCGTGTGTCGCCCGAGTAAACGATTTTTCGTCCACGCCTGGCTTGCCCCGAAACCTCTTCTGGTTTCACCATTCTGCCATCCACAAGATTAACCGATTCGCCATGCTGAAGCTTTGACCACAACAAGCCTTTTGGAACGCCCAATAGTGTAGCTTTTTCGGGATAGAATTTTCCAGGTCGAGGATTCTCCAGAAAAGAGTAAGCCAGCGTAGGCGTCACATGGTTCGCCCATGCAGCCTCAACCGCATAATCGTTTTCGCTGCAAACCACGCCTGCAGTCATGAACCTCGTGGACTTCCACTTGAAACGTCAACCCGAACCGCAACGTTTCACTCACACAATTCAAGAAAGCAGCTGCGCCTTCTGGACCATAAACCTCAAGCTTCTTTGTCCTATCCATCAAAGCCATCGTCTGCAGCAAGCCAGGCAAGCCTAGCACGTGGTCACCATGCAAATGCGAAAGGAACACTTTCATCTTCTTGTGGAAACCAACTTTCGCCGTTATCATCTGCCGCTGCACGCCTTCACCGCAGTCAAACAGCAACTGCTCATTCCCACGATGGACAAGCACCGCTGGCAAGCTTCTTTTCAAGGTTGGAATGGCACCTGACGTTCCCAGGAACACCACACGTAAACTCATGTTTCATCATCCTTCTCGAACACGGCAACTTCACGTGTTAAGGTTCGGTGCACGTAGGCGAAGTGTGATTCCACGTGCCTGTAACCCAGCGTCAAGCCGAGTTTAGCGATTTGTATTGTTTTGGGTGAAGCGATACAAATCCGTTGTCCTTTGCTCAGTAATGGTTTGGCAGAGGTTAAGACGGTTTCCACGATTGTTTTAGTTGTGGATTTCAGGGTGGTTGCGCTCTTGCCGTAAGGTGGATCTGTCACCACGCACCCGATTCGGGTGAAGGGTGGTTTTCGCGCATCTGCCATGAGCAACGCTTCAGCGGCAACGTCAAAGTGTGCCAGGTTTCTTCTAGTGCCTTTTATCATCCGTTTTTGCACGTCTGTTCCTATTGCTCTGCAGCCAATCAGCGACGCTTCGAGTATGGTTGTACCTGTGCCACAGAACGGGTCCAAAACGGTTTCGCCTGTTTTGGCGTGTGCTAGGTTGACCATGCATCGTGCGAGTTTTGCGTTCATTGCTGAAGGATGAAAGAATGGTTTTTTTCGTGGTCGGCGTTCGACGAAGGGTTTTGGCTGGATTTCTGCCAAGCGTAAGCCAAAGACGAGTTTGTGGTTTGTGAGAATGCCGAAGAAGGTTTTTGTTGGGGTTTTTAGGTTGACGCTTGCGCCTGTTGTATTCTGGAGTATGTGTTTGCCGAGTTTGCGTTCAATCGTCATGGTGGCGTCTCTATTGCTGTATTCTTTTATGCGGCGTATACGAACTGCGAAGGTTTCTCCTTCGTTTAGAACCGCTCGAAAGTCTGTTTCTTCTGCTGCCTGAATTATGGCTTCGTCGTTTGCTTCTGAAGTGAAAAGTTCCAACGCGCAAATGCGTGTGTAGGCGCTTCTGCGCTGGATTTGCTGGACGCTGCTTGCGTCGGCTTCCAGTCTCACAGTTTGGTCGAGTTTCTCAACTAAAATGTAACCGCATCCTTCTGCTTCGAGAATGGCTTTCAATTCCCCGAATGAGAGCGATTCGTATTCGCCGCTTATCAGGAAGAAAAGTTTAGGCAACTACAGCGCCTTTAACGCTTCGCTTAATAGCGGCGCGAGAGTGACTTTGCTGTTTTTGCTTGGTACGCTGTCTGTGGCTACGATTTCCTCGACACCTGCGTCTAGGATTCGTTTTTCTGCGTCTCCGATTAGCAAGCCGTGTACGCATGCGGTGTAGATTTTTGCTGCGCCTTGTTCACGGAGGATTTTTGCTGCGCCTACGATTGTTCCGCCTGTGCTGATGATGTCGTCGAATATTATGACTGTTTTGCCTTTGACTTTGAGGTGTACGCCTGTTTGGGTTGTTTGTCCTGTGTGTCTGTCGCGTTGTTTTTCGAGGTTTCCTGCTTCGCCGCCTAAAATTTGCTGTGCTTGTTGGGCGATGTACATGGCTCCTTTGTCGGGTGCTAAAGCGAACGCTTCCGTGAAGCCTTTTTTGAGGAAGTATTCTGCCAGTAGGGGGATTGCGGTGAGGGTTTTGGCTGGGAACGGGAATTTGTCTAGCGCGGTTTCTGCGTGGATGTTTACAGTGACTAGTTGGTCTATTCCTGCTGCTTTCAGCATTGCAGCCACGGTTTCGATGCTGACGTTTTCGCCTTCCAAGAATACTCTGTCTTGCCTAGCGTAAGCCAAGTATGGAACAACTGCGGTTACTTTTTTCGCGCCGTTTCGTTTCGCAGCATTAGCCATAAAGCCGAGTTGCATGAGGTTGCTATCTTGCGGTTTACTCGTAGTATTCACAATAGCAACATGCTCGTCCATCACTGAATTTTCTAAGCGAACGTAAGATTCTCCGTCAGGAAAAACTCTGGAAGCCACAGAAACTTTCTCGAACCCTGTTAGATCAGCGATTTTTTCTGCAAGATCAGTTGATGATGGTCCTAGAATAATCTTCATTTTGTGGTTTCCCTCAACACGGGCTGTTCGACTTTTAGCTTTACCCCTGAATACATTTTAACTTATCCATAAACGGATAGTCTATAAGACTTTTTAATATTAGATAAGCTGAGCTCAAATGGTTCACGAGAGCTAAAGTGTCCATTTTTAGTCAAACTCACCGTGGAAGATTAAGCGGAATCCTTTTAAGACTTCTCAAGCTTAGAAACGGGTACTTCAACCTAAAGGTGAAAATAAATGAGTGAAACTATTGAGAAGAAAGTGCAGAAAGCGTTAGACGAGATTAGGCCAAACATTCAAGCTGACGGCGGAGACATCGAACTCGTAGCCGTAGAAAAGGGCGTTGTAAAGGTTAGGCTTCAAGGCCACTGCGCAGGCTGCCCAATGTCAGCTATGACGCTTAAGAACGGCGTTGAAGCCCATCTGAAAAACAGAATCCCGGAAATCGTGAAGGTCGAAGCAGTCCAATAAACCGCGAACCAATGCTTTAAGCTGAATCCCATAGCGTTTTTCCCGTTTCTTCTTTCTTCCAAAAAACATGCAATTCTCATGAGTTGAGAAGCTCTTTGTTTTGATTTAGCCGTAAGGTGCCTGTCCCAATTCTAATCGCGAAAGAAAACAGTGGTTTGTTGCTTCATGACCCCATTAAATATCGCCACTCTGGGAAGACACAAAAAAAGAGAAGTTAAAGAAAACATGGCTGATTCATTAACGAATACCCTCAGTGAAACCTGATATGTGAAGCCATCATTGGAAGATTTGATGTCTCTCCACTACCGAATATTCAGGCTGGCTAATTGTCACAAAAAGAACCTGCTCAGCATTTTTCTATTCGTAAAAACCTCAAACGAACAGTAAATCAGTCTTTGGCGGAACCGAACTCCTTCATCAGTTCCTTCGCTCTGTCCATTCGAATCTTCCGCTCCTTAACCATTTGTCCAACCACACGTTCGACCAGACCCTCAGGGACACCAGCAGCCACCGCAATATTCCTCGCATGAAGCGACATGTGACCTCGCTGAATCCCCTCGCTTGCAAGCGCACGCAACGCACCAAGGTTCTGCGCTAAACCCACAGCCGCCAAGATTTCCGCGAACTCATTAGCAGACTTAACACCTAAAATCTTGACAGCAATCTTTGCTATCGGATGGGTTCGAACTGCGCCACCGATGAGCCCAACTGCCATGGGCAACTCGATTGAGCCAGCTAAATCCCCGTTCGCATCCTTCTCCCAAGTCGAGAGCGAAGTGTACTGCCCCTTCAGCGAGGCATATGCATGTGCTCCAGCTTCGATGGCACGGTGGTCGTTGCCCGTGGCGACGACAACGGCGATTATGCCGTTCATGGCACCCTTATTATGCGTGGCAGCGCGATACGGGTCCGCTACCGCGAAAGCCGACGCGTTTACGATTCCATCAACTACTTCCTCGCCGCCGACCGATTCTTTCGGCACGGTGCACCAAGCCTTCGCCAGCCGCTTCGTCGCCAAGTTCGTGATTATCCGTAGGAGAACTATGCCGCCCGTCAACTGCTCGATTAAAGGCGCCACGGCTTCCGCCATCGTGTTAACCGCGTTCGCGCCCATGGCGTCGCGGCAATCCACGTGCAACTCGGCAATCACCATGTCTCCTTGCGTGGTGTGGATGACTTTGGCTTCCAGGTCTTTCGCTCCTCCGCCCACTGAAGCCAAGAGGGGGTCTTGTTCGTTTGCTTTTTTCAGGATTTCTTGTTTAGCCCCGAGGACGCGCAGTTTGGCTGCTTCTGGCTCTTCAACGCCCACGACCTGAATTTGACCAATCATAACTGGAGGTGTGCTGCTGGTGTGGAAACCTCCTCCGTCACGAACCATTTTCGCGGCGTAGCTGGCTGCCGCAACGACAGATGGCTCTTCAGTAACCATCGGAATTAGGTAGTCGTGTTCATTGATTAGAAAATTCACGCCAATGCCGAAGGGAATTGGCATGGCGCCGACGACGTTTTCTATCATGTGATCTGCAAGGTCCAGAGGCAGAGAGCCTGTGTTCCCAAGTAACTTGCATTCTGCGTCAGACAAGTCGGCAAACTGTTTCAATAGTGCTAGGCGATCTTTTGGGCTGAGTTTGTAGAAACCTGAGATTAAAGAGGATTTGACCACGTATTGCACCACATGGGTTTAAAGTTACGGATGTGCTTTTAAGTATTAGCACAATGGGCTATTGGACTATTTTGCTGTTGTCTGGTTTTTCAATGTTTTACTGGGGCAACGCTACGGCTTTGATTCCAAGTCGCTTGTTAATCTCCCTTGCTAAGCTCTCGCCGTTGCTCCTAAAATTATCCGTAATCACGCGCTTGGGCTTAGAACGCTTAACATATTCAATCAACCCATCGAAATCCGAGTGGTCACTCAACGCCACAACATGCTCCCTATGGTTGATCTGCCTGCAAGCTGAACGGAATTCCCATCCGCTCACACTGATCCGTGACGCGTTTAATCCGACCATTCCGCGCGAGTTCATGTGGTAAAAAGCCACGCATGGAAGGTTATCGTTCAGCATCTCTCTGGCTTCATCTTTAGTGGATTGCGTCAAGCAGCCCAGTCGCATGCCGTGACGTTCACAGACCTTTGACATATTAAACACACGCTCGGGCATCACGAACGGAACGGTTACGTCGGCGTCGGTGAGTATCTGCATAACTTCCTGCAACTTACCATGGTAACCAAAAATGAAGACTGTGCCATCCTTCAGTTGCCGCTCAACCATTGAAACTAATAGTTCACGTACGTCTACGCCGAAATCGCGCCTGCATGATGGGTCCCCATACGTTGCTTCCACAACAAGCGTATCGCATTCCAGCACTTCTGTTCCATCGAGCTTGAAATCTCCCGTGTAAACGACTCTTTTCCCGTTGTCTTCCTCGACGAGAACCTGCGCTGCCCCAATTATGTGGTCAGCATGAACAAGCGTTATTCTTTCATCACCGTACTGAAGGGGCTTTCCATAATCCATTGCCTTTATAGTGCCCCCAGCCAAAGCGTCTGGTCCCTCGATAATTTTGATGAGGTCTCTGGTGGCTTTCGTCATCAAAACCTTCTCGCATCGTTTCACGCTCGTCCTTAAGCCAGCTAAGTGGTCGGCGTGAGCGTGAGTAACAACTCTTAAGGGTCTTCGGTCGTCGTGTGCGTCGCAGGCTACGGAGTTTCCCAGCAGGACGGCGCCGCGTTTTGTCACCATTGCTTTGGCGAACAGCGGCAACTGGACTTTGGATTTATGCGGTTCTCGGTGCAAGCCAGTCAATAAGTTCCCTCGGGTTATCCGTTTCAATCGTTACTTTTAAGGGTCCAAGCGGGGATTCTCCTGTTTCCTGCGAGAAGGACGCGTGACCTGCAAAGGCTGCTTGCTTGTTAAGGAAAAAGTAAATGGTGTTGTCTCGGACCGCTTTGTAGAGGATTTTTCGGGCGGCAGCTCTAACGCGGTCCCTTCGAAGAATGGCGCCAAAATTCTCTATGGAACCTCGACTCTTCGATTCAGCCACCAGAACGCTTCCCACCTGGAGTGGCTTTACGTTAATGAGCATTTCACCGAACATGTTAGCCACAGCCGTCTTCACCTTCTCCTCAGTCTCGGTAGGGTTGATTTCGGCTTCCACAATCACTGTTACTTCTTCCATTTTTCCTCAACTCGCGCCAGGACTTCGGCAACGTCCACCTGTGTGGCGTTTTTCTCGTCTTCGTTTATTATCATGAATTCTGCCATGGCAATGGCGTTTCCCAAACCGACACTCAGTTCGCGCATATCCCTTTCCCTGAAGATTTCCCACCCGTCCGGGTCGTCACTTCTACCCCGACGATTGAGACGGCTGAACCTGATTTCGGGCGAAGCGTGCACGGCTATTAGGGTAAAACTAGGGAAGCGCTGTTTGAACACTTCGGCTTCGTGTAGACTTCTCAACCCGTCGACTATGATTTTGCAGCTCTCTGCTCGGTCTATTCTCGGAACGCATTTTTCGGCTATGACCCCTTTCCCGCTTTTTTTTCTGAGGTCAAGCATGACTGCGCCGATGTTCTTCGGGTTCAGTGCCAACCCGCGTTTTCGAGTCTCCTCCCTGATCACGTCGCCCATGACTATGATCTCATAGCCTACCTTCTGCGCGGTTTCAACCACAACGGATTTTCCTGAGCCGGGCATCCCAACTAAGCCAACGACGAGTTTGTTAACCTTCATGTCTTAATCCTATTATTCTACATTAGCAACGGTCGGGACTAAAAAGCGTTTACAGCAGAAAACTGTTATTTTCTGGTTACATCTCCTAGTGCAATCGCGTGTGGTTTTCTGTAAGTTTAAGCGAAAGCATCTTTGAGGCGGCTCCATTTCGGCATGAACCGTGGAACCGACTTCTTGTATTCTCGGTATTCTTCTCCGAACGCATCTTCCATTTTCGCCTCTTCCTCAGTCGCCAGCCTGTAATATAAGAAAACGAGAATTGGCCACATCAAGACAGTGGAGAACGTGGGCCACAAGAAATCTACACCTCCCGTGATTAGCAGAAACCCCAAGTATTGGGGGTGACGTGTATGAGCGTAGAGGCCTGTCGTCACCAGCTTGTCTTTTGCTTTGTAGATTCGTTTCCAGCCGAAGACGACCAAGAAGATTCCTGCAAGGATCATGATGTTCGAAATGGGAAGTATAACCCCTGGAAAAAGGACGAATTTGAACAATTGTTCTCCAGTGAACGGTGAAAGAAGGAACCAAAGAGTAGCGACACGGTCGAAACCAAAAACCGCGTTAACCACGAACATAGTCAACGGAAACCCGTACATTTCAATGTAAAGTGCAACAATGAACGCCAAGTAAATGCTTGAGGGTAGCCGTGCGACTTTCCGCCTGAACGCAATGAACAAGAGGAATAGGCTAAGCAATGCGAAATTTATTGCAACGTAAATCCAGTTCTGTGGGTATCCAATTGATGCAACAGAGAAGACGAAGGTGAAGAAGATGTTGTTCATCGCCAGCCAGATTGTAAATAATGTCATCGCTGTTGCCACGACTCCGAAGATTAGGAGATATTCCAGGTTCTTCATTTAGCAACACCACTCCCGTCTGTTTCGTTTTTCTCTTCTAGAGGACACAGAATAACAGTGTGTTTCTATTGGTTTTATGTTTTTGTACATCTGCGGTTGCACGCAATTCGTGGAAGAAGGTCTGTCAAAAGAAGGTGAAAGGTTGACGAGAAACTGAGAGCGTCATCCCAAGGGCAACTGCATCCGCATCGATACTGGAAAGCATTTATGCGAGTAGAAGGTAGAACCTATTTTGAAGGAAAGAGGCATGTCCGAGTTAATCAGGAGTTTCTTGGCTTTCGACATCGATAATGAGGATGTTAGGAAGCGGTTGGCGAGCGCTCAGACTCGTCTATTTCAAACGGGCGCGGACGTGAAGCTTGTGGAAACAGAGAACATTCATGTGACGATGCGGTTCTTGGGCGACGTCTCGGTTGGGATGGTTGAAAAAATATTCGAAGAGATGAAGAAAACCGAGTTCACCCCGTTCAACGTGCAGATATGCGGCATTGGCGTTTTTCCGAGCCTCAACTATCCCAGAGTCGTTTGGGCTGGAATAACTGAGGGTGCAGACCAGCTGCGAGACGTTTTCAACCAGTTTGAACCCCGCTTGCGAGCGCTTGGCTTTGCGCCTGACTCGAAAGGGTTCAGCCCTCACTTGACGATTGCCCGCGTGCGGTCGGCAAGAAACAAGGCGCAACTAACCGAGTTTGTCACGAAAAACATTAGCCACGAATTCGGAACCATTAAAGCAGAGTGCCTTAGACTCAAGAAAAGCGCTCTATCACCAAAAGGTCCAACATATTCCACGCTCAAAGAATTTTGCCCGGGCAGTGACCTATAACTATGCAAGCAAAAATCAAACACGTATGCAGCCAAGTCTTGTTAAAAATCAGTCCAACCGCGGAAGAGAGAAAGAAAATTCTGGCGATAGCAAAAGAATTAGAGCGAAAAGTTGCGGTTTCCGCCAAGAAAAAAGGAATCGAAGCCGTCGTCCGTGTTGAAGGTTCCGTAGCGAAAGACACCTGGCTAAAAGAGGAACCTGACATAGACGTATTCATGTGTTTACCGCCAACTATTCCACGGAAAACGCTGGGCGCCGTTAGCTTAGAAATCGCCCGAGAAGCCACGGACGGCTGGCGGCAGGTGGAGCGGTTTGCGGAACACCCTTACTTAGAGGCGTTCGTGGAAGGCTTCCGAGTGAACATCGTACCATGCTACTGTGCTGGACAAGGCGAATGGTTGAGCGCCACGGATAGGACGCCATTCCATACTGACTACGTGAACAAGCGTTTGAACGCGAGTCTGCGTTGTGAAGTTCGTTTGCTGAAGAGGTTTTTGCAGGGCATCCGAGTCTACGGAGCTGAAATAAAGGTTGGCGGGTTCAGCGGTTATCTCTGCGAGCTCCTCGTAATTCATTACGGGTCTTTCGTCGGAACTCTTGAAGCACTTGCCAAGTGCGCGGTGAGAATGGTTATTGATATTGAGAATTACTATGCAGGCAGGGAGAGAGAGCTTAGGCTGCTCTTTGACGAACCGCTCGTGGTCATTGATCCTGTGGACAAGGGCAGGAACGTAGCTTCCGCCGTCAAACTTCAAAAAATCTATACGCTGATTGGCGCGGCAAGGGCTTTTTTGGAAACGCCGAGCGATCGTTTCTTTTTCCCACCCAAAACTGAAGCCTTGTCCACTAAAGAGTTGCAGGAGAAGCTCAAGCAACGCGGCTCCGACTGCTTATTCTTAACCTTTCGTAATTTGAACGCAGTTCCAGACATTCTCTGGGGGCAACTCTACAAAACGCAACGTTCGCTGCGAAAGCTGCTTGAGCTGAACGACTTCAAAGTCCTGCGAGACGTGGTATGGAACGATGAGAAAACCTTGAGCGCGTTCGTCTTTGAGCTTGAGCAGTGTACTATTCATAGAGTGAGAAAGCATTTGGGACCACCGCTAGAGCGTGATGAAGAATCCGCCAACTTTCTGTCAAAATACGTCGATAACGGCTCCGTCGTGTCGGGTCCCTTCATCGAAGACGGAAGGTGGGTGGTCGAGGTGCCGCGAAAATACACCGATGCGGTCGCGTTTCTGTGTGAAAAGTTGAGGAAGGGCGGTAAGAACACAGGCGTCGCCGACTTAATTTCCCAGGCGCTCAATGACGGGTTCAAGCCATTGGTGAATGGTGAGGTTTCCGAGGTTTACTCAGGCAACCAGGCGTTCGCCGAGTTCTTAACCGAATTCCTCGATGGCAAACCTTTCTGGCTAAAACCCGAAAAGGCTTAATCCGACGAGCAACGCTCCGATTGCAAAGCAGTATATGGCAAAGAAATGGAATTTTCTGCTAGCTATTACGCGCCAGAGAAGCTTGAGTGCAAGGAAGCTGACAACGATTGAGACGACCACCCCCACGGCGATTTCTGTCCAGCCGATGCCTGCAACAGTTAACGCGTCACGTTGCTCATAGAACGTTAAGCCCAACGCGCCGATGATGGCGGGAACGGAGAGCAGGAAGGAGAACTTGAAGGCTTTCTCCCGTTTTAGCCCGATAAGGAGAGCCACAGCGATTGTTATGCCGCTTCGCGATATGCTTGGAATTATGGCAAAGCCTTGGGCAGTGCCAATCAACAGGGCGTCAACATAAGTGACGCTGTCTTTCTTTTCGCCTCCGAATTTCGAGCTGTAGAGAACTGCGCCGCTGACTATGAAACCTGCACCCAAGGCTAGGAAACTGCTGAAATAGGTGTCCAACGCATCTCCCAAGAAGAAACCAATGAGCACCGTGGGAACTGTGCCAACAATGATTACGGGAATGAGTCGTCCGTATTCCGTTTTGAAGTCTCTTTTGGCGAGCGCGGTTAGGATGTTGATGATTTCTTTGCGGAAGAAGATGAGCGTGACTATTAGCGTTCCCAAGTGCAGTGTAACGTCGAAGATTAGCGGCACGGTTAAGTCGAAGAAGTGCTCGGCGATTCTAAGGTGTCCCGTGCTGGAGATGGGCAGCCATTCGGTAACGCCTTGGATGAAACCTAAGATTATCGTTTGGAATAAGTCCATGACTGAATTTCCTCGGAGAGCATGTCAACGTTATGCGCGTTTAATTCTTAAACTGCACGGTGAGCTTCCACCAAACTCGCACGTTACAGTTTGATTCCAGCTTTCTTCACAAAGTGAACAATGACGTCTGCGAGCATCGCACAAACCAAAGCCTCCAGCCCAAGAGTCACCATTATAGGCATGAGATTAACCAAAGCTGCCCCTTGGGACATTCCCAAGAAATACGTGAACCAAATGTAATCGGTCACGACGATATAGGGCGCTTGAACCAGCCACGCCAATAGGCAGGCACTTACGGGTCTGAATCTGCTTCGCGAATAGTCCAGTGCAGACGCCGAGGATGGCTATGCCTCCGATGATAAATGGATTTAGTGTGATGCCCATGTAAAGGCTTCCTACTGCTCCGCTGAGCAATCCCGCCCAAGGACCAGCCAGAATACCACCGAGGAAAATCGCCAGCTGGAAGAAGTGAATTGATGAGTGTGAAGTTTCCGATCGGCAGCGGCAATGGAATAACAAACGGCGGAAGCGACAACACGTTAGCTAAAGCCGCCATTAAAGCGACGAAAGCGATTGTTTTTGCTTTTATTCCTTCTCACCTAACCGATAAGTGTTACGATTTAAAAGTTTTGTAACACTACACTTATATGCTTTCCCATTTTTATTATCCCAATCGTGATTCCAATGGCCTCCACCAAAGGCGTAACGCGATTCAGCGTTTCCCTCCCACCAACCCTTGTCGACGATTTCGATGATGCGTGGAAAAACATGGGCTACGAGAACAGGTCAAAAGCAGCGCACGATGCCTTCCGCGCATTCATTACAGAAACCAAATTTTCCCGAGAAGAGAGCGAGGAAGTCGCGGGCGCCGTCACCCTCCTCTACTACTTGGACAAACCAGGCCTGCTAAATCAAATAGTAGAAACTCAACACAAGTTCGAAAACGTTGTTTTGTCCAGCATGCACCTCCACGTAACCGAGAACAAGTGCATGGAGATCATCGCAGTTAAGGGCAAAGCAGCCGATGCCAAGCGTCTGGGTCAGGAATTAATGACGAAGAAAGGCGTGAAGCAGCTGAAACTCACGGTCATGGCGCTTTAAGATTTGCGGGCAACTCAGGTTTAGTGGATTCTACTGCGTAACCGAATGATACCAGCTAATAATGTACTCTGGCAGCTTCAGCCCTCTTTGAGCTAGCCTCTCCGCCAGCTTGACGGGCAATGGGCTCAACGCGAACGCGGCTCTCGTGTAGAACCGCCGCGGCGCTCCCGATTTAGCCTCTTCCTCCAAGATTATCTTCAGGTCTGCTTTCTTGGCTAGAGTAGAATCCTTCGTACCCGTAATAGCCAGAACCGTACCGTTGAATTTTTTCATCACGTCCGCCCAGATAATCACGGGCTTCGTCTCGCCAGAATACGACATCAGAATTTCCAAGTCACCCGCTCTCGGATGCGGCGTGTTCACTCCTCGTGTGACGTAGACGTTGTCGCCCAAGAAACTCTTGATGTGGAAAAGTCTTACGCCCGTCATCTTCGCAATTTCGTTTGCCGTGCCCTTGCCTCCGAGGAACACGTTAGTGCGTTTCTCCATTAAGTCAACTAGCTGCGTGTAAGTTTCAGACTCCATGTTAGCGTCAATCATGGAACCTATCTTGTCAAACTCCTCGCTGCATAATTCGAACACGTCGTCTACCTCGAGATTTCGGAAGATGGCTTCAATCATCATGCCCATGAGCGAGAGCGTTCCAAGCTCGAAGATGTCGCCCATCATGCCTGTCTCGCTGTACTCGAACGAAGGCTTGGATTTTCCCCTTCCCTTAAGAGGAACCACGTGTCCGTGCTGGCTTGTTACTTGAGCCAACGGTGACTCCAGACTCGACGTTAAGAGACCCATGGAGAAACGCGACGTTTTCTTGTCTTCGATGTACCTTGCAAGGTCTTGAGCCATGACCAATGGGTCGTCTGAGTAGCCGCTGCCCGAGTTCATCAGCAGCAAAGTCTTCTTGTACCGTCTCTCCAAGTCCGCAGCTGCGTCGTACATGTTTTTGCCTGGAAACCCAGGATCATCAGGAGTGAGCACCACCTTGTTTCTCCAGCCCACTTGGCTGATGGCGATTTGACTCATCGCAGCGTTAAGCGAATAAAGTGACCTGCCTGAGCCGCCGCAGACCACGCAGTCCGCCGCCTTCAAATCCTCGTACAACGGCGAGAGGCTTTTTCGGCTGATACCGAGAATGTTGTCCCTGATCTTGTTTACGTAGCCTATACTGCTAATCTTAGCTCTTATTTAGACGGCACCCCACGACAACAGAGATTCAAACACAATGTATATTATGCTTGTGCTCCGCAGCCGCTTTTTCCCAATGGTTTTAATCTCCCGTGCAAACAACTTGGATTTCTCAGTGATAGAGGTCGAAGCCTTTAATATTTAATCAGCCACAACTTCACAACATTAAAAAGTCGCATCAACGTTCGGAGACTGAAAACTTGGCTACTTCAGCAAAACCCAATTTCTCAACAGTGGACGTGGCGTTGGTGTTCATGAGTTTCGTTTGGGGGCTAAATTTCACCGCCATCAAAGGCGCCATAGAGGATTTTCAGCCCTTAGCGTTCAACGCAATTCGCTTTGGCACATCTTCGCTTTTCCTGGTAGGGCTGCTGTGGCTACGTGAACGAAGCATAGGCGTTCAAAGGAAAGACTTAGGGCGTTTCGTGATGCTCGCCATCATCGGCAACACGGTGTATCAGCTTTTCTTCATCCACGGCATCGCGCTGACAACTGCAACCAACTCCGCGCTCATCTTGGCAACAACACCCATATTCATAATCCTCTTCGGCGCGTTCCTCAACGTCGAGAGAATAACCAGCCGCATCGTCCAAGGCGTAATCCTATCCTTCGCAGGCGTGGTCATGATAGTCTTGGGCTCTGGGAACACGCTTTCGTTCTCCGACCAGAGCTTGCTGGGCGATTTGCTTATTGTCGCGAACCCTATCTGCTGGAGCATATATACCGTGTTCTCGAAGCCGATGCTAAAGGAGTATTCGCCGCTGAAGCTTACAGCAGTGACTATGGCAATCGGAGCCGTTCCCTTGGTGATTGTCGGAATTCCTTCGTTGAGCCAGCAGAATTGGTCCGCAATCTCAACTAACTCTTGGCTGGGACTCGCGTTCTCAGCTTTCCTCGCCATAGGACTAGGCTACGTCATTTGGTACACAGGCGTGAGCCGCATCGGCAGCGCGCGAACCTCGCTCTACGATAACCTAGTCAC
Source organism: Candidatus Bathyarchaeota archaeon (assembly GCA_963749465.1). Classification (GTDB taxonomy): domain Archaea; phylum Thermoproteota; class Bathyarchaeia; order Bathyarchaeales; family Bathycorpusculaceae; genus UBA11855. The sequence continues at coordinate 36,906 of CAVVMH010000008.1, read as the reverse complement.
GGTCTTCGCCGTGGCGGCAGCTTGGATTCTTCTGTCGGAGAGCATGAGCATCGTTCAGATTGCAGGCGCGGTTCTTGTGTTTGTGAGCTTGTACGTGGTGCGACGGAAAAAACGTGGTAAGCTCGAGGAGCCCTCCGAAAAAGTTCTAAATACGTAAACCACAAAGAGGAACCTGTGCGAGGTGTTAAAGAATGAAGCTTCTTCTCGACGAGATGTACGCGGGCTTGAAAGAATACTTTGAAACCTTAGGCTACGAAGTCTTAACTGCGCAAGAAGCTGGCTTGAAAGCAGCGAAAGACAAAGAAGTAGTTGAGTACGCTGGAAAACACGGCTTAATCCTCGTAACTCAGGACCAGAAGCCTGCTGAACTGGCTGAACTTACTGGCGTCAAGTTCGTTGTGATATCTAACGCGATGATTGCTAAGGTTGCTGATGCCAAGATAAAAGAAAAGTACCATTAACGAACCGAAAAATTCTAGAATCTTACTTCTTTGAGCCTTCACTAACAAGAGACCGCAACTGTTTCCTGAACTTCCTCTTGATTGCATCCTCTTCCTTAAGTTGTTCTTCGGACATAGAGAGCAAACTTGCGTATTCGCGAACATCCTGCTTTGTAAAGAGGTCCACATCCCCAAGATCCGAGATTGCTTCCTCGTATTCCTTTGCGCTGCAACACTCATCCAGCTTCATGGTCAGCTCAGCCAGCTTTGCCACGCTCTTCTCGTCGTAAGTTATGTTGAAACCGATTCTTTTCAGAGTGTTCAAGCATCCCTTGATGTTCTCGATTAGTGTTTCTTTGCTGCCGGATGTTTTTCCGACGGTGAGATGGAAGAGCTCAGCCGTAGCCATATAGTAGCTTTCTATCAGATGATCCACTCGTACTTCACGCGTGACTTCCACCATTCCGGCTTCAACAAGTCTCTTTATGTGGTGGTACACGGTCTGCGGCGTGAGGTCGAGTTCGGCTGCTATCTGGCTTACCGTCATTTCCTTGACGCGGAGCAGGAAAACCATCTTTCTTCTGGTGTCGTCAGCGAGGATTTTGAACGCTTCAGGGTCGCTTATCGTTATTACGGGTTTCATGGGAATCTTAGCCTATGTAGACAGATACTTGGGTTTGTATAAAAGAGTTTTCATATTAAGATGGAAATCTTTTTAAGCAACCTGCATTTCACTATTAATATAGTCATCTTAATGACAAGATGAAAACCATAATGGTGAAACAACCATGAAAACAAGATTAAGACACGGACACACACAGCCAACAACAATCGGGAAGGATCAAACAGTATTCAACCGACTTCGAAGCCTAATAGTCTTCCAAAAACACACATCAGCATCACTCCCTTGTAGCTCTGTGTTTACCCAAAGCGCAGTTCAGCAACGACTGATCGAGTTGGAGGCTGAACGGAAACAGGCGGCAGGTCGAGCTTACGTGAATTTACTTCCGCCCAGATAGCCGCAAAACCTTCAAAAAAGTGTTTTCTGCTTTTCCGCCGAAACAAAACTTGAAACCCGAACGCCCAGCAACCTCACTTTCCGTCCCGTCTCCAAATGTGCACTGAGCAGTTCTCTGGCTATTTTCTTCAAATCCTGTGCTCGGTTGGTTTGGAAGGATAAGGTTTTGGCGTAGGTGTGGGTTTCGAAGTTTTCGTATCGCAGTTTGACTGTGACGGTCTTGAAGAAGAGGTTTTGGCTTGCGGTTTCTTTGGCAACTGTTTCGGAGAGTTCATCCAACGCCTCAAGCACTGTATCTTTGTCGTCGGTGTCTTCTTCGAATGTGGTCTCGTGGCTGATGGATTTCACTCCGGTTCGCTCTTCGACTTCGCTGTTGTCGATGCCACGCGCCATCAAGTGCATCTGCAAGCCCATAACTCCGAACATTTCGTTCAAGACCGCGGGGTCGTACCGTGCAAGTTCGCCCACGGTCTTTATGCCAATGCTGTTGAGTTTGGCTTCAGTTTTCTTGCCAACCCAAAGCAGCTTCCGAACAGGCAGAGGCGCCAGAAACGCTTCAGCTTCGCCTTCTTTGACGACTGTGAGCCCGTCGGGCTTCTGGAAATCACTCGCCACCTTCGCCACCAGCTTGTTTGGTCCAACTCCGATGGAGCAGGTTAGCTTCGTTTGTTTGAGTATCTCTCGCTTTACCTCTTTGGCTAAGGCTTCGGCTTCGGAAAAATCACGAGCTCTCTCTGATACGTCGAGGAAGGCTTCGTCTATGCCCCATTGCTCAAACTTATCCGCATAACGCCTGGCTATCTCCATGACCTCGTTTGAGGCTTTGATGTAGAGGGGAAAGTTGGGCGGCAGGTAAACCGCTTCGGGACACAGCTTCCAGGCGCGACTGATGGGCATCCCTGACCTGACGCCTGATTTTCGGGCTTCGTAGTTGCTGGTGCTGACTACGCCTCTGCCGTTTCCCTGCTTTGGGTCGGCTCCGACGATGACGGGTTTGCCTTTAAGTTCGGGGCGCTCCCGCTCCTCGACCGCCGTGTAAAAATGGTCCATGTCCAAGTGGAAGATTATCCTCGTGGCGTAATCACCAGGTCACAATCCTCTCGTTTTCTTTGCTTTCCCAGGCTTTAGAGCATTTCCTTTCCTTCTTATTTACGAAGAACATTTCAAAGTGCTGGAGGCTATTTTCTGACCAGAGTTAGAATTTTGAGGCTGACATGAAAAGTTGTGGTGCTAAGGGTTAAGCGCTAAGAAAAGCCCATTATCCAAAATGACTCTGCTTTGCGAAAGGCGTCATCAGGTATTATTGCATCGCTTTTTCTGCATCGATTTTTCTCAGCCGCTCCATCAGAAGCGGCAAGTCAGCCATGGAAGTCACAACGTAATCCGCGCCGCCATCCATCAACTGCTCAATCGTAGAGACACCAGTAGGCAACCCCACGGCGACTACTCCAACCCCTTTTGCGCTCTGCATGTCTACGCGGCTGTCGCCTATAACCACGGTTTCCTCTGGCGAAGCGCCAAGAACTTTTAACGCTGCTTCAAGGTGTTCAGGGTCGGGCTTCACGTGTTTCACCTGGTTCCTCGAGATTGTCACGTCGAACAAGTAGCCGATGCCGAAGCGCTTCAGTATGCGGTCTACGCTCTTTTCGCTGTTTATGGTGCACAACCCTATCCTCAGACCCATCGCCCGTAGAGCCTTAAGCGTGTCAACCACTCCTGGCAAAAGACTCGTGCTCCCAGCGGCTTCCAACTCATACATCTCGGTCATTGCTAAGGCTTCGCAGCGAACCGCTTCCAAGAACTCCTCGGTTTTGCCGGAGTTTCTTGCCCATATCTCGGTTTTCTTGAGCATCTCAAATACGCTTTCGTTCAAAGATAGAATCGAGGCTGGAACGCCCCTGTTCATCAGGTAGCCTTTGATGAGTGCACGAACGGTCTTGTAGTCAAGGTTGAAGCTGGCTACGGTTCCGTCGAGGTCGAATATCACTGCTTTAATCTGCATCGAGGTTTACTCCGTGTTTCTCTCGTAGGGAATCTGGCTAAACCATTCGCTTGCAGAGATATACTTTGCGGTGGAGCGGAGAGTGTCATTTCCTCTCACTTGCGGTAAGCTGAATAACCCCACAGTAGACTATGCTTAGTGGCTGATGTCTATGAACTTGGAAGAATTCACGAAGGAGAAACTCTGGCTCATCCTCGTTGAGACTGTGCACAAAGCCGTGATGTACCCGAGCCACAAAGCATACGTAAGAGATAAAATACTACACGAAAAACCTGACATAACCTCGATTGAACTCGCGAACAGGCTTAGCATGTCTTTTGGCGAAGCTCTCGTTATCTTGGATGAACTGTCTGAGGAGCGGAAACCTCCAGCCTAAAGCACCTGCACACTCGACGCTTTGAAAGCAACGTAGACTTCAGCGTCCAAGTTCAGCTTCATCTCGTTGAAAGAACGCTTCGTAATCTGCACCGTGAACACTTTGCCCACATCCACCTTCAACTTCACAAGCGAAACCAAATCCGAGATTTCGACAATCCTGCCCTTAAACACGTTACGGGCACTCGACTCCACCACGCTCTTCGACAAGATAATATCCTGCGGATTCACGAAAACCGAAACCTCACCCTGCGACTGAGCCGTAACCTCAACCTGCACACCATTTCCCACATCCACAATCGACGTACCTTCCGAAGTTGCGCTGGCGATTCCCCTGAAACTATTTACGACAGCCGCAAAACTCGCCAAATTCTTCGACAGCTTGCCAAAAATCTCCGCTGGAGAACCAATCTCAGTAATTTTTCCCTCATCCATCAACGCGATGCGATGTGGCAGCGTTTTAGCTTGGAACATATTGTGCGTTGCAATCACGATGGTGACTTTGTTTTCACGATTTACCGTTTCGATAACTTCTTCAAGGATTCCCGCGTTCTTCGGGTCCAAATTCGCCGTAGGTTCATCCAAAAGCAGCAGCTTCGTCTTTAGAACTAAAGCTCTAGCTATTGCCACTCGCTGTTGTTCTCCCCCAGAGAGCTTTCTTGCATTGCGCTTCTCGAATCCCTTTAGCTTCACGAGTTCCAGCGCCTTTTTCACTTCTATATCGCGTACAGCCTTAGACACTTTCCTTATTTTCAACCCGTAGGCAACATTATTGTATACTGAAGTACTGAAGAGGGTTGTTTTTTGAAAGACGAGAGTGCTTTGCAGGCGCACCTTCTCGGTGTTTTTGAAATTGACCTTTTCGCCCAAGAATTGCACATCGCCCCTCGTCGGATTTTCGATGAACGCAAGAATTTTTAATACTGTAGATTTCCCTGAACCGTTAGGTCCAAGCAGCGCTAATATTTCCCTTTCATGGATTCGCAGGTTTATTGCATCTAACACTACTTTAGCGCCATATGCTTTCGTAACATCTTTCAATTCAGCAACCACCGTCATCCTGCGACCTCCTTAGTACGTTTCAGTTTTGAATACGGCGCTTTGACCAATTCGACAAGGTAGTTTGCCTTCCGTAATAGAACCACTATAATGTTTATCGTAAAAACTATAATCATCAAGAATATCCCCAAAGCCACGGCAAGACCAATTTCACCTATCTGAGTATTACGTGAAATTGCAGTTGTTAAAACATCAGTCCTGAGACCACCTCCTGCAATGTTACCTCCGACCAGCAACACTACTCCCAACTCGCCTATTGCACGGTTAAAGCTAGCAATGTCCGATAGAAGAATCCCACTAAACGCTTCTCTCAGAACCGCTATCTGCGCTTGGGACTCTGAAGCTCCAAGTGTTTTGGACAGGCTCATTATTTCGGGGTCAACAGATTCAATAGCAGAAACCCCAATGCTGACCAATATCGGTGTCACCAGAAGCGCCTGACCTAATATTATGGCACCAGGCGTGTAAAGCAGACCCAGAAAGCCAAGTGGCCCACTTCTTGAAAACATGAGTAGGAGAATTAAGCCTAAGACTACGGTTGGCAAGCCTATTAGAGTGTTGATTACTGTTTTGATTACTGTTTTGCCTCTAAACTCTTTTAGAGCAATTAGCATGGCGATTGGTGTGCCCCAAAGAATGGCTAGAATAACTGCTGTTCCAGAAAAAAAGAGGGAACGATAGACGATTCCGTAGAGTTCTGGATCGCCCGTAACTACGAGCTCAAACCCTTTGATTATTCCGCCAAGTATGTCAGCCAATACGACGTCCTCTAAATGTAAAGCTCTGGATAGCCACTTCTGTATTGCGGTGGGCACTCTGAACCTTCAAAGAAGGCGTAGCCTTTTATCCAATCAACTATGGGTTGAGGCGCATTATCTTTTAAAGGTTGGACAGCGTCGAAGAAGAGGCTCTGGCCGTAGGTGTCTTTGCCAAAGTTTGCCATTAACTGCTGTGTTGCGGGTGAAATCAGGTATTGTTATGAAGTCCATTGCGTCGTTGTAGTTGATTTGGGCATGGATGGTTTGGTTTGCCTGCACTGTCGCTGTGTTTACAGCCATAACGCTGTAAACGTTAAGCAGAGATTGCTCCTCAGTAAGCAACGCTGTTATGTCTATCGTGCCATCCGTGTGGAATTTCAGGTAAGTGCCGATGTCCGAGAGCGTATAAGCGTTCTTCTGGTCAGCCACTGTTAACGTCGGACCCATGCCTTGCCCTGTGACTGCAAACCAAGGTTTCGTAGAGAGTTCAGTGTAGTTGTAGCCGGCTGATTTCCAAAGACTAATCTCTTTGGTGTTTGTGCCAGAGTTGTCGCCTCGAGAAACCCAGATTTGGGTTTGTCCCGATTGATCAGCTAGGTTTTGTCCATACGTGACTAGGTTGCTGAGGGCTTCGGTAGCTGTTTTTCCTGAGATTTTAGCTGGGTCATCTGCTGGTCCAACGATTGTGAAGAAGTTGTACGCTATGATTTTCCTGTTAACGCCATAACCGCCTTCCAGAAACGTCTTTTCTGTTGAAGGCGCATGAACCAAGACAATGTCGGCGTCACCGCTTTGGGCTTGTTGGATGGCAATTCCTGTTCCTACGGCTGTTATGCTTAGGTCAACTTGGTGTGTGGCTTCGTAGTCTTTCTCTATTGCGGTTAACAAATCAGTGTCGTAGAGGCTTGTCGTTGTGGAGATGAAGAGCCTGCGTTTCGCAAAGTAGTTAAAGTAGACGAGTGTTCCTGCGACCACTACTATGGTTGCTAATACTGCGACTATTAGGAGTTTTTGCCATGCTTTCATTTTTGTTTTCTCCTTTCCGTTATGCGTGTCGATTCATATCGCTTAAGGTTTATAAATATATCGCGACTCTCTTCTCATCAGGATGCTCACTCAAAAAGAACACAAGCCATCGGGCAAAATCTGGATCGAACACCAAGGAAAACCGATTCTTGGCAAAGGCGGAGCAGAAATCCTAAAAGAAATCGAGGCACAACAGTCGCTAACGAAAGCAGCAGAAAAGCTAAACATGTCATACCGGTACGTCTGGAACTATGTACAGAAAATCCACAAAGCTCTCGGCGAGACGGTTGTTGAGACCTTTAAAGGCGGAAAAACTGGTGGTGGAGGCGCAAGGCTTACGGATGTAGGTAAGGCTTTGCTTGATGAGTATGTGCGTTTGGAGGGCTGTTTGGGTGAGTTTTTAGCTTGCACGAATAACGTGGAGGTGAAAAGAGTGAAGTTGAGCGCGAGGAACCAGCTTAAGGGTAAGATTGTTTCGGTCGAAAAGGGCGTTATTACCGCGAAGGTGAAGGTTGAGATAAAGATGCCTGCGAATATTACCGCAGTAATCACGAAAGAAGCCGTTGAAGATTTAGGGCTGAAAGTAGGCGATGAAGTGACGGCGATCGTTAAGTCGACTGAGATAATTATCGGTAAGTAAACAGGTTTATTCTACGACGTAACGGTACGCGATGTGTTCGCCTGCCGTGCTACTTTTCCTTATTATTCTCAGGATGTTACCTGGTTTGGCGCCGATGGCTTTGACTGCTGGGTCGGTTGATTTTACTTGAGGCATCTGGTACGGCTTAATCTTATACAGTGCGAGAAGTTGATTCTGCTCTTTTTCAGTTAGAATCTCATGTCTCGGAACTAGAGCGTGCTCGAAGATGTCGAATACTGGGAAGCTCTTAGGTAGAAGTTCCACGTTTTTCTTCTTTGCGCCCTGTTTTCACCGCATGCGTGTAGCGTCCTTCAGTTGAAACGATTGCACGATCAATTTCCTTCTCTTTCATGACCTTGTACAGAGTGTTCATGGCTGCGATGCCGACTGTGGCTTCGTTGAGGATGCACCAAACTATGGCTTTCTGCTTGTCCTCAGGAATGTCGATGATATAAGAGATTGCGCCTTCATGCTTCTCTTTCTTGATCAGCTTGTACTTTCGCAGCTTGATAAGAACTTCAGCTTTTCGCTCTTCAACTGATTCGCCCTTAATGCTCACAATCTAAACCTCAAACACAGAATACTTTGAAACGTAATTCAAGGCTTAACCCTTAAACCTTATGGTCAAGTCCCACACTAAAGGGCTTGTAAATGCTTGCCTACGGTTAGCAATAACTTTCCTATAATCCAATTTGGGTAAACAATAAATCTCTGTACAAGCAATTTTATTGCAGGTGAATTTTCATGACTGAAAAGAAAAACCCAGTCAAAGAAAAAGAAACTTCTGAAACAGCCGAAATAGCAGTCACAAAAAAGAAGACAGCCGCAATTAGCAAACCCTCAAGAAAAACATCCGCCTTGGCTCCCGCTTCACCTTCAGATATTTGGCAAGCGTTTGACGATACATTCGCAAGATTCAGAAACGATTTTGAAGACATACTTTTCCCAACGAATTGGGCTAAAGCATTTTCTTTTGTACCTGAAATCAGAGTTCCAGTGGTAGACCTGAAAGACGGAGAAAAAGAATACCTCTTGAAGGCTGAAATGCCTGGCTTCAAAAAAGAAGACATCGAAATCGAAGTACAGGAGAACTCGATAGCAATAACGGGCACAGCGGGATGGAAGTACGACGAGAAAGGCCAACTATACATATGCAAAGAACGCGCCTGCAAGACATTCTACAGACGACTTGAACTACCAGAAGAAGTGAAAATACACGACGTAAATGCAAAACTAACCGAGGGCGTTCTTGAAATAACGCTTCCTAAGAAAGCCCCCAAACAAAAACGAAAAATCGCACCAAAATAAACATTTTTTCTCCCTTTTTTCAACCCCCACTCTCTGTACAATCGTCAAAATATTAGAGAAGACTTAAGTGATTGTGGGTGAATTCCTAAATCAAGAATAGGTTGGAAAACATGGATTACCGGGCTGCAATCATATCGAGTTGTTGGTTGGCGGTTGCCGTGATATCTTCGGTTTACATGTGGTTATTTGCTGACAAGGTCGGGGACATCCTGTTCGGTGTCTTTCTTCCAGTTGGGTTGCTAGTTTTCGCTGCAATCATCGTAACAGTCTTAGATTGTTTCCAGGTCCGAACCAGAGAAGCAATGAGTTACCCTCGGGCGTCACGATACAATTTGCATAATTAAGCCGTAAGTCTATACGGGTCGACTTAATCGTCTATTGACATTTTGGAAGAGGTAGCCAAAAGTGACCTTCGTTGTTAAGATGAGGCAAGAGGTAATATCTTCCCGTGTGCGTTGGATACACCAGCCGGATCATATTCGATCAATTGGATTAATTCCAGCGAGACTGTTATCGGCAAACTGTGATTTGGAGTCACTATTGTCAGTTCATAACTCTTTTGAGGCATTCCGTTGAGCTATATATCTTACTTGGTGATCACCATGGTAAATCGAACCGCGAAACCTATTTCCAGTGTTATGGTCTCTAGCGCTAAACCAAAAAATCATCGGTTTCAGGTCTACTTGTAAGCAGTCGTTGTGTCATGCACCACATTTGTTCACTTGCATCGTACGCAGATCGAACCTATCGCACCATTCTTGTTCGAAAAAGCCAATTAGCCAAGAAGAAACTTTCAAACCGTTTTGGAACGGCCACATCAAGCTCTGGTCTACTTATTACCAGACATCGTTTTGGAGAAATCGTTAAGAAAAAATCTGAGGTTGCAAGAAACAAGATTGGAACGAGCATGAAGAAGGCTATCTCTTTTGCTGAAACTAGAGTAAAAAAGAGTGAGAAAATAGCACATTTCCGCGGAAAGCTGATCCATGACAGCCAAACAGAGAAGCAGGAGCACGTGAAAATAGAAAAGGAGCAGGAAATCCCAGTTGAAATAATTCACGAGGAAAAGCCGAGTTTGGATTGCTCAAGAATACGAACATGCGACTCCAAAAGTGAACACGCCAGAAAACAATCCAACCCCGCCCGCCAAAGATCAGGTCTCTCAGGAGACAGCAGCAGAGTGTTTAACTTGTGAAAACCTAATACGATGCGATTTCCGAGTCAACATGTCTGCGGAATCAGCGGGACAAATCCCGAAGGGCGTTTCCTGCAGTCTTGCTGCAGAATTCTCACGCAAGAACGATCTCGTTCATTAGGGCGAAAGCATCCGCGGCTGTTGTATCCCTTATTTAAAAGGTTTTGAAATTAGCGAGATTTACTGCTCGAAAACTATAGTCACTTGGTTAAAGGAAGAAAAGTGACTGCCTTGGAAGTCTGTTGCTGCCTTGGTCACGCGACTTCGGTTTGTAAATTTGAATTAGCAGCATAAATGCAGGATGAACAAGTCCCGCCCTAGCCTTTCACAAGTTTGTAACCGATCTTTGTGCCCATACCCAGCCCGTAGCCGAGGTTTATGAGCAGCAGTGCCATCGGTTCGAGGTAGCGCGCTGACCGTAGAGGCCCCGCATCCACGGGGTCAAACCCGATGTCTCTGCCGAGTTGCATGACGGTTTGCTTAGCTTTCGCATCGTCGGAAGCCACAAAAAGAGTAATTTGCTCGGTACCCACTCTGCCAGAGCTTTGATTAGCTGCAAAGACGGTGTTGAATGCTTTCACGACCCGGGTTTTCGGCAGCTTCTTTTGCAGTTCCTCGGCGGCTGATGTTGAGAACCCGATTGCTAGGTTCATGTTTTCGCCGATAGCGTTCGTCACGTCCAAGAGGACTTTTCCGTCGCCTGCTGAGCCAATGGCTTTCGCTGCATCCATCACGTTTTCGTAGGGTACGGCGAGGATTATGGCTTCGCCCCAGTTTGCCGCGTCAGAGACTGGTTCCTTTGGGTCTCGGTGTCCGAACTTAACCTCGTGCCCTTTGCGGCTTAAGCCTGTGCCTAAGGCGGTTCCAACATTGCCCTTCCCGATAATGCCAATCTTCATTCTTCATCTTCTCCCAGAGGGGGTTTGGTTTAGAATTCTTTTAAACTTGTGTGGTTGTGGGCAGACAGTAACAAGCCACTTTAACACGAGAAGAGTGAAAGGTTAAACTCGTAGCAGCGTGTTCTCCGCGTAATTACTCATCATCCCAGCGAACCCTTCTATGGTCTCCGAAGCGTAAGGCTTCAAACCCTCAAAACGCTTGTCCAACGTGTCCTGCGGCACGAACTGCTGGAACGCATGTGTTCTCGCGCCCTTCAAAAGTTCACCTATGCATGTGACGTCGTCAGCTGTAACCAGTTCTGGCACTGCGGTCGTCCTGAACTCGCACTGCACTTTCCCAGTCTTCAATAACTCAATGCTCTGCACCAGCCCAGCCGTGTCCTTAGCGCCCAGCAGCATGTACTTTTTGAGGCAAGTTTTCACGTCCAGTGCCACGTAATCCACGCAGCCTAAGCATTCCTCGAGCACTTCGGGGAAGAACCCGTTCGTGTCCAGTTTTACCAAGAAACCTCGCGCTTTCAGCTTAGCCAAGAACTTCGGCAGCTCCTTGTGTATGCAGGGTTCGCCGCCCGTTACTACAACTGCGTCTACGTACCTTTTGCGTTTTTCCAGAATCTCCAGCGTCTGAGCTTCCTGAAGGAACGGCGGCTTGGGGTCGACGGCGATGCGCCAGTTGTGGCAGAATCCGCACCGCAGGTTGCAGCCTGGCGTGAAAAGCACCGAGGCTACTTTGCCGGGGTAGTCGATGAGGCTGATTTTCTGCAAGCCGCTGAACTTCATGCTGCGCTCACTCTTAACTAACGATGGGAACCGAGGGAGTCACGACGGAACGGTCAAATGTTCTGCGCATAGCAAACTCCGCCTGCTTCCCATCGTTCCACTGGTCTACTGGTCTGAGGTAGCCGACAACTCGGGAGTACACCTCACAATTCGCGCCGCAGACAGGGCATTTCTGGTGTTCGCCGCTCGTGTACCCGTGCGAGGGACACACGCTGAACGTCGGTGTCAACGTGAAGTATGGCAGCCGAGAGTTCCCAGCGACCTTTTTTATCAGCTCAGCTGCGGATTGCCACGAGTGCAGTCGTTCTCCGAGGAATATGTGGAAGACTGTGCCGCCCGTGTAGAGCGTTTGCAAACCTTCCTGGTGCTCCAGAGCGTCGAACAGGTCGCCATCGTAATCCACGGGCAGTTGAGAGCTGTTCGTGTAGAATGGCTCCGCATGCTGCGTCACAACTTGTCGTTGGTTAGCCATCACTATCTCGGGGTAGCGACGCTTGTCGATGCGTGCCAGCCTGTAGGACGTGCCCTCAGCGGGTGTTGCTTCGAGGTTGTAGATGTTGCCCGTCTCCGCCTGGAAATCCGTTAATGTTTCGCGCATGAAGCTGAGTGCTTTGATGGCGAAGTCTTTGCCCTCGGATGACGCGATGTTCACGCCCAGCAGGTTCAACACCGCCTCGTTAATGCCTACCAAGCCTATGGTGGAGAAGTGGTTCTTCCAGTACTTGCCGTAGCCGTCTTTGACGTTGTGCAGGTATCTGCGGCTGTACGGGTATAACCCGCTGTCCGTGAATGACTCCAGCACTTTGCGTTTTATCTCTAAGCTGGTTTTGGCGGTTTGCATGATTCTCTCCAAGCGCTCGAAGAACTCGTCCTCGTCCTTGCTCAAGTACCCGATTCTGGGCATGTTCAACGTGACCACGCCTATCGAGCCTGTTAGCGGGTTGGCTCCGAAGAAGCCTCCGCCGCGCTTGCGCAACTCGCGGTTGTCAATCCTCAGGCGGCAGCACATGCTACGCACGTCTTCGGGTTTCATGTCGCTGTTTACGAAGTTCGAGAAGTATGGAACGCCATACTTGGCGGTCACCTCGAAGATTGCCTTGGAAACGGGTGAATCCCACTGGAAGTCTTTGGTTATGTTGTACGTGGGAATGGGGAAAGTGAAGACTCTGCCTCTAGCGTCGCCCTGCTTCATGACCTCTGCGTAAGCTAGGTTGAACATCTCCATCTCGGCAGCCATGTCGCCGTACGTGTCCGTGACAATCTTGCCGTTGAAGAGTACGCCCTCGTCCTTCATGAAGTCGGGCACCGTCAAATCTAACGTCAAATTCGTGAACGGTGTCTGGAAACCTACGCGTGTTGGCACGTTCATGTTGAAGAAGAACTCTTGCAACGCTTGCTCCACGTCTTTCGGGCTTAGGTGGTCGTAGCGTATGAACGGCGCCAAGTATGTGTCGAAGTTACTGAACGCCTGCGCGCCCGCCGCTTCGCCTTGAAGTGTGTAGAAGAAGTTCACGATCTGACCGAGTGCTGTACGGAAGTGCTTGGCGGGTTTGCTCTCGATCTTGCCTGGAACGCCACCGAACCCTGCGAGCAAGAGTTCGCTGAGGTCCCAGCCTACGCAGTAGGGTCCTAGCACGCCTAGGTCGTGGATGTGTATGTCTCCTGAGAAATGCGAGTCCGCGATGTCCGGTGGGTAAATTCGAGTGATCCAGTACTTGGCGATGACGGTTGATGAGAGGTGATTGTTTAAGCCTTGCAGCGAATAGCTCATGTTGCTGTTCTCTTTGACTCGCCAATCGGCAAGCTCCAAGTATTGATCCACGAGATCGGCGTTGCTTAGGAGAGCGGATAACTCTCGCATATCCTGATGCTGCTTACGGTAGAGGATGAACGCCTTCGCCGTCTGCGCATGTCCATTCTCGATAATCATCTTCTCGACTGTGTCTTGGATCTCCTCGACCGTGGGCACGCCGTCCTCGCCATAACGGCTCTTGAGGTCAGCTACCACTTGGTCGCTGATGCGCTTGGCCTGTTCGCGGTCTTTGCCGCCTACGGCTTTGGCCGCTTTCCAAACGGCGTTGGTTATTCTTTCCTGATCGAATGGTTCTAATTTACTATCACGTTTTAACACGAACTTCATTTTCTTACCTCTTGTAGTAATCGCCTGAAATCTTCAGGCTCCTCAAACTTCCTATACACCGATGCGAAACGGATGTATGCTATTCGGTCAACGGCTTTCAGGTACTTCATCACCAGGTCACCAATCTCTTCCGACGTGACTTCTTCTTTGCCCTTCTGCATCAAGTCCTGTCTGACGTGATCGGCTAACTCGTGAATCTGCTCCATCGTAACGGGTCTTTTCTCGCAAGCTTTCTGCAAGCCACGCACGATCTTGTTCAGGTCGAAGCGTTCTAGCTTGCCGTCTTTCTTCCTGACCATGAGTTCAACGGTTTCCACGTATTCGTAAGTGGTGAAGCGTTTGCCGCATTTGTTGCATTCTTTACGTCGGCGAGTAGTGTTTTCTAGAGAGTCACGTGTTTCAAGTACCTTGAATTCTTCTGACCCGCAGTACGGGCACTTCATGCCTTCCCCTTAGCCCTGTGCCTGCAGCACATATAGTGTTGATTGCAGACTCTACACGCTACGCTTAGCGCATATATAAGCTGTTTCCACAGCAATCTTGCAATACTCTTCAAAACCTCAGAAGAAGACACGGTTAAATTACACAGAATTACTGAAATCAAAAACCAATCGCTAAAGAGTTTTTTGGGAAACAGGTTTATTTCTGGAAGATAGGGAAACACCTTAAGACTTTCTCTGACCCGCAATACGGGCACTTCATGCCTTCCCCTCAGTCCTTTGTAATTTACGTCAAACCGTATAGCTGCACATTACCTTGCAGAGTAGTGTGCACCTTAATAGACATCCACTAAATGTAGTGGATAGTATTTAAAGTATTGTTGAACGAACAAATACAATCCATAACTTCTGGAGAAGCAGAATGTACATAATCGCATACAGTGAGAAGAAAAAAGCAATGGTTAGCAAACCTCTTTTTACTCCGTTAAGGAAAACTATTTATTATATACGGGCTAGAAGCTCGCCTTGGAGTCTGTTTCCAAAGATATCAAGAATCAGGATTCGTTTCTAATCGAAGTCTATTAGAAGAATTATATACGAGGAAGAAGGACTGATTAGAGCTTTAAATTTCTTCACGCAAACCTCACGCGTCAGAGATGTCTTTCTCTAACTCGCGTACAAATTGTCGTCTCACAAGCTGCATTACCTTAAGGATATGCTTTTCAAATTCCTGTTTAGACGTGACCTCTCGTTTCGGCAGTAACACATCTTGACCTATCGACTTCAGTATATCATTGAGTCTGGAGCGGGCAAATTTGGTTATCTCAGCTCTTCTCTTTTCATTGTTGGTCTTGTCTTTTAGCTTATTGCCCAGTTCTAAAATAATTGACTTGAACACAGCTCTTCTAACGATTTCTTGCTTTTTTAGGTCCTTGTTCATTCTCCAAAACACCATCCACTATATTGTCAACAAACTTGTCGCTTGCCGCCACCACAACCCCTTTTACCGTACCTTTCACCACTTTCCCAGCAATCTCTTTGCTTTGTTCGTCTGCTAAGTTAGCCTTCACTTCTTCTTGCAACACTTCTGAAGCTTGGCTAACTCCAGGTTCTATCGCTACCCCTAATGCTACCCCCGCTACTTCCTTGACTCCCTCCTTCACAAGTACTTTACCTGTTTTCTCGTAATCGCCACTAATTACTGCAGAACCTACTTCTTTTATTGCATTTGCGTGCTTGTATGCTTGATAGGCTGCTTCTATTATCGGCGCTGCAGGAGGATAGAGACATTTTCCTATTTCTTTTAGGACAGGAATTAGAAAACCCTTTGCGTCTGACTTGCTAATGCTCGACGTACCATAAGAAGATAACCGCTTTTGATTGCCATCGCTAAGCGAGCTTCTGTCCCCATCTTCTTCGCCAGTATGTTTTCTTCTACGGTATGTCCCCATCAAATCCCTCAAGACAAATCTGCGAAGGCATTGGTTCTGCATTAAGCTGGGCATTTATCTTGACCAAGTTATGAACAGCTCTCACAGAATCCTGCTCTGGGTTTTTCAAGTCGTCCTTGTCAAGATTTCTGCAGCAACGGGAGTCTTTACACAAGAATCTTGGATCAGAAACATTTAGGTACGTTTTGCCCATGATGAGTCTTCTCTTCTTGGACTGAATTAGCCAGCCAAGACCTGAGAATCCGGACACGGCAGAAAGAGTCGCCATTAATTTGGGGCTATTGCAGCCAGTAACAATTAGTCTTATTTTTTCCGATTCTTTAATCGCTGATGTCAAGGAAGAGAGTTCTGTTTGTGCTTTTTTTCTATTTCCGCGATTTATGAGATATTCTCTCCCAGTCAAAACGAACAATCTCTTCCCTCGACTTTTGAATGGCTGGACGAAACTTCGAACTTCTTGAAAGTTAGTACCCCTGATAGTTGGAACAACATTTTCTAAATCCACAAAACTCATGTTGAGCTCGATTGCTCTTTCGAGATTCTCCTTCCTTTTCTCCTGGGGGTCATCCTGGTAAGAGTACCAATCAGGCCCCATTGCCATATCAACATCAAAATTTGATATTTCAGATTTGAGAGTTTCTAGACTGTATGGTTCATCATAAAAGCGTATCAGTTCCTTGTCTTTCGCTACTGTCGTTAAGAAAATCTTCGTTTCATCGCTAATATCAAACGTTTTTCTCAGACCTTTTCTCTTAGCTTGATCATAAAACTTCGAGTGCCTTAACTCAAAACAGTTGAAACCTATCCATTTTGTATATGGCAGTATTAACCTCATGATCTTCGGACTTATGTAGGGCTGAACCATAGGTATGAAAACTCGATTTTTTCCATTGATTTCGTGTATTCC
The DNA here is from genome assembly GCA_963749465.1 of Candidatus Bathyarchaeota archaeon. GTDB lineage: Archaea > Thermoproteota > Bathyarchaeia > Bathyarchaeales > Bathycorpusculaceae > UBA11855. The sequence goes on along the minus strand of CAVVMH010000008.1, from coordinate 20,468 downwards.
GATACCGGAATCCGCTGTTTCTAACGGCGTCATAGTGTCTATGCCCAGCCAACTAACGCTATATGTAGCGCACATATATAAGGTGTTTCCACAGCAATCTTACAATACTCTTCAAAACCTCAGAAGAAGACACGGTTATATTAAACAGAATTACTGAAATCAAAAACCAATCGCTAAAGAGTTTTTGGGAAACAGGTTTATTTCTGGGAGATAGGGAGGCACCTTAAGACTTTCTAGCCATGATCCGGTTTATGGTTGGAGGTGAATCGTTAAAAGCAGTAACAGATATAATGGCGAAGGGCTGAGTCTTGTTCAACAAACAAGTTGGAGCTGTTGATGAATGAAGGCTGTTGTACTAGCAGCGGGAGAGGGCGTCAGGCTGCAACCAGTCACTTCTACGCGTCCGAAGCATTTGATAAAGGTCGGTGGAAAACCAATCCTCCAACATTGTTTTGAAGCCTTGGTAAACGCAGGGATTACCGAAGCGGTTGTTGTCACACATTATATGGGCGAAACTATTCACCAGTATTTCGGTGATGGTAAAGAGATTGGGTTGAAACTTGAGTACGTCGAACAGCCTTCGATTCTGGGCACGGGAAACGCAGCTGGCGTTGCTGAACCCTACCTTAAGGAGAACTTCGTTCTAGTTTATGGCGACTTGCTCTTCTCATCAGACGCAATCAGACAAGTTATTCAAACATTCAGGCATGAAGAACCGTCAGCGGTCATAACCGTCGTTCCCGTGGACAAACCGGAAAATTACGGAATAGTTGAACTTGAGAAAGGTCGGAGAGTCAAGCGAATTGTGGAGAAGCCTGCAAATGGCGAAATTGCAACAAACGTAGCCAATGCGGGTTTGTACGCGTTCACCATGGGAATATTCGACGAGATTCGCCGGATTAAATCGTCAGTAAGAGGTGAACTAGAGCTCACTGATGCACTATCTTTGCTAATAAAAGCTAAGAAAGTGGTCTTAGCTACTGAAATTCCAAAAGAGGACTGGATCGACATAGGGCACCCTTGGGACCTGCTGGAAGCAAACGCCTGGGCACTGAAACGGATGAATCACAAAGTTCAAGGCAAAGTTGAGGATGGCGCCCACTTTGTCGGAAATGTAACTGTCGCAAAAACAGCACGGATACGTTCAGGAGCCTACATCGAAGGCCCAAGCTTAATCGATGAGGGTAGCGACATCGGACCCAATTGTTACATTCGCCCTTGCACGAGCATTGGCAAGAACGTACGTGTGGGAAACGCAGTTGAGATAAAGAACAGCATAATCATGGACAGTACCCACATCGGGCACCTAACCTACGTTGGAGATAGCATTCTATGCGATCACTGCAACCTTGGAGCGGGTACAATCACAGCCAATTATCGTCTAGACTCAGGAACAGTCAAGATGATGATCAAAGGCAAGCTGATTGACAGTGGAAAACGAAAACTGGGGGCTATTCTCGGCGATGAAGTGAAGACCGGTATAAACGCGCTTCTAATGCCCGGGGTTAGTGTGGGCGTAAAGAGCTGGATAGGTCCGAACTACATGGTTCAGCGAGATTTGCCAGCGAAAACGATTGCCTTCCTGAAGCAAAACGAAGAGAAACGCGCCGATGAGTATATGAAAAAACGAGTTCTTCCCTTTCTCATAAATCAAAGATAAATAGTCGTAACACAATCTCGTAAGAATTAGAAGGAGTTAAGAAGTTGTCGTTAGCGCAAAGGAAGTATTTCACTGAAATCGCAGCATTGGTAGACAAAACAATTATCGTCGCAACCACAACTGGAAAGATTTGGACAGGCACACTCGTCGGCATCAACCCTGACAACATGAGTCTCTGCCTCTCCGAAGCCAAGGATGAAACAAGCAAAACCGCAAACAGAGTTTTCCTCAACGGGAACACCGTGGCACAGATACTGGCCACAGAGAAACCCTTTGACCTGAAATCCTTAGCAGGACGCCTCGAAAAAGTATTCCCAACCATGGTCAAACTCTACGAAGACAAAGGGTTCATCTGGGTCATGGACAAAGTCAAACTAACCGAAAGAGGCGTTGTCGAAGGTTCAGGTCCAGCCGCCGAACGCGTCCAAAGAGTCTACGAACAATTCATGAGCGAAGTTAAAAGCGCTAAATAAACCAGCGCATTTGCTGCTCCTCTTTCTTCTTTTCTTCCGACAGATTCCTAATCAAACCGAACGAATCAAGAATCCTCTTCGTCTCCTCTGCAGAAGCATCCAACTTTGAAAGGTCAACGTCCAAGTTCAAGAACTTGCCCAACGCAGCCAACGCGCAACGCGTCGCATTCACGTCTGGAAACATCCCAAGGGTATCAACCAACAGAGCGAAACCCTTCACATTTCTAAGCTTCGCCAAGCCTATGAGAAGCCCTGCAATGCCGAACACATGTCCCACCATGATCTTCGTTCCCAAATCCAAAACTGCTTTCAAACTCTCTTGATCAGTAGCAGCACTGTACAACCCTGGAACACCCTGCACCTGGTCTTTCTTGAAACCACCAATGGACACCACGAAACGGCAGCCCAACTCCTGCACCAAATCCAAAACCTTACCACACAACTCATACTGCCCAAAAGTTGTCAACGCCTGAGTATTCCCAAACCAGATAATCAAGTCGCGACAGCCATCCCCACGCTTAACATAGTACAGCTCGTTAACAGGGGAACGGGTACCTCCTCCCTCAGTTGTAACGGCAAAATCCTGAAAAGAAGCTGAAACGATTTCAGCAAAACGCGTCGCCTTAAACTCATTTATTAGATGCAAAGCAGCGATGTTGGCAACGAATCCTATTCCAGGCAATCCCTCGATTAGAATTGGATCGTTTAGCTTCGGCTTCTCTGTGATTTCGACTGTACACACCATGACTTACGCTTCCTATTGTTGACTTAGTATCAAACGGGAACTTGCGATATAAGCGTGATGATAAACCGCAGCGAAACAATACTAGCCGTCATAATCCTTCTCAAAGCCGCCGCAGCCACTCGCAAGGGGCTGAAGGTTTTTGTAACCGAACTCAGCCTTCATTGTCAAGGTAAGCGCTAATGAGCTTCGAAATCAAAGAAAAAGATTTACTCGCCAGAATCGGCAAGCTCAAGACGAAAACTGTCACTGTGGAAACCCCGCTTCTGTTTCCAGTTATTAACCCAAGCATACAGCCTGTTCCTCCCAAACGCCTGAAAGCAGAATTCGGTTTCGAAGCGGTAATAACTAACGCTTACATCCTCTGGAAACGCTACCAAAACAAACCAGTAGAACAAGGGTTACACAAGTTCCTAGATTTTGACGGCGCAGTAATGACCGATTCAGGAGCATACCAAATCCTAGTCTACGGCAACGTCGGAGTCACCCAAAAAGAAATCGTCGACTACCAAGAACGCATAGGAAGCGACATCGCCACAATCCTGGACATCCCCACAGGCTGGAGAATCACCAAAGACCAAGCCTCAGAAACCGTCAAAGAAACACTGCAACGGGCAAAAGAATTCTTCAAAATCAAGAAAAGAGACGACATCCTCTGGGTTGGACCTGTACAAGGCGGAAGACACCTCGACCTCGTGGCGAATTCCGCTGTCGAGATGAGCAAACTGCCTTTCCAAATACATGCCCTAGGAAGCCCAACTGAAATCATGGAAAGCTACCGATTCGACGTCCTCGTTGACATGATAATGACAGCGAAGATGAATTTACCCATCGAAAGGCCACTTCACTCTGTTCGGAGCGGGACACCCAGCCATGTTCAGCTTGGCTGTTGCGTTAGGCTGCGATCTCTTCGACTCAGCAGCATATGCTTTGTACGCCCGAGAAAACCGTTACATGACTGAGAACGGCACGTGGCGCCTCAGCGAACTCGACTATTTCCCATGCCAATGCCCTAGATGCTCAGGCAACAAACCCAAGGACGTTCTGGCACAGACAGCCAAGGAACGCGAGATATTCCTCGCTGAACACAATCTTCACGTTTGCCAAGCAGAAATAAACCGCATAAAACAAGCAATCAGAGATGGCAGACTCTGGGAACACATGGAAATGAGAGCCCATTCCCATCCAGCCTTGATGTCGGGTTTGAAGAAGCTGAAAGCATATGAAAACTATATAGCGGGATACAGTCCAATTGGGAAAAGAAGCGGCTTATTCTTCTTCGACTCCCATGACCTTTCACGTCCAGAAATCGTTCAGTATAGAAATCGCTTATCTGAGAATTATTCTCCACCCGAAGGGGGCATGATTCTTCTGCTCGTTCCCCAGACTCACAGTAAACCGTTTCACAAAGCAAAAGAATTCCAGAAAATCAAGCAAGTCATAAAAGGCTTAAACCCTGAACTCTCGAGAAATGTTCATGTTTGCTTCTATGCTGCGCCCTTCGGAGTAGTGCCGCTTGAGCTTGACGAGGTTTACCCCCTTTCTCAAAACGAAGTAGCTCTTCCGCTCGACAAAGAGACCGCGAATTATGTGGCTGAACAAGTCGCAGACTATGTTAAGCGCTCAGAGTATGCAGAAGTCGTGCTTCTCCACGACCCCGCAAATTGGAATAACACCATAAAGAAAGCCCTGAAAAGAATATGCCGCGCAAAACAACTATCCTTCCGAGACCTCAATCTCAACGTGAAAAGACAAAAAACCATTTTAACCCGTCTAGAAATCATACTGAACAAAAAGCCGAGCGAACAGCCGTGATTCATGCCGACCTACATGTCCACACCACATTCTCAAATGACTCAACAGTTCTTCCAAGAACCCTCGTTCAACAACTCGTGACACACAGCTTCATCAAAGTAGCCGCAGTAACCGATCACGACACAACAAGAGGCTGCAACTCAACTCGACAGTTGGCTTCTGCCTACCCAGACATACTCATCATCCCAGGAACGGAGATAAGCACTCCTCAAGGCGATGTGGTATTGCTAGGCGCTGAAGAAATGCCCCCACAACCATGGACAGTTGAAAACGTCGTGGACTTCGCCCGAGAAAGAGACCTTGTATCAATCGTGGCGCATCCCTACCGAGAGTACGGAATGGGAGACTTGGCGAGGAACTACAAAGTCGACGCCATAGAAGTCCTGAACGGCGGTTCATCACCTTCTGCCAACAAATCGGCGCAAGAACTAGCTAGGCTGATGGGTTTGCCGGGCGTTGGAGGTAGCGATGCGCACCAGCCTGCAGAATTGTGCACCGTCTACACGGACATTCAAGCTTCAATGGACATAGACGATATTCTGAAGGCGATAAAGAAAGGCTTGGTTTCAGTACCTCCTATGGGCAAGTCAATACGTTTTTAAAACAGGTTTATGTTTCAACTAACTGATTAAAGAAAAGGATGGTTTCATTGCAAGTTAAGTTTTTAGGCGGAGCACGTGAAGTCGGAAGAATTGGAGTCGCCGTTAAATCGCAAAAAACTCAAGTGCTAATGGATTATGGTGTTATGCTTGACCATGAGCCCGGTTTCCCGATGCATGTTCCGCCAAAAGAAGTCGACGGGTTGATCCTAACTCATAGCCACCTTGACCACTCGGGTGCCTTGCCAATCTTCTACGTCGAAGGAACGAGACCATTGTACACTAATAAGCTGAACCTTGAGTTAACTCAGCTTCTCGTCCAAGATTTCATACACTTATCAGGCTACTATCTGCCCTTTGAATACCTTGAACTTAAGACCATGATGCGAAGCAACAAACACATGGACTTCGGCGTCGAGGAAACATTGGGCGACATGCGTTTCAAGCTGTTGAACGCTGGGCACACGCCTGGAAGCGCCATGGTGCTGATTGAAGCTGACGGAAAACGCTTGCTTTACACTGGTGACTTCAACATTGAAGAAACCATGCTCTTGCCAAGCGCAAACTTCGACTGCGGCGACTTAGACGCGGTTATCATGGAGAGCACCTACGCTGATGAAGACCACACTGAACGCAAAGAACTCGAACGAAACTTCGTTGAAGCAGTAACCGAGGTCGTGGAGAAGGGCGGAACCGTTCTTGTGCCTGCCTTCGGAGTTGGACGAAGTCAGGAAATCGCTTGTGTCTTGGCAGCCAACCACTTCGAATATCCCGTGGTTCTAGATGGTATGGCTCGCGAAGCTAGCAGAGTAATCATGAATTACAAAGAGTTTCTGCGAGACCCGAAACTGTTCATGGATGCTATGCACTCGGCAGATTGGGTGGAAGGCTGGAGGGACAGAAGGAGAGCGCTCAGATCGCCAGGCGTGATTATCTCCACCGCTGGCATGTTGAAGGGTGGACCTGCGGCTTTTTACATATCGAAGCTTGGGAAGAAGGCTAATAACGCTGTTTTCTTGGTGAGCTATCAGATTCCTGGGACTCCTGGGAAGGAGCTTCTGGAAAAGGGTGTCTGCACGATTGACGGGAAAGTACGGAAGATAAAGGCTCGATACCAACACTTCGATTTTTCATCCCACTGCGGAGCAAGCAAGCTCAAGGAAGCACTCCGAATGATTGGGGGAAAGCCGAAGGTTTTTGTCGTTCATGGCGCCGAAGGCAACTGTGAGCTATTTGCAGGATGGGCTAAGTCTGAACTCGGACTGGAAACTTATGCGCCGAAAACTGGAGAGACATTCGAGGTTTAACGCGTGGTCATGACAATCGGCGTCTTGCCAGTTGGAAACGCAGATCCCACTATCTTGTCTCGACTCAAGGATGGTCTAGCAAAAGTTTTTCCAGAAACTAAGACATTGATTGTTAACGAGCATTTGCCCTTGCCTGGACCAGCATTTGACAAGAAGCGAGGGCAATACCGCTCAAACCAAATACTTGGCATGATTCAAAGCCATATCTCTAATAAGAGCGTGAAACGCCTTCTTGGCGTCATAGACGCCGACATCTACATTCAGGGGTTGAATTTTGTTTTTGGAGAAGCGCTGTTCCCTGGCAAAGTCGCGCTGATCTCTTTGTGGCGGTTAAAGCCTGAATTCTACAGAAATTCTCCCAACTTGGAAGTTTTCGCGGAAAGATCCCTGAAGGAAGCAGTTCACGAGGTTGGGCATACTCTAGGCTTGAGACATTGCCCGCGTTCTTCATGTGTTATGCATTTCTCCAACTCTATCTTCGATACGGATAAGAAGCAAGCCTTGTTCTGCGACGAATGCTACATACAAGCCGCGATCGCCATCAACACTCTGGAGCGAACAACGTGACTGAAAAGGAAGAGTTTAAAGCTGAACCAGTTTACTTGCTGCCAATCTTCGCTAGCTTGATGGTTGGGCTTGGCTTCGCGTACCTACTCCTCGAAACACAGGTGGCAACACTGCCTGTCACGCCCTTTCCTGAGACTCCTTCGGGCCAGTTCAGCAACGCCCTGTACTTCGTCATCATCATATTTATTGCCGCAATGGTTTTCTATCTTCTATTAAAATGGAAAAGCCGCAGGATGATAACTTTCCTCATTACTTTCGCCTTGACAGCGGCTTCCCTGCTGTTATCAGCGTTTTACCTATCGGCTCTTTTGTCTTCGTTTCCCAACTGGGAGATATATGTAGCAGTCCTGTCCATAGCCATAACAGTGGTATTTGACATCGCCGTTTTCAAACTGGGCGGCACAGCAAGGAATATCGTTGTGGTTTTCTTGGGCGGTGCGCTCGGAGTTTTCTTGGGCTGGTCAATTCCAGTCGTGAGCGCTTTGCTAATTCTTGCTTTCTTAGCCGTTTACGATGTGATAACGGTGTACAAGGGACCAGTGGGAAAGATAGCTAATTCGGGGCTCGATCAACTGAAGGGATTGAGTTTCTCGTTCAGGGAACTCGAGATGGGTCTCGGAGACCTGGTTTTTTACTCGATGCTCTGCGCAGTAATGCTCCTGAACAGCGATTTCGGAGGCTGGGCACCATACTTGCTCTCCTTAACAGGGGTTCTAGTTGGGTCGTTCCTAACTTTCATTATGTTGAAGAAGAAAGGCATCTTCCCAGGTTTGCCGATTCCCATCTTCCTTGGCTTAGTGCTTGGGCTTCTCGGTTCTCTCGTCCCCATTTGAACTGAATAGTCTTAAATTTGTTTAAACCCTTCCTTGAAGACTTCTGGGATTTTCTGCGGACCTTCCAAAATGTGAACGCCTTCCATGCTCCTGAGTTTCTTGACTTGTTCTACTTCCTCTTTTCGAACTCGGAGCTTCATTTCCTTGCCATTCGGAAGCTTTGTGATGCAAATTCCTTCCTCATAATCCGTTGGGAAAACGTAGACGGGAACGAACGCTTTCAGGCTCATGAGTGCCGCGTTGGTTATCATTGTGTCGCCTATGCCGTTAGCGATTTTCGCCACCGTGTTCGATGTTGCAGGCGCAATCAATAGAAACTCGTACTTGCGGTTCTGCATCCAAGCGGCAAGAAAAGGCGCGTTGGCGTTGACTTCAACTTTAACTTTCTCGAAGCTCTGCCTCAGCGTTGTTTCGAGGTTGTAGAATTTTAGGACGGTTTCTGCTGCCTTTGAGAGAAAAACGTGAATATCCACAGTGGCCTCGTGTTCTTTTTTGACTTGTTTCATTGCTTCGATGAACTCGGCGATCTTGTCGCCTGCCCCCGTGATTCCCCAAGCGACCTTTCGCTTCGTCACTTTAGCCTGTTCAATACTCATATCGCTCTTTTCCTCTTCGTACTTCTTCAAGAACTCCGCAAACCGTTTCACCGTTTTCTTCAAGCTTCTAAACCCTTCTTCATCCTGCTTAACCCCATCCAACGTATCTTTGGTCCAGAAGGTTGCACCCAGGTTCGCGCCGAAGAATCCTCCGCTGACAGGTATCATTCCGTTTAATATGTAGAAGGTGTGAATCTGCATCAGCGCGAGTTCTTGACCTCCAGCTCTATCACCGCCCACTGCAATGCCCATCCCGATTTTTCCTTTGAAAAAATTCTTGTCCGAGGCAACAGCCCCTCGGCACCTGTCCATTATGGCTTTGATTTGGGCACTTACTCCTCCGTTGTACACAGGTGTCGCTAAGACTATGCCTTTCGCCTGAGTTAACAAAACGTACAATTCTTGCATATCGTCTTGGATGACACATGCTTTGTTCGCGAGACAATAGTCACAATGGGTACAGTAATCGACCTCCTTTCCTCGGATTGTCCACAAGCGTGTTTCGAACCCCTTTTCTTTCAGCATGCGAAGTGCTTCTTCGAGGACGTGTTCTGTGGCTGATTTTCGTGGGCTACCACAAATACCAACAACAATCATAGACGCTCATCGGAATTTCATTAGTTGCCAATGGGCATTAAAGCTTTCCTTGGCTAATGTTGCTCGGTGACTGATACCTCCTCCCTTATTTAAAACACAGATGGTTTCAGTTTTTATCGTCAGATTGTTTGTGGCAGTCGTTGTTGTGAGGAATTGTTTAAAGGTGGAGTCGAATCCTGTTCTAGCGTGGGAGAATGATTGAGGATAAGCCTATCAGATGCCAGAAATGCGGCAAACCCATAGGATACGTAACAGTTTTGGGAAGAGGCTTGACTGGGTTTCAACAGCCAGTTCCGAACGTGAAGATTGTTGCCATATGCATGGATTGCGCTCAAAAGAAAAAGTGAGCTTTTCTATATAGATGCAATGTTCAAAGTTGGACTTACGCCGCTCGAGAGGAATCTCAACATTATCTAAGTAAAGTCTTGGTTCTGGAAGCTCTACACCGTTCCCATCTGCAATGACTTTTAAATCGTATGTAAACTGGTCGCTTCCGCCATAACCCTTGTACTCATATACATTCGACCCATTCACCAAAGCAAAGTAGCTTTCAGGAAAGGCGTCAACTACTTTTACGTCTCGCTTAAACTCTGGAATTACGTAGCCGTGCCAGCCCACGCGAACTTTCACTTCAATGATGTCGCCCACTTCAAGCGTGGTTGCATTGACGTTTTTTTCGTAGTAGCTAGCGGTAACATCCATCAATGGGCTGGTGTATCTGAGATAAGTGTTTACGCCGAAATAAACTACGCCAGCTATAGCAACGGCAACAACCAACGTGAAAGTTATCCAGTAGGGGCTACGCCAACGAGGCTTCAGAGGTTTGTTGGCTAAGCCAATGCTTTGTTCTTTGGGAAGCCACCCGCGGATTCGATTTTCTAAGCTTTCTTTTAGCTTCATATTTTCAACTCGGGAATAAGTTTAGAGAAAATCATGTGTGCCAGTTTGGCTGGGTGGATTTGCGCGGCGTTTTCTATTTCGATGCCTCTTTCTTTGGCGATGTCAAGCAGGTATTTTCGTGTTTGGCGTAGGAATTCTTTGTTGGTGACTTCTTCGGGGTTGTCGTGCCAGTACCACACTTTTATGCCGTGGCGGGTGCTGTACGTGACTATGGCTTTGTGCTTCAAAGCGGGGTGATAACCGAGCAGTATGGCGTCTTTCGGGTACAGCCGCGTGACTTGGAGGTCGTTGGCTTGCGCCACTTCCAGAAGCGTCGTGGAGAGTTTCGCTTCGGCGGTGAGTCGGGTTTGGTTAACGTATTGGCGGGTGGTGCTGAGTTTCTCCGCTATTTTAGATACGGAGAAGCCTTTGCTTAACAATGACCAAACGGTCTTTTGCTTTTGACTCAGCGGGGAGGATAGTGAACAATTGGAGGGCATTATCGGTCAAGTAAACAGTTAAGTATTTACAAATATTTAAGATTTGCCAAAAAACTGGTTCCTGCACACTCTACGTTATGGTAATCGCATTAAAGAAATGGAAAAAGGAAAAGTTGGGTTTGCAGCTCAGCCTATTCTGACTCGAAGTATTCTTCTGGTTTCGGCGGCAACTGGCGATAATCCTCTGCGTTCACGTATCTTCTTTATTATTTCGGCTTGCATCTGCTCTGGCACTGGTGCCCAACGGCTAAACTGGGTCGCCCAGAAAGCTCTGCCCTGCGTTGACGATCGCAATTCGTCGGCAATTCCGAAGCTTTCGGAAACTGGCATCTCTGCTTTGACAGTTATCATGTCTTCCTCTGATGGCATGTCCAAGATTTTTCCGCGTCGCTTGTTCAGCAAGGTGATGACGGAGCTGACGAAGTCGCTTGGAACTCTGCATTCGAAGCTCAGTAATGGCTCAAGAAGTTTCGGATCACTCAGCAGAATGACGCAGTATATTGGACGCCAAGTCATTGGGATGGCTTGTGCTGGACCTCTGTGAACTGGGTCATCGTGAACGGTTATGTCTTCAAGGTTAATTTTCAAACCATACGCTGGTTCCTTAGCAAGCGGTGATGTGTGGACCGCTTCGCGGAAGCCCGTCTTAATGTGATCAAGTATTTCATCCACGTATTGTCTTCCTCTAATGCGGTTGCAGAGAATGCAGTTTTCTTCAACAGCCACAACGCCTTTTGCCTCATCTGGTGCCCAACCTAAGCCTCTCAGGGTTTTAGTTCTTTCATCCTTGCTCTGCATGTCAGTAATCTTTTCGGATTTTATCGCTTCTATTATGTCGTCTGATAATTTCTCGATTGTTATCCAGAGCTTGTTGTGTTTGTTGGGGCTTTTGCCCATCACTGCCGGACCCTTGTAATCGTGGCTTATGGTTTCGCGGTAGTTCACGATGGGCTTGCTAAGCTTAACTTTCAAGCCTGCTTCCTGCATTCGGTAAGCTGTGATCTCAAGGTGCAGTTCACCCATGCCGCTGAGCAGGAACTCGCCGCTTTCCTTGTTCATCTTAAAGTGAAGGTTCGGGTCCTCAGTCGTGAGTTTGTGCATGACTTTGTCGAACAATGGCAGGTCTTTAACGTCTTCAGGCTCCACTGCGACCGTGACTACTGGGTCAGAAACGTACCGCAAACCTTCGAATGAATGGGTTTCAACGCCTTCTTCCGCGATGGTCTCACCTACGTGAAGCGCTGGCAAACCTGAAATTGCCCCGATGTTACCTGCTGGAACGCGGTCGATTATGACTCTGTCAGTTGCCATACTCATGAAAACCTGCTGAATCATGCCTTTCTGACCGGCACTTACAAGCTGAACCGTCTTCCCCTTAGTTATCGCGCCGCTGAAAATACGTCCAATAGCGACCGTTCCGCTGTGAGGGTCAACCTCAATCGTCGAAATGCACATGAGCAATGGAGCATTCGGGTCTACCTTTGCCATGCCAACACCTGTTGCGCTGTTTACGTCTCCGGGCCAGATCTGGGGCTGCCTGTAAGGTTGTGCAATCAATGGGTTGGGCAAATGTTCGCAGAACATGTCTAGGATTGGGTCGGGCAAAGGCGCCTTCTTGCTTAGCTCATCTACTTTTCTTCCAACATCTTCTGGGGCCCCAGTATAAGCGTCTATGATGTCTTTGAACGTGACTTTCTTCATTTTCATGTGAACTATGTTTAAACCCCACTTGTGAAGGGCTGAACCAAAAGCCACGCGACCATCCTCTACAGCGACTTGCCAATCTTTCTTGTGCTCAGGAGGCGCGTACTTCTCTATGAGGTTGTTGACTCGCAGCAGAATCTTGGCAAACTTGCGCTGAATCTCTTCTGGAGTAAGCTTGATTTCTTTTATGAGCCGGTCAACCTTGTTAATAAACAATATCGGCTTCACTCGTTCGCGGAGAGCCTGCATTAGAACGGTTTCGGTCTGTGTCATGGGTCCCTCAACAGCGTCCACAACCACGAGAGCGCCGTCGACAGCTCGTAGGCTTCGTGTGACTGCACCGCTGAAGTCAATGTGCCCTGGCGTGTCGATGAGGTTGATAAGATAATCTTTCCCGTTGAAAGTGTGGGTTAAGCTTACGTTTGACGCGAAAACGGTCATCTGCCGTTTCTGCTCAAGGTCCCAAGAATCCAGGAAACAGTTTCTGTCCAGCTGTCTGGGTGCTGATTATGCCTGCGGCAGCCAAGAGACTGTCGGACAAGGTGGTTTTCCCATGGTCTACGTGGGCGATGATGCTGGTGTTCCTGATGATTTCCGGGCTATTCATTAGTTTGACTATTTCTTCTGTTTGTCTATAACGTGCCATAACTATGCATTCTCTAATCTGGATGAATCGTGAAAAACGTACCTATTTGAAGCTTGAGATTGGAGCATTTTCTGTTTCTCTCTTAAATAGATGAGCTACATGGAAATGAAAACTGTCGCCTATTAACTTTATGGCATGGGTTCCAGAATGTTTTTGTAGCATATGCCAAAGCAAGATCAAGTTATTCTGATGATTATTGTCGGCTATTCACGTATTTGTTTGCTTAGCTTTCTTGGATAGCCCGCCGTTAATGTTGCGTGGAAAGTCGCGTTCCCGTTCGATTGGTTTAAATAGCGCCTCAACATCATCCGAAAGTCTGCAACTTAGAAAAGTCAATTCTCGTTGTGTGAATGTGGCTTTAACAGTTGAGGATATGAATGCTTCGTAAAAATGGTCCGCTGATGGAGAATAATTCGGTTTTTCGCTTTTCCTTAGCTGCGGCTACTGCCGACAAATGTGATCGTGGTTCGTGATTAGTTTTAGGTAAGGTTTGAGGGTTTTAGTTGGAAAAAGCTGCTTCCATGCCTCTAGAGAGGCTTTTCGACGAATTGAAAACGTCCCATGAAGGACTAACCAGCGAAGAGGCTAAAGCCCGACTCAAAACTTACGGCTTCAACATGCTGGTGGAGAAGAAGCAAGCATCCATCATCTACAAGTTCGCCATCCATTTCAAAGACCTCTTCGGAATTCTATTACTCGTTGCGAGCGTTCTTGCTGCAATAGGTGAGATGCCTGAACTCAGTATTGGCATTCTCGCAGTTGTGCTGATTAACGTTTTCTTCAGCATGTTCCAAGAATCCCGCGCAGAAAAAGCCATGCAAACACTAAAGAACTGGATGCCTGAATACGCAAAAGTCATGCGAAACGGTGAACTCACCAAGATTCTAGTCAAAGAAATCGTTCCAGGCGACATAATATTCTTGGACGAAGGCGATCGCGTGCCGGCAGACGCAAGGTTAATTGAAGCTTTTGACCTGTTTACAAACAATGTTCCTTTAACTGGTGAATCAGAGCCCCAGCCGAGATCCACTAAGCCCGCGGAAGAAGAGGATAGAGCATTTCTGGAATCGCCAAATCTCGTTTTCATGAGTACTAGCGTCGCGAAAGGTCAAGGCAGAGCAGTCGTTTTAAGCACGGGGATGGGCACTCAGTTCGGGCGAATAGCCAATCTGACCCAGACGATAAGAGATGAGACGAGTCCACTGCATAAAGAAATCGAACGGACCGCAAAGTATGATTTCGTGCTGGCTGTCGTCGTGGGCAGCGTCTTCTTTGCAGCGAGCATGCTTTGGCTTCATTTAGATTTCGTTACTAGCATCCTGTTCATGATCGGCGTCATGATAAGCCTCGTTCCAGAAGGCTTGCAAGTCACCGTGTCTAGTGCGTTGGCCATAAACGTCCTCAAAATGGTGAAGGAAAACGTTCTTGTTAAGCGTCTTTCGGCAGTTCAGACTTTGGGAAGCGTTACCGTGATTTGCACGGACAAGACAGGCACAATCACCAAGGGCGAAATGACAGTTGAGAAGTTATGGGTTAAAGATCAGACTGTGGAAGTCTCAGGCATAGGCTACTTGCCCATGGGAGATTTTACGATAAACGGAGAACCATTAAAAGTGAATGAAGCTGCCCAGATTGGAAAACTCCTTGAAATCTCTGCTCTGTGCAACGGCGCCAAGATCGAGCCACCGTCAGACCGAAACAAAACTTGGAATGTCATTGGAGACCCGACTGACGGCGCATTGATTGTAGCTGCCCTTAAGTCTGACGTAAACATCGACAATGCACTCACGGAGAAGCCGATAAGTAACATTATTCCATTCAGCTTTGAAAGGAAAAGAATGACCACAGTCCACCAACTCAACGGAGAAATTTATGTTTACACGAAAGGCGCTCCGCGAAGTATTCTATCAATCTGCAAGACAATCCTCGTAAACAACAGCATAGAATACCTGACAAGCGAAAACTTGCAATTAATTGAGAGCAAAATAAGCGAGTTCGCCAGCGAAGGACTGCGAGTCATAGCGGCAGCCTACAAGGTTCTGCCCAAACAGGAATATTCAAAAACCAAACCAGTCGAAGAAGATATGACGTTCGTCGGTTTGGCTGCCATGATGGACCCGCCAAGGCTGGAAGTCAGAAACGCCGTGGCGAAAGCAAAACAGGCTGGTGTAAAGACTGTTATCATTACGGGCGATTATGGTCCGACAGCTGAAGTAGTAGCTAGTGAAGTAGGCATCGTAACAAAAGAATCCAGTAACGTGATACGTGGCGTTGACTTGGACGCAATAAATGATGAAGCAATCGTGAATGCGGTACGGAAGGGTAACGTGATTTTTGCGCGGGTTTCTCCTGAACAGAAGCTGCGTATCGTCAAGGCTTTGAAAAAGAGCGGTGAAATCGTTGCGGTGACGGGTGACGGAGCGAATGACGCGCCTTCTTTGAAGAGAGGCGGATGTAGGTGTGGCTATGGGTCTTTCAGGAACGGACGTTGCTCGTGAAGCTGCCGACATTGTTCTTCTCGACGACAGTTTTGAATCGATTGTTAAGGCTGTGGAGTCGGGAAGAGCGATTTATGAAAACATACGCAGGTTCATCGTTTACGTTTTTTCACACAACTGGGCGGAGTTGGTGCCGTTTTTGCTTTACGCGTTTATAGGTATACCTTTACCTCTGCTTGTGGTGCAGATTTTAGCCATAGACCTTGGCATCGACGTTATTCCATCCTTGGCGCTTAGCCGAGAGCCGCCTGAACAAGGCATCATGCAGGAGCCGCCACGAAGCATCAAAGAAAGATTATTCACTACAAAAGTTCTTTTGCGTTCACAATACATCGGTGTCATTACCGCTGTCGGTGCCATGATTGGGTGTCTCGCTATTTGGTCAGCTGGAGGCTGGAGTCTCGGGATGTCTTTGCCATCCAATAGCATCGTCTACATCAAGGGTACCACGATGACTTTTGCGGGGATAGTTGTGGCTCAAGTTGGCAATGTGTTAGCTTGCAGGACAACTAAGCAATCTGTTTTCAGAACGAGCCTTGCGACGAACAAGTGGATTCTCGTAGGCATTGCTGGGCAGCTTTCCATTCTGTCGCTTATTCTCTACGTTCCTTTCCTTCAGGGCGTATTCGGTACAACAGGGTTGAATCTCGTCGACTGGGCATTCCTAGCCTTGCTTCCAATCGCGGTTATTATTGCCGAAGAAATCCGCAAATTCTTCTCAAGGCACCTTTCAAAAAAAGCTTTTAACCCGCTTCACGACCATTAAGCCTGATGTCTGGCAAGGAATTTTTCGTCGAACGTTACGAGGAGCTGGGTTGGAGATTCCGTCAAGTCAAAGCTCGGCAATCCATCAGGATAAACGACACAAACGCTAAAGGAAAAAACGTCCCCGAGCGGCTGAGGCACGACGGAGTGACGCTTGAAAGAATACCTTTTCTGGACAACGGATATTGGGTTCGGCGAAGCCGCGTATCGGTAGGTGCCACGGCGGAGTATCTTCTGGGTTTGTACTCGATTCAGGAGGCTGCCGCCCAAATTCCCGCCACACTTTTCTCAGACCTAAAGAACAAGGTTGTTTTAGATGCCTGCGCTGCCCCAGGTGGAAAAACTGTTCAATTAGCCGATATTATGGATAACACTGGCGTGATCGTGGCTTTGGATGTGGATAAGCGTCGCTTGTCCGCGTTGGCGAATCATCTAGAACGCTGCCACGTAAGTAACACAGTGGTTTACGATCGCGACGCTCGCTATGCTTCAGGGTTGAAGTTGAAGTTTGACCGTATCCTGTTGGACGTTCCTTGTTCGGGGAACTTCGCCGCCGACGAACACTGGTTTGGGCGAAGGACTCTCAGAGACGTGGAGCGTAACGCGAGACTTCAAAGAGAAATACTAACAGACGCCTCCAAATGCCTGAAGGATGATGGCGAAATCATCTATTCAACGTGCTCCCTTGAGCCAGAAGAAGACGAATTGAACATGGATTGGGCAATAAAAAACCTGAACCTCGCGATCGAAAAAGCTGGACTCTCCAGGTCAAGACGGTGTGACCGATATTTTCGGAAAAAGCCTCGACGCTTCGATTTCGTGTTGCAGACGAATGTGGCCAGGAGACACCCAAGGATTCTTTGTGTGCAAGCTTAAAAAACGGAGGAACGGAACCTAACGAAGCCAATTACAATTTTCGCTTTGAAACTAAAGGCAAAGCTCACTCTTGACCCTGACCTTGTCTTGGAAACTGGAGGGCGTTATTTCCTCTTGAACAAGAACCTGAAAACAATCGCCCCACGAAGCTTTTTCTATGCTGGAAGATACCTTGGGAACGTGAAGGGTGAAAAATTCTTCCCAAGCTTCAACCTGCTTGCTATGCTGGCAGAGACTGAAGCCAACAAGGTTGTCGCCAACGAGAAAGCCGCCTGGCTCTTCATCTGCGGCAGAGACATCTTCGGAGGAGGAATAGTTTCAGTTGAGGGCTCGCGACGGGAAGGTGACTTTACTCTGATTCTCAACGAGTTTGGAGAGTGTCTTGGCTTCGGGAGAATAGTCCGTGACTTGGGCGCGACGGATGCCAAGGTTGTCGTGCAGAATATCTCGGATGTGGGTGACTTTTTGCGGAGGGAACGCTGATTTCTGGGCTTCATCTTCGTCTCGCGTCGCCTGATGCGCGTAAGACGATAGTTCAGTAATTCGCAAAGATGCCTGAACGTTTATTTACCAATTTAAGCGATAAACTTAAATATGTTTATGTTGAATGTCATTTCCATAACATCTGAAAATAAGACATATGTTCAGCGAGGATGAATGAATGAAAAACTTCAAAGACGCTGTCTGGAAAAAGAACGTGACTAAAGTCGTTAAAGACATAACGGAGCAAGGAATAAAGTTCGTCAGGCTTCAATTCACCGACATAAACGGTATCATGAAGAACTTGGCTGTAACTTCAAAGAACATCGAAAGCATCTTCGACAACGGTCAATCATTCGACGGCTCCTCCATTACCGGTTACCGACCAATTGAAGAGTCGGACATGGTTCTTTTCCCCGACCCGACCACCTTTGCGGTGTTGCCATGGCGACCCAAGGAAAAATCCTCTTGCAGGCTAATCTGTGACATTTACACTCCGCAGAACAAGCGTTTCGAGGGAGACCCAAGATACATACTTGAACGAGCCATAGCTAAATGCAACAAAGCAGGTTACAATTACATCTGCGCTCCCGAGCAAGAATTCTTCATCGTCAAAGAGAACGATTCACAATTGCCCACTCCAATTGACATGGCTGGTTACTTTGACTATCACCCAGGCGACCTCACCGACGACATTCGACGAGACATATGTGACACAGCAGAACAGTTTGGAATAGAAATCGAGATATCGCACCACGAAGTGGCTTTGGGACAGAACGAAATCGACTTCAAATACGACGAAGCGTTGGTTACTGCTGACCGAACCATAACCATGAGGATGATAACCAAAGTCACAGCTGCCATGAGTGGTTACATCGCTACTTACATGCCGAAACCCTTCTCAGGCATTAACGGTTCAGGAATGCACACCCACCAAAGCCTATGGAGCAAAGACATGAAAGATAACATGTTCTACTCCGACGACGCGGGAAAAGGCTACCTCTCTGACTTAGCGATGAACTTTATAGGAGGACAATTAGCCAACGGACGAAAGATGTCGGCGATTCTAGCATCATGGCCCAACTCCTACAAGCGCTTGGTCCCTGGCTACGAAGCCCCGGTCTACCTTGCGTGGGCGCACAAGAACAGGTCACCACTCATCCGAGTCCCCAACTTCGGCGGAAGAAAAGGAGCAGCAAGATGCGAAATACGCTGCCCTGACCCTGCTGGAAACCCCTACCTCCAGTTCGCTGTTCTCTTGGCGACAGGCTTGGACGGCATCCAGAAGAAAATCGACCCAGGCGACCCGGTGGAGCTGAACGTCTACCACATGAGCTATGAGGAAAGAGCCGCAAAGAACATCGTTTCTCTGCCAGAATCACTCAAAGAAGCGTTGGATGAATTGGAAAGCAGCGAGCTAATGCGCGAGACTCTCGGCGAAACTGCCTTCGAGAATTTCCTGAAGGAAAAACGGAAAGAATGGGACCTCTACCGCATGCAAGTGACCGAGTGGGAAGTCAACCGATACATAAAACGACTCTAAAAAAGCAAACGAGCCTTTTCCGAGGCTCAGCCAACCTTTTTTGTTTCAGTTACTCAATTATTGTTTTCGCCAGTTTCGAGATTTCGACAATTGCCTGTTCTCTTTTCGCCAAGTTTCGAAGAACAACAGCTCCCTGTTTAAGTTCCCTTTCACCCACGATTACAGCATAGTTGACTTTTCTTCTGTCGGCGTCTTCCATTGCTTTGTTCATCTTGCGTCCCATCACTTCAAGCTCCGCCGATATCCCTGCTTCTCTTAGCATCTGTGAAATCTTTAGCGCTTCACCTTTCATTGCCTCGTTAACGGGAACAACCGCTACTCGTTTTCTCCGTTCTGTCGTTGGAGATGCTTTCTGCATTTGCATCGCCAACACAATCCTGTCAAGACCATGCGCAACGCCTGTTGCGGGTGTAGGTTCGCCGCCGAACAGCTCGATGAGTTTGTCGTATCTTCCTCCGCCGCCTAAAGCGATGTCCAACTCGGGAATGTAAACCTCGAAAATCATGCCCGTATAGTATTCTAGTCCTCTGGCGAATGCGGGCTCCACCGCTTGGACTGGGCAGCCGCCTTCCGTGATGATTGTCAGGATACGTTTCAATTCTTCAGCTGACGCGGCGGCTTTGCAGTATCCTTCAACATGCGACTTTATCCTTTCCACCGTTTCGAACACGTTATCGCTCTTAAGGTCCAATGAGCCTCGGAGAGTTGACAGGCATTCTTCTGACTCGACCAGTTTGAAGGCTTCGTCGAACTCTTTCTTGTCCATGCGTTGCAGGATGGCATTTTGGGTTTTATCGTCCACGTTCTCCTCGTTTAGGATACCTCTGATTACGCCGACGTGTCCCAGTTTGAAAGCGTAGTTTCGCAAACCTACAGCTCTCATCAGGCGATCCGTCAGCAGAATAATTTCGGCATCGGCTTCAGGGTTACTGCTGCCTATGATTTCGAAGTCTGATTGATAGAACTCTCTGTAACGTCCGCGCTGCGGTTCATCGTAACGATAAACGCTGCCCACCGAAAGTGTTCGAAGGGGCTTAGGCTCGTTCTTCAGTGCGGTCGTGGCCAAACGGGCTATGGACGACGTGAATTCGGGTCGTAACGCTACCGTTCGGTTACCCAAGTCTTTGAAAGTGAACATACGCGAGCGGATTTCTTCGCCAGACTTGGCGCTCAGGAGCTCGTATGGCTCAATAACGGGGGTGATAACCTCACGGTACCCATAGAGATTTGCGGTTTCTCTGGCTTTACCCATCACGAAGTTCAACATTTCAGCATCGTCAGGCAGTAAGTCTCGCATTCCGCGGACAGTCTGGAAGGCAGGCATAACGTTTCTCCCTTTCTTGCTGGTGAGTGTAATTGTGAAGTTGCATATTATCTTTAAGCTCTCT
>CAVVMH010000007.1:0-166555 GCA_963749465.1 Candidatus Bathyarchaeota archaeon | reverse complement strand
GTCCTCTCTATATCCAGCTCAGGCAAAAGGGTTTGATGGTGAAAAGAAGTGAGGTGGCACGAATTCGAAAAAAACAACGCCAAGTCGCTCTACGCCGCGTTGCGGGAAATCTGCGAAGAAATCCACAGACAAGGCGGCTTGTTCTGCAACTACTGCTACCAGCGGGAGGGATGGTACTGTTTCCCATGCGACAAAGTCAGAAAAATCTACGCAACCATGCGTCAGCGAACAAGCTTATTTTGCCATATAACAAAGAGAGTTCTTCTTGGCTTTCCTACGAGGAGGTGTCAGATTTTGGAAATGAAAACAGAGAATATTCCATCAATCCGCAGAAAAAAGAAGTGGGCTCTCCAGCTCTGTGAAGAGATCCGAAAAGAAAAGCGCCAGGCTTCTCTCGCCAATGCTGGGGCTGCGTGAAGTTCTCCAAGAAAACTGAGTCTCCAGCTAAAATGTGTTCCAGGACCCATGTCACTGACAATCGAGGATGCAAATGGGTCAATGACTGGTACGACCAGGGCGACAGCCAATGATGACTGGCTGGCAATTCCGGTCTTGGACACGCAGAGACATACTGATGGTTCTAATCGCATTTGCGGTTATGATGATATTGCAGTTCCCTTTTACATTCTTTCTTGACACTGTGTTGACTGATATTCGTTTTCTCTACGCTTACTTCTGGGCTTTTCCTCACGGCAGCAATACTCTATTTTGTATCATCCAGGCTTCGCATTCGCTAGCGACTTCTTACTCGATTCTAGGGCTCATGGGTACTAATTGGAGCCCCTGTCGATTACTACTTCGATTGGGTGGTCCAACAAAATCTAATCGCGCCTGTCTATGCTTTGGGCTAATTCCGGCTTATTCATCATCTAATGGGCTTGTCAGCAGATATTTCTCTTATGAAACTGCATCCAGAGAGGAAGCCTCTAAGGGCAGCGCTAGTCTCGCGTATTCATCTTCACTGCCACAGTCCTTCTTACATTCGCCTTCGCAACATTCGTCTTTTATCCCTCAGTCGATGCACCATGGATCAACATGGGAACCTTCCTAATTCCATACGCTTTGGCTACCGGCATGCTTGGAGGCTATTTGGGATTTAGCATCAACAAGGAGCTCGAAATCAAGTGAAGACCGCCTACAACTTTTCCAAGAGGTGAAACAGATGAATGAAAACAAAAAAAGAGAGTTCCGAATGGCTGGACCGGTTTAGGACTTGGACCAGCACTTGGATACCTGTTCGGGACAATAGTAGGCAACGTTGGTTTGGGAATTGCTGTGGGTGCAGCGCTCGGCCTTGTCTTCGCTCCTGTGGTCAAGTCGAAAGAAATAGGTACAGCTTCCAGCTATAATGGAAACCAATGGTGCAAGGCATAGTGAGAATATCGTGAGGAAGAACCAAATGGAAACCTCTACCTCAAATTCGCAACGTAGCGCTGTGATTGTCGCCTGGATAGCGACTCTGATTGCCAGCTCGCTCGGGATAATATTGTGGAGGGAACTTGCCGGCAGCGAGCCCTATTGGTTGCCATGGATTCATGCGATCTGGGTTGATGGTGATTTTCTCTTTAACGCTTGCTCGTGCCGAAAACCTAAGGCCGATAAAGAGGCTTCGTGTCGATTTTATTGATAATCTTCTTCTTCGGGTTTGGAGGCGGCTGGCAATTCGGGCTAATCCCATTGATCCGGTCAAGTTCAGTTTGGATTACCTGGGAAAGCCAAGCGCCCTGGTCATTGTCCGCTGTTGTATATCATCTGATAAGACTCGCTCCAGCGTTGGCAATCCTGTCATTTCTGCTATTGAAAGGAAGAAAACGCCAAGACTTCTTTCTAACAAAAGGAAAAATTGATGCTCCTGCTGAGCCGTCTCGGCTTATGGGAATGAAGAAACCTGAACCTTGGACGAGAATAGGAACAATATTCGCCATAGTATTCGGCACTGTGACATTGGTTTATCTGATGCTCAGTGTGGCTCCATCCTTGGAGGATGTTATCTTGGCGCTTCCACTTATTCCAGCTGCTCTTCTCATAGCAGTCATAAACTCCTTCAACGAAGAATTCACTTTAAGGGCAGCACCAATCTCGGAACTCTTGTCTCCATTTAGCAAAGGGCAAGCTCTCATGGTTGCGACAGCATTCTTCGGGCTTGGTCACTTCTATGGAGTGCCAGCTGGTCTGTTGGGGGTACTGCTTTCAAGTTTCTTGGGGTGGTTCTTGGGGAAGAGTATGTTGGAAACAAAAGGGTTCTTCTGGGCATGGCTAATACACTTCATTCCAGACGCATTCATTTTTAGTTTCTTCGCGATCTCAGCAGCTGCATAGTCAACGCACACTATGCTACAGAGAAGCCAAAACCGGAATTGTCGAACTGCAGAAAAAAGGGGTGGCGGGAGATGTCGCCACTGACCGCCTGGAGCAAATCCCAGTGGCCCCACAACCCCAATTCATCCGTATTATGCCAAAATAAGCCAATTCTGAGGGTT
This sequence comes from Candidatus Bathyarchaeota archaeon, assembly GCA_963749465.1. Taxonomy (GTDB): domain Archaea; phylum Thermoproteota; class Bathyarchaeia; order Bathyarchaeales; family Bathycorpusculaceae; genus UBA11855. Next base: position 164,075 of record CAVVMH010000007.1, on the reverse strand, counting down.
TTGGGCTGCTGGAGAGGCGAGCTTGGGAAGAACAAATCATTGAAAGGTCTGTTGAGCCTGGGAGCTGGCGAGGGCAACACAGAAAGCTTTAAATCTTCGCTGTATTATATTTATCTAACATAAAGCGTTATAAATATAATATAATGTGTGAAATATGTAATGGAGGTTGAGGAAAATGAGAAGTCAAGAATTAATGACTCTTGGAAGCACGCTAGTAGTTCTCGGAATCATTTTTGGCAACGCGGATAGGTTAATTGGCTACTCGTTTATCGGTGCCGGAGTGTTGCTGTCAATTGTCAGCGCTATCAAATTGAGAAAGAAGACGAGCCTGCAAAGTCACAGAACCGGAGGTGTTTGAAATGGCTGATTTCACTTGGCTAATCGCAAGCGGAGGAATACTTGCATTAATTATTCTAATCGGAATTCTAGCCATTTGGAAAACAATCAAAGAAAAGAAGTCTGGGTTTCCGTTGGCTGATGAAAGAACTCGCATGCTCAGCTGGAGATCTGCTTATTACGCCATGTTCATGGGTCAATACTTCATCATAGCATACCTGCTGGTCAATATCGTTGGAAGAGAGTTTTTCGGCATGCCAGAAATCGAAGCAGGCTACCCCATGATAGCAGCGCTCCTGGTATCCAGCGTGTCCTTTCTCGTGCTCCGATGGCACTTTGGCAGAAAAGGAGAACCATGACGAACAATGCGAACCAGGATCAAAGAGTTGAGGGCAAGATACGACCTCACCCAGGAAGAACTCGCAAAAAAGGTTGGAGTGCGAAGAGAAACCATACTCTTCATAGAAAAAGGAAACTACAATCCCTCTCTCAAGTTGGCACACGACATCGCAAAGGCTTTACAGACAACTATTGATGAATTGTTCCTCTTCGAAGACGCTTAATTACCCAGTGTTTCTGGTTTAGACCGTTATCTTGGCACTTATCCAGCCGTTGCAGCTCACTTAGAGTAGCATGCTTTAGATTTTGTAGTACTTCCCGTACAAGAGTATGCCTACCGCAAGTATGGCTGCGCACGAAATCGAAACCGCGGCCAAGTCAAGAAGCACCGCGGGACTGGTTATGGCGGCGCCTCTAAGAAAAAGCGAAGTCAACGCATCTGTAACATAGTAGCTGGGTACGAATCTACCCGCTACCTGTGCTGCCGAAGAGAGGGACGCGCCGACGAAGGTGCCCAAAAACAATTGCGGCAGTACAAAAATGAATGATAACCCCGTTGCTGTGCCTGATGATTTTGAGATTGTGGCAGTGATCAAGCCAAAACCGATGTTTGAAAGCGAGAACAATAACACCAATGTGAAAGCAAATATGTAAACGGGCACTCCTACATCAGGTCTGAATCCCATTATGTAAACCATGACGAAGACGAGAATCGCTTGAATCAGAGCTGTGACCATGTAGGACAAGACTTGGCTTGTCATAAACTCGGTTGGGGTTGTGGGAGTGATACGGATTCTCTTCATCATGCCGTTTTCTCGGTCTTCTGTGAAGGACCCTGCGACCATCATTATGAGGAATATGGAGGCGAAAGTAAACATGCCTGGCGCCCAAAAGTCGAAGGTTGAAATCTGCTTAACATCAACTAATGAGGCAGTTTCCAAAGTGACTGGACTCGGGATGACTTGTTGAGTCTGACCCATGAATGTCGTCAAGACCTGTTGGATTATTGGAGGTATTGCCTGAGTCGCGAAAATTGACCCTTTATCCAGGTACAATAAAACAGACGCGTTTATCCATTGGTCCGGATCATTTGGCGCTGTCTGATATGATTGAAAACTCTGGCTGAAGGTGGTTGGTATTACCATCACTGCTTGAATCCTTCCCTGTGACAATTCACTCTGGGCGGTCTGGTTATCAGCAAAGGTTTGGATATTCAAGATTTCTGCGCTTCTTAGAGTATCAATGAATAACTGGGACGATTGGGGAGTTAGACCTTGATCCATATTGACCACGCCCACTTGGTAGGTGGCTTGTCCGCCTCCTGCACCGCCAAAAGCAGCACCAAAAGCAAAGACGAAGACAACAGGGAACAGGAAAATCATGAATAGCACCGCAGGCAGTCGGTAGGTCTTTATCAGCTCTTTCTTAGTCAAGGCTAAAACTCTCTGAAGCCTCATCTAGACTTCCTCCCGAATTCTTCTCCCAGTGAGTTTGATGAAAACTTCTTCTAGGTTCTTGACGTTGTTATGTGAAATCAATTCATCTGGTGAGCCCAACGCGATCAACTTTCCATGGTCAATTATGCCAATCCGATCGCAAAGCGCCTCAGCTTCCTCCATGTAATGCGTAGTTAGAATGATGGTTTTCTTCTGCGTTTTTAGTTCTTTAATAAAATCCCAGACTGCGTGGCGAGACTGAGGATCCATAGCCACGGTAGGTTCATCCAAGAAAGCGATTCGCGGGTCATTGATTAACGAGAGTACTAGACTGAGACGACGCTTCATGCCACCACTGTACTTCTCCGCGCGTCTCTTGGCATCATGAGTCAACCCCATCTTTTCAAACAGCATGGCACGTCTAGTTTCGAGCGTTTGTTTGTTCATGATGTAGAGGTTTCCGAAGAGTTCCACATTCTCTGAGCCCGTTAAATAAGGGTATATTGCGGTCTCTTGGGGGCAGACGCCTATGATATCCTTAACTTTCGATTTCTGTTTCTGAACATCAAAACCTCCAACCCTGCAAGATCCGCTCGTGGGCGGAATCAATCCGCAGAGAACGTTTATTATTGTGGTCTTGCCTGCGCCGTTGGGTCCCAATAGCCCAAACAACTCACCTTCCTCGACTTGCAGGCTGACCCCATCCACAGCTGTTACGTCTTCAAACCTCTTAAGGAGGCTTTCAATGATTATTGCCGGGGTCTTCATCTCACTGGTTGCTCCATGCCAAAGTTCAGTGTTTGTCGCATCATTGATTTAAGCTCTTCTGAGCCCGCGCGAGCAAACACAAAAAAGAGGGAAGATGAAGCGGAAGACATTCCCATTAGTCCCAGGTTCAAATCCACCTCGCATCTTATTTTTTGATTATATTGTTTTCAATGGGTTTTTTTCGCGGGATTGCTTATCAACGTTATTTTCCTAATCGCTGTCATCATTGAGGTCCAGCTTATGGAGCACGTGAATGCGAAGCGTACAATGCTGTTTGTTGTCTCAGCATGTCTAGTTGGCATACGTTGACATCGTTCAAAAAATAGCTATTCATGTTGTATGTACGTTTCTTTTGCAGCTTCCGTTTTCATATACGCCTTTAGTTTTTCAGGAGGAATACACTGAGTCAGCCTGGGGCAATACTTCTGGGTATGAAATGATAAAACCTCAGAAAGCGGCTCCAACGTCTCCTTGTTTAAAGAATATCGTTTCTCGCTTTCGGGTCCCTCACGGCGTACAAGCGCTGTTTCCTTAAGCTGGTTCAAATTCAGAACAACTAAACCTTCATCGATATCAAGGATTTCCGAAATTTCAGAAGTATTTTTCGGTCCTCCTCTCAATACGTCAATCATGGCTAATCGTGTTCGATTCGCAAGCGTGGAAAAAAATAAGAAATAGGCTTCATTAGAAAAATTCTCCATCTCGATTCACACCAATTTTAGCGATACAAATTTACAAGGCTCGAATAGTTATTTAAACATCGTCATTGCCCTGATTTTAGGCAAATGGGTTGGACTGAACTAACAAGCGGTAAACCTGAAATGACTATTCTGCTAATTAGCTTGAGTCTTGTTCTCCGAGTTCCCAACTAAATCTAGCATAACGCTGACGATGAACTGTCCGTGCAATGTCTTCACAAGACTGTGGCGCACCTTCACCGTCAACTCAGAACCATCTTTTCGCACATGAACAGTCTTCAACTCCAATTGACCTTCTTCAATAACCTTTCTTAAGCGAGCTTCATTCAGGTGCGCTTCTTCGGGTCTGAGAAGTCCGCGAAGGTTCAGGTTTAGAAACTCATCGCGGCTATACCCGTAGGTTTTTACAGCTGCGTCGTTGACGTATACGAAGTTGCCATTTGAATTCACCAAAAATATCGCTTCTCTTGCATTGTCCAGAATTATCGCTCTCAACATCAGCCCCTCTTCCTTCCTACGTTGTTCCTCAATCTCTTCAGTCAACTGCTCATTCACTTTAGCACATTCCGCAGTACGGGCAGTCACAACTTCCTCAAGCCTATGTCGATATTTATTCAGCTCCTCCTCCAACTCTTTACGTTTGGTCACGTCATGCGAGAGAATGAGAATCCCTTCAGGCGCAGGCTCGATGCGGAGTTCAAACCAGCCCTTGGAACCATCAGGAAAAATGAATTCACTTTCCATCTGATGAGGAATTCGCTTAACCATACAATCTTTAAGATAACCAAACAACTCGGTGTTTTCGATGCCTGGGTACATCTCCATCATTGTATGACCAAGTAAATCTTTCTTAGCCCTGCGACCCTGTCTGGCTACAGCTTCATTAACGTAAGCGTAGCGCCAGTCAAAGTCAATAATCTGGCAGCCTTCCAACATACTATCCAATGTAGCCTGCAATCGATTCTCCATCTTCATCGTCGCTTCTTCTGCTTGTCTCTGCTCGGTAACATCGGTCGCCGGAACTTAGCGCTCCGATGACAATGCCCTTTTCATCGCTGACCAGAATATTATGCCAGTTAATGATCACTTCCTGCCCACTCTTCTTCGACACTGGATACTCCGAGTGAACATGACGCAAATGTCCTGTTAGCATTTCGTGAAAAAAACGTCTCGCGTTCTCCCTCATTTTCTTAGGAACAAAATCGTCGAACAAGTTCTTGCCCAAAATCTCATCTTTTGAGTACTCGAGGAGTATGCAACCCTTTTTGTTTATATCAGTGATAATCTCGTCGCGGCTAACCGCAATCATAATGACGTCTGCAGAGTCAAAATATTGTTGGGCTAAATTAGTCGGTATTTCAACCATTTTTTCACTCAACTACAAGATTGTTTAATACTTGTGAGACCGCTGGCAGGTACATTCGCTGAGTGTACTCTTTCATCATTCGACACGCACTAAAGGTTGGACTAATCGACCTAATAGATTCTTTAGCCATCCTTATCCAACCGTGCGGCACACCCATTCGATCGCGATCGTAAAAGAGAGGCACAATCTCCTTCTCCAACAACCCGTACAATGCTTCTGAGTCGACACTATCTTCTATTTCTGGGCGAACTTGAAAACCGTTTATTGCCCAACCATTGCTCCGGTTATAGGCTTCATTCCACCAGCCGTCAAGAATGCTGAGATTGATCACGCCATTCATCGAAGCCTTCATACCGCTAGTTCCACAAGCCTCTTGAAGCCTCCTAGGGTTATTCAACCAAACATCAACTCCACGAACCAGCTCACGAGCTAAACCCATATCGTAATCTTCAACAAAAGCAATCCGACCCTGAAAACCACGGTTCATCGCCAGCTGGTAAACCCTTTTCAGAAGCTGCTTTGACGAATAGTCAGCCGGATGAGACTTGCCTGCAAATATTATTTGAACAGGTTTCAACGGATCAGTAAGTATCCGTTTGAGGCGTTCAATGTCAGACAGAATCAAATGAGGTCGTTTATACTCGGTAAATCGACGAGCAAACGCAATTGTCAAGGCGTAAGGATCAAGCAAAGACCCCATCGCAAGGACTTGCTGAGTTCCCACTTCGCCCGCAACCCATCTCTGCTGAGCCCGGTCTTCGATTAAGCGAATAAGTCTTGTCTTGAGTATTTGGTGTGTTTTCCAGAACTGCTCATCAGGGATATCTGCCGCACATTTCCAAAACTCTCCGTCGTCTTGCTTCTGCAACCATTCCAACCCTAAGAATTTCTGACACATCTCCCTGATCTCTGGGGCTTGCCAACTGGGTATGTGAACACCGTTTGTAATATTTTCTATGGGTGTGGTTCCATCTTTCTGGCCTGAAAAGACAGCCTGCCACATCTTACGAGCAACGTCTCCATGAATCTTGCTTACTGCATTCGACTTTCCAGCCAGCCTCAGAGCAAAAGCAGTTAAGCTGAATCTGTCGGGTTCCAAACCGTCGTATCGACCGAGACTCAAGAATGTACTTCTGTCGATTCTAAGAGGCTCCCAGAAATTCCGAGAATACCTGTCAATTAGGGGATTGGAGAAAATATGGTGCCCTGAAGCAACAGGGGTGTGAGTAGTAAAAACCGTGCAACCTCTTACGTTTTCCACGGCTTCATCGACAAGGAATCCTTTCTCTCGTTCCTCTTGGAGACGTTCCAGCATCATGAAAGCTGTGTGGTCCTCGTTAGCGTGCCACACGGACGGGCTTATTTTAAGCGCTCTCAATGCTTTCACACCGCCGACGCCTAAGACAATGAGCTGACGAATCCTTTCTTCCTGGTCAGCCGTATAGAGACGAGCTGAAAGAGCTCTATCGGAAGGACTGTTTTCGTCAACATTTGTATCGAGCAGATATAGGTTAACTCGACCAACACGCACTTGCCACACAGCGAGGTAAAGTTGGCGGTCACCTAATTGTAGTGGAACAAGTGGACCGCATGCTTCTGGCCATGCACAAGGAGAGATTGGGGCTTCACTAAAGTCTAGTCTTGTGTATTCTTCCTCCTGGTCGCCTTCGGAAGAAATGCGTTGACGAAAATAACCCTGAGGGTACATGAAACCAACAGCAACCATCGGCAATCCAATGTCAGATGCCTCCTTGCAGACATCCCCTGCCAAAACCCCTAAACCACCCGCATAAATAGGAAGTGAATTGTGAATGGCATATTCGGCTGAAAAATAAGCAACTGGTCCATTGAACTTATCGATTTGCTTCTGATCACACCCTTTACTCTCTCCAGCCATGTAAGCATCAAACTTCATCATAACAGAATCATAGAGTTCAAGGAATGCTGGATCTCTTGCAGCTGATTCAAGCTTTTCGGGGCTAATATCCCGCAATTGCTTCACAGGGTTGTGACCACCAATTCTCCACAACGCGTAATCCAGAGAGCGAAAAACCTGCCGGCCATCCTCGTCCCAGCTCCACCACAGGTTATTGGCAAGCTCATAAAGCCTGTCAAGTCGCTTAGGAAGTGAACGTTCTTCACCCTCGTGGCTGTCAAGGGGACTCTCAGGCAAGCTCAAATTCTCCTCGGCTTTTAGTGGAAATTCAAATAATCAATCATCTATGCGGAACGGAATATGTTTGTTTGGCTGTAACCATTTAACACGTTGAAGAAGCCACCTATTAGACATTTCGAGTTTCAACTTATTAGTCATGCTTGATTCCGAAAGAATTCTGGCTTTCCTTGAGAAACCCTCGTTAGAGGGACGCAGGCTACGCTTTAGTGTGGTAGAAGAAGAAGCAATAATTCACGACCCTTCTTCTTCTATTAATACAACTATTTGAGTGGAAGAGAAGAACAACAACAATCAAGATGCTTTTCATTGTTGTTGTTCTCTCAACAGCCGACACGGTGGTCTTTCGGATTCTGAAAAGCCACAGTTTGATGTTGCTCTAAAGGCTAAACTGGCACCTTCCAGGAGTTGCTTGCTTCGGGACTTCTGATTTATATAGGAAATAGCCGAGTAGTTGTTAAGGAACTTTTCAGGCTAATCCATCATTCAACTTCGAGGCAGCGTGGCATGGTCGGGATGAAAGGAAAGCAGGAACTGGCAATTGTGCTTGCAAGTGTGCTAATCCAGATGCTTCTTGGCGCTTTCCTGGGGCACTATTTTGACCAGCGAATTTTCATGGCTGCAGGCTACGTAGTTGGCTCCGGCGGTGACCCTTACAAGCCCATAGAGCTGATTCGCGTTTTTCAGAATCCGCTGCTGAACGGTTTAGTTCCGACGATTGGCTATCCTCCTCCTTGGCCTCTTTTGTTAGGCTTAGTTTACCGTTTGTCTTATGGCGTTGTTCCAGACGTTTTCATCTACAATTTTGCCATGAAGATACCGATAATCATGGCAAACGTTGCCTTGGCGTATTTAGTCAGGAACATCCTGCTTAACCTTCAAGCGGACGAAAAGAAAGCGAAAGCTGCATGGCTCTTTCTGCTCTTTAACCCCTTCTTTATCTTAACCACTTCTGCATGGGGTCAAATTGACGGCGTTGCCGCACTTCTCTGCTTAGCCTCGCTCTACACATTAACCAAGAACAAGACCAAGGAAAGCGCGTTCCTACTCGCCGTCAGCGTCGTCATCAAACCTGTTGCGCTCGCTCTGGTTCCGTTGCCTCTGCTGTTTTCTGGACGGCTTGTTTCAAGGAAAAACCTGATTTTCGTAGCTGTCTTCGCGGCGGTTTTCTTCATGTTCATGCTAATTCCGTTTTTGTCGTTGGGTTGGAGTATTCCCATTTCGTCCGGTGAATTGAGCAGCAGGTTCGGGATGGCTGGCGGATTAACCATTTTTAGCTTTGCCGAAATCATACAGGCTTCTCCCTTAATCCCGTCGTCGCTCTGGTTCATAGGTTTCCTCTGGGTGCCCGCACTTATCATCAGCTATTACTTCGTTTACCGAAATCCACCACGGTCCATGAACAACCTGGTCACCGTGTCAATCGGACTGGTGCTGGTTTTTTTCCTGACTCGTTCGTGGCTGTCAGAACCCAACTTAAACCTGCTCTTTCCGCTCATGCTCATCGCCGTCGGGTTGGGCAGAGTAGAGAAGCGCGTTCTTCACCTCTTTTGGGTGATACCGCTTGTATTCATGATGTTGAATTGGTCTTTTCCGCAGCTTTTCTTTCTGACGTATCCGTCTGTGCTTGATTCCCTGGCTCAGATTGACTTGCACTTCGGAACTGCCAGACTTGTGGCTCGATTCGTCGTCGCTGTTTTTTGGACATTGATAGGGTGGAAGTTGGCTTTTAAGATGTTAAGAGCCAAAAAGAACAGTTCTGATTAAACACGGCGTAGGCGATAGCGAAGTTACAAACGACTTTTATTGTTTGCTTTTCTGCTTTTTTGCGCGGTTGAGCCAGCCATCGCTTGCTTCATTCCGCTTCAGTCTCCAAGTGCTTAGCGCGATGAGTATTGATAAGATTTCGACTCTTCCAATAGTCATTGCCGCAATCATTAGCCACTTGTAGCCTATCGGCATCAGGACGTTTGTGTAACCCAATGAAATGCCATTCGTTGTCAAAGCGGAGCCGACCTCGAAGAGCGCGTCGGTAAATGATACGCCGAGGGTTGTGAAAATTACCGAGAAGATTACGAGAACCAGGCCGAAGAGGAGGATGATTACTGGCGCGGAGAGATGCTCTGAGTACCCGTTTGAATTGTTCCCAATCAAAGGATGTGGTTCTTCAGCTGGGATGACGTGTTCTTTGATTAGCACGCCTTTTATGCTTTCTTTTACAGATTTTGCGAAGGCGACTAGTCTGGAGACTCGTATGCCGCCTGCCATGGAGAACGTGCAACCGCCTATGAGCATGAGCACTATTAGCATGGACATTAATGTGCTGCTTAGAGAGGTTAGGGGAATAAAGCTGAATCCCGTGGAAGAGGACATGCTGACGACGTGGAAGAGTGAATCCTCAACGTTGAAATTTCCCAGCAATGAGAATGACAGGGTTCCAAAGAGTATTATCAAGAAGAAAACAACGATTTCCAATGAGATTGCTTTTCGTGGCTTCCGCGTGAACAAGTGGTAACTGAACGCGAAGTTCAATGATCCAAGAAGCATGAGAACTGTGAGGAGTATTTTCGGAGCAAAACTCAGGAACTGCTGGAACTGTGGTTCAGAAGGCTGGAAACCGCCCGTTATGGTGTCTATCATGAAGGTGCCCGTGCTAATAATGTTCGTGAAGCCTAAGGCGAAGAAGATAATCGTGAATGCGATAATGTAGCCGCTATAGATGGCGAAGACTGAAAGGAACGTTTTCTTTAGGTTGCCGTTCACGTTTTCGACGCCGATGGAGTTGCTATAGGTTTCCATGGATTTCTTCTTCGATTGGAAAAATGCGATGAGCAGAAATACGATGCCGACGCCTCCCATCAGCTCGGTAATGCTTCTGTAGATGAGTAATGATTTTGGCAAAACATCGGGGTTAGTGACGAAACTGAACCCAGTCGTGGTGAATCCAGAAACGCTTTCAAAGATGCCGTTAGAGAACCTTTCGAACATGTTTGCGCTGGTAAAAGGGTCATAGTAGATGAAAGGAAGAGCGCCTATCAGGGGGAGTATGATGAAAGCGGCTAAGAATAGCACGTTGGACGATTTGAAGTCTAAGTCTTTTCTTACGCACAATGCGTTTAACAGGAAGCCACAACCGAGAAAGACGACGCATGCTATGAAAAGCGATACTACTGCCTGGGTTTCCTCAAAATACAATCCTACTCCAATTGGCAGGACGGTTAGCAACCCGGCAATCTGCAGCAAGAACCCTAGATTGGCGTAAATACGGCTGCTCATCGTGGTCTTTATGTCCTAAGTTCGATAGGCTAAAAGTCTTGTGTATTAAGTGTCATTACACATGCACAGGTCCACTGATACAGGTTCGAACCCCTTATGCGATAGGGTTAAAGTTTATTTGAAAGCTCAACGTCTCATAACGCAAGTGATTTAGTTGTCCGTGATAAAGGAGCAGCACCCGAGAATAAAACGCGAGAAAAAGACGATTGACGCAATGGTGCGATATTATTGTAAGAAAAAACACCAAACAAAAGGTGACCTCTGCCCCGAATGCACGGACTTCTTGGCATATGCCATGATGCGGTTAGATAAGTGTCCCTTCCAAGAGAAGAAAAGCACATGCGGGAAATGCCTAGTCCATTGTTACCGCCCAGACATGAAGGAGAAAGTGAAAAAAATCATGCGGTACTCGGGACCAAGAATGCTTCTGTATCATCCAGGCTTGGCGTTGCATCATGTTTGGGACGGGCGAAGGAAACCACCGACGCTGGGCAAAAAGCCTTCCGATTAAGGCAAACTTGTCTTGGCTTTAGTTTATGATTCAGCGTTTCTGAGTAGTTCTGCGGCGTTGTTGATCGCGACTCGGTGGAAGACAAACGCTATGATGAAGGCGATAACGCCGCTTATGGCAACTCCGATGTAGGGGTCCAACAAACCGAAGCCTGGGATTATTGTGGATATCGCGTAAGGCAATAACGGACCTAATATTGCTAAGCCACCGAGGAAGCAAGCGACCAGGTTGATCAAGCTCCATTCTACTCGTATCATTCTGGGTCTGGGCAGTTCGTTGAAGTCTGCGCCTTTTATGCCGTTTGCCAGTGAGACGGCGCTGAGAGCGAAAACGAGGAAGATGGCTTCGAAAGCGCCCACGAAGGCAACCCTGAAAGACGCTTGGTATATTACTGCTCCAATTATGCTGGTTATGGCGAAAATTATCAGCCCGAACAACACGATGAAGAAGTACTTGCTCTTCACGAGACTATTCGGAGAGAACGGAGCAGCGTAGATTCGCCAAACAGCCTGACCTTCTTCACCCATCACCAAGTTGCCCAAACTCATAGCCATAATTGAAGCGGGAAAGAGAAACGTTAAACCTGCCCATAGAAGACCGAGGCTTGAGGGAGCGGCACTGACCAGATGTGCCGAGATTCTGCATTAAGGGAACGATTACGATGACGATTGGACCGATGAAAATAGTCATCAGCTCTCTTCGGCGGGTAAACGCCTTCAAATCCTTCCGTATCAAAGCCGCTTCAGTCGTGGAGAATCCCAGCTTTCCCAGCAAACCAGTTTTCGGCGCATATATTCCTCGGGTCACCGTTATGGCTGGAGGCTCGTAAAGTCCGTAGCGTCCGTTAAGCCACGTGCCGAGGTAGAACAAGCCAGCTATGAACGCGAGTGAGAGTGCAAGGAACAATATTCCAAAAAGGAATTGTCCATTTATCAGGTAGTTGAGCGTAATGCCGAGCCAGACGAAGGGCACGAACCACGCTGAATTCTGGGTAGAAGCCACTGTTTGAATAAAGGTCAACGCTCCTGAACCGTAGATAATAGAAAAATAGGCGACGTAGAACAGGGCGAAGAATAATAGGGAGCCAGCGAACCTCACCCAAATCGCTGCCCTGCCCGTTGTCTTGTAGACGGCGCCGATAAACCTGACTTGCAGAACTCTGAAGACTTCTGTGATGGTGCTTGCCATGAAAGCTGCTGCAACCATCGCCAGCGACGCGAGAATTGCGGGAATGACGAGTCCGGCGAACGTGGCGAAGGTGATGATGCCGGTTGCTATGCCCACTATTGAGATCAAGGGGAAATCCTAGCATGTTGGCTAAGATTGAGGCTAAGGTGTGTTCTTGCCACGTTATCGGGAGCCAGTAGGGAACCTGAGCGGACACTCTTATGCCGCTTCGTTGAATTTGACTCAGCATCGTGAAAACGACACTGTAAACCAAAACGAGTGTTGGCAGTGACATGAAGACGCTTAGGACCAACAGCTGGAGTGTGGCGTCGGCTGAAAAGGCGGAGTAAGTATTCCCAACTAATAAGCCGATTACGACGCCGACGACTAAGGCGATTATGTAGAAAATGTTCGCCGTGAACTTGTTTTCTCGGTAGTGTGTGAGTCGTTGCCCTCGGATGAGCCTTCCAGATTTCCTCTCAACGTCAACGAGGAAGGCGACGTTCTTCCAGTTCATTTAAGGAGTTCCTCAACCACGGGTCTTATGTCGCCCGTGCCGGTTAGCTTCAGGAAGATATCTTCCAACCCGGAATCGGGCAGTTTAGACATTTGCCTCAGCTCATCCATGTTGCCCAGGGCTTGCAGTTTCCCCTGATACATGATGCCTATCCTGTCGCACATGGCTTGCGCGATTTCCAACACGTGTGTGCTGAGGATGGCGGTTACGCCTTGCCTCTTGAGTTCATGCAGGAAATCTTTGACTATGCGTGCTGAGCGTGGGTCTAACGCGTTTAGGGGTTCATCCATGATTAACAGTTTCGGCCTGTGAAGGAACGCTGAGATCAAGGCGACTTTCTGTTTCATGCCCTCGCTGTAGCTGTTTATCATGTCGCCTTCTCGTCCTTCCAGTTGGAGCGCTTTCAAGTACTCATTAATCCTGTTTCTCTTTTCTTCAGGCTGCATGCCGTACACGTCGCCGATGAAATCCAAATACTCGATGCCGGTGAGAAACTCGTAAAGTCTAGGGGCTTCAGGAACGTACCCCACCATGCGTTTGACGGCAACGGGATCTTGCTGCACAGGCACACCCAATACGGTGACTGCGCCTTCGTCTGGTTGAACCAGCCCCAACAGCATCTTGAGCGTGGTTGATTTTCCAGAGCCGTTTGGTCCAAGTAACCCGAAGATTTCGCCCGACCCTAACGTCAAATTAAGATGGTCAACTGCCAATATTGCGTCATATCGTTTCGTTACGTTCTTTAATTCAACGACGTTATTGTCCATCCCGCATATCCCCCTTAGGGAAGATAGAGAACCTAAACGATATTTAAGGCTGATGCGACGGTTCTCTTGAAGAGTTCCAGTCTATCCGTCAAAGCTTTTTGAGTTCAGTTATCTCTTTTTTTCGGAGAGTACCAGGTAGGGAGTCTTGAACCTTGGATGCACTTTGGCAAAGACTCTCGGGAACAATCCATCCGCTGCTAACGCGTAGCTCAGCCTCGATGTGCCAATCATTCCTGACTCATCTGAGCCTGCAACCGAGATTAAAGCGCCAACGCCCACGATTGTGCCGCCAATCAAAGCAAGCAGGGCGTTTGAGGAAAGCGTTGAGGTTGTTGCTGCCGCTAACGGAGCTACATCAAATTGCAGCAAATGCCAGTTTCTAACTCCAAACAGCAGCGTGTTCGTGGTTAAGTAGAACACTGTGACGATTGATATTCCGAGGACTATGGCTTTCGGAATCGTTTTCCCAGGGTTATTTATCTCACCCGCGGGGATGCTGGAGATTTCAAAGCCTGCGTAAGCCCAGAAAATCAAGACCAGCGTTGGACCGAAAGCCGCGAACCCGAACGGAGCCATAGGCGGTGCAAAATTGGCTGCGGCTGAGGCAGGGTTCAGGCCTATCCATGCAAAGCAAACAATTGAGAAGAAAACCAGTGGGGCAAGCTTCGCCAGTGTTAGAAAATCGTTTACTCTTCCTGCAGCTTTGACGCCTATGATGTTTGTGGCTGCGAGAAAAGCTACGAATAGCACCTTGATTAGAACTTGCAGAATCTGATTGCTGATGAGGATTGGGAAGAAAAAACTTAGGTATTGCGTGAAAGCTACTGGAAAAACAGCGAGGGAAATCAACTCGGCAAACCAAAGCGACCAACCCACGACGAAACCCGCAAGCGAACCCCACGCTTCCTTAGCGTAAGCATATGGTCCTCCAACTCTAGGCACCAAAGCCGCGCACTGAGCGAAACACAGAGCAATGATGATGGCCATTACCCCTGCTATAACCCAGACCACAAGCGAGAAAGGACCCAGAAACTGGGCGCCGAACGAGGAAGCCACGTAAATATCAGCGCCTATAATGGCTCCAACAACGAGGTTGGTCACATCGAAGAATGTAAGCTGCCTTTCAAGTTTGGGCTCAGACATCTCACTGAGTTCCCAAAAAGCGAGTGCTACTTCTTTTCGATGAGTTCAATTAACGTGCCATCTGGATCTTCGACGAAAGCAATCAATGAGCCGTTTGGCGACAGCCGGAAGGGTTCATCTGTTACGGTCACATGTTCTTCTCGCATCGCCGCGATGGTTTTCTCCATGCTCTTCACTTCAAAAGCTAAGTGATCGAACAGGCGGTTTTCATATTCCGGTTGAATGAACTTTTTCTGATTCTTGTACCATGTTAACTCAAGAATTGCCCCTTTGCCATCTGGGTCTTGGAGGAACGCAATTTCCGCGTTGTTTTTGGGAATCTCCCGCTTACTCAAAACTTTAAGCCCCAGAAGTTTAGTGTAGAAGTCTATGGATTTGTCCATGTTTCTCGTTCGGATGCTTGTGTGCACGAACATTGAGTTTTCTCCCGTTCTCAACTCTGTTTTTTCAGTGTAAATACTTTTTCTTCTCCCATTGGTTCAATTCGACGCTACGAGGAAATATCCTTAAATCTGCCTTACTCTCCAATTGCTGAAAGTGAAACGAACAGTTGACTAACGTTATTGAAACCACGCAGCTTACTAAGTGCTTCAACGGGCTCACGGCAGTTGACAAACTCGACATAAACGTGGAGTCGGGCGAAGTTTTTGGGCTGCTGGGACCTAACGGCGCGGGCAAAACCACGACCATCAGCATGCTCTGCACCATCCTGAAGCCAACGTCAGGAACCGCCAAGGTCAACGGTTTCGACATCGTCAAAGAAGCCACACAAGTACGCAAGTCAATCGGCATCGTTTTCCAAGACCCAAGTGTGGACGACCGATTGACAGGACGCGAAAACTTGTACATGCACGCCAACCTCTACGGCATTCCACCAGGCGAACAGAAAAACCGCATTGACGAAGTCTTAAAATTGGTAGAGTTAGACGACAGAGCGAATGACATTCTGCGAACCTATTCCGGCGGAATGCGACGCAGGCTAGAGCTTGCCAGAGGCTTGATTCATTATCCTAAAGTGCTGTTTCTCGACGAGCCAACTATCGGGTTGGACCCTCAGACTCGAGAGCACATCTGGACATACGTCCGCGAGCTAAAGAAAACACATGACATAACGGTGGTCTTGACAACGCATTATATGGATGAGGCAGACAGACTCAGCGACCGCATCGCCATCATGGATTATGGAAAAATCATCGCTTTAGACACGTCCGCGAAACTGAAAGAGACTCTTGAGGGCGATGTGGTTACGATTAAAGCAAACGATCTTCAGGCTCTCTCTTCCTTGTTAGCTGAGAAAATGGGATTGAACAAAGTTCGAGTTAACGACGGTGCGCTTGAGATTACCTTGCGACAGGGAAGGAGCTTATTGCCCCGTATCGTGGAGACGGCGACTGGGAACAACATCTTCGTAGAGTCCATCTCGTTGCGGGAGCCGAACTTGGAGGACGTGTTCTTGCATTATACGGGCAGGGTTATTCGTGCGGAAAGCGGCGAGAAATTGCCTCGCGGCATGTCGGCGATTCAGAGGAGGAAAATAAGGTGACTGAACTGCGAGGACTCTACACCCTGTGGCTTCGAGAAGTCAAACGGTACCTGCGAGACCGAGTTCGCATAGTGAGCAGTTTCGTTCAGCCGTTGCTGTGGCTAGTTGTTTTCGGCGTGGGCGTTGG
This sequence comes from Candidatus Bathyarchaeota archaeon, assembly GCA_963749465.1. Lineage (GTDB taxonomy): Archaea > Thermoproteota > Bathyarchaeia > Bathyarchaeales > Bathycorpusculaceae > UBA11855. Next base: position 147,908 of record CAVVMH010000007.1, on the reverse strand, counting down.
GGCGAGCCTTCGTGGCGGGTTGCCAGGGTTGAATTATCAGCAGCTTATTTTTCCAGGAATAGTTGGGCAGACCCTCTTGTTTACATCGATGTTCATGGGCATCTCGGTTATCTGGGACAAGGAATTCGGGTTCATGAAGGAGATTTTGGTGGCGCCGATTTCACGCTTCAGTATTTTCTTGGGCAAAATGCTCGGCGACAGCACTGATGCTCTTATTCAGGGAACAATAGTCATCATACTTGGGTGGGTTCTGGGATTTGGAGTTGACCCTGTCTCGTTCCTCATGTGTCTCCCAGTCATGCTGCTTATCACTTTCGGTTTAGTGAGCATAGGCTTGACGATTGCCAGTTTCATGGGCAGCCTAGAAAGCTTCGGCGCCATTCAGAGCTTCATAAATCTGCCATTGTTCTTCCTCAGCGGTGCGTTGTTTCCCCTTCAAAACTTACCCGACTGGATGCAGACCGCCTCAAGATTGAACCCGTTGACTTATGGGGTTGACTCTTTAAGAGTTATTCTGCTGGGCGGGGCATGGCAGCCATATCAGGTGCAGCCGCTACTCGTGGATGTGGGGATTGTGGCAGGGTTCGACGTAATCATGATTATCGTTGGAACCTGGGCTTTTGGCAGAATGAAATAAACTCGCTGAACATGGTTAGAAATCAAAATAGAGGACAAATTGAGGCCTCATCAAGCGTTATTAACCCTAATAGTATACCGTTAAGCTTTTCGGTTATCATTGCGGGGAAAAACCTTTAAGCAACCCTCTATTATCCCCATTTCGGTGAATAGAATGAATAAAGCGAGGCGAATTATCTATCCAGCCATATTAACTGCCACCGTGATTGTAATTGTATTACTGTATCCGTTGGCTGTCATCATCTTGTCGGCTGGCGCATTCGTTTTCCTGCTCATCTCGCGGCAACTAAACTTCTACAGAATATTCATGATGCTGAAGCAGGCTGCTCGAAACATATCCAAGCTGCGCTCAGAGTTTAGGGCGAGGCTTCACATGGGTTTCAGAGATTGCAGTAACGTTTCAGCTAACGCTGATGAGGAATTGCACCGACAGGACTCACGGGTACGTAAGATAAGTTTAGAAAAACACGGTTTAGCCTCGCGTGAAAACCGAGGCAGTTACTTGTTGGTCATTTCGTTGATTTGCTGTTCCATCATGTGACCGCGACAATAAACCAACGCTTTCGTGACGCCTGGGACTTTTATGGCGGCGTTTTTTATGTCGGTGGCGAGTTTGAACGCGATGGGGCAGAAGGGGCTGGTTGGGATGAACTCGACTTTGACGACGCCTGGCTCTTCTTCTTTGACGTTGGCTATCATCTGCATCTCGGCGAAGCTCATTCCTGTTTCGGGGTCTTGGACTTTGCCTACTTCTTGGCGGACTTTGTCTTCGAGTTCTGTCAAGGATTTTCACGCTCACTTTGCTGAAAGGATTAGGCTGGGTTTGGCATATAAACTGTTGCATAAACCGTTCAGCGAGTGCGTTTGCCATCGTTGAATTACTGGCTTAGATCATATGCGTATTATCTTTGCCGCAAACCATAACCAACTTGTTAACTTTATCGCAAAACCAACATGCGGAATTGTTTATCTTGGAAATCCCTCTATTTGTTCATTGGCATCCAAGGCTTATTGAATGTTTATATAGAATTTGTCAGCCAATAGAGGAATAATTAGACAGTTTGCGGTGTCACCATGACCGACTCTTCGAGAAAAAGTATGGCGAAATGGGCTGCATTCTTCTTAGCAATCTCAATACTCATCGGCATTGCGTTGGTTCCCCAACTGAACAGGTATGGGCAAGAGGGAGCGATGACGGTTGCCGAGAACGAGTTCATGTATGAAAAATCAATCCACATCCTGGTCATGCTGATGGTGGGCTTCGGTTTCTTGATGGTTTTCGTCAGAAAGTACGGATACACCTCAGTAACAGCGACCTATCTTGCGGTGGCTTTGTCTCTTCCGCTTGTACATGTTGGTGAGACCATACCTATGGGGTTCTACGGCGGACCTGACTGTGGCGAATATCTCGATGCTACTGTTCGCCGAGTTTGCCGCTGCGAGCCTTCTCATCGCCATGGGCGGTCCGCTTGGCAGAGTCAAAACCTCACAGTACTTGCTCATCGGAGCGTTATTCACGCCGTTGTACGCGCTTAACGAGTGGCTACTGTTCAGCGGAGCCGTCATTCCCGCAGGAGCTTTCTTGGATACTGCCGGGTCAATATCGATTCACGCTTTCGGAGCGTACTTCGCGTTGGGCATGATTATTCTCTTGACTTCGAAGAAACAAAGAGACACACCAATTGAAACCTCCAAAAGAAGCAACGAATTTGCGCTTCTTGGAAGTGCAGCTTTATGGGTTTTCTGGCCGTCGTTCTGCTCCGCTTTAGTGGCGGTTGACAAGATTCCCTTGGTCGCGATTAACACGATTCTTGCTCTTTGCGGTGCCACTCTCGCGACGTATGCTCTTTCAGTAATGATCAGAGGCAGGATAGAAGTTGGCGACATCGCAAACGCTTCACTGGCGGGCGGCGTGGCAATCGGCGCTTCAGTTGCGAACGTCACGCCTGGATGGAGCATGCTAATCGGGCTAATCGCAGGCGCAATCAGCGTTATTGGTTACACGAAGATTCAGCCGCGGCTGCAAAAGGCAACAGGAGGAGTTGATACGTGTGGAGTGCACAACCTTCACGGCATGCCTGGCTTGTTTGGTGGATTAATCGCGGCTGGATTGGTGGCGGCTCCTTTGTGGCAGCTGGGTGGAGTGTTCATGACTATGGTGTTGGCTTTGGCTGCAGGTTTGGCTGTTGGTTTCATAGTGTCCACCGTTGGGGGCAAGAAACAAACTCCATATGATGACGAAGAAGAGTTCGAAACGTCAGCTTCGCAATAACTCTCTTTGCCTTTTCTTATCCTGTCTTCTCAACAAAGTTATTGTATTGCATGTAGTTGTTGCTTAATCTCACCTGAAAAATCGATGCACTCCTTTGATGACAAAGACTAATAGACAGTTACGATTATGAAGGTAATTGGCAAGAATGCACCCGAAACTGAAAGTTGCCATGCTTTTGCTTGAATTATGCGTTTTGCCATTTCTTATTTTCGTTTCACTCCTCGCAAAGGGTTATTGGCTGACCCCTTTTCTTGTCGCATTCTTCGTTGGAGAGGTTTACTCGGTTTATCGTCGCTGGCGTGGGGCGAAGAAGGAGAAGTTGCAGATGGAATCGCAAAGACCTGCAAGTCACTATTATTATGACCGTTGGTATTTCCCAGCGGATTCAACTCGACTGAACTATATAAGGGAAAAAATTCAAGAACTCAGGAAGAAAACGGCACGGAATAAGCGATGAAGTTCACGACAAAGATTAAATTAGTCAAATTTACCCACTGATGCTGAAATTGTCTACACGAATGCAGCTTGTAATCTTCGCGATGGCGGTTGCAGTAGTCCTCGTTTTCTTCGTCGGGATATACCCGTTAGGTTATCCTTGGCGGCGAGGCTTAGCAATCACTGTCATCCTAATTGCAGTTGCCTTTTTCGTCTTGGCAACAATGATTCGAGACAGGTTCAGAAGAAGAAACCGCTTTGGTTGAACATTAAGATGAAAAGTTCAGTTTGTGATGATTGTTTCGTCTGCACAAAAGCTAAGAGGCAATGATGAGAATGACTACACAGGTGACGCCTGCCACGACGGCAACTGTCTCTTGCATCTTCTGCCAAATCGTTAGGAAAGAAGCCCCAGCCAGCATAATCTACGAAGATGACAAGGTACTTGCATTCCTCGACATCAGACCATTGAATGAGGGACACACCTTAGTCATTCCCAAACAGCATTACGAAAACGTTTACGACATCCCCGAAGACCTCAACATTCATGTCCATAAAACCGTCAAGAAATTGGCCGTCGTCGTGAAAAAAGTCACGAAAGCCGAGGGCATCACCATAATCCAGCAGAACGAGTCTGCAGCGGGACAGGAGGTTTTTCACCTGCACGTTCACGTCGTTCCACGTTACGAGGGGCAGAAGCTTCCGCATTTCAGCGACATCCCCAACGCCAGCAGAGAACAACTGGAGCAAGCAGCGAAACGGATACGAAAGCAGCTCAAGACGTGAAATCGCAGAATGAATCTACGTTTTCTTCTGCTGTCGGTCGAACATCTGTTTTATCTTAACTGCAAATCCACGCCGACGCTGAGAAACGATAGACACACGACTGCCTCCAGTGACCGTTTGAATAATCTATGTCAATCCAACCGTGACCAAAACTCGTCCCATGTAACAAGTTAATCGACCATTCGTCAGGAAATACCAATACGGAAAACAACATCAAGAAGCCAATTAATATCAGAAGATAGCCGATCCCCAGTTTCTTCAGCGGGATTAACCGTGGATAAAGAATTACATGCGACGCCCGAGGCAGCGGCAACGTACCCGACGGGAAGCATGAAGCCCCAGAGCGCACCAGACACGTAAGGCTCAGTCATTGAATTGTAAATTCCGAAAGGAACGAACAACACGGCTATGAGCAACGTGCCGTAAGCCAAGCGAAAAACTGTGAACGCCAAGAGATCCAACTCAATAAGCATTACCTAGACTGCAGATTTATTGTTTTTCTAAGAACAACTTATTCGAACGATTGATTAATTCTGCGAGACAGTTATGTCTCAAAAGAAAGAATATGGTGAGAATCAACTCTATTTCCGCTTATTCGGGGATCATGGCTTTTCGGCATACAGTACAGTCGGCTCTGTTAAATGAGGCGTATTGATCAAAATCGTGCAATGGCGGTTGCCTTCGTTTCCGTTCTTTTCCGAAGTTTTCTCCTAAAGATGTAGAAAACTGCTCCGACCAAAAGACAAGCCACGCCTGCAATCCAAGCAAACGGGGTAACGAAGAAAACAACCGCCAACAAAAGAAGACAAGTGCTCAAACCTAGGATTGGCAACCACCTTGGACACAAACGTTTTTCGCATTTCAGCCTGAACGCCGCCAGATTCACCAGCACGTACCAGAAAAGCAACGCAAAAGTGCTCACGACGACAACTCCAGTCAAATCTAAGAACAAAGCCAGCAACGCCATAACAACACCTACAATCCAAATCGAAACGTAAGGCGTGCCAAATCTCACGCTGATCAACCGCAAAGAATCAGGTAAGTCACTTCGCCTAGCCATCGAAAAAGCCATTCTGCTTACGCCCAAAACAGCCGTCAGCAAAACACTTGCAGTCGCAACTAAACCACCAGCAGAAACAACCTGCATAGCCAAGGAACTTCCAGTTGCGCCAATGGCAAACGTCAAAGGGGAATTAGACGCTGCCAGACTGCTTGAACCCACAAGCCCAACAGCAACAATACCCACAAGAATGTAAACAGCCGTGGAAATAACCAGCGATAAGATTACTGCTCTTGGCAACATTCCGCTTTGCGTCTTTAACTTCTTCCGCAATAACAGTTGCTCTCGCAAAACCGCCATAGGCAAAAAAGATAAAGTACGCACCAAACAAGACGCCGCTGCTGAAAGGCTGGAAAGGCAAAAAATTCACATTATTCACGTGCATCAACCCGAAAACCACAAAAAACCCCAAAACAGCCAACTTCACAACAACCAACACGTTATTCAACAAAGCAGACTGACGAAGCCCAACAAAATTCAATGCCGTAAACCCCAGACAAACCAACGCAGCCACAACATTAACAGGCAAACCAGGAAAAGCAGCCGCCAAATAATAACGCGAATCCAAGCGAAACCGCAGCACCTCCAAACGTGTTGCCAATCATCCACATCCAACCCGCCAAGAAACCCGCAAAAGGTGAAACCAACTGACGGACATACTCGTAACCGCTGCCTTCTACAGGCTGCCATGTCGTCAACTGCGCAAAACTCAGCGCCGTGAAAAGAGCGATCACTGCAGAAATAACCATAGAAACCACGAATGCAGAACCCGCAGCACCAGCCGCAATGCCTGTCACAACAAAGATTCCGCCACCGATAATAGCGCCAACATTGATTGCGGTTGCACTCCACAAGCCCAAAGTTGGCTTCAGTTTTTTCTGCTCAGGTTCTGCCATTCGAGTTCACTTCAAACATTATCCAAGAAACTATCGCTGCTTGTCCTTGTCGTCCCAGAACTCCCGCGTTCGCAGATACTGAATCTTCGCCTTCAACAAGTCCATGTAAAACTCGTCCTCTTTCGGATGCATCTTGCCCAGGATCCGCGAAGCCGTTTCCGCGCCAACGCCCTTAACCTGCAATGCCCGCACAGCTTGCTTGCCGTAGCTAAGGATTAAGTCAGCTTTTCGTCGTGCTTGGCTCAATTCCTTGAGTTCGTCTTCGGAAAGTTCTTTTCCTTCACGTCTTCTCTGCAATGAATCCTTCAAATGCAGAACATGTTGGCTGGGATAAAGTAGCCCTAACAGTCGTGAACCGCAGTTTTCGCATTTAGGTTCATCCTGCAAATCCTTAATCTTGACTTGACTTGTCCACTCGCCACACGTCATGCACAACAAGGTGACTGTTCTTGCTTCAATAGCCATCTTCATTCTGTCGATGTTGCTCAGCAAAACCCGTTCGGGAGCCATCATCTCAGAAATATCCGCGTACTGCGACAGAATGTGGTACCCCAAAGGCGTTGGCTTCTCCGAACGCATCAACGTGCTTACCCTGATTCTTCCGTCAACAACATCACGCATTACCTGCTTGGCTCTTGCAACATCCGCTTTCTCCAGCAACGCCTCACGCAATGTCTCATCATAAATCGGCGTATCCTCGAACGCGGCTTTCAACTTAGCTTGCCGCTCATAACTCATCGTCTTGCCACGAGGCAACGCGCCGAAACGTTCCGCCACAAACTTCATTTTGTAAGCAAACGGAAACTTGGCTTTGACGTATTTCTTGAAAGCGGCTTCAACCTCTTCGCTCGACATGTGGAACAGAATTGATGGGAAGTCTTCTGTTTCTTTCAACGTCAGTTTGCGTGGAGTCTCGATTAGAATTCGGTAGCCATCTGCCCACCAACCCGTGATGATTTCGCGTTCCGATAGGACTGCGTCGAAAACTCCTGCTAACGTGCGGTTGACGGTTTCTCCGAAGCAGGCGTGAATCACCAGGTAGCGGTCGAACGCTTCGATGAGGATGTGGTTTTGTGTGGGTAATGGTGCACCTTCCTTGAGGTGTTCATCAATTTCCTGCACGGTGCTGAGAAGTGTGACTTTGTCGGTTTCGAGTTCGCTTGCGAGTGCCGTTGCCACAGTTTCGGCGCTCTTGTTTTCTCTGAGCATTTGCCCGATTTTCTCGCGGGTTTTCCCTGTTTGCTGCGCCAGTTCGAATGGTACTGGAAGGATTTCTCCATCCCAACCTGGAATTGCGGCGAAAGGGTCTTCTGCGGGAATCACGTGGACTGTGCCTGTTTCTTCTTCGATTTGCACTATTCGCCAGACTTTTCCTCGCATGATGAAGTGTAAGCCTATGCGTGCGTCTAGCGCCATGAATTCGTCGCCTAAGGTGCCGATTTTGCGGTCGCTGAGCATGTTTATGACTGGGTAGCGTCTTTCGTCTGGTATCATGCTGAGGTTGCCGTAGTAGTATTCTCGTGTTCTGCCCGTTTTGCGCAATGTTTTGCCTTCTATGCGTAGTTTGTTTAGGCTGTCTAAAAAGTCTATTACGTTGGTGAGTTGTTTTTTGGTGAGTTTGTGGTATGGGTAAGCTCTGTGGAGTATTTTTTCGAGGTCGTTGAGCGTGATGGTTTGTTTGTCCATCAGGATTCCTGCGATTTGATGCGCTAAAACGTCGAGTGCGTTTTCGTGGATTGGCACGGGTTCAATTCTGCCTGCGATGGCGTTCTTTACGGCTGCGATGGATTCGAGTGTGTCGTCTGGGTAAACTGTTATTATGATGCCTTCTGAAAGCCGCTTTAGACTGTGTCCGCTTCTGCCAACGCGTTGGATGAGGCTGCTGACTTGTCTTGGTGACATGTACTGCGCTACTAGGTCTACGTTGCCGATGTCGATGCCGAGTTCGAGTGTGCTGGTGCAGATGATGGCTTTGAGTTTGCCGCTTTTGAATTCGTCTTCGATGGTGACGCGTTCTTCGCGTGAGAGTGAGCCGTGGTGTACTGCGATGTCGTTTCTGCCGAGTTGGCTGATTTTGTGTCCGAGCATTTCGGCGTTTTGGCGGCTGTTGACGAAGATGAGTGTGGATTTGTGTGTGTCTACGAGTTCGGTTAATCGTCTTATGCGTGCTGCTGCTTCGGGTGAGGTTTCCAGTTTTCCTGCTAGTTCGAAGTCTGTGGTGGTGGGTTGTGGGTTTTCGACTTGGTAGCGGTAGTTTTTGGCGAGGTTTGCTTGGATTATGTTGATTGGTCGGTTTGTGCCTGCGATGAATTTGGCGATTTCTTCGGGGTTGCCGATTGTGGCAGACAATCCGATGCGCTGGAATTCTTGTTGGGTGATTTCGCTTAAGCGTTCGAGTGCTAGTGTGAGTTGCGTGCCTCGTTTGCTGCCTGCTAATTCGTGCACTTCGTCGACGATGACGTATTGTACTTGGCTGAGGTGTCGTTGCATCTGGGAGCCTGGAAGAATGGCTTGGAGCGTTTCTGGCGTGGTTACGAGCATTTGCGGTGGTTGGCGCGCTTGTTTCCTGCGGATTTTCATTTCTGTGTCGCCGTGTCTGACCTCCACGGTTAAGCCTAAGCGTTCTGCCCAGAATGTTAGGCGTTTGAGCATGTCGCGGTTTAAGGCTCTGAGTGGGGTGATGTAGATAACTTGTATGCCTTTGGTTTCTTCCTGTTGCTGAATTAGGTTGCTGAAGATGGGTAGGAGAACAGCTTCGGTTTTTCCACTTCCTGTTGGCGCGATTAACAAGACGTTTTTTCCTGAAAGCAAAGTGGGAATCGCCATGGTTTGCGGAAGCGTTGGCTCTGTGAATCCAAGTTCAGCCAGCGTTTTGCGGACTGGTTTGGCTAGTAACTCGAAAACATCGGCTTCCGATCTTTCTTTAAGCATGATTATCTAAGCCAAGAAACTTGTGTTTAACGTCAGCTTTATTCTTTGTTTTTAGGCTTCAACGCGTTGGGGAACTGTTGTACAATTTTTTTCTACAGCCTCGCTTATCTAAAAGCAAACGGTTCTAACATTATCTAGATTGCTTCCAATGCGCTTGGCAACTCTTTGGGCAAAACAAGATTAGAAGTAGTAGTCTAGTTGAATTTTTTTGCAGCGGACGACTACTTCTAATCAGAAATTGGGTTAAACTTTTTCTCAAGATGTGGCAGTGCGCTAAATTGCGCTAAGTTCGCGCTATGTTTTTACCGCAGACCAGCATGTTACTAGATTGAGGGTGTTTTGTGACCACTTCCAGAGTTGTCCTTGAATGCCCCTTCTGCAACGAAATCTTTGAGGCTGAATCCCCTGACAGCCTGCATTCCGCATATTCAGTGGAAAAACCATTAGCAAGTAGTTACCATGGCTATGTTGTGAAAAAGAAATATAGATGCCAAAACCCAGAATGCAAGAAATCAATTAAAATCTACTGGTACGCTCCACTGGACTACTTCAACAGACTGTAAGTAAACAGTATTTTCTAAAGATATTACAGCATATTTCGGGTTCGCATCCAAGGTTTCGGTCTTTGGTCGTCGGCACACGATATGAAAGTAACTTCATTTTTTGGAATCAGATAGAATCCTGACTAGTCACTTAATGGAAGTTCAATGTTGAACTGTGTCCCTTTTCCCAACTCGCTCTCGAACGTCACTGTGCCGTTTAATGCTTCCGTTAATTTCTTAACTACTGCCAACCCGAAACCTTGACCTTTAGCTTTTGTCGTGATCAGAGGTGTGAAGATTCTCTCTCTTAGCTCCATGGGGATACCTTGCTCCAGTGTCTTCAACGCTTAAGAGTGCCTTGTCGTCCTTGCGTTTCACCTTTATGAAGATTTTTCCACCGCTTGCCATAGCTTGCATTGAATTGGAAATCAGATTTGTCAGTATGCGTCTTCATATATGTGGAATCAGCCTTGAGTGTCAGAGAATTATCTTCCAACGCGAAGGCAACTTGTATGGTTTCTGGAATATCCATTGTCGATAATACATCTCGGATAACTTTTTCCACGACAACCTTTTCTAAGATTGGCTTTGGAGGTTTCGAATAATCTTGCAAGTCAAGCACTAATCTTGTTTATGTAAGACAGATTTTCTTCCATGATTGTCGATGCTTTCCTTCAAATTCTTCTTAGCATCGCCATCAGGTAGACAGTTGACATCGCTTTTGGAAAGGTATAGTTCACCCAATATGGATTGCAGCGGGTTTCTTATGTCATGCCCTATCATGCCCGCCGTTTGTCCGATTGCGGAGAGTCTTTCAGCGTTTTTAAGCTGTTCAACTTGCTGTGAAACAAGCTTCTTCTAAATGTTCCGTATGCATATCGAGTTTCTTTTCAAGTTCTCTCTTTTCAGTGATGTCTTCAAAAATAGCAACTGACCCTATGATTTCGCCTTTCGCGTCAGTCAGTGGAGCTGCTGTTGAGGAGACGAGTATTCTTGATCCATCAGGTCTCTCAATTATCGCTTCGTCGTTGATGATTTTTTCTCCATTCAGAGCGCGACTTGCTGGAAGATTTTCGGGTGGATAGATTTCGCCGTTTGGTTTAAGCAGCTTCATCTTTTTGGTTGAGTGATTGGGGATTTCAAGTCCCACTGGGTTGACGCCATAGAGTTCGATTGCGCGGTCATTAGCGTACGTGATTGTTCCAGTTGGGCTTTCAAGAATGATTATGCCTACAGGAACGAGTCTCAAGATTGAATAAATGCCGGTTCCGGCAAATTCACCATTCAGCCTGTTAGGCATGGTTATCACAAAAAGATTGGTTTTTTTGCCATATATTTTTTTCGCAAATTCAGTCGAAAATTAGGGAAACATTGTGAATGCGATTAGGGACTACGATTTGTCCCGATCTTCGCCCATTCCAAACTTCCTCAGCCTTTTTCCCGTAATCTTCTTCCTTCGTTTAACGTGTAAATGATGGTAAAACGCGGTTCAGGAATGGATAAGTTTTTAAGGCTTGATCAATGGATACTGCGTTGTGCAAGAAACGCTTTCTTGCGCATAAGTCGTAAACAGGAGTTGAAAACGTAAATGGGATATAACAAAGAAATGCACAAGGCAACCTGCGCTGACTGTGGAAAGGAATGTGAAGTTCCGTTCAAGCCAGACCAAAGTAGGCCGGTTTATTGCCGAGAGTGCTACAGCAAACGAAGACCACCACGAAGATACTAAGCTATTAAGCTAACATCTTCATTCGTTTCTAAGAAACAAATCCTTTTTTTATTTTTTTTAATAATTTTTCCCGTGTGATCAACCTATTATTTTCTTCAGTATTGGAATCCTCTTCAAGAGAAAAATGATCCCAACGCATACGAAAAGCGTGATGATTGTTATCAGCGGAATCTCAACGATCGGGTTAATTGTGTTGACGCTTATCTGGAATCCGAAGTAGCCTTTTTGGAATGATTCGAGAATAATTACGTGCAGCAGATAAATCGATAGCGTGCTTTGACCGATGAAGGAAATTAACCTGTTGAGTCGCGAAGAACTAGTTCCGACCGCGCTGGATGGGATTTTGCCCAAAAGCAGGAACAACGATGCCGAAGCTAGAATCAGGGTAGCACTACTCAAATAATCGAGAAAGAAGAATCCAGTATGTCCCCCGACCAAAGCAGTTACCACATACGTCCCAGGTATCGTCCAAAGAATCCCAGTCAACCAAAGAATGAAAAGCCTTGAACTTCGCACACGTGTCTCAAGCAGATAAAAGCCTAACAAGAAGTAACCGACCCAACCAGTAATAGCGAAAAGTTTAGTCTCCACCGCAAAACCACTCAGCAAGACCAGCAAAGGCACGATTGATGTTCCTAAGAACCAAAGTATCAGGAAGTACTTGATGATTCTCCGCTCCGCGAATGCTGTCACCACGCGTAACACTGGCGTAATCAAGTAAAGCCCAAACAGCATGTAGAGAAACCAGAAGTGATAGTATGGTCCAGTCAGAATCCCCTGAAAGATCGAACTGGCGGAAAGGGCTTCGTGATTCACCATGAACCGCCAGACGAAGTACACTGTTCCCCACAAGATGAAGGGTAAACCTATCCTGATCAAACGTTTCTTGAGGAAGACGCGGACAGGCTCAACCTTCGATGGCTGAAGCAACAAAGCGCCCGAAAGCATCACAAACAATGGAACGCTGACACCAGCCAAAGCATTATAGGTAGTCACCGTTAACCATCGCACGACTTCCGTCTGGTCCATAACCTGCACGACTGGATGCGGTTCTATAGCTGCATGAACCATTATCACCAGCACAATTGCTACGGTTCGGATTAAATCAACGGGAATGCGTTCTTCTGTTTTCAGGTCAATCTGACCCCACTTTAATCGACAAGCTTCCTTTCGGTACATGATGTTAATAAGATTTGACTCACAGCCAAAGAAGCGATACTCACAAAACACGTTTAAGAGGCTTGCACCATAAACCAGAGTCAGGTCCAAGCTTAAGACCAATGGTGGCGAAGGAGAAAAACTGCAAGCTTGACGAAAAAGAAAGTACGTCCTCTAAAACTCGTCTCTGTCGTCGTTGTAGCCGCGTTGCTTTTCTCCACTCTCGCTATGGCAACAATTGAAACTCTGGCCGTCAATGCAGGCTCAACTCCTTCAGTGGTTCAGACAAGCATCGGTTTAATCGACTCGAGAGAATTGGAAACATTTGTAGACACCGAAATCAGCAGCGAACTCACAGAATCAGGCGTGCCCGGAGCCGCCATCGTTATCGTCAAAAACGGCACGCTTCTCCTCGCCAAAGGCTACGGCACCATGGACAAAGAAAACAACAGACCAGTCGTGGTGAACCAGACCCTCTTCCGAGTCGCCTCAGTCACCAAACTCTTCACCTGGACAGCAGTAATGCAGCTCGTAGAACAAGGAAAACTAAGCCTCGATGCTGACGTAAACACGTACCTGAAAACCTTCCAAATTCCCAACACCTACCCGCAACCCATCACACTCGCGAACCTCATGTCCCACAACGCCGGGTTCGAATCCGACGAAGCGTTAGGCTATGTTCCCAACGCCAGCGACCTTCTGCCGCTCGGCGACTATGTAGCTCGCTACATTCCTGCTCGTATACGTCCGCCAGGTGAAGTATCCGTTTACTCTAATTACGGCGCATCTCTCGCAGGATACATCATCGAGCAAACGTCGGGATTATCCTTCGAGGAGTACGTGGAAACCAAGATCCTCGAACCCTTAGGCATGCAGAGGCACCACGCTCCAACAGCCCCTGCCCTCAGACATTCGCGACGGATATGTCAAAAAGCTACATCCTCAACGACGGCTCCGCCCAGGTTGTGCCGCTCGGCAACTACATGGGCGTCCCGGCAGGCACCATGATTTCCACGGCATACCGACATGGCGCCACTTCATCATCGCCCACCTCCAGAACGGCGCTTACGGAAACTCCCGCATCCTGCAAGAAGCCACTGCCAAGCGAATGCACAGCCAACTCTTCACCATGGACCCGCGCGTTCCCGGATTCGCCCATGGCTTTCAAGAATACTACATCAACGGTCAACGAATCATAGGACACTTCGGAGTTCTAGACGCCTTCTACTCATCCCTCATGCTTATACCCGAACAGGACTTGGGATGGTTCATCGTCTACAACGGCGACAAAAGCCCTGCATCGCCTGGCGATTTCCTCATCACATTCCTTAATCACTACTTTCCCACCGAACCCTACGCGGCGCCAACTCCTCCAAGCGACTTCTGCCCAGAGAGCCAGCCAATACACTGGCATCTACAGGAACGCCAGAATCCCTCACAGCACTTTCAACAAGCTCATCAGCCTCAGCGCCGAATTCGAAGTCACCAGCACCCCACATGGAACAATACTCCTGAAGGGCACAGAATACGTGGAGGAGGAACCACAATTCTTCAAACCCTACGGCTCATCCAACCCTTGGAACGACAGCCTACTATTCCTAACGGACTCCAACGGACAACAATACGCATCCAACGCTGGAGGCATCTACGAAAAAGTACCCTGGTACGAGACAGCTTCCTTCACCTGGGGCCTCGTGGCAGTCTGCTCGGTGTTCTTCGTTTCAACCCCGATAATCCTACTCTTCCAGAACGTACATAAACCGCAGGAAAACCAAGGAGAAAACTGGACAGTCAAACTTGGCTAAGGGTTCCCGCTGGACGTTATGTACTTTTAGCCTCTTGTTCCTCGCAACAGTCGTCGGAATAAGACTCGCCGCTGGCAGCCTAACTGTCTGGTACATGATTATGGCCACCGGGATCTTGGGTTCAGCGTTTGCATTCGCCGCGGTTCCTTTAGTCGCGTTGTCGTGGAAGTTGCGTTTCTGGAGTCTACCCGAGCTTTTGCACTACACTGCAACTACAATAGCTGCGTTGGGTTATGTCTGGTTCTTATCCAACTGGAACCTACTGAGTTTCCGATTGGCTTAAGTTTCCTCTTCTAGGTCGCAGTGTAGTAATTGTTGTTGTCTCACCACAGTCACATATCGTTATATTATCATTCATATTACTTCTGTGTAAAAGTGGCAGTTCTATGCCAGACAGAAAAAACTCTGAAAGCGAAATATTGGTCAATAATAAAATAAACACAAAAGGAAATAGTTAAAATGTTGAAAAACAAAAACAGGAACTTGATTGCTATTTTGTTAGTAACAACAATGCTCTCAGTAGCAATGCTATCAAGACCCGCCACTGCAATTGTTACTCAAAATGCACAAAGTTGGTTCTGGACTAGCGACACAAATGCTGCTTCCACAACAACAGGCGATGTTAACGGCGATGGCCAGGTGGAAATAGTCACCGCTGGATACTGGAACGATGGTCTGCATTGGAATGCTCTGCTTCATGTCTGGAATGCATCAACATTGGCTTCAATAAATGTTGTAACATGGCGGTGGACAAATGACACTAATGCTGTTTCTGTTGCTGTCGGAGATGTAACAGGCGATGGCAAGAACGAGATTGTTACTGGAGGTACTTACTTCGATGGTACGCGTTGGATCGCTCAATTGCATGTCTGGAACGGTACTACGTTAGTTCCGCTGAATGTTGTAACTTGGTACTGGACGTCAAATACTCAGATCTCTTCTATTGCTATTGGCGATGTAGACGGTGATGGTAGGAACGAGCTTGTTACTGGAGGTACTTATTTCGATGGAACGCGTTATGTTGCTCAGTTGCATGTCTGGAACGGTACAACATTGGCTGTAGAAAGAGTCCAGACTTGGTTCTGGAATTCAAATACGATTATTAATTCCGTCGCTGTCGGCAACATTACTGGTGGTATTGGTCTCGAGATTGTTACTGGAGGAGCGTACTTCGATGGAACGCGTTATGTTGCTCAGTTGCATGTCTGGAACGGTACAACATTGGCTGTAGAAAGAGTCCAGACTTGGTTCTGGGCTGGTGACACTAACATTGCGTCTGTTGCAGTTGCTAGCCTCACTGGTGGCACGTCTCAGAGCATAGTTACTGGGGGGTCTTTTAATGATGGTACACGCAATATTGCTCAGTTGTTTATCTGGAATCCTTCTACTCCTACATTGACAGTGCAAAGTAACACGAATTGGTTCACAACCTCGAACACAAAAATCGCCTCAGTTGCCGTAGGCAACTTCACAGGCGGTACAAGCTTAGACATTATTACTGGTGGAACATTTAATGACGGAGTGCGAAATAATGCTCAAGTTATCGACTTTAACGGCGCAAATCTAGTAGTAAAATCTGCTGCGAGCTGGTTCCAAACATCAAACACTGAGATTAATTCCGTTGCGCTCGGAACTTTAGCTGGTGCAAGCAATCGTGTAGTTGCTGGCGGAGACTATTTCGATAATACGCGCTCTGTTGCTCAATTGACAATTTGGACATAGTCTTGCAATTCCCCAAACTCTCTCTCCCTTTTTCAATAATAGCCTTAAAGGTCACTTAGCCTCTACATCATGAACCGAACGCATCGGACGGAAGTTGCATCATGCAGCACATTGAAAACCACCATTATGAAAAAACAGGGCTAGAGAAGCCTATTCTCGCCATAGTCTTGCCAGCGTTCAACGAAGCGGAGACAATAAAGGAAGTGGTGAGCGACTACTTTTACGAGATTGCCACCAAATTGCCGAGCACAATGATTGTAGCCGAGGATGGTAGCATTGATCGAACACCGCAGATTTTGGCTTCTTTGGCGAAAGAGATCCCAATTTCGTTATTCTCCGATCGCAAGAGAAAAGGCTTTGCCAAAGCAGTAAGCGACGCCCTCAAAGAATGTAACGAGGACTGGATCTTCTTTTCAGATTCCGACGGACAATACTTTCCATCAGACTTTTGGAGCCTATGGGAAAATCGCCATGGACATGACCTCATCATTGGGGAAAAAGTTAATCGAGACGAAGCTATCCACAGACTCATTCTATCAAGAGTTTTCCACGCTTTTGTTAACCTAATTTTCAGTTTGAGATTAAAAGATGGCGACTCTGGTTTCCGATTGATCAGGAAAGACGTCATAAAATCGGTTGTGAATGAGACTCAGGCTTTAAAGTATAGTTTTTGGACTGAGTTCACAATTCGAGCATCCTTGAAGGGTTTTAGGATCCGTGAAGTGCCAATAAACCATGCAAATCGGAAGAATGGCCGAACACGCATCTACACTGTTCCATTGATGCCTCTAATCGCCCTTAAGCAGCTCAAAGGTCTGGCAACGCTTTACGCTTACGCTAAGAAGAACAATTGAGCTGATATTGCATTAGAACAGTTTTTGTTCTTCGAAAAGAAAGTTTATAGGGTGTTAAATTACAAAGATAACAGGTTTCCAATGCGAATTCTATTTTTGGCGTCTAGGGATTCATGCAACCCTTACATTGGTGGAGGAGACATGTACATCAATGAGTTAGCAAAAGGTTGTGCAAGGCAAGGTCATTCTGTCACAATTCTCTCTAGCAAGTTTCCAGGATGCAGCGCTGAAGAATATGTGGAAAATGTGCGCGTTATACGTGTTGGAACGAGATTCACTATGTTTCTCATGGTCTTCGCGTATTATTTTGTTCATCTAAGAGGGCAATTCGACGTTGTGGTTGAAGAAGTGATGGGTGGTCCTAGAATTCCTTTTTTTGCTTCATTGTACCTGAAAGAGAGGTTATTTGGCATCCTTCATCAAAGGCATGCCGAGATTTTTCGGCAACAGTTTTCGTATCCCATTGCCTCTTTACTTTCGCTTCTTGAACGTTTTCTCGTTCTTCTGTATCGAGGTAATCAACTAATCGTTAACTCACTAAGAACTAAAGAAGATCTACGGGGAATAGGCTATTACTCAGAGAATATGCATGTCGTTTACCCAGGTTTACCGAACTATTTTTTCCAATCTGAAAACAAAGGGTTCTACCTCCGTAAATGCAGAGTGATTTGCTTAACCAAGATTCGACGCTACAAACTAATTGATCAAGCCATTCGTGCGATGGAGACGGTAAATAAGTTCATGCCCAATTGCGAGTTGGTTATTGCGGGAAGGACAAATGACGTTGATCCAGAATACGAAAATGAGTTGCGTCAACTGGTCTTTGAATTAAGTCTTCGCGACAAAATACATTTCGAAAAAGACATCAGTGAACGCAAGAAAATCAGATTACTCAAATCGAGTCGTGCGCTAATTCTGCCCTCCGTCTTGGAGGGGTTCGGCATTGTGGTGATTGAAGCTAACGCCTGCGGCACTCCTGCCATCGTAAGCGATAGAGTGCCGGCAGCGGTGAATGGATTAAATGCTATTGTGGTACCGTGTTTCAATATTGATTCTTTGTCGAAAGCAATTATTACACTATTGTCAGATGAAAAAAGATGGCGCGAGTTATCAGCAGGCTCTTTTGAATGGGCAAAACATTTTACTTGGGACATATCAGTTAACCAATTCATTGCAGTTATTATGAACCGTACAAAACAGCAGAACGGTGCAAGTCGTTGATAATTAATCGATTGATCCAATTGTATCACCTTATCAAATGCGGG
This sequence comes from Candidatus Bathyarchaeota archaeon, assembly GCA_963749465.1. Classification (GTDB taxonomy): domain Archaea; phylum Thermoproteota; class Bathyarchaeia; order Bathyarchaeales; family Bathycorpusculaceae; genus UBA11855. The sequence goes on along the minus strand of CAVVMH010000007.1, from coordinate 129,817 downwards.
ATTTTTGTAAAAAAGAGAATCCCAGAAATCATACTGGTCATCATAGTCGTAACATACGCTATCGTCTTCTCCTACCTTACAGTGTTGAAACTACAAGCTTTGGGCATGCATGCATGGGATTTCGGCATATACCTACAAGCAATACATACAACTGCCACTTCTGGAAGGCTATTTTACTCGACCCCAGAGTTGCCTTATACCTTAACTGCGATCCCTCCTGGAACTCAATTTGCAGTTCATTTCTCACCGTTTCTCTTCCTAATAGCTCCTGTGTACGCGTTATTTCAAACACCAATGACGTTACTTGTGATCAAATCTACTGCAATAGCTCTCGGGGCCATACCAGTTTTCCTGCTAGCAAAAAAGATACTTGGTAAGCCCATGTGGGGGCTGGTTTTTGCAGCCGGATATCTTCTTTTTCCGGCATTACACGGTATAAACTGGTATGACTTTCAACCTCAAGTTTTCTTTCCAACACTCGCTCTCTTCACCATCCTTTTCATAGAGTTCAGAAGGAATAAACTCGCGATTCTTTTCTCAATCTTAGCAATGTCTACCGTTGAATTGGCTCCTTTCTTCATAATAGCACTTGGCCTATCCTATCTAATAGTTCAAAGAACAACTGTAGTTGACCTTTTCAGACAGCATAAGTTCAATAAACTCATCAAATCTCTTCCAATCGTCCTAATTCTTGTTGCAATCGTTTGGCTTTCCTTCATTTTTTCGACAACGGCTTCACTTGGTTGGCAAACCAGTTTTCACCTGTCAAATCAGCGCCGCGTTTCCTTAGCAGATTCCGTTAACGTCTTGGGAGCGTTGAGCTATGATTGGCAAAGCAAAGTATTGTACTTAGTATTGCTTTTTGGTCCCTTTGCATTTCTCGTTTTGCTAGCACCACTTCGCCTTTTTCCTGGAGGACTTTGGATTCTCTATTCTTTACTATCAAACTACGGTCCTTACTACACTATCAGTTTTCACTATCCATCATTTGCGATACCCTTCATCATAGTTGCAGCAATTTTTGGCTTGAAGAAAATTCATAAACCATCAAACAAGCGAAGAACTCAAATTACGTCGTTAATCCTTTGTAGTGCTATCGGTCTGGCAACAATAGTAGCTAGTCCTATTGGTCCATTTCATCTCGGGAATTATCCTTGGACAGGTCCATTTGGAATCCCAAACATAACTCCGCATGCCCAATATGTGCATGATCTCGCAGATTTGATTCCAGCAAATGCATCAGTCTTGACAGGCAACGATTTATTTCCATTAGTGGCGCAAAGGACAAATGCATATGTTTTTCCTTTCTCGACAACTTTCCCGGATAACTCGACAAACCCCGATAACGTTATAGATACTTACACTAATTTCAACGGAACTCTAGATACTTATCTTCGGAAAGTCGAATATGTTTTTTATGATGGTACGTTGGACATTGCAGCAGCAGTCATATTTCCAACGCGCAACGCCGCAAGAGATTTTGGTCTTTATGCAGAAGCGGATGGAGCTATTCTTCTAAAAAGAGGATACACCGGAAACGCAGCTTTCTTTGTGCCCTATGAAAGGATTTTCAGAAATAACGATCTTATTCCTATAAACAGCACTATTGTTCACGATTCCTCCTCGGAAAGTGGAATGGTACTCTATCATGATTCTCCTGATTCTACAAGTGACTTTTGGCATGGCCCGGGGCTTTTCTTAGCATACGGAACTTATTCGGTAGATTTCAGACTAAAACTTGTAGAAAATTCTTCATCTTCTTCACAAATTTCGTTAGCCGTAAACGAATGGCCCTCCGTTATCAACATCGTGATGAGTGGATCAGCGTCCCTGTGGTACATCCCAAAACTAACTTACCTAAATGGGAATCAAACATATCTGACGATTAATTCACTGAAAATGACAGATTTCACTCAAAAAGGGAGGTACCAAACATTCAGTCTACAGTTTACGGTAGAGCAACCAGGTGGATTTGAGTTTGTCGGTCTTAGTGTACCAAAAGAAACCAGCATCTATCTTGATTACATAAAATTGACACAAGTGTTGCCATGACAAACTCGATAGACGTAAAAGACTTTTACGAAAACGAAGCACTTCACTCTGCAAGATATTCAACTAAGCATTTCTGGGAAAGCAGATACCACAACAAGCGAATGGCACTGCTGCAGATACTATTGGCAAGCTCTTTTGTCAAATGCAAAACGTTCTTAGATATAGGCTGCGGAACAGGAGAATACCTTTCTTTCGGAGGAAAATTGGCAAATTATGTCTGCGGCTTGGACATTTCAAAAAGCTACTTGCATCGATGCAAATTCAGTAAAGCCGGCGATCTAATCATAGGGGACCTGGGAAACCTACCCTTTCAAAATCAAGCCTTTGACTGCGTGCTATGCTCTGAGGTAATCGAACACATCAAGCCTCACGAATTCGCAATACGTGAAATCCTTCGCGTATCACGCAATTCCGTAATAGTGTCAACTCCAAATCATGGTGTTCTTCGAATACTCATGGCTAGACTTAGAAAACAAAAACTAGCATCAACAGATGCTAAAGTCGGTCACGTTAACATATTGAGGTTTTCGGAACTCTTGCCTAAGTTCAAAAGTCGCGGTTGGAGAATTTCACTTGCATTTACTAAAAACGTTTTCCCTCCTTTTCTCGACGAAATTCACTTCCCTAAAGCAGCAGCGCCACTCATCGACTTGCTCGAGTGTGTTATGAACAATTTGCTCCCAGCAATGGGAAGCATTACAATTATCAATCTCGAATCTAACGACATTCCGTGCAGGATTTAGCACGATAGTTCCCGAACTCCAAAAATAACTCGTTATAAACAATCTTGTTGCTGCCTAATCTGGTTTCTAGTAAGACATAAATTGAGTCTGCAAGAATGGGTACTGCATGCTGAATTTCTATGGAAAGAAAGTATTAGTAACAGGAGGCGCAGGCTTCATAGGCAGTCACTTGGTTGACGGACTGCTTCGAAAGAACGCTGAAGTTAGAGTCGTCGACGATTTGAGCAGAGGAAAACTCGACAATATTGCTCACTGCAAGGACAGAATTGAGTTTGTAAAGGGAGATTTGATGAATGCCGAAACTGCGTTATCAGCATTGACCGACGTAGAAATGTGTTTTCACCTCGCCGCTGTCGTCGGCGGTGTTGAATTCATGACGTCGCATCCTGCTGAGATTTTAAAAAATGTTTCTATTGACTACAATGTTATTAATTCGTGTCGTAAAATGAACATTGATAGATTGCTTTACACTTCCAGCGCCTGTACATACCCTGTAGGTCTTCAAACGGATGAAAATCTACCACCACTAAAAGAAGAAGATGTTCTTTCAAATGGAGATAAACCTGACAGCGACTATGGTTGGACCAAGCTTTTTGGCGAAATCCAATGCCAAGCGTTTCATAAATCGTATGGGATGAAGATAGCAGTGGTCCGACCGTTCAACCCTTATGGACCAAGGGAAAGTTTTGATCCGAAAGACAGTCACGTTATTCCCGCGCTAATTAGCAAAGCTGTTCACCGGGAAACCCCTTTTGTTGTGTGGGGAGATGGTGCCCAGGCAAGGGCTTTTGAGTACGTTGAAGACTTGGTTGAAGGCTTCATTTTGGCAATAGAAAAAAAAGTCGATGCAGATGCAGTAAATCTGGGCAGTTCTATTCCTATTACCATACGTAAAATAGCCGAGCTTGTTTTGCAAATGACGAATTACCATACTTCGATAACTTGGGATATAAGCAAACCCCAAGGAGTCAAATCAAGGAAAGCTGATATGTCAAAAGCTTGGGACTCCCTCGGTTGGAAACCTAGAACACCCCTTGAAAAGGGATTAAAGAAAACTTTGAAGTGGTACATAGAGAATGAACTAAAGGTCTATTAATGGACCCAAGCATTCCGCGCTTCAAAAAATGTTACTATACATGCACAACATAAACTTAAAAGACATCAATTGCCTTTCTAATTAAGTTCTAAAACATATCTGTGGCAGAAGGTAAAAGCTTGAATCGCATATTGGTAACGGGCGGCGGCGGCTTCATAGGCAGTCATCTGGCAAGAAGACTGTATCAACAAGGTGACTTCGTTAGAATAGTCGATGTAAAATTCGATGACTACATCCAGGGAGAATACTGCAACGAGAAAATAACCTCGGACTTGAGAATCTGGGAAAACTGCCTCAATGCAACAAGGGGAATTGATAAAGTCTACAACCTAGCAGCGAATATGGGTGGAATCGGCTTCATAACTGAAGTAGGCGCAGAAGTAATGCACGACAATACACTCATTAACACGTACATGCTTGAAGCCTCAAGGCAAAACAAAGTCAAACGGTTTCTGTTCACGAGTTCCGCCTGCGTGTACCCAATCTATCGCCAAACAAACCCTAACATAAAGGGCTTAAGAGAAGAAGATGCCTATCCAGCGGAACCGGACAGCTTCTACGGATGGGAAAAGCTTTACTCCGAAAAAATGTGTGAAGCCTATAACCGTGATTATGGCATAGATATTTGCGTTCCACGGTACCACAACATCTACGGACCAGAAGGAACATACACCGGAGGGCGAGAAAAATCCCCGGCAGCTCTATGCAGAAAAGTAGCCGAAGCCGCTAACCCGGGAACAATCGATGTGTGGGGCGACGGAAATCAAACACGATCCTACTGCTACGTTAACGACGCTATAGACGCGACGATACTGTTGATGGAATCAAGATATAATAAACCAATAAACGTTGGTTCAGATAGGCTTGTAACAATAAACGAACTCGCAGACATGATAATCAAGATCTCAGGCAAGAAAATAAGTAAAACACATGACTTGACAGCGCCACAGGGAGTAAGAGGCAGAAACGCAGACCTATCCACAGTCAAAAAGGGATTAAACTGGCAACCTCAAGTCACCCTTGAAGAAGGATTGGAAAAAACCTATCGATGGATAGCCCGCCAACTTTATGAAAAAGAAAAACATGTTTCGATCGCAAACAAGTTATCGCCCTGAAATTCAACTTCTCCCTGTTCTTCTTGAATTCACGAGGGCAGCAATTGAGGTAAACTACTTTAATGTTTGCCAGCTCGAAGATTCAAAACCTTCAATTCTTACTCTATGCTGACTGAATGATTCTTCCATCTTTCATCAGGTACGTTTTGTCGGCTAGTTTAGCAAGATTTGACACATGAGTCGAAATTAGAATTGTTTTTCCCTCTTCCCTAAGCTTGCCGAAGAAGTCGGTGATTGTTTTTGCCGATTCTTCGTCAACGAAAGTCAGAGGCTCATCAGCAACTATTATCTTCGGTTCTGTTATGAGCGCTCTCGCCACGGCTACTCTCTGCTGTTGCCCGCCGGACAATTGTTCAACGTTGAAAAAAGCCCTTTTCGCCAGTCCCAGCTTCTCAAGGAGCTGGAGAGCGGGTTCTCTGAATTTAGCTGGGTCCACGTCGTGGCAGAGAAGCGGAATCATAACATTGTCCACTGCGTTCAAGTTTGGCAAAAGGTTAATGTGCTGGAAAACGAAACCCACGTTTTCCCGCCTGAAAACAGCTTTCCATCCGTCAGAATAAGCTGTGATATCCTCATTGTTAACTAAAACTTTGCCTTTCGTGGGCGTGAGAAGTTGCCCAATCATGCTCATCAAAGTTGTTTTTCCACAACCGCTTGGTCCAACAAAAACCGTAATCTGCCCATCTTCAGCAACCACGTTTGCGTCGGTCACTGCTTCAACCTGATGTTTCTTGCCTATGTTGTAAATTTTCGTCAAATCCAGTGGCTTCGATCATGCTCCAGCACCCCTCATGGCGATATCCGGGTCGACGGTCGCGTTATGCCACGACGGAATGACCGTGGCGAACAGCAAGGACACGATGGTTACGGCATAGGTTAAGAATACGGTTTGCGCGCTGATGAAAATCGGCACAGCAAAGTTTGGGTAAAGCGTAGCCCAGCCCAGCATGAACTCCCTTAAAACAGGAGCGCCCAGGACTGAATCGTACACTATCCCAAAAACAAGACCGATGGAACCTGCCAGAACTCCAAGTATGGTGCCCTCGATAAGCCTGATTTGTATCACGTCGGTGGTTGAGAACCCCAACGCTTTCAAAAGACCAACTTCAAACTTCGATTCATGACCAACCACAACCGTCTGGTTGAACGCGATCGCCGCGACAGCAATGAGGATAACATACCAAGTAACCGAGAAGAAGCCTGACCTTGCACCATAAGTCGTTTCTTGAGCCTTCAGAATCACCTCTTTCGTTAACACCCTTGTGTTGGGAAAAACGCTGATTTCACGCGCCATCCAGTTAAGAACAACATTGTAGTTCTCTGGCTCGACGTAATTCATGTACACTGCCAAATCAGTTGCTTTGTCTTCCGGGATATTGAAGAATTCCCTGGCGTCACCTATGCTCATTAGAATCATGTCAGCATTGTAAATGGTTGATTCAGTGTTGAACACCCCGGCCACGAAGTACTGTAACCGCTCGTTCGATTCTGAGAGAATAGTCAGAGTGCTTCCGACCTTGGCACCTAACAACTCCGACACTCCTTTTCCAATAACTACTGTTCCGCTCGACTGAGCGGTAAGAAATGAACCAGCTTCCAACGGATAAGCCGTTGCTGGATTTGTTCCTGTGCTATTATTTACATTCACACCCGCTATCACCAAAAGGGTATTGCCAATGTTACCATAACCCCAAACTCTTGGTTCAACCCGATTAATTCCCGGCGTGGCTTTAATGGAACTAATGTACCGCGTATCAACGAGGGATTGGCGTCCAGCCGAAATCCCCTGAACCGTCAGGTCGGGGGCATATTTCAGACTGAGCTTTCCCTCCTCGATTAATCCGTCTTTCAGGAAGGACATTGACGAGAAGATAGCTGCGGCCATACCGAGGCAGACAAGGATTACGATCGTTCTTACCTTGTATCTCTGAATGCAATTCAGGGCGTATTTCGAGAGGTTTTTGAATCGGCTTTTCATTACGGGGTCTCCGCCGTTATTGTGGTAATAGTGAAATTAACGTATGGAACTCCGTTCGTGAAGTAGAAACAATAGCCTCCTGGTGCATCGTATAATCCCGTGCACAAGACTTCGAGTCCAGGATTTCTGGCTGCAGGGTTCAGATTTCCTATTGCAACACTTGGCAGTCCCACAGTTTGGCGAAGGGCGTCAGGATTGTTTGCCGTAATTGACCAAGATATCTCGCTGGCTGTGCAAGCAAAGAAAACGACTGCAACTAACGCGACAATGCTGATAAGAATTATTCTTGATTTCATTTTCACGTGCTTCCTCTTATTGATATTCTATAAGTTGAATGTTCCTGCAAAGCCATTGGGCCCTTCCGAAGAGAAGGTGATTTCGTTTCCGTATTCGAATGGGGAACGTACTATGAGCGAGGAGGTTTTGACCCAGTCCTGGCCTGATAAAGATATCATGGTGACTGATATGCTTGGCTTCTCAGGTGTTGCTACGATGGAGCCAAAAGATTCATAGTTGCAGTAGAACGTGAGGTTCCCGGGAGATTGCCAGCTTTCGAACGATATTTCCAAAACGAGGATTGCCGGAGAGTATGTTGAATAGTTGAAGTATGTTCGCGCGGTATCTCCTTTTGCAAGCGTAACGCTACCCTTGTCGTACTCTCTTTCTTGATACATGCTAATTGAAGAGTTTTGCTGTGACGCTTCAAGGTAGGGAATTCCTTCGATAACAATCATTGCTGCAACTAGGATGACAGCAACAAGCACGACTTCGGCGATGATTAGTTTTTTCAGTTTCACTTAGAGTTTACCTCAATTTTTCTTTTTGAGGTCGGACAGTTTCATGCCGATCCGAGGCGTCCGATTAGTACTTGGGCGATGAGTAAAATTGTACCGATAAAGGCAAGAGCCATGCTTGCTGTCATGGTTTTCGACAGCAGATGGGAAACACCGCCCTCGTTTTTCAGTTTCGCGGAGGATCTCTTGAACATGAAACTCCAAATTATCAAAGCTATTGAAAGAGCGTATGTGGCGATTACACCCCAGAGCAGCGGGTACGAGTAAGTTATGAAGCAGAAGGGGCATCCGATATTAAAGAACCCGCTTCCCGCTTCAGCATACACAACCATGCAACAAGGAACGACCAGGGGTTTGAGTCCCGCGAAGAATCCGATATCCAAGACTGCGTCGGCAAAAAGCAGAGGAAGCAGGAGCACAAAACCTTTAGATAATGTTCCGATGAACGGAGATCCTTTGAGCTTTCGGTTCATGAAGTCAAAGAAAAGCCAACCCCCGAACGCAAACATCGTAAAAAGTTTTAACCCAAAGTCTGCCCAAGAGAACGGTGATCCTGCTTGGAAAACCCCGTACTCACACATGGCGCCAGGCACCAAGGGGATCAAGGAGATAACTGTTAACCAAAAAAGGGGAATAGCTAATATTCTGGTAGCAAGAGTCATCCAACCAACCGTTGATACAAGGTAGAAGTCTTTCTCTAACTCATAACGTTGGTCGCTAAGCGCAGATTTTTCGGCTGAATCAACTTTGTACGCTTTGAATGCAGCGTAAGACCCGACTGCGAGAGCGAATAACGCTATAGCTAAATCAACGGCGACGTATAGGTTAACGATCAAGGCTTCTACCCACTTTGTTTGCTAGCGTTTCAATTTCTTGTAGGCGACAATCGAAGCAATGACTACAACTACGGCAACAATGCCAAGTGCTATCGGGACAAACGGAGATTCGGGAGGCACCGTCGTTGTTTCGGCAGCTGCAAATGTAAGGGCTCTCTTGCTCACAGTTGTTACGTTCGTGTTGGCCGGTAAAGGTTGCTTCATCATCATCATTGTGTACTCCGAGAAACCGTTGGCAAGCAAAGCGTCTGCGGCCGTCTGGTTATATGCCACTCGATTCCCTGTGCAGCCACCTCCAACTAAGAGCAGAGCACTTTCCGGATTGACAGTCGTTACTGCGCCGTTCTGGGATATGTCTGCTGTTATTTTGTATTCTGGACCGTACCAATCGCAGTAGGTCTCTATGTGAATTGTGTCGAAGGTTTTCAGCAGTTTCAACGCGCATCCCATACACTCGACGTAGTGCCGAGTGCCGCTCGCGTCGGTTACTTTAAGGTGATCCAACGCATCTGGTCCAACTGTCATGGGGCACGTTTCGCACGGGTACGATTCGGTCTGAGCGAAGGCTGTTCCTACCAAGCTTAGGGTGATTACCAACGTGGCTACGATGACTGATAGATTTTTCTTCCTCATGTTGACCAACTATTCTTACTGCTATGTTTTGATGTTATACTGTTATACTTATTGTTATATTTGTATGTGACTGTGCTAGCACAACAACATCTTGCCAAAAGAAACTTAGCCGAAAGAGGTCATCTTATCCAAAAAATCTGAGTTTGGGGTCATCAATAATTTCGTGAACTGACCCCAGAAGCCTCTATTCAGAAGAGTATTGTTGTAGTCGCCACCCAACAACAAACATTATTATTATGTCATCATAACTCGTGTTATAAGATTTAACAGGAGATATAAGAAATTGTCTAAGAAAACTATAGCTTTAGCATTTGCAGTAAGTGCAATCATCACTTTGTTGATATCCCCTTTGATTACCTCAATTAGCTATGCACAAACTGGTGGAAACGTTCCGCATTACTACGGACCATACCCCAACTATGCCACAAGTCAGCTCCCAACACTTAGTACGATCACTACACCCGTTGTAACCACACTATCAGGCTTCACAGTTCAGAATGGTGGTTCCGGCTACACCACACCAACCGTTATAATAACAGGAGGCGGCGGAACAGGAGCCACAGCCACCGCAAGAGTCACAAACGGCATCATCACGGCCGTTGTGCTCACCAATGCTGGAACAGGTTATACAACTGCTCCCGCAGTGACGATCTCTGATCCCCATCCCAGAGCTACCGGCGCTATCGTCGTATCAACAATTACCACAACTGGTGGAACACTAGTTGTCAATGCAACAGGAGGCATCCGCAAATTTATTGATTCACTGCCCGGTTTGGGACCTACAGGTGCAAACAACTTAGGACAATACATACCTGTCGCTGTCTCTAGCACTAACACTTATCCCGGCTGTGACTACTACGAAATTGGCCTTATCCAATTTACTGAGAAAATGCACACAGACATAGCGCCGTCCACTCTGCGAGGATACGTACAATTGTCGACTTCAGCCGTTCCTGGCTTACAAGTTCCCCTAACATATCCAAACGGCACTGCAATCATGATAAACGGTGTACAAGCAAGAGCTGTAGATAACCCACACCAATTAGGACCAACAATAGTTGCTCAAAGAGACCGACCAGTACGCATCAAATTTGTAAACTTGCTACCAACCGGATCCGGCGGTGACTTATTCCTACCCACAGACACAACAGTCATGGGCACAGGAGACGGACCAGTCCAAACCGGCGTCGACGGACAGGGCAACCCAATCTACGAGCAGTACAAACAGAACAGAGCCACAATCCATCTTCACGGCGGCAACACGCCATGGATCAGCGATGGCACAGCACACCAGTGGATCACCCCTGCAGGAGAAAGCACTTCCTATCCCAAAGGAGTCAGCGTGCAATATGTGCCTGACATGTGGTTCGTTAACGGAAACGTAATTCCCAATACAGTTGGACAAACAACGCCGCCAGTTGCAGGAGCATCCAATAATCCAGGAGCAGGAGCACTAACATTCTATTACACCAACGAGCAAAGCGCCAGACTGATGTTCTTCCACGACCACGCCTTCGGCATAACACGACTCAACGTTTACGCTGGCGAAGCCGCAGGATACGTATTGACAGACCAAGTGGAGCAGGGCTTGATAGCTCAAGGCATTCTCCCAAACATCGGAATTCCCTTAGTCATTCAAGACAAGACCTTCGTGCCCGACAATACCCGGCCAATCACAAACATGTTTGGAACCTTCACATCGCAACTCGCATTCCAAGACCCAACATGGGACGTTGCTAAATGGGGCGGACCAGGCAGCTTATGGTATCCACACGTCTACATGGAGATGCAGAACCCCGGTGATCCAGCTGGATTTATCCCGTTTGGTCGGTGGCAATACGCTCCATGGTGGTGGCCGCCATTCGCACCAGAGATTGGACCACAACCTAATCCATACTACATTGGAGGACCATTGTACAACCCAGCATACCCATACAACTCAATGGAGTACCCACTAATACCCGGAACACCTAACCCATCAATTCCAGGAGAAGCCTTCATGGATACACCAGTGGTTAACGGAGCAGCCTACCCATACCTTACAGTTCAGCCAACAACCTACAGATTCCGAGTACTCAATGCCGCAGACGACCGATTCTGGAACCTTCAATGGTACGTCGCCGACAACACCATAGTAACCTCAGATGGCCGAATCAATACAGAAGTGAAAATGGTGCCAGCAGACGCCTAACGCGACCTATCCGGAAAAATGGCCAACAGACCTGAGAACTGGAGGCGTGCCCGATCCGACCACAAGAGGACCCGCATGGATCCAGATCGGAACAGAAGGCGGCTTCCTTCCAGCGCCAGTATTGGTCCCCAACCAACCTGTCGATTGGAACACAGATCAGGGAACATTTGACTACGGAGTCGTTAACACACACTCGCTCTTGCTCGGAACCGCAGAACGCGCAGACGTCATCGTCGACTTCTCCAACTTCGCAGGCAAAACACTAATTCTCTACAACGACGCTCCAGCCGCATTTCCAACAGCTGATCCCCGCCTAGACTACTTCACAGGCGACCTAGACCAAACAGACGCAGGTGGTGCACCGTCAACCATCGCAGGCTTCGGACCTAACACACGCACGGTAATGCAAGTCCGCGTTGCAGGAACTGGAGGAAGCGCTCCACAAGACGACTACAACCCTGCAACTCTAGCAGCACTCCAAGCAGCCTTTGCATCAACACCCACAACACAAGGCGTTTTCGCAAGAGACCAGAACACAATCATCGTTCCTCAAGCAGCATACAGCTCAGCCTACAACACTGCGTTCCCAGACGTTTGGGCAAACATCTTCGACAACAGCTTAACATTCACACCGGTCGGCTCAGCCACACCAATAACAATTCCATTCCAAGCAAAATCTATGCATGACGAAATGGGCGGAACCTTCGATCCGATTTACGGGCGAATGAGCGGCTCACTCGGTGTCGAGATTCCGAAAGCAACACCTCAAACAGCGACCACAATATTGTATGGCTTTCTTGACCCGCCGACAGAAATCATCGCATCAACGACCTATGGCACTCCACTCGGAACTCTAGGTGACGGCACTCAGATCTGGAAGATAACAAGCAACGGTGTCGACACACACACCATACACTGGCACATGTTCGAAGTTCAGCTTATCAACCGCGTGGCATGGGACAACAATGTAAGATGGCCTGATGCCACAGAACTTGGCTGGAAAGACACCATACGAGTAAACCCGTTGCAAGACACAATCATAGCTTTGAGACCAATTACGCCAACCTTACCCTTTGACGTACCCAACAACATTCGTGCCATAGACCCAACCACACCATTAGGCACAGTACTCGCAACGGAGGCTGACGGGTTCTTGGACCCAACCGGACAACCAACAACTCTCATAAACCACCTTGATCAACTACGGCTCAGAATTCACCTGGCACTGCCACATACTAGCACACGAAGAGAACGACATGATGCGCGCAACCGCAGCCGGAATTCCCCCGAGGGCACCCATCAACCTAAATGCCGTTCGGCAAGGATCCACTACCGCAAGATTGACTTGGACTGACAACTCTATCAGTGAAACCAACTTCACCATCCAAAGAGCCACTAACCTTGCTGGACCATGGACGACGATAGTGACCTTAGCTTCAACAACAGGACCGACAAGAGGTACTACTGTGACATACGATGACAGCACCATATGCACCTTCAACTAACTACTGGTACAGAGTTCAGGCAAACGACATAATCGGCGACACCTATGTTTACACTGCTCCCGCAATCGGCTTCCCGACGCTAAAAATTGACTCAGCATATTCCAACACTGACCAACTTGGCTAAAGCCAAGGCTGTGATAAGCTAAAAAATCTCCCTGAAAAGGGGGATAAACTCAACCTTTTTTCCCTTTTTTGTGCAGGAGACCCAAAACACAACTTTGCTTTCAAACTGAAGGTTTATTTTCAGCCTTCCCCATTCTTTCCTGCACTCAATCGTCAATAAGAAAAAGCGGAAATAAGACAAACATGGGTCGCCCTCGTTTACCAGTTCGACGATTATTGCTTGTTGGAGTTATTGCGCTAATAGCCATTCTAGCAGTTTTGGTCTACATTGCAAGTTAAGCCAAGCCAGCCTGCTCAATCCTTACCGACAATGACTACTATTACATTCGATTTCGATACAGGTGCCCCTCCGCTTGCAACGACTCAGGTTACACCTTTCAACCAAACATTAGAAGGCTTAACCGCGAATTTCACCTCGCCTTCGGATCCTGCCGCTTTTTCGGTTAAAAACCTTAACACCGAAGGCTTGATGTTATCGCAATTCTCAGGCAAATATGTTTATGACAACAAACCAACCAGAGACATTCTCGACGTAAGGTTCAGCCACGACATAGTAATCGTAAGATTTACATATGCCACAATCGAGCAACAAAGCGGAGCCATCACCTTACCCAGTGATATTTTGATAACGGCATACAAAAACACGAATTATGTGGGTTCAAACAGAACGTATGGGCGCTTCTCGAGTGATTCATTCCCGCAGGGGATGCTTTTCTTCAGCGCAGGTGTGCCTTTTAACTGGATAAGAATTTCCATACCTTCACAAACAACTCGGAAACAACAGATTTCTTAGTGGACAACATAATAGTCACAATGGTCTCCAAACCCTCCACACCGTAATATTCAATCAGCATTATCAATCAAACAGGCGATATTCTCGCATTAAAGAAGCAAACGAACCTTCTTACCGAAAAAGGCAAAAAAGGTTTATCTTTGGGAATTATCCCCTCTTGGTAAGGGAACCCGAGAAAAAATGGAATCCGAACAAAAAAACGAAAGCACAAAAACGAAACGAAACCGTTTCTCCACTCGGAAACTGCTGCTGGCAGTAGGGGTTGCGCTCATCATTGTAGTCGTATTGGGATATGTTTTGAGTACCAATTATTCAGCCCCGCCTTCAACAGAGCTAGCTGTCACTTTTGACTTCGACACTGGAGATCCTTTACTTGCCGAGGGTCAAAACACTCCCTTCAATCAAACTTCAGACGGGATTACAGCATACTTTAGCTCATCATCCGACTCCGTTCGTAGGCTCACCTTTTTCAGTACAAAGATACGAAACAACATTCATAACACTCTCCCAGTTTTCAGGCAAATACCTATACGACAACAAACCCTCCCGAGACACCCTCGAAATAAGGTTCAGCCAACCGCTGAAAGGCATCAGTCTAACCTTTGCGACCTATGAGTATCAAATAGGACCAACCGATTTAACATTGACAGCGTACATGAATTCTGCCGATAACCCGCCAGTAGGATCGGCGTCGGCACGCGGTACAATCCTGACTGGTCTATACCCACAAGGCGTACTGTCGTTCGGTTCAAGCGATCAACAATTCAACATAGTGAGAATCGAAATTTCTTCCGAAGATTCTGAGGAAACCACAAACTTTTTCGTTGACAACATCAAAGTAGGTTGACGCAACACGAAAATCAGCTGAACGACTTTCTAATAATCCGAAACAGAAATGGTCACTTCCCAATCTGGCCTCAAAAAAGCTTTGATCAAGCGGCTCATCCAGCCTCACCTGGCTGGTTTCTGAAAATGACTATTGGCTATGCGCTTCGGACTCGACTTCAGGCAAAATGTAGAAGCCAAAGCAAGTTTTCACGAATCGCTAAGTAGCTTCTTGTTCTTGTTGCTGTCTTTAAGCTACCACAAACCCTTATCAGATGCTAACAGCCTGACTAGTCCAGAAATCTCGAGATGGGAAGAAAATGAAAGAACACAGTTCATCCAAGGTAACAGCAAAACCAGCAAGAGGAGCCGCCTCTGTGATAGCGGCGATTATTCTAATTGCCGCGTTATACGCTGCAATTACATCAACGTTTGCATTTGCCGCGACTCCGTTTGCGGCAACCTTCGATTTCGACACAGGCGTACCTGTACTCTCAACGTTCCAAAGCACGCCCCTTAATCAGACCTCAGGCGTAGTCAACGCATACTTCAACTCAACGTCTGATCCTGCCGCCTTTTCAGTTCAAAGCGACGCCACAACATCCTATAAACTGTCTCAGTTAACAGGCAAGTATCTGTGGGACAACAAAGCGTCTCGAGACTCCATAGACATAAGATTTAACATGCCTTTGAACAACATCACCTTTACATTCGCCACCATCGAGTTCGAGGGCGGTCCGACTTCCCAACCAAGCAACATCACATTGACCGCTTACATGGACTCAACTGCCACAGTCCCAATAGGATCGACGAGGGCACGTGGAACTTGGTCAAGCAGCGATACCTACCCTCAAGGCAACCTGACTTTCACCTCCGGCAGCCAACAGTTCAATCTTGTAAGAATCGAATTGCTTTTTCAAGGCGTTTCGGCGGCAACTGATTTCATGGTGGACAACATAACCGTCGCTGGACCAGACATCATTCCCGAGTTTCCAAGCGTGACTGTTCTAGGTATGTCAATGTTAATTGCTACCTTAGCAGTCTTCATCGCCAACAAGAGAATAGCGAAACATCCCATTTGGAAACGCTAACTGCCACTTTTTTTTCAAAAACCCCGCACACCAAGCTCAAGCAGGTCAACCCAAACATAGGTCGGCCATCAGTACAAACATACCGCGAATCGTGCTACCAAAAGGTTGAAATTTGCAGAAGCTTAAGTTTTTAGCGGACTATGAAGTAATCGAGGTACGGTGAAGCCAAAGGCGGGGAATAATTAAGCTGGAGGCTGATGAAAGCTTTTTCCGCTACTGAGTCCAGCGAAACCAATTCTTGTTTCAGTTTTGAAAATAGTGAGAATCTGAGGAGTAGGAAACCGAAAGCGAAAGAAAGAATGTGAGAATTAGTTTTCTCTTACCTGTTCTTGTTGCTCGTAACGTATGCCCAAACGCTTACTAGAACCAACGTCAACCCTGCACCTGCAAACCCTGAAACCACCCACTTCACGTTGATTAGAGCAGGCAGCACAACCATCAGCCAAGGAATAATGTATTCTGCGGTCACTTGAGCGATTACTCCAGCCATGAAACCTAAGAGGGCTACGATTCCGAATATTCTTATTCTGTCACTCATTTAATTCACCTTATTGCTTTAGCATTGAATGGAGGGTTCTTTTTAGTCTAACTTACACGTTTTTGTCTAATACCCCTGAACAAGGCTACCCTTGTTTTAATCTAAAATTAAAGCAAAAGACTCCTTTCAACCCATCGTATAGCTCTACATATATACAAGCATAATTCAGCCATGTTAACAATGTATAAGACAGTTTCAGCGCACTCTCTGTTCTCGGAGGTATATTATTGTCAGAGAGATTCGCGAAAAAATGGGAAACCAGGAGAGAAGAACAACAACCATTCACAAACCGCATCAAAGACGCTGTGAAACCACCAGGTGCTCTGAAGCCACGACTAGACTTCGCCGTACGACGCATTGAACTGCAAGTGCAAAAACTTGACCAAGCCACAGACAGGTTCACACAACGCGACAAAGCAATCTTCGCACGAATAGTCGACGCCTACACGAAACACGACACCGCCCGCGCAAACGTTTTTGCCAACGAACTATCCGAAGTCCGAAAGATGGAACGCTTGATCATTAACGCCAGACTCGCCCTTGAACAGATAGTGCTACGGTTGCGAACAGTATCCGAACTTGGAGACGTCGTATCCACGCTAGGTCCAGCAGTAGGAGTACTCAGGTCAGTCAAATCAGGCTTAGTCAGCGTATTCCCCGAAGCAGAGAATGAACTCGGCGAAATCGGCAACATGCTCAGCGGAATAATGATCGAAGCAGGCCAAGGCTCAGGAATGACACTAAACTTCGACAGCGTAAACGAAGACGCATCAAAAATCCTGAACGAAGCCGCAACAGTTGCAGAGCAAAGAATAAAAGAGAAATTCCCAGACTTGCCACCCGGCATGCCAGCCATGCCAGCTTCGCAAGAGAAAGCAGGATCAGAGAGTTACTAAAACTGAAGGAGGGAAAGTATGTCACAAAACCCCAACCTTTTTCTTTCTGTCGGTAAACCAGTCAAAGACGAATACGGTCGCGTAGTCGGAAAAGTAGCCTCATTCGCAATGACACCTAACGGAAAGTTCGACGCTGTGTTTGTCGAGTTCAGCGGCGGAAAATTCTCAAAACAACCCATGGACCAGATGAAATTCAACGGTTCTGAAGTCACTTTCATCTCAAACGTAAAATCACACTCAAGCGTGCTTTGCGACCAGATACCACTAATATGGCGCAAGGACCAAGCTCTCAAAGACTTGTCTGAGAAGAAAAAGATTTCAACCGAGATGTACATGGAAATTCACAACAGTTTCGACGGCGTCCTGAACCAGCTCAAGAAAGATGCTCAAGTCCTCTCCGAAGAGATTTCTGATGAAATAGCAACATGCGACGATGAGATTAGAGCCATGAGCTATGCCCTGTTGAACCTTGAGATAGAGCATGAGATAGGCAAGATAGAGGAAGAAGCCTACAAGACATCGTTTGCCATGCTACAAGAAAATCTTAAGCGCACAACCCAGGAAAAAAGCGAACTAGAGCTTGCCAAGACTAAACTTTCAAACACACTACTCGGTGACCTTCTCGGACCTATACAAAAAACCAGAGCAACAGTCGACATGAGTGTTGACCTGAAGCATGAGCTTCCTGAACCACCCGTGGTAGTCTACGTCAAAGAAATCGGCAAAGCTGGAATCTAACTAAGGACCTGAAGTGGCGGCGGAGGAAAAATACAAATGAAAAGCTTTGCAAGCCCAACCCCTCCACCGCTACGTGAACTCGCCGCAAAATCAATAATGACGCTACGTGTTCAACAGAACAAGTTGGAACAAGCAGGCTATAGACTTAAAGAACGAGACAAAATCCTGTTCGAATCCTGTATGGGTGCACTGAAGCGGAAAAACAAAGAGAAAGCAGCCATTTGTGCCAACGAGATTTCGGAAATCAGGAAACTCATCAATTTTCTTTACAGCGTGCAATTGGCCATTGAACGCGTGATTCTTCGACTGGAGACAATCCGTGAACTCAGCGATATAGTCGTAGACCTTAAACCTGCGTTGAAGCTTCTGCAAAATGTTTCACACGACCTGTTCCAAGTTCTACCCGACGTATCCAGCGAGCTGAACACCGTTCAGTCAACCATAAGCGAAACGCTTTATGCCACGAAGATCACGACCGACGAGTCAATAATCCCCGTTGGCAAGAAAACAGCAGGCGGAGAAGAGATACTAAAAGAAGTCTCAAGCTTCATAGAGCAGAAACTCGTCGAAAACCTTCCTGAACCACCCAAGACTGTTGCACCGGAGAAAGCGAGAACAAAACCGATGAAAGAAATGGTTGCTTTAACTGCCAACTGTTCACAGACGATTGGACGGAGATCCATTGATAATGATGGTGAGGATTCTTCTCAAACCCTATTTTCTTATAAAAAATCAGAAATCAAGGAGTTCTCCTTAACCGTGGAGAAACCTTCGATTGAAGATACACTCCTTGAGTACGTGAGGAAAAGTAACGGCGAAATAGATATGACTCGCGTTTCAAGCGAGTTGAATACCTCGAACGAAGAGATTGAGAAAGCCCTTGAAACCCTGGGGACGAAGGGGAAAATAAAGATCGAAGTGAGATAAAAGGGAGACAAACTAATGAGCGCTTCACAAGAGTTAGAAAAGTCTGCAACGGCATTCGCGTTGGACGCGGTGCGCCTGGACAAAGCAGGTGCTAAAGGCAAAGCTGTAGCCCTTTACCAAAAAGCCATCGATAGCCTGTTGCAGCTTGTTCAGCTTTATCCCGAGTA
This sequence comes from Candidatus Bathyarchaeota archaeon, assembly GCA_963749465.1. GTDB lineage: Archaea > Thermoproteota > Bathyarchaeia > Bathyarchaeales > Bathycorpusculaceae > UBA11855. The sequence goes on along the minus strand of CAVVMH010000007.1, from coordinate 110,776 downwards.
CGGACTTAACAAAGTGTACATAACACGGGCGATAGCTTACCAAGAACGGATAAAAGCCTTACAAGGTTCCGTTTCGATGGCTGACATGCAGATGGATGCTGAACCCAAAAGTGCCGACGATGGAAGAACCACCGAGGGTGGAAAATCAAGTTACGAAGAACTAATAGTCACCGAGAAGCCTAAAGTGAACTGGGAAGAAGTCGTCGGCCTAGACACCGCCAAGAAAGCCATCAAAGAAGCAATAGTGTACCCTGTTTCACGTCCAGACCTGTTCCCGCTAGGATGGCCAAGAGGAATACTTCTTTTCGGTCCCCCAGGCTGCGGCAAAACACTAATTGCGGCTGCAGTCGCCACAGAGTTGGATGCAACTTTCTACTCCATCGATGCCGCTTCAATCATGTCAAAATGGCTGGGAGAAGCTGAACAGAACGTGGCGAAGCTTTTCAATTCAGCCCGCAAATCCTCGAAAGAGGGCAAAGCTGCCATAGTGTTCGTAGACGAGCTAGATTCGTTAATGGGTCAACACACGAATGAGGTTGGCGGCGAAATCCGCGTCAGAAACCAGTTCTTGAAAGAAATGGATGGCGTGATGGATAAGGGCAAAGCTCTCCACGTCTACGTCATCGGCGCCACCAACAAGCCATGGGACTTGGACTGGGCTTTCATACGCCGATTCCAGAAACGAATCCTCGTCCCATTGCCCGATCATCCCACGCGATTAATGATGCTGAAGCTGTACACGAGTAACCTGCAGATTGAACAGGACGTTGACCTGCATGAGCTGGCAAGACTCTCCGAAGGCTTCTCGGGAAGCGACATACGCGACGTTTGCCAATCAGCGCAATTGAAGCTCATCGGCGAATTCTTCGAGACCGGTCAAGCGATGGATAAAGAAGCAAAACCCAGACTGCTCACGATGGGTGACTTCAGGTCGATTCTGGAAGATCGGAAACCGAGCGTTTCAATGGGCATGCTATCACACTACAGCCGATGGTTTGAAGCTTTCAAAGCACTTTAGGACATGGAGGGAAAACAAGAAAAAGAAAAACGCTGATCAGGGTCGGTGGAAAGGCTTGGAGAAAATCATATTTTTCGCACGCTCTCCCTTCTCCCCAAAAAGCGTCTCCAAGCTCCACAAACAGACCCTTTTCAGCGAAATCTTTTTCTAAACATGAAAATTTTCAGTCTGTCTCTTTCCTCAAACAAAAGCTTGCCTAAAAAGAAGAAAAAGCAATAATGCACGGCACTTCTTCTTCTAACACTGAAGGTTCCTTTACAGCAGGTAAGAAGGGCGGTCAAGGCATCAACGGCCTTCGAAGTCTCAACCAAACCAGCAAGCTACGCATTATCTTTTCTTAGAAGTTTTTTTTCGACTATATCGGCAAGTTTTTCTGAGTTTTCTTTTGCGTCTGCGTAGGGAATTTGGAAGTTCAGGTTTTTCGTACTGTATGGTCCGCTGAAGGCAAGTATAGGTTTGTAGGCTTCGAGTGCGCTTACGGCTTCGTCCATGGTTTTGGCGACGACGATTTTAGATATGCCCTTTCTCTTAGCCACCCTTTTCTTTAGTCCCTCTATGAATATGATGTCGTTACCTTTGCACTTTCTAATCAAAGCGTCAAGCTTCACGTTTTCGCCCGGCGTTTTTTCTATGGTTGCGATTTCGTTTGCTGCCACGCTGACTATTGTTTTCGCTCCTGCTTGCGCGTAGCGCCATGTATCTTTTCCAGGCGTGTCTATAGTGTGGTCGGGTTCGGGAACGTGTTTTATAGCTGCAACTTTGTAACCTCTGTTGGTGAGTTCGAGGATCAGCTTTTCTATAGTTGTGGTCTTTCCCGACTTCTTTGTTCCAACGACAGCGACGACCTGCTGCTTCATTCTTTTAGGCCTCATTTCATCTCTTGCTTGAAGATGTCTTCCAGCGCTTTCTTATCTATGCCAATTTCTTCCGCTAAACCTTTGACCATCTTGACGTATGTACGGAACAGGCTCTGCAGAATTTCGGCTTTCTCCTGCTCGGTCAACTCTTTCTCTTCGGCGAGCAGCAGCGCAAACCATTTGCCAGCGTCCGTGAGCTGGTAAGCTTTGACCCAGATTATTCTGCCTTCGCGTTCGTTTTTCTCCATGTCCTCGTTGAGAATGCCGAGTTTCGTGAGGGATTTGAGGTTTCCGATGATTGTCTTGTTCGAGTAATTGAGTTTCGTGAACAGGTCTCTCTGGTAGATGTTCTTTGAAACGCCCTGTTTCAGCGAGAAGCGCAACAAATCAACAGCCGCCTTGGACCCGAATATTGCGCTGAGCGTCTTATCTTTTTCCACGGTTGGAAGAAAAACTACATATGGATGTAACTTTTCCGTCATGTGAGTTACTTTGGCGAATTTCATTATTAAGAATTACGTTTGTGAATATGTCTAGAAAAGTGAAAATTTAATAGCTGAACCTTTCTATCAAATTATTAGGCGAAAGCAATTGATTAAGAAAATACTCGTAGCAATTGATGGATCTGATCATGCCAATCGTGCTTTGGATTTTGCACTTGACGTAGCAACAAAATATTCCGCAAGAGTGCTCCTCTTGACCGTCGTCCCACCTGTTTTCTTACCCATGCCATCTATGAACGTCATGAAATCCCAGGCTGTTGCCGATGCCTCTAATGAACTTGAAAATAGTTTCAGGACAGCACTATTGCAGACAGAGGAAAGGGCAAAGAAACTGACTACTCTAACGGTGTTCACAAGACTCGAACATGGACACCCTGATGAAGTGATTACCGAAACGGCTAAGCTCGGAGAGTTTGACATCATAGTCATTGGAAGTAGAGGGCTGGGTCGCAGAGACTTTGCGCTTGGGAGTGTTAGCTCTAGAGTTGCCGAAAATGCTACTTGTCCAGTCTTGATAGTCAAATAAATACCAATTCTTGTAAGAAGTATTAGGGAATCTAAAACCAAATCTCTTCAAGTACCACACTGAAACTAAACAAAACTCACATTCTGCTGCCTTTGCATGCCATCCATCTTAAACCAGCAATGCCTATGCGCACAATAACTTTTTTAATCTTCAGTCTAACCACTAACGCGGTGGACAATGACAGATTCAATTGCAAGATGGGTTCCTGCCGACGGCGACACTTTTGTCACAAAGGAAGGCTTCATTTTCAACACTTTCGGCTATGAGCATCCAGAGGGTCGTGTTTTCGCTTTCCTCAAGTACATTCCAGCCGATTACAAAACCCTGTTCAACGTCGACATGCTCACACGAATGTGGAAATACAGGGAAACACACCTCTTCAGAGCCGAGAAACTTTACACTGCGCAGAATTACCAGACATTCATAGAAGCTTTCAAGAAAAACTTTCCCGATTACGTTTACTACGATCCTCTTCGCGGCAAAGAACTAATTAGCGCGCCCTTGCATAGCATCGAGACGGTTTACGTTCCAAGAGAATGCCTCATATCGTTAATGAAAGTGAAGAAGCCCGACGAACTACAAAAAATGGCGCTAGACCTCATAACCCTAATCTCAACGCATTCCAGCATCAGCTTGGCCGATTTCGGAATTCACGGCTCGATCGCTCTAAACATGCACGCGCCCGAATCAGACATCGACTTCGTCATTTACGGCTCACAGAACTTCCGTGCAGTAGAGCAAGCAATAGCCGATCTGGTTAACGCGGGAAAGCTAAGCTACATCGTGGGTAACCGATTGGACGCTGCCAGAAAATTCCAAGGCAAGTACCGCGGCAAGATTTTCATGTACAACGCCACTCGAAAACCCGAAGAAGCCAAAACACGGTACGGCGAATACCGCTACCTGCCAATCAGCCCATTAAGGTTCCAGTGCACGGTAAGCAATGACGGGGAAACCATGTATCGCCCAGCCACTTACCGAATCAGCGGCTACAAACCCTTAGACTCACCCTCGGAATTACCACCAGAAAAGATTCCAGATCGCGTCGTCTCCAACATCGGCTGCTACCGAAACATCGCCAGACAAGGCAGCCAAATCAAAGTCGCAGGGCAACTGGAACGCGTCGAACCCGTAGAAAAAGGCAAAGTCTTCTACCAGGTGGTCGTGGGCACAGCCACGTCAGAGGAAGAATACATTTGGCCAGTCTAAGCCTCAGAGACCGAGACGGCATCGTCACCAAGGAAGGCTTAATCTTCCGCGTGTTCGGCTACAGCCATCCACATGATGCTTACATTTGCGACGCTGAATACGCTTCCGAAAAAATCTTCAAATCCGCTGACCCTCGAGCTCCTAGGACGGACGGCAACGGCGTTTTCTACAAGTTTTATGATGACGAAGGCTGGAAACTCGTCTCCAGACAGGTTCCCACAGTACACTTTCCAGCATGTGATGCTAGGACAGCGAGTTGTTGGCGTAAACAATGTAGATGTCGTTGAGGCGAGAAAACCTGAGAAAGTGCTACGAGCATTAGTCGACCAACCGCCGAGCGACGAACTAGTCGATGCCATGCATCGCGTCCTAACTATAGTGACTAATCGTTCAGGCTTGTCTGAATCAGATTTCGGCGTTTTCGGCTCCATGCTCCACGGCTTCCACCACCCCAAGCTTTCAGACATAGACCTGATTGTATACGGAATTAACACTAACAACAAAATACGCGACACTCTGCAGACTCTCTACGCCGAAGAGCAGTCTGGCTTCCGCAACGAGTTCGAAACCGCCAAAGCCATGGAGGGTAAACGCTGGCGATTCAAGAACTTCACCATCAAAGAGTTCCTGTGGCACCAGAAAAGAAAACAAATCTACGGCTTATTCAACGATGCCAAGAGCCGGAGGACGATAAAAGCGGAGTTTGAACCCGTGAAAGCCTGGAGCGAAATTAAATCTGAATACGACCAATCAACGCGAATCATCAGAAAGGAGTGGGTGCGAATCAAAGCCCGCGTCACCGGCGACGTCGAAGCGCCTTTCATCCCATCTGTCTACAGCATCGAACCTTTGGAAGTCCTAAGCGGCAGCAAAGCTGCGCTCGAGACGGTTCGCGTGGTCTCCTACATGGAAGAGTTTAGGCAGCAAGCACAGAAAGACGAAACGGTCATCGTGGAAGGCAACCTCGAACAAGTCGTCTCTCCCAAAAGCACATGGCACCAAATCGCCTTGACTTATTGTCCACGTTACTACGAGCAAATGCTGAAAGTGGCTGACTTACCAGTGTAACAGCGACATGTAATCTTGGGGCTTGTTACCCAGAATCAGCCTGTAATGCTCACTTTTTCCCTTCGTTTCCGTAACGTGTTCAACTTTTCCTTGTGCCGCGATTGTTTCACCTGTTTTTGCTTGTTCACAGAACCTTCCCCGGAACGAAACAACCTCCGTTATTGGCTCCAATGCTGGGCCATCAAGAACCTTGACATTTTCCAGTCTGTAAGTGCACGGGGTGAATAGCGCTTCTGAATCGTCAGCCACAGTTGCTGTTATTCTTGCGTAGCCGGCGTTCTTGTAGCACACGTCACCATACTTCTCGCTTATCTCATTCCAATCCTTCACAAACCGCACGAAATAATCCGCTTCCATGAACCAGCCCTGGAACGCTTTTCTGCCTTCGACCCGCGCGAAGTCTTCGAAGCTCATGATAGTGTCTTTCGAACGGAACTCGAACAACGTCTGCAATTCCTGTCGAGTATATGGCTTGAAACAAGACGCTTCTTTCCTCACAAGAGATTCTAAGCGCGGCGTAAGCCTTGCGGCAGTTTTCAACACCATAAACAAGAGGGTCGATGTCGCTCTTCAACGTGGACAAACCTGCCATGATTGAGCCTGAGATGCCGATGCTGCTCCACGGGATGCCTGCTTGTTCTTTAAGCGTCTCCGCTAGGAGGACAGCTTTGCGTTCCAAACTGCTGGGATTTTTGGCATTTCGCAGATAAGCGAGTTTCTCAACTGGCTTGTAATGCTGTGTAACCTCAGCGGTGGGGACCTCGCAGAGCGTTTCTCCAAACACCGGGTCAAACACAATCAACTCCGGTGCACTACGCTGCAGGTACTGGAATCGTTCGGCAAGGTTGTAGACTTTGCCATACAAGTTTCCACCGCGTTCGCGTGTTCCTTCAGCAGAGGGAATGTACCTAGGGAAAGCTATTACCTTGCGTGGCGGGTGAACTAACCCTTTAACGTCGAAAATGACCTTCATGGTCTGTCTCGATTAGGTCGCCTTCCCGCGCTCTCATACTGAAATCGCCAGTTGATGTTTGTTATGTAAATGTCTTCAATTGTTTGTAGTTTTTTACACAACGTTAATAAACCTTTTTTGGTCATTCCCCATTATGCTTCAGAGCGAACTCGTCCTCCGCAGCGAAAAAGCACAGCACATATCCAAATGCTTACAGCTAGCGATTCTTCTTGAAGTCAGCGCCGACAAACCAGGAAACGTCAACCTCGTCGTCGGCTTTGAAGGCACACGGGTTGAACATTTCTTGTCTTCCGCAGTCGCCGCGGCACCATCCTTCGAAGAAGCCGCAAGACGCGGAATCGCAGTAAAAAACGGTGAAATTCCGCTTCGCAAAGTCGGAATGGGTCAACTGATCAAGAACTGCGTGGCAGACATTGACGCCTGGCAAACTGGGGGAAATACATTACTGGGAACAGTCATCCTGTTCATTCCTATCGCCGTTGCGGCAGGCATGACCCCAATGCAAGGCGACACGTTTGACCTTGCCAAGCTGCGGGAAAACATCAAGATAGCGGTTGAATCCACCACAGCTGAGGACGCGGTTAACCTCTACGACGCAATTGGCATTGCGAAACCAAGCGGGTTAAACGGCGCGCCAGATCTTGACGTCAACGCCTTTGACTCCAAGAAGCGTTTAATCAAGGAGAACGTTTCGCTTTTCGAGGTCTTCAAAATAGCCGCTGGGTACGATGATGTTTGTTACGAGTGGGTTAACAATTACCCAATCACCTTTGACATGGCTTACGAATATCTCACGGCGCAACTAAGAACGAAAAACCTGAACACGGCTATCATTCACGCTTTCCTTAAGGTTTTGGCTGAACGTCCAGACACTTTTATAGCCAGGAAAATAGGACGTGCGAAGGCGCGAGAAGTCTCCGCGGACGCTCGGCGGGTACTCCAATTGGGCGGATTGGAGACCCCAGAAGGAAGAGAAAAGATGGCTATGTTCGACAAGAAGCTTCGAGATTCGGGAAACGACTATAATCCTGGAACCACAGCGGACATCACGGCAGCTGCGTTGGCTCTGTGCACTCTAAGCGGTTACAGACCTTGACGAACAAATCCACGGTTTCTTAAACCTAATTTTAAATATAAGCCACTAATCTTTAATGGTAAGGTCCCAAACCATGGTTGAGCAAAAACTGCATGTCACTTTGCTTTCCGGTCGAACCATCGAGCAAGGCGTGGGCAAAGAACAAGGGAAAAGCTCACGTGGCTACTTCGAGGCTTGTTCAATGGTTTACATGGATTCTGGAGACATGAAGAAACTCGGCTTAAAAAACGGCGACAAAGTTCTCGTAACTACTCCTCAAGGCTCAGTCGTCCTTACAGCCGTCAAGTATCCTCGTGGTGAGACTCCAGGTTTGATTTACATTCCTTATGGTCCATGGGCGAACGCGGTTTGCAGCGACGCCACGACGAGCATTGGCATGCCCTCCTTCAAAGGAACCCCCGCAGAAGTTGAGCCTGCGCCCGATAAGCCTGTTTTCACCATGGAGGAGCTTCTCAAGAGCGAATTTGGGAGGTAAACAACGCATGTCAATAATCAAATCTGTAACTTGCCCTGTTTGCGGTAGCCTATGCGACGACATAGAAATAACCGTTGAAAACAACGAAGTGACTAAAGTCAAGAACGGCTGCGCCATGTGCGAATCCAAATTCTTAGGTTACAAGGGCGAACACCGCGTGAAGACACCGCTTATTCGAAAGAACGGCGAGCTGGTTCCAGTATCGATGGATGAGGCGGTACACAAAGCTGCGGAAATCCTTGCTAACGCGAATTATCCAATCATGTACGGTTGGAGTTCAACCAGTTGCGAAGCCCAACGCGTAGGCGTTGAGCTAGCTGAGGAAATAGGCGGCATACTCGACAACACAGCCGTCGTCTGCCACGGTCCATCAATTCTGGGCGTTCAAGAAGTCGGTATCCCCACTTGTACGCTTGGGCAAATCAGGCACCGCGCCGACTTAATCATTTACTGGGGTTGCGATCCATGGAGTGCACACCCGCGCCATCTTGAAAGATACACTTCCTTCACAGAGGGGCGATTCGAGAAGAGCGAGTGGAAAGCTTACCTTCAAAAAGTCAAGGCTTCAACGGGCAAGAAGAAAATCCAGAGTCTACAGAGAGGGGGGTTCGTCAAGTTCAGTCCACGCCATCCCGTTCAAGCCTGCACCGTTAGCGGACCACCTGCGTCTTTGAAAAAGGCAGGTCGCAAACTCATAGTAATAGACGTTAGGAAAACCATGACCGCCGAGATGGCTGACTACTTTATCCAAGTTGAACCAAACAAGGACTACGAACTCATGCAGGCGCTTCGGGCCTTGGTTCGTGACCAAGAACTCGACGTGGAAAAAGTAGCTGGCGTACCTGTAGAGTATTTGGAAGAAGTTGCCGACGCATTGGTCAGTTGCGAGTTCGGGGTCATCTTCTTCGGTATGGGCTTAACTCAAACGGCAGGCAAGTTCAGGAACATAGAAGTAGCCATATCGCTGGTTCGAGACTTGAACAGGCGGACGAAATTCGCCATCATGCCCATGAGAGGACACTTCAACGTCACAGGCGCTGACGTAGTTTCGGCTTGGCAAAGCGGCTATCCATTCAGCGTTGACTTCTCGCTTGGCTACCCACGTTACAACCCTGGAGAAACAACGTGTACGGATGTCCTCATGCGCGGTGAATCGGACGCCTCGCTGGTCATCGCGGCAGACCCAGGTGCGAACTTCCCGAAAAGAGCCGTTGAGCACATGGTGAAAAACCCGCTCATAGTTATCGACCCTCACATGAACGCTACATCGATTCTTGGCGATGTTGTTATCCCATCGGCATTCGTCGGCATCGAAGTCGAAGGAACCGCGTACCGCATGGACCACGTACCACTGCCGCTTAAGAAAGTCGTAGAGCCACCAAAAGGCATACTTTCTGACGAGGAGATTCTCAAGAGAATTCTCGAAGAAGTCCAAATAATCAAAATGCAGAAGATGAAGCAAACCGCGGAGGCAGCCCAGTGACAGACCTCCTCATCAAGAACGGCTTCGTCTTCGACCCGCTAAACGGGATAAACGGCGAAAAAATGGACATCGCCATCAAGAACGGCAAAATCGTCGAAAAAGTGCATGCCCACAGGGGCAAAGTTATAGACGCCACTGGCTTGACCGTGATGCCTGGCGCTGTGGATATTCACACTCACATCGCTGGAGCCGAAGTTAACACTGGCAGAATGATCCGGCCAGAAGACCACGTGAAAGATGTTGTTCGAAAAACCAGCATGACACGGTCAGGCGTCGGCTACTCGATTCCATCAACATTCGTTACGGGTTACCGCTACTCAAAGATGGGCTACACGACAATAATGAACCCTTCCATGCCGCCGCTGGAGGCGAAGCACACACACGAAGAACTCAACGATACCCCACTCTTGGACAAGGCTAGTTATCCGCTTCTGGGCGACTGGTGGTTCGTCCTCGAATACCTCCAGAAAGGCAACTTAGAAGAATGCGCCAAATACGTCGCGTGGATGATGGGCACATCAAAAGGGTATGCCATAAAAATCGTAAACCCAGGTGGCTTAGAAGCTTGGGGCTTCGGCAAGAACGTTCACAGCATAGACGATACAATCCCAGGCTACTGCCTAACTCCACGAGACCTCATACGGGGTTTAGTCAAGGTTAACAAGATGTTGAACCTGCCCCACTCTATCCATCTTCACACTAACAACTTGGGATTGCCGGGCAACTACGTCACAACCTTGGACACCATGAAGGCATTAGAAGACTTGTCATACTGATGGCAAACCGGTCGCGCACATAACGCACATACAATTCAGCAGCTTCAAGGGAGATAGTTGGGGCACGATGTGCTCCGCGTCAGAAGAGATTTCCAGCTACATGAACAATCACAATCACATGACAATAGACATGGGGCAATTAATCTTCACAGATACGACTACGATGACCGCCGATGGTCCATTCGAGTACACGCTCTACGAGTTAAGCGGACACAAATGGGTCAACAGCGACGTTGAAACCGAGACGAGCGGCGGCATCATCCCGTTCCACTACAAGAAAAAGAACGTCGTCAACGCAACCCAATGGTCAATAGGCTTAGAAATAGCGCTCATGATAAACGATCCATGGAAAATCTTCCTGACGACCGACCACCCGAACGGCGGACCCTTCTTCGCTTACCCAAAAATCTTAGCTTGGCTCATGAGCAAGAAAGCGCGGATGGCAACGTTGAAAAACTGCCATGCCAAAGCTCAGAAAAGAAGTCTCCTTCCCACCTTGGACAGAGAGCTTAGCCTGTACGAGCTCGCGGTCATGACGAGGGCGGGGCAAGCCAAAGCCTTAGGGCTCAAAGACAAAGGACACTTGGGCGTGGGCGCGGACGCTGACATCGCGATTTACAACATTAACCCTGAAACAAGCGACATAGCACGAAAATACAAGCCCGTTCGTCGAGCGTTCGGCAACGCAGCTTACACGATTAAAGACGGGAAAGTGGTCGTGAAGGACGGAGAAGTAGTCCAACATGTTGATGGAAAAACGATGTGGCTGGACGTGAAAACGGCTGAACCAGTAACGGTTGATGATGACATGAAACGCAGATTCAAAGAGTACTGGACCGTAGAGTTCGACAACTATCCAGTCATGGACCACTACATCAAGGTTCCAGACCCCATAACAATCAAGGCAGATGTCTAAGCATGATTGTACTGACTCTCCTAAGGAAACTTCAGTTCCCCGTAATGGCTGAATGCATAACTCCTGCCTCTTTCAAGGGAAAAACCGTTGAGGAGATAGCAGCGTTTACCATTTGGGAAGGAAACAAAGAGAAAAAGCTCGGCGACATTTTCAGAATCGAAGAAGACAAGGCTGAAACCCCAAACATAACCATTAACGGCGACGCAGCCGAAGTGAGACGAGTAGGCTCAGGCATGAAAGAAGGCGAAATCGTCGTCAACGGAAACATCGGCATGCACCTTGGCGAAAAAATGTCAGGCGGCAAGATAACCGTCAACGGAAACGCTGGTCAATGGGCAGGCTCCGAAATGAAAGGCGGCTTACTCGAAATCCACGGCAACGCAAGCGACTACCTGGCATCACCCTATCGCGGAAGCGACGCGGGCATGCGCGGCGGCAAAATCATCGTCCACGGAAACGTCGGAAGCGACTCAGCAGTCTTCATGAAAAAAGGCGTCATAAAAATCCACGGAGACGCAGGACCCTTCTTGGGCTTCCGAATGCGCGACGGAGCAATCCACGTTGAAAAGAACTGCGCAAACCGAGTTGGCGCCAGCATGACAGGCGGAAAAATTATCGTCTCAGGCTCGCTCGAGGAAGCTCATGCCTACCTTCACGATAGACAGCATAAAACCCAAAGTCAAGATTGACGAAACTGAAAGCGTTGCTGGACCCTTCTACGTATTTCTAGGCGACCTGGCAGAGAACGGCACGGGTAAACTCTTCGTTTCAAAAGTACACAATCCTCATCTGAGCCAGTACGAAAGATTCCTTTGAAAACCCGATCGTCTCTTAGGCGCCAAAACCAACTGAACACTACTATTTCAGAATGTCTGCTGTTATCTTGCTTGCCCCGACTTGAGTGAAGCCAAAGAGAAGTGCTGTGGAATAATCAAGAAGAGGATTAGCTCCAAAAGCCACCATCTTCGGGTAGTATGCTGTAAACGTCAACAACCCCAAAATAAGCAATACACCGAAGAAAACTGCGATGGGTTTGATATTTTCCAATATTTCTTTCGGTTTGTTTGTCCATAATTTAGTCAGTTCATGTCCAAGGGTGTCTTTTTTATTTAGTTTGAGCGCATTCTTTTCTCGGCCAAGCGCGATTCCCAAAATCGCAAACACAATGCCAATAAATGCGCCTAAGAAGTTTAAGCCAAGAGCGATCAATGGAGTTTGGGATATTTCTACCTTGAGAGGAATCTGCTTGTTAGTTGCGTTTTCCGCATGGATCGTTATGGCGCCTTTGTATATTCCTGCTTTAATTTTCGTGGTGTCGATGGTAATGGTGATTTCGATTACATCTTTTGCGTTCAACAAAAATGGCTTCGTAGCATCAAAACCGCCTTCCCGAGTAATGCTGATTAACCGTCTTTCAATGCTGCCCTCCCCATTTTCTTTTTGAAGATCGTCGACAATCAACCTTATGGACGTAGAATGCAGCTTGCTCTCTTCAATCAGATGAAAAGTAATTGACTCAAGAGGATTATTCTCCAAAAAATTAGCCTCTATGCCCTTTCGAGTTATTCCATCGGACGGTATCCCACTCGTGCCAATAACTGCTTCATTGACAGCATTAACATTCGCAACCAGAAAAAGAGCTACTAGTAGAAAGGTGAATACCGATAAACAACTCCTGAAGATTGACCGAGTAGGGCGTACCATTTTTCAGGACATCCTTGCTGCAGTTTGCTGTTGTTCTGTCTGAGAATATAAGCTTTTTAGCCAAAGAAGGAGACGGAACACGTATTGGAATTATTTAAATGCATAAAACAGAATTGGGCGCCTCACCCGAAAGGAATCACGTCAACTCCACTTTTTCGCGCTCAATTAAACTGAGACCTTTGAATTTGCACTTCAAAGCTTTGTCAATGATCAGGTTGATTAACCAGATAGCCGTTTTTCGTAGCTTTGAATCGCTGACGGTTGCACCGTGAAGAGTGCTGACGCTAATTTGAGGCAGAATTGCCAGTTACTCTCACCGCTGGTTATCGTCTTATAGCTGTTTTGTAAATGCTTGTCGGTTATGCAACCCTATTAACCAGAGTTAATCGTTGAAAATGGAAAATCAGACGATGCAAGCTCCGTAGTTGAAACATGGTAAAGCACAATTGGAGGTCCTGGTGGATCTGATGGGGCATTAAAACGCCCTACTTTTCGGTTTTAGTGGAGTTGTCTGTTTGAAGTCCGCTATCGGGTGCTGTATTATGCGTGGGGACATTTCGATATGTTCGAATACTCGCTATACTTGTATCTTAAAGGATGGGTTTCATATGGTCGCGGACGTCGTTGTGGTGGGCGCTGGTCCAGCGGGGGCGACTGCCGCCCAACAAATTGCTCGTGCTGGTTATGAAGTCCTAATGTTAGAGAGGAATCGGTCTCCTGGGAAGAATAAGATTTGCGGAGGCGCAGTGTCAAGAAAATGTTTCGTTGATTTGAAGCTACCCGAAGAGATAATCGAGAAGGAATGTGCTCGATTTGTAGTTCATTTCCAAGAGCAGAAAATTAACGTGCCCAATCAACCTGGCTTCGTCCTTTTCGACCGGGAGAATCTTGATAGATGTCTAGCCCAGAGAGCTGTGGAAAGCGGAGCTAGACTCTCGACTTCAACTTTGGTTTCTGACGTTGCCAGATGCGACGATGGACTGACGGTACACTATGAGATACTTCCGAGGGGAGAGATTCAGGAAACTCGTGCTCGCATTGTGGTGTTTGCAGATGGAGTCAGCACGCTTGCCCACAAGAATTTTCGAATCGGGTTCGACGGTAGACCAGACGGTACCGCATTGGCGGCAGCCTACGATCTTAAATACCCCGAAAACGGATTGGATTCTTTGGATTTTTTCTTTTCCGATGAAATATCTCCTTTCGGTTATGGATGGATTTTTCCGAAGAAGGATTCGGTAAATGTAGGTGTGCTGTGCCTGCTTTCAAAAATGAAACACGATTTTCGGCGTCGTTTGGATTGTTTTGTTTCTTTAGCGGGACTGGGATCTAGAGAGATTATCAGATTTGGCGCTCGACTCATGCCGCAATCTTATGTTGAAAAACTTCATGGTGATTGTGTTTTGGTTGCTGGAGATGCAGCCGGAACCGCCGATCCGATAGACGGAGGCGGGATTTTCAATGGTGCCGTAAGCGGTGAACTTGCTGGAAAGGTTGCAATAGAAGCATTAGAAGCGGGGGATGTGACATCGGATTTCTTAGCTAGATATGAGGATGCATGGAGGAAAACTGAGAACTATGGAATATTTCAAAGGAGCTATTTGCTTCAAAGACTAGCCTTGAAAGCTGATCTCAACTTTGGAGTTTTTTTGAAGCAGATGGGTTTCTTCGAGCGAAATGATCCTGTTGAATGATTTTTAAGGACCGAGTTTGCAGTGTTCCGGAGTTGCACGTGTTTTTTGGCGTTCGATTTGTCAATGTTTCATTGAAGATCGATAGAGATGCCTTCTTAGATGTGGCTATTGGTGTTTATTTTGGAGTTTAGTAGGCTGGGGTGACTGAAAGGATAAGCTAGCGCGGTGTCGATTAAGCGGCGTTGCTTCTTGTTAAGGTTGTTTTTCTCCAAGTTTACTCGTTTCACGATGGCGCTGATGCGAATGCCCTCTGCGACTTGTATCGGGCCAGGTTTTCCGTCTTGGGTGAAGGCAATTCGACTTGGTACTCCATAGTGATGGAGCGCTATAGGTTCAAACCTATCGTTGAAAATTGGGGCGCCCGAAGAACCAGAAATCATTGCGGCGTGGTAATGTAGAACTTCGTCCGATTGAGCCACTAGTCGATTGTTGCGGAGGATTATCTTCTTGAATTCTACTCCGGGATGCTGTACTATGTTAACAAATTCGCCAAGAGAGTGTTTGTCCTCGTTTCCTTTTAGAGGGCAAAATCCAATATCCGACAGCTCCCCTATTCCTGAAACATTATTGCCTACCGCCACAATCGTGAAATCCAGCTCTTTTTCTGGGCTTTTCATAAGGAACGCATCGGGAGAGAATGTATATTTTGTTGTAGGTTTAGGGGATCCTTGATGATCCAACTCGTAGTTGAATTCGACAATTGATCGTCTAGCTACTTCAAAATCATGAATTATGTGGTTGTTGGTTAAAAACAGTCTATCAGAAATCATGAAGCCGTTTCCCTTCACTGAATTGTGTCTTACGACTCTTCCAACGGCAGCTGATGCTGCTCGAGCAAGATCAAGAAAACAGATGTCCAGAAAAGATTGATTTGGAAAGTTCATTCTCAATTCCAAGGACTTGTTTTCTGGAGTATTGTTATTAAGCTTTGTTTTCTGCTATTTTCTCCAACAGCTGAACAAAAATAACAACGCCTACACTTTGAGTTCATACATAGTTTGTAGCCCACAAAGGGGCACATTGATAAAACATGTTGTGGCTATTTCGTGTTATTCGAAAAATGTATTAGGGCTTTGTTCCTATACCCGCTATCTGTCACAGGGACACACAATGGCAAGAAGAGGCAACTTTACTAAAAAGGAATTGCGAACTTTGATTGAAGAAGGAGGTCAGCGGGTTCTTCCAAGATTCAGAAAAGCAGCAGTTTCCGATGTGAGTGATCCGAAGCTTTTGGAAGTTTTGCGATTCGTATGCGACTACTGGAAAGACAACTTCAGACCCGCCTTTGCCTCGCTCTGGTGTGGGGCAGTTGGAGGGCGAGCAGAAGCGGCAGACGGAGTAAGTCTAATGGTTACTCTCACATCCGCAGGCGGCGGGATCCATGATGACATCATTGACAAGTCGTCCAACAAACACTTCAGAATGACAGTTCTTGGGAAATATGGTCTTGACTGTGCTTTGCTCGTTGGTGACCTTCTTATTCAGAAAGGTTGGATGATGGCTCGGAATCTGTTTGAAGAGAATTCTCAAAAGGATAAACTTGCTGAAATCATAGAGGTTTACGGAGGTTGGACAATTGATGTGTGTGAAGCCGAATTCATGGAGGTTCAATTTAGGCAAAACTTGGAAACGGAATTAGATCAATACGAGAACATGTTGTTCAAATCTATGGCGGATACCCAAGCATGTGCAAGACTTGGAGCGATTATAGGTGGGGGATCAAGAAGTGAAATTCAGGCATCAGCTGAGTTTGGAAGCCAGCTCGGTTTTATGTACCGATTAGCCGACGATCTCAAGGACACCCTTAACGTCGAATACAATCTCTCCAATAGACTACGATATGAGAGTGTACCTTTGCCAATACTCTATGCGGCTAAGAACTCGAAAGAAAAAAAGCCTATTTTGGAAAATATTGTTGCGAAATCATCCTTGGACACACTTGATTTTAAGCAAATTCTGGACGCTTGCATTCAAACTGAGACCTTTGATTATATAGAAAAAAGAGCTAAAGAAACAGTAAGGAAAGCTCTGAAAAAGCTGGAGAGCCTTAGGGATAGCAGACCAAAAAGAGCATTAGCTTTCATGATTGAGGATTCACTCGTAGCAATACGGAAGCTGTCCAAACAAGCTGCTTTAGATTACCAACATGGTTTCGACTCTTGAGCTCGACGAGACCCCAATGTCGCGTTCCACATGTCATCTATGAAAGAAGCGATTTCCCAGTCGGCTAAACCATTTGATGGGTCGCCTGGTGTTGTTTTGTCCTTTGTCACAGCTTTGAAACACAGTCTATAAAAGGCATCTTTGCCCGATATCGTAAAGGTAGCTGGATCAGTTCTGTGTGCCTCTTCTTGAGTTATTGCAGCAAGCATTTCCTCAAACTCGGTATCATTGATTTTTGTGAAAAGCTTTGCAGCACGGTTGCCTCGCTTTTTTGCGAGTTCTTTCATTTCGCTAACCATGACCTTTCACCTCCCTTCTCTTAATTGTACTTTGCGTTGATTAAGTATATAAGCCTGAAGAAGATGCCCAGTTCAGAATAGATAATTAAATATACGTAAATCTTCGATAAACCTATATAGGGACGGCGACTGCCCGAATTGAATTTCTTGACAAAAGGCATGACTATCCAGCCTCGGAAGCTGCTGGCGGTAACTCTTTTGTTTTCTAGCTCTCTTGCTTGGTTCTATGTATTTTACAACTATTTTGATGAATTTTCCCCGGGTTCGATTGGTTCATTTTGGCACAATGTTGGAGTGGTGTCGCTACTGGTTTCCATGGCAGTCTCAGCTTTCATAGGGAGCGTTTTCGCTGGAAAAATAAATCGTAGAAGGCTACTTTTTCTGTGGTTAGTTACCGGGATTCTGGCGCTTGTTCCAACTCTGTTCTTACACGGAGAGGAATTTCTAGTGCTTTGGGGCGTAGGGGCTGGATTAACATTTGGAATTGGATTCCCGTCTTGCCAAGCTTTCTTCGCGGAATCTACAACTTCTGAGGAAAGGGGCAGAGTCGCGGGATTGATGATTCTTGCCTCTTTCGTTTTGGTAGCCTTTTCCTTCGTTCTTAAACAAGTTCTAGGACTGAACCCGGCGGGAATTCTTTTGTTGCTCATCGGAATCAAGGCTATTGGTTTTCTATCCTTCGCCTTGGATCCTATCGAAAGAGTACAAAATAAGGCTAAACCTTGGCGAACTATCATAAGCTATAGAGATTTTAACCTGTATCTTTTGGCTTATGTGCTGTTTAATATCGCTGCAGGCTTGGTGGTATTGCTTTGGAACGCGGTTCCCTCAACCCTCGCTTACGATGAAGTCACCCGGAGTGGAGCGATCCTTCGTCTGATTGGGTTATGTGTTTTTGCCGTCGTCGCAGGCTTCGCAGCAGATCGATTTGGAAGGAAGAAACCAATAATGTTTGGGCTAATAACTCTTGGAGGAGCATATGCAATAGTTGGATTGCTCACCACTCCAGAAACCTATTTTGCCACTCTCATGCTGTCAGGTTTTGCATGGGGCATAATAATGGTGGCTTATCTCTTGGTGCCTGGGGACTTGGCGTTCACTGGTTCAACAGAAAGATTCTACACAGTGGGCTGGGTATTGCCACTAGTCTTGTACACAGCTGTTGAGGGAACTGGCAGGCTGATTGGTTTTACCCCTAGAATAGATGTTTTTTCGACAATTCTGGACGTTATTCTCTTGGCAGCTATCCTTCCGCTTTGGTCCGCAGTGGAGACTTTGTCTGAAAGCAAGATTCGGGAGAGAAGACTGAGGGAACATGCTGAAAAAGTGAGCAAAATAGTCCAAGAATCTGAAGAAACGGACCAAGAATAGAAGAGGCAACACACTGCTGCAGTCAACGTTCCATCATAGACATATATAATATCTAGTTGCTTACAATAGGCTTAATCGTGGAAACATGACTTCTGGAAAAACTTTGGCATTCCACTCTTACAAAGGCGGAACGGGAAAAACAACTCTGATTGCAAACCTCGCCGCTTTACACGCCAAGCAGGGAAAAAGAGTATGTCTTCTAGATTTCGACTTGTACGCGCCCAGCTTGGGCATGTACTTTCGGAAAAAACCAACTACCTTCTTGAACAATCTTCTCAGGGGGGACTTGGACCAGCCAAACGGCGAAGTGGATGTCGCCTCTGTGGTTACCGATGTTAGCCCAGAATTGGGGCTGAAAGGACAGCTTCTCCTAGGTTTCGCCAGCGCAAGTAAGGAAGACATAAGCGACATCGAGTTCCAGCATGATCAGAAATGGCAACTGAAAGCCATCAAAAGATTTCAATCCTTCAAAAATCAGTTGTTTGAAGATTACGATTTAGATTGCCTTCTCCTCGACACTAGCCCGGGAATCAGATACTGGTCAATAAACTCGTTGGCAATGGCAAACATGCTTTTTCTTGTGATGAAGACAAGTGACATGGACGTTGAAGGCACGAAAAAAATGGTGAATGACATCTATGACGTCTTAACAAAATATGGCAAATCAAAGTATTTCATTATCCTCAACAAAGTTCCGGAACTCTCAAACTCAAACGGACGCCAGTGGGATGCCGCGGAGCTAGCATGGGCGGAAGAGTTGCAGAAAGATATCGGAACCCAGGTGGTAGGGTCGATCCCCTGTTTCTGTGACATACAGTTCAGCAAACACGAGTTTCTCTTCGCGGTAAAAAACCCAGACCACCCTTTTTCGAAGAAAGTAGTTGAGCTAGCAAAAAGAATGGATGCTCTGTGTTGACAATGTGGAACCAAACCAAGGGATGTTGACATGAAACAAGCTGATGTTTTCCCCGGGTCAACCAGACTTGTCGAAGGAGTAATGCCGCCTTCTTCCCTGCTCTTGATGGGCCCATCAGGAGTGGGGAAAACTATTTTCGCAAAACAGTTTCTCTACAATGGCTTAGTTCATAACGAACCGGGCATCTATTTGTCTACTGATGAGTCCCCGGAAAGATTAGAAGAATCGATGAAAAGCTACGGATTTGACACTGAGACCTACAAAAACTCCGGTACTTTTCGCGTCGTTGACTGCTATTCTTGGAAGATAGGGGGCAAATCATCAAGCAAATATTGCGTCGGCAATCCAGCTGATTTGGCAGCTGTCTCCATGGCGATAGATAGTGCACGGCATGGCTTGACTAAGACTCGTTTCGTGCTGGATTCCATGACAGGTCTGATGACCATTTGCAGCCACAACCTCACCTATTTTTCCAAATTCCTTCAAATCATAGTCGCAAAGACGAGGACGACAAACAGCAACGCCATTTTCCTGGTCTCACCCGAGGCACATGATCAGGTGTTCATGAGTTATCTGCGTGAAATATTTGATGGAACGCTAGAGATGAAGACGGAGATTAAGAAAGGCGAATCAGGCGAAGAAATCAATAGGCTGCTACGGCTTTTCTCACTAAAAGCAGCCAAACACAAGACTTACTGGACACCGTTCGAGATAACGAACGACGGCATACTCGTGAGAAGCGAAAAAGAACTCAGATGCGTAATGTGCTCGCGGCTAATCGAGTGGGAACCGCACGTGGAAATCATCGAAGGCAAAGAATACAACTTCGACTCAACGGAATGCGCCAACACGTACAAGAGACTAAGGAGTCTATACGGTCCGAGTTTTGAGTGAAATTATTAGTTGAGCGACGCTAAAACTTCCGCATTATGAAAAGGTTTCCTTGAACATCTCTGGCTCCGAGGCCTATCGTGTCAAGTGCTTGAACAACTACCTTGCTGGGAAAAAGCGACTGCAGAGTGCAGGACGCCTGAGTCGCATGCCAATGATATCAGGTAGTCAGCTTGGTAGTTTGGTTTCTTGGCTGCGTCAATATTACAGGCCATTGGCAGCAATTCCGTGTCTACGACGTTATATCCGTCTTGTTTTAGTCTTGTCGCCAGCTCGTCCATTTTTTCTTTGCCGCCTGTTTCGCAAGCCCTCGCGCAGGAATTGCAGGATACAATCCCGACTGTTTTCCACTTCTTTAGCATGCCTTTTATGACGCCGTAAGGCTTGCTAGTTGTGATAATCATTCGATTTTCCCCAAATCTACATTGCTGGCTATTCCTTAAAATTCTTTCTGTCAATCATTCCAAACTTCGTTGATGTTCTGGAATAGCAGTTTTTGTGGAAACCTTTGAAGTCTGAAAAACTTATCTGCACGCCTTGTCATAATTGTCTGGGAATCTTTCACAAGAATAGGTTATGTTGATGAACGCGAGCCGAGATGAAGCCGAATACAGATGGTCTGATGCGGCAAAATTTCACGAGCAAGAATTAGAATCACGGTCTGAGTCCGATTCTGTAATTGCCGCGTCATGGCAGAGAATAGGCTTTTGCTACGGTCTTGCCTCACGACAAGCTAAGAGCTTTGAAGAGTTTAACGAGCTTAGGCAATTAGCAACAAGAGCATATGAGCGAGCTGCTGGGTATTTTGATAAAGAAGGAGGAGTTGAGAATCAAGGTCGTCGTTCGGAGTGCCTTGCCACGGCTGGTTACCTGCGTTCTTGGGTTGCGTCTGACGCCGAAGAGAAAAGGAAGACACTTGACGACAGTGCCTCGTTAGCGAAAGCAGCGTTGCAAGTGTTTAAGAGCGTTAGAAATGATCTTGAGTACGGTCGGGTTGCTAATCTTCTATCGAATATTCTCTTTGAGAGCATGTTCATAGGTGCAACGGGCAAAGAGATGAATGAAATTTCTCGAAAAGGACTTAGTATCGCAAACGAGGCGATATCTATTCTGGGCGTCCTTGAGAGCAAAGACGAGCTTGTTCTTGCATTTTCCTTGGCAAGTCTTCAATCGTCCTGGATTGCCATGATTAGTGATCAGGTTGAGGAAGGTAAAACTGCAGCAAGTGAGGCTGTTAGTTTCGCAGATCGTGCGATGGCTTTTTCAAAAGAGATTACCAACCCCTATTACAAGGCAATGGCGCTTTGGGCAGGAGCTTTCTCAAGGCTTCGCTGCACGGAAGACATTGAATCTGCGCTGCAGGACGCAAAAGAAATGTTTACCCAAGCTTCGACCTCAGGCGATAACTTCCTTAGAGGCGTTTCGTATTACCTGCTTGCGCAAGCAACAGACCAAAAGATGGCGAACGAAGGAAATCCAGACAAAAGAAAACAAGGATTCGAGGAAATCATCAGATATGCTGATGACGGTGCAAGATGGCTTGATTTGGTTTCCCAAGACGCTTTAATCGCTTACATCTGCTTGTTTCCCGCTCAGACGTATTCCGCGTTGGCAGCCGATTTTGCAGTCAGTTTGGCGGAAAAACAAGCCTGTTCTAGAAAGGCAATAGAAATCGGGAGAAAAAGTCTACGGCATGCATCCCGCTCAGGTTCTCCAGATGCGATTATCAGTGCGCTACACGGTTTAAGCAAAGCATACTATTATCATTCAAATCTTGAGCCTGAAGAACATGATAAGGTAGAAATGTTAAATGAATCTCTAGCATACCGGAAAGAACAGATCAGGACAGTTGGGGCGGTTTTTCCCTCAAATTCTTGGGCTTTGGGGACAGGGATGATGTATGCAGCCCAAATAGAAACGGACTTGTCTAAACTGGAAAAAGATAGGAAAAGCAAAATTGCCATGCTCGAGTCAGCTATTGCCGAAATGAAAAAGGGAGTTAACCTCTGCAGACACTGGACTGAACAGCGTCATTTGCCCAACTACATGACCAGTGTAGCTACATATGAGGATTTGTTTGGCGGAACCCTTGGCGAAGGCTACTTGCTAACATCCGAAGAAGGAAATTTGACAAAAGCCAATGAGGTTTATAATGATGCTGCTGAAGACTTCAAGAAAGCTGATTTGCCTAGCCGCGTCGCAGAGTCATACTGGAGAATCGCCAAGAACTTAGACTATGTTAATGATTATTACAAGGCTTCAAGGAACTTTGAGAACGCTTTTACAGCTTACAAGGCGGCGGGTCAGAAGATAAGTCAATTCGAAGATTTCTATCTGGGTTATGCCTCTTACATGAAAGCATGGAGTGAAATGGAATTAGGCAAGCGTGCTCACAACGAGGAAAAATTCGACGTTGCGATAGCGCAATATGAGAAAACGTCTCAGCTCCTTAGACAATCAAAATCTTGGAGTTATTTGTCTTTGAACTTTCATGCTTGGTCACTCTTTGAACAGGGAGAGGACTTGAGCCGAAAGGAGAGGTCTGAAGAGGCTGTTGAAGCCTTTGAGAAAGCAATCAAATTCTTTCAAGAGTCCAAGCGGGTCCTGAGTGTGAAGCTGGAGAATCTCGACAAGAATGATGAAAGAGATCTAGCTAAGAGACTGATTGAGGTTTCGTATGGGCGGGAAGAGTATAGTCGCGGAAGAATCGCTATTGAAGAAGCTAGGGTTCTTGAAAGACAGAAGCAGTTTGTTGCGAGTTCCGAGAAATATGATAAGGCAGCTGCGGTTTTTCAACAACTGTCAATGGTTGATTCTGAACAGGCTGGAAAAGAGGCAAAACCGTTGGCTTATTTGTGTCAAGCATGGCGAAGAATGACCATGGCTGAGGCGCGAGGCTCTCCAATAATGTACGAAGAAGCTGCGGAACTTTTCAGGACCGCGAAAGAGTACACGTCAAAAGATTCTGCGGGTTTCATGGTCTTGGGTCATAGCAGCTTCTGCAAAGCATTGGAGGCTGGGACAGAATTCGAAATAACTCGAACAATGGCTATGTATGAAGAGTCTGTCCGACACATTGAGGCAGCTGCAGATTTCTATCTCAAAGCTGGTTTCGAAGCAGCCTCAGATTACACCAGAGCAACCCGGTGCCTTTTTGATGCTTATGTTTTCATGGAAAGTGCAAAGCGAGAGAGGGATGTGGCAAAGCAAGAAGGTCATTATGCGATGGCTGCGAAAGTGTTGGAGACTGCGGCAAAATACTTTGAGAAAGCCAAGTACCCGAGTAAGTCGCTTCAGGTTCAGAGGCTTCTTGAGAAAGTTAGAGCGGAAAAAAAAATGGCTTTGTCGCTGGGAGAGATTTTCCATGCTCCAGCTGTAACCTCGTCGACAGCGAGCTTCTCAACCATGCATCCTGTGGAGGAATATGCTATAGGTTTGGAGCGGTTTGAGCTTGCGGACTTGCAGGTAAGATTGGTGCAGTGTGAGTCCGACGTGAAAGTTGGTAGCTCTGTGGCTCTTAGGATTCAGGTTGTAAATGTGGGCAAAGAACCAGTTTCGCTTGTCAGAATTGAAGACCTCGTTCCCGCGGGGTTTCAGTTGATTGAGAAACCAGATTATTGTCAATTCGAAGATTTGCAGTTGACTATGAGAGGGAAGAGGCTTGACCCCTTAAGGGTCGAAGAGCTTAGCCTGACTCTAAAAGTGTTCAAGAAGGGCACGATTGAGATTAAACCTCGTATTGTTTGTGTGGACCAAATTGGTCGACAGACGGCTTACTACCCGGAGCAAGTTGTGTTCAATGTTTCGGGAGCTGTTCTTCCAAATCGCGTTTCAACTGGATATCCGGACCTTGACAGTTTGTTGTTCGGCGGGATTCCAGAGAACTACGCAGTTGTTTTGGCGTCTCCGTCCAGTGATGAAAGGGAGCGGCTCATTAGAAGGTTCCTCGAAGCTGGGGTTAAGAACGGTCAAACGACTTATTACGTCACGTCGGAGGTGGGGAATGTTATAGATTTGGCGGAAGATTTCCAGTCGAATTTCTCGCTTTTCCTCTGTAATCCTCGCGCTGACATGATGGTCCAGAGTTTGCCTAACGTCTTTAAACTCAAAGGCGTCGAGAGTTTGACTGACATCGACATAGCATTGCTCAAGTCTTTTCGTAGCTTGGCAGGGGGGCGAAGTGGTCCGAAGAGAATTTGCATCACGATAATTTCCGATGTTTTACTGCAACATCATGCCGTGATAGCCAGAAAATGGTTAAATGGTCTTATTCCTGATCTGAAAGCTCAGGGGTTCACCACGTTAGCCGTTATCAATCCTGAAATGCATTCTTCTGAGGAGTTTCAAGCTATTCTAGGCTTGTTTGAAGGGGAAATAAGAATCTCTGAAAAGGAAACAGATAAGGGGCTGGAGAAGCTTTTGAGGATTAGGAAACTGTACAACCAGCGATATCTGGAGAGCGAAATAGGTCTCACGAGAGAAAAGTTGGAGTGCTAAGCTGTAGGCGCTGGCGAGCTTTTTCGATCGGTCTTTCTAGTGATGAAATTAGGCGTGGTCGTTTCTATACTATCTCTCTCTGAACAGGGACATGGTTGGAAATATTTCGATCCCGCTTTTGTCTATTGTGTATGGCACAAGGTTTGTGTTGGTGCTGACGCCTCTCATCTTTATTACTTGCAGTCCTCTTGTTGTGGTTCCGCCTGAATAAAGGGTCTGCATCATGATTACACCATGAACCATGAATTCCTCGTCCAGTGTTTTGCGTTCGAGGCCTAATTGGCCGAGCTCTGTGGTGACGATAGTGGTTATTCCTAAGTCTGAGAGTGCTTCTATTAGGTCTACGCCTGCCGTTCTTCTTTCTATTGGGTCGGTGAACCTGTAGAAGAGTGATGCGAGCGTGTCCATCACGACTCGTTTGGCCTGTAATTGTTGGATTTTAGCTTGTAGTTCTTCGACTAGTCTATCAATCTGAAGTTGTTTTCCTCTCAGGCTGCCGCTTTCTTCTTTCAGCATTTTTTCTTTTAGTATTGCCACTCTGGATATTCTTGTTGCGTCAATGAAGGCGAATTTGTTTTCTTCCTCTGCTTTCTTGAAATCCCATCCAAAGTTGGCCATTTCTGAGTAGAAGTGGTTTTTGTTTTCGTCCAGGCTTACTAGGATTCCGTTTTCGTTATAGTCCGAGATGCCTTTGTACAAGAACTGGGAGGAGAGGATTGTTTTTCCAGATCCTGGTCCTCCTACAACTAAGACGACTCTTCCCTTGGGAATTCCGCCACTTATCATTTCGTCGAGCCCTGTTACTCCGGTTGGCACGGTTTCTGACAAGCCAATTCACCTTATTGATAAGAGCAGGAAGAATGTATTTATAATTTGTGCAGGTGTGTTCCAAAGGTTAATTGAGCCATTCTCTTGTCGCGTTGATTTGTAGCGCGCTACAATCGTTTGCCCATTCTTCCCCGTTCGGGGTTTGCTGCTGTTTAGGTCCATTTTGAGCCTTCGCTGGAGATTTTTTTCCAAGTCCCTCTTTGTTTTCTTGTTCTTCATCGATAGAAGAAGCTTCTATATGAAAGTACCATTAATTTCTTATAGTAGATACCTCTAACGATTGAATGGGCTGACGGGAGAGGCTGGAGAATGAATAGGATTAAGCGTATAACAGGGTTATGTTTAATTATCGCAACACTTGTTGCTCAAGTCTCACGTTTTCTGATCATTGCTCAACGGGTTAAACAGGAGATCTGATGAATATGAAGAGACTGAAATCTAAAACAGCAGTTATACTGCTCGTAACCATGATGTGTTTCTCAATATTGCTGTCAGCGAATTTGATTGAGATCTATCCAGCCTATGGACTAAATCAGTATGTCTATGTCGGTCAGGTGGGAACTCCTGGAGCTCCTCCTGTCCCCACTTCACCTGGCACGCTCTTTGGTCCCTCCGGGTTAGCCGTTAATTCTTTAAATAATCTATACGTTGCCGAAGGATGGAACTATCGGGTCTCTCAGTTTGACTATTTGGGCAATTTCGTACGAATGTGGGGTAGCTACGGAACTGGTTTTGGACAATTTGAGGGACCATCGGAAATTGCGGTTGATGGGTCAGGCAGTGTCTACGTGTCTGAATATACTAGTGTCCGTGTCGAGAAGTTCTCTAGTAACGGTGACTTCATAAGACAATGGGGTAGCCAGGGCACTGGCCAGGGTCAATTTGGGGCGGGTCCGCGAGGAATAGCAATTGATAGCCTTGGCGACGTTTACGTAGCAGATGTAGGAAACAACCGTATCGAGAAGTTCTCCGGTGATGGTGCCTTCATAACTCAATGGGGTAGTATGGGCACGGGTCCAGGTCAATTTCAAGATCCTTGGGGTGTTGCAGTTGACAGTCAAGGGAATGTATACGTAGCTGACCATGGAAATAACCGAGTTCAGAAGTTCAGTAGTATTGGAACCTTTTTGGCTGAATTGAGTGGGTCATTTGGTGATGCTGTGGCAATTGCGGTGGATGGTTCCGATAATCTCTACGTCTTGGACAATGGTCTTTTTGTGGTTCAGAAATTCAGCAGTGATGGTACACCTGTTGCAAGTTGGTCTTGTGGGTCTGGGTATGGCATCGCCGTGGACAGTTCTGGTGTAAATGTTTACGTTGCTGACACTGTGCAATCTCAAATAAGAAGATACCAATTCGATACACCATACACTCTAACCATTAACAAGAATCCAGTCGGCGTTAGCTACAACTATGTGCTTCCCTACGAAGGTTCAGGTCCCTACGTCCCAGGTTCGGTTGTCACAATTACTGCTGTTGCTACTCATGGCTACATCTTTACAGGATGGAGCGGCGATTTGTCAGGCATAACTAACCCAACGACAATCACGATAGACGCTGACAAGGTCGTTACTGCGAACTTCGTTGAGCCGTTTCAAGCAAGTTACAGTACTGGTTCACCTTACATTGACGGAGCTCTGTCTACAGGAGAATGGATAGATGCCACCGGTTATCCGATTAGTCTCAGTGGATATCAGGGGCAATCAGGTACTCCGGTCTCCCCTGTTCCAGCCACGGTTTACTTCAAACACGATGGCACTAATATGTACTTAGGCTTGGAAGTAAATGCTATTGGCCTTTCCGGCAATCAATTCCTACTATCCTTTGATGAAGGGGATGACGGGGCTTATGGACGTGGAACACGAGATGGCGTCTTAACGCCCTATCAGGAGGACTCAAAAGCCTGCAGCTTGGCCGGAACTATAGATGGCTACTTTGGCGAGACTGACGGGGCTCCCGGGCCTTGGATAGGAGCCACATCACCAGGCGATTTTGTGGCTGATTGCGCGTTTAACCCAACCACAGGACACTGGGAAGTCGAATTCTCAATCCCATTTGCTGGGTATGATGGACCAGCATATGCTCCAGATTTTAGTGACCTTGTCTACAGCGTAATGGACACCATCGGCATCAAAATCCAATACTTCACTACGATGGGAGATGGCATTAACTTCATTAACTACTACTATCCAGCAGGGGATAAGTATCAGGCCGGAACTTTTGCCACTCTAAGTTTTGAGCACGTCACCGTTACGCCTAACCCAGCGTTACTAGGTCAGTCCGTCACGGTCAACGGGCATGTTGTGGGAGGAGATCTTCCTTTAAGCATACGTCTAATAGATCCTGATGGTTACGGAGATCCCGATGGGTACCAAGTTGCTACAGCTACTACTGATATCTACGGGCAATTCCAAGTTTCAGTTGCAGCTCCCGCCAAGCCTGGCACTTTTTATGTCTTGATTTACGATACCAGTGTAGTTCCTCCTTCACTACTGTTAGCAACCGACTTTGAGTTGGTTGCTGAGGGATTGAGCATCAGCAACATTGTTGATGTAGCCCCAAGTTTGGATTGGAGTTACCTGCTCATGCATGGCGAGACCGTGGTGCGGGAATTTACTCTACCCGCTGAAGGCGGCAGTATTTCACTTCCTTCCTTAACTCCCGATACCTACTGGATAGCTCAGACAGACAAATTGCGCTATAACAATGAAGGCGTAGCCGTGAACGGAGTCGATGTTACAACAACAAAAGAGAACAACTTCACCTATGTGAACATAGACCTGCTCGCAGGTGATGCGCTATCAGTCGTTTTCAACAATGCCTTGATTCCAGATATTGCGTTCGCCAAACCGGCGCCTGCTGGCGGCGGCGACTCTTCACAAAGCTCAGCGAACACCTACACTATGCTAAGTCGAGTTGCTGTGCCTGTTCAAGTGTCATGGGATCCAGACATTGCGCCTCTGCAGGAATTGGACGTAGTGAAAGATAGGCCTACTAAGATAATGGTGAACCTGGCTGATCTCCTAACCAGCAGCAATCCCCTTGAGCGCGCGCTTGGATCCGGCGAAAGTGTTACAGTGACAGTGACATGCTCACCAGGTGGCTTCTTTGCAAATCCGCTGAGTTACGCTGAGACAAGAAGTGGAGCGGATATTGCTACCAACAATGTCTTGATCTTCAACATGAATCCTCCAAGCACCATCGGACATTACACGATCACGTGCACTACTACGCTAACCAGTGGTGGGCCGATTAGCACACTCAATACCCTGGTTAAGGTGAGAGAGACATCCCTGTTGTACCTGTACTATTCCCACCTGTACCGGACCGAATACAGAAATGAACTTGATGTTCCGGGTGCCTATGATACCATGGTGACGAACACAAAAGACTTCGTAAAGGCCGTGTACCCTGTACCAGACGTGACAGTTGTTCAAGACACTGTTGGCATAGCGGGCGCAGCAACCGAACCCAACTACGTTGGAATGCTTAAGGATTGCCAAGCTGTCGAAGTGGCGGCAAAACAGGCTTTCTTTAACAGCCCGAACGTCATCGGCGTGGCAATAGGACCGGATTTGGCTCTGGGAGGCAATTATAAGAACTATTTCAAATATCACGGTGCTATTTCAGGCAGCAAGGTAGCAGTTGGCGTGAGCTTTGGCCCAGCCGTAAAAGGCGTAATTGTTTCGGATGGCTATTACTCAGCCGCGGCCCACGAAATCGCACACACATTTGGCCTATACTACGGGGTTCCAGAACAATATACCCAATTCAATCCTGGGACCCCTGCCAACGGTTTCTGGGTTGACCAGAACCAATGGCGAAGCGGCTACGACTTCATGGGTCTATCAACCCTCAGATCGACTACCAGCACGTGGACGAGTACAGACACCACTTTCGAACCTCTCTTTGCAAGTCTCAAGACCACAGCCGACCCACAAATCATTCTCGTCAACGGCATAATCTGGAACGATGGCAGAGTTGACAGACTTGATCTGCCCGATCAATGGTACAAGTTTCCATATGGAATCCCGGACACAGTACCCACGGGCAAATATGCGATCAGATTCACTCTCAAAGACGGGAGCATGGTGGAGCGCAGTTTCGCGGCCCAATTCTTCCTCAACCTCGACCCTGGAGTTGAGATGGGAGAAGACTTGCCGGGAGACTTCACCGGATTCGGAACAATACCCGTCGACTTCGCAGGCTTTGCCTTCGCAACCGAATACCCAGCGAATACAGATCCCACGCATAGCATCGAAGTGGTGGACAACACCAACCATAATGATCCGAAAGTAATTGGGGAGATCGCACCGACAAGCGTAGAAAATGAATTACCCGGTGGCTTAAGCGCTCAATTTGGCGGTTTCATGCCCCCTCTCAAAAGTGGAACCAGTTACAAGTCAGGAAACGCTGTCCCAGTTAAATTCCAGCTGAAGAGCTCCACTGGCGCCTTCATAACCAACGCTCAACCTACGCTCTACCTAATTCGCCAATACACAACAACTGAAATAGCTGCGACTTCAACTGGAGGGTCCTCGATAGGCAATCTGTTCGGCTACAATGCTGCAAATAACCAGTACGAATTCAACTTGGCGACGAAAACGCTGACGAAGACTACCTATCAGCTCAAAGTGTATCTGGGCGACGGAACAACAAAGACAATAAATATTGTCATAAAATAGATTGATTAAATAATCGAAACAGTGCTCACAGCGCACTGACGAAATAATGGGAGGTGAAAATCGAAAATGAAGTACAAACACATCGCAATAGGACTAATCGCAGTATCACTAATAGCTCTAACATTTTTTGCCACTGCATCAGCAGCAGTGTACTATCCAATCATGACGGGTATGAGGGCTGGAAAAAACTTCACCTTCATTATAGACACAACTTCCGCCAAAGACCAAGATGGTAATGAAATTACCAACTTTGGACTTTACGTAGACGTAACCACAATTCGTGTAACGGTCTATGACAACAAAAATAACCCAATCGTAATTAATCCAGATGCCCTAAGGATCACCCCTAGTGCAGGCAGCATCATAATTCAACTAGTAAAGCAGGACGGTCTCCCAAGTCACGGTTCAGCTGTTAACGCAGTAGGCAACCTTCTGGGAATTTATGCCGGCAGCACAATCTTTGCTTCAGGTCCAGGCTGGGGTTGGGGAGGAGTCCGTTAGTCGAACCGCGAGAGCCCTATCTCTTTTTTTATTTCTAAACTCAACAGCCAAAGAGCGCATTTTCTAGAAATCGGCCTGTTGCTAAAAAAACTTATTTGCGCCTCTCAACATAGATTGATATAGCAAACTGCAAATTTCGATTTTACTAAAATAGGTCACTTCAATGGACAAAGTGCGGGAGAAAACCGAATACAAATGGCTTGAAACAGCGAAATCCTACGAACAAGCCTTAAATTCTGAATCAGCAGCGGGATACTTAGCCGCAGATTATTGGCAGAAGATAGGCAACTGCTATGATTTCGCATCCAGACAGGCCACCAACATTGACGACTTCAAAAACCTCAGAAAGTCAGCTGTCGATGCCTATCATAAAGCAGCGGCGCTTTTCAATCAAGAGTCATCCTTCCGAAAACGATGGAAACAACGCCTACTGCCTCGCCCAAGCCGAATACGTGCATTCCTGGATCGCGCCAGACGCCTCGCAGAAAGCCAAAGACCTTGACAAATGCCATTTTCTCGCCAAAAAGGCAATGCAAGCCTTCAAAACAACCAACGATAACCTCAACTACGGAAAAACAGCAAATCTCTTAACCCGATGCATTTTTGAACGTCTGTACATCTCATTCAGCGACAAAGAAAAGAGCGAAATGGCTCAGGAAGGGATGGATTTCGCAGAGGTTGGAATATCGTCTCTTTTAGAGTCTGAATGCAAAGAAGAACTTGTTATAGCTTTTTCCTTGGCTTCCATCCAAGCATGGTATATCTCGACCATAAGTGAGAACGAAGAAGGTAGGAAAAGCGCAGTGGACAAATCGGCTGAATACGCCAGAAACGCCCTGCAACTTTCGGCAAACGTCGACGACCCCTATTCCAAGGCAATGTCACGCTGGGCAGGCGTCTCGTCAAGTCTCTACTACACAGAAGACATCGACGTTCCACTGAAATATGCAAAGGAAATGCTTGAGCAAGCATTAATCGTAAAGGACAACTTCCTTATGGGCATCGCATCATACCTAGTCGCCGATGCAACCGACTACAAGGTTCCTAGCGAAGAGAATCCAGACAAAAGAAAGCAACTTCATGACGAGATAATCAAACACTCTGAAGACAGCATATGTTACCTTAGCTTGGTTTCCCAATATTCTTCAATCGCCGAAGCTTACTTGCTTCCTGCACAAACCTACTCCGAGTTAGCGTTCGATTTTGCAGCGAATCCCTCGGAAAAACTAGAATATTGCAAGAAAGCGGTTGAAATCGGAAAAAAAAGTTTGAACTACGCAATTCAATCTGGCTCTCCCGAAACCATGATGCTCTCGTTACATGGCCTAAGCAAAGCGTATTATTATCTCTCACAGCTTGAATCTGAAAAAGACCACAAAAAGGAGTTGCTGACGGAAGCACTACGTTACAGAAAAGAATACATAAGAATCTCCAATAATGTATTTCCATCCAATGCCTGGATGCTGGGCGTCGGTCTCATCTATGCAGCCCAAGCAGAAACAGCCCTATCCAGATTAGAAAAAGATGAAAAAACGAAAATCACTCTTCTCAAAGACGCAATCACTGATATGGAAAAAGGTGTATCCTGCAGCAAAAACTGGGCTGTTTTCAGCGACACACCTTCCTTTATAGCAAGCGTAGCTGGTTTTGAAGATACTTTAGGAGGAATTCTGGACGAAAGCTTTCTGCTCACCACCGAAAGTGCAAATCTAACAAAAGCGAACGAAGTGTACTCAAATGCCGCGAAAGATTTCAAAAGAGTTGAGCTACCTAGGCAGAGTAGCGGAGTCATACTGGAAAATTGCTAAAAATCTGGATATAAGTAGCGATTACCAAAAAGCAGCAGAAAACTTTGAAAATGCCTTCGCTGGCTACAAAGCAGCCGCCATAAAGATTCATCAGTTCAGCGATTTCTTCTTCGACTACGCGTCATACATGAAAGCGTGGAGCGAGATTGAAATTGCCAAAGGTGCACATAACGACGAAGAATACGAAGATGCCATGAATCACTACGAAAAATCTTCTCAGCTGCTCAGAAAATCAAAGTCCTGGATGTACCTCTCCCTTAACTTCTACGCATGGTCACTCCTGGAACAGGCAGAAGGCTTTAGCAGAAAGGAAAACTGCAAAGAGTCCATCGAATCCTTCGAAAAAGCAGTGAAATTCCTACAAGAATCAAAGCGAATTCTACACATAAAACTGCAAGAAATCAACAAGAAAGACGAAATAGACTTGGCTAACAGACTAATTCAGGCAGCGGACACAAGAAGAGACTACAGTCAAGGCAGAATAGCCATAGAAGAAGCAAAGTTCCTCAGCAAAAAAGGCAACAATATAGAAAGCTCAGAAAAGTATAGCAAAGCGGCAGCAATCTTCAAGAAAATATCACTTGACGAAACCGGAGAACCTGCAAAAGAAGCCAAACCGCTTTTCTATCTCTGCCAGGCATGGCAAAAAATGACATTGGCAGAAGCAGAGCGTAGCCCAACAATGTATCAGGAAGCAGCAGAACTTTTCAAACTAGCAAACGAGCACTCATCCAAAGAATCCACAGGTCTAATGGCACTCGGTCACAGCAGCTTTTGCAAAGCACTAGAAACCGGAACAGAATTTGAAACAACTAGAACCATGGAATTGTATGAGCAAGCAACAAGACACATGGAAGTAGCCGCCAACTACTACCTCAAAGCAGGATTCGAAACCACCTCAGACTATGCCAAAGCCACACAGCGTCTCTTCGACACCTACGTCTACATGGAAAGCGCAACACGAGAAAGAGACTCGGCAAAACAGGCTAAGTTTTATTCCATGGCTGAAAAAGTGCTTGAAAATGCAGCTGAATACTTCATCAAGACAGGGTATCAAAACAAAACAGAACAGGTTCAACGACTTTTGAGAAAAGTTAAAGACGAGAGAAAACTAGCCCTCACGCTTGACGAAATATTCCACGCCCCAGCCATCACAACGTCAACGGCAACATTCTCAGCTATTAGCCCCATCGAAGAGAACGCCGTGGGTCTAGAGAGATTTGAACATGCCGACATCCAGGCAAAGCTTGTTCAACACGAAATCGACATTAAAGTCGGAGAACCCGCAACAATCGAAATCCAAATGGTCAACGTCGGAAAAGAAGCAGTTTCGCTCATCAAAATTGAGAACGTCGTTCCAAGAGGATTCCAACTAATTGAAAAACCAGACTATTGTATCCTTGAGGAAGAACACCTCGTCATGAAGGGAAAGAGGCTTACCCCCCTGAAGACTGACGAAATAAAAATGTCCCTAAAACCATTCAAGATAGGTACGATTGAAGTCAAGCCGAAAATTATTTGTGTCGACTGGACCGGGCACCCAATGGCTCACTACCCCCAACCAGCGGTTTTCAACGTCTCCGCTGCAACTCTTCCTGGTCGCGTCTCCACAGGCTACACCGACCTTGACAACCTATTGCTCGGCGGAATCCCGGAGAAACGCACAGTCGTTTTATCTTCACCCAGCACAGATGAAAGAGGGCTCCTCATCAAAAAGTTCCTGAAAACTGGCGCCACAAAAGGTGAGGTAACGCTTTACTTGACCACAGAGCCTGGGAACGGAAGAGACCTAGCTGAACAATTCCAGTCAAACTTCACACTATTTATCTGCAACCCCCGCGCTGACACCACAAGTCAAAGCTTGCCAAACATAATCAAGCTCAAAGGTGTGGAAAACTTAACCGATATCGAAATTGCATTAACCAAAGCTCTCCGCGGCTTAAACGCCTCGTACAGTGGCGTAAAGCGTGCATGCATAGAGATTGTTTCGGACGTGTTGCTACATCACCATGCGGTGACTACTCGAAAGTGGCTGAATGAGATCCTCTCTATTTTCCGAGGACAGGGTTTCACCACTCTGGCAGTGTTTAATCCTCTAATGCACCCCGCAGGAGAGGTACAAGCAGTATTGGACCTTTTTGATGGGGAGATACGTATTTCCGAGCGGGAGACAGAAAAGGGCATTGAGAGATTTCTGAGAGTAAGAAAGTTGTATAATCAACGTTATCTAGAGAATGAAGTGACACTCACGAGGGAAGAACTGGAGAAGTGACAAAGCGAACTGAGTCATCAAATGTGCATATTGCCTTCGAAGGCAGTAGGAGAAACGCCAGCAAACCATGTTGAAGCTACTGTCTAACTATTTGATCTGCGATAAGCCCAAGAGACCCCTTCATAACTTCTATATCTAAAACCCCTGCTCTGAAAGTCCTACCAGTCTTCATGTTGTTAACCGCAACCACTGCCGGCGCGAAGATATCCGGGTCAATCTTGTAGAAGTCAAAACCAGCCTCCTTAAAGATGTCCAAAAAGCGGGGATTCTTTTCTGCAAGTCTCCTTGCTTCTTGCAACATTTTCGACGAAGAGGATGGCGCAAGTTTAACTATGCTTTCCAATTTCTGTTCATCATCGAAACTGCCAGTGTAGTTTGTTACTCCTCCATAGAGAATAGCATCGTTTGTTCTTCCCATTGATTCCCCAGCACCTGGGTGCACTGGCACGATTGGCGCATAACCCCAAGCGTGCTTCACGAGCAATGGGTCAAGGCTAAGTCTCTCGAGTTTGTGCAATCCTGTCTCAACGATTCTTCCAGAAACTTGCGTGGCCCCTGCCAAACTCGTGGTAGAAAACATAACCAGAAACAGATTCTTCGGCGTAACATTACATTTCTCAGCCACCTGCAGGATAATATCCTCCGGCGGTCTTTTCTCTGTTTCAAGAACAAGAACAGCCACGTCCGATTCTTCATGATAATTCAGTTTTTCATACAGATGTTTGGGTTTGAGAGCTAACGCTCGAGCTGGACCAGACGCAATAGCCGAAAAATCATCACCTTTTATTTGCCAGCCAGCAAATTGAGAACCCAAAGTTGAGATCGCTGGATGATCAGTCAGAACGAAGACCGACGGCAAAACCATATCTCCGTATTGAATGGGAACGACATCTGCCTTTCCATATCCACCTAAACAGATCTCAGTCACCACTGCGCCCGCGAGAAACCCGCCTTCCGCCTGGATGCCAGCGTCCACGAGCGTTGCGCCTGAAGGCGTTTCTTCAACAATCACATTGTACTTATCGGCTTCGCTGCAAAGCTTTTTCAACAATGCCAAAGCGGAGAGGTTCAAAGTAATCTTCGCGGTCATTCCGATTCCTTACCCGATTGGAGTGGACAATTAACAATTTGTAAGGATTGAATAAGCTTTTCCCTAAAGAAACGGAGGAATTAGCTTTAACTGCTGGTCGCTAGACCGTCTCGTAGGTTGGGACGAGTTTTCAGAACTCATACTTTGTAGAATATGATTTCTTGTGCCAGTGAAGAGAAGATACGTGGCGTGTTTGAATGAACTTTCTTTGCCTTAACTCAATTTCAATCGCGACTTGACGACGCCCGTTATGAATTCCCCCACTGGAACAGTGTAAAGGACCGTGGTACCATTAAACAAGGCAGCCAGCGGAAGGAAGGCAAGTATTGCTAACTCATCCATACCGAAACCTATCGGGTAACCTTGACGCAGAGTGACGTAGTTAATGAATGTCATGACCGCAATTCGTAGGACCATTCCAAGAACGGTGGATGCGGCGGCGATCTTAAGCACCGCTTTTTCTTGAACTGCTCCACGAGTGAAAAATCTTCGCCCAATGTAAACTCCAATCAGCATCGAAAATATGGCAATTAGATTGTAGAGAGGTCCTGTTGGAAGCGCTCCGGGGAAAAAAGCGAACAATACTGCTGAGTTCAACAGACAAATTAGAATACCTGACGCAGGGCTCACCAGGAGGAAAGCCGCAACTATGGGTATTTCCCACAAGCCGTATATGAGGAATGGCGCGTATGGTGCGGGAACTCCGATTCCTGAGATTGCTGGGTTTAGAGCAACCGTTAGTGCCGCGAAAACTATGCTTGCGGCTAACGCTTTCGTGTTCATTTTTGGTCAGCCTAACTTGATGCTTTAGCTATTTAAGAGTAACTACGCAAAAAAGAGTAGTGCAGGAATGCTCAAGATTGATAAATACCAACGTGCAAATAATACTCCAACAGTGAACTCCCTTGTCTGAAACCAAGTTCACCACGAACGAAATACGCGGTTGGCTGGAAAAGGAAACGCGCTCAATCCTCACTCCTGTTCAAAACCAAGCCAAACAGCTTCGCGACGAAATGAACGCGGCACTTCAGAATGAGGAAGAAGCCTGCAAGATGCTCCTCGACAACAGCAACAAGGAAATCGAAAGGAGAAACATGAGAGTTTTTGGACGCGCCAGAGCATTAAACAAGCTAGCACGCTTATTCTTGGACAGGCTCAAGAAAATCAGCATTCCCGAACAAGTCTCCTACGACCTGCTCAGCAAGTTCGCCCAGGATACTCAACGCGTCTTCATCGTGGCAGACGTCGACATCAAGAACTGGTTTCCAAGGATTTCACCCTTCTTCATCATCGACCGAAGAAAATTCATGATGGTTCACGAAAAGGCAAAACTGACTCTTTCATCTCTTAACGAGTTTGTGGCAAAAGAATACATAAAGACCAAGACTCTCGAGGAAACATTTCAGCTCATCGACGAAGTTCAGTCCTATGGGCATCACTTGGCTGAAATTGAAGTTCAGAAAGCAAACATGGAGAGCGAAAGGCTTCCAATCGAGAAAGAGATTGCAGAGCTAAAGCGGAAAATAGACGAGCTCGAGACGAAGGGTCCAAAGGACCAGCTTAACCTCATTGAAACTGAAAAAGAAACATTGAACAACGAGTTGAGACACGAATTGCGGCATCTGCAGAAACCCTTCATAAAGATGCAGTCATTGGCGACGCAGGGAGGGGGCGCGGGCTTAACGCAGGACGAGCTGAAGCAACTCAACAGCTATATGGAGACTCCTCTCGAAACTCTCGCAGCCGAAGAGTTAGGTTACCCGATTCTGAAGCAGATTCTGCAAAAACTGAGCGCGTTAATTAGTGAGGACAAGTTGAAACTGAAATCAGATAAAGCGCGTAAGGCAACTCAATCCATCGATGTTCTGCAACGAGATTCTCTTGCAGGAATCCATGCTCGATCTGTCGATGTCTTAGCTCGCCGAACTCAACTGCTGGCTTCAAGCAGGATGGATGAGATAAAACGTGAAATCTCGCTTTATCAAGATCAGGTGAAGCTGCTTAACGCGAGAAAAACAAGCGTCGAAACTCACGAAGCGGTTAAGGAGCATGCTGAAATGGATGTTCAAGAAAAAATCCGAAATTACAAACACACGATTGAAAGGAACGTTTACAGCTTCTTAGGAAAGAAAATCGAGATACTTTAAATTGCATTACACGTTGCCTTCAGCAAGGTTCTGAAAGCACTTCATCCTCTATACAGGGGGCGTTAGAATGTCGCGAGCACCGATGTTTGGTTTTTTTGGTGTTTGTGTGTTGTGTAAAGTTTATTTTTTTAGTGTTATACGGTTGGTGTTCATGGTGCGGTTTTGTATTGGTAGTTTCCATTGTTTTGGTGGTCAGTTGCGTTTGGTGTATACTTAGCGATATATGTGCATGTTAACAAGCGTTATCTGTTGTACTATGCTTAGTTGGGTTTTGGTGCTTAGAAGTTGATTTCGTGGAAACATTCATTCAAGCGTTTAAACGAAGAGTACGACATTGCTAAGAGGAAGAAGCAAGCGTTAGACAACCTGTATGCTTCAGGCAGGATCTCGCAGTTGACGCGTGACTCATTCGATAATGAGTTGGTGTCAGCTATCTCGGAGATCGAGAAGCAGCAGAAGGATCTTCTTGCCAAGATGGAGACGAAAGTCGCAGAGCTACGCAGTCAAATCCAGACTTTGGAGATGTTGCTCGCCAACTTTGAGATTCAGCACGTTGTTGGTGAAATCGACGAGGACACGTATCAGCATGAGATAACCCTGCTTTCAACGGGACTTGACACCGCAAAGCACGAGTTGGACGTTATAAAGGATGCAGCAACCCAACTCTGCCCATCCGCACCTGCTCCAGCAACACCATCAATCGAACAAACACCAGAAGTTGCAGCGCCAATTATCAGAAACTGCTGCCCCAGCAGAGCCTGAACCTGTGGTCGCTCCAAATCCACCAGTTGAAAACATGCCTGCTCCGCCTGTAGAGGTTGAAGCCCCGCCAGCCCCGGCAGAAGTCGAAACTCCACTTCTCTGTCCGCAAGAACCAGCCCAAGCTGCACCTGAACCAGCTCCCGAGCCAATCGTTGTAGAAAGTCCGCCAGAGAGTATGCCAGAAGCAGTCGTTGAAGCCGCTCCAGAACCGCCAGCCGAAACCGCAACGGAAAAGCCAATCGAAATGCCCATCGAAACGCCGATTGAAACTCCAGTAGAAACAGTCGTCGAAATACCAGTTGAAACAGCAGAAGCTGTCCCAGAAACCGCGGAAGCGCCGGCAGAGATCGTCGCAGAAACACCGGCCGAAGCAGTCTCCGAAATCACGGTCGAAACAGCAGAAGTAACAACGGAAGCCGTTACAGAACCAACAGCCGAAACCATACTCGAACCGCAAATCGAAACCCCTCCAGAAGCCCCAATCGAAACAGTCACAGACATCCCAGAAGAAATCGCCCCAGTTGAAACTATCGCCACAGAAAACCCAGAACCAATCGAAGAGGTAATTATCGAGGCCCACCCTCAGGAAGCGCCCAAGGAGGCGCACCCAGAAGTGGTCGTCGAAGCCGTAGTGGATCAGGCGGAAGACGCCGAAGAATCACAACAGCAGCCCGCAGCCGAAGCTTCGTCCGAGGAGAACTCTGAGAAGCAGAACTCCTAAACTGTAAAAAGCATATTTCCCCTTTTCTTTTCTATCTTATTGCCTTCGGAAGGTAGCTCCCTCACTTTTGTATGGAATTAGAGCCTGTTTTGTTTTTCACTGCCTTAGGTTTTTTGGTGTGTTTTTTAGTAGTCTGCTTTGAACGGGTTGGCTTTCCAGTTCTCGGATAACGTCTGATGCGACCCATCGTGCCGGTTTTGTGTTGGTTTGGCGGATTTCCTGAGCGAGTCTGGATGGCTGCACGGTTGAGTTGTGGGTTGCGTTTGCCGATGTTTCTAAGTGCCCAGCTAACGGCTTTCTGGATTGATATGCGTTCATCCATTGCACCGTTAGCGATGACGGGAAAGAGCTGTGTGAACCGCAGGTCTCCTGCGGTCTTGTCATGCCATGCGAGACAAGCGAGCAAGCCATAAGCGGTGCGTTTGACGAATTCCTCAGGTCGCGTTGACCATTCCGTGATCTTCTTCCAGGCAAACCGCGTTTTCTCGAACAGGTTCATACAGGTCTGGTCGCCGATATCCCACGAATCGATGTCTTTCACCCAGTTGTCC
Organism: Candidatus Bathyarchaeota archaeon; assembly: GCA_963749465.1. Classification (GTDB taxonomy): domain Archaea; phylum Thermoproteota; class Bathyarchaeia; order Bathyarchaeales; family Bathycorpusculaceae; genus UBA11855. Next base: position 70,976 of record CAVVMH010000007.1, on the reverse strand, counting down.
ATTTGCTGTTCCGTCACCTTTTCAGGTTCGTCAACCATACTGGCGAGAATTCGTGCTTCTGCGATGACTGTTCGCCAAAGTTCAAGTGCGAGCTGGTGGTTTTTTCCCGTTTCCTTCGCTAGTTTACGCAATTCGGGAATCTGCACTCCTAAACGGTTCTCGGTTTTCATGCCGAAACGTGCCATTCCAGAAAGCTGGTCAGGTCTAGCTTTGGCTCTGAGTCTCGTGAGGATTTCCTCGGTTGACAACAACGTTGGACACCTTCAAGTCTGGGTTTGTGTGAACTTTTATTTTACGTTTACCATACAAAGCGGAAAGTCATAGCCCACGATGGTAGTTCGCGGGTTCCCTTTTTCACAATGTTATTGATGTGGCACAGTCACAAATGCTAATAAGAAATTCAATCGTTGTGTCTTCGTGAGGTGAAAATTAGAATGCTTGGAGAACTCATCGGAGAATTTAAGGGTAAGAACATTGGTTGGCGCGTTCTTCCTGATGGAAAAATCGAGACGACGGCGCAGGGAACGGGCAAGATTCTGGGAATAGACGCTTTCTTGATTTCCACTTCTGTTGGAACCATGGCGAACGGAATTTTCATGGGAGAATCAAACAGCGTGTTCACGACGATGGATGGCGAAACAATAATGTCGAAAGGCATCGCAATCGGTTATCCTTCGGGAAACGGTGGAACCACTAAAGCAGCATCCATCCACACGACACAGTCGCAGAAACTCGCAAGGCTGAACAAGGTCGTAGGCATGCACGAGTACGAGACCGATATGACCGACAACTTCACAGGAAAAATCTGGGAATGGAAATAGCCAACTCCCTTCTTTTTGTTCTAAACCAGTAACTTTCACTTTTCCAAGAGCTTTCGCAACAGGCTAATCGCTGACCAAGCAGCCAACGCGCTAGTCCGCGGATTATCGGGATGCGGGTCATTCGCAAACCGAAGGAATATCTCGCCGAATCTCCACTTCACGCTTATCTCATGCGTGTTCCTATGCACAAGCGGGTCGGAGACCACTCTCACCTTTACTCGCGCGGGCTTAACAGTCAACGCTACCGTGGCGGCAACGTTCATCTCACGCGGAAAACGTCTGGCAGCCTCCTCAGCATCGCCTTCGTAAACGATGGTTTCTCCTGCAAAATTCACGTCGAGCGCTTTCGGATTCTTCCGCGTCGTCAAAACTACCTCATCCACACCAGCCAACGCTACCGAAGCAAGCGCATCCAATCCACCAACGGCACCCGAGGGTACGTGAACCCTGCGGCTGTGCACGTTCAACCCTAAAAGTGCGCCAGTGCTCATCACAATAACGTCAACGCCTTCAACCACGATTTTGCCCACGTAGTCCCGAGCCGCCTGCTGCGACGCCGCTTCCACGATAACCCTTGGCTTGAGCTTTAGCATTTCGCCAAGGCTCAGAACTACCCTTGCGGGAAAATGTAACTGGCTCTTAAGCTTCTCAGCCCGTTCCAACTCATAATCGTAAAGAACCAGCTCATCACACGCTAGGACTCTTCGTTCAAACGCTTCCGCTATGATTGTGCCTATGGCTCCGCAGCCTATCACACCAACTCTCTTCATTTTCCCCATTTCCTCTTCACGCTGACTTAGTATTCGGCTGTAAACCTAACGTTGGGGCATTCGCCTACTTCTTTGCCAACTCCTTTTCCAACGTTGACCTCGAGATTCTCCACTTTGCACGCGCCAATAATATCTCCTGAGCCGCTCTTAATTGCATCGGCAGCCTCTTCGTCATCCGCGCAAACCGTCAACTTCTTCACCTGCGTGTTCAGCGACACATGCCGCTCAGCCTTCTCACGCCGAACAGCCGAAATCAAACCGATAATCAAGTCGCCGCGCTTCTCCGCCTCTTCGTCAACCCAAACCTGCGGCTCAGGCCAAGATGACATGTGCAAGCTCGCACAGCATTTAGCCTCAGCGTACAATGCTTGGTAAATCTCCTCGGTCAGATGCGGAATAATGGGCGCCATCAACTGCAAAACTGTGTATAGCACTTCGTGTAACGCGTGCTGCGCCGCCCTCTTCTGTGGTTCCCCATGGGTTTCCGTCCTGTACAACCTGTCCTTTACGCCTTCGACGTAGCAATCACAGAACGTGTGCCACGTGAAATTGCGGATCTCCTCGACAGCAATGTTGAACTGGCACTTCTCCATGGCTTCAGTCACAGTTTTCGCCAGCCGCGCCGCCTTGCTCAAAACCCACCTATCCAACGGCTGAAGCACACAATCACCTTCAGGCACGTAATCCGCCAGCAGTCTACCCGCAAAACCCGAAACGTTCCACAACTTTACCAGAAACCGTCGCCCATACTCCACGTCAGGCCAACGGAATGGGATGTCCGAGCCCGTGGCGCCTCCGCCCGCTGCCCACTGACGCGTGGCATCAGCACCATACTTCGCAAGCACCTCAGGCGCAGCAACGTAGTTCTTCAACGATTTGCTCATCTTTCTGCCGTCTGAGCCCAGCACCATGCCGTTGATGAGGCAGCTCTTGTAAGGCGTCTCGTCGAACAGCGCTAGGTGCCTGACCATCAGGTAATACGCCCATGTGCGTATGATGTCGATGCCCGACGGATGCACATCGGCGGGGAAAAGTCTATGCCAATCCTTGCGGTCAGGCCAGCCTGCGTGAACCGCACACGTTATTGAACTGTCCATCCACGTATCGAACACGTCGCGCTCACCAACAAACTCGACTCCACCACACTTCGGACACTTCGCGTTCCGCGGGTTCTCCAGCTTCGGGTCAATCGGCACCCATCCTTCCTCAGCCAGAATCAGCTCTCCGCAGGCTTTGCAGTACCATACTGGAATCGGGGTGGCAAACACACGTTGGCGGCTAATCACCCAATCCCAGTCAAGAGACCGCGCCCAATCCGTGAGACGGGTTTTCATGTAATCAGGATACCACACGACGCGGTCCGCCGTCTCCACCACCTTCTCCGTCAACGACCGCGTCCGCATGAACCACTGCTTGCGCTCCAGAATCTCCACATGTGTCTTGCACCTGTCGCACAAGCCAACTTCCTGCTGCAAATGCTCAGTTTTCTCGAGCAAACCAGCCTCCGCAAGATCTTTCACGACGGCTTCCCGAGCCTTGTTAATGTACAAGCCAGCATACTTGCCGCCAACCTCGCTAATGCGCCCGTTCTCCGTTAGCAGGCCAATCGTGGGCAGTTTGTGTCGCATAACGGTCTTCACATCTTCCTTGTCACCATACGTGCAGATCATAACCACGCCCGTACCAAACGTCGAATCAACCATTTCGTCTCCAATCACCGTGACGAGGCGATTAACTAGGGGCACGTTAATCTTCTTGCCCATGAATTTGCTGAAATGCTTGTCTGATGGGTTCACCGCCACCGCTACACATGCGGGGATGAACTCCGGACGAGTCGTCGCAATCAGCAAATACACGCTGCTGCCCTCCAGCGGGAAACGAATGTAATGCAACGTGCCTTCGCGCTTGTCGTAATCCACTTCCGCATCGGCAATCGCTGTTTCACAACGCGGGCACCAATTCACGGGGTGCGTGCCCTGGTACATGAAACCCTTCTTGTGCAGGAGAATGAAGCTTAACTGCGTGCGCCGCCAATAATCGGAATCCATCGTGCGGTACTCCGTCGTCCAATCGATGCTGCAGCCCAGCTGCAAGATGCCTTCCTTCATCAACGCAATGTACTTCTCCACGATTTCTTCGCACCACTTGCGGAACTGGTCAGGAGGTACCTCACGCTTCCGTAACCCATGCGTTTTCTCCACTTGCACCTCGATGCTTAAGCCGTGACAGTCCCAACCCTGAGGAAAAAGGACATTAAAACCGCGCATCCGTTTGTAACGAGCCACCATGTCAAAATACGTCCAGTTCAACACGTTGCCCATGTGCAAGTCGCCCGAAGGGTAAGGTGGCGGAGTGTCAATCGTGAAAGCTGGACGCTTCGTGTCGTCCCAATCGAAACTGTACACGCCCATTTCTTCCCACTTCATTTGCCACTTCCGTTCGATCTCGGCAAAATTGTAATCTTTAGGCAGAGGCTGCATACTCAAACGATCTCCAACTTACGTCGCGTTTAGGAAAATTAAAATACCACTAAATAACACTATCCCTTTCAAGGTCTATGGGGAGCTGGGAAAAATCGTAACCCGGCTGAGAGGACGGCTAAATGTGCTGTCGACCCAACGAACCTGAACCAGGTAATACTGGCGGAGGGAAAAAACAGTGAACCAAGCTGAAAGTGAGCATAAGCACAATTTTCCAACGAACATACTATCAGAAATCACCATATTCGTGGCGTTGGCCACTGCCCTGAGCTTAATCGTGGTCTACACTTTGCCTCAGGGCGGATCCATCACCGCGGGGTCAATGGTGCCAATCGTTTGGCTGGCGCTCAGAAGAGGACCAAGAATCGGCGTGTTTGCAGGCGCCATTTACGGCTTGATACAGTTCGCCATCCTCCCATACATAGCTCCAACCCAGTGGGCTCCTGTCCAAGTTCTACTCGACTACCCGTTTGCCTTTGGCGTTCTCGGACTTGCAGGCTTCTTCAAGAAACTTCCTTTGGTTGGTGCAACCATAGGGATTGTAGGACGCTTCATAATGCACTTTGTCGCTGGGGTATTTTTTTGGGCTCCCTCATCTGCGCCTGGAGCAGACCCCTACGTGTTCTCAGCCGTGTATAACGGAAGCTACCTCATACCTGAATTGGCAGTAACGGCGTTGATAATATTCTTCCTTCAGAGAAGCAAAGTGCTGAACATATATCTGTAACCGCACCAGAAAAGCTAACGGGCAGAAACATGGGGAAACTATCTGGTGAGGAGCTTAAGAAACTCCTGAGTTGCATAAGAAAAGACCCACGAGTCATAATTCCACCCATGCCAGGATACGATTCAGGAGTGCATCTGCTAGGCGACAAATACGTTGTTGTGGCTACGGACCCATGCATTGGCGTTCCTCACGAATGGTTCGGATGGCTACTGATCAACTACGCCGCATCGGATGTAGCGCTTGCGGGTGCCACGCCAGAGTTCTGCACCATCAATCTTCTGGCACCGTTAAGTATGAAGCCAAGCGGTTTTCAAACAATTATGAAGCAAGTGTGCCTTGCTGCTGACGAGTTGAACATGGCAATCGTCAGAGGTCACACTGGAACATACGATGGAGTATCCAAAACCCTCGGCGTCTGCACCGCCTACGGCATCGTTGCAAAAGAAAAACTGATCACGCCTGGTGGCGCGAAGGCAGGCGACTTGGTGATGTGTACGAAAGCCGTAGGATTCGAAACCCTGATCAACTTTTCATTGACTCACAAAGCGCTTGCCAAGAGGCTTTTCGGCACGCAGGAAGCAGAACAGTTAATGAAGCTTGTCAAGATGGAAAGCTGCGTGAACGAAGCATTAGCACTGGCTGAAATCGAGGGCGTACACTCGTTACACGATGCGACCGAAGGCGGACTAACGAACGCTCTTAACGAGGTGGCTGAAGCGTCAAATTTAGGTTTCAGAATAGAGTTTGAGAAACTGCCCATCACCCCTGAGATGAATACGCTGCAAAAAAGATTCGGGCTCTCTTTGGAACAAGTGCTATCCACATCCTCAACGGGCATGATCGTAGCGGCAGTGGAAAAGCAATCTCAGACGATTGTCGAGGAAACTTTGCAGAAACACGGCATTCCTGCGAGTTTCATAGGAACCTTCACGAAGAGCAAAGATCGGGTTCTCGAATGGAGCAGCGGATGCACGAGTTTTCCTCGGGTTGCTGACGACCCTTACGGAAGGATTCTTTCGTCGAAAGTGTAGATGTTCATGCGTTTTCCGCGAACAAAACCTGCCAAAGTCAAGTTTGCTTGTTCAGCCATCTCTATACCTGACGAAAGCGCCGCTGCTAGCGAACCGATGATGGGCAAGCCCACCTTTGACGCTTTGAACACGACGTCGCCGGATAATCTTCCGCTCAAGGCAAGAAAACATCCGCTGAAGTCTGTTTGATTTAGGGCTGCCATTCCGATTACTTTATCGACCGCGTTGTGTCTGCCCACGTCTTCAGCCATCGCGACAAGGGCACCGTCTGCTTTGTAAATTGCTGCGGCGTGAACTCCGCCTGTTTTCCTAAAAAGTTCAGCCTTGAAGTTCAATTGGTTAACCGAGTTGAAAAGGATTTCAGCTTTCACGGTCAAGTCCGATTTAACTTTGGCGGGTTTTCTTGCGTACTGGTAAGGTGACCCGCTGCCGCAGGCTGACGTAACAACCCGTGCGTGGAGCCGCGAGAGCTTGATGCGGTCTTCAACCTTGACTTCAGTCTTCAACTTGACGTAGCAGCTGTTCTCGACTTCTTTCAAGATCACCTCATCGATTTCGTCTGTCGACTTTAGGAGGCCCTCAGATAACAGGTGCCCTACAGCCATCTCTTTCAGGTCCGCTGGGGAACAGAGAATCGTTGCCCAGTAAGTGTTGTTGACGAAAAGGTGCAGCGGCTTCTCTTCTGCCACAAAATCAGTCGTCTTCTTCGACGTTTTGGTCGTTAAGTCCAGCTTGGTGATGCTTACTTCCTTCACAGTCACACAGCTCTCGTTATTTTTTCAGCTCAGATAGCATGAAACTCACGATTTCGTCGGCGATGTTAACCTTTGTAACCATCTGTAAGCCTTTCCAGCCCGGTTGGCTATTTACGTCTACAATCTTTGGGCCCGTTGGTCCTTCGAGTATGTCTACTCCTGCAACTTTGCAGCCCACAGCCCTTGCGGCCTTTGTGGCTAAGTCCTCAAACTCTTTGCTGAGAGTGGTTGGTGAAGGTCTGGCGCCTCGACTGTAATTGGTTTTCCAGTCTTCAGCGACGCGTCTCATCGCGGCGACTACGCGGTCGTGGACCACAAAGGCACGTATATCTGAGTGTCCATGAGCAACGAATTCTTGAAGGTAGATTACTCCATGGTGGAAGGTTATGGCTTTGAAAACGGTGTCTGCGATATCTGCATCCACGATTCTTGTTGCACCCATGCCTCTAGAACCGAAAATCGGCTTGACCACCACATCTCCGCCGAGTTCTTTGAAAGCTTTTAGAGCTTCGGCTACGTTTTCGGTTGCTGCCGTGCGTGGAACAGGCACATCTGCGCCTTCCAGGATGGCTAGTATATCGTATTTGTCTACGCAGTGTTCGATGGCTTCAGGTGGGTTGATGATGTAGAAACCTGATCTTTCGAGTTTGTAGAGCATGTCCATTCGGAAAACGAGTTCTTCGAGCGAGCCGCGTCCAATCGGGCGCACGATAAGAGCATCCAAGTCTTCTTGGAGGTTTACTTCTTTTTGTTGAGTGGATTCGGTGACTTTGAAGTGTGGTTTGTAGCCTAGACGTGCGATTAGTTTGGGGAAGGTGAAGCATGAGTATTGGATTCCGCGTTTGGTCAAAGCCTCTCTAACTTGGGTACTGCTCCATGCTTCCATGTTTCGGGTTACTATTCCGATCTTCAAGAGGATGCTCCCTTTTCTTCTGCGTCTCTGGAAAGATGCTGCTGTGCTGTGCTCTTAAACTTTCTGTGAACTTTTAGGTTAAAAAAGTAAAAAATCCTCTCACGAAAAAAAGCTAAGAAACGAAAATCGACGATTCTTAATGCTCAAGAAAATCATGGCCTCCTACCTGGATATATAAATCAAGCCAACATGATTTTTCTTCAACTCTGCAAACGAAACGCTAAAGAACCCCTTCTCATTTTTGCTACCAGCAAACGCCTTTCAACGAAAGGGCTCGTAGCTCAGTCAGGCTAGAGCACCGGACTTTTAATCCGGGGGTCGCGGGTTCAACTCCCGTCGAGCCCGCCAATTATTTCTTCTTCTATTGTTCAGAGAGCAATGATAGCTCTTTGATTTGCGAACTCGTCTTTTGTCACCATTGCAACGATAGCAATCTTCGGTGAATCTGGGCGTGCAAATACAGTAAAATACGAGGTCTGTTTTGCCGATGTTTGTTATCCGCTGGGATGTGCCTGCGGGAATAAACACGGTATCTCCTGCTGTTAAGGGGGTTGGTGTAATGTCTCCGACGTCGACTTGGGCTTTTCCCTTCGTGATAAGGTATATTTCATCTACGCCTTCTAGGTGGTGTGCTAGAGTTGTTATTCCTGGTTTCACTCTTGCTCGAGCAATCGACACCCTTTCCGAGCTCCAGTTTTCTGCGATAAAACAGCATTCAGGCGTTTTGAACTCGTGAAGTGTGTCACCTTTGACGATTTTGGGCTTCATGCTCTCGCACCCGCGTTCACCATCTGTGAAGAGCGATTGATATAGATAGTGTTTGATTTGTAACTTCTTAAGATAACTCGAGCACATCCGAGCGATAGCGCGATTTTAGGCAGCTTTCGTAAAAAGCACATCTAGCTATTTATGATAATTGGGACGGAATCAGCAATTCAGCTCGCAAAATCACATAAACTGCTGCTTTACATCATCAAGCGAAAGAACGGCTATCTCGTTTTTCCTGAGCGTTTCCTCCGCCTTCTCCAGCTCGTTTGCCCGAAGCACCAACGCGAACTTGCCATTTAAGTGCACGGCTGACGAGTAGGCGTAATCTATGTTCAATCCATTATCACTCAGAACTTTGGTTATTTTAGAAACGTGGTTTTTCTCGGTAATTACGATGACAATTACTTCGATGTTCTTCTTTGATTTAGCCAAGTTAAATCCTGCATCTTCAAGAATCTTTGTGCTCCGTGATGGGTCATCCGTGATCATCCTGACCAAGCCGAATTCCCCTTTATCCGCGATCGACAAGGCAAATATTTTCATCTGGTTTTTGTCAAGTGCCGTCATGACTTCGGATAGCGAGCCAGGGTGGTTGTCCAAAAAAACGCTCACTTGTGGTACAGGCACATTAGTCACCAACTCAATTTAGATTCAAACAATATTTATATCTTCACGTCCATCTAACATTTAAGCCTAAAAAATCGGAGAATTCAGGAATTGCTGCAGTGTATTGCTGTCTCAAAAGAGTTCGGTGGGCTTCAAGCACTCAAAAAAGTGGATTTGACAATCAAGGAGAACACGATTGCCGGGCTCGTCGGACCGAATGGTTCTGGAAAATCAACGCTGCTAAACCTTATCAGCGGAGTCTACAAGCCTGACTCGGGCAAAATCTTGTTCATGAATGAAGAAATTTCTAAGCTGCCACCATACGCAGTCTGCTCTCGGGGAGTGACAAAGACTTCCCAAACCGTTCAGTCGTTTCCAGACATGACAACGGTTGAGAACGTGCTTATCGGCGTCCTCTTCGCAAGAAAACAGGGAAAAGAGAATAATACTGATTCTGCGCAAAAAGCCAAGGAACTCTTAGACTTCGTTCGTATAGGTGCGGACAAATTCAACGTTCCAGCAAAGAGCTTGAACGTCGTGGAACTGCGGCGCGTGCAACTCGCGAGAGCTTTAGCAACACAGCCGAAGCTGCTCCTCTTGGATGAGATTCTTACTGGTCTAACGCCGAAAGAGTGCGATGAAGCTATCGCCTTGGTCAAGCTCATTAACAAACAGGGAGTAACCATCCTCATGGTTGAACATGTCATGAAGGTAATCATGGGTTTATGCGAAACAGTTACAGTTCTCCATCATGGCGAAAAAATATGTGAGGGAACGCCTGGCGAAGTCTGCAGCGACAAAGGCGTTAGAGAAGTGTATTTGGGTAAGAAATTCGAGTTCGATGAGGAGTAGAATGCTGGAAGTTGAAAAAATATCCTCAGGATATGGCATGGTTCAGATTCTCTGGGACGTTTCCTTCAACATAAACGAGAAAGAAATCGTTAGCATTATCGGTCCCAATGGAGCAGGGAAAACCACCCTCGTGAGAACAATCGCGGGACTCTTACCAGCCAAAACAGGCACTATCCGCTTCAAAGGCGAAAACATTGAAAAGCTCCCCCCGTACGAAATCGTCAAGAAAGGACTCACCCTCATTCCTGAAGGCCGCGAGATTTTTCCAAGGATGACCGTGGAAGAAAACGTGAGGTTGGGCGCTTATACGATAAACGACAAGACCAAAATCGCTGAATTGAAGGAACGCGTGCATCAGATTTTCCCAGTCTTGAAAAAGAAAGAAAAAGTCCTAGCTCAAACATTGAGCGGTGGGGAACAGCAGATGCTGGTTATCGGCAGAAGCTTGATGTCGAACCCTCAACTCTTGATTCTGGACGAGCCTTCACTTGGATTGGCTCCACTCATTGTTGAGAAGGTTTTAGACACGCTTCAGAAGATAAACGATGATGGCGTAACCGTCCTTCTCGTTGAACAGAACATTCGCGATTCTTTAAACATATCCAACCGAGCATACGTGTTGGAGGAAGGTAAGATTATTATAGAAGGCGAAGGGAGAGAACTGCTCGATAATGAACATGTAAAAGAAGTTTATCTAGGCGTCTAAGAGGTTTTCTTGCGATGGACGAGAAATATTGGAACCAAGAAATCGAGACTATGAAGAGAAAAGAACTGGGAGCCCATCAACTGAAGCTCTTCAGGGAAAAAACGAAATTCTGCTACGAAAACACTCGTTTCTACCGCAACAAGCTCAAAGCTGCAGGAGTAACACCTGGAGACATAAAGACGCTTGAAGATGTCCAGAAAGTCCCCTTCACTGTAAAAGACGATTTAAGAGATAACTACCCGCTGGGAATGATAGGAGTAAACCCTGACGACATCGTGGAAATCCACGCTTCCAGCGGGACTACAGGCAACCCAGTGGTTGGTGCCTATACTAAGAACGATATGGAAGTATGGCAGGAGCTGATGGCTAGGTCGCTTTACACGGCTGGCGTCAGGAACAACGACGTAGCGCACATCGCTTATGGTTATGGTTTGTTCACAGGTGGCTTAGGCTTCCACTACGGTGCCCAGAAAATCGGAGCTACAATCGTTCCTGCAAGCGGCGGAATGACCCAGAGACAGATCAAGCTCATGAAAGACTTAGGCGCGACCGTGCTCTGCTGCACGCCAAGCTTCGCCGTTTACCTCGCCGAAACGATGTGCACGGAAGGCGTTAACCCAAGGGCAGACCTTAAGCTCAGACTTGGGCTTTTCGGGGCTGAACCTTGGTCCCAAAAAATTCGAGAAAGAGTCGAGCTTGAACTAGCCATCGAAGCCTTTGACATTTACGGATTAACAGAGCTATGCGGTCCAGGTGTATCCGTCGAATGCAACGCGCACAACGGTCTGCACATTTGGGAAGACCATTTTCTCGCCGAAACCATCGACCCAAAAACCGGGGAAGTTTTGCCCGCAGGCGAAGAGGGCGAATTAGTCTTCACATCCCTCACGAAAACAGGCTTGCCCGTCTTGAGGTACCGAACACGAGACATTTCAATTATCGACACGGAAAAATGCAAATGCGGCAGAACGCACGCACGAATGCTAAGGGTGAGCGGAAGATCTGACGACATGCTCAAGATAAAAGGAGTCAACGTGTTCCCTTCACAGATCGAATACGCCATCATGGGGTTCCCAGAGCTTGCCAGCCAATACTTGATTGTTCTCGACCGCCCAGGAGCGCTAGACGTCTTCACCGTTAAGGTCGAACTCGCTGAAAAAACGTTGAAAGATCCACAATTAGACTTGAACGATTTGAAGCGCCGGATTCTGGAGAAGATACACAACATAACCGGGCTTTCTCCGATACTTGAGCTCGTAAAACCCGGAGAGATTCCAAGAACTGAGGGCAAGGCAAAGAGGGTTTTGGATTTGCGCTCAGGCAAGACTTGAAGGCTTCAAAATCATGGCTTCGAAGATCACTGTCAATAAACCTGGCAGTTTTTTCTTGCTTAGTGGAGATGAGGCTGTAGCCCGAGGTGCCTTGGAAGCGGGCGTTAAAGTGGCTGCATCGTACCCTGGAACACCTGCAACTGAGATTTTGGAGACCATAGCAGAAGCCGCAAAAGATTTCGGCGTATACGTTGAGTGGAGCATTAACGAGATAGTTGCCATGGAGGTCGCTTCGGGTGCTTCTATGGCTGGCGTTAGAAGTATCGTGTCGATGAAACATGTGGGTATGAATGTTGCTGCTGATGCTGCGATGACGTTAGCTTACACTGGCGTTGAAGGTGGGTTGGTGATTGCCGTCTGCGACGATCCGGGCATGCATAGTAGCCAGAACGAGCAGGACACACGTTACTTTGCCCTGCACTCAAATATTCCGCTCTTCGATGCGGGTAATCCTCAAGAAGCGCTGGATATGACGCGGGAAGCCTTTGAGATTAGCGAGAGACTGAAGTTGCCCATCATCGTCCGTTTGACCACTCGCGTAGCCCACGGGAAAGCCAGAGTTAGAATCAACGAAATATCAAAACGCTCTGGGAAAGCGGTTTTTGACAAGAAGAGTTCAAGCTGGGTCATGGTGCCACAGAACGCGATAAGGCAGCACCGAATCCTGAAAGAAAAACTTTTGGGCGCGGAGAAGCTATCAAACCATTCACGTTTCAACGTGCTTGAGGACAACGGGAAAGAAATCGGAATAATCGGCAGCGGGATTGGATATTACTATGCACGGTCGATACTTAACCCGAAAGAGTTCTCGTGGCTCAAGTTGGGATTCGTCCACCCGTTTCCAACTGAGCTTGTGAAAAAGTTTGCGTCCAAAGTAAAGAAGATAATTGTGGTTGAGGAGTTGAGACCGTTTATTGAAACCAACATCCAATGCCTCCCAACCGAAGTCTTGGGGAAAGGCAAAATCAACCTGGAAGAGATTGGCGAGTTTACCCCCGACATTGTCAGAGACGCTTTCGCGGTTTTAGGTTTCTGCGAGAAGGCTGAAAATATTGAAGAACCTAATCTTCCGCCTCGACCGCCCACACTCTGTCCAGGCTGTTCACACAGAGCATTCTATTACGCTCTTAACGCCGTTAGCCAATTCGTCGAATGCGACCCGGACAGATGTATTGGCTGCAACATCTGCGAGTACGCTTGCTCCCTGGAGAAAGAGAAAACCTTCAACCCCGTCAAGTCCAGAATTAGAGCCATTAGACTCGATCCCTTGTCCAACGTAGCGTTTACATGCAGAACATGCAGAAATGCTCCTTGCGTGGCAGCATGCCCGAAAGATGCCCTGACGCAGTCAAAGGAAACTGGTGTCGTCACGGTTGACGAGGAGAAATGCGACGGTTGCGGCTGGTGTATCGCGCCCTGCGAGTTCGGGGCGATAACGCTCCACCCTGAAAGTCGAAAAGCCATGTTATGTGATACTTGCGAAGGTTCTCCTGAGTGTGTTCAGTGGTGCCCTGAAGGAGCGTTAAGTTACAAGGGAAAAACCACCGACAAAATCGTCACCGGCGATATAGGCTGCTACACGCTGGGGTGTTTACCACCTGTCAACGCGGTTCACACTTGCCTCTGCATGGGCGCTGGAATCTCGCAAGCCGCCGGTATGAATCATGCTGGAGTCAAAGAGAAAGTGTTTGCCGTAATCGGGGATTCGACGTTCTTCCACGCGGGAATGCCAGGGCTGCTGAACATTGCATACAATAAGTCAAACGTGTGTGTAATCATCTTGGATAATCATGTTGTTGCAATGACGGGGCACCAGCCGACTCCTGGCTCCGGAAAAAATCTCTTAGGCGAGAGCGCCAAAGCGGTCCGACTTCAAGACATCGCGAGGAGTCTGGGTATAGAGAAAGTCGAAGTCGTCGATCCGTACGATCTCAAGCAAACAACGAACGTTATTCGAGAAATGCTTGGGTACAATGGTCCATCGGTCATTATTGCCGAAAGACCCTGCCCCCTTAGAGTTGAAAAAGGTAAAGTGCGCGAGGTTTTGAAGGAGTGCAACAAATGCGGTGTCTGCGTTGAAGCCTTCGGGTGTCCAGCCATTTCGCTCGGTCCTGAACGTGCCGAGATTGACCAAACGTTATGTTATGGTTGCGGCGTCTGTGAACAGGTTTGTCCGTTTAAAGCGATAAGGAGCACGGTATAGATGAAACTGAACGTCGTTTTTTGTGGAGTAGGCGGACAAGGCGTCGTGGTTCTGAGTGACATCTTCTGCGAAGCTGCCCTAATCGACGGCTTCGATGTAGCTAAAGCAGAGATTCATGGAATGGCTCAAAGAGGCGGATCAATCGTCGCTCACGCCCGACTGGGTGAAAAAGTTGAGTCTCCGCTGATAGAGCGAGGCAAAGCTGACGTTGTTTTAGGGTTTGAATTTCTGGAAACCGCAAGGGCAATGCCCATGCTGAAGAAAAACGGGACGGTAGTTGTGAATACAAAGTACATTCCGCCCAGCATCTCGACTTCGTCGTCAAAGAGGCCGCTGAGTGAAAAACAGCTTCTGACATTGATAAGCGGCAAAGCAGGCAAAGTTCACGAAGTCGACGGAATCGAAATAGCCCTGAAACTTGGAAACCAGTTGGTCGTGAACACCGTTCTTCTCGGAGCGTTGTCTGCTTTGCCAGAAAACCCAGTGACCAGAGAATCTTTTGAGAAGGCGATTGCTGCCAGGTTCAAGGAGAAGTACGTCAACGTAAACCTGCAAGCCTTCAAGCAGGGCAGGGAAACTGTGAAGATAGGATAATCTTATAAACAATTTTGTCCCAACTGTAAAGAAAAAAAGAGGAAAATACAAAATGAACAAGAGAATTCTAGCCGCAATTGCAGTTGTACTAGTTGTTATCATCGCAGCCGTTGTATATTGGCAGTTAGTCGCGTCAATTCCATCAGCCGAAGCTCGACCGATAAGAATAGGATTGGTCGCACCCTACAGCTCGCCAATCGGACAAGACATGGATCGCGCCGCAAGAATGGCAGTGGATGAAATCAACGCCGCCGGAGGAATCTGGGTATCCTCATGGAACACTCGCGTACAAGTTGTATTATACCCAGCTGACACGAAAAACGACGCACCAGACAACGCCGTAGTACCCGTGGAACGAGCAGTTTTACAAGACCAGGTGGATCTCTTAATAGGCGGATACGCCAGTGCAGGAACCCTTGCCAACGAGAAGATAGCTATAGACAATCGAGTCCCCTACATAATAACTGGCGCATCAAACCGGCTTGTCACAAGGAGAGGCCCCCAAGCCAACTACGGTGGTCTTCCTGTAGGCGACCCCAACAGAATTGATGATGCGGAAGGAATGAGCTACATTTTCCATTACTGCACGACGACCTATCATTACAGCAAGACAGTTGTTGATTTCTTCGCTGAAGTCATGAAACCCATAATTGACAGCCAATACGGTTTCGACACCTCACGACAATTTAGGCTCGCCATATTCTACCGCAATGACGCATTCGGGTCAGGGGTTCTTTCAGCAAGCAAATACTGGATCCAGAACCAAAGCCTTCCTATAGAGATAGTTGCAGAGAGAAAAGTCGAGACCTCCACAATCGCTTTCCAAGCTGACCTGACAGCCGTAAAAGCAGCAAACCCAGATGCCGTCTTCGTGGTGGACAATCCAGACAGAACACCTGACATAATCAAACAAGGATTAAATGACGTAGGACTCAAGACCGTTTACATCGTTATAGAGAACAATGAAGACCCCGCGTTCTTCCACACCTTAGGACAAGCTGGCGAAGGGCAACTTCTCGAATCAAAATTCGCTCCCTTTGCAGGACCACCATACTACCTATCAGCCATGGACGCTTATGTCAGGGATTTCAAGGCGCGAAGCAACAACGTTATTCCTGGAATGATGGGTGCTGACACATACGACGCTTTCTACATTGCCAAGAACGCAATCGAACGAGCAGGCACAGTCGACAAAAAAGCTGTTAGAGACGCAATTGAAACAACAAACATGGATCAAATGCTCATCATGACGGAAACAGGCAAGATCCAGTTCAGCACAGGTCTAGACTATCACGAGATTGCACCAGTGACGTTCATTGAACAACTAGTCTGGAACACGGACGCCAGCGATTTACAGTCCAAGATTGTCTGGCCAGCGAGTGTCCCAGGAGTCGGCACGATCAAACAGAAGGATTTCACTCTGCCAGCGGGTTATCAGCCTGGAAGCACATAGTAAACCTATGAACGCTACCCTCTTTTTCTTTTTCAATCTTTAGCATATTCTTAAATATCTAACAAGAAACAATATGGCAGTTAACCTCCTACGCCAAGGTTGAGCTTATGGACCCTGCTTCGCAACTCATTGATATTTTGGTCTGGGGAGCAGCAACAGGCTGCATCTACGTGCTTCTGGCAGCCGGGCTAAACCTTATTTTTGGAGTTATGAAGCTTGTAAATTTTGCTCATGGAGAATTATTGATGTTAGGCGCGTTCATCAGTTTTTCAGTCACGGTCTCCCTCGGTGTAAATGCTTATGGCGGCGTCCTGGTTGCGATGTTTGTTGTCGCGCTCATCGGAGTCGGCGTCGAAAGACTGTGTTTTCGAAAAGTGCTTGGAACCGAGAAACTCAACGAAATAATTGTAAGTCTTGGATTGATTTACTTTTTCGCTAATGCTGCGGTGTTGGTCTGGGGAGACAAGCCAAAGGATATTGTTAGTCCCCTCGAAAACCTTTCTGTTGCCGTGAGTTCGAGTGCGATCATAAGGTATGACCTAATAATAGCCATCTCAATCGTTGCCACGATGCTCGCTGGGCTTTTCTTTTTAATAAGAAAAACAAAAATAGGCTTAGCAATGACGGCCACAAGCCAACGAAGCGAAACAGCCAAGCTTATGGGAATAAACGTCAACAAGGTTTACATGTTCAGTTTCGCATTGGGCGCTGCTTTGGCAGGAGCAGCAGGCGCACTCTACGGAATCCTCTTCACTTTCACCCCTCAAATCGGTGCATTGCCAACCATAAAAGCGTTCGCAATAATAATCCTTGGCGGACTCGGAAGCATCCCCGGGGCAGTTGTCGGAGGGCTTCTCTACGGAATTACAGAATACACTGCCACAATATTCCTCGGTGACATCTGGCGAAATGCAGTCGCATTCGCTATCCTCATCGCCGTGCTGGCGGTAAGACCCACGGGAATCTTTGGACAGAAAGGGGAGTAAAATGTTCAAACTGAAGAAGTTGTCTGAAGTTGTACGAACGTGGAAATTCGCACTTTTCGTCGCCGCCGTGGCAATAATCATGATACTTCCAATCTTCGAGAGAAACGCATTCACATTGCGTATTCTTGCGCTGGTTGCCGTCTCTACCGTTTACGCGTCAAGCTGGAATCTACTGGCTTATTCAGGACAAGGCTCCCTTGGGCACGCCACATTCTTGGGAATCGGAGCTTTCGTTTCATCTCTGGTCGCTGTCAACCTCGGCATCTCTGCCATCGTGGGTCTGCTTGTCGGCGGTCTGTTTGCAGCAGCAATCGGTTTCCTAATAGGCCTTGCATGTGTCAGGTTGAAAGCATGGTTTTTGGCTATGGTTACGTTTGGTTCCTCCGTGATTGCCATTGCAGTGATTTCTCAATTCGACAACATCACTCACGGAACTCTTGGCTTTCCTCCACCTCGCATCGTGCCCTCAGGATTGCCACTGTACCTGTTAACTGCTACTTTCGCAATAGTTTCAGTGTCGATGATGTATGTTATCATGAAGTCGAAATTGGGATTAGCCTTTAAAGCGATCCGCGAGAATGAAAACGAAGCACGAATGGTGGGCATAAATACGCCAAGGTACAAACTACTGGCTTTCGTGATCAGCACTTTCTTCGCAGGCTTGGCAGGATGTTTCTATGTGCAAACCCAAGGCTATGTGGACTCTTCACTCTTCTCCGCAGACAACTCTTTTAAGCCTTTGATGATGGCGGTAATCGGAGGCTTGGGCACCATAGAGGGGCCAATCATAGGGTCAACGCTAATAGTTGCCATCGACTCTTTCTTGCCGAACATCGACAGGTATATTCAACCATTTATGGGTCCACTGTTTCCTGCGGTAAGCAGCGTTGGTCCTCCACTGCGTCTCATTGGGCTTGGGTTGTTCCTTATTATAGTGGTGATTTTCCTTCCAAAAGGCCTAACCTCCCTGCTTCACAAGGCGTACGATTATTTCCGAGAAGACACGTCTAAGGCGAAAAATAATGGAAAAACTTGACTCCTTCAGAGAACTCTTAGGAATCAAAGTACTCGAGATAAAAGACGGCTACGCAAGAATGTCCATAACTATAACCAAGGAGCACACCAACCTGCATGGTCTCACGCATGGTGGAATAATCTTCGCATTAGCAGATTGCGCGTTCGCAGAGGCAACTAATTTCGAGGATAACAAAGCAGTGGCAGTTCAAGTAAGCATTAATTTTGTTAAACCCAGCGGGAAAGGCGACGTGTTAACAGCCGAAGCAACAAGAGTGTCTGAAGGAAAAACTTTTTCGCTATACAACGTAACAGTCACCAAGGAAAACAAGGTCTTAGCTCTATTCACGGGCTTGGCGTATAAGCTGCAGCCTGAAAAGATAGAACGTTCCACTTGAACAAGCAACCTAAAACCATAACGAACTCACGATAAACGTTTTCAGGAATAGAATCGGAACAACAATCACGACACTGAATAAGACGACGGTAACGTTCATCATTCGCAGCGCTCTCCGTATGTGCAATGGCGATAAGCCCTCTCCATCCCCCACCTTATAGAATCCCGGTTTCTCCAACTGCGTTCCTAATGCTCCTGCCATCACGGCTATGGTCCAGCCAGCGTTAACGCTTGGAATGTTTCGTCGATCTCTCTTCATTATCCTATAGGATTCAGTCCAGTTCTCCCGCAGAAGCATAGCTGCTACTACCATCAACAACGCAGTAATCCTCGTGGGAACATAATTCGCGACGGTATCCAAGGTCGCGGAGAACCAGCCGATATTAACATGAGCTTCATCCTTGTACCCCACCATCGAGTCCAAAGTGTTAACAGCCCTATACGCGAAGGCTCCTGGAACCCCGAACAACGCGAAATAGAAGAGGGGCGAAGTGACGCTGTCGGTGGTGCTCTCTGCAATGGACTCTACCGCCGCAGAAATCACATGCCGCTCGTTCAGCGTAGCGGGGTCGCGCCTCACAATATAGTGCAGTAATCCTTTTGCTTTGTCAACGTCGCTTTTTTCAATTGCTTTGGCGATGGGTATAGTGTACTGGCTCATGCATTTCACTGCAAAAGTCGTTTTCAGCATAACTGCGGCAACGATGATATATGGCAACCACCCGAGCCCCTGCCTGGTCCACAAGAGTATGAAGTAAGCGGGAACTGCGAAAAGAGTCATCACGAACAACGCGAGCAAAGCACCGTTCAGTTTTTCATCAAGAGGACTTACGTCTCTCATTCTTGGTTTTAGGAGAGTAATGACTTTGCCCATCCAAACGGTCGGATGTATCCTGTCGGGGACTTCGCCAAAAATGAAATCAATCAACAAGGCGATTAGAAGGATTAGTATCGAATCAATGAGGAACGAAAAGTCTGTTAAGAGCATGGGTTTTCATCAGACTCATCTTTTCAAATAACGTTAGATACGAACCCAACTGGGCAGCTTTTTCGTTAATCGACAAGATTCAGGACCTTCCTAAAAGCGTCTATTAACCTCTCGTTCTCGTTCCGAGTTCCTACGGCCACGCGGACGTAGAATGCGTCGAGTCCCGTGAAGGAACTGCAATCTCGAACCAATATCCCGTGTTTAATCATTTTCTCTCTCAACTGTGGCGCTGCAAAGCCTGATTGTCTGACGTCTAAGAAGATGAAGTTGGTGTCAGCGGGGAATACTCTGAAACCCCTAATTCGAGCCAACTCGCAACTCAGAAACTCCGTTTCAGCCTTCACAACCTCAATCGTTCTCCTCGAATGTTCCTTATCAGCCAAAGCCGCTACAGCGGCTGCTTGAGCTAAACTGTTAACGTTCCAAGGCATCTTCACTCTGGAAAGAACTTCAATTGTCTTTTCGTCAGCAATCCCATAGCCAACCCTTAGCCCTGTTAATCCATAAAACTTCGTGAAGGTCCTCAACACGAAAACATTTGGATATTTTCCCATCGCTTTCACTAAGGAGTGCCGCTTCTCATCGTGTACAAACTCAATGAAGTCTTCGTCGAGGAAGACCACGACTCTTTCTTCAAGCGCTTTTTCGACAATTTCAAGGAGCGTTTCGTGTGGAATTAGCCTGCTAGTGGGGTTGTTTGGGTTGCATAGAAAAACAGCCTTAGCTCCTTTCATCTCCCGCTTGAAAACATCAGGCTCGATTTGAAAGTCTCGGCTCACCTTAAGATGCTTAGGTTTGCTTCCGCTCTTAATGATGGCGTTTGTATATTCACCAAAAGAAGGCGCGGCAACAAGTGCGATGTCGCCTTTCTTTAGAAAAACTTGGGAAAAAAGGTAGATGAGTTCCGTGGAGCCGTTTCCAACTATAACGTTGTTTTTTCTGATGGTCCCAAAATGGCAAGCTATTGCCTCCCTCAGCGTGGTCGAGTTTGAATCTGGATAAAGTGACAGCTTTTCAAAACTATTTTTCATAGCTTCAAGTGCACGTGGAGATGGCCCTAAAGGGTTGATGCTTGAACTAAAATCCACCAAATCTTCCACGCTTAAGCCCGTTTCGTTCGCGATATCCCAAACTTCTCCACCATGCACGCAAGGCTCAAGCCTTTGGACATCTTTTCGCGCTAGCTCAGAAGCTGATTTCACTCTTATCCACTAGTCCTTTTGGTTTCCAAAAACCGTTTCCGAGTCAGGTTCATATAAATGTTTGGTTGGTACATCCATCCAGTGTTAGGAGGCAGGTAGCTTACTTCTGGGTGTTCCAGAAGCGCGATAAAGCGTTTAGCGCCTCGTCAAATACGTGTTTTTCAGGCATTACATCAATCTTTAAACCTGCTTCAGCAAGTGTCTTAGCGGTTGTTGGTCCAATCGCCACGACTGCAAGTTTTTTCTCGATAAGGTCTTTCAGTTTCTTCTCTGAAACGACATCCTTGAGCATTTCAAAGAAGTTCCTTACTCCTAGTGAACTGCTGAATATGATGGCGTTTATCTTTCCGCCCGATAAATCCTTGATAAAATTCTCAGCTAACCTTCGGTCGTTTGGAAGCTGCGACTGGTAAACGTAGACTTCTTCAACCCGACCCCCGATTTCCAGGAGTTTCATCGCTAGTTCAGGTGGCGCCTCGCTTGTTCGCGGAATGTAAATCGATTTGCCCTTAACGCCACGATTCCGCAAGCATTGCAGGATTCCTTCTGACGTGTACTTTTCAGGAACTAAGTCCACGCGAATTCCTTTTGCTTCCATTTCACTCGCGGTTTTGGGACCAACCGCCATGGTCACGGTTTCTTCCAGAAATGCTTTCATTTCGTTTTCTATTCCTAAAGTTGCAGCCGCGTTAAGGAGGTACCGCACCCCATTAATACTCATCAAAATGACATAGTCAACTTTCTTGCTGGCTAAGGCATCAAAAAACGCCTTCGTGGCAGACGAGTCCTTGGCTTCTCGAATCTCAATCGTTGGCAACAAGTAACCTTTTCCCCCTCGTTTCTCGATTGCCCTTACCGAGTCTTCAGATTGCTCGCGCGGTCTCGTGACGACGACGGTTCTTCCTTTCAGCGCTTGGTCTTCTTGAACCATGCCAGTTTCCTTCCGAGTTCTGCCACGTCGCCTATAACGATTACGGCAGGAGGCTTGACGTCCTCTTTCTTCGCTAAATCGGTTATCGTGTTTAACTTGCCTATGACGCTCCTCTGCAATTTTGTGGTTCCCTGCTCGACGATGGCAACAGGCTTCTCAGGATCTAAGCCGCCTTCCATGAGTTTCTTCACGATGTCTTCGAGCGATTCCATTCCCATCAGAATAACGATAGTGTCAACGCCCGCGGCTAGCTTGCTCCACCTCACTGGTTTTCCTGAATCTCCCGCACGGTGACCCGTTACTATTCCCACAGAAGAGGCGTAATCTCGATGCGTAAGAGGAATCCCCGCATACTCTGGAGTTGCCACTGCTGAGGTGACTCCTGGTACCAACTCGAAATCCACGTGTTTCTCCGCGAGAGTTTCGGCTTCTTCTCCGCCTCTGCCAAAGAGGAATGGATCGCCTCCCTTCAGCCTGACGATTATCTTTCCCTCGTTTGCGCAGCGAATCAGCAATTGGTTAATCTTGTCTTGTGGTACTTCATGTTTTCCTGACCGTTTTCCAACGTAGATTTTTCTTGCCGTTTTCGGAGCTAGCTTAAGAATCGATTTGCCGACTAATCTATCGTAAATCACGATGTCAGCCTTGGTCAAGAGTTCAGCCGCTCTCAACGTCAACAGTTTTGGGTCTCCGGGTCCGGCGCCCACAAGGTAAACTTTACCATGGACCATATTTCTGTCTCCATTGTGCTTCGAATTCCTTAGCTCCCTGTGATAAGAGTTTTTGGGCGACTTGTTTACCCAAACTTTCAGCCTCCGGCAAAGCGCCTCTTGCGGCTGATGAGATCTTCTCTACTCCATCCAAGGAAAACACACAAGCATAAAGCGACAAGCCTCTGTCGTCTGCGCGTCCTATTGTGCCTATCGGGACACGGCAGCCTCCTTCCAACGCGAGTATCAAGCTTCTTTCAGCCGTCACTTCGGCTCTAGTCATAAGGTCATCAACAGATCCGAGAAGTTCAATGACTTCTGCGTTGCCTTTTCTTGCAGTTATGGCTAAGGCACCTTGTCCCGCGGCGGGAGTAAATTGGTCCAGTGAAAAACGTTCTGATATGAGGCTGTTTATGCCCATGCGTTCAAGACCTGCTTCAGCCACGATTACGCCGTCGAACTCGCCCTCATTCACCTTTCGAATTCTCGTGTCAACATTTCCCCTAATCGCTTTTATCTGCAGGTCTGGGCGCAGGTGCTTGATTTCCGCTAGCCTTCTTAAACTGCCTGTGCCGACGACTCCGCATTTGGGTAGTGCTTCAAATGGGACTCTGTTTTTGGAGATTAGAACATCGTGCGCAGAGCCTCGTTTAGGTATCGCCGCTATCACGTTGTCTGGGGTTTCTTCTGTTGGGACATCTTTGAGGCTGTGCACCGCGAGATCGATTTCGCGTTTGGCGATGGCTAATCCGAGTTCTTTCTCGAAAATTCCTCTTCTGTCAATCGTGAATAAGGGGTTTTTGGCGTCCTCGTCGCCGAGGGTCTTGACGATTTTCACTTCAAAATTCACGTCTGGATGAATAGCCCTGATGCTGTCTAAGACGGCGTTTGTTTGCGTTAATGAAAGTCTGCTACCTCTCGTCCCAACAGTCAGTTTCATGTTCCAAAATTCCATTTCACAGTTGCGAGTTCACTGTTGATACCAGCCAAGCTCCCATGTCTTTGGCAAAGTAAGTTATGATGAGGTCGGCCCCAGCCCGTTTGATTCCTGTGAGGATTTCGTTTATGGCCGCTTTCTCGTCTATCCACCCGTTTTTCGCGGCAGCTTTCACCATGGAGTACTCTCCACTCACGTTGTAAGCTGCGATTGGCATGTTGAACCTTGACTTTGCCTCGTTGATGATGTCCAAGTAGGCTAAGGCTGGCTTTATCATGATTATGTCTGCGCCCTCGTTTATGTCCAACTCGATTTCCCTCATAGCTTCCTCAGCGTTTGCGAAGCCCATCTGGTAACTCTTCCTGTCACCAAACTGCGGTGAACACTCGGCAGCGTCTCTAAATGGACCGTAGAAGCAGGACGCGAATTTTGCCGAGTAAGCCATTATGCCAATCTGGTCGAAGCCAGCATCATCCAAGGCTGTCCGTATAGCTTCGACTTGTCCATCCATCATGCCCGACGGCGCAACTACATCCGCTCCTGCTTGAGCCTGACTGACGGCAACTTTCCCATAGACCTCCAGCGTAGCGTCATTTTTCACCTCACCTTTTTCAACGATGCCGCAATGCCCATGAGACGTGTACTCGCAGAGGCATAAGTCAGTCATGACGACAAGTTCGTCTCCGAACTCCTTCTTCAAGGCAGAAATTGCCTTCTGAACTATTCCAGTTGGCGCGTATGCTTGAGAGCCTTTCTCATCCTTCGCTTTTGGCAATCCGAAGAGAAGAACAGCCTTTACACCCTGTTCAATTATGCTCCTTGCTTCGTTAACGACTCCGCTTATTGGTAGACGGAAATATCCAGGCATGGATTCTATGGGAACGGCTGCTTTCACGTTTTCGTCTATGAAGATTGGGCATATCAGGTCGCTTGGACGCACTTTCACACTCTGTAGTCATACGTCGCATTGCATTTGTCCTTCTAAGTCTTCTCATTCTTACTTGTGGGTAGCTCATCACGACGCCTCAAGTTGATGCTGGTTTTTCCTCAGCTCTTAACCTCTCCGTAATTATCAAAGCTTCCTTTTTTGCCTTATCCAGTTTTCCTTCTTTCAACAACTCATTTACGTGTTTATCTTCAAGAACTTTGTAGAGAATCTTTTTCCTGTCTTTCTGTTCAGAGACTTCTTGTTTCAAGATTGCTCTCAAGTACTCTTGCAGTTCAATGTGGAGCAAATCCTCTTCAGTGATTAATCGCTCTATTCTTTCGCGAAGGGTTTTTGCCATCGCTGGACTCTTGCCACCCGTAGACACAGCAATTCTTACCTCGCCAATCTTTGACACCGCTGGAAGGATGAAATCGCTGATTGCGGGGTTGTCAGCAACATAAATCATGAATCCTTCAGACTTGGCGCAGCTTGCAAGCTTGGCGTTGAGGTTATGGTCGCTAGTGGCGACTGCGAGCAGGTCGGGTTTCGGGTCTAGCTGCTTAATGAAAGCTTCTCCTTCACGAATCTCAGCTCTCCGCAAGTCAATCTTTTTGTTTTCGCTCAGGTTCAAGATACCGCTTCCAAAATTTCGGCTGATAACCAGGACTCTCGAGCCTGCGTCCAGAAAACTCTGGACTTTGCTGAATGCTTCTGAACCGCCTCCGACCATCACAACATATTTGCCTTCAAACTTGAAGTCTATGATCAATTCTCTATTGCATCCACCTTTCCGTTGAGCTTACTGTCTGCGATTATTGTCTTTTTGAATTTTTCCAGGAACTTTTCGTAATTCAAAGATGCCTCTTTCAGGGGTTCAGCCTGACTTGTTAGAGTTTTCAAGTCTAGGGATTTCTCGATTGTTTCGATAGCTTTAGCTCCGAACTCCTCGTATCTTATCTCGACTTCTGGAATCATGCCGCGCCCTTCCAGCTCGATTCGTGGAACCATACCAAGCAACCTTACTCCGACGTTGGCGAAAGCACGTTCGACGAGCCGTTTCGTCGCATCAGTCATGTAAGTTGTTCGTGCTTTGTTGAAGATGGCTCCTTTCACTTTGATTCCGAGTTTCTTCATGAGACTCGCATAATTGAGAGCGTTCACGACTGCTCCTTCGATGCCTTCTTTGTCCGCACCGACAACGATGACCGTGGGCGCATCTAAGGCCAAAGCCACTTCAGCAGTCGACGTTGGGCGTGCCGCTTTTTCGTTGAATAGTCCTGTGAATGCATTCATGGCGCCTTCGATTATTACGAAATCGTGGCTCTTGCTCGCATTCTCGATGGCTTCGGTGAATGGGCTCCATCCGCTTTCTCCGATTCTAATCGAAGAGTAATCTCTTATGGGTTCTTTCACCAAGTAAAGCGCTGGCACCAAGTCTCTTATGTCACCGCCAACCTTAATGACTCCAACGTTGAGCCCCGCTTTTCTTAATGCTCCCGCGATGCCCGTTACGATGAACGTCTTTCCTGACCCGCTTCCGGTCGCAGTTATTAGGAGGAAGTTTGCTCGTTTCTGTTTCTGCCCTGGTTTCTTTTGCGATTTGATGTTAGTTGAAATGCCTACTTCGCTCTTGATTTCTGATGTCAACTTAGCGTTGGCGTCCCTCATGCTTTCAAGTTCGCCGGCAGATATCCCTAAGGATTTTGAGATGGTTTGAATAATTGTTACATTTCTGTCGAGGACCGCATGCATCAAGACTCCAACGACGTTGCCATCTTTGTTCGTTACGCCTGAAACCAAGTCTTGCGGGTCGTTTCGATAGTTTGCGCGTTGTATGTGCGAGACGAGGATGGGTTTTGCCCCCTCGTGCAGAACCATCTTTCCGTAAGTGTGGCAGTGGAAACCAGAAACGGGGGCTCCGATGTCGCCTGTCATGAAGCTCTTTCCCACTACGGTGGCTGTGACTCGGTCAGTGCATATCAACGGCTTAAACTCTGCATCCAGCAAGCCAAGCCCCTCTCTTAGGATGGGCTGAGACGATAATCGTCCGATGTCTGTTGCTTTTGAGAGTATTTGCAAGCCTGAGCAGATGCCGAGTACGAACTTGCCTTCTTCAGCCATTTTGAGGATTTCTTTCATGAGACTTGGCTTCATGCTCTGGGATTCGACTAGGCTGCCCCCGGGAATGATTATCAAGTCGAGGATATCAGAGGCGTTTTTGCCTTGAACCAGTCCGTCTTCGCGGACGATGTCGGTTGGGAGGCATCCGAAGTCTTCAAAACATGGAAGTGCTCCAGGTATGTAGGTTAATCCGACCCTGTGTCTCAGTTTAATACCTAGGCGCCCCTTTTTGGTGGATTAAGACAAAGCTTATATTTAAGCCGCATGGTTTAGTGCAAACATGCGTTCCTCTGTGGAAAACATCGATGTTGTTAACGTGAGGATTACCCACAAGACGGCTGATGTTCCTTTGTTGGAAGCTGTCTCGTTCAAGGAGAAGAGGGATGCGTTAAAAGAGATTCGCTCTTTAGGTTATGCTGACGAGTGTGTGCTTCTTCAAACCTGCAACCGTTTAGAATTTTTTGCCGTAAACAAGGACGGCGAGTTCGCTGCCAAAATGATAAAGCAGTACTTGGCAAATCGTGCTGGAACCAAAGCGGAAGAAGCCTCTCAAGCCATCGAAGTATCGATTAACCACGAAGCCTTACTGCACATTTTGAGAACCGCGTCTGGATTAGAATCCATGGTGGTCGGTGAAGACCAGGTTCTCAATCAACTCTGGCAAGCGTTCTTGGAGGCTGAAGAGGCAAAAGCCGTTGGGCCTGTTCTGAGGCACGTTTTCAACAAGGCAGCCAGCGTCGGACTTCGCGTGAGGAACGAAACAGGCATAAGCAAAGGCGCCATTTCCATAGGCTCCGTCGCCGTGGAGCTCGCAGGGAGGCTAATGGGCGGGTTTGAGGGAAAAA
Organism: Candidatus Bathyarchaeota archaeon; assembly: GCA_963749465.1. Classification (GTDB taxonomy): domain Archaea; phylum Thermoproteota; class Bathyarchaeia; order Bathyarchaeales; family Bathycorpusculaceae; genus UBA11855. Next base: position 43,907 of record CAVVMH010000007.1, on the reverse strand, counting down.
AGGTTCTCGTTATGGGCGCGGGTCAGATGGGAACCTTGGTCGCAAAGGCGCTGGCTAGGCGTTCTCAGTCCGCTGTTTTCATTGCCAGTAGGACTTATGAGCGAGCGGTGAGGCTTGCTGAGCAGCTTTCTGGCAAGGCTGTGAAGTTTGATATGTTAAGTGAAGCCCTCCAGGATGCTGACGTAGTCATTTGCTCAACCTCTGCTCCGCACTATTTATTGACGAAGGAGATAGTCAAAAAAGTCATGAATTCTCGGAGCAACCCTGGGAAATTCTTTGTCATCGACATTTCGAACCCTCGCAACGTCGAGATGTCCATTCAGGAAATCGGGAACGTCGAACTCTACAATTTGGATGATTTGCAGTCGATAGCAGACAAGAACAAGGAAGAACGGCAGAAAAGCGCGGAGCAGGCATCGAAAATCGTGGAGGAGGAACTTGTCCTTCTCGAGAAAGAAGTGAAGTCGCAGTCTGTAAGGGACATCATCTCTGTTCTGCTCTCCCAGGCTGAAGATGTTCGTCAACGTGAACTGGCTAAAGCTTTTGCCATGTTGCAGACCGTGGACGAAAAAGAAAAAGAAGTAATTGATGACTTGACGCTTGTCTTGCTGAAGCAGACGTTTCTACCCATCATTCAGAACTTAAGAAAAGCGGCTGTCGAGAATGATAAAGAACTTATAGACATAGCCGTTAAATTGTTTGGGATGGAGGCAAAATAACCTTCATCGAGGTGTAGCATTGGATGGATGAAATAGGGTTAGTGCTTATTGGGCATGGTAGCAAGCTCGCCCACAACAGGGAGAACTTGGTGAAGATAGCAGAAATTTTGCGGGAGAAATCGCGGTTCAAGACAGTGGAAATCTCCTTTATGGTGCGAAACACTCCTACAATTCCCGAGGCTATAGAAAAGGTTGTGAAATTGGGAATTAAGAAAATAGTACTGGTTCCTGCTTTTCTGGCTGCTGGGGTGCACACGACACAAGAAATTCCAGAGCTCATAGGCATGAAAGACAAGCAATCACAACTCTCAGCAAGGGGAATTGAGTTGTTTTACGGGGAACCAATTGGCGCGGACGAATGCGTAGCTGTGATCTTGGAAGAAAAAGCCCTCAAAGCGTTGGGGGAACGAACAATAGAACACAAACACGCCTCGTTCAGCATAAGCGCGGAGGAAAAAGCAGACGCACCTGCTGATTTGCAAAACATATACGGCAAAAGTATGAGTCTAATCCGCCCAGAAATCAGGGGTGTCCTTGAAAAAGCGCCCGAGAAGAACGTTCCAATAATTGAACGTGTAGTTCACACTACTGCCGACCCAGAATTCGCCAAAACGCTCGTGATCCACGAGGATGCGGTTGACGCTGGAGTTGCCGCGATTAAATCTGGTGCAAAAATAATAACTGATGTAAAGATGGTTAAGGCGGGTATAAACGAGACTCGAGTGCGGCGTTTTGGGGGGAGAACCCTAACGTATATCGATGATCCGCGAGCATTGAAGATGGCAGAAAACGAGTCACTCACAAGGGCTGCTGCCTCTATGAGGATAGCAGTTGATGAAGGCATGGATGGCGCTATCATTCTTATCGGGAATGCACCAACTGCGGCTTTCGAAATTGCAGACTTGGTGAAGAAGGGTAAAGCCAAACCCGCCTTAATCGTGGCTACTCCAGTTGGGTACATAGGTGCTGCCGAGTCGAAAGAGGTCATCGCAACTCTGCCCTTGCCTTACATTACTAATCGGGGTAGGAAAGGTGGAAGTGCGGTAGCCGTTGCCGTGTTCAATGCTTTGCTGGCTATGGCGGAAGGAAAAAAGCGCTCCTGAGATTGGGAGTGGTTGAAAACGAGACGGGTTTTAAGGTACGGCAACACCACTGGGGCTTGCGCGGCAGCCGCGGCTAAAGCTGCTTTAATCGCTCTGCTGGGACATCCTGTTGATAGAGTTGGTGTTCCCAGTCCGGTTGGTGTTCGTTTCGAGATTCTTGTGAAGGAATCAAAGCGGCTTGACGAGAACACTGGAAAAGCCATCGTCGTGAAAGATGCGGGAGACGACATCGATGCGACGGACAAGCTAGAGATTTCTGCACTTGTGAGGCTGACCGATGACGGTAAAGTAACCATACGAAGCGGGAGGGGCATCGGCATAGTGACGAAACCTGGTTTACCAGTGCCCATTGGTGAGGCGGCGATTAACCCGATGCCGAAACGGATGATTGAGCAAAGCGTCCAGGAAGTCTTGCCTCCTGGGAAAGGTGCTGAAGTTACGTTGGACATTCCCGAGGGCGAGAAGGTCGCCGCGAAAACGCTTAATTCGAAGCTGGGCATAATGGGCGGATTATCAGTTCTTGGTACGACTGGCATTGTGAAACCATTATCGATGGAAGCATGCAGGCGCTCATTGGTTCCTCAGATTGACGTTGCTTTATCCGCTGGCTTTGAACGGGTTTTCTTTGTTCCAGGCAACATAGGTGAACGGATAACTAAGCAATTGTTTAACCCCCCCGAGGACGCTATCGTTCAGATGGGTGACTTCGTAGGCTACATGCTGGACAAAGCCAAGGAGAAAGGCGTTAAAGAAATCCTATTTCTTGGTCATCCTGGGAAGCTGGCGAAAGTGGCAGCCGGCATATTCAATACCCATCATAAGGTGGCGGATGCAAGGAACGAGGTGGTCGCCGCTCACGCCGGCGCGTGCAGGCGCGGATGCCTCGGTCATAAACCGGATTCTTCAAGCGAACACCACCGAAGAAGCCATAGTAATTTTGAAGCAAGCAAACTTGGTCACGCAAGTCTTCGACAGGATAGCCGAACGAGTCAGCCAGCGCGTCGCCGAAAGAGTAGAGCAAAAAATCAAAATAAGCGTCATACTAGTCTCTCTTGACGGCGAAGTTTTAGGAGCGGACACAAACGCTAGAGGTTCGGAAAAATGGCTAAAATCATCATAGTCGGGGCTGGTCCAGGCTCACCGGACTACGTGACTCAGATCGCAAAGAAAACCGTGAGAAACGCGGAAATGGTTATCGGTGCTGAACGGGTCTTGGACCTTTTTTCAGGCGACATAAAAGGCGAACTGCTGAAGCTCACGGCCAAAAACATGAACGAGACGCTTAACAAGGCAGTTGATTCAGCCCAGAAAGGCAAGTCTGTTGTTATTCTGTCGACTGGTGACCCTGGCTTCTCGGGTCTTCTCAAAACCTTTTCCAAAGTTACTAAGGGCAAAAATGTCGATGTTGAAGTTATCCCAGGCATCAGTTCAGTGCAGGTTTGCGCGGCTCGACTCTCGATGCCTTGGGATGAGCTTAGCTTGTTCAGCTTTCACGATGGCGTAGAAGCGGAGAAAAAGGCGAAACTCTTGGGCGTTATAAAAGATGGCAGAGATGCCCTGCTCCTTCCCGACCCGAAAAACTTTTCTCCAGCGCAAGCGGCGAAGTTCCTCATCGAAAGCGGGGTAGATGCGGGGACACCTGTTTTTGTTTGCGAGAACCTAACTTTGAGCGATGAACGGATTGTCAACAGCACTCTAGGTGCGGTTGCTCGTAGTAGTTTTAGCCCGTTATGCGTAATGGTCATAAAGCCAAGCTTATAACCTGTACTAGACAATAGAATTCGGAACGCGGATTAGACATGTGGAAGTATAAAACTCCGGGGATACCTGACGAGCTTTTCTTGCAAAGCGACAAGGTTCCTGGTCCAACCAAAGAAGAAATACGCGTACTGACTATCTCGAAGGCTCGCCTCAAAGAAGGCTTTTACGTTCTGGATGTGGGTTGCGGCACCGGCGGCTTGACGGTTGAAGCTGCTCTCCAAGTGGGTAACAAGGGCAGGGTCTTCGCGGTTGACGAGGACGAAGAAGCAGTGAAGCTTACTATGAGCAATGTTGAAAAATTCGACGCACAAGACATTGTGAAAGTTATTTGTGGGAAGGCACCTGAGGCATTTTCGGATTTTCCAAAGGTTGATGCTGTCATGATTGGGGGAAGCAAAAACCTCAGGGAAATCATTCAGGCGTCTTTTGAGAAGATGAAAGAACAAGGAAGAATAGTCGTAAACGCTATACTGTTAGAAACGGGCTTCACAGCGTTGGATGACACTCAAGAAAACGGGCTTCAAGGAAATAGACGTTACCCTGGTCTTTGTGGCTAAGGGAAAACATATAGACCAGGGAACCATGATGCTTGCTAGAAACCCTATAACAATAGTATCAGCAACTAAAGCGTAAGGTGAAAATCGTGAAGGGCAAAGTCATAGGAATCGGTGTAGGACCAGGCGACCCTGACCTCATCACCGTTAAGGCTGCCAAAACCTTGGCTATGGTCGATGTTATTTGCGTTCCAAAAGCTACCACCGACACGAACAGCACGGCCCTCACGATGATCATGCCAATCTTACGAGAGCGGAAGAAACCTCCGGAAATACTTGACCTAGTTTTCCCGATGACGAAAGACGAACCAGCGCTCAAACGAGCATGGGTGGCAAACGCCAAAGTTGTCGCAGGTAGGGCGAAGAAAGGCGAGATGGTTGCTTTCATCACGCTTGGCGATCCGATGTTTTACAGCACCTTCATCTATCTTTGTCAAAATATTAGAAGCATGTTTCCAGAAATCGACCTTGAGATTATCCCTGGCGTTACGTCTCTGACTGCTTGCGCCGCCACGTGTTTGCTACCTCTGGCTGAGCAGGATGAGGCGGTTGTGATTATTCCTTACACGTTTGATTCGGTGCATGTCGGGGAGATAGCTAAACACGCGAATAACCTTGTTTTCATGAAGGGTGCGCCTGAGTTGAAGGACATGTTTGAAGTTTTGGAGAAGTCGGGGTTCACGGAGGACTCGACTGTGGCGTTGATTCAGAGGTGCACGATGCCCGGAGAGAAGGTAATTCTCGGCAGGCTCGGAGACGTTAAGAACTGGAAAGTTAAGGATGACTATTTTTCTATGACATTTATCAAGAAAACAAAGTTTAACGGCGAGTGCAAGAAGTGATTTATTATGAGTAAGGTTGTGTTCATCGGTGCGGGTCCCGGTGACCCTGAACTTATCACGCTTAAAGGAAAAAGGTTCTTGGAGCAAGCTGATGTGATTATCTATGCGGGCTCTTTGCTGAACCCCGAGATACTTAAGTATGGCAAGCCAGGGGCTGAGCTTCACGACAGCGCCGCCATGCATAGGGATGAAGTCTTCAAGGTCATGGTTAACTCGGTTCGGGAGGGAAAACTCGTGGCGCGGGTGCATGATGGTGACCCGAGTTTTTTCGGCGCCATTCAAGAACAAATGGACTATCTCTCAAAACAGGGAATAGAATACATGAACATCCCGGGTGTTAGCTGTCTCCAAGGTAGCGCGGCAAGTCTGCAACGAGAACTGACATTGCCTAACATTTCACAAACGGTTATCGTAACGCGTCCGAAGGGAAGAACGCCTGTACCCGAATCCGAGAGCATCCGCGAACTTGCTCGGCATCAAGCAACCATGGTCGTGTTCCTCGGCACGCCGCAAATCGCCACGGTCGTGGATGAACTTCAGAAGGGCGGCTACCCGAAAGACACGCCAGCAGCAGTCGTGTACAAAGCAACATGGCCCGAACAGAAAATTGTCAGAGGCACTCTGAGCGATATAGTTGAGAAAGCCAAGGCTGCGGAGATAACAGAGACAGCCCTGATTTTCGTAGGAAGAGTACTGAACCCCGAAGGCTACGATTTTTCGAAGCTCTATGACCCTGCGTTTACGACGGGCTTCCGTAAAGGCGTTTGAGAATGTTTTCTAAAGGAATAGCCATAATCGCCATAACCAAGCGCGGAGTTGAGACTGCACTCCGAATTAAGGAGGCGTTAGCCATGCAAGGCTTGCATGGGAACGTGTTTGCTCCCGCAAAGTATAATCAGGCAGGAGTTATTGCTACTAGAAAAAAAGATAGACGAATTCGTCAAAGAAACCTACAACAAGGCAGACGCGATAGTCGCGGTCATGGCTACGGGTATAATAATCCGCGCCGTTGCTCCGCTCCTGGAAAGCAAGCTGGTTGACCCTGCGGTGGTCGGTGTTGATGTTTCTGGGCGTTTCGTTATAAGCCTGTTGTCAGGACACTATGGTGGTGCTAATGAGTTAACGCGATTGATCGCGGATGGAATTGGCGCTACACCAGTAATTACTACCGCTTCCGACGTTATGGGAAAACAGAGCATTGATGAATTGGCACGTGTTCTGCACCTGAAGATCATAAATCCTGAAAGTCTCGTCGCCGTTAACTCCGCGATCGTGAACGGTGAGAAACTCGTTATCGTCACATTGGGAGACGTGAATGTTCCTTTGACAAGAGTCCTGGGCTTCGACGTTGAGCGGGCCGATACCGCTGAAGTGGCGGCGGAAATAGTGAACCGATACTATGCGGGCGCAGTAATCACACAAGTGACTCTGCCGCAGTACAAATTCACAAAACCCGTCACATTCCTTAAGCCCTTGACCGTGGCGGTGGGGTTGGGAGCCAGAAAAGAAGTGACAGAGGACACGATAGTGGACGCAGTAAACTTGGCGTTGACGAAAGCGAACGTGCCTTTGGAACGCGTTGACCGACTCGCTACCGTTAGCATAAAAAAGGACTCCGAACCAATGATAAAGGCAGCTGAGACCTTGGGCTTGACCCTGGAGTTTTTCGACGTTGAAACGCTCCGTGCGCTCAAGCATGGTGACCTTTCGCCTGATTCAGAAATAGTTAAGCGTAACATAGGAATTGGAGGAGTATGCGAACGAGCAGCACTAATAGCAGCAGGAAAAAACCCACGACTAATCCTCAAAAAAACAATACGGAACGACGTCACGGTAGCAGTAGCCGAGGGCGAATAAGCGTCGTCGGCATCGGTCCAGGCGCTATCGACCAGATGACACTGGAAGCCAAACAACGCCATAGAGACCGCAGACGTAGTCGTCGGGTACAAGACCTACGTGAAGTTAGTTGAATCCATAATAAAACCTGGCGCAGAAGTCTTCTCAGGCACGATGGGCAAAGAAGTGGAGAGAGCCAAAGCCGCCGTCGCAAAAGCCTTGGAAGGCAAAAATGTGGTTGTTATCAGTAGCGGCGATCCAGGAGTCTACGGCATGGCAGGCCTTGTCTTGGAAGTTGCAGACCTTGAGAACGCGAAAATCCCCGCAGTAGTTGTTCCGGGAGTGACCGCGGCGACAGCGGCAGCCGCACGGTTGGGGGCGCCGTTGGTAACCGACTTCGCCGTTATCAGCCTCAGCGACCTATTAACACCTTGGAGCTTAATTGAGACGCGGCTAAACGCTGCTGCCGAAGCAGATTTTGTGATTGTCTTGTACAACCCGCAGAGCGTCGGCAGGACGGAACCTCTGGCTCAAGCCTACCAAATACTGCTTCAGTACAGAAAGCCCGGCACTCCTGTTGGCATTGTAAGGCAGGTGGGCAGAAAAGGTGAAGAAACCTCGATAACCACGCTTAAGGACCTGCTGAGCTGCGAAGTGGACATGGCTACCACCATAATCGTCGGCAACTCAACGACACGCATCGTGGGTAAGAGAATGGTGACGCCCAGAGGATACGATTTGTAGCAACACGCATAAAACGGTTCAGGCTGCGGGAATCTTTCCATGATTCATATTCTAAAGTCATAAGACAGATATCGTCTTTTGCTCCAAACCCGTAGAAAAGTGGTTGAAAATGGCGGAACTAAGATGCAACACATGCAAACATCTTAATTCAGGTTTTTGCGTTAAGCTGAAAGAAGAATTGCCAAACGTCTTGGCGAAACTGTTCTACGGTGGCGCAATCAGCCTATACTCAGGTATCATTACTTATCCGAGCGAATGCGAAATCGAAAAAGAACAAAAACGCGAAACTGAAGTGGAGATGGAAGTTTTCGTTACCGAGAACATCGTACAAGAGCTTCCGTAGCGCGAGCGGTCTCTGTAGAGGGTAGCAAATAAACAGCATTATTCAGTAACAGTCTTAGTTTCCCGTGTCCTTCCACGCTAAGTCAAGATTATGAAAATCGCTAACAACAGAAGAATCACGCCACTGACTTTCGGAATATACTTCTCATACCTTAGATTTTTGCTCTGATTCGCTCGTACATTTTTATTCCAAGAACAGTAATCGCCACCAAGCTCGCCGGTCACTGACAATCCATAGGCGCTCCTCAGGAGAAGCGGGCCGCCTTTGCATTTGGCGCGCCTCGCAAAGAAAAGGCAAACCACAAAGGAAAATATTATCGAACAAAAGAGGCTGTTTGCGAGCCCAAGCCACTGCAGAAGCCTCATCCTCCAATAACGATTGGAGGAAGCGGAGAAAAACTGACACTAAAAGTGACAGCACATTACGCAGACAGATTTGACTTGGCTTGCCTGCCATTGCCATTGTACAAACACAAACTAGCCGTTTTGAAAAACCAGTGCAAAATAGTAGGCAGAGACTTTCAAAAAATATAAAAGTCATGCTGGCCCAGTAGCCAAATATTCATCGTCTAAGGTCGAAGGGAGCTTGATGAAAAACTTTCGCTGAAGAAGCCGAAGAATGTTACCCTGAAGGATTTCATGAAGAATAACCTCGTGGGCACCCCAGATGAGTGCCTACTGAGAATTTGGCAATATGCAAATGTGGGCGCAACATACTCCATGCTGGCTTTTGAAGACGTCCCCAATTTGGACGGCATTAGGGTTTTTGCTGAAACGGTTGCTAAAGCTATGAAGCCTACATGTTAAGTCAGGATGCAAAAGTGAAAAAGCATTCCCGTGTGCAGGCTGTTGGGGTGACGCTTTAATTTGTACGGGCATGAACATATGCCGAATTTTTGTTTGAAGAAAAAAAGAGAGAACGCGTATGCTATTCTGGCTCTATTTCGAGTTCAATCTGAACCTGAGTCGGCTCTTTGAAAATAGACAAGACGGGACAATTGGCTTCTGTCCGTCTCCAAGCAGCTTCAACAAGTTCTTTTCTAGCCTTTGCGGATACAGCAACCTTCATGGTTACGCCTGTAACCATCGGAGAATCTGGGGATTTGTCAGCTTCGACAACAACCTCGACCTTGCCTGGTTCAATGTTGCTTTTCTTGCAGACATCAGCGAATATTGTCACTCCGCAATCAGCCAACGCCATCAAAGTCAACTCCAATGCAGTTGGACCGCTATCATTTCCTCCCGCCGCGGCAGAAAGGTCGCACACTACGCTATGCGTTCTGGAATTGTCAACTATTGAACGGACGTTTTCCACCCATTTTGCTGTTGCTTTAATTTTGGGCATTTGTTCACCAGCCCATTTCTTAGTGTGTTTACAATTTAAGATTAGCGGTTTGCGTCTTCATGACTAGTGGGTATGTTGAAGTGTGTGCTCACATGCGTCTATCACCTTTGTTTACTTACTTTGAATGAAAGTTAGAAACATGCCTGAGGCATGATAGGTTGCTGAAATAGTATTTTCTGTTGATATTTACTAATCCTAGTCCCCCTTTCCATGCCTATCAGAATGCACTATATGCTTAACCCAGTATTCTGTCGTTTTACTTTGCCTTTTTAGAAGCACGTGTTATTCTGAAAATTTGGTTGAGTTGGCGAATCAATTTCCTAGCCGCGAGCCAACCAGACTCTGGAAATCCGTTGGCACTTCACTTTTCTTTGTGTTACTGATTATTCTTCTTCCACAGGCGTGGTATGAACATCGGAACCATGTTTCTATATTCGCGGTGTTTTTCTCCAAACTCCTTCTCCATGCTTTTTTCTTCTTCTTTGGCAAGCCGATAATACAAGAGGGTCAGTATTGGCCATAATATAAGCGTGGAGAATGTGGTCCAAAGAAAATTAATGCCCAGAGTTAGCAGCAGAAATCCCAAATATTGTGGATGGCGAACATGCCCATAGATGCCGGTTGTTACAAGCTTGTGCTTTGCCTTGAATATTCTGCTCCAACTGAAAACAATCAAGAACATTCCGGAGAGAATAATAACGTTTGCGATAGGCAATATTACGCCCAAGTAGATCGAAACGAACAAGTCATACCCTGTTACTTCTACAAGAAAGTACCACAATGTGGCCACGTTTTCGTACCCCAAGAACCAGCTGAAGAAGTACATAGTCAAAGGAAATCCGTACATCTCAATGTAAAGGGCAACGATAAAGGCTAAGTAGACGCTTGAAGGAAGACGTGCTACCTTCTGTCTAAACTTAATAAAAAGTAGAAAGAGGCTGAGAAGAACCGCGTTTAGAACCACGTATCCCCAGTTTAGAGGGTAACCAATCGCAGCTACAGAAAAAATAAAAGTGATTTGATGCATCGCAAGCCAAACTGAAAAAAGCGATACCATCAAGCCTAGAAGCATTAAACTTAACGCGTATTTGAGTCGCATCATCGAAAACATCCACTTCTTTCTCTAAGAAAGGTCAATATTAGACCTTCCCTGACTTGGGAGAAACAATGAATCATTATGATGATGATATTGCCTCTCTTATTTTTTGATTGTTTACAATGCTTCTTGCGCTATTTCGCAGTCTCTTCAAATTTTGAAGTCATGACTCTTAGGCTGGTCGCCCAGTCTTCCAGAGTTCCATTCGGGAAAGACCAGTTAGCATGTGGGTGGTACAGGTTGTCTATGGTCATGGTTTTCAGGTCAGGAGCGAAGTGCTTGAGTCCCGACAGGATCAAGGCCTCCATGTAGTATGGCAAACCGACGAACAATGCCCAGTCAGGGTGACCTTTGCCGTCAATTCCCTGCCATTCTGGATCAACAAGCCTGTTTCCGATGTCCATTGCAGACATGAATTCTGCTGGTTCGTATCCTCGTTTGAGGAATTCGCGAACCATATGAGCTGTGGCGACTACTTGAACTCCTGACGCTCTGGCAAAATCTATGAGATAGTCGATGAGGGGTCTGCCTTCCATGTACCGCTCTGTGGCATTGCTGCCCACAACAAGAATTGGGTGAGCAGCCTTCTTGATAATCGCGACTGCTACTTCAGGCTTCGTTATTGCGTTTGCTTTCTTTGTCGCGGCGACTTCTGCGCATTGCCAAGGTTCACAGGACATTTCTTGCTCACTCCTTGATTTTCCGTACCATTCTCGGAAGCAAGGTCGGATCGGGAATCACTGTTTCTTTCCAGCCTTTAGCTTCAAGAATCGCGGTGAATTCATTTTTCATCGTCATCGGTACGTCAGCCATTGTGCGCACGAATTGATGGAGGTCTTTTGGCATGGTTCCGTAAAGGCGTTTGTGTAAGTCAACGTAGTGTGAGAGCTTTATTGAGCGGCCCTTCCATGTGTCGTTTGGTCTTATGCAGAGTTTGGCTATGGTGACCATCGCTTCCTGCGGGGTTTCAACTGTCTGGAACAAGTGTTCAGGTGCTGGTCCAACGTTCACTTTGTCACCTGTACGCGCATCATAAACGTCCCAGTCTTCTTTCTTGTCAGCTCTGCCCAAGAGCATGCGACGATATTTGCTGCCGTGCGGACCAACGAGTACGGGAACGCCTAAACTCCAGAAGCCAGAAGCAATTGACGCTGCCTTCTGTGAATATGCACCCCAAGCTAAGCCGACTGCGCCTACGCGATTGTGGATGTAATCTGCGATTTCCTCGTAGTTGCCTCTTAGGTTTCTCTTTGCGAAGATGCTGGCGACCTTTATGGCTGCGCCTGCAATGTGCGCGTTTGCAACGCATGAGCCAACATTGAGCACGCCTCCTGCTTCAAACCCGCCGGGGAATTCTTCGTAGAGTGTTTTGCCTTCATCATTCTTGTAGGAGCCCGCAGACATTGCTGAACAACCTGATGTGACCACAATGAAGCGTCGGCCTGCAAATTCTCGGCATATATCGTAGACATCTTTGCCGCCGTGTGGGTAGTTTGCGCATCCCACGACCGCGAGGATACCTGGGATTTCGCCGAGCACAATGGGGCTGCCGACGTTGCGTATTTCTATGTCTTGGACGGCTCCTCTGCCAGCGCGGCACAAGTTCTTTTCTTCCGTCATAAATTTCTCGCCAGCCTTGACTATGAAACTGTGTATTTGCAGTTTGACTGGGCACGCTTCTTCGCAACGTCCGCATCCGATACAGGACTCGTACAAATCGGTGAGTGGTGCAAGGTTTCCTTCGGCTGCTGTTTTTAGCGCAGCGGGGATTTTGAGGTCTTGTGGACAACTTCTTTGGCACATGTTGCATTGTCTGCAGGTCTTCGCAAGTGTTTTGATTTCTTCGATTTCTGGGAGGTTCTTGTATTTTTTGCGGATTGGTGCAATTTTCTGAGCAACTTTCACGGCTACTTCGCCGACTTTTTCTGGGTCAAGAATGAGAACGCCTGCTAGCTTGCCGCTTACGAGGTCAGCTACGATTTCGTCTGCGGGGTCGTTGGTGCGGTTCTTAAAGCCTCCACAGTTCTTCTCAGATGCTGCGATGACTGGTGCGTTGACGCGGTGGGCTTCGTCGGCGGCGTCTGTTCTGACACATTGTTCATCTAGTACAACTACATCGGCATAGCCGCCTCTTATGAAGCGCAGTTGCCAGGAGATTGGACCGACTATTTTTGCTCGGTCATAGTATCTAGTGTTATCGAAGGCTGTGCAGCATAAGCCTACTACTTCCATTTTGTCTTCGAGCTTGCTGTCTCTCATGTAATCGATAATTCCAACTGAAGGCACAACGTTGTGACCAATGCACATTATGACTGGTTTTGATGTGTCGACTGTTCCGATGCCCATTTGTATGAGTGGGGCTTCTGGGTCAGCTTTCGGGAAGTTTAATGTTGAAATTTGAGCTATGTCCGCGACTTCCATGCCTACTTGGTCAATCCTGCCAGCGTGCAAAGCCTTTGATTCAAAATCCAAGTTATTTGATTCTTGACCCGTGTGTGCCACAGAGAGCAGGTGTGTGATTTGTTTCTCGCAGTATTCCAGAACTTCATCCAGGTCACCGAGATTTTCAGGTTTTATTCCAGTGACAAGCCTAGTGACTGGGGCTTCAACCTTAACGTTTAAGCCACCTACATCCAAAGGATACCGACGACCATACTTTTCGATTAGGTGATCAACTACGTGTCGAGCGTGCCCCGTGTGGGTTGCTGCACCGATGCTGCAAGCCAAAAGCACGATACGTGACGACTGGGTACCAATGTCCAAGCCACAAGCGCCACGTTTACCCGCTGTCAAATCACATTTCCCATACGTACACAGACAGCAAAGGTCACAATCGGGCATGTAGAATGGCTTGTATTTGTTGAGAAGCTTCATATCCCAATCTCTCAGGGTGGTTAAACCAGGCATCGGGGTTGGCCCCATAGGCTCCGACCAAGAGTCATCGACAACTTTTCCTATGGATAATTCCAGATTCTTGATATGACCAATGCTGGTCTCCATTTCGCTAATTTTTACGTGAACATTTTTGCTGGTCAATTTCAAACCTCAGCGGATGCACTTTTTCAGATTTAGTTTACTAGCTAAACCTTATTAATACATTGCGTTTAGAAAATAAACTGTGTGTCCCGACATATTAAATCATGGAAAATGGACCAAGATAATTTCATGTCAATGGATTAGAAAAGAGCAAACCTCACGTTAAAAAACGAAAATTTATTTGTCATTCAGTCTTATCCTCTTCATACTTTTCAATCGGTGCCACCATTTTGTCTAACAAGTTTTGATTCAGGAGACGAATTGCCTCTCGGATCTCCACAGATTTTGGAAGATAATAAATCTGAATGAGATTATCTCCCAACACGTGGAAAGGCCCCTCTCCAAGACTCCCAGCCAGCACAACATCAATCTTTTCTTCTACCAAGAGGTGGGCAGCTTGTATTCCCTTCTTATGCGACAGTTTAGCTCCCTCATTCTCTTTGACATGCAAGCTCACTATTTGTTCCTCTTGAACCTCTAGGAAGGCAAAATAAGGCGCGCTTCCAAAATGCAGAGTAGCTGATGAATCCAAGCCTCTATCTTCCAATATTGGAATAGCAATCGTTGTTTTTTCCCTATGCGCAAGCCCCACATGAACAGTCACTAACTCCAAGTCTTTGAAGCGTTCCTTGATTTTTGTTTCTACTTCCTCCGATATCACGTGCGCTCTTTCAAAAGAAAACCCCTCCTGCAATTCCACATGCATCTCGCCAAAGAACACAGGACCAGATCTTCGCAATCTAATATCATGAGTCCCCTTAACTCCGTGAACACTCGCCGCTATTTCCTTCATTTCCTTAACTCTCTGCGGACTCGGAGAAACATCCATCAAAACTAGCACGGCATCTTTTCCAAACCACAGTCCTCTCATCAACACATACACGCTAATAGCAAGCCCAATCAGCACCTCGACAAATTGAAAACCAAAGGAAGCCAGAAAAACCCCAACGAAAACTAGCACAGAGGTGTAGACGTCCACCATAGAATGTAAACTTTCGCTAATTAACGCCTGTGAACCAATTTCACGACCAACTCTCCCCTTGTATTTAGCAAGCAAATAGTAGATAACAACTGATATCGCTGCCGCAACGAGAGCTAGGTCAGAAAATGAGATGCCGTTGACCTCAAAAAACTTCTCAAAAGACTCCAACATTATCAAAATGCTAGATACCACTATTGTCAAAGACACTACGAGTAACGCAAATGTTTCTGCCTTGTAGTATCCATAAGGAAACCTCTCCGTGGGTTTTTTCTTTGCGATTCTGAGCCCAGCCCAAACCGCAATCGAAGAGAAGACATCTGAGAATGAGTCAATCGTGCCTGCCAAGAGCGCTACGCTGCCACTAACAATGGCCACGATTCCTTTCATAGTGCCAAGTGATAGAAGAATAATGGTGGAAAGCTTTGCTGCTTTCTCTCCCTTGCTAAAGGGTATTTTATTCTCATTCATTTCTGAACCGCCTACTTTTCCAAGGCGTCACCAGTCCTGCTTCCACACTCTTGTTTTCTTTTCAGAGATGATAGCTTTTTCCTTAGAAGCTTAATGGCTATCTAAAAAGGGGGAGAATTTGCTGTTTAACAAGCCACGCGTCAATTCATTTCGTCAATTCTTCAATTTCTTTTCTGCCTTCGACCAATTCTTTTTCCTGTTGCTTGTCAGTCATTAACGGCAGGGCTTGGAATTCTCCAACGTGTGTCTTTTCTTCTTTTGCTATGTCCAGAAGAACCATGTTTACGTGTTTATTTTCGGCTAATGCTGCCATCTGTTCATAAAGGTTTACAGCATCCAACTCAGCGATTATTGCTGCTCTGAGTATTTCTTTGTCCAAGTCTTCTTTCGCTATTTTTGCGAGATTTATTGGAATTTTTGACAACAACTTGCTATGCCCTCCGATTTTTCTGTAACAAAGAAATGTTGGGAAAGATTCGGCTAATAAAAGTTGACATCGTCACTGTCCTGGTGGTTGTTTTTTCTCCGTTTCAAGCTTGGATTTTAGTTCTCTTATCTGCGTTTCTATGTCGCTGATTTCTTGTTCTACACTGGCTTTCTCTTCTCCAAGTTCTTTTTTGGAATCTTCCAGCGATGCAAGCTCGTCCTGTGGCGTAGGCGCTGGAGGCGGATATGCATATGCTGGATCTGCCCACCACCATCTCGGGAGCCCTGGAAACCTTCCACATACTCTTGGATCAACGTCCCAGCCTCTTCCATAGCCTCTGCCACCATACGCACGTCCTGGTCTTTGCCAAGGTGGCAAGTGGCTGAAGGGTCCTCTGCCAGGCCATTGATCGTAATATGCTCTTCTTCTCCATCCCATTTTTCATTTCACCTCTTTCAGGTTATTTTTGTGTTTATGCACACAATCAATTGTGTGATAGTGCACAGAAATATATAAAAGTTCTGCATAACAATAAATCAATTAGCCGAATGAAACTCGGCAAGCATCAGATGTGAAGAACATGAGAACAGAGCAAGAAATCAGAAAACGCTTAAATGATCTTGAAAATGAGACACTAACCAGTGGGCCATTCACCGAGTTTGAAACCATCGCTAGGAAAGCAGCGAAGCAAGCCTTGGAATGGGTTCTCGAAGAAACAGAGAGCCTATTAACATACTGAGGAAAGACAAACAGTCTGGAATAGGAGAAAATCTTAATGTGGCGAGGAAGACACAGATGCGGTGGAAGAGGAAGATTCCCAAAACCCGTAACCTTAGGAAACATTCCACCCATAACCACCTTCAATCCTAATCCGCCAAGGAATCCAGAACCAGTATTCATTGAATTTGCAGAAGTAGAAGCCTTCAGGCTTGTAGACATGGAGGGCTTATCCCAGAAGGAAGCTGGACAAAGAATGAGCATCTCAAGAGGAACCATCTGGAGACTCGTTCAAAGCGCAAGAAGAAAGACGGCGCAATCCCTCAGTGAAGGACGCCCAATCTACGTAGTCACCTCTACTCCAAGCAAAGATGTTCAAAAAGATAACGAAACGAAATAACTTATCGTTTACTCTCTAGAAAAGTGAAGCAAGAGGAAACTAAGATAATGAAAGTAGAGGAGATTGAGTTCATATCTCCGAAAATTACTGAGAGAGCTGAGGATTATCTGAGAACTATCCACAAAATAATTGAACAACAGGGTTTTGCCAAGACTGGAGATATTGCCTTGGAACTGAATATCAAACCAGCGAGCGTATTCGAGATGCTGGATAAACTTCAAAAAATAAAATTGGTCGTACATGAGAAATACGGGGAAGTAAAACTATCAGAGAATGGGCTATCTATTGCAAAGGCTATCAGAAAGAGACACGATACCTTCCGCAAGTTTCTTGAAATCATTCTGGTTCCTCACGAGATAGCAATTAGAGACGCCAACATACTTGAGCATAAGTTAAACTACAAAACAATATTGCAGTTCGCCAAGTTCGTGGATTTCATGACTTTGGAAAGGCCAGGTCTCATTAGAAGGTGGTTAGAAAGCTTCAAAGACTACTGTGACAGAGAAGATCCGCTTGAAGGAGGCAGAAAGGGAGGTCTTCCGTCGTAACACCTTCCGCTAACTATCCTCTCTTTATCTGTCTGTTTGTAGGTTTCGTGTGTTTAGGAATTGATGTGTATGAGTGGTAGAATCCTTAGAATTGCTATTCCGACAAAACGACAAGGCGGATTAGAAGACGTCGTGTCTGATGTTTTTAGCAGAGCAAACACATTTACCATTGTAGATATCGAGAAAGGCGCAATCAAAGGTGTGAAAGTGCTTGAGAACCCAGCTGTCTCTTACAGACATGGAGCCGGACCGATTGTTGTGAAGATGTTGATAGATACTGAAGTGAATATGGTGATTGCCGCAGAATTCGGTCCTGGTGCATCAGAATTAATGGAACATCACAAGATAACTATGATGCTAATAGACGCTAACAACACTGTTGCTAAAGCAACAAAAGAAGCACTATCGAAACTGAGCGACGAAAGCTTGTAAGCGATTCTAGACACCCGAACATTTTGCTATCAAATTTTCCACTCCCTATGTCAGCCTCTCAACCCAGTCTAGTGGTTGCATCCGCCTTGACGCTTTTGGTAGAATATTGTTTATTCCCAAACTTTTCCCTAGACGCCTGGAAGGGACAGGACCGAAAGTAAGTGAGTTCAAATCCTGCAAATTCGTCATTTCCAATTATATTGCTTCTTGTTTCTCTTGCAGCATAGCTCTTTCTACTGGAACGGTATACATTTCAGCGATTTCTTTTCGGCGTATACATTCCCGTAATGATTTTCGGACAGCATCTACCCAATCAACCCCTGGGTATTTGCTCATTTCATTCTCCAGTTCATCATCGATTGTCACAATTAGTTCTCGGACCAATCAACACGCCTCCAAGTATAATTATGTGTAATAGCACAAAATTAGTTTTGCGGTATAAGTATACTTGCAGAAAAACCTGTCTTCACTACATTTTCTGATTTCACAGGTCTTCCAAGTTTTGCAGATACAAAGACAGCGTTCGCCACGGTTGTTGTCCACAACCCATTCTTGTCTCCAGTAGCTGACTGCGTGATATTGGCTGTTTTGATAATCATTCCGCTGGTTTTGAAAAGCTGTTTTCGCTCATCCCAAGCTGTTTCCGGGTCGAACTGAATGCCCATAGTCGTTGCTAACATCGTCGCAGCCAAGTCTTCCGCGTAGTCTCCAGCTGCCTCATCTGTTTGCCCAAAAGAGTGGTGCTCCGACAGGTAGCCGTGCTGGTTTTTTCCTGATGGGATGGCAATACCTGTAGAGGATGCAAGCAGTCTGTGCGGCTCGTTAGTGGAGTTTTTGGCTTGAACTACGAAGGTGATTTCTCCTGACTGCAACAGTTTCAAGCCCTGCTTCCTCGAAACCAATTTACATCCTGGCGGTACTATGCTTGAAACGTTTACTAGGTTGCAATATTGGATACCGGCATCTCTTAGCGCAAGTTCAAAAGACTGTAGCTGTTCCTTGTGTTTGCCTACGCCTTTCGTTAGGAAAAAGAATTTTGGGATCATGATTCATTGCCCCAAGGAAAGGCGCAGCTTTTTCCACATACTCTTAATTTCTTCTGTAATGCTGCTTTCAGGAGAGTATTCAACAATTGTTTTTCCGTTAACCATTGCCTGAGTGACTTCAGAGCTAAAGGGAATAATACCCACTACGTCAATAGCGTTTTCTTTGCAGAAACTCATAATTTTGTTGGTGTTTTCCGTGTTTATGTCGTACATGTTTACGCAAACAAAGGGAACGACATTAAAGTGATCTAACAGTTTCAGAACCCTTTCAAGATCATGAATCCCCGAAAGGGTCGGCTCTGTAACCACAAGCGCAGCATCTACTCCTGTAATAGAAGCTATAACGGGGCAGCCGATTCCTGGCGAACCATCAATAATAATCAGATCGCGCTTTTCTTTCTCTGCCAGTATTTTCGCATTCTGTCGAACCAGAGTTACGAGTTTTCCCGAATTGGACTCACCTGGGTAAAGCATTGCATGCGACATGAAGCCGTATTTCGTCTTTGAAATGTATGCGCTTCCAGAAACTCTTTCAGCTAAAGTTATAGCATTTACTGGGCAAACGACTTTGCAGACGCCACATCCCTCGCAGGCTATAACGTCAGCTTTTAAATCGTTGGTTATAGCCTCAAAAACGCATTTCTCTCTGCATACACCGCAGCTGACACATTTTGTTTCATCGATGACAGCTACCTTTGAACCCTTGAACTCCTTCGTCTCAATTACTTCAGGATGTAAGAGCATGTGAAGGTCAGGCGCGTCCACATCACAGTCTGCCACAACAGCGTTTTTCGCTAGAACAGCAAAGGCGGCAGTTATCGATGTTTTGCCAGTACCACCCTTCCCGCTTAAAATCGTCAACTGCTTCATCGACTGACAGCCCTCCTTATTTCGCTGTATAGAGTTTGAAATTTCTCTTCCCAATCAGGCATTTCCAAGCTAAACGGAACGCCTCTGGAATAGAGCTTCGCTATTCTTCTCAAATAGGGAATTTCCAGAAGTATGCCTATATTTTCGTCTCTGCAGTAATCGTACACCTTTTTGTCACCTATACCTGCACGATTAACGACAACTCCAAAGGGCACTGCAATTCTTCTCAAAACCTCAACAGCTATCTTCAGGTCGTGCAGACCAAAAGGCGTAGGCTCCGTCACGAGCACGCAAAAATCACTGCCCCTAAAAGTTTCCACAAAAGGGCACGAGGTCCCTGGAGGAGAATCAAGAATCACGTTCTCCCCCTCTCGAATCTGTTTCTTGACGGCTTTTATGACTGGAACTGCCATAGGCTTTCCTATTTCAAGTTCCCCGTAAACAAGCTCCAAGCCTTCGGCTAAACCAAACTTTAGAGTGCCAATTCTATGCTTTTTCCAAGTGATTGCTTTTTTAGGGCAGACGAGGGCGCATCCGCCGCAGCTATGACAAAGCTCTGGGAAGACAAGGATTTTCTCTGAAGTAGCAAATATAGCATTGTATTGGCAGAATTTGGAGCATTCTCCACAGTGACTGCACAGTTCTTCGTTTACAAGTGGGATCAAACTGTAGACGGTTTCCGTTTTTTGCAGGTCTGGGTGCAAGAGTAAATGGGCGTTTGGTTCTTCAACGTCGCAGTCTAGAAGCTGAACGTTGCCTACTGAAAGAGCCAAGTTAACAGCAACTGATGTTTTGCCCGTGCCGCCCTTCCCACTGGCGATGGACACTATCATTCGAGTTTTCCTTCATCGGCTTCGTGAAAAACGGTGGAGCTTTTTGTCAATTATATTTCTGAGCGCCCCTTTAGTTTCTCGTATTCAGCGATAGCTTTGCGTAGCGTTTTGATTGAGAGTCTGGCGCAATCGAGCTTTGACTTTGGCAAACCATCGAGTTCCGCTAATATGTCGTTCTCTGTCAGTTGCTTTGCCTGATTAACATTCTTGCCCTTCAGCAGATTTGTCATTGCGGATGCTGAAGCAGCGGAACCAGGGCAACCCAAGTAATAGAATTTGGCATCTTCTATAATGTCCCTTTCGTTAGTTCTGAGGTACAGTTTAATGAGGTCACCGCAGGGGCCAAGAAAAGTGGTGAAAACGCTAGGATTCTCCAAGGTTCCGACGTTAACGTTGTTGACATACAGTTCGATTGCTTTCGTGGAGTATCCTGATTCAACCATCAACTTCAGTTCCTCTTCTGATAGTTTCCTTGACGTATTCTCACCTCCAGAACTTGACTTCCGCATTAATGGTGGTGTCCATGCTCGTGGTGTTCATCCTTGTGGTGGGCGTGCTCGCAGCCTTCTGTAAGCTCAGGGAGTGCATCGTTCTTGTATGCCGAGATTACTTCGCTAACCGTGTTCGCGTTCGCTTTCAGCACTGCCACTCCTGCGCTTTGGAAAGTGCTCAGTCCCCTTGGTCCCATACCATAGACTATGAGCGCCTTCGGTTTGTACTCCAGAATGTGGTCGTGAGAAAAGCCCATTCCACCTGCATGCTCGCCAACGTTTGGAACAGTTCTAACGTTTGAAACTTCGCCATTTTCGCCAAATTCGACAACAGTATAGTAGGGTGCTCTTCCGAAGTGCTCGGCTAATTGAGCGTTCAAGCCTTCTTGATTTTCTGTAGGAACTATTATTCTGTCTGTCAATTACTCACCTCCTTTTTGAAACAAGTTTGTTTTTTCAAACTCTTCATTGTTCAAGCTGTTCAAGGTATCCATATTCCTCTGCCTTGCCCCCGACTGCCTCTTCCCCGACCCATCCCAAAGTGCCCGCCAACGGTTGGTGCGCCAGTTCGCTGTAGTTCGCCTCTTTTGAACTTCTCAATAACCTCTCTGACGGTTCCAGATGCAGATGTCACAATTTCTATGCCAGCCGCTGACAACACTTTAAAAGCGTTAGGTCCAACATTTCCAGTTATAACAACTTTGACATTTTCGTTCGCTATGGTTTGAGCTGTTTGAATTCCAGCACCACCTCTTGAGTCTGCAGCCAGATTTGGATAAGCTTCAAATTCCATGGTTTCTGAATCCACAATTACAAGGTAAAGACATCTACCGAAGCGAGGATCCAATGGTGCTTCCAAACTATTTGCAATTGCGCTTACGCATATTTTCATTTTTTTTTATCTCCTTAAACGGTGGTAACTATCCGTATTTTCTAAGAAGCGCTCAATCTTTTTGACTATCTCTGTGAACGCCTTGGTTGCAGGCGAAGTCTTGTTTTCAGCTATGAAAGGCAGTCCATTATCGGAATCGTCGCAGATGTTAGGATCTATTGGAATGCTGCCCAAGTAAGGAATCGATAGGTCTTCGGCTATCTTTTTGCCTCCACCAGTTCTGAAAATGTTAGCTTTAGCTCCGCAATCGGGACAGATAAATCCGCTCATGTTCTCGACTATGCCGATTATGGGCACGCCCATTTGCTTGGCAAACGTGACTGCTTTCTTAACAACAGCCTGAGAAACTTCGGAGGGCGTAGTCACGATAACCACGCCGTCCATACTTGGAATTAACTGCATGACGCTTAACGGTTCGTCTCCAGTTCCTGGCGGAAGGTCAATAAATAGATAGTCAAGGTCTCCCCACGTTACGTCAGACAGAAATTGTTGGATAACTCTCATTTTTAATGGACCGCGCCAAACTACTGGCGCCTCATCGTTTGGAAGCAAAAAGTCCATTGACACAACTTTTATCCCTAGCTTGCCGGTAACTGGAAACAGCATTCCACCTGGCCCACCTATAAGCGTCTGTCCTTTGAGACCTAGCATTTTTGGAATACATGGGCCATGAATGTCTGCATCAAGAACCCCTACCTTGTCTTTGTGTCCCTGCATCGCAAAAACCATTGCAAGATTCACAGTTACGGTGCTTTTGCCAACACCGCCCTTACCACTAATTACTGCAATTTTGTGTCTAATCTTGTTCATTTTAAGCGTTAACCTTTGTTCTTGTTCCGATTGTGCTTTTTTCGTTCTGTCATATTCGTTAGGCGTTGAACATGATTTTGACGTAAGATCACATTCTCTATTTGTTTCTGTTTGGGTCCCAGTGTCCATCTTGTCTTCACCGTCTTACGGGGAAATAGTTTAATACATAAACAATATTAATATCTTGTGTTTATAAAATAAACTGCAGTTTTGAGGGGACATTAAGCCCGTGCGCTAATAATACTTCTTCAATGGGTTCAGAGTATCTGTTGCCAATCTCACTTTTCTTGGAATCACTGTGCCTTCCAGTATGGATGACAGCCCGTCAATGTATGTTGTTATTACGTTTTGGCGTTTTCGTCCGTAGTCATTGACCCATTTAGAGACTCGACGGTTTGTAATACGATCTATTCAATCATTTCCTACGTGCAATTGCTGACCATCGCTGGCTTCGTATCATTGAGACCTCAATTATAGGACAATTTCCACACACATCACATCTCATGTAATGCGCTGCAACATAACTGTTGACTAAGCGATAGGTCCTGTTCTCATACTGAAACGGGAAAATACTCTCCAGGTAAGCGTCAAATGTTCTATTTAACTCCAACAAAATATCATCTGTTTTTGTCAAGTATCCACCCTTATCTTCAAACTGAATTGCTGCCAATGAATGAAGTGGGTAATTACTCTTCCAGTGTTATGGCTCCAGTAAGGCAAGTAGTCACGCATGTCATGCAGAGAATACAGTCGTCGGGTTTGACGGGCACGGATTTCTTTGAGTCCGGATAATCCGCAAGGTCTTGAAGCTCAAACACAGAAGCAGGACAGTTGTTAACACATGTCTCACATCCAGTGCATTTTGTCCAGTCAACCTTAACCTTCGGCATTTCTCTCAGCTTCCTTTCACTCTTCGCTAATTTCACTCTTCACGCAATAGGATAAGTGGCTTTTCTGCTTCTTTTCTTGTAATTCTCTTAATTTCTGCAATTTCAGTATCTTTAAGGTTCGCGTTACGCTCATAACTCTGTGAGTCTTTCAGAACAAAATGTATTTCACCATTAGGAGAATCAACCCTTAACGCCTTCAACCTTTTCACGGCTCCTACACTTTAAGTGTATAACGAGCACTGATTGTTTAATACGTAAACCTTATTAATACTTTTTGTTTATAAAGTAAACAGGCGAATTGTTTGGACGCGATTGATCAGAAAATAATAACACAACTCCAAGCAGATGGACGAACCACCTTGCAGGAAATAGCTAAATCTATCGGATTTACAAGCATGGGAACTAAGAAACGGTTGGAGCGCCTTCTAAAAAAAGGCACAATTAAGGTTGCAGCTTTAATCAATCCAAGCGCGCTTAAACTTCACCCGGCAATCGTGATGCTAGAAATGGAAAGCGCGGAAGCAATGCAAGACCTCCTCAATCGATTTGAAGAATGCCCCAGAGTAATCCAGATATTCAAAACAGTAGGCGGCTATAACCTGATCGCTCTTGTCGTGGCAGAAACACAAGAAACCCTTGAGAGTATATCGATGGAAAAGTGCTCCCTGCGGTGCAGTAAAGGAATACGCCGATCAGAATTCTACCCTGTTAGTGACACCTACTTTTCACCTTTCCTTCAAATAAGAGAAGGCCTAGCGCACAAAGAAAAAAAAGTCACACCATGCAAAGTGGATTGCGACCCATGCAACCGATTCGAAACCCAGAAATGCGTAGGATGTCCAACAACGAGCCACTACAAAGGTTCTCTATAGATTGAAAACCACAACACTGAGCACCACTCCACATATGCACTTTAAAATTGCAGAAGTTGACGGTCTAGAAGTCATCAGTTTGGTTGATAATTCAGTAGATTTCCTTTCTACCATCGACCGAAAAGATGCTCAATCCTTCAGACAATGGACAAAAAAGGGACATGACGAAGAGTGGGCAAGAACACATTCTCAATTGCCTCTTGCTGAACATGGTTTCTCAATGCTTATCCGTGTTCTACGTGATGGAAAAACAGTTAGCATCCTCTTTGACACGGGTATTAGTTCGGATGGAGTCGTTGAAAACGCTAAGCGGATGGGCTTGGAACTCAGTGAAGTGGAATACATTGTCCTTTCGCATGGACATTACGACCACTTCGGCGGCCTTGTATCTGCACTGAAAACAATCAACAAATCTAATCTACCTCTCATCGTTCACAATGACATGTTCAGAACAAGAGGAACCGCAAACAGTGACGGAACAGTGCGGATTTACCCAGAATTTCCAACAAAGGAAATGT
Source organism: Candidatus Bathyarchaeota archaeon (assembly GCA_963749465.1). Classification (GTDB taxonomy): domain Archaea; phylum Thermoproteota; class Bathyarchaeia; order Bathyarchaeales; family Bathycorpusculaceae; genus UBA11855. The sequence continues at coordinate 19,333 of CAVVMH010000007.1, read as the reverse complement.
TAAGCTCTGCACAGTTAATCCGCACAAAGCAGCCTCATCTAATCGTCAACGACACGATTCTTGTGACAGGCGAAATCCCAAGAGAAACAAGTTTTGAAAAAGGCTTTCTGCAACACAAAGCTCTCATAAACGGGACATGGCAACCTGACCCGTCGATTTTGGATGACCGCGCAGTCGTCTTTAAAATTAGAGGAAAGGGGTTGGTGATTATCTCGGGCTGTGCACACGCAGGCATAATGAACACGATAACTTATGCGCAACGAATCACGGGGGTCCCAAGGGTCTACGCTGTAATGGGCGGTTTCCATCTGGCTGGCAAAGAAAACGAGAGCAGAATCGAGCAAACTGTGAAAGAACTCAAACAAGTGAAACCAAAGCTGGTTGTTCCGTCGCATTGCACCGGCTGGAGAGCAATGTGCACTATAGCCAGCGCTATGCCTGACGCATTCGTCTGGAACAGCGTAGGGAACCTTTACCAAGTGTGAAAAGAAGCTGGCGAAGCGTTCTGAAGAAATAAATTACGATATGAGGTTTCGATAAGCTTTGCAGAGAAAGGGACCCTTTGTATATTTTGCCTTGAAGATGCACATTTGCCTGCAACTACAACTATGTACATTGCTCGTCGGCTCTTCTATTTTCTCTAACAGCAAGTACAGATTAGGTCAAGATAATAGGAACCGCTAACAGAAGAAGGATTAAGCCGCTGATTTTCGGAATATGCTTTTCGTACCTGTTAATCTTCAGCCTGACTCGTTCGTACATCTTTATTCCGAGAATAGTAATTGCTACGAGGCTGGCTGTAACGGATAATCCATAGGCGCTCATCAAAAGAAGTGGGCTGACTCCGCCAACCGCCAGAGCCAGGAGCGCGAATTCTTCCTCATGCGCAAAGCCAAGGAAAAAGGCGCAACTTGCTATTTTTCTTAGGCTGAGAAGCGCGCGTTTCGTGTGGCAATGCATGTGTGTGTGCAAGCCGATTTTGGGATGTTCATGCTCATGTTCATGTTCGAGGTTTTGTGGGTTGTCGTGAAAGTGACCATGTTGATCGTCGGGTTTCTCCAACATGAGCTTGACAGCGAGAACCACCAAAACAACAAAAGCTACGTATTTCAGGATTGGACTGGTGAAATTCACGAATGAACTCGCAACGAAATACACCAGCACAACGGCGATTGAAGAAATGAAGTGGAAGAATGAAATTATTCCTGAACTTACGAAAGCGTAAAACGTAGGCCTTCGAGTTCTAACCGAGTAGAGGAGGGCGATGGGCCAGCCGTGACCTGGTTCCAAACCATGTAACAAGCCTATCGCGATTACGCCAATAAGGGAGGTTTCAAGAACGCTCATGGGACGCCGCCTTCTCGTTTTCGGCATCATTGGCGATATTCAAGAGTCTCAGTATTTCTTTTCTTGCTTCGCTAATGGTTAACGGAAGCTCCGGACCAATTGGCAGGTTATTCTCTTTTTTGAGTACTTCAAAAAGATGCGTTATCCTAGGCGAGCGTAAGTTAACGCTTCTTATCATTTCCGTATTTGAAAAAAGCTCCTTCGGCGAGCCAGCCGAGACAAGTTCACCCTTGCTAAGAATGTAAAGCTTGTTCGCAAACAATGGCACCATATCCACGTCGTGCGTTGCCAGCAATAACGTGATTCCGGCTTCCTTATTCAGTTTGACGAGCAGGTGCAGGATTTCGCTGGTGGCTCGTGGGTCAAGGTTCGAGGTCGGCTCATCCATGATGATGACTTCAGGCTGCATTGCGAGGACGCCTGCGAGAGCAACGCGTTTCTTTTGACCGAGACTCAGGAAGTGTGGTGGCTTCTCCATGAATTCAGCCATGCCCACCGTCCGCAGGGCTTCGTCCACGCTCTTCTTGACTTGTTCAACGGGCACTCCGAGGTTTAAGGGTCCAAACGCTACATCCTGCTTGACGGTGGGCGCGAACAATTGGTCGTTCGGATCTTGAAAGACGAAGCCCACGCGCCTTCTGAGTTCCAACAGCGATTTCGAATCATATCGCAAGGGTTTGTCTTCGTAGTAAATGTTGCCTAAAGTTGGTTTTAAAATTCCGTTCAAATGGTGAAGCAACGTCGTCTTCCCAGAACCATTAGTACCTAACAGGGCAATTCTTTCGCCTTTATCAAAACTCAGTGACACGTTGTTAAGGGCTATGGTTCCATCCGAGTATTGGTGCGTTAGGTTTTCTAAGCGAAACAGCAATTGAGTTACACAATCCTAAAGTTTAGCGTTAAATAGCCTGCAATTATCAGCAATGCTGCAAAGAGTATTATTCCAATGAGCGCAGTTTTGTTAGGTTTAGGCAAGTCTTCAAGAACACGGATGTTGCCGTCGTATCCTCGAGCGCTCATGGCAGTGAAGGTGCGTTCTCCCTGTTCTAGGGTTCTGATAAAAAGGTTAGCAATAAGCAAGGATGTTGACCGAAGTCTCCTCATCAAACTTGAATACCCAAGTCTAAGTTCCTGAGCGGTGTGCATGGTTTCCATTACTTCTATAAAAACAAAAATGTAACGGTAAATCAATAAAGAAATTTCTATTAGAACTTGAGGAATGCGTGCTTTTCGAAGGAGTAATAATATACTTGTCATGGGGGTTGTTAGGATGAGGAAAAACTGGGTTGAAATACCTCCCGCCACTCTAAAAAACGTGTTAAACCCCAGATTTACCCCATCGTTAAAAACAGTCCATCTCAATCCAAGCAAATTTATCTCTGCAAGCGGTTCTTGATAACCGAAGAAAAAAACAATTATCATACAGGTTACAGCAATAATTATCATCGGGTACCCAAGCATTTTCAAGTAAAAGCGGTAAGGGATTTTTGCGAAATACACTAGCATAATCGTGCTCGTCAAAAACACAATTATCGGCACTATTGGTGTCGGCGACATGACGCTTATTAGCAGCAACGATAGTGCAAAGAAAAGCTTTGTTGCCGGGCTGCTTTTTGATAGAGCGTTTGTATAGGCGTATCTGTCGATTTCTGAAGATAAGTTAACGTGGCTCAGAGGTGTTTTTCTCCCACCTGTTACACATGTTGGTCTTTTTTATTAAACGCTTTTCCCCTCTCATGTCCAATAAAAAAGCCAACTATTGCGCCACCTATGCCGACTTGCAATGAAAATAGCAGTCTCTCCCCCAACGCATCTGGCTGGATGCCTACTGGGGTAATCCAGGGTTCGTAACCTTCTCCTTCAATTGCTTCGGGACCTTGACCGTCGGTGCCACTAAAGTCGTCATTTGGATTGATTAGGAATGGAATTATGAAAAGGGCTAGAACAACCACAATCATTATAGCGTACTTTATGTTAATTTTTCTTTGTCCGAGTTTTTGCTCACTTTTTATTGCGTTGTTCCTATTCTTCCTTTCAGCCCTTCTGTATCCGAAGAAGTGGCCTATGGTTACAGCTCCTAATCCTGCAAAGACAGTGAACAGCAAGATTTCAGTCTCATTCGGCAGTATCAGAACAGCGCTAGCCCAAGGCGTATACCCTAAAGCTACTATGTACACCACCAAAAGGGTGGGCAACGTAGCAGCTAGTACGAGATATGGCCAGTACTTCATTGCGGCTTCACCTCGTTTTCCATTCTTAGCGCTGGAAGTTTAATTACCTTCATGGAAGAGAGCAGTTTACCCTTATACTTCACAAGGAAGTCGAAGAGAATGACGGCAAGAAGGGCTTCGCCAATGGCCAATGGAATTTGCGTGATAGCGTATATTGCTCCGAATGCTAAGAAAGAATCAAAAACGTTGCCGGCTATAGGAACCGCCAGCGCAAGCTGTGCAGACGTAGCAACGTAGGTTCCTAAGTCGCTCAAGGCAACAGCAACAAAGACTACCCCTGAAGTTGGAAGTCGTGCTTTTCTACCTATTATCCATACCCCGAAGGCTATGGCAGGTCCGACTATTCCCATAGAGACTGTATTAGCCCCAAGTGTGGTCAAACCTCCGTGCGCCAGCAATAAGGCTTGGAAAACCAAAACTATCACTGAAAGAACAGATGCTATACTGGGTCCGAAAATAATGGCAGCAAGCCCAGATCCAGTCGGGTGTGAACTGCTGCCTGTTACTGAGGGAAGCTTTAGCGCTGAGAGTATAAAGATGAATGCACCCATCAACGCGAGAAGCGGTTTGGCTTCAGGATGCTCCTTTGTTATTTTAGAAAGCCTGTAGACACCGTAAGCCACTATTGGAAATGCAATTATGGTCCATATTTCCCACCAAGGATGAGGCAAGAAACCTTCCATTATGTGCATTTAATCCCCAACTGTAGATGTCTAACTGAAAGTTTATAAACTTTTGTTTAACTAAAGTTAATTGTAGGTTGAATAGAATGCCGCACCAAAAACCATCACGTACCCGAAATGTCCTAACAGCCAAGGGCGAATCCACCGAATTCCAAATTCTACTAGAAGTGATGAGAAGCCAACCACACGTTAAGCAGAAAGACGTAGCCGACGCCGTCGGCATCACCATTCAAGCAGTCTCTAAACATTTCAAGAAGCTGAAAAGAGAAGGGCTGCTGGACGTAGGCTTAGAGAGAGCAGACTACAGGATAACGCCCATGGCAAACGACAAACTACACGATTACCTGAAGAGCCTGAATGCTTATACTGCCCGCATCAAGAGCGACCTCAAAATCGAACGGCTCCTTCCAGTTCTAGCAACGCAGCCGATTAACGAGGGTGAAACCGTGGGCGTAATTATGCAGGAAGGGGTGTTGTTCGCTGTTCCTCATGGTCATCCTGAAGCCGAAGCACACGGCATTGCAGCGCAAGATGCTCAATCTGGCGAGGACGTTGGCTTGCGCGATTTGGAGGGGAAAGTGAAGACCCGGCAGGGCAAGATCGTAATGGTACGGTTGCCTAGCATAAGGGAAGGCGGCTCAAGAGCGGTTGATTTAGCCAAAGTGCGACGGATCTATGAGGAGTTTCACCCCGACCGAATAGGCGTAGTCGGTGTCGTGGGGCGAGCCGTTCTGAACAAGTTGGGGCTGAGGGCGGACCTTGACTTCGGCATAACCCGAGCAACGGCCCTAGCCGCAGAAAGGGGTTTGAATGTTTTCGTGGTCGTTGTCGGCAGAATGGTGAATCGGGTAATTGAAGAAGTTGACACGACAAACCTCAAGCACGGCAGCCACATAACGTACGAAGTTAAAGATGGAAGATAGGAGCGATGTTGCGTCCATCTTCGACGCACGATGCTCCTAAAGCAGCTCTGACGGAAAAGAAAAGGAGGAAAAACGGTTGTCCGCCAATCTATCAAACCGCCTTCCCAAGACTGCAATAATACTGGTTTTGCAGCTTATACTTCATCCACACTGCGCACTTGGGACAATTGCACCCCTTCTCCTTCACCGTCTCTGTCGCTTTTCCCTTCGCACAAAAAAGGATGCCCGTTAATTTCGATTCGCGGAAAGTTGGGCAGCTGGGACAAATGCACATTTTCGTGTTCTCAATCGTGTCTGGAACAATCACGCTCATTTCCCAATTACACCTCCGTTCCAAGGGTTAGATGAAAAACCGCTTTGGGAATTGAAACTGAACGGTGAATTTGAATATTTCGGAAAAACCTTCAACGACGGCTCGTAATCACTTTCTCATAAGTCAGACTTCTACACCATTCTTCTCCAAAGCGTCCAGCACTTTGGCGTAGTGTTCATGAACGATTTTTCTATCGAAATCCCAAAACTCACTCAACATTGTCTCCTGCTCTGATTGACTAAAGTAACTCATTGATGGGTAAAAGAATTTCTTATCTTCTTTCTCAATATGCCTGGGGTAAAACTCCACAAGGTCATTCAGCAGCTTCCAAACGTCGCTTCGAGCTTCGTCATCGCCCTTAACGTACCTGTCTTTAGCCTTAGCTAGGTTGCCTGTGGTTCTCCTGGCGTAGACATGTTCATCGATTAGCTCTCTCATCATCACAGCATGTTCAGATGGCATTGGCTTGGTGGATACTTCTCTGAAGAGAACGCCCTCTTCCTTGCCATGATGGCAGCGGTCAGCATAAACCCAAACAAAATCTACTGCTACTTCGATGAATTTAGAGTTAACATCATTCATTAATTTCATTGTGACTAACTCTTTTCTCATCTGGGAAATCATGCGTTCTATCAGCCTGTGTTCCTGCATCAATGCCTCTATCGGCAACATCTCATTAATCTCCGGCTTAAGAAGGGCCCATGGCTTTTATAAAAGTGACTGCGCCAGATTGCCCTCTTCAGTCCTTTCGGTTGTCAGAGAATCAAGAGAACTGGGTCTTCCAGGTCTTCGACGGTTGAGCTCTCAGTCTCTTCAGCCTTGTTAGCCCTCGAATCAACCGAGAGGAATAGACCAACGGAAGTTTTTTGTTGCACCAAAACATATAATCGCTAAGCAAGCGCAAAGATAGCAAAGGAAGGAAAAGAGAATGGCTGAGAAAATAGCTGAGAAAATGCCTAAGGAAAAGATTCAGGAACTTAAAGAGATGATTCAGGAAAAAGGACCAGAAGAGCCAGTGGAGAAGGTTCTGGTAAAGTTTTGCGAGCGCCACTCCGTAACGTTGGGGACGTGCCGCAAGTACTACGAGCGCTTGGTCGAGAAGGGCGAAGTCAAAAAGATTGAATAGACCCTATAATTTGGCTGTCCGTCTCGCATGGGAGAACTAAATAACATAGGTTTTTGAAAGCAGAATGGTTAAGTCCTAATTCCCTGATTGTTACACATCCTGAGAGGTAAAATAATTGAAAGAACTCATCTTTGTGGGTCTTGGCTTGAATGATGAAGAAGGGATCAGCTTTCGCGGACTTGAAGAAACCCGGAAAGCAGGGTCGGTCTTCATGGAGCTTTACACGAATCTACTGCCCGATTTCTCGCTGAAACGGTTCGAAGCCTTAGCAGGAAAAGAAGTCATTTTGCTTTCAAGGCATGATCTGGAAGAAGAGAATGGCGAAGCGATCTTGAAAGCGGCGGAACATGGTAATGCTGTTTTTTTGGTTCCTGGAGATCCATTCGTGGCGACGACGCATATGTCGCTTCGGATTGAGGCGGAGAAACGAGGCATTAATACGCGAATAGTGCATGGTGCTTCTGCGATTTCTGCTGTTGTCGGGCTGTCTGGTCTGCACAATTACAAGTTTGGAAAGACGGTGACTGTTCCTTTTCCTGAGAATTCGTCACAGACTCCCTATAATGTCATTGTGGAGAACAAGGCGCGGGGGCTGCATACCCTTTGCCTGCTGGATTTGAAAGCTGACGAACAACGTTTTCTCAGCATAAAAGATGGCTTACAGTTGCTCCTTGCCGCCGAGTCCAAATACCGCAAAGGTGCGGTAACGGTTGAGACGCTTGCTGTTGGAGCTGCTAGAGTTGGAAGTTTCAGTCCTGCGTTGAAAGCCGACTGGGCTGAGGAACTTCTGAATTACGATTTTGGTGGTCCGCCTCAGAGCTTGATTTTTCCCGGAGAGCTTCACTTCACGGAGGTTGAAGCGTTAATCAGGTTTGCGGGAGCTCCTGAACGGCTGAGGGGGATGGTCAAATGAGTCTGGAAGCGCTCGTATCAAAGTACATTGCTTCTGCAGAGAAAGTCCTTTCGGAAATGCAGCAAAGTCATGGTTCGTTAACGATAAATGAAATAAATGTCAGCAAGATCGTCGATTATATAGCGGATTACTTGGCGGACGCAAAGTATTATAAGGCTCAGAAAAGGTTTGAGACAAGTCTGACTTCCGTCGCTTATTGTGAGGGATTGTTGGATGCGTTGAGGTTGTTGGGAGTTGTGAAGTTCGAGTGGCCAGAAAAACCAGTAAGCGAAGAATAGTTTTGGCTTCAGGCGTGTTTGACCTGCTGCATCTGGGTCACGTGAAGTTCCTTGAGGAAGCCAAGAAAGCTGGGGGCAAAAACGCGGAACTCCTCGTAATCGTCGCTAGAGACAGTACGGTGCAAGAGACGAAGGGTAGGAAACCTGTCATGCCTGAGAATCAGCGTCTCGCATTGGTTGAGTCTTTGCGGGTGGTTGACGAGGCGGTTCTGGGTTTAGAGGAATTTGATATCGGCGATGTCATTGAACGAATAAAGCCTGAAGTGATTGCGTTGGGCTACGACCAGGCGGACATGGAAGAGCGGGTGCGCGAATACGTTAATATGCACGGGTTAAGTGTGGAGATTGTCCGTTTGGGCAAGTTTGAGAACGATGAACTGAGCAGTTCGTCAAAGATTCGTGAAAAGATCGTGGAAAAATTTTCCAGATGAGCTGCCATGTCTAGCAGTCAAAAGTTCAAGATAACGTACATCCTGATCGCCCTAAACGTTATTGTGTATGTTTATACGTCGGTGGTTGGCGGGGACTTTTTGCTGACAGGCAATTCCATGATTTACGAATGGGGTCAGGTCGGCGCCGCTGTTATTGGCGGCGCTTATTATCAGCTTTTTACGTCTATGTTTATTCATGCCAGTATCTATCATCTCGCGGGCAACATGATTTTTCTCCTCGTCTTCGGTTTGAGGTGTGAGGAGATGTTTTCTTTGCCTGAATATTTAGCAATCTATTTTTTTGGTGGGTTGGCTGGGAACTTGTTGTCTCTGTTGTTTTTGCCTCTTCTTGTTCCATCCGTGGGGGCTTCGGGTGCCATCTTTGCCATGTTCGGCGCGGCGATTATTCATGCCAGGCGGAGCGTGGGGCAATCAGTTCTTAGCGCGTTGATCTACGGCTTCTTCCTTCTATTTCTAAGTGCTGCGCCTAATGTGAATAATTTGGCTCACATTGGGGGGCTGGTTGTCGGGTTGATAATAGGGTATGTTCTTGGGGCGAGACGGAAAACTGGGACGCAATATAAAACGACTTATTCGTATGGGAACCCGTTGTCTATTTAGTGGAAGTTTGGATTTCTACTTTTACTTTTTGTCCGTCTTTCAGTTTGAGATGTTTTCGGAGGTTGACGGGCGCTATGATTTCAAGGACTGAGCTGTCGTAGTGGCTTCGCAAGGCGGAAATTAAAGCACCTTTGACCTTGTTGCCGATTGCTGCTGGGTAACATTTCACTATGCCGAATGTTCGGTCTTCGTTCTTGAACCCTTGGATTTCAACGGCCGGGTACGCTTCGAGTTCCATTCGGGACTTCAAGTCATAATCGGCAGAGAGTTTGAGGTTGAGCGTGCCCGGGTAGGGTTCGAAGCCTAGTTTTTCGATGAACTGTTTCCTGTAAACCTCTTTTGACGTGTAGTAAGCGCCTTCGCCGAGACCTGTGAAAACTGTGCCTTCCAGGGTAACTGACGGAGGGTACGCGGCCTCTATCCATAGATTCAGGTTCGAGTGGAGTTTCTGGAGTTCTTTGATTCCTACTTCGTCGATTTTTATTAGGCTTCCTTCGGGCTTTATGGTTCTCTTTATCCATCCTTTCCGTTCAAGTTCAATCAGGTAGCGTGAAGCCGTCTGCTGAGCGATTCCGAGTCTCTCTGCCAAATATTCGGTCGAGATTTTGGCTGTTCGACGATGTGCGCCCATCTCAGCTAGCTTAAGTAGCGTGAACAGGTCGCGCCAGTTTTCCTTCTCAGTCAAGTCAGTCCATTTCTCCGTTTGACGTCAGGCAAAAACACCAGCGCCTTTCTCCCGTTGTCTTGTCGATGAGCATTCCCTTTTCATAATTGAAAGTGAAACCCAAATTGAACCACGGAGTAGACGTTTGATTCGTCAACGTATTTATGCTTTCCAAGAAAAGTTTCTCGAAGTTACTTAGTGCCGAATTGCTCCAAGTAAGAAGAAAGCGTCTTGGGTAGAACCTTTTACGCGATAGAATTTTGCTTGTAATTGAGTCTTTGTAAAGAGGCTCTTTACCGTGTTGCAAGCGCTAAAATCTTGCCTTTCAATTCCTTTGAATTCTGAATTCAGATTTCCTCTTCATAAAGCAATTATCTCAATTTCGAGTAGGCTATTGGCAGGTGACAATAAATTGAGTGAAACCGTCCAACTTGAGCAATTGCTGAATGAAAAAACGGGCGTAGAGGTTGAAGCTCGAGAATTAGATGAAGAACAGAAGCAACTCAAAGCGCGAGTGAAAATGCTGACTGAGAAAATTATTCAAGAACTTAAGAAGAAAAACAATGCCAAACAAGAGTCCGTAAACAAGCTTCAATCAAAAGTCGGCGAATTGGAGTCACAACTGAAAGCCCTTTCAGTCTCCAACAGTCAAGGAGAATCGAACTTGGGCGCAGAAGGCAAAAGGGAAGGAGCAGAAGAGACACAAAACACGGTAGAAGATAGTGTCTCCGTAACAGAAGTTGCGGAAGAAGTAATCGAGGAAAGTGTTGATCCGAAAGACAAGAGGAAACGCAAGTTCTTCTAAACCAATTTGAAACGAGTTTTGTGCTACCTTTTTATAGCTTCTCAAGCCAACACGAATGCAACTATGCGCGTATAAAATCATTTTCCCATAAGCGATTGCGCAACCTCCACATAATTTCATTTATAATCAAGCTATCAAACCACGCATTCTTCAATCAAAGAGCACTTCAAAAACAGTAAACAAGATAATAACAACAAAAAAACTAAAGGACTGTTCCATGTACAACAGTTGAAAAGCTTATCTTCCGCTCACAACAAAATATCACCAGTGAAGCCAGTATGAAATACGAAATCAAGTACAAACCCTCCTACGCCATGCTTGTGACAACCTTAGACCAGAACGAAACAATCACCGCCGAAGCAGGATCGATGACGTACATGTCCCCAAACATCGAAGCCCACACAAGAAAACGAGAAAAAAGCCTTCTCAGTACATTAGGACTCTCATTAATAGGTGGACAAAGCTTCTGGGTCAACGACTACACCGCCACAAACGGACAAGGCGAAGCAGCCTTCGCAGCTGCCCCGGTTGGCGATATCGAAACGATAGAAATATCACCCAACAATGGTTATGTCGTCCAGAAATCCGCCTATATCGCTTCCACCCAAAACGTGGATTTGGATGTGAAATGGGAAGGTTTCACGCGAGGTCTGTTCGGGCAAGGCTTATTCATGCTGAGAGTCACGGGAAACGGACGGATGTTCATCAATACCTTCGGTGCGATTGACAAACATACCTTAGCACCTAATGAAACGTTAATCGTGGACAACTTTCATCTTGTAGCTTTCAGCGATAGCTGCAGTTACAAGGTCACAAAGTTCGGAGGACTCAAAGAGACTCTTCTGGGCGGCGAGGGATTAGTTACGCAAATCACAGGGCCAGGAGAAGTGTTAATACAGACTAAGAACCTTCAAGAATTCGTTGAATGGCTCTGGACACTGTTGCAGCCGAAAGTAAGGTCAAATGCACGCTAAAAAACTCCAGGTTCATCGTTCCAACATAAATCCCTTTTCGCGAGCAAATCTTGCGGGAACTTGATCAAGCAGCATGCGTTCTTCAGCTTTCCTGCTCAAAACGAACGGTTGAAGTCTATTGGCAAGTTCAAGTGCTGATTCCAATTTCTCATTTCTTTCTGCGTAAATCTCGAACAGAACGCTTCCTTTTCGGACTGCATCGCCAAGCTTTGCCTTAAGGACGATTCCTGCGCCTTTCTCTTTCGGTGCGCCGGCTTCGCGTGCAATTTGAACTGTGTTTTCCGTGCTTATCCAAAGTACTCTTCCTGCTTGTTTGGTTTTGACCTGTGCAACCTTGTCGCCAATGGCGATTTCCTCGGGTTTCGTTTTGGGGTTACCGCCTTGATTGCTGATTATTTCGCGAAGTTTTTTGTCGGCTTTTCCGGATTTAAGGATGTTTTCCGCCTTTCGTTTTCCGTTTTTGACGCCTAACATTTCGAATAGCATGCCTGCTAGGGTTGTTGCTTTGTCGATGAGGTCTGGTGGTCCTTGTCCTTTTAGTGTTTCTAATGCTTCTTTTGCTTCGAGTGCTGGTCCAATTGCACAGCCTAACGGTTGTTCGCCAAAGGTTATGGCGCATTGAATGGTCATTCCTAGACGCTTGCCCAAATCCACGAAGTCTGACGCGAGAAGGTAGGCTTCGGTTCGCGTTTTGATTTTTGCTCCGCCGCCCGTGGGGATGTCGATGACGATGTGTGTGGCTCCGATGGCTTTCTTTTTGCTCATTATCGAGGGCAGGAGCAACGGGTCAATTCCTAGCGGGTATTCGACTTTTATGAATAGGTCGTCTGCTGGTGCCAGTTCCAAGCTGCCACCCCAAACTAGACAACCGTTTGTTTTGTCAACTGTTTCTCGTATTTCTTTGATGGTGAGGTTTACTGGGCATAGGGTTTCCATGCGGTCTGCTGTTCCTGCAGGTGAAGTGATTGCGCGGCTGCTGGTTTTGGGGATGGTGTAGCCTGCTGCGGCGACGATCGGGACGACCAGGAGGCTGGTTTTGTCACCTGGGATTCCTCCTACGCTGTGTTTGTCGAGGATGGGTGTTTTTCCGAAGTCTATTGTTTTGCCTGTTTCGACCATGGCTTTGCTCAAGGCTTCGTTTTCGCTCATGCTTGAGCCGTGGATGTTTAGGGCGGTTAGGAAGGCGGCGATTTCGACTTCGCTGAGGTGTCTTTCGACGACGTCTTTGACTATGTTTTGTATGTCTGTTTCGCGGAGGCGTTCTCCTCGGACTTTCGCTCTCACATGAGAAAGGGATTCGGGTAGTTGAGCGAGTTGGACGTCTATTTTTTCGTCTTCTTCGACGTTTAGTATCGTGGCGATTTCTTCGTATAAACCGATGCGGTTTTCTGGGAAATGGGCTGCTATGTTGGCTATGGCGATGGCTTCGTTTTTGTTGTGAGTTATTCGTATTCTGTCGGAAGAGTGTATGCCTAGGTTGCCAGCTGTTTCTTCACTTAGGATAGCGATTCTTCTTCCGCCAGCGGTGATGTGAAGTAGTTCAGTGATCAATTCCATGTTGATTCACTTTCGATTAGATTGGTGAAGCGTGTAGTTAAAGATTTTAATTCTCTTGAACTGCTGCTAACGAACTTCTATCAGATACTCTCATCACACTTTTCGGTTTAGAAGGTGTTCAAAGTTAAAGTCAAAACAACAACCAGGCGTCTTCGGGCTAAAGCTGCCGTTCTCGTCGGTAATCTTTAGCCGCATGTTTGCGGCGTTTCTTCAGGTTCACCAAAGCAGCCAAGGTAACCATAGCTACAAGAGCACTCACCAATATCAGCAAAGGGTCAGGGGCAGGGGGAGTGGTATCGGTTGTTTGGGTAGGTTCAACTTCTTGGGGTATCGAAGGTGTTACGACTGGGGGCTCTGTTTTATTCTCAACAGGAGGTGCTACGATTGGCGGTTCAACTACAGGCGGTTCAGGAGTTTTGTCTTGTCTAATGGTAAAGTTTACTGTTTCATTATCGTAATATGTATAGACTGTCACGCCATTTTGGTCTCCTATTTCCCAATCGAGCGTCAGGAACACAGTTATCGTGTGGGAGCCTTCCGAGAGTGTTGGCAGCTTCACTGAGCCATCTACATAGTCATTTTCACCATGATAGATGACCCAGTTGCCAAGGTAATGTTTCACTATAGGCAAAGATTCTTTCGCTTGACCATCCAAACTATAAGTGGCAGAATAGTTCATGTTTGCATAAGCCATTGCTTTGAAGCTAACATTCAATGTCAACGAATTAGAGCTATAGCCGTAATTGTTTTGAGGAAAAACAATATAGGGCTTGTAGGCTGCTATGAGCCCCCTGCGACCTACTAAGTCTCCTTTTGCGACCGAAACAAAACTGAATAAGCAAGAGAAAAGCAGCAGCAAGATAACCATACAAGTGAGGTTTACTCTCCTCATAATTATCCTCACCCCATACCATGTAAAGGTGACATATTACTCTCCCCAGAGAACACTCTGTTCTCCCAGAAGAACAATCACTAAGATTTTGATGTTTGTCCGCCTAGTGCTTCTTTGATGCTGAAGCTAACGATGCCTGCAAGCCAAGCGGTGACTGCAATTAGCACCCTATTTGGGCGGACCGAAATCAGGAATTGCCGCTGCAGCCGCATCAAACACGCGGCACATCTTTTCTTTTTGGTTATGATCTCACTGTTCAGCTCAATTCTGAAAGAACAACAACACTGCGCTTTTGGAAATTAAGTTGTTGTTCTTCTTCTAATTGGAAGTTGTTGTTCACTCTGCTTGCTGAATAAAAACTACTTGAGCGCAACAAGCCCATAGGAGAAACGGAAGTCAGCAAATACAAGAAGTGGACACCGTTAAAAAGGAATTCTTTTTTTCACATTCAACGATGATTGTTGGAAGTAGTAGAACACTATGAATTTTTTTAGCCTGTTCAACTACAACTACTAATTTAAGCAATGTCGTTCCATATTATTTGAGGGCGATCTGTCTTGAGATACGTCGACTTTGTTGATTTGAAGTATGAGCCATTGGAAAACGATTTGATCTGTTCATTTTTCGTCGAACCTGATGGAGTCAGCCTGAAAGAAGCTGCCGGGGGAGTTGCGGCGGAAAGCAGCGTCGGAACATGGACTGAGTTGACAACTGTAAAGCCTTATGTTGAACGTCTTGCGGCGCGGGTTTTCTCCATTGAAGGTAACGTTGCGAAGATTGCCTATCCAATAGAGCTTTTTGAGGGTGGGAACATGCCGAACATTCTTAGTAGTGTGGCTGGAAACGTTTTTGGATTACGAGCCTTGCGTAACCTAAGACTGAACGACATCAAATTTCCTCCGAAGATGGTTGCGGGTTTTAAGGGTCCACAATTCGGCATCAAAGGAATCCGCCAACTGCTGAGGGTCTTTGATCGTCCTTTAGTGGGTACGATTATCAAGCCTAAGTTAGGGTTGAAGACTGCTGATCATGCGCGTGTGGCTTATGAAGCTTGGGCGGGAGGCTGCGACATCGTGAAGGATGACGAGAACTTGAGCAGTCAAAACTTCAATCCGTTTGAAGAGCGCATCGTTAAAACGTTGGAGAGCAGAGACAAAGCGGAAAGTGAAACTGGGGAGCGTAAAGTTTACATGGCGAATATTACTGCCGAAACCGAAATCATGCTGAAGCGTGCCGAATTCGTGCTGGAGCATGGAGGAGAATACGTAATGGTTGACATCTTGACTTGTGGTTATTCGGCATTCAAACGTTGCGAGACCAAGATTTCAAGCTTGTCATTCACGCGCATCGGGCTGGTCATGCCGCGTTCACGAAGAATCCGAAACACGGGATTGCCATGCGTGTGATGGCAAAGGTAGCGAGGATGATTGGTGTTGATCAGCTTCACGTTGGGACGGTTGTTGGGAAGATGTCAGAAACGAAGCAGGAAGTAGTTGATAATATTGAAGCGTGCAAGATGCCAATGGATGGATTGAAGCCTGTTTTGCCCGTTGCTTCTGGCGGATTACACCCACGATTGGTTCCAGCATTAATGCAAACGTTCGGGAACGACTTTGTGATTCAGGCAGGTGGAGGAATACACGGACACAAGAACGGCACATGCGCAGGTGCAAGAGCCATGAGGCAAGCGGTCGAGGCAACATTAAACGGGAAAACCCTAGATGAGTATGCTGAAACTCACGAAGAACTCAAAGCTGCACTAATATTGTGGAAAGAATGAACGCCTTAGACTGCTGTAACCCTGGATTCTATGCCTCCATTTTTCAAAGCGCAAACATGGTTCGCTTATGGTTGCAGCTGAGCACAATTCTTGAGGAAAAGAAATAAACCTCATCGCAGATTCTTGTCTCTGTGCCCAGGCAGCTAAGTATGTTCGGCTAGTGGGGCCGTCGTCTAGCATGGATTAGGATACACGCCTGGGGCGCGTGCGATCCTGGGTTCAAATCCCAGCGGCCCCACCAACCTCAATTTACCCTTATTTCTGTAAAATAAGATTATTTTTAATGGTTTCAGGCTTGTTGGGATGCTGCCGCAGAAAAAACCCACTTAACACTTCTCAACGTAGAAAAAAGTTCGAAAATCCTTGAGCCACACAAACTAAGGTTATCGAAATGTGGCTGCAGACAAAAACCTAACTGTTCTGGAAATGGGGAATTGGGCAAAGCAGCCAACAAATAATGTCCTTAGATGTTGAATAAGGGGTGCTTGATTTTCAAAACGTTCTTTTAATTTGGGTAATATCAAAGTCTTTGTCGTTTGAGACAATTTCATGAACCTTAGTCCTTGCGGCAACTGCCAGATGCAGGGAGTCTTCATAATCAAGTTGGCACTCGTTCATTAGATCTGCTGCTTTCTTGTAGTCTTCGATTTTCAGTGGCTCAATTCTTAACGGTTTGAGGCTAGTTACGGCATTTAATACTTTGTTTACGAAGTTTTTGTCTTTGAGGTTTTTTCCCGCTAACCCCGCCAGAATGACTAGTGTTTCGTACAATGTCAGTGTTGAGGTGATGTATTCTCCCCGTTGGGATTCTTCGATTTTCTTTATCCATTTCTGCGCTGTCTGGCCAAGTTTTGGGTGATTTCCAAGCCAGTAGACGAATATGTTGACGTCTACGTACCGTGAGTTGCCCACCATTTTCTGGTTGCCTCCATTGTGAATTCGTCTAAGTCTTCGGGCCAGTTGGTTATCTGGAAGACCCCGCAGTACTTGTCTGCTATGGATTTTGCAGGTTCTATTGTGATTTTCTTGTCTTTTGCTTTTACGGTGACGTATGCTCCTTTGCTGAGTTTTGTGGCTTTCCTGACTTTTTCAGGCAGCATGATTCTGCCTTTTGCATCTATTTTTACCGTTGACTCAGCCTCACTCATGTATGTTCCCACCACACTCAGTAATTCCCACTGGATATTAACCTTTCCCACACTGATGCCTTTAGCCAAGCCAACACTCGTCATCAACCATTCGCCCAGACTTCCAACCACACTTAATGCATTGAAAACGCTGGTCCTGAGAAAATGACGAAACTAGTCAGAAACGTTAGTTAGAATGCTGCTGCAGAGTGTGTGGCTAAACCCACTTCAACCCAGTTGTCGCCATTGACCACCAGGAGCAAATCCCAGCGTCTCACCGCACTTCTCCTCAAGGCTTGCACAAATCTCGTTAGTTTTCTACAACCTAAAATTTCTTATGGAACATATGCGAAATGATAAGCTGGCAGGAACATTCATGAAATTTGCTGAAATTGCAATCTTGTTTAGAGAAATTGTCGATAGATGCCCCGGCTTAGACGGGAGCACTATCACTTTGATTCCGCAAAAAGCTATGTATCCACTGTTCGAGGGATACCACATTAACATTAAAGCAAACCTTAGTCAGGAGAGCATGGGTTGCTTAAGGAAAATAGTGGAAGGGCACGACCTAATACTGAAGATTAAATCCGATTCAGTAGTAATTTACGAAAGTAGACCAACATAAAGCGCTAACCGTCTGCATCACGAGTGCGTTTCAGAACAGCTTGACGCCTTTTTCATTTACCCGAATTTGTAGTGCTTTCTTATTTTGTCCTTAATTTCCCACGTACACTTAAGACCCACAGGAAACACAACGTAGTCACCTGCCTCAATTTCCACGTTACCTTCAGGCGTCTTAATCACGGCTTTCCCCTTCAGAATCAGGCAAGTTTCCTGCTCGTCATATTCCCACGGAAACATCGATTCTTCTTTTTCCCAAATCGGCCACGCCTTGGCTTCTTGATTTTAGGTTTCATTCCCAATCCCAAACACCATAGCAAAACGGTTCATGCTTATTCCTCTTCTTCGTCGACTTTACCAATAAGCTCCATCTCCTGTCCACAACAAACGAGTCTTCCCGCACCAGCAGCGACACACTTTATTGTGTTTCCACATATTTTACACACGTACAGTTCTCCAACATTAGTCATAAGTCCACCTCCAAACCTATCTCAGCGAATAAACAGAATCCTGCGCGGGACATCTTATAGTTCTCCATTCAACGATTCAAGATGCTTTCAAGCACGCTCTTCGTTTTCAGAATCTGTTCAGTTGAACATCTCCTGCTCAACTCTAGTGTTAATGGTCCAGCGTAACCGTATTCATGAAGCTTCCTCATTAGAGCAGTCAAACTTGGTGTTTCCGCCTCGAAAGGTCGGTGAGCTCGATTGCTCATGTGAATGTTACAAAGTCTGCTGTGATACTTTTCGAGCAAGCTGAACGTTTGTCCCGTGGCTTCTGCGTGGCAGAAATCCAACGTAAAACCCATCGTGCCCGATGAATCTATGATCCCGAAGATTTCTTCGAGTTCGTCCACGTTCTTGCCGTAACCGCTCGAAGCGTAAGACAGGTTCTCTAAGGCTAGTTTCACATTCAGCTTCTTAGCATAGAAAGTTAACTCAACAAAGATTTCTTCCAACACTTTATGCCGTTGGGATTCCGCCAGTTTCCGCGAAACGTTAGAATGAACCACCATGACTGGCGCTGACAGTTTTCGGGCAAACTCCAAAGAGATTTTTCCATAATAAACCGCCCGGTGAGCCTCAACTTCGTCTTTGACGTGTAATGTAGCGGCATGGAGGGTCAGACATTTCAAGCCAGAATCATCAACCAATCTTTTCGCCAAATAAACCGACATGTCATCTTCAACTTCCACGCTCTTCATGTTAAACTCCAGATTCTCAAACCCCAAACGCTTCACCTCAGAAATGTTATCTTCCAAGGCGCGCTTACAAAACATCCCATTTGATAAACTGACCTTCAACAAACCTGCTTCATCACCAAGTATAATCACAAGTCTTTCATAAATTTGAAATTATCCGAAGGAGGCCAAAAGTCTCAGCGATCAGAGTTGGTCAAAATTTCTTGTTTTTTAGGGTTGGATACAATTGAGTTTCTCATGGAAAACATTCAGCAGCGTTTCAGGGTTAATAGGCTTAGTCAGATACGCATCAGCACCGTTCTTGCAAGCTTCATTTCTTTTTTCTGTCGAATCAGTGCCAGTAATCATGATTTTAATTGTATTAGGCGAGCTCTTTTCAATCTTCGGAAGCAAATCTAGCCCATTGCTGTCTCCAAGAACCACATCAATCAAAGCCACATCAAACGTTTGACTTTGAATCTTCTTCAAGGCTTCCTTGCCGTTCTCAGCCGTTTCCGTGGAGAATCCTGCTCTTTGAAGAATCCGAGAGAACGTGCGAAGAATGGCCTTATCGTCATCCACTACTAGCACCGACTTGCAGTTTGTCTTCACGAAATCTCTCCCAAATGTACCAAGATAACAGCCATCTTTCGCGAATTCTGAGTTTGAACACAAATAGACGCGTATGGGCTATTATCCGTTTGTAGTTGTGTACACACTACAACAACTTCCGAGAGACGATACTGGCTAAGTTCAGTTCGAAAGCAGCAGTCGGATTCTCAAGCTGCCATGCGACCAGAACTTCCGGTTTGATTTCGCCAACAAACCCCACGCTCTCATCATTAACCAGCACTGCGCCAACTCTGC
>CAVVMH010000006.1:0-1141713 GCA_963749465.1 Candidatus Bathyarchaeota archaeon | reverse complement strand
GGCGAATCTCAAATAGCACCCGCACAAAAAGGGTCGACGGTAGGGTTCTACCGCCGACCAAGCATCCGTCGGGGGACGAACTCGCGCCCCGTCCGTGCAGGGTTGTGCGGACGAGGCGGCGACTAAGTTTGGACCTAGTCATTCACCGACGAGGTTTCAACCCGGGTCCTGTCGCTTTTGCCAAACTCGAAAATGAACTCGAAATGATGCTTGTCGTGGATTCTCGCCTCGCGCTTCAACGACGCGACTTTTGTCCTGCTAAGCCCGCAGAGGTTGGCATTGGTCGACAGCACGCGCCCTGAACTCGACGATGCGCCGGAATTGATCGCAGTCGGCGTCGGTCTTCGGCTCTGGAGTTGGTCTCTCGCGCCAGTAGAACGACGCATGCCGCCGCAATAAATCGGAATAGAGGACCGCGGCTGGACGATTTGCCTTGACCCAGCCGAGCGCGGCAATCTGGAAAGACCACTGACGAGAAGGGCAACACGGTGACGGCGAACAGCCAACCAGCGCTAGGCCGAGAACGACCGGGCGTTGGAACAGGGTCAGGTAGCCGGAGACCGACCCACCCACGATCAGACTGAGCGGCAAAGAAGTAACGCAGGTGTCCAGTCGGCAGCATGATGAACAGCATCAGCAGATAGAAACGAGCGTAAGGGCGCGGCAGCGTGATCGGCGATGAAGAGATGAACCAGTTTTCCCGCCGCGACATAAATTGAATGGTCAGGCGGATGCGGCCAGTGCTTCGTGACATCGAAGTCGTCGAGAACGAAGGCGAGGTTCACCGAGTCCCAATCGTCGAGCCAGTGCGACCAGGTAAATGCGAAGGTCGCGGCGAGACCGTCGAACAGCAAGGCAGCGGTCAACGCATCTCGTGACGAAAACGCTCCTGGTCGCGAGTCTGTCGGGGAGTTAGCCAGGGTTGGTTCCGGCCTCGGCGAACGTGATCTTCTAAAAAGCGTGGGCCTCAAACAACCGGTCGATGTCGCCGCGCCAGTCCTCGACATATTCGGCCACCAGCCGATCCGCCGGCGAGCGCCCTTCCGCTGCGATTGGTGCGAGCCACGCAAGATGCTCGCGCTCGTCGTTGCCCTTGCGGTCGAGCGCGGCGCGCCGTTTCAACCCCATCTCGGCCATCACGACGGCGGCGCGGGCGATATCGTTGGCTGTGCCACCCCTGAACGGCGTCGAGAGTCCAAGGCGCGGAACCTGGTCGCGCAAAGTCTGTATCTCACCGACCGTCCAGCCGGAGACGAGCTCGGCAGCCTCGGCAAGGGCATCAGGCTCGTAGAGCAGCCCCGTCCAGAAGGCCGGAAGCGCCACGAGAGCGTCCATTGTGGAACCGGCATCCGCCCCACGCATCTCGAGGAACCGCTTGAGGCGCACATCAGGGAAGAGCGTCGTTAGGTGGTCGGCCCAATCGTCGAAAGTCGGAAATTCGCCCGGGAGCTGTTCGAGCCGCCCCACCAGGAAGCTCCTGAACGAGGCCCCAGCCGCGTCGATATAGCGACCCTTGCGGTAGACGAAATACATGGGAACATCGAGCGCGTAGTCGACATAGCGCTCAAAGCCCATGCCGGGCTCGAACACGAAGGGAAGGATGCCGGTACGGTCGGGGTCGGTGTCGCGCCAAATCTCCGCGCGATAGGATTTGAAGCCGTTCGGCTTGCCGACCGTAAAGGGTGAATTGGCGAAGAGCGCCGTGGCGATCGGCTGAAGCGCGAGCCCCACGCGCATCTTCGTCACCATGTCGGCTTCGTCGGCGAAGTCGAGATTGACCTGCACCGTCGCGGTGCGGAACATCATGTCGAGCCCGAGCCTGCCCTTCGTCGGCATGTAGCGCTGCATGATGCCGTAGCGCGCCTTGGGCATGACCGGGGTTTCGGCCAGCGTCCATTTGGGCGAGAAGCCGAGCCCGAGGAACCCGATGCCGAGCTCGCCGCCGATTTCCTTCACCTCGATAAGGTGCTGGCGTAGCTCTTCATGGGTCTCGTGTAGCGTGGCGAGCGGCGCGCCGGAGAGCTCCAATTGGCCGCCAGGCTCGAGGCTGATGATGCTGCCCTTGGGGCAGTTGGCGCGCCGGAGCGCGATGATGTTGCCCTGCTCGAAAACGCCGTCCCAGCCGAACTGGTCCTTCATCCTCTGCAGCAGCGCGGCGATGCCTCGCTCGCCAGCATACGGAACCGGCGTGTTGCCGTGCCGATAAAAGCCGAACTTCTCGTGCTCGGTGCCGATGCGCCAGTCGGCCATCGGCTTCGATCCCGCTTCGAGATAGGCGACGAGCTCGTCCCGCGAATCGATGGTCGGGCCTTGCGGTACAGCTACGCGTGTCGACATGGGAGAAGGCGCTCGATTTCAGGACTTGGGTTTGAGGGGGTGAACGCGCCGCTCCTAGCACGTTTGCGCATCCGCGAACATGGCAGGGTGTTAGGAACGCCAATCACCAATCGTTGCATTGACGAGGGCCAAGGCGGCAACCGCCGCGGTGTCGGCCCGCATCAGTCGGGGCCCGAGCGAGATCGGCAGGACAAAGGACTGCTTGAGGAGCAGCGCCCTCTCCTCCTCGGCAAATCCGCCCTCGGGCCCAACCAGCACGGCAAGGGGGCGCGGACGTTCGCCGGAAAGCGCCACAAGCGGCGAGGCATGAGGCGCAGCTTCATCGGCAAAGACAAGGAGCCGGCTGGTGTCCCAAGTTTCGAGAACCGAGGAGAGAGTCTTCCCGCTCGGCCACTTCCGGCACCCATAGGATCCCGCATTGCTCGGCGGCCTCGATCGCATTGGCGGCGAGCCGCCCCCTATTGACGCGCTCCGCCACGGTGCGGCGGGTGATCACCGGCTTGAGCAAGGACGCGCCCATCTCGGTCGCCTTTTGCGCCATATAATCGAGGCGGGCGCGCTTCAGCGGCGCGAAGAGATAATGCAGGTCCGGTCCCTGAATTTGCGGGCGCGTCTGCTCCTCAAGAGCGACGTTTGCACGTTTTTTGGTCGCCGCGCTGAACCTCCCTCGCCACTCGCCATCCTCGCCGTTGAACAGGAGGACATCGTCCCCGGTCTTGCATCGGAGTACGTTGATGAGGTAGTGCGCCTGTGGGGGGTCAAGCCCGATGTCTCTGTCGTGGCCGAGCCGGGACCTGACGAAGAGCCGCTGAGACTTGGCGGGCATCGGTGCTTTCGTCCCTCATCGAGGTGAGTGCAACGGGGTGACGAGATCGGAAGACATGCCACGTCCTGTGGCCGAAGGCAAAACTGGCGCGGTTGCCGATGCAAGCGCGACGAACGTCGTCGATCGCTTCGCGCCGGCGGCGCTTGCGCCCTATTTGCGGCTTGCCAGGGTCGACCGGCCCACGGGCTTCTGGCTGCTCGCGATTCCCTGTTTCTGGTCGGTGGCGCTCGCCTCGCGCAGCATCGGCGCCGACTACCCAGACCCCTGGCTGCTTTTGCTGTTCGCCATCGGCGCCATCGTGATGCGCGCCGCCGGCTGCACCTATAACGACATCGTCGACAAGGACATCGACGCGCAAGTGGCGCGCACTCAAGGCCGTCCGCTGCCCAGTGGCCAGATCACGCTGCAGGCGGCCGCCGTCTTCATGCTCCTGCTGGTGCCGTTCGCCTAGCAGGGAGCTGCTGCCTTCAACCATCTTCACCATGCGGGTAGCGTCCTGCTATTCCCATGGTGATCTATCCTCACCAATTAAGCGCTTCGCTCTGGCCACGCATCGATAAGCATCATTAATAGGCGACCTGCTTGGCTTATGACTTCAATTATCCCAAAAAGTCAGCAAATTGGGCTTGCCATCGAAGCATTAGAGACAACTCGTAGACGCATTGTCAGCCAGGAACCAGCATTCCGTAAATTGACTGATAACTTGCAGGATTTGCCTATTGCACTTACTCCTGTTAGAATGTTCGACATACTTTGCTGGAGCACTCAAAAATGGGACATACTTGGAAAGCTAACCGCCCCATATGGAACCCCAAACAAATCGCTTATCCGAGACTCCGGCTGGAGAAGTTAGGCGGCGATCATTGTGAAAGAAAAACCAGAGGGCTTTCCTACTTTACCAATCTTCAAGATTACCTAGAATGTGGTTCTGTCTATCGATTTCTCACGAGTGACCCCTCTGCATCTGACAGAGAAGTCGCAAAAGCAACCAGACTAACTGTGAATAGAGTTGCAATCATTAGGAAATACTTCGAGTACGAGTATGGGTTTAGCAAGCCATGGTGGCAACATAACCCGTATTACACCTTCTTCGGATTTCGGCAAAGTTGTCGATGTAGAAAGTTCTTCAAGAATTATAGTAGTAGATCACACAAGTATGATCGCTAGTCGGTTAGAGGAAAAGGTTCAGAGCCTTAAGAAAGCTAAGACGCCTCATGCTGTTTTGGAGTTAAAGGAAAATTGCACTGCTAATCAGGCCAAGGATATGCGTCGAAAGTTAGCAAAGGAATGGGCTCCAGACAGGATTGGCTATCAAAGTGAGACCAAAATTTGGGAATTGAGCAATGAAATTATGAGTAGAATAAACAGCGCCTATGATGCAATATCAGGCAAATTCCCTTTAGCGGAGTGGAAGAGGGCAAACTGTGTGGCTAATGAAGCGGTGGTGTGATTTAATTGCAGGACAGGCGAAAGCGCAAAAAAACATCAGATTAAATGCGACCCATACAGTCCTGAGGATGAAGAAGAACAAGCACTTTATGAGAAAGAG
Organism: Candidatus Bathyarchaeota archaeon; assembly: GCA_963749465.1. Classification (GTDB taxonomy): domain Archaea; phylum Thermoproteota; class Bathyarchaeia; order Bathyarchaeales; family Bathycorpusculaceae; genus UBA11855. The sequence continues at coordinate 1,137,001 of CAVVMH010000006.1, read as the reverse complement.
GAAGATTGTTGGAAAGAATGGTAGATTAGAGAGAATCGGCTAAAATTGTGTAGGGAAAAAATGGAGGCAGGGCACTTTAAACAAAACTTCAAAATGTCCTTTTAGAGTCGTCGTGTGTGGGTCCATTGGATACGGAGGCTTGGAGAGCATAAGAAACGTTCAATCGTTTCTTAGATCTGAAGGTTTTCAGGTCTTGGATTACATTTCTGAGAAGAACATGGACTATAGCGGAATCTTGGACTTCAGGGACAAGCAACAGCTGGCTAAAAAAATAGCTGAACATGATCTCAATTTTATTGAGAAAAGCGATTTAGTGGTTGTTATTTCGAACGGTCCGAGTTATGGGACAGCAATAGAAATGTATTCGCCTATCAATTGGGAAAGCCTGTCATTTTCTACAGCGAAAAACCTGTACCGACGCCTTGGCCGGTTGCATTCTCAAATTCGATAATAACAACTAATTTAGAAGATTTAGCCTCAATGTTGAAGAAATATGAGCATCCACCCAGGGGAAAAGAGGATTGAAGCAGTTAATTACAGATGCTGATTTCTTAATTTCAAGAGGGGTAGAGTACGTAAAGGCTCAGCTTTTTGATAAAGCTCTAAGTTGTTTTAACTCCGCAATTGAATTGGAACCCGTAAATAAGTTTGGATGGCAAAGCAAAGGTTTTTTGCTACATAACATAAACAGACTGAAAGAAGCTGCCATTTGCTTCGACAAACTGATTGAGTTGGATCCAAGAAATCCCGAGCCATGGGCTTGGAAAGGTGATGTCTTATTGGATATGCAAGAGTGGTCTGAAGCGATTTATTATTTTAATCAAGCTATCAACTTGGATAAAGATTGGGACTTCCCTTTACAAGCAAAGCAATTTGCGTTAAAGCAGCAGAACAGATAACATATCGAATTGCCCACTATTTGAAACAAACTTGACATAAAGCTATTGCAGAAGAAAGCGCTTTTTGTAAAGAATCTTTCATTAATCTTTATGACGCTGACAACTGCCATTTGACTCATTAACTGCTTTTTCTAAGTCGGCTAAGTCAGCCAAAACACGATTAGTTAGACAACTAAATTTCTCGGGCTGACGCTTTTTAAACTGGGTAACCCTATATCGGTAACGCATGAGGCTATTCCAGCTATTCTTTTCTGTTGTGCAGCAATCAATGAGTAAGCTTGGGAGCTTACGCTTAACCCTATCAGAATTCACCATACAGAAGGTCTCCAGAAAACGAGATTTTCTACTAATACACCACTTTCTTGGTTTTTTATTGGCTTACTAACAAGTTTTATCGTGTCGGAGTCATCATCAAAACGGTTATCTCTCGCTAAAAATAGGCTCAAAAAAGAGGGGAAATGTGGCAATTTCGCCAACTGAGTTGTATTACAACCAACACACCAGCCCACATTAAACAGTAAGTATTGGCTCCTGAAGTAAACAGGATTTGTATAGCCCTCCGATAAGGGTGAACGAACGTGGAGAAGTGAACCGAATGGCTGAGGATTTAAAAGACTATATTCAGGGTCTTGGCTACAAAACGATTGGATCGCACTTGGTCTTTGTCCATAGGTCACTAACGCAAGAAATCATGGTTTATGAAAAAACTTGAAGTACAAAACCTGATAACCTCGATATATAGTAAAGAAATTACCGATGTATGAACCAAGTTGTTGGCAGTAAGACGGCAGGCTACATTTATATAAAAAATCAGGTTCTTAAAGTAGCGATATACTTGCCTGAACGAGAGCTGAATGAGCAAATAATTTTGGATTATCTAATTGAATGGGCAGAATCAAATTACGAAGCAGCCTTGGACGCAATATGGTTGAGCAAGAGGACTGGCATAAACTATGAGGAGATTAATTTCGCAGTTAAAGAACTTGAAAGAGATGGCCTAGTTGTGCTGATTCGATATGAAAATAATGACCCCTACACTTTCAACAGAATAAAAATAACCCAAGAAGGTAAATTGTATAAAAGCTCAAACAAGCATTCTGCCTTAAGTTTTCTGGATATTTTTACAGAAACACAGAATGTAAGTCCACACGATGCTAAATCATTCATGGATTTGCTTGAGGATTTACCAGAAAGGAAAATTCAGGACACCTTGGTTGATTCGTTAAGAGAGAAGAATGCAACCAATTGTAGAAATCGAGAGGCAGATACCGTTCTTGAAGTTGCAGACCTTGAACATTTCTCTTTGAAGGTGAAATGTAGACAAAGTACATTTGCTGCAGTAGTGAAAGCAAGAAAAGGTAAAAAGGCTAAGATTAATTTTGAGACAATATCCCACCAAATCGTTCGAGCTTATAACAGAACCTCTCCTGATTACATCTTACTCGTTGTGACTACAGAATATAGTTGACAGAGTGGGCCTAGTCCAATATGGCAAGTCTGTTGGAAACGAAAATTTAGTTATAACATTGACCCCATTACAGTATTGAGATTCTTGCTTGCCCGTAAAGTAATTTGACTCATTTTTTCAGCGCTTAAATTTAGCCTATGAATAGCTTGTTTAATCTAACTCAGCGCATGTTTTAAGGGTCATTAAGGCAATTCATAAAAGCACTTCATTTCACAATAACTAATAGTAGGATTTAGTTTGACCCTCGTACTCATGATACCCTACAGTCAGGGCTGCTTACTACCTAGCCGATCGACAGAACAGTCATGACAGGGGGTCGAAACAGGAAAGGACTAAAGCAAAATGCACGCTAACACTATCTGGCATGATTATGCCTTAGACTTTTCCCTTGATTAAACGTCGCGAGCGAAATCTTGGTATGAATCCAAAGCTGCCTTCAAATCTTTGTCTACCTCAGAATCATTCATTTGTCTAACATCGTATTTTTGTGAATACAGAATACCTCTCTTGTACCTGTCAGGTTTGCTATTAAAAGGTGCATTTGAAGCCAAGTTGCCTTCTACTGCCGATTGAGAACCCTTCAGGTATTCTGACTTTCTTTCTGAGAGCGGATACTGTCTGTTCTATTTCGCTGATGGGTTCCCTCTCAACTCCCATTATTATCGTCAAATAGAGTTTTCTGAATTGTGGCGCAAAGACAAATACAACAAACAAGCCTTGTTGGAAATTGGCTGTAATATCATCGTTACGAATTCCAGCCCAAGGTATCTCAGCCCACCTGCCTTTTCCTGCACTGGTTTTCACTACTAATCCAGAAAAACCAGCTTTTTGCACCAATTTCTGAACGTATCGCTCAAGATCGCTGGTAAAAAAATGGTAAGTCGGTGAACTTAATGTTGGTCGCTCATCTGCTTTTCGATTAATCCATAAGTTCATTGCCTGCTCAAACGTGTTTTTTGAAAACGAGTTTGCTTATTTCGTCTCGGAGTTGTGTCGATCTATTTATCTAAAGATTCCGCGGGTTTGCTTGTTGTTTCTTTGGTTGGAGTTACGGGATTATCTATTTGTTCAAGTTTACGTTTTATTTCTATGAATATCTTGTCAACGTCGGCTACTCGACTTGGGTGATTTACTTCTATTATTCGAAAGTTTTGATTTTGAAAGTGCCGTAACTGATTTGCGGTTGTTTTACCAAATGCTATTATGATTTTGGGTTTTAGCAGTTCGATAGCATTTTGTAAATAAGCAGTTCTGCACTTTTCAATCATCTGCGATAATGGAAGACCAATTTTGTAGGGCATTTCACTATATCGCTCAAGTAAACATTTTCAGGCATGTCAAAGTCCGGTATACGCTCTCTTAGCTTTGTTAATAAAGTTCCATATCCGTACCTGCCGGTTTTCATGCACTCTTCGTAATACTTGTCTTGAAGCTCCTTTTGCGATTTACAAAATCGCCATACTTCATTCCTAAGCGCCGGATTTATGCCTAATACAAGAAATTTTGGGTGAGTTGAGCCATATCCCGCTATAGGATGACAATTTAACCGACCATCGCATTCGTCAGAATTAGTGAACGGACAGTTGTAGATCCTTCTCTCCAAACTTGTGATTGACATTTTGCATTCCCCTAATTTGGCTTATTCAGAACTTTGCAGAGTAAAGGTAAAGCGTTTGTGGTTAAACAAATCTATTATGCTTGAAGCTAATGGTCTTAGTTGTCCTTTCTTGATTAGTACATTGCCTTTTTCGTCCGATGAATGCGGTTTTGTTGTACAGAGCCAATCTTCCTTGCTCGAAATAGTCTCTGATTTTGGAGTTCTTGGGAAAGCGTTTGTCTTCTGGTTTGGGAAATAAGCTATTTATGATTGCAGAAGTGTAGTGGTTTGGGATTGTTGTGAGACGGCGCTTCCTAGTTGTCATGCTGGTAATTGTTCTGTGTTTGGCAGCGGTTGTGCCGTCGGGGTTTTTGTTTTCGGGTTCTGCTCCGGTTGCGGTTGGTCGTGAGTTTAAGCCGTCGATGCGTGTTCCTGCTGGTGTGGATGTGGATGGCAATCGGGTTGATGACCGGTTAGATTTGGAGATTGTCCAGGAAGGGTTTCGAATCGACACGGAGATGGAACCTGCCAACGTTATTGTAATGTTGAGCGGTGACCTGAGGAGGGTGCTGCGGCAGTGCTTTTGCTGCGCGGGGTGGATTTGTGACTACGGAGTTGTGGAAGTATGCGCTTTATGGGTTTGGCGGCAGGATTCCGTTTGGTCAGGATCGTGGCGTTCGTGAATAGCCGTTCCGATGTTTTGTTGGTTGAGAAGGAGGCTGATGTGTCATGCCACTTTAGCGTATGCTGCTCAGCAGGTTGGTGCGCGGCCGTACGTTTGGAACACGCTGGGTTTGCGTGGTGATCCGAATAGTTCGGTTGCGGTTTTGGATACTGGCATTGATGGGTCACATGTGGATTTTGCGCCTGGATATGGCGCTGGGGATTTTTCGAAGAAGATTGTGGGTTGGAACGATCAGATAAACAGTGTATCGACGCCGTTTGATGATAACGGTCATGGTTCTCATTGTTCGGGGTTGGCTGCAGGTGATGGATTCTTTAGTGTTGATGCTTCGGGCAAAGCTACTGCCACGTGGAGTGCTAATCTGGCGAATCCTGGAGCCGCTACGTATTTTGCTGGTGGCATGATGGTGAACAATACTGGAACAATAACGTTGACGGTGAAATGGGCAAGGACTGGATCTGCAAAGCTTACTTCGCTTTTGCTCTATTATGGCGACAAGACCCTTAATACTGGGTCGTGGACTCAGCTGACTTCAGTTAGTACACCCAGCCAGAACACCTGGTACACGTTGACCTATAATGTGGCCTCAATTGCCTTCTGGTGGCTATGACATGTATCACCCTCTGGTCGTTAGACGTCGGAACTGGAAATTTGTACGTTAGTAATTACGATGTCGTGGCCTTATATGCCGCCGGCTGATGGTTTTTCGGCTTGGACGGGGATTGCGCCTGATTCGAAGTTGGTTGGGGTGAAGGTTCTTGATTCTACTGGTTCGGGAACTCGACACGGGCTTGATTAGTGGGATTAACTGGGTAATTGCGAACCGAGTGCGTATCACATTACGGTTGCGAGCATGAGTTTGGGTTTTGGTGCTGAGGTCAGTTCTGTGGATGTTGCGATTGTGAATCTCGTGAATAGTGGTGTGTGCACGATTGTTGCTGCTGGCAACGATGGTTCAGGAGCTAACAACATTTACACTCCTGGTTCGGTGGATGAGGTTTTGACTGTGGCGGCTATGAACCAGTTTGACGGCGTAACCAGTTACAGCAGTCAGGGTGGAACTTCGCGTTACACTGGGCAAACTTTGAAGCCTGATGTTACTGCGCCTGGAGGCAGTTTCTTTGCTGTGCCGTTGTTCAGTGTGGACTCGAATTATAATGATGCGGAGGGCGGGTTTGTCGGATGCGGTGGCTAATGATGCGGCGCCTATGCAGGGGACGTCTATGGCTACGCCTGTTGTGGCTGGTGCAGCGCAGGTTTTGGTTGCAGGCATTAGGCGGGTTTGCTGGCTGGAATTATACGCGGAGTCAGGCTTTGATGCCGAAGATGTTGTTGTTGATGACGGCGACTGAGACTTATCCGAACGCTCGGGAAAGTGGCACTTCGCCTACGCTTGAGCGGGGCGGCAAGGATGCGCAGGAGGGTTATGGAAGGATTAATCTTGATGCGGCTGCTGATGCGGTTTTGAAGAATTATTTGACTGGAACCACGGTTGTGGATTCGCTTGGGTCTCCGCCGAAGCTTTCGGATATTTCGGTTTTGGGCCAGAGGCTTTGCTGGGCAAGAAACGTTCAGTTGCAGTCTGGAATCGCGTACAATTTCTCGCTTACTGTTCCCGCTGGAGCGGATTTTGACTTGTACCTTTACAATACGACTGGCACCGCGTTTGGGGAGCCTGTGATTTTGACTAAGAGCATTTCGGCCATGGCGGGGGCGAAAGAGAGCATCGTGTACACGCCTGCTTTGTCTGGAGAGTATTTTGTTGTGGTGAAGCGTGCCACGAGACCACTGGAGTTGGCCAGTTTACATTGACGAGCACGCCAAGTCAAACAGCGCACCTACTCCTGAGTGCGGAGCCTAACCAGGCTGCCTATTTGAGGGGGCAGTCTTTGACTTTGACGGTAACCGTGTTTAACGAGTTGAATCCGGCTTTAAATTCAACCCTAACTTTGACGGTCACCGGTCCAAGCAACTATTACCATTATGATTTTCAGTCTGTAAAGGTGGCGGCTGACGAGGTTAAGGATTACAATTTCAGTTGGGTTATTCCAGATGTTGCTGGAACGTACGTGGTGGAGGTTGGTTTGGTTCCTGCGCAGTTGACCGCTTACGATGCGGCATGGTTGAAAATCTCCTAGGTTTGCGTGTGCAATATTCTTTGTTGCTGTTTGCCAAAAAAAGACCAAAACCAAAAAACACGCCACACTTTATAGAGAAAGAAGGGAAATTGTGTGGGAGATTAGCTATTAGGTGGCGATGGCGATTCTGAAATAAGATATAACTATTGGCGTACAGATACACTATTGGAGCATTGCTTTGTCTTCTTTTGGAAAGAGATCGGGTGCTCTGGTTCTGGTAGCTTTGGCTTTGGCAGCGTTATTCGCTTCTTGGTCGACGATTTCTGAATCGGTCGTGGCTCAGGTTGCAACCTCGGTTCCTGCTTTTGCTTTCTATGATTTGAATTATGTGGCTTCAAATTTGACCGGGTTGAACGGCACAGCGATTGCCACGAGGGGACTGGCTAAATTTCTGGGAAGCATCTATATGTATGAAGATTTTTGGCTTCAGGATCAGGTCAACCAAAGCGCAAGAATACCTGTCGTTGTGAGGTTGGCTGGGCTTCTCGTTCCGCGGAGAGAGGCTTTGATCGAGGTTCGGGGAACAATTGTATTCAGCAATCTTGAAGGCGGGTTCTTCTATCTTAACGCTTCTTCATTGGAAGAAGTGAAGAATGTAATTTTGATTGGCTGGGATGGTGTCCAGAGAAATCATCTCTTCGAGTTGCTGAACAGGGGGCTTCTGCCCAATTTGCAGTCCTTCATAAGTGGTGGAACAATCGTGAACGTGACCGTGTCTGATCATCGGACCGACACCAAATCGGGGTGGACACAGATCTTGACTGGGTATCGATGGTGGAAGACAGGGGTTTATAACAATGTGTATTGGTTCCACTCGGTGCCTTTGGGCTTCACCGTTCCTGAGAGGGTTGAAAGCTACTTCGGAAAGGACAAGGTGGCTACGGCGCATATCACTGGAAAACTCGGGCATATGGAAGTTCAAAATGGAAGTGGCACTGCTGCAACTGGGTTGTACACGCACGAGGCGATTTTCTCTAATGTCCCTTCACGAGTCGACGTGTGCGATGTTGGTGCGAGGAATGCGGGTGCTGTTGGTCCTTTGATGCTTCGATTTCTTGGCAACTATTCGAAGAGTCATTTTTTTGCGTTCGTCCATTTCAGCGATCCGGACTCGGCGGGGCATAATACGACTTTGGGCGGAGAAAACTCGGTCCTTTATGAAAACGCCATTGTTCGTTGTGACAACTGGACTGGTCAAATCCTGAACAGGCTAAACGCTCTGAACATCGCTCAGAACACTTTGGTCTACATTACTGCAGATCACGGTTTTGATGAGAACGGCACCTCGCATAGCAATGCCCCGTTTGTCTCCTTAGCCACTAACGACAGAAGAGTGAAGCGCAATGGTGACCAGGTTGATGTCGCGGCAACCGTTTACTATGGGTTGGGTATGTGGGGTGAACCCTTTGATCCTTTGCTTGACGGTTATCCTCTTCAGACCAGTTTACCGGTCGGGGTGTGGGAGAGGCGGCAAAGCATACTGGCAGACAATAGGCTACCTCAAAGGCCCACGATCAGTAGTCCCGCTGCGGGAGCTGATGTGGGTGGAGAAGTTGTCGTGAAGTTTAATGCTTCAGACAGGTACCTGAAGACAGTTCTGCTTTTGGTAAACAACACTTTAAGAGCTGATGGCCCGTGGATTTGGCAACAGGGTGATCCGGTTAGGGTTAACGGTTCATACAGTTGGGATACGACAGCCCTCCCTGTGGGCAACTACAATATCACCGTCCTTGCATTCGATGAGCATGGCGCTACAAACGGCCCAGCAACGAGCACAGTCACCGTTAACTTGGTAGTTATACCTGAAATACCGACCGCGCCTGCGGCTATTCTGGTTCTGGTCTTATCGGCTTCTACTCTGATAGGTACGAAAAGAAAGTTTGGACCCAAAAAGCGGAATTAGCGTTTAGGTTAGGATTTTGTGTCTCCCGCGGACAAAGCAGATGGTGTTTTGAGGTTACTTAACATGGTCTTTAGTAGTGCTTGCGGGTTTCGTTGTTGTTGATTCTTTGTTTGAGGTAATGCAGAGAAGATTAGGAGCATTATGCAGAGGGGCTACTCGCGTGATTACTATGACGTTTGGAGGTTGTTCAGGGAAAACCGGTTTTCGGATTCTGAAGTTAGGAGAGTTCTGAAGAGAAAATGCGAGCTAAACGGTATTCGATACGAGCCTAGTCTGCTGTTTGATGAGGAAAGGTTGAGTGAGGCGCGTGCATTTTGGGAAAAGGGGTTGCTGTATCTCACCAAGGAATTGCCCAGAATTTGATACGGTTGTTTCCTACATGAAAGACAGGTTAAGCTTTTTGCAGGAATAACAAAGCTGGAACGTACGTGGTGGAGGTTGGTTTGGTTCCAGCGCAGCTGACCGCTTACGACGCGACGTGGTTAAAGGTGGATTAAATGAGAAAAACATGGGAACCCATAGAAAAGATTTTGCCCCCGCGCCAGAAGACGCAAGGGAGAAGCCCTCTACCCGAGAACGGAATAGAGTTTATATCGGGTGGCCAGTTAGAGCTTAACGAGGAGAACGGATTATGAAACAATCTTGATTCTTCCGGCGTTTAGGTTTTTGTACGAAGTAGCCCGCAAAGGACCGTAATTCCATGGGGCGCACGGTTTTTCTGGAAGGCAGCCGCATTCGCGTTTTTCCGTGCTCTCCAGATGGCCATCAAGGCAGGAGCACACTCAGGGTATTGAAGTCACCGTCCACACCATCCATTTCTGGGGTTCCTGGCAGACCTTCTACGCCTGCACAGACAAGAGCAAACGCTTGGCCGTGCCCAAAATAGTCCGCGACCAACTGACAGAAAGATAAGACCACAATGAACCAACAGATCCAACGCTGCCAGCCCATGAGAAGGCCGCCCTACTCTGACTCTGCGCGTGCGATCCCTGTCCGTTCATCTTCTGAAATGTTGGCGCAGATACAAGGTTGCACAGATAGCAAAAAGAAGAAATAAAGAAAAGGGAAATTTTACTTTTTCTCTTCGAACCGTGAAGCTCTACTTGCACATAGCCGTTGGCTTTTAGCGTGAGCGTCTTCGTCATTGTCTTGCCGTTTGCTATAATCTTGATTGTAAATGTCACTGCTTTCCCAGTGTGCTTGTAGCTGAAGAAGTACCAGCCATCCTCGTCGGTCGTTGCCGTGCCTTTCAGTTTGCCGTCGGGTCCGTAGAGGTAAACTTGGGCGCCCTTGAATGGGTCATCAGATTGACTTGTTAATGCGCTGCCGCACCCCTGGGTTCTTCTTGAATTCATTCATATTGTAGACCGCTTGCGTGTCTGTGACTGCGCCTGAGACTGAGAAACTGTACTTTTCACCGTTGTCGATTTTTGGATCTAGGGTTGTATGGTCGAATGTGTTTCCACTCGTGTCTTTGTCTAGGTTGCCGATGTTCTTCTTCAGTCCGTAGTCGAGATGGATATTTACATGCAGGAAGCCTTCAGAAGGTCCGTTCACCGTCATTGGTGATGTGTCGCCGAAGGTTTTTCCATTCCAGTCCGCCCACGTTATTGTTGGCGTCGATATTGTGAATGCTGAGGTAACGTCTGTTCCTGGTATGAGGCATCCATCAGGTCCTGTGTTTAGTGAACTGTAGACGTGAATTGGATTTGCGCCCTGAGTCACGAATGGGTAGGGTATGTTAATGGTGAAGTTCGCAGTTCCGGTGCCTGTGTCAGAAGCGTTGTGGTAGAATTGTCCCGGGTTGCGAGCTGTCAATCGTGTATTGCTGTGGGTTGTCTGGAACATCTGCGGTGAAGATCAGTTTGAACTCGCGTGTTGTTGTTAATCAGGTTGACGTTGAACCAGCATAGTCCACTCGTTGAGACAAAGCTGCCACTTACCTAGCCGATGGCCAAAGTCTATGGTTTGGCTGCATCCGCTCTGGGCGTTGAATGTTGTGGTTCCTGGAGGAACAGGTTGTGGAGCTGTCTTTTCCACCCATCGTGCGAGCAATGTCTCATAGATTTTGTAGTTTCCAGGATCTTCGATCAGTAGATCTCATAGTAGCCATCTACGTCGGTTGTATCAGAACCATAGAGGGTCGTGCCTTTGTCCAGCTTGATTACCCAGTTCTGTAATCCTGGTTCGCCTGTCTCTTTGTTTCCATCGCCGTCTGCGTCAAAGAATTTGATCCCTGATATCTTGAGCCATTGGAAGTTCCAGAAGTCTTTTCCCGAGACGTCAATTCCGCTGAGGGCAGATACGCTGGTATAACGCCTAGCACAGAGGGGGTTGACCCATCGTCTGGGGGAATCGGTTAGAATCGGATAGATTTCTGTCCATTCGTCTTTGAGGACTTCCTTGATATTGTAGCTTCCGGGTTTTTTGACAGTGAATTCATAGTAGCCGTTTGCGTCGGTAGTGTCTGTTGCGTAGAGACCTCCGTTATGCAGTTCAATAGTCCAATCTTCCAATGGGCTTGTTGCTCCTTTGAGGCAGACGTCGTCGAAGTGTGCATGTGTGTTCCGGATACGCCTATTCCGATTTTTCCTGAGCTGAGTGTGTGAACGGTGTCGACGGCTGTTAATTGCTGAGGACTCCGTCTATCCACATCTCATAGTTCCAGCCGTTTAAGACTATCTTCATTGTGTGCCAAGTGTTTGTTGTGATTGAGGCGCTCTAAATAGCTAAGGAAGTTCCAGGCAGATGGAGTGCTAACGGCGATTTGGTAGCCTGACATGTACACGCCGGTATCGATATCGAAGAGAATCCAGTTGTCGTCGTCTTGAAAGCGAACAGGAATAGGTAGTCTCGGTGTTGATGTGCCATCGGTCATCAGCTTTAAATTGGAACTCGATTTGTGCCGTCCTTGAAGTCTGATGCCATGGTCATGGAGCTGCAATCTAGTGTAATAGGTTGAGGAAGCTGTGCCGCTGTAGGCATCTCCAAAGCCATTGATTGCGCTCTGGCTTGGGGCTGTTGGGGCGTCTTCGACCGCCCATGTGCCTATTCCGTACTCGGTCCAGCCGCTTGGGTCGGTTCCCGTTGGCGTACTATCAAAGTTGTCGCAGTAGCTTGCTGTATTTTACTTGCGGCCTGATATGGTAATCCACTTGAAGTTTACGAAGTTCTTGTTAACTTGATTCTGACCGCTCGCAGCGGTGAAATTGTAACCTTGGACCTCCATCGGGTTGGTTGCGTCTTCGCCTTCCTGATACGTCGGCGTAATAGCTGTCCAAGCTGGTTTCAGAACCTCCTTTATAGCGTATGTGCCGGGTAGCCTTGACAATGATGGAATAAGAGCCGCTCGACAACGGTAGCTGTCCCCAAGCATAGAAGAAGGAGTCTTTGTACAGTTTGATGGTCCAGCCTGCGAGGCCAGCGTTGGAAGTATCTTTCTTTGTGCCAGAAACCGTTAACCACTGGAAGTTTTTGAAGTCTTTGCCGTTGATATTCGTTCCGCTGGCAACAGTTATGCTGCTGTAACCCGTCACCTCAGCGCTGCCAGAAGCAGGACCAACAGTGTAGGCCGCAGCGGGGTCAGTGAAAGTCCAGCCAGTAGGCAAAACCTCGTTGATCTTGTACGTTCCAGGGTCCTTAACAAGGAACGAGTACAAGCCATTAACATCGGAAACAGCAGTAGCGTATTCGGTCGAGCTTGAACCCTGATAAAGTTTGAAAGTAAAGCCTTGAATAAGTGCAGTCGAACCCGTCACGTATTTGTGACCAGATATGGTCAACCATTCAAAATAGTGAGCTGTGGCCATGTGTGGTTCAGACATTGAAACCGTTATTGGATTGGTTCCAGCGCCTTGACCTGTTCCGTCTACGTCCCAATATTGGAAGGTGTAGCCTGAGATTGTCTGCGCGATTAGTTGACGCCTAGTGGATGCAGAGTATCCACCAGCTGAGATGATTCTGCTGTACCTGCTGGGTTTCTTGAAGGCTGGCTAAGACCAGACGGGTCGGTTGCAACGTCTAACAGAAACTCATGAGTCCAAGAAGCAGTCTCAGTGACAGGCCCATTCATCGTGACAGCATCAGTAGCTGGATTAGCCGTGCCAGTATAGCTACCAGTACCAACACCAGTCCAACCATTCCAAACATACCGCTCACCAGTAACCACTGAAGGAGCAGTAGCCGAGGAGCCACACGGTCGAACCAGCAGCATACCAGCGACCTCCTCCAACACTCGGAGAAGTCGTGCCAAGGTTAGTAGCCATAGTCAACTCGTACTGATGAGTCCAAGAAGCAGTCTCAGTGACAGGCCCATTCATCGTGACAGCATCAGTAGCTGGATTAGCCGTGCCAGTATAGCTACCAGTACCAACACCAGTCCAACCATTCCAAACATACCGCTCACCAGTAACCACTGAAGGAGCAGTAGCCGAAATAGTCACGGTCGAACCAGCAGCATACCAGTGACCTCCTCCAACACTCGGAGAAGTCGTGCCAAGTGTAGTAGCCATAGTCAACTCGTACTGATGAGTCCAAGAAGCAGTCTCAGTGACAGGCCCATTCATCGTGACAGCATCAGTAGCTGGATTAGCCGTGCCAGTATAGCTACCAGTACCAACACCAGTCCACCCATTCCAAACATACCGCTCACCAGCAACCACGCACGGAGAAACAGCCTAAATAGTCACCGGAGAACCAGCATTATACCAGCTGACCTCCACTAACACTCGGACTAACAGAGCCAAAGCTCGTACACCATAGTCAACTCGTACTGATGAGTCCAAGAAGCAGTCTCAGTGACAGGCCCATTCATCGTGACTAAACTCAGTAGCTGGATTAGCCTGTACCAGTATAACTACCTGACCTGAACCAGTCCACCCATTCCAAACATACCGCTCACCAGCACCAACGCACGGAGAAACAGCCTAAATAGTCACCGGAGAACCAGCATTATACCAGCTGACCTCCACTAACACCGGACTAACAGAGCCAAAGTTAGTAGCCATAGTCAACTCGTACTGATGAGTCCAAGAAGCAGTCTCAGTGACAGGCCCATTCATCGTGACTAAACTCAGTAGCTGGATTAGCCTGTACCAGTATAACTACCTGACCTGAACCAGTCCACCCATTCCAAACATACCGCTCACCAGCAACCAACGCACGGAGAAACAGCATAAATAGTCACCGGAGAACCAGCATTATACCAGTGACCTGCCAGTCCAACACTCAGCAGAAGTCGTGCCAAAGTTAGTAGCCATAGTCAACTGTACTGAGTATTGTAGTTGCCTACCACCTGTCCAGAAGAGTGCTAGTGAAATGGACCTGTAACGTTTATCGTACATACTGCATCCCACTACCTGCAGATAACCGTGCCAGTGAAGCTACCAGTACCAACATTAGTCCATCCATTCCAAAATACCGCTCACCAGTAACCACTGACAGGAGTAGTACGTCGATACGCCTACAGTCGAACCAGTACCCGAACCAGTCACCTCCTCAACCCCGGAGAAGTCGTGCCAAAGTTAGAAGCCATAGTCAACTTCCACTGATGAGTCCAAGAAGCAGTCTCAGTGACAGGCCCATTCATCGTGACAGCATCAGTAGCTGGATTAGCCGTGCCAGTATAGCTACCAGTACCAACACCAGTCCAACCATTCCAAACATACCGCTCACCAGTAACCACTGAAGGAGCAGTAGCCGAAATAGTCACGGTCGAACCAGCAGCATACCAGCTACTTCTCCTCCAACACTCGGAGAAGTCGTGCCAAAGTTAGTAGCCATAGTCAACTCGTACTGCGTTACGAATGTAACATCGACATTCACCGCACCACTGCCAGAACTTGGAACATTGACAGTTCCTGAGGAAGGCGTGGCTGCCAATTGAGAACCTGTGCCGGTTGAGATTGGCGGAATATTGAAAGAATGGTCTCCAGATGCCACATTGGTAAACTGAATAGTGTCAGTTGTCTTAGTCGTAGTGCTCGTAATGGTGGTGCTGTCGAGCGTTACACTCCAGGTCGTTCCAATAGGCAGCCCGGTTTCTGTGAACTTAACTGGGCGATCATCTGTGAAAGTTGTAAATGCCAGTGGGGTATCATCCCAATTTCCCATCCAAGATTTCGGATACACTCGTACTGTATATGTACCAAGTATGCCATCAAGCACATAGTTGTAGGTAAAGGTGCCATCAGTTGTAACGGATACGTTTCCCCAACCTGATTCAAACGTAGTTCCGGTCCAAATGACTATGTCGTCATTGGGTCGTTTTACTGGAACAGCATATTCGCCAGGAATAAAGCCAGAACCTGTGATGATTACTGTTTCGTTTGGCAAATAATCGGGTTTATCGGTCACAACTTGTGGTGTTGTTTGTGCGTTTACTTGAGTAACTAAAAGGCAAAGTGTTGTTGCCAAAAACAGTACTACAGCTATCGCTGATTGTTTTTTCAATTTTTTCCATTCTCCATTTTTTGGCTTTTTTCAAAGCCCAGAAGTAGGTCAGCTTTGCCCGCTAATAAGTCTTATAGAACAATGTTCTATGTGCTGAGCGTCATCTTGCAGGAATCCATGGGAGTTTAATCTGAAAAGTCTCCGCTGCAAGATTTCTTGTTTGACCTTCGAGTTGGTTATGCGCGCGGAAGATTGCCTTCTCGTGCGTCTTCGGGTCCTTGAAAGTTCTCAGCAGGTCAGAAAACCGAGATGCGTTCAATCTAATCAATGTGTATTCACGGGTTTTTCCCGAGCGACACGATATAACATCGCCTACCTGTGCCACTGCAAGCAAGGACAGGTGAAACTAAACAGAGAACATTCCGAGTACGCGTTGTTCAAGAGAATACCGCCGGGCTTGCACCCATGTCTTCTTGAAGCCGTTCGGGATTCTAAGTGGAAAAAACGTTCGTAATCTTTTGTTAGCTCAATCCTGCATTTGGTTACTCATTACCAGGATCGTCTTGTTTGGGAAATAAGCTATTTATGATTGCAGTATTGTAGTGGTTTGGGATTGTTGTGAGACGGCGCTTCCAAGTTGTCATGCTGGTAATTGTTCTGTGCTTGGCAGCGGTTGCGTCGTCGGGGTTTTTGTTTTCGGGTTCTGTCCCGCTTGCGGTTGGTCGTGAGTTTAAGCCGACGATGAGGGTTCCGGCTGGCGTGGATGCGGATAGCAATCGGGTTGATGATCGGCTGGATTCTGATATTGTTGGGAAGGGTTTGAATGGCACGGATATGGAGCCTGCCAACGTTATCGTCATGCTTAGCGGTGACACTGTGGAGGGTGCTGCGGCAGGTTTCGCTGGGCGGGGTGGGGTTGTGTCTACGGAGTTGTGGAGGTATGCGCTTTATGGGTTTGGTGGTAGGATTCCGTTTGGCAGAATCGTTGGTTTCGTGAATAGTCGTTCTGATGTTTTGTTGGTTGAGAAGGAGGCTGAGTGCCATGCCAACTTGGCCTATGCTGCTCAGCAAGTTGGTGCGCGGTCGTACGTGTGGAATACGCTAAGTTTGCTTGGTGATCCGAACCGCGAAACCCTCGCCTTAGCACACGCAACCAACACATTCAAAGTCCCACTAACATTCGCCTCAAAAGTCAAACCAGGATTCGCAACAGAAAACGGCACACTCACCACAGCAGCCAAATGAACAACAAAACCCACACCACGAACACACTCACCCACAACCTTAGAGTCCTTCACGTCACCCTTAACAAAATCCACCTTGCCACTGTCAACGTGATCTTGAATATTCGCCATACAACCAGTTGACAAATTATCCAAAACACGCACACTGAACCCTTCAGCCACTAAACGATCAACAAGATGACTGCCAATAAACCCGGCTCCACCCGTGACAAGAACCCTGCTCGCTTGCTTACTCAGCATTAGGCGCGATCCAAAGACATCTTATCGCAACTCATGTAGCAACTGCCTTGCGGTTCTTCCCTTGAAAAAGGGCTTCAAAGAACCTAAATCGTCCTCAGGCGAAGGAACAGCCGTCAACAAGATCCCACTCTCAACCTCTTCAACCACGACCTTATCCGTGATGCCATACTTCTCCCTGAGCCTTTTAGGTATGGTTACCTGCCCCTTCCTCGAAACTCCGGCTACTTTGATCTCCGCGTTCATTATCAACATTGAACACAAGAGCCGTATTTGAATGCTTTTTCACTCTCAGAAATTTCAGCAAGCTCCGCGCCAATTTCCAACCCGTATTCGGGACTCGCCACAGCCCCAGACTTCTCAGTCTTAACCCACCTACGCGGCCGACGCAAAAGAATCAACAAAGTAGCATACAACGCTAAGAACGAATCAATCATCCAATAACCAAACACAAACGGAAGCCACAACAAACTCCGAGCACGTCCTCGGCTTAGTCACATAAATCAACGCAAGCCCACACAAAACAATCAACAAACTAGTACAAACAGTCGAGAAAACCGTAAACACTCGCAACACCCAATCAAACTGAGCCGCAGAAAACACAGCATAAGACGCTATCCAATAAGAAAACATGGAAGCAATCGCCACCAAAGGCAAAAACAACGTAAACTCAGCATCCACAGTCCTCTTATTAACATGACTCAACAACCGCCCATACCGAAACGCAACCTCAATATGCCCCCTAAACCACCGAGTCCGCTGCTTCAAAAACGGCTTCAAACTAGCAGGACTCTCCTGCCACGCCCACACATCAGGAGCATACTTAATCTTGTAACCCTCACCAGTCAACCGCGCCGAAAGCTCAATATCCTCAGCCAAGGTCCTCTCATCGAACCCACCCATCGCCTCCAGAACCTCACGCCGGACAAACTCGCAACAACCCCGCAAATGAACAAACAAACCCAACACTTCCTTGCCACGCAAGAAAGCCTCACTCCAAACCGCATCCTCATACGAAATAAACTGCGTCAACATGTTCTCATGAGAATTAATAGAATGAATCCTACCCTGAACCGCCGAAACCCGAACATCATCAAAATACTTAACCACATTCAACAAAGCATCCTTAGCAATAACATTGTCAGCATCAAAAACACCCACAATCTCCCCACGACAAAACTTCAACCCATAATTCAAAGCATTAGCCTTACCCTTCGAAACCTCACGCTGCAAAAACCGCACATTCCCAGCCCGCTCAGCAAACCGCCTACAAATATCAGCAGTCCCATCCACCGAACCATCATCAACAATAACCACCTCAAACCGATCAGCAGGATAACTCGAACGCGAAAAAGTCTCCAACAACCTCCCAACCACACTCTCCTCATTCTTCACAGGCAAAATCAACGAGAAAAACGGCAACCCATCCCGCAAACCATCCGACCGCTTCGGAGCACGCCTACTCTTACGCAGATTCCTAACCCCAGCCGCCAAAACAGGCAGATTATAGAATAACCCAACATAGAAGAACAAGAAAACGAACAATAACCCTACTTCAACCAAACCAAACATAAAGCTAAAGCTTCAATAATCAACCAATACAAGGATGCCCGTTGAGCTTCATAACCGCCCAATAACGAGCAAACCCCGGATCTTTCGCCCAATACTGAGCAGCCTTATTGCCCCATCTCTGTGCAAACACACAAAGCTTATGGGCAATCGCAAGACCGAACTCTCGAACAGCACGCTTCAACTTACTCTCTAAAGCGTATTCCAACTTCCCAGTGACGGCTAAGATGCATCGAGCTAAATGCGGACTGCGAATGTTTTCAGCTACTTGTATCGTTAAATCAACAAGCACTCTGTCAATCCTTGGCAAGGCTCTGAACCACACGCCTGCACGCATGGCTTTCAATCTGAGTTTCACTAATGCGGCTTTATCCAGGAAGCTGGTGCTCTTCTGCTGAGCGGTCTCGGACACTTCTTTACCTCTATTAAATCTTAATTCTCGACTCTTAACCCACAACGGAATTCGTATTTAGTCATTCTGAAGCTAAAAGACTAATCCACAATTCAGATTACAAATCAGGTCAAAAACCAAAAACAAGCCAGATTCTGCCTCTAAAAACCCCATTTTAACACATTCAACATATTAGCCACGTATATATGACACACAAATACACACATTCAACTCAAACCCCCAAGGGCACCCCCACAAATGTGATCCCAAACCATCAAAAAGAGCTAAGGCGAACGCATAAAACTTATAAACTCACCCAGACTCCTCGGCTGCAACACATAATTATACATCCTCTCCTCCCCAATCGTCGAAAACGGCTTAGCACCATAATCATGCCCCGGATACACAACAACCGCATCATCCAACTTCAGCAACTTGTCAAAAAAGCTCGCGTACAAGCTTCTCGGATCTCCACCAGGCAAATCAGTCCTGCCACACTCCCCAACAAAAAGAGTATCACCCGTCAACAGAATCTTACCATCAACCAGCAAGCAAATGCCGTCCGGCGTGTGGCCAGGAGTATAGATTACTCTAATCTTGATAGCGCCTAAAGAAAGAACATCGCCATCGTCCACATCCACATCATGCTCAGCTTTCGAAAGCTTATGGGCAACAATTTTAGCTCCAAACGTTGAGCGCAACTCGTCATTGCCGTCCGTGTGGTCATAGTGACCATGAGTGTTGATAACGTATTTCAGGTGCAGATTCTCGGCCTTCAGAACTCTGACAATCTCATCAACATTGTAGCTTGAATCAACAACAACCGCTTCGCCAGCGGCTTCATCCGCTAAGACGTATGAGAAGTTATCGCTGAACTGCTTGATCTGCTTGAAAAACACTGAACTTTACCTTCCAAAACGTTGTGCATGTAATTCAGGAGAAGCAGAATAAATGCTTTCTCCACCAACCTCAAAGAGATTGAATGACGTTGCCACTTGGCAGAAAATATATCTAATTCCTTCAATTATTTGCCTCACAAACAAGGTAGTGTATGGTAATTAGTATGTTGAACTGACGATATACTACCTTTGTTGACCTGCTTCAGCGTAAGCGTACGTCATTTCCTCAGGTTCACCGTCGTTGGGTTGTTGTTGTTGGATTAAATTTTAATCCAACCAACGTGGTTTATTTCAACATATGTCTTGTTACTGTGTGATGACAACCACATTGTCTTATAGTCTTGATTCAAGAATAGTGTAGATGAAGGGATAGTTTTGGAAAAGAAAATTGTTAATGGGATATCAGTTGAACAGATTCAAGGAATGACTGACGCAGTCAAAAAGCAACCGCAGATGGCACAAGCCAAAATCTACGCCAAAACCCAGTGGAAAAGTGGTTTCAACAACGAGGCGTTGATGAAGGACTTTGAAATGGGGGGAGCAATGAACACGACAAGCAGAAAAACCCCATTCGTTATTGCAGGAGACCATCCGCCTGAGCTACTAGGCACTAATAAGGGAGCTACCTCAGTGGAATTGCTTTTAGCCACTCTTGGGCACTGCATAGCTAACGGGTTCGCAATGTATGGAGCTGCTATGGGAATACCAGTAGAATCCCTCACTATCGATGTAGAGGGAGACATAGACTTGCAAGGAATGCTTATGTTGCCTGAACCTGGAAAAGTGAGAGCTGGCTACCAAGCGATCCGGGCTACATACTATGTTAAGAGTAAGGCACCCAGAGACCAGCTTGAGAAGCTGGCAAAGATGTCAGAAGACTTTTCGCCAACAAGAGACTCGCTAAGAGCAGTTAAATTCTCATCGAAACTAATAGTGCAGTAGGGGAAGAAAATTGGTTTTACAAAAAAAGAATTTTCAGAATCCTGATGAGACTAAGGCTCCTCCGAATTCAAAAGTAGACACCATTAGAATAGGTGACATGACGGTATTGAAGGTAGCTTATCAACCTGGATGGCAATGGTCAAAACATCAGAAATCCCTTGCTGGAACAAATTCCTGTCAAGTGCACCATTTCGGAGTTTTAGTCTCAGGTAGATTGCGTGTGAGAGCGGACGATGGTCAAGAAATGGAATTCAGCCCTGGAGATGTAGCTGACATTCCACCAGGACACGACGGCTGGACCATCGGAAACGAACCTGCAATCTTCTATTGGTTCAGCAAAACAAACCCAAAGTAAACTACTCGCCCAGTAAGGGGCGAGCATCTTTTTCTGGAATTTTAGAATATGTTTTCTTATTCATTTTATTTGCGCGTGTTTTTTGTAGAGAGAGAGTTAGTAGGAGAGGTGGAGTTAGTTAGAGTTGGGTTGTTGTTGTTGGATTAAATTTTAGTGTTTTTTTGGCGACAGAGCATTTAGAGCAAGATTGATGGCAAATCACAGGGAAGAAGCAACTGAGAGTGAATCAACAGCACAAGTGATTTAAGCTAAGAACAAGAGAATAGAATTTTGCGGCTTGATTTTAAGGGAGGTGATTGTTTGGGAAAGTTGACGAAGAGTATTGAAATTGAAGCGTCTCCTGAAGAAGCCTTCACTTTCATAAACGACGCGAAAAAGATGAATGAGGCAAGTAAGGGATTCGCAGAAATGGAGTATACCTCTGCGGGACCTGTTGGAGTCGGCACAACTTATCATCTTATTGCAAAAATTGGTGGTCAAGAGAGAGAGTCGGACATGGAAATAACCGAATTTGTGAAAAACAAGAAGATGAGTAGCCACACTATAGGAGCAAGCAAAGCTAAGATGACAAACTCATGGACTTTTGAACCCACAGCTAAGGGAACCAAGTTAACGGTCTCCATGGATTATGAAGTGCCGTACTCTGTTCTCGGCAAGGTAATTGACAAGTTAAAGGTCGGCAAGGACTTGGACAAAGTAATGGGTAAAATGATGGAAAACGTAAAGAAGGCTCTTGAGGCGTAGTTGAAAAGTTAAACGAAGGGATGAGAACATCCTTTCTTTATTCTTTGTTTTGGCAACTGCAAAAGAAAATAGAACCCTACTTTATCTTGGTTTTCAAGCAACTGCTTAATTAACTGTATTTTGGAGTTTAGACTAAGACTCGGAAACCCAGAATATTTGGGTTTGGATTAAGTTTTAAGCCATACCATAGCGTTTGTAGTCATAGCTGAATAAACTGGGGAGCGACAAAGCAGCCTCCCGCTGAAGTCACAAGCATGACTACGTATTTTCCCGAGGGTAACTTGTTCTCCATAACAACGTTCACCGTAGTCTCTGAATCGGGCAGTAGCTTAATGTTGTCTAAGTCGATTTCAAGAACGTGCTTATCAGTATAGGGCTCCTTGATGACAGCATTGGTAAAGGTGATGTTTCTCTTTGCTGGACCTGTAGATAACCATTTCACGTCAACAAGCAGGATGTTTGGTTCTTCAGCGTCAACCTTAACTTCGCTTATTGCAACCTTTTCCATCATGGAAGGGGGGCCGCCGACGACAAGGTCTTGAACGCTCCCAAAAGTAACAGCGTAAATGAGAAACCCGATTCCTATGAATAAAACCGTGGCGAGAAACAACCCACCAGCCAGTTTTCGTGTCAAATTCATATAACGCGTTCCGCCCCGGGTGTTCATGTATTTTCTACAAATTTATTATTTGCTCCAGAGCACGCTATATTATTGGTCATTTCTACTATTTTTTGCCCCTCGTATCGTTAGTTACTAAAAATGGCGAAGTAAACTTCAACCTCTTTTATTTTTGCTGAAAAACATAGATTGCACTAAACGTATTCTTCTTCTTGTGGGCAATACCATCTCTGGTATTCTGCAATGAATATTACGGGTTCTCCACATGAAGGGCAACTCGATACTTGAGGATGAGGGGGAGACACTTGATTCGACAAGGACTGAGAATAACTCGAACCCTTTGCATGAACGATACGGGGTGTTCTACCAGAATAAAACACCAAACCAGATATAACAAACATTAAGGATGCGATGATCAAATAAGGCAGTATAGCGGGTATGAAAAGACTTAGAAAGGTTTCTGGACTGAATTGTCTAAGAAAATTAATTGAACTCAAGACTGGCAGTCCGACGATTGTTGCTACAATCAGGAAAACAATCCCAAGTAATGAAAAAACGTAGCCCCCTGCTTTCGAGCCATTCATACTGGGTCAAACCCAATCTTCCCTTAGTAGATATTGACTCTTAAATCTTGCGATATAACAGTGCTGCTTTTGGGCATCATTGCTAAGAACGTAAGTGCCTTTTCAAAGCCCACGATTTAAACCCGCGATTTCTCCTCAGCAGGTGAACCCTTGAAAAAACACAAAAAAGAGAGGAAAGATGTTCCTTGCTCTTCCGCGTCTTGATTCAGCGAGTCTGATGTTTCAGCCGATCTCACAATGGCATAGAGGGCTTAAGCTGAGAAGTCTTTAATTTCCTCAACACTAAGACTGCAATTGAAGCTGCAGAAAGAACCACTACCATCATCAGCTCTGTGTGGAACTCTGGAATAGGCGTCCCCAAAGTCTGAACGAGACCAGAAATCCTTCCTGAAACCGCCGCCTGCAACGCGAAGTTAATATTTGATGTCACTTGGCTAACAGTTACGCTTACACTTGTCCGAACTTGACTAACGTATCCTGTTTCAGAAACCGTAACAGTGTATGTTCCCGTTCCTAAACCAGTATTAATAACATAATCACCGTTCGCGTCAGCCGTGGCTGACCCAGAACCACTAGCTCCTCCATCCGCACTAACCGAAGCGAATTCAATCGGGCTCCCTGTCGAATTCGTAACTCGCCCTCTTATTGTCCCAGACGGCGCAACAACTAGCTGAATGTTCACGTTTGGCGTTTCTGAACCCTGTGTGACGCTGACGCCCTGCACGAAGTTGAAACCAATCCCGAAGCTTGCGAGGACAGTATAGGATGCAGTTCCCAATCCATCGGTTATTCGATAATAGCCAGTTGCGTTTGTAGTGGCGAAACCAAAGAAACTGCTCCCAGTTGCGGTTACAGATGCGCCAGCGACTGGTGATCCGTCCACGGAGGAGGTTACTCTCCCTGATATGATGCCAGAAGGATCAAGCAGTATGTTAAGGGTGTTTGGATTCCCAGCAACGACGGCAAATCCGCTTATTGTTCTAGGCAAATGATTTGCAGGAAAAAGCGCGCTGACACTATAGGTGCCAGTTCCGATGTTACTACTAAGAATGTATTGCCCACTAGAATTAGTTGTCGCGAAATCGCCAAAACCCCCACTCGAAGATGCCGCATAGATTGTGACATTAGGCAAAACCGCATTTGTGACCGAATCCCTCACTATCCCAGAGATAACTGCTGACCTGTCCAGAGCCAAGTTAACATTATTCGTCATCACGCCCACTGTAACAGCGACTCCGGCGATTGACTTGCTCAAATGTCCCGTGGAAAAAATCGCCGTTACGTTATAGGTTCCAGTTGCGAGGTTGGTGATAATCTGATAGGCACCGGTTGAATCTGTTAAAGCTGAAGAACCATACTCAACACCGCCCGTAATATTGACGGCTTGAACAACGACGTTCTGCAGAGGTAAACTTGTGAGCGCATCAGTTATCCGTCCAGAAATACCGCCTGAAATGGGCATCAAAATGTTGACGTTCCTCGTCTCTACTCCAGCAACAACAGAAATGTTTCTAACGGTTGTGTCGATGAAACCTGTTGCGGATGCCTCCACTGAATAGTTTCCCGACTCTAAGAAACTGGTAATATTATAAACTCCCTGAATGTCGCTTGAAGCGATACCAGAACCATTCCCCGAAGCCGTAACGAAAGCGCCTGAAACAGGATTAGCAGTTTGAGCAAAAGCAAGGCAAACACCCCCGAAAGCATTAGCCACCAAGACCACCAGCAATGCAATAACCATAAAGTTAGCGATTCTATACCTACTTGCTTGCAGTTTAGATTTCTTCATTTATCAATACTCCTTTCAACTAAAACTCCTAAGTCATTGACGCAGAAAAACCCCTATAAACCCTTGTGACTGTGAAGCCACAATCACACACGCGCACTTGAAGAATAAAGTGAGCGCCGCCAATAAATTGTTGAACACCATGAGTGAATAGCCCGGAACAATACTCGCTGAAACACCAAGAAAACCTCCAAGTGCGCTTCAACGCAGGTTTTTAGCTGGCTGACCAAAGAACATTGGGCGCTTTGTTCTAGAGTTATCTTCTACCAAAGTTTCTTAAGCAACATGCAAAAGATTAGAGTTTTTGCACTCTTTTGAAAGGGGATTAGAGAAGAGAATGGGAGGTGAAAAAGAATGAATAGAAAGGTCTTGACGTTTGCCTCCTTACTGATGATTCTACCCGTCATAACAATTACTTTTGCTTATGCAACACCTTGGGTGGAAAAGAATAATGATAAGTTCGAAACATTTTATTCCGCAGGAACATTCAACGGTTTCGTTGCATTTGGTTCTGCAGACCGCACATATATTCCTTCGTTTGATAAAGTAGAAAAGCTGATTTTAACCTGGAGCGAGAGTTTCACATCATTCGAGATAGAGGTTGACGGAAAAACTTACACAATGCCTACTGATTTCGAGGTTTCAGGCTTTTCTGAGCACATCTACTGGGACCCAGTTTTCAGGGCGGGCGATACTACGAAGACACAACCCCCAGCTGCTAGTAGGGCAAGCCAAACAAGAGGTGAATACACCTTTGACTTCTTGCCACCTTCAGGATTAGAAGGCAGTTTTACCATACAAACCATGGTGAACGAAGGAAGTCACCGAACAACTAGCGTATCAGGAACTGGTGACTTCCAAAATGTTCAGATACAAGCTACGGTAAGCCAAAGCCAAGCGCTTCCCTTCGTTACTATTATCAACAACGGCCTAGTGATAGGGTGGCCAGAGTAGAATCGGTGAACACCTAATCGTCCATAATCTGTTTTTTCTTCTCTTTCTTCCCTTTTGTTGCCGCTGTGTCTTGACCGCTTATGGTTGCAACAGGAGCGGATAATTCAAACACAGTTAGTTAACTTTTTGTTTAACTCTCTGCCCTCCCAAAACACTTGGCTTGTGCTCTCGCATACAAAAGCATCGCCAAAACACAGTTTCAAGCGTATCTCTGCAATTGGAGTCAAATGCTAAAGGTTTCTCCTTTCGCAGCTTGCGTGAACCTGGAAAAAAAGAGGGAAGTTTTTGACTCCCCTGAATTTACTACCTGAAATCCCCTGAGTCAAGTATCACTAACGGGTAGACGTCTTCCACTGGCATTTCTGGCAACAACTTCGCCGTTGCGTTTCGGACAGCTTCAAGGCTTGTTCCGTCCCATCGACAATATGCTCTGACTGCTTTCCCCTCTGCATTAGCTTGGCACCAGCTTCCCATCCAGTAAGCTTCGGCGGTCATAGAGCCAGCCAATCGCTTCAGTAAAGGCGCAGCTTGCTCAGGGCTCAGCGGAGTCGGAAATGGTACGTGAACTACGACGAACTTGGGCATTCAATTCACCCATTCTTGTATATGTGTGCAATTCAGATATTAAACTATCTGAATGTTAGTATCTCCAAACACGCGCGCCCAACATAAGAAAGCTAACGTTTTGTTTAACCACCCGCCTCCAAACCCGCTTGGCTTGTGGCTCCATATACGAAGACATCACTAAACGCAGTTCTTAGCCTTATCCAATGGAACACTTGACTCTATTCTCTAGAATTATCTTCTACACAAGTTTCTTAAGCAACATGCAAAAGATTAGAGTTTTTGCACTCTTTTGAAAGGGGATTAGAGGAGAGAATGGGAGGTGAAAAAGAATGAAGAAATTTGCATTTGTAGTTTTAGCGATGGCTTTGTTAACAACGGCGTTTGCCGCTGTGCCAGTGATGGCTGCGCCGCCAGGAGAGCAAAAAATTCCAGTTAGAATCGTATGGGCACCCGTTCCTGGCTCTGCAACTACGATTGAAAACCGACCTTCTGATAGCTTATCTCATAGACTCATAACGAACAAGTGGACGCTTCAGCTTTTCATAGGCGACGCTGTAACACCTATTGCTGGAACAGCCGATTGCACAAGACACGTCCTCTATGCATTTGCCAAGGAACCGAAGATGGGGGTTTACCAAGACGACTACGTTATCTCGTTCCCCAGTTTAGGAGGAGGTTTTGAAGGCAGAGCACACCTAACGCTTTACGACTACGTTAGTGCGTCGAGCTACAGTATACTCGCTCATGCGTTGTTCCAGGGGACCGGAGAGTGTAAAGGACAAACGTTGAACGTAGGCGTAGAAAGGGGACCATCAAACCTACAGTGGGAAGGCTATCTCCTGAAACCATAAAGTCAGTGAAAATCAGGGAGATGCCAAAGCACCCCTTCTTTTCTTTTTTGCTGCTACAGTGTTTTGACCATGTGCCGCGCCTTTGAGAGACAAAGACTAATGATGTCAACATGCAACCTGGCGGCCCATTTACAGGGTGGCTGCTAATGCATTAAGGCTTGACCCTGAAGAGTTGTTGATTAACGTCTCCTCTTTTCTTTGTACTGACGTTTTAGCGGTGGCGAAGACTCTTCAAGAAAGCCAACAAACAGCGCAGAACTTACTATCCTTCAACCCAATCCAACACTGAAGTGTTAAATCAATTTTCAGAAGTGATTTGGGATCGAGCGGTGAACATTGGACTGGAAATCAACATATCTGCTGTTGCCCTGTTACAAGCAGTTGGTATGTTGTATAAGACTGCTATTCGCAGAACAGCCTTGACATCTACATCATGAGGTTGAGATTCTAATGGGTCCCAGAAGAAAATCAAGCAATCCAGTTTTCCATTTGCAATCAGGGCCCCAAGCTCCATGTCTCCACCATACGGACCGCTCTTTAGCAGATTTATCTTCAAACCTGTTTTTTCATTAATCCTTTTTCCAGTAGTTCCTGTTGCATACAGGCAGTAGCGGGAAAGTGTTCCTTTATTGAAATCGCACCATTCAACTATGTCCTTCTTCTTGTTGTCGTGTGCCACAAGAGCAATGTTCTTCATACACTCAACACCTGCTTAATACTAGGCATAACGAGTTTTTAAGGTAAGACAACTCAGCAAATAAAAACCATGCCTTATTGGATGCTTGTGAAGTGCACGAAGTTTTCCGATGATGAGGCAGCAAACTAAAGTAACCTTGCTAGCAAGCTATCTACTGGAAAACATCTCTACTCTTTGAATTGTTTTAGCTTCAACGCAAATTCTTCTGCGTTTCTGAGGTCCTCACCGTTAGGTCTGCCCTTGTTCATTCCACCAAAAAATCTGAGAAAACTATTAGTGTTATAACCTTTACAGCCAAATTCGCCAACGACCACGTAACCTTTGGATTGCAGCGTTTCCCTAAGCGCTGAATGGTCTTTGGAGACTTTTTCTTCTCCTGTAATTCCAGCAGTTGAAAAAATGAATGCTTTCTTGTTGGTGACCTGTGGCAGTCTTTGGGCAAAGTCAAGCAGAGGTTTGTAATGTTTCCCACTGTCTATTCCTGAGCCAAAGCCTACAAGGTCATACTGTTGAAGCTCCTCTGGGCTGGTTTGTTGTGGTGTTTCTATCTTTGCATCAAGCACCTCTGCCATAGCTTCGGCTATTTTCTGAGTGTTGTTATGATGATAAGAAAAACAAACGATCAAAGACCTCATGGCAATCAGCTAGCTAGCCATAATCTTCTGAGGTTTAGGAGAAAAGGTTTGTGCACTTCTTAGAAGAAACTGAAATATTCCAAGTTTGAAACATGACTTTTATTCTATTTCAAGCTGTGTGGTGTTTGGACAGGGAGAATGGAGAAGCGCTCCTTAGCTCCAGGGATTAGGAGAGTTTTCCTCAATCCCTGGCACACCTTGTCAGCACCTAAAGGGTCATGGAATGTTGAAATGGTCAAGAAACACAACTTATTTTTGTCAAAATAAGGGTCGACAAATTTACTTTAAAGAAACTTTCGCAGACTTGGGTAAATATGTTATTTCTTGTTATGCTTTAGATAAATCTCTTCCCCTCTTATACTGACCGCTATTGGATGATTACCTTCAACCAATCTGCTTCGAAGAGAGTTGTATATCGACCTTGGGAACTTGCCTGGGATTGGTTTTATCTTTGCTATTGTCAGCCCGCTTTCTATGAATTCACTAATTATCTTGTCGTAGGTGTAATCCCTTTGCTTGAACTTCCTCTCCGGTATCCCGTCTGCAGGTTCTATCCTGTTGAACTCTTTATCTCCAGATAACATGGAAAGCCCCCAAAACTTTCATTGAAATAGATGCATTGAGTATTTAACACCTTCCATGTATTCTAAATGGAAGATTCATGGGCAAAAACTCACTTCTGACAATCAGAATGACTGCTATTGCTGCCATGGCAACTGCGATTACGACTGCGATTCTTTTTTGTCATTTCCCACTGTGGAAACCACTTCTTCCAGCGTTTGCTCGGGGTTCTTCGTTCTTCTAAAATATCCCAGGATAAACGCTGCTGCCTCAAAAACTAACAAAATAACCAACCCGACCCAGAAAAAAGACGAGACAAAAAACGCGAAAACAAAGAATATGACCAGCCCAGTAACAGAAAGGGCTGTTTCGAGCAAGAACTTCATGTTAGTAATCTTTGCTGGCGACGTTTATTAGACTTCTGGGTTGCAGTTTGTGATGAATGAATAATTGGGGAACAAAGAAAGGGGAAATTGAGTTTTGGCTGTGTTTTTGTGCTATTTCTTTCTGTAGAGGAGCAAGGTTGCTATCGCAACTGCGATTATGACTGCGATTGCTGAGCCTAAGATTGCCATCGTGTAGTCTGGTGGTGCCACCTGTTCAGGAATTGTTGCGTCACTTGGTGCTTGACCCACAGACACTGCCGTGGATGCTGCTGAACTGCCATAAGAATCGTCACCCGCGAACGAAGCAATTATCTTGTAGTCACCTTCGGCTTGTGGGGTCCAAGTCTTGCTGAATGTGCCGTAGTATCCATCGGTTGTCACAACGCCTATGTCGACAGTGCTACCGTCTGAACCGAGAGCCATCAGCGTTACTGGAACGCCAATCATAGTCTCGTTGTGCCAGAGTCCATCTATCGGTAGTTGCCTGTGCAAATACTCCATTTGCAGAGTCATTGATTCTTTGCTTACGCATGGCGTGTCTGGTTGAGCGGGGGATTTGTCCATGACCGTGCCCTCTATTACGATGCCTGTTCCTTTTGGAACAACGACTTTTGGCGCGGTCACCGATGTCGTGCTTTTGCCCTTTCCGTAGACATACAAGTTGCCGTCTTGGCCATTGAGTGTCAGGTAGCCGTCTGCTACAGAACCGATAGATCCGGCAGTTTTAGTCTTCCATATTAGTTCGCCCGTTCTTACGTCTAGGCAGTGTATTCCCCAGCCTCTGGTCATTGGCTGACTGGGCGTGTGCTCGGTGTTGACTGCGTATACCTTTCCGTCTGCTATCCAGCCGCCAGCGTTCCAAGAGTAGACGGTTGTGCCATTTTCGTTTACGTATGGAGTTTCATATGGGGCAAAGGCAGGTGCGGAGTACTTCCAGACGATCTTGCCTGTATCCCAGTCAAAGGCGTAGATACCACCGTAGCCGAATCTGAAGAACATACCGTAAGCTGAGGCTATAGAGTAGGCTCCGAATGCTGGTACGTCCCATGGGTAGTCCATCTGTTCGCTCTTCCACAGCAGCTGTCCTGTGTATTGGTCGAAGCACATGTAGCATCCGCCATATTCTGTTGGGCCGTCGTGTGCTAGGATTGCAACTTTTCCGTTGTAAGCGATTGAGGCAGCGGAGTGGTAGATTGATCCGTATTTTGCATCTGGTCCTTGATAGACTGTTTTGTCCCACAGCTCTTTGCCTGTTATGAAGCTGATAGCCTTTATGCGCGTTCCATATCGAATCCCTGATGCATTATCGTAGGGTATGTATGCGTATGGAAATCCAGTGACTGGTGTATCAAACCAACTAACTTCCGCCGCTCTGAAACCTATGCCTGTTCCGAAGTCGGCCATATCGCCAAAGTAAGCGGCTGGCCAGCTTATGTTGCTGATGATCCTCGTATTGAAGTTGCTACTTGTGCCAAAAGTTGTCCAGTTTATCAACCGGTAAATTCCTGCGGTAGGTGTGCCGTAGACGCCTGGTCCTCCTGTAGCATTGACTTGCTGGATGCTTAGAACGTAGCCGTTTGAGTAGTATACGGCTAGTTGCGAATCCTGTTATTGAGGCCCATGTTGGAATTGAAACGTTTACGGTTACGGCGCCGGTTGCCGGGTTGAATTTGTAGAGTCTGTTACCGCTCATTGCTATGAGCGTTCCTGTTACGCCGACTGCTGATGTAGCGCCTGGAACTGCAGGCAAGCCTTCGCTGTATTCGATTGCGGTCGGTCCTGGAACTCCAGTTCGTTCCCAGAATATTTCGCCTGTGCGTATGTCATAGCATTGCAGAACGCTTTGGGTTTCGCCGTTGAATGGTTTTGTAACAGCCTGGTAGCCCATTCCTTGGTAGATTATGCCTGGAGCGCCGCTGCCGGTTGTCATGCTGTCGTAACCAAAGTCTCCCCCATGCAGACCTGACAGTTGGATTTTGCGTTTCCACGCTATGTGAGAGCTGTCAGGGGCTTGAACCCACGGAGTGAACCGTTGGTTGTCTCCGGCAAAGAAGCCTGTGTTAGCGGTGTAGTAGTTGTACGTGTCTGGATACAGTTCGTCCCACGTGGGACCTCCTGAGGGACCACGCCACGGGAAGTTGCCGCCGATCTGCCACCATTCTCTGTGTTCTGGGGGTATTGGTCGGGTCCAGTAGTCTTT
The DNA here is from genome assembly GCA_963749465.1 of Candidatus Bathyarchaeota archaeon. GTDB lineage: Archaea > Thermoproteota > Bathyarchaeia > Bathyarchaeales > Bathycorpusculaceae > UBA11855. The sequence goes on along the minus strand of CAVVMH010000006.1, from coordinate 1,105,700 downwards.
TGGCAAGGGTGATGGAGGCCATGAGGCAACCATTTCTTGCTGGACGACTAATGTTTGCTCTCTTGTGGAAGCTGGCTTGTAGTACATTGTTCGTGTGTAGCTGTCAGTGTAGTTTGCTTGCGATGTTCCTGCCGGCATTGTGTAGTTGCCGACAGGGAAGAATTGCCCTGGGAGTTCAAATTTGAGTTTCCAAGTGCCCACCTGGTCGACAACGTATTCGAACCATGCTGTTGAGTCTGCTCGGAATGAATCTATTGTGACAACGTCTGTGGTTCCATCCGGTTTGGTGAATGTCACTTTGAAGTCAGTGAAGTATCGTACAAACGAGGGCCCTGGCACTGTCCACAAGTTAACCAGGATTGGCTGATTAACGCCTACTGGGTTCGGTCGGAAACTGAGATAGGGATCACTTTTCAATTCCACGTCGGGTGTTACGCCGCTGGGCAGTCGTATGCCTCCTCCTTCTTGGAGGTTTTTTGCGCTTGGTCCCCACCAGCCCATTCCGTGCTGGTTGTTATCGATGTACCATTGGGCTTGAACTGGTTGTGCTGTCAGAATCAGAGAAGCCATCAAAAGAACGAGAGTGATTACTATGGCTTTCGCTATGCTTCTTTTTAAATGCATTTTTTATTCTCCTTTAGTTTTATTGCTGAGCCAGTATAAAGCTCGGCAAAGCTGAATATGCGCCATTTTGTTTTTAAAACTTCCGCACCCAACGCTTAGTTCTATCGCAAAAATAATAGTTTCTTGTAACTACGTTAAAATAGAAATAAAATGCCAAATATTACGATTGTTATTGATACTTGACGTTATCTTGGCTTTGGCGAGGCTCACGCTAAGTTTTAGAATTGCATTTGTGCAATCTGTATAAGATTTCCACATGTGTCGTCAAATACAGCAATTGTTGATCCAGTCACCTTTGTAGGCTCCAAAGTAAACTTCACACCAAGCTTCTTCAATTTTTCATACTCTTTTTGAATATCGTCTACAAAGAATTGCGCTGCGGGAATACTTTGCTTAAAAATAGCTTCTTGGTACGTTTTGGCTGCTGGGTTATCATTTAGTTCGAGATGCAATTGTGTGCCATCCTGATCTTCAGGCGAAACAACCGTCAACCATCTATAATTTCCAGCCTTGACATCTGCCTTTTTGACAAAACCCAAAATCGTCGTATAAAACTGAAGTGCTTTCTCTAGGTCACTAACAAAAACACTAGCCAATTTAATTTTCATAAAACCACTATCACATTTTTTCAGGGCTACATATTTATTAATCTTCCTTTTTGAGTGCCATTACCGCAATGGCAACACGCTTGATGCTTTGTCCCGAAACACCTGTTTTTCTGCGCACACGCCTCACTATTACAAAAACTGTGACCAATGCAACCGTTAATAGCACCATGAAAACCCAAAACTCCGGTTTTGCGATTGCCTCTGCACCTAACCAAAGATAATTTCTGAACTGCTCAAACACCGTCTGTGGAGGAAGATTTTTCTCGGAAATCTCCAATTGCTCATATGAAATCTCAGAAGGGAGAGTAACCGAGTAAATCCGCGACCCCATATTAGCCTGATCGAATTCCAATGAAACAGCCATCCACCGAAAAATCACACCGACACCATACAAGTCAAGCGTTGAAACAGCCCTCACCGGACTGCTGAGAGTGTACGAAAAGTACATCAAATCATCCGTATAGTTCGCGTGCCCTAAGCCCAAAACGTGTCCAAACTCATGAAGAGCGACGTTTTGAGAATCAGCCTTCGCTCAAAACATTGCCATCGCAGTCATAAGCGGAAACATTCATTGAGTTGCGGGTAATTATGCCAGGCGACTCATATGTTGTTCGACTCAACCCAGCTTCACAGCTAACGTTTGACTCAAACTGCTCTATCCAAGAGACGTAGGAATCAAAACCCGACTCTTTTGAGTCAGAAACTTGCGGTTCAAATCTGAGCCGTGAAAGATAGGCAAAATCAGAATGATTCCCGGCGAAAGATGCGATCGCTTCATTCCATTGGCTAATAGCATGGAGTGTGGCATTAAGGTAGGAAGGGTTCCACCAAGAAACATTTGACGGTGGAGTGATAAGAACGGTAATGACTGAATGGTCCCATGTTGGTCCTTGAAGAGCAACCTCATAATCTGTTTCAGCCTGAGTCACAGCCACAGTGAATATCGAGAAACAAAGGCTAAGAACCATTAAGATAGCAGCAAGCGATTTTCTGGTCGTTTCCCATCACCTAACTGAATTGAGACATTAGTGCGTAAGCTAATCCTGCATTTAAACTCATTTTGTTGTATGCTAGCTACCACAAGTAAGAAAATCCCTGTTTTTCTCGACCACGCAACTTCATGCGACCAACACTCTTCTGTGCAGAAGCTTCTCTTATCCGCATTCTGAAGCCTATCTCAATCTCAACAGGTCAGTATAGACCGCGAAGTATCACCAGAGTGTTTGAAACCACAATGTACGAGAAGAAAGCGATGAAAACTATGAAGAACCAAGCAACTACTTTTCCAGCGTAGGAAAGTCTGTTGAGAAGATGGTAGTACACGACCAAGAGGGATAGCCCGCCCACAACCACCCAAAAGAGCTTCAGCCAGAACGCCGTGTTGAAGCCAAAGTAATCCATTATGCTTCGTGCTATTGGATTTGATTCAACGCCTATTCCCATCGTCATACTGAAATAGGTAGTCACCGCATCACCAAGGTTTACCAACACGAAAATGCAAAAAAGATACGTCATGCGGATATCATATTTGCGGTCTGAAAAAATGTGGTTAGACTCCATTCTGCAGGACCCCTGTGACCATTTGGAAGAGAACATGGGACCGTTAAAAACAAGATTTTGAAAAAGCGAATATGTCAAAAATCGATACGCCTAAGTGTGCTTAGTGTTAACAAAGAACCCGGTAACCGCACTTTCTGCCAATTTCTGTGTCGATTTCATGCTTTCACACTCAAACAAGCATAGGCAAGTCTAAGAAAAAGAGGGGGAGATTTACTTAAACGCTTTAATGTGAGTAGCTGATTTCTCCTGTTGTTACTGCACCGTGATTCTCGGTTTTTGGTCGCTTCCGCAAGAAGGTAGAAGCTCACTACAACTGCAACAGACGACAATAAAGCAACAGCCCCAATTGTCAGACCCTCAGGAATATTCTCTGTTGTGCCCGTTTCCAAGCCCCAACTGTTCGGAACATCTGCAGACGAAGGCGGCGCTGGCGGCCAAGCTTTGACTCCTGCTGCACTGTTGCTTGCATCATACGCCGACACATAAATCCAAGGCAGATACCCTCCCGCTGATACATCAGCAACAGTGTTTTTGTCAACGAGGACCTCAACAATCAAATGCGGATTACTGTTCAACGGAGACGAACTAATTGAAGCAACTGCAGTCACATCGGCTGCCGTCCAGCCAGTGTATTTCACCCATCCAGTTCCATTGCCCCTGTACACCGACAGCCCTGAAAGTCTGTTCCCCACTAATTCTATTTTAACATCATCTGCTTGAGGCGCGGCGCCACCGTTTGCAGCACAATCATAGCAAACTCGAACGATGTCTCCCGTATCATTGGTATTATCTGTGAAGACTTCAACTATGAAGTGTTGTAGAATATCGCTAGGCCATGTCCATGCTCCTCTCCAATGAAAACCGGCAACAAGGTTTGGCGTGGTCATCGCACCCGTCCATTCAGAAGTGGTGGTCCATTTTCCATCCTCGGTGTGCGTTTGTGTAGACTGGTAGTCAGTATACTCGTATCCCGCAACATACGCGTTAACGATTGCTGCTTGCAACATTAGACCGCATAGGAAAATTATGCCAAAAACGACAACGAAAGATTTCTTCATTTCTATTGATTCTCCTATACTCTAAGTAATTTGTTTATCCAATTTATCAGCTTAAAAGTTTTGTCATACATTGAAATAAACGCGGGCTCGTTTCTCAGAAAAAATCGTGAACTTTAGAAACTCTTGGTTCTAATATTCGTTCTTACAATGCTCCGAGATTTCCTATTTCTCTGCACGTCGCATTGTCCCAACTGACAATAAGGTTTGCCGTAGCTGCTAAACGGAAATTGTTGGCACCAATAAGAATGTGAGTTGCATGAGCGCCTCCGCTTACAGTTACACCATACTTCTGTGATTCTTTTGTGGAAAAGTCAGAGCCAATAATGTTGCCGACAAACGTTACTCCATCTATGGGGTCTGATGCTGAACCAACTATCTTGACTCCCGCGTAAGTGTTGGGTTTATGTTGCCCGTTCAGTCTGATCTCGTTACCTGTTACCGCGACGACCGAAGTGTCATTGAGGTATAACCCCTCCTGCAAGTTATAATCTAACCTGTTACCTTCAACTCTCGTATGAAAACTTCCAGAGAAAACGCCAACACCAACGCTTGTTGAACCCCAAACATGATTATTACTAATTGAACTAGCGCCTGCATAGTTAACGATTCCCATATTGTTTTGTCCGATGTCGTTTCCACTGATTATGCAATCCGGAGCTGCCAGGTAAACTCCAGCGCCATAACCATCATCACCGTTGAAGTCAACCATTGAGTTAGTAACGAACAGGATTCCAGTGAAGACCCCGCCCAAATCAGAAATCACGATTCCACTTTGCTTGCAGCTTAAAACTTGGACTTTGTCGACTATAATGTTACTGCAATAGTGCCCCGGCGTTCCCGCTATATCGATGCCATTTCCTAAGGCGTTATTGTCCTTATTTCCGTCAACGGTCAACGCTTCAATCGTGACATGAGTACTGTCCCGAATGGTGATAACATTGTCGTTGAGGCCATTTGCCGCTTTAAGTTTGGTTGCAACACGACCATCACCGCTTATTCTCAAATCCGAGGCGCCATCAATAACAACCGACGATGATAACTCGTAGCATCCAACTCTAATTTGCACCCACCGATCTGAAGCAATCACGCTATTAATTGCAGCCGCTTCGTCTAGTCCGACATAAACGACGTCACCATAAGGATTCTTCGAATAGAAATTAACGCCATCTTCGGTTGCCACAGTCCAAGCACCGCCCGGGTAAACGCTGGTCGATGTTTGAGCAGAGACAACCCACGCACCCAACAGTAAACCCAAAAAGAGGAATGTTAACCCGAGACTGAGAGTCTTCCTTCTTCTAAGAGACTGCTCCCACAACGAAATTCCCGATGCACTCAACATCATCCGTTGCCGTTTGGGTTCGAGTTTCGAGCTAAAAACTTCTCCAATTTGCTTGCGAAACGGAATACAAAAGCACCACCCAAACACAGTTTTAGCTCGCCTAACGGATAACCAACAAGGCACTTCAATCATCAATTCGCTGACGTTTCACGTAATTTTCTTTTCTTGCGGAACCCATGCCGTTTTATTGGTATCGTAGTATTGCATGACTTACATTTTAGTGGAGAGTCTTTTAATGAAGCTAATCTGTAGCAGTTTAATTTTTTGCAGGATGGGCACTTTGCAAATTTAAGCTTCTTTGCGTCCGAGTTTTCCAGCTCAGAAATTATAGCATGCGCAAGCTGGCTCACATGTGCGGATGGGACAGGTTGCATTTTTCTCGCCGTGTTCAGAAAGAGTTACGATAACATATAATGGCAATTCCCAAGAGAGAAATATTTCCAAAAACAGACTATCCTTTCGTCATCTGCTTGGCCAATGAAGCTGCTTCTTACGCGTTATGTTTTGTATACAGAAGCATCACCAAAACACAGTTTAGCTCATCTAATAGATAATCAGCAAAGAAATTCAATCAGAAACTAGGTAACGCTTTTTTGACTTCGTAACGTTGAAGCCTCGATTGGCCCAATAGAGTAAACTAACATAACCAGCTTTTATTCAATCCTAAAAGTATTATTCTAAAATTAAGTTATTCATTCTTCTGAGGGTGAGTTGGACAAGTGTACCAATTCCAAATTTCGTTAGTTACCTGTTCAGAATAGCCATCCTTGCGCAATGCAGATTTTAATGAAGTTTCCATTTTCTTGGTCACTTTCAACCCCGAGTCTAACAACCATTTTCCGGAAAGGAGATAAACATTTCGAATCATGAATCTGACTTGTAGATGTGCACAACACAAATACACATCATGCGTTTCAGCTTACACAAAGCGTCACACAAACAAAAAAGAGGAAAGTTGGATTGATGCCTTTTTGGCAGTGCTAAGCTCGCTTTCTGTAAATCAATAGCCCAACTACAGCAACCTTATCGCAACAGCCCTTATCAAGTAGATTCTTTGATATGTAAGCTGTTCATGAAGTGCTCGATATCTGCTGTTGGAAATCCTGAGTAGTATTTGCTAAAGTAACCGAAAACGCCCATTCTCTTCTCAATGTAAGGTTTTAGTTTGCTTGCCCACAGCCCTATGTCGCTTGTTCTGTCGATTTCAGTTTTCCCCAGTTTTCCGTTAACTCTTTTCCGGTCTCCTTCCCATCTGACATAGAGGAAGTTAGACGTGACTTCAACGACGCCTGGCATTGAAACGGAATCCACCCACGCCAAACCAACACCATTAGCCTTCAACATTGAATAGAAGCTGTTTTCGAGCAGTTTCTTATTCCGGACTTCCACAACGTAACGATGCTCTTTCGGCAAGGTTCCAAGAAACTTTTCCAAAAGAGGAACATGTTCGGTTCCGAACAAGAAGGGAAACTGGAGCAAAAGTACACCAAGCTTTTCCTCCAGAAGCTCAACACGTTCAAGAAAAACCCTCGTTTCCTCCTCGCAGTCTCTAAGCATCTTAACATGCGTTATCACCCTCGGGAACTTGAGCGAAAAAACAAAGCCAACAGGCGTTTGCTCCTTCCAACTTAACACAGTCTGCTTACGAGGAATCCTATAGAACGTATTGTCAACTTCAACAGAGTTAAACCGCTTAGAATAATAAGCCAGAAAATCGCTTGAACTCAACGTTTTCGGGTAGAAACCTGGCTTCCAAAAATCGTAACTCCAACCCATCGAACCAACGAAAACGTTACTCATTCCGCTCGCCCTTTAAGCAGAAGCCAACTCTTCTCCCCTGCTCTCTTCAGCCGAACCAGAATGTACCGCCCTTTCAGCCTTTTGCCATTGAGAGTGAATTCAACCTTGTTATCATCCCAAGCTTTCTGCTCAAACGTTCCTTTATCCCATATTTCAACGGTTCCAGCACCATACTGACCTGCAGGAATGGTACCAGCAAACTTCGCGTACTCGATCGGATGATCCTCAGTCTGCACAGCCAACCGCTTCTCTTCAGTCGACTCAGGAATTCCTTTGGGCACCGCCCAACTTTTCAACACTCCACCACTTTCCAGCCTAAGATCATAGTGCAATCTTCTGGAATGGTGTTCTTGGACGACGAAAATACGTTTTTCAGAGGTTTTTGCTTTTCCAGCGGGTTCCGGCGTGATCGTGAAATCGCGTTTCGCTTCATACGCGGTAAGCTCAGTTTTGTACAATTGGTCTAGTGTGCACTCTGAAGGCTTTTTGTCTTTTCGCAATCCACGAAACCGAGGCATTCGCAGTCTTCTATCATTCGTGACAACCTGGTAGTAAACTTCACACACCAGTTTAGGCTTCAGCCACGTTATCTCTTCGCTTAATCCAGTTTCAAACGGTGCCTTGTCGGTTTTAAGCTCTTTGAATTTCTCCATCAATGTTTCCAAGGTTTTTTCGGTGAATCCTGTTCCGACTTTCCCGATGAAAACAGGCGTTTCCTTGTCGTAAACGCCCAGGATTAGGGCTCCGAAAGTCTTTGCTCTGACCCCCGTTCCCCTCGTATAGCCAAAGATAACGCAATCGCAGGATTGGAGTTGTTTTATTTTCATCCAATCCCCAGTTCGCAAACCAGGCTGGTAAGAACTGTCTTTACGCTTAGCCATGATTCCCTCAATGCCTTTCTCCAAAGCTGCCTTGTAGTAAACTTCGCCTTTTTCCTCCACAAAATCTGAAAGGACAACGTGATCTCCTTCTTTAACTGAGTCCTGCAAGATCTTTTTCCTCTCCAGCAAGGGCAAGTTCACAAGGGATTTTCCGTCTTTCTCCAAGATGTCGAAAACCACGTACTGCGCAGGCAGCCTTACAGTTTGAGACTGGATTTCAGATGGTTTAACAGCTTTTCCCCTTTCCTGGAGAGCTTGAAAGTCAGGTTTTCCGCCTTTGATGACCACTATTTCGCCATCGAGAACAGCATTCTTCGTTAGTTGTTTGAGTTCTCGAAGTTCTGGAAAATTGTCGATTAGCTCTTTGTTATTTCGACTTCTCAGGCTGACCTTATCGTTCACATATGCTATTGCGCGGAATCCATCCCATTTTATCTCGAAAATCCAGTCTTTGCCGGAAAAAGGGGTGGCGGCTTCTTTTGCTAGCATGGGTTTGTAGCTGTAGCTCATTTCTTCTCCAGCTGCTTGAGAGTCTCACGCAGTGCCGTCATTAGTTCTTTAGCTTCCTCTTTAACGGGTTTCTCAACCACTATTTTTTCGCCTTTCAGCTTTTTCTGGATGAGAGCTTCAACCTTTTCTCTGTACTGGTCTTTGTACTGAGTTATGTCGAATTCTCCGCTTAGATCAGCTATTATTTTCATCGCCAGTTCGAGTTCCGACTTTTCAGGCTCCTTCAGCTTCTTCGCTTCTTCGAGAGATCGCGGATCTGCAACATCATAAGCATACCTCAACATGGTTAGCACCAGCGCGTCCTTGTAGGCGTGAACGATTGCTGGATACTCTTTGGTGCGAAGTGTAATACGTCCTGCGCAAGCTTTCCCTTTCTTCTGCAAAGCGGTAAGAAGCAAACTGTAGGCATCGTTACTCTTGTCGGGCATGAGAATGTAGCTAGTGTGGAAGTAGATGGGGTCGATAGAAAAATAGTCAATGAACTTGTCGATTCGGATTCTCCTATCGGATTCGGGTTTCATGGCATCCAGTTCTTTCTTATCGAAAACAATGTACTCATTCTTAGCGACTTCGTAGCCCTTGACGACCTCATCCCACGGAACAAGTTTTCCATCTTTCGTGCACACACGCTCATACTTGAGAGGTTGCCCATCAGTTTTGTGGAGAAAATGGAACGAGATTCCCCTATCGTAAATCATCGGGTAAAGCTTAATCGGCACATTGATTAACCCGATGGATAAGCTTCCCGACCACATTGGCCTTTTCGGCACAGGAGCCTTCTGCAGAGACTCGGACTTTTCAGACGGTTCAGTCTCAGGTTCCTCTTTAACGACTGCTTGTGCTTTCGTTTTTGATTTTTTTGACAATTCTATTTGACCTCCAGTTTTTGCCGTTTTCCTAAAATTCCTTCCCACGGGTCCTTTTTGCGTTTGACAACGCTGAAGAGATTAAACGCTTCTGCCTTTAATCCTTTTTTGACTTCTCTCCATTCCAAAGGCGTGGAAACAGTAGCTTCGGGTGTCGCACGTAAACCATAAGGAATCACCATGGTTTTTCCATGAGAATTTTGAGTATAATCCATGAAAACTTTGCTCGGTTTCTTAGTATCAGAGAATTCTGACACAACAAGCTCCGTCTCCTTCGCCAGATGCTTCCCGATTATGTGGGCAAACTCCCTCGTTACACGATAAGTGTATTCTCGATGAATCGGAACAACTATGTGGAACCCCTTTTTCCCCGAAGTCTTAACATAAGATTGCAGCCCCACTTGGTCAAGTTTTTCCTTAACCAACAAAGCAACCGTGATGCCATCTTCAAAAGTTGCAGGTGGTTCCGGGTCGATGTCGAAGAGGACGAAGTCAGGTTTTTCTCGAGCGTCAACTCGGGATAGCGGCATGTGGATTTCAATGGCTGCGAGGTTCGCTAGCCAGATAAGCGTGTCCAAGTCGTTTACGAGGATGTAGTTAACGTCGCGCTTAGCAGTTTCAGAGTGAATCTTCACGGTCTTAACCCATTTGGGCATACCTTTTGGAGAATCTTTCTCATAGAAGCCCTTCTCGTCAACTCCATTTGGATATCTGGTGAGCACAATCGTCCTATCAGCCAAAATCTCAAGCATCCTTGGGGCAACCTTAATGTAATACTCAATCACCTGACCTTTCGTGATCCCCACTTTGGGAAACAGAATTTTATCCAGATTAGAAAAATCCACCCTGGTCAATCTTTGGCTCAAGTTTGCCCCACCAGACCAAAAACACACGATACCCTGAATTAGCCGACAGATTTAAACAATGCCTTTGCCAAGCAGCACTAATGCTCAGAAATCAAGCAGCTTTGAACTTGTCGAAGAAAAATAGCGCCCATGTCCTCGGCAAAATATTAGAAAAGGCCCAACGGCAGCTGCCAAGTCGCTGAAGAAACAGCGCGTTCAAATTTGGCAATTACTATGGATTTTATCCAAACGCAGCGAAAGAACTTAAATATAATCTAAATCCACTTTACTACTGGGGGAAACATGAACCGACAAGAAGCCGCTGCAGTATTACGTGAAGTTCTAGAAGCTTGCAAAGACTTAGTGGACATGAACTACATCTCGTTGAACCCTTCAGACGCCAAAATCCGAAAGAATGCAAACAGTTACGAACTCTACATCAAGTGCGTTCTCGACAACCCATTAAAGCGATGCTTGACACCTATTCTCGAGAAACACCAGTTAAGGATGAAGGAGCTAAGCGGCGCCATAAGCATCTACACACCCGAGTAAACTCCAATATCACTGAGAGTGTATGACCAAATATCCTTCTTGCTTCCTGATTCTGAGATCGCGAGTCTTAACGATTTCTTTCACATGGCTAACATAATCTGACAAGGCTGAATCTTCCTTAACGTAGACCACGTAGCCTTCTTTTTCGGCATCGTAAAAAGTAAATTTCGGACGTAGCCGTGAAGACTTTGGCGAGAATGCTGACAGAGCTCTAAGAAGCTCCATGGCTTCAACGAAATTCATTAACAAGTCCCAATCTAGAGTAAAACGATATCTTCAAGCTCTTAAACAGTTGTGACTGTTAGATAACACCAACAAGTTAGGAACCACCGCATACAACTTCATCAGAAATTCTATCAAATCCAAAACAGACTATTCGGAACGTAACAATCTACAACCCCAGAAATTTCCTTTTACAACCACATTTTCACATAAAGACGGAAAACGAAGAAATCTCATGAGAAAACGGGTTTCGCCTGCCGCAAGGGTATTATTAATCAGGAATAGGATAGAAATGTGGTGATTTGAAATGCTTCGCACCTTCCATTACAGTTTCAGCCAGTGTTTCGACGTTTCAGCTCCGAAAGCTTACGAGTGGTGTACCGATTATGGTCCTGGGGACATGGCGTTGATGCAGGAGGAAAACGCAATGCGAGAAGTCCACCACGTTTCTGATGACATCATTCTGCTGAATGACACACACACCATTGGGGGAAAGACCATTGTGAAACAAAAACTGGTCTGTCTCTACCCCGACCGCTTAACCTGGACGAGCACACACCTCACAGGCCCAAACACGCATTCACAATACATTTACGAACTTGTACCGCGAAACGATAGGCAATGCTGCCTCAATTTCACCGGACTATACCTTGACCAAAGCATCAAAGAGGACACAGAAAAGAAAAAGGTCGAACGACTCTCCAGAGAACTGAAGAACAGGGATTCAGAAAACTGGAAACTGCTGGCAAACGAAATGGAGAAAGAACTGAAAGAACACAAATGAATACGGAACATTCTGAACATCTTCAAGGAAAAACCATCGAAAACACATAACAACCTTTAAGTCTGCCGCGAATTACAATAACGTCGATAATTGGAAATTTACTTTTTCAATTATACCTCGAAAGTACTAGAGGTGATTCATTGCAAAGAAGTATGTTCGAAATCAAATGCTCCGACTGCGGCCAAGCAGCCATGGTCCCATTCAAACCCACAGCTGGCAAACCAGCTTACTGCAGGACATGTTTTTCCAAACGCAGGGGCACCCCGACAGAAACCGTCACCAAACCTGGCGGTTTTAACCCTGACCATGCGTGGGCGCGACGAAGAGAGACAGGGCAAACAAAGAAAGAAGAAGCCCGTCCAAGTTTTGTTCGATGGTCTTACAGCGTAAAAGAAACTACCTGAGAAAGAAGACCCGTCGAGAAGACGAATAAACCGCCAAAAAAAAGCGACTCGTGAAGTGCCGAGAAAGATCTCGGCGAGAAGGTTTTTTCATGAAGATTGTTGAAGGCTGGAGAAGAATAGATAACGAGAGAGGATTTGTTAATGAAACCACTGGAGAGAATCTCGTTGTCAAGAAGAAAGAGTTTGGACAACACTACATAGTGATGCTATTTCTAAGCATGAACGGAGATGAGGAAGGAACAAAAATATCTCCGGAGTACGCAACCGAAGCAAAAGCAGAAGCTTTCGCCATGGATTGGATGTCTAAACATCCGGCTAGGAGTAGAGTCAACCAAATCTTCAGCAGAGTAACTCGACAGTCGTTCCCATTGCTTGACCAGGCAAGCCCTTCTTGAATCTTGCTCTGACAACACCGTTTCTTCCGTGGAAACCAACGATTCTCCCACTGAGGTTCTTGTTCACACCCTTCCACACAACTCTTTTTCCAATGAACTGCCCCGCCTGGGCAACGGTACTTGATTGGGCAAATTGGATGAGACATTCGGAAGACATCTGTGTCCTAATTCCTATTCGATAATTCATTATTCTACCAATAACTGGTTGAGACAAAACCTTCACCTGTAGTGCTTAGCTAAAACTCACCACTTGCTCTTAAACATGATTAACTCGGCACCTCCTTTACATGTTCATAGCAGCTCAGCGTTAATACACCATTACGAAAAATGTCTCAAAAGCCCCAGCCGATTCAAAAAACAAAGCTCTCCCAAAACGAACAATTCAGCGAATTCCAAGCTCAAAACAAACCCGAATTTGAGTAGGTTAATATAGAGAGTGCACGTTTAACTAAATGCCACTTCATTCTTCAAGAGGGGGTTAGACTGCGATAGTGAGCTTCTCACTCTCTCACGATGAGGTTATCCGGTGAAGGCACGGAGGGCATCAATTTCGAGACACAAGAACTTGCCGTTGGGCGAATATCTCGCTTTCCTCTCGGTGAAGTATAGCGTTAACCCTGACAAGTTTTACAAAGCCTTAATCTCATTAAAAGAGACAAAAAAAGTCACCTGTGGAGCTCTCTCAATCGAATTCCGCGGCAAGATAAGGAACGAAAGGATTTTCCTGATGACGCGCGAATCAGCAGTCGTGGGGCAGTTTAGAGTTCCTGAAAGTTTTCTTATGGAAGAGTCCAACCCCATTGCAGCGTACATGGACTGCGACAGAATCCGCAGATTCACAGCCAAGAAAGATAATGCAGTACGCTCAGGCTTCATCGCCGGATTAAGTGTTGGAATGAACCACATTACGCTAAGCGCAAAAGTCCTTGAAATTCAGAAACCCGCTTCTGTATTCACACGATATGGAGAAACAGCGATTGTGGCAAACGCTCTGATCGGGGACAAGACCGGTACGATTAAGCTTTGCCTTTGGGACGCTCAGACACGAGTTATTTCCCAAGGCGACACTGTCCACATCACGAATGCGCGGGCGTTTGCGTTCCGAGGCGAGAAGCAACTACGGCTTGGAAGAAACGGAACAATCAGCGTGGAACAAGAAGAACCAATCGCGGCAAAAACTTCCTAATACCACATGCTTCTCAGAGTAGCAAAGAATTGATTAGTCGACTTCGCAGACGCATTACCTGTGAATCCAGTCAAACACGAAGGATGGTTCTCTAAGCAGGTTTACTAAAACATCGTAGACAAAGTGTGGGTTCTTCAGGTTACCCTTTACCCACCGCCATTTAGAGTAGTGTTTATTCAGCAGATCCTTCCTGATTTCCACTAGTTCTTCTGCTGCAAAGTTGATTCTTGCCTGAGGTTCATTGTTTAACCAGTTTGTGTTTTCACGCATGATCCAACCTTCCTGAACACTTTGATCGTAAAAGACTGTTCCCCTGTAGGGTGTTAGAAAGAAGATTTCGAGATAGTCTGGTTTGATTCGCTGCAGTAATCTGTCCGTTAATTCGATGTCTTCTTTCTGCTCAGCAGGACTCCCTATAATTATGGTTGCCCACGTTTTTACCCCGACGTCACGACATAAATCAAACGCTTTGACAGCGTCTTCAACCTTAGCGTTCTTGTTGCAACTGTCAAGAACCCTTTGTGAGCCTGATTCAACCCCAAAACCAACGGTAACACAGCCGCTCTGCTTCATCGATTCCAAAACCTCTCGGTTAAGCGTGTCAACTCGTGACAAGCAGGTCCATTTCAGGTCAAGTCGTTTTATTCCACCGCATATTTCCATTAGCCGCTTTTTATTGAGGACAAAGTTGTCGTCAACGAAGAAAACGCCCTCGGCACGATATCTTGACACCAGTTCTTCAACTTCATTCTTCACATATTCCGCAGAGTGGAAGCGAACTTTTTTTCCGAACATTGCGTGCTTGGAGTTGATGCAGAAGTAGCAACTGTTTGGGCAGCCCCGCGAAGTAATCACTGACGTTGCCCTGAGCCATTTGGGAAAAACGATTCCGCCACGCCTAAGGTACCATTTCATGTTAACCAAGTGCCGCGCTGGAATGGGAATTTCATCCAAATTTTCTGCTGGTTCAGCGCTGACTATGCCCTTCGTGATTTTATCCTTGATTATCTTCAGGAACGCCTTCTCGCCCTCCCCAACGACTACAACGTCTATGTTCGGGTCAGACTTTGCTTCTTCGGCTGCAACAGTTGGATGGACGCCGCCCACAACCGTTACTGTGGCGGGGTTCTTGGCTTTCACCTGCTCGGCTATTTCTCGTGCTTTCTTGAATTGGCCACTCATACAGGTTATTCCCGTATATGGTGAATCGGAAGCGTAGTCTTCAAAGCCTTGTGATAATGGGTCGAGAACTCTAACGCTGACTCCGTTCTTCTCAAGGTAAGAAGCCAAGTAGAGCAGCCCAAGCGGCGGCATACGCCACTTTTTCGACATAAAGGGGTTTATCAACGTGACTTCGCTCAAATGGTCGCACCCTTAAGCTCCCTTTATGATAGATACCATACTCAGGTGATAAATATTGTCACGGCAGTCCAGCCAAAAAGTTGAGGTCTTCCAAGCCGCAAAGTTTACGAGTTGATTCGTTTCAAACGTGGCTGGATAATACGGAAGTGAGACATGAACCTAATCCGAATGGCAACGGCTCCCAAAATCTCTTTTCATCTCGTTTTGCCGATTTTGGGCTAAAAAACCAACATCAGAAGTTTGATCGAGCATCACTCAAACCGATTTGCATAAACCTTTATTAAAGAGGTTTTGCCACAACCAGATTGTTCACAAAAATTAAGGAGAAAAGGAAAAAAATGGAAATTTCAAGAAACAAAGCAAAGACAGTTGTAATCACTGTGATTCTATTGATAGCTACTTTTACGGTACTAGCTAATTTTGCAGATGTAAAAGTTGAAGCTCAAGAGGAACATGGCGGAGGATCTCCAGCAGGTTCAGGCATCAGCGGACCACTACCAGCCGGCATTACCCCTAACTTCACAGTCACCACAATAGCCTACATAAGCATAAGACCCGCAGTCGTAGGCCTCGGCCAGACAATCTTGGTTAACTTGTTTTGCATACCAGCGCCAAATGCGAATCGCAACCTCCCGAACCTTAAGACGACAATCACCAAGCCAGACGGAACCACAGAAGTAGTCACGATGAACTCGTACGTCGCTGACGGAACAGCATGGTTCGAGTGGGTGGCTGACCAGCTTGGAACGTGGAAGTTCAAGCTCGATTTCCCAGGCGTCTATTTCCCTGCTGGACGATACCTTGACGGCTACATCATAAGCGCTACAACAGGCGGCACAAACTATCCCGAAGTAGGCGGAGTCTACTACACGCCTTCATCCAGCAAAGAAATGACAATTACCGTGCAGCAAGACTGGGTTTACTCTTACCCAGTAATGGCGCTTCCAACGGACTACTGGACAAGACCCGTACAATACGAGAACAGGGAATGGTGGCCGATCGCTGGAAACTTTCCATGGCGTGGCCCAAGCGATGGCGGCGCAATGTGGGACAAACTCTACCCGGATACTAACCCATACTGGGGCGGATACTACATAACTGGAATGGGGTCCCCATGGCGAGGACACTTCACACCCTGGGTCCAAGCACCAAACAGTGCACATGTAGCATGGAAAGAACAATATGGCATAGGCGGCATCGTTGGCGGGGACTTGGGGCTTGGAATCGCTGACACAAGCATCTTCAGCGGCGGCGGTGTGGCACGCTTTCCGACTATAATATACAGTGGAAGAGCTTACAAATCGTTGACCTTCGACTCGTACGCTGGAAAAGATGAATCAAAACCAGGAACCGGCAAAACAGCAGTACCATACTGGATATGCCAAGACTATCGCACGGGCGAATTAATCTGGCAAAGACCACTGGAAGCAGGCGAATCAGCGCCCACATTCATTGAATACTTCAACCAAGGTCTCCTACCAGGGGGACAGGTATCCATCACAGCCGACGAACTAACAGCAGTCAATTTCCTGTCGATAAGTGGCGGGTTCTTGAGGAAATATGACCCGTGGACCGGGGCTATGGTTGCAAACGTTTCGATTGCACCACTGACAGGCACTGGCGGCATCTACTACATGAACGGACACGCATTAGCCGTGCAAGACCTCGGTGCCGCTGCAGGCGCAAACAGATATCGCCTTATCAACTGGACCACTTTTGGTACTGCCACCTTAGCATCAAGGATACGAAACAACATTACATGGCCATGGAGCAGTCTACCAGAAACCACCGACTACGGCGCGGGAGTATCTATCCAGACGTCGAAAAGCTTTGCCTCAGGAGCACCTAACATGACGACCGTGAGGGCTGCCAGCATAAAAACAGGACAACAACTTTGGGAGGTATCTCTTAACGAGTGGGAGTACAGCACAAACACGCAATACGTCGACCACGGCAAATTCGCCATGCTATCGGAGCAGGGCTATTTCATCGCCTTGGATGTGTTTTCAGGGAGTGTGGCTTGGAGAAGCGACAGGTTTGACTATCCCTGGGATGAGCCGGGCTTCGGAGGCTACAACGTGTTGTCAGCATACGGCTTGCTCTACAGGAACGCTTACACGGGCATTTATGCTTTCAACTGGGACGATGGAACACTAGCTTGGAAATACACATGCCCCGCGGCTGCACCATATGAAACTCCGTACGTTGACCCCAATGGCACCACAGTGTATTCAACAAACATTGGTGGCGCAATCGCTGACGGAAAATACTACATCTACAATACCGAACACTCAGCCACAGTACCGATCACCAGAGGATGGCAGCTTCACTGCATCAACGCAACCACAGGCGAAGGCATATGGAAAGTAGGCATAGCTGGAGGCGGATCTAAACACACCACAGACATTGGTCCTATAGCCGACGGATACCTATCACTCGGCGGAAGCGACGGTTACCTGTACGTTTTTGGCAAGGGCAAGACTGCAACGACAGTTTTAGCTGGACCTAAAACTATCGCAAAAGGCGCAACAGTATTAATTGAAGGTACAATCACTGACATGTCGCCAGCTCAGCCAGGAACACCATGCGTATCAAAAGAATCAATGGCGTTGCAGATGGAGTACTTGCATAAGCAGATGCCTATTGCTGGGATCTGGGGTAATGAAACTTTAACTGGCGTTCCAGTGACGCTAACAGCAATTGATTCAAATGGCAACGCAGTCGACATCGGCACCGTCACGACAAACGGGTACTACGGCACGTTCAGTAAAGCGTGGACGCCGCCAAACGAGTTAACCTACGAGATCATTGCTTCTTTTGCGGGAGATGATTCTTACGGTAGTTCTGCAGCTTCAACCGCCGTGTCAGTTGGGCCAGCACCTGAAGAACCAGTACAACCTGAACCACCAGTGCCAACCGACTTCACGCCACTATACTACGGAATAGCAGCTGCCACCGTTGCAATAATCATTGCAATCGCCGTAGCCGTCTTAATACTCAAAAAACGTTAGCCGATTAAACGTAGTAAAAACTAACACCTCTTTTTTCTTATTCTAATAATTCAGAGCAGAGCGCCGGAAGCCTTAGGCAAAAAGAAACGTCTTTCACAGCCAATTACTCAGAGTTGATTCTTCATGCTATTCAGGACTCCAGCAAACCCATTTTCACAGTAGGTCTTCTCAATTGCTTATTGGTGCCGAGGGTGGGACTTGAACCCACGAAGGCCTGAACCAGAGGATCTTAAGTCCTCCCCCTTATCTTGGGCTACTAATCTGGCCGCCCATTTAGACCTGGCTCGGGAACCCCGGCACCAGCCACTACACTTCACGAGATTGCACGTTTAAGTTTTATGCATTGGAGCCCAAAATTCTCGTCTGATTGGAGTCCAGAAAATCAGATAAAAAATTCATTTTTCCGTGGAAAACCACAAATATCCCTTGCGTGCACAAGGAAGGGGTTAAGGGGTTAGCTGATGGACGAAGTCTTGGAAATGCTGGATAGAACAGCAAAGAGAGTGCAAAAAGTCCTCGAAGACAATAAGGAAATGGCGGCGAAGCAGACTCCGATCTACGAGCAGGTGCTGCTGTCGAACGAGGCTTCAGAGGCACAGAAGGTTAAAGCCCTATTTGGAAAAGCGTTTGAACTAGACCGTTTAGAGAGGCTATCAGCCCAACTCAGCTTGCTTTACACGCTGCAAATATTCGCTTTCAAAGTTAAAGTGCTGGAAGTTGAAGTCAGCAACATCGACGAGCAGCTTGCCAAATCAGGAATCCAAGAAAAACACGCAGAGATTGAGGGCATAAAAAAGAACATCGACTCGCTGAAAATCCTACTCGAAGCTCAGTACGAATCGCTTAAGGAGATTGGCGAAAAACAGGACAAAAACCTGCAGTACATATTTTGACTTTTCAAGAACTTTCTAACGCAGCCAAAGGTGACGGCATTTTATTTTTAATATATTGGCTGCAGGTCAGGCAATTCAAACACTAAGAACTGATACAAGAGAAATAGTCACCCGCTGTGGGTGTGCTGAGGCTACGGACCTAAACTAAAGGAGACAAAAGAGGGATGCAAACCTTCTTCTGTTGTGAAATTGGATTTCTAAGACCTGTAGCCTTCTCAGCCCATACAGCAGGGGTGTCTGTTTTCGCAGACCTCTATAACAGGATTATATAACCCCGTTATTTAAGCATTTTTCTATACCTTCGCATTAACTAAAACTGCAAAACAGCGTTTAGGTATAGTCTATCCTTTGTCCATGCAAGTCCAAAAAAACTATGAAGATTATCGAGATTGGAAATGGAATGAGTTGAAGGTAACCTTTTTCTATTTAAGCTTCCCCAGGTTTTCTAGGCGCTACAAAACAGCACGTTATGGTCATTTTTCCAAGACTTAGCGTTTGAACACTTTTTTTGGCTGAAAGTATGAATCAATAGAAGTCACTTCCATAAATTACTTAAGCTAGAAGCAAACAGATTAGAGTTTTTGCGTTCCTTTCTTGGAAGATTAGGGGAGAGAAGGGGGTGATAGAAGTGAACAGGAAAGTTATAGTTGTATTTGTAGCCTTAGTGGCATTGGCTATGTTGGCGACTCCAGTTTTAGCAATTGGACCTTGGCAAGCTGTAGAAGCCAATGATAATGAGAACTTTTTTACCATGTTTGGAGGAGTAGGAAACAGAAGAGGCGAAGCAAGTGGAACCAACGTTTGGGCAGCAACTGAAGACTTTTCAGTCGCATGGAAGTGGCGGGACCCAATGGATGCGAAGGGCTTGATGAACACCGCGTTAGTCCCCACGACTGCAGCTGAAATCTTGCTATACGTTACTGAAGAATACGATAACAGGTGGATATTTTTGTCAGGAAAACCTGCAACTGGTCATGGCATGCTCTACTACTTCTGGTTGGGTTTCACTAAGAGTACAGCAGTCGCTACGTCCATAGAAAATGCCAATCCAAACGGAGAACTATGGATGCACAACCTCATATACAACAACGTTAAGTAAAGACTCATAGAATATCCACACTTTCACTCTTCCTTTTTGCTGACTTAGTATGAGTGAGTTGTCCTAGACGCTCCAAAACAAGCTCTTAATGCTGGAACTTCTGCTCTAGTTTTCTATAACTATCTTCTACACAAGCGTTAAAAACAAACTGCTTCAAAATAGGTTTCTTACATTCCTTTTGAGAGTATGGAGAGATTGGGAGGTGAAAATAGAATGAAAAAGAAAGTACTGATAGTTTGTACGTTGGGTTTGTTAATGGTTTCCTTGGCAATGTCATCAATGCCAGCGTATGCTACAACGCCAATTGATATTTCTGGAACATGGAGGTCCGCAAACCCTCCCTCTGGCAGTTCCGTATCATTCAGTGTTAAAAAAGCTGGTGCTAATGCCTTTTTCACACTGCACTCCTGGGCTGAGTATTTTGAGGGCGACATCTTAGGTGGAGCAGCAAACATTGAGCAAACAATAGACATCACTTTCCACTACGGTGACCCAGAGTATGTCAAAACCTTGCCAACTAACACGCTAGTAGCTATTCGGACTTGGGAACCAACAGAATGGAATTGGCATGTTGACCGCACATTCACAGGAACTGTACGTGGAATTGCAGGCAGTTTCACCATGCATCTTGAAGCAAAAGGATTTGGTAGATTAGGCTATGCTAATATGGTTTTGGAAGGCACATGGGTAATCACTAGCGGAACTGGTGGTCTTGCAAATCTTCACGGACAAGGCACATGGCATGCACTGGGACCTCAACTCAATGCATATGACGGACAAGTGCATTTTGATCCATAGAATATTGAAAAACCACAACATTCCTTTTCTTTTTTTGTTGCTACTGGGTTTTGAGCAAGTTTTCTCCACGTTCCAAATTTTCCTCATAATGGTCATTATAAGCATGGTCAGCTCCAAGGGGACCGCCTTTAGTTAGGCAGTGAGGTGATAAAGTGAGAATAAAATGTCTAAAGCTAAAGTGCAGTTGCGGAAAAGAAGGATTAGCCCAAGCATTCCTAAACAAATCAGGTCAGGTCAGATATGTGAGAGTAAGACACTACCTCAAGCTAAACTCTGAAACTAAGAAGCCCATGTTTGAATACCACAGGCTAGAAAACTTAGCAGAGATAGAGACACAGTTAAAAACTCAAGGACTACTAACTTCTGTAGAAAATGGCACAGCAGGTCAAGTTGGTCAAGCTCAAGGATTTGAAACCCTTGACCCACAACTTAGAGGCTGTGCCACAATTCAGCAAAACAGGCATGGGCGAGTAGCTCAGTACGGATAGAGCACCAGCCTCCTAAGTTGGGGGTCGAGGGTTCAAATCCCTCCCCGCCCGCCACGGATAAACCCCGCCCATTTTGGGCAGAATTACTTACGTTTTCTGAAAACCTTGTTGCTTCCGAAATCGCAGACGAACTCGAAGCCGGCTTCAATAAGCTGACAAGTTTCCTCTTCTGAATGGGCAACCCTGGCGACGTAATCCTCGTCTTTGAACTCAACCAGTTGGGTGTACATAAGAGTGTTTCTAATGCTTTTGTGGCCTAAGACTTGCATAACATGCAGGAGGTCTCTGGTGCGATGACGTGAATTTTTTTGTGGGAGAGGCTTAAGACACCGTCTAAAACGCGAAACAACGTGTCTCTGCGCTCTTTTGCAGAACGGTTTAATGTTGGTTTCTTTACGGTTTCCTGTTCTTTTTCATCCAAGAGCGGACTTTCCCCACTTTTTAAGCTGAGACAACAGAACAGAGTCTAAACCGAGATTACTCTGTAAGACAGCACAAAACTAGACGACGATGTTAACTATGAATGCTGAAGAGTAAAAAACTTGTGCGGGTGACATCTCCACCTGACTGGGGGTTCAAATCCAACCATGTCTCCGCTGAAATAATTAGGAATCAACTTGTAACAAAAAAGGGGAAGTTGAGTTTTGGCTGCGTTTTGCATCGACTATCGTTTTCTGAGTATTAGGACGGTGGCTACAGCGACTGCGAGTATCATTGCGATAGCTGCGGCAATAATGGTCATAGTGTAATCTGGCACGACAACTTGCTCTTGAGGTGGGAATTCTATTGGTGTTGGTGCTGGTCCGACTGCAACGTGGGTTTCTGCCCAGGAGCTACCGTAGGACTCGGTTGCCGCGAAAGAAGCGGTGATTGTGTACAACCCCTCATCTGGCGGAGTCCATGCATAACCGAAAGTACCGCTCACGTCACTTGTGGTTGTGCCTATGTTGATTACGGTGCCGTTTGAGTCAACAGCGAGCAGCGAGACTGGAACTCCAGTTACCGTAACATTGTGGAAAATCCCGTCGAGTGGCATTTGCATGTGTAGGTATTCCATGTACGTGCCTTGTGAATCGTCGGATACGCACGCAGCGCCCGGCTGAGCCGGAGATTGATCCAGAATCGTGCCCTGAATCAGCACTGTTGCTCCGTTTGCGATAACTCCTGGTGTCGTTGTGACTGTTGTGGCGCTCTTGCCCTTGCCGATAACGTACATGTATCCGTCAGTGCTGCCATATGTGAGGTATCCGTCGGCATAAGCAACTGGAATTGTAGACCCCATGTAAGTAGCGCTTCCGAGTATTTCCCATATGCCTTCGCCTGTGGTACCGTTGATGCAGTGGAACCTCCACCCTCTGGTGACGGGCTGGCTTTGCGAGTGCTCAGTTTCGGCTACGAAGACCTTTCCGTCGGCACAAGCAATTCCAGAGTCGAAAGAGTAATACCCTCCATAGGGAGTTTCGAACGGAACGCTAGGATCTTGGTACATCCAAGATATTTTGCCTGTTTCCCAGTCAAAGGCGATGACACCGGCGTAAGTGTTTAGGATGTAGTTGCCGTAGGCTGATGCTGAAAGGTAGGCGCCCCAGATTCCCCAAGGATAACCACCGACATCAAAGGTTTGCTGGCTGATCCATGCTCTCGTTCCTTTTATCAAGTCGTAGGCAGCCGCGTAGCCGTTTTGCATGAGGCAGGCAATTTTTCCGTGGTCAACAGAAACCGTCCCTGTCTGGTATGGGACTTGGTTGTCTGTGAAATTACATGTCATTTGTCCTGTTCTCAGGGAGTAGCCAATTATCCTACATCCTGTAGGAAAATCAGCGCTTTCGATAGTTGTCACAGTACCGAATACGCCTGCTTGCCAGTCGACGTTAGCAGGTATGCTGCTGAACGCAACGGACCTGTTCTCCACTACTCTAGAAGCGAAGTTGTTGCTAGTTCCAACTAGGGTCCAGTTGATCAAACGGTTGCCTATCGCTGTGTTGTTCGTCTGCATGCTTATGACGTAATTGCCAATTTTGGTGCCTGCCATTCCTGTCACGTTGGTTGTCACAGCTCCAGTCAATGGATTAATCTTCAGTAGTCTTGTGCCTATCGACAGAAGCTCTACAAGTCCCTCCAATCTTGCTTCAGTGCCAGGTACTGCTATCCCCGACTGGTCCCGGTACATCAGAATGGATGTAGGTGTAACTCCGCCTTGCGATGTCGGTATTGCGTAATACTGTTGTCCAGTGCGTAAGTCATAGCAAACTGCGCAACTCGTCGGCACACCATTTATTGGTACAGTCCTCGTCTGATAGCATCTTCCAGAATAGATTAGGGACGGAACCGAGGCTGAAGACGAAGGAGCCAGAGTAGCTGTGTACAATTCCGATCCGATCATGCCTGCTATGAGGTCTTGTTGTTTCCATACTATGTGAGCACTGTTTGGCGTTACAACCCATGCATCGTACTTAGTGTTGCTTTTAAAGTAGTTTGTGCCCTCTGGCCAGATGGAAGCCCAGCCTGATCCATCGCCGCTCCACGGGTAGTTTCCTAAAAGCGACCACCACTCTCTGTTCTGTGGTTCCACAGGTCGAGTCCAGTAGTCGGTTGGCAACGGAGATGGAGGCCAAGACATCACTTGTTCTTGCTGCACTACAAGTTCTGTCACTGGACTAGTGCTCGGCTTATACCACCTTGACCTAGTAAAGGTAGTATTCGCTCCGGTTGTTGGGTGAGTGTAGATTCCTGTAGGGTAATAGTCTCCAGGGTACTCTAACTGCCACTTCCACGTGCCAATCTGATCCACGACGTATTCAAACCATGCTGTGCGATCCGCGTAATAGGAATTCAAAGTTATTGTATCCACGGTTCCGTCTGGCTTTGTGATAAGTACTTTGTAATTTGATGCGTAGACGGTGGCATGAGCTGCGGGGGTAGTCCAAATGTTAACCAGCACGGTCTGGTCAAGCCCTATGGGGTTAGGACCAACGCTAAGAAAGGCGTAGGTAACAACAGTTACATCGGGAATAACACCAGCAGGTAGCGATCCCCACTTGGAGACTCCGGGTGTTCCGTAACCCGAGGTGTCTAAAGCTTGGACTTGAACATTAGCCATTAGAGTAACAGAAGCCATCAATAGGACCGCAATGATTGCAGCCGTCATTTTTGCTTTGTTGATTGAAGATTTCATGTACTTTTCATTCTCCTCTCATGTTTTGTAAGAGAGCAATATACAATGGTGCGCTGATAAGCCTCACTCACCTATCGTGAGTGCCAAGAAAGTCGCCTGTTTTGGATTATTGGAAAATCTGCGCCCTAATAATCGCTGAAACATGGCAAAACCAAATAAGGCAAAACCTCACAATGACTGGCGTCCCTGTCACGTTGACTGCTATTGACAAGAACGGTAACCCAAACAACATAGGCACGGCCACGACAA
Source organism: Candidatus Bathyarchaeota archaeon (assembly GCA_963749465.1). Lineage (GTDB taxonomy): Archaea > Thermoproteota > Bathyarchaeia > Bathyarchaeales > Bathycorpusculaceae > UBA11855. The sequence goes on along the minus strand of CAVVMH010000006.1, from coordinate 1,080,991 downwards.
GCGCTTACTACGGCACATACGAGATAGCTTGGACACCGCCAGCGCAAGGCACTTACAAAGTCATTGCGGCGTTTGCAGGCGATGACTCCTACGGAAGCTAAGGGGCCCAAACCGCTGTGACAGTTGGACCATCTGAGCAGCAAATAGTAATTCCTGAGCAGGTGACACCTCCAGACTACACGATACACTCCTTGGCGGATTCATCGCGGTCATTACTGCAGTTGCAATAGTTGGAATACTCGTAGTAAGGAAAAAATAAACACGAGCGCAAAGCCAAAAAGTTTCCTCTTTTCTTTTTCTGCATAGCGCAGAGATGTACGCAATTGTTTTACTGAGTCCCAAGAAAATATCGTCCCCATCGTACGAGCCCTCAGCATCAAACTAGACCTTCAGCAAGCACCGTCAGAACCGGGAAAAAAAGGGTTGTGCGGGAGACATCTCCACTTGGTCAGGGGTTCAAATCCCTCCCCGCCCGCCATTCCTTTCAAATAAGAAGATGGAAAAAACACATAAAGTCCTTTCTTTTTTTTGGCCTTACAGTTTTGTGCCACAGACGAGGGTGAAACCGGAGCTAAAGCTTGATCCAGATGCGCCTCTGGCGAATTTTTCCCTTTCACTTTCGGCGCAAATAAAGATAAACTGCCAATCCAATCACAGCCACGGCAACCATTATTATCACCAGAATCGGCAGGAGCAAGTATTGGGTTTCCCAGCTCCACGCGATGCTTGAGGGCTGGTTTATCGTGAAAAACGCCTTGTTATCCACGCCCGATGCTGGAACACTTCCCGTGCCTGTCCAGCCTGAGCAGGCGAACTGCGTTACAACAGACCCTGCTACGGGGGAGGTAACTGAGGCTTGTATTGATGACCCAGCGTCAAACCAACCGGTACTTGGCGCATGCAAACCATAAGGTGAAGTTACGGTTAACATATACTGATGGGTCCACGAAGCCGCTTCAGCGACAGGACCAATCATTGATAAAGAAAACTGAACGTCGGTGCCAGTGTAGTTTCCTGACCCGGTTCCAGTCCAGTTGTTCCAAACGTACCGTTCACCAGACTCAGCTGGTGGGGCACTTGCAGAAATTGTAACGTTTGAACCCGCATCGTGCCATCCGCTGCCTGGGCTGACCGAGCCGAAATTCGCGGATTCGGTCAGGTAATATTGGGTTTTCCAGTTAGCTCTAGCTGTTTTTGGGGCATTCATACTTAAAACTGAAGACAGACCGGTGCCTGAGGCATCGTCGCTCCAACCAGTGAAGACATATTGAACCCCCGTGCCCCCTGAAACCGTTCCGCTTAACACAGTTGCTGTAGCCGTAGCATCCGAATCGAACCATCCAGCTCCGCTTGTAGTGCCGTAAACTGAGTCCACCGTCAGATAGAACTGTTCCTTCCAGCCGAAAAACAATGTGTGACTTGCCTGCACGTTAATGAAGGTATACGCTGTGCCTGACTGGGATGAGCCTCCATCTATGCTAAAGCCTGTAGCTGACCCACTGATGTTCGCCTTCCACAATCTCTGTTGGACTCGCCACTGAAGCTGTAAAGTTACCACCTTGATCTACCCATTGCGAAGCCGTTGGAAAGTCATGACTGCTGTTGACGGCGATGTAATATTGAGCCCGATAGTTGACTGTAAAGTTGGCGCTTGATTGAACCGGAAAAGAAGTCGAATCCGTCAGTGATGTATCTTTCCGTGGCAGAAACATAGATTGGGTTGTCAATCGTCAGTGTCGTCTGCGGGTCAACATTGTCTGAGAACCTGTTCGCCACAATGCTTCCATTCTTTACGGCGCCATTCTGCGTGTAATGCACCACGTTGGAAGCACCCTGAAGCCCAGGCGTGTTCAGCGTAACGGTCACGATGTCAGGTCCTGAACTTGCGAGCGTGAAAGTGCCGCTTCCAGTGTTCTCCGTTGCCCTCTTGACCACAATGTAGAATGTTCCAGTGGATGGCGCCTTGACGAAGAACTGTTCAATCCCGCCCGTCGTCGCGTTAGTGCTTCGCGCAACGATTGTTGGCTCTCCGTAGGTAGTGCCGATTGAATTGTAAAGGTACAGATCATAATCTGCCCCAGCTGGGACGCTGAGGTTGAAGTTGTAGTCGGTGCCCGAGACAAGCTGAACGTTCCTCGCCCAAGCTAGCCGTTGACCAAGAACCGAAATGTCAGCCAGAGTTGGTGGCTGCCCTAAAGTGTCCGATATCACGCTTCCGACGCCGTATGATTTCAAGACGGCATCTACTGCCGCGTCCAAGTTTACTCTGCCGTAGCCTTCGTGGACGTCTTTGGCGCCGCGATTAAGAGTTGGCGAAGCCAATGAGGAGTTTGCTTCTCGGAAATTGGGATAAGTCTCGGTAGCAGTCATCAGCAGAATCATCTTGGGCTGCAAGGCTTGCGTTCTTGTGTAGTTCCACTTGGCGAAGCCGCCCAAGGCTTGTATCACGATCTGGGCGCTACCAGAGATGATCGGCGTAGCCATCGAAGTGCCCTGGAGCGGGGTAGAATCATTAGGTTGAATTTCGGAAAATCGACCTTCTCCATCGTTGTAGTTCGAGTCAGCACTGAATAACGGCACGGCTAAGAAGCTGCCTCCTGGACTGGTGATGTCGGGTTTAATGGTTCTTCCAGTGTACCTTGAGGTGCCGCCCTGGCTGCTGTAGCCGGCTACGCTGTCAAACTGGTTCATGGCTGCCACTGTGATGACTTCGTCCACTGAACCACAAGAGTATATGCGGTTACTACCCGAACCACCGTTTCCAGCTGCAACAACGACTGTCACTCCGCTGTTCACAAGGTTCACGACAATCGAATCAACTGAAGTCACTTCGGATGTGAATCCCAAGCTCATGCTAGCGACAGTTATGTGATATGCCACCCTATTCGCGATTATCCAGTTTATTCCGTTAATCAGCGCATTTCCTGTTCCTGAGCCCAACGAATTCATAACCTTGACGCCCACAAGCTTCGACTGTGGCGCTATGCCAGTACGAGACGAGAAGCCATCTGATGGCGGCGTATAGGGCCATGACATAGTGAAGGCAACGTAGAGGTTTCCGGTTCCCGCCGTCATAGTCAGCATCAAGTGGTACATATCGTAGCCGCCTGAAGGAGTCGTTGTCACGTTGTAGGTTAACGAGTAAAATGTATTCTGGCTTGGCGTGCTCACCGAGGCAACTTGGGTCCATGATGAAGCGGTAAGTGTTTTGTCGCCATAAACCAGGACAAGCGCTGAAAGGCTAGCCGTGCCTGTGCGTGCCCATTTCACGTTGACTGTTATTGTACCTGTTTTGTTCACCATCATGCTGCTAGTAAAATACGTTCCCGAACTGGACACTGACTCAAGGTTGGATCCCCATGTGGCGACGGCATTTCCCGAAGCATCAACGCTTGAAAACCCATCGCCTGAAGACAATCCAGCGACGTGTGAGCCATGTCCATTGTCATCAACTGGAAAGGTCGTGGACCCTATCTCATCGTCCCATCCGACTATCTTCTTCGAAAAGTCCTCATCACCATATCCAGTCGAGAAATCCACGTGTGAACCATCGATTCCCGTGTCCACTATCGCGGTTGAAGAGTTAGGGTCTCCTTGAAGTCCGAGGTTGTTCCATACGTAGGTTCTGGCACCCACTTGTTGCGCCGCGTAAGCGATGCTCGATTTGCCAATGGCTTCTTTTTCCACCAACAAGACGTTGGGGCATTTCTGGGCGAACTTCAGTATGCCATCGTACGTTATTATCCCCCCGAAGCCATAGGTAGCTTCCGTCCAAGCGGAAGTGGTTAAGTACCCGCCACATGAGACGAAGTCGTTTGCGTCTTGAGGTGTCGGTGTGGCTTCCAGCATGACGGTAACGTTAACGTAATCTCGGGCTGTGCCGTTCGCTAATCTTTCAGCGATTTCCTGGTCGAGGCTGTCTGCGATTCCGTTATTGTCACTGTCGACCCATGTCGGTTTCCAAACCGTAGGTGTAAATGAATCATTCTGTAAGATAATATTCGGATCTGAATTTTGGGCAAGCGCTTCTTGACGACAGAGCGGCACCAAGGTGAAGGTTACGATCAAAGTGAATATGGCGAAGCGCGTTAGGAGCTGGGCGGTTTTTCTTGTCGTTCTCGTCTTCCCCTTGCTTCGGAGTTAGAAAGATTGCTTTATGTTGCAAACAAATAAGGCTTTTTCAGAATCACGTCTGAAAGCAGAATTAGACTTTCTTGCAGTGAACATAATCAGATGACGGAAGGAGGATAATCCCATTATCAATGTGCCGAGATGTGTCAGTCATGCGGCTTGAGGTATGAAGTTGACGAGCGAGACGATGTTCTCCAGCGTAGAAGTGGTCGTCTGAAAGAATTACGGAGTGATAACATTTTCTAAATAGTGGAGCGCGAAAACTTTCCGAGCTAAATATTTATTAGAAAGTAAGGTGTATTAAGAATTAATAAACCTTATTCCCCTGTGAGGAATAAAAACAATACAAGAGATTTGGAGAACAGAAAAAATGTCCGAAACCTTGATAGCAACAAACGAAGACGCAGAGAACCTTTGGAAGTACATTATCGCCTATAGAAAACAAAGGGGTAACATATCAATAGAATCAATGCAGGACCTCTCAATGGAAGACAACATTACAGTGGGCGTAATCCCGCTGGAAGAGTTAGGGGTCGCTAAAGCTAAGAACTCGAAAGATTAACCGTTGGATTTCGGCGGTTATTCGTGGCTTTCCATTTTTGCCAAGTTAACAGTCTGCTTTTTAGATAAGCACCCTCAGTTTAGGGAAGCTGTACTGACATCAAACATGCATTTTATGGAACCTGATTGAACACTTGCCCGGGCTTTCCAAGTTGTTTATTGGTGAAAAGAAGGCTATGTTGAGGTCGGTTTTTTCAGGTTCATTTTCTTTGCCCGGACAGTCTGAATTTGCTCCAGATCCAATTCGGGCAATACGCGAGAAATGATGATGGTTTTAGACGATTCTTTAGCAGTAAATCGGCGCTCGTTACTCATGATTCTTCTGTAGGCCAGAATGTAGCTCCATAGTCTTTCCGCTCCGGCGTTCTCGACCTTAAGCAGGATGTTTGCCACTTCGTTCTCGTCTCCTTTTTCTTCGGATTCTGTTTGTGGGCTTTCACGAGATAATGGTTGTTAATATGTGGATATATCGCTCGCAACTAGTGACAGTACAGTCAAGCGCGGCCTGTGAGGGATTCAAGGTATTTGATAAGTGAAAAACCGTTTTTGACCCGAGATTGAAATGTATTCAAACTGTGTAAAAGTGAACGTCAAGATTCCGATTCTCAGGCTTGGAATGAGCTGATTCTTAAGTTAGGTTGTTATCCGTGCCATTCTCTGTTTCCTCTCAAGAATTCGGCTTTTCCTCTCTTGCGGATGGTCTTAAGGTTTTTTATATTTGCCTGGCCATGGCTCGGTTTCAGCACGCCCAGTTTTGGGCATTTCTCCATTTCGCTGCATTCCCAGCATCCTTCAAATTTTGCGTTTATGCAACAGGCTTTGATCTTGCAGTTGGCTGTTCCTCCTCCGGCTCTGCATCCTTGTTGGCAGCGGAATCTTATCATGGCTCCTAGCGCATCGTAACACTCGTCGAAGTGCTTGAGTTCTTTGCCTGAGTCGTGTTTTGATATTACTTTGGAGAATTTGTCGTATTGTGTTCTTCTGAGTTCTTTTCTGAGTTCGAGGGCGAGGTCTGAGATTTTTCCTCTGAATGCGTGGCAATCGCCGCAGTAGAGGCCGCAATAGCTGATTAGGCTTTCGTCTTTGTTTTCGTTTTCGGACATTTTAGGATGCCTTTACAGTAAGAGAAAAGGGCTTAAAAGGATAGGAGTTCGCCGGTTTCATTACTCATTTTCTTCTTTGTTCTTCTTCCTGGAGCTCTTTAGGTATTTCATGAAGCCGGTTTTCTTTGGCTCAGGGTGTATTGATGAAGTTGTGCTGAAGAGCTGGAGTTTCTTTTCTTCCTCTTTTTGCTGGGTGGCGCGTTTGGTTGCTTTGGGTGTTTTGTTCATCTTGAGTTCTTCGCCGATTTTTACCTCTGTCGCCAATAGCCGGCGCGGTTGGCCTTCCGCTCAATCTGTTTTGTATTTCCATTTTCATTCGGGCAATATTATCCTGTTCGTCTGGAGATCCTTCTAATAGGAGAATATTGTGCCCTTGGGCTATTTTTTTAGCAGTTTCGGAAAATTTGGGAATAGCGACGAAAATCGGAAGGTCCACAGTCACCTCTGACGTTTTGTAAATGTACAGTATGAGGGGAGATGCTTGGACTTCGTTTTCTCCCACGACCATATCGAGTGCGATGAGGTTTTCGCGACCGGCAATTTCCTTTTTAGCGAGGAGGCTGAATTGATGCCGCATCGCACTTTTTTCTCCTATCGCCCAACCGGGCATTTGAATTTCAAAGTTCAGGTCTGTGAGGAGCTTACTAATGCTGTCTAGGCTTGCGACGTTTTGCCTTACTTCTTTCTTTCTTAGGTCGTTAAGTGAGTATTTTGAGACTTCTTTCAGGTCTGCCGATTCAATTTGGAAGATTGTGTCGCAGCTTCTGCAGACTACGTCGAACTGCGGGTGTTCAAATTTCTCGCCGCATTCTTTGCATACATACCAACGCCCCATATCGGCGAAGGGAGTTTCGTCGAGGCTTTGCCCACATTTTGGGCAGAGTCTATGGACGTATTTTTCTCTTTCCCCGATATATCCACACGGGATGTGTTCTGTCAGGCTTGTTTTTGATATGTGATGGCTTTTGCATTTTGGACAACTAGTGTGCAAGGTAAGTGTTGTTGATTCGCAGTTTGGGCATGCGGAGACTGAGTCGTAGAAGCTTTTCTTGAGGATGTCCAGTCGAGTTAGTCGTTCGAGGAATTCGACCACGTTCCTGTTATCAGTTGTTTCCTCGAATATTGGTTCGACTGATTTGTAGACAAATCCGTTGGCTGGGTCGTAAGAGGGAATAACCTCCTCTCGTGCTTCGTTGTGGAGCAAATCTCTGAGAAGTTTTTGGGTTTCGACTTCTACGTAAGCTTCTCTTCTTTCAAGTTGAATTTCGTCTTCTATGTCCGGGGCGCCTATTGTGACTTCTTTGTTTTGTTTAGAATCCGCTTTTGTCTCAAGTTCCTTTTTCATTGCCCTATCCATATCGTTAACGCGCCTTGACATATTTAACCACGACTATCAAGTTTAAGCGAAGAAGAAGTAGAACGCAAGACCTGAGGATATTGCCAAGACAGTGGCGTGTTTTAGTCCTCCCATGAAGTTGTCTTCGTTGATTTTTCCCGCTATTACTCCGCCGAACAAAGATTCTAGTAGTGCGGTGTGCAGGAATACTCTTCTTGCTTCTGAGGGGGTGAGGATTGTTTTTAAGAGTGGAGTTCCGGCGGTGTTGAGTTGAGAGAGTGGTGTGAACATCATGTTTGATAATATAATGATTATGAAGAGGTAGATGAAGACTGAAAAGTAGAAAATTGCTACGTACGGCATCGTTTGCATTCGTCTTTTTGCTGTCCATGCGTTGACGTTTTCAACGTATTTTGCGGTGGATTCAAAGATTTCTGCGAGGTTTCCTCCATAGCGTCCTGCTTCTAAGATTAGGGTTGTGGCTTTTTTGATAACCGGCAGGTCGATTCTTTTGCTGAACTCCATAAGGGCTTCGTTGAAGTTCATGCCCCAGCTCATTTGCGAAACAAGCATTTTTAGTTCAGTCGTCAGGGGACCGTATTGTCGTCTTGATGCATGATCGAGTGATGTTTGCAAGGGCATGCCTGTTTTTGAGAATGTCGCCAAATCTCTCATGAATTCAGGGGTCATTTTCTCTATTCTGTTTTTCCATCTGTTGTGTATTATGCTAGCGATACTAGGAGGTGTAACTGCAATTGTGAGTGCGATCACTATCATGTAGTCTACTGACGGAGAAGTGTAGAAAAGTATTAGTGAAATTGTAAGGAATATGATTCCCACGATTGTGGAGAGAATCGCTGTCCTTTTTATGTCCCTTCTAGTGATCTTCAATTATATCACTTCTCCATTGTAGATATAAGCACCATCATTATAGCGCCCATAATCGGAATTCCGGCGTAAGTTAGGAGGTAAAGGAACAGGCTTGCGTTCATTTCGGCGCCTCCTATCATGCCCAGTGTAGCGAAAAGCACAACGAAGAGAAGGGGCATAGCGACCAAAACCATGACGTAGATTTCTGCGATTGCTGACAGTGATTCGAGCATCATGTCTAGTTTTCCTAGTCTTTCTCTGGTTATTGCATCAGCTTGGACTTTCAGGTATTCGGTTGGGTTTCCGCCAGTTCTAATGGTTGCCACGTAGCCTATGAGAAGCTCGCGGAGTTTTTCGTTTGGTGTGAATTTCGCATTTGTAGTGATGGCGCTCATGAGGTCTTCTCCGAAGACTTCGACATCTCTGATGATGTTGCTAAATTCTTGTCTGACTTCCTTGAGAGTGTCTATTCTAGCGACGGCGCTGAAGATGGTGCTGGGCGCAACGTTTGAGCTTGAAAGGAGGGTTAGAAAGCTGGAGATGTATGGTAGATTGTTTTCTATGGGGATTTTTCTATTGCTGGCTTTCGACCCTGGATAAACATATGTTAGTATGAGTGTCACAACAGCAGATAAGCCAGCTAACATGAAGCTAAACAGAAAGTTGTTGACGGAGAGGAAACTGAAACCTGTGAGTAGGGGAATCATGACAAGGGAGAGCACTAACGCGGCGACAAAAGCGATAATGGAAATCAAAAACATGAAGGCGACATATGCTTTGAAGGTTATTCCGATTCCTGCCCTGCGGAGGTTGACGTGTAGTTCTTCGAACTCTGGCAGAAATCTTTCAATTCTTTTACCGAGCAAGTTGTAAGCTGTTGTCCATGGCTCAAATTTCATTCTTAGCTCACCCTGGCCCGTCTGTAGACGCGTTCTGGATCTGAGAAATAATCCAAAACAAGCTTGGACACATCTTCGTATGAACGTACGTGTTTCCGCACCATGTAGTCCAGGATGGTTTTCCTCTTCTTGAGTTCATTGTCGATTTCGTCTTTGGACCAGCCAAAGGTTTCGGCTATCTTTTCGAGTAGAGGGCTTACTCCAAGGTAGTTATAGACGTCTTTCTCGGCATCCCATTTGAATACGTCGTGAATCTTGAAGTCGTTTGTGTTTCTATCCCACCCAAGCATCTCCGAGACGCTGATTGTTCGTCTCATGGAAACGTTGTTTACTACGAGTCTGCGAACGATGGATATGGCGTTGAGGTTTTCGACTTGGGTGTGGGGAATGTTCATGGGTTTTGTTGTGAGTCTGTGTAGAACGCCTTGGACGTGTTCTGCGTGAATGGTTGTTAAGCCTAGGTGTCCGGTTGCCATGGCTTGGAAAAGGGCGTATGCTTCTTCGCCTCTTATTTCGCCTACGATGATGAAGTCTGGTCTTTGTCTTAGTGCTGCTCTTAAGAGGTCGAACATGCTTATGCTGCCAAGGCCTGTTTCGCCCACGGCGCCTGCGCCGGTGCCCAGTCCTTGGCGTGTTACCATCATTTCCCAGTTCTTGTGGGGTAGCCTGATTTCCTGGGTGTCTTCGATGCTTACGATTTTGAGTGTGGGTCTGATGAAGAGGCTCATGGCGTTTAGCATGGTGGTTTTTCCGCCGCCAATGTCGCCGCCAATCAAAACTGAGTGCCTGTTTTCTATGAGGAACCAATAGTAAGCCGCAATTTCAGTCGAAAGGGCTTTGTAGATTATTAGGTCGGTAATCGTTAACGGGTTTTTCTTGAATTTCCTAATAGTAAATGTACTGCCTTTAGGCGTCACTTCGGTGCCGTAGGTTACTTGCGCGCGGCTTCCATCCGGCAGGGTGCCATCGAGAAGCGGTTGCGCGATAGAGATGTGCCTACCGCATAGGTACGCAATTCTGAAAATGAAGTTCTCAAGCTCTTCAGCCGTTGGGAAGCTTATGTTAGAGGGAATAGACTCGTATTTTCTGTGCCAAACGAATACGGGCGATCCAACGCCGTCGCACGAGACGTCTTCGATGTTGTCGTCTCGCATGAGGCCGTCGATTTTGCCGAAGTGAAGGAAGTCTCGGCTGATGAAATACTGGTATTTTGCCAATGTGTTTTCGTCGATTTGTATCTTGTATTTCTTTGCAGTTTGGCTGATTCTATATTTTAGGAAATCTTCGGCTTCCTGTTTCTCTTTAAAGTCCTTTGTGTTTATGAAGAGTTCATCCCATAATATGCTCTTCAGTTCTTTTATCCAAGATTCATCTATCGGTGTTAGTGTGGGCTCCAAAACCGAGTACTTAAGCTCGTTTTTCTCATCCTCCACTATTGCCGCGTAAGAGTATGGGAACAGAAGAGGATAATGCTCCTTGAAGGTTTCTTGGACTGCGGCAGGCTCAGGAGCCTTTTCAACCGAAACCTGGGTTACTGAAACTGGGGTTTCAGTCGTATTGGTAACCGTGGCAGCCTCTGTCTGAGTATGTTTCTTGAAGATCTTCCAAGTCGGCAAGAGCATATCTCCAATATTTCTTTCGTTATTGCAGATATAAACTGTGTGAACTCAGAATGCATGTTTCGGAATCTGCAACTTTGATTTTCTGTTTGAGTGCTTGACCAGTTAGCTTAAATGTGCGCTTCTGAGTTGCAACTGACTCTATGATTGTGTTAGCCCAACCTGCTTGAACGGATTATTTGTAACTGAGATAACAGAGGATGCAGGCGTTTACGATTGTGAGAATGACGGTGTGCTTGCTGCTCATGAGATTAATACTGCCTCGAATGGTATTGTCTCTCCTAAGGGTTTCTGGTCGATTTTTCCAGCGAAAACCAAAAAAGTGATGCACGATTTTGCGCCATTCGGGCCACCTGATTGTGGAGTGCTTTCCGCGTTGTTTGATCTGCGGTCTGCAGGATCGGGCAGTTTCCACGCGAAGTACACGAATCGTGCGGGTTCTCCCTGCCGCAAAGTCAAATCCGAGTAAAGTGTGTCGATGTAATAGGTATAGCGTGCTCCGCCTTCGTTACTTACCAAGGTAAGGCACGATTGCTTGTTGAGGAAAATGTCTCGGTTATCTATGTTCTGAATTCTAACCCTCCAAATGCCCGCACGGTTTGGAGGAACGCTCCATCCCTCTCTCCAAGTGGCGGTTTTGAGGTAGCCCATGTCAAAATTGTTTCTGAATGGAGTCCAGTGAAAATCTTCAAAAATGAGTTTAAGTGGGCCATACGCGAAGTCTATTTGAAATCCTTGTACAATCTTGGGGAATAAGTTAGCAATGATTTCGGTGAATTTGGTGCCTCTTTCAGTTGTTATTGTGATTGGATTATACCTGTTCTCATTGAAGGGAACATTTACGTTTCCGAGCATTTGTATTGTGATGCTCTTTTGAGGGCTAACGTATGCGTTTTGGATTGTTGCTGGATCCAGCACTAGAGCGGAATCGATGTAGATTCCCTTTATCCTTTCAACGATTGATCCAGTGTTGTTTATTGTAATTGTGTCGATAATATCTCCCGTGACGGTTATTGAGTCTATTTGAAGATTGAGAGCTTCTTGCTGTCTTACCTGTTCGATTTTCAAACGTTCAACAGTCGTGTTGTGTGAAATTTGTTGAGCTGAAATTAGACTAGCCCCCAGCGTCATTAGCAACACAGCAAGGTAAATGGCCATGAAGATTGAGGATATCCCTCGCCTGTTTCTTGGCACAGCTATTTTCATCTGGGATGTCCTCATGATCTGTATACCTCCACAGATTCGAAGGGAATTGTTTGGGCATATGAAATGCCAGATGGTTGATATTTGCCAAAGAAAGCCATAAAGATTTTTGACCTGCAGACGTCCGAGAAAATCGAGTTAACGTCATTCAACCCTCGTCTATCTGGACTGTTCCATTGGAATACTATTTGCGTAGTTTCTTGGGGGGCTATTAATACAGGTGCGGTGCTGTTCATGTACCAAGACACCACGTTATTTGACCCGTCTATTGACATTAAGACAAAACAAGACGTTTTTGTCAACTCAACTGCCTTGTCATAGATGTTTTTAACCGTAACATTCCAAACGACTTCGTTTTCGAGCGTAGTGTCAATGCTCCATCCAGGTTTCCACGGGCTTAATAAACCAGTTTTGGTGTCGTAGCTTGCGTAACTGAAACTGTCGAATATTAGTTTGAGGGGCCCGAAGTTGGCTTCTATACTGATAATAAGTGGATCTGGATTTGCGAGTGCTTTTTCTATCGCCATTGATAGGCTTCCTCTCTGTGTTGCAATTGATATTACAGCCTCTTCGTTGTAAGGTTCAGGAGTTGGCAATCCGCTGAAAGAGATGGTTAATGTAGAGTTTGGATTGATGTTGCCTCCATTTGGGTTAATCGACGTATCGGATGGGTCGAATAGAAATCTATGATCCACATACAAGGACCGCAAAAGGACCGCTATAGAACCTGTGTTTTTAACAGTGATTTGGAGGATGTTATCTTGAGCGTTTTTTAATAGGCTTGTTATGTATGTTCGCTCTTGGAGTTTCTCTTCTTCAATTGATAATGCGCTTCTTGCCGACGAGGCATAGTTCTCTAGAGCGATTAGCTGGGAGGCTGCTATGCCAAAGAAAAGGATCAGTATTAACAATACTCCGATGACCATTGAAAGTCCCCTATTTTTTCGTTCGCACTCTTTCTAGCCTCCTGGAACGACTGCCTCGAATGGAATAGTCTGGCCGTACGGATTCATCGAGCCATCGGGCAAAACTATTTGTCCAAAAAATGTTAGGAAAACCATTGTGGAAACGCCTTCGCCTCCGGTTATTGTCTGCCAGTCTTTGGTTTTATCTCCTGCTGGCCGATTTAAGAGGAAGAAAATGTTTTTGGCTTGACCTACTTGAAGTTCCTCTGTGAGAGACGGTTCTGTTGCGTTGATGTACCATGACCTCTCACTCTTTGGATTGTCAGCGCGGAACAAGCTCAAAGCGGTGCGATTGTTGAGAAATATGTTTGTATCCCCGATATTTGTCACTCGTACTCTCCATGACAGGTAGGTGTTTAGTGGCGGGTTCCATCCTGGTGTCCATTGATCCCAGCTTTTTGTTGTTGTGTTGTATTGGCTGAATTCGAAGGATTCGAATCTTAGTCTCAGGGGACCGATAGTAAGGTTTTCTGTGTCATATCTGTAGATTGTTTTTTCCCAGCTTTGCACGAAGTATTCTTTGGATAGGGTGCCCCGTTCTGTTACGACGATGATTGAGGAGTCAGTGCTTATAGTAATTGGTGGATTCACATCTATGTTTTTGATTGCTGTTGGAGAGATGTAAACTGACGGGTCGGAGATGAAGGTCGTGGTACCTTCGGTACTCAGATAAATAGCCCTTATTTTCAGCTCCACTGTGCCTTCGTTTTCAACGAGAACTTTGGTTATGATGTTGTTGCTCATTGTTATGTTTCTTATCGTGAATTGTTCTTGCGCTTTTTGATCAAAGGTTACCTTTTGATCTTGATAGATAGCGTTGTAATTGGTAAAGAATGATATTTCTAGTGAAAGGAGTACGAAAACAATCAAGAGGGCTATAAGTGAGGCGTATACCGCGGAGATAGCGTTCCTGTCTCGAGTTAACCTTGTTGCTTCTAAGATGTTTCTAATTTGTTGAAGTTTTTTCCGTGTGCTCCAAAGTGGCAACTCGTTTATACCTCGAGGACAATCTGGTATTCTCCACCCACACCGCGGGTTGTAAAAACTTTTACGGTAAAGAGTTTATCCCTGTTGGCTGGATCATTGACGATGGGAACAAGCCCCTTGAGGTTTGTGATCCGAATTTCCAACATATCTCCCTGAATAATTGAGTCTTGTGGGCTTCCCGTTGCTGGATTGATCGTTGAGAATTCGCCCGTTGCCTCTTCATAGGTAAATATTCCACCGCTTGGAGCAGTGATGAGCACATCGTTTATTGTGACAGATGTTTTTCCGATGTTTCTAACGTAGATGGAACATATGGTGGATTGATTGTATTTCAGGTTCACTTCCTCCACAACTATGCGTTCAGTTGCGATGGTTCCTGAAAGCTGCCATGACTCTTGGTTTTGGCTAGTGACGCCCGTTGCCCAAATGAACACGGGAATAAACATTACCGTTACAACTGCAAGGATTATCAAAGTGGCAAAGATGGGGGAAAGTGCTTTTTTGTTGTGTAGCGTTTCACTTAGTTTCCCTTGAGTAACGCAGGGTTGTTTAGGATTTTCCGCGTCCTCCAAACCTATCCGCACACTCATATTATCATCCAGTTTTTGTAAATATAAACTACGTGAAGTTTGACTTCAGATTGTTACTGTTGGAATTGCGTCTCCTTTCGTTTGGGAATTCTACGGTTGGCTAATGAGCAGTACTCACAAATATCTGCACATATATGTTTGAGTCAGTTAGTGAGTGTTACCTGCGTGCTTCCCATCGAAAGACCGCTTGCGGAGGCACTTAATGTTGTGACTCCTATCCCTCCTTTTCCCGCAAGTGTGACAACCGCCTTTCCAGTCGAATCAGTTGTCACTATGACCGTGCTGCCGCTCTGGGTTTGGTAAATTAGCAATGGCGGCTTATTCCCACTCCAAGTTCGCGTTAATGTGATGACTACCCCAGATTGGGAAACCGGAACGTCATTTTGATCCAATAGCTGCACTGTGATGGTTGAGTTACCGTTCTTTGAAATAGTTGCTGGGTCCGCGGTAACTCTGATTTTTATTGCAGGTGTGAAGCTGACCTTTGTGCTTCCAGTGACACCCTGGCACATGGCATAGACTACGGCTGTTTTCTTTTGAGTCGAGCTTCTCAATGTCACGGAGACCAAACCGGCGGGGTCTGTCTGGACGCGACCCGCTGACAAAGTTCCAGCTGTTGTGAACAAGTCGACCCACTGGTTCGCCATCGGATTTCCCGAGCCGTCCTTTACCAACGCGGTGATTGCTGAGGTTGAGGATCCGTCGTTTCTGATGTTCTGAGGAGTCGCTGTAAGTAGAATTGAGTCGACCATGGTTTCATCGGTTATTAGGACGCCTTCAAACGGTATGGTTTGTCCGAAGACTGTTTGTGTCCCGTTGAGTTCCGTGAAGAATCCGGTGAAGGTGAGGAAGTTGATGCAAGGTATACCCACTGTCAAGGCGTTCGGTTTTTGAATCTGGTCGCCAGATGCACTGTAGGGTTTTGCCCAAGTATAGTAGACATTATAGTATCTACCAGGCATAAAGGTTAAAGCGCCCATTTCGGGATTGACAAACCAAGATACGATTTTGTTCTGTTGCTGTTCATTTCCCACAAGAGTAAAACATGACGGGTCAGTTAAGGTGATTGGTCGGCTATCTACGTTTGTTAGGAGTATACGCCATGTGACGTCCGTGGCACTTTTTGGGATTGACCATCCATTTTTCCAAGGACCCGTGCCGCTTCTCCAGTGAAACATGTCGAAAACGAGCATTAGTGGTCCGAAGTAGAACTTGTTGGGCGTATAGATTGGACCTCCTGTCCTTTCCCAAAGGTCCATTCCCAGAGCTGAGGATCTTGTTCCTCTTTCGGTTGTCACCGTCCACTCTGCGTTCAGAAGGTCCCCGTCGAAGGGGATAGGCGGGACTAGAGTTATGTTTAGGGCTTCTTTTGGTTCAATGTACGAGTCGCCTTCGATTTCCGACGGGTCGAGTTTCAATGTTTCATTGATGTAAAGTGCTCTTATTCTCACGGTGATGGCGCCCGTGTTGTTGACTTGAACGTAGAGAAAGAATTGATCGCTAGGGTCTGTTACTAGTTTGGTTATTAGGATATTTTCTTGCCTTCGGTCCTGTTCAATTTTAAGGTAGTCCGTTAGGCTTGATCTTGAAATGACTTGACCCACGTAGAGCGTTGAGATGAGATAGGACCCCAATTATTACGAGATAGATTGCAATGAAAATGGAAGAGATTCCATTGTTGTTTCTTGCGAGTTTGCTGAGAAAAGGGAGACCTCTAATTAACCGTTTGAAGGACGCAGCGAGGTTATTCCTTTTCTTTTTTTGTTTCATATCTATTCCTAGGTCATATTGACTTGCAAACTGGAAGTACCAAATCCCGCTCCCAAATTAGCCGTGATGATCCAGTTGCCCGCATTACCAGACGTGTAAGTAGCCCCGTTCCATTGACCGCCAGCACCAACACTAATACTCCAACCACTAGCAGCAGAAACTTCGGCAGTAGAATCCCATATGTTGCCGTAGGAGTCGCTTGCAGTAGCAGTGTAATCTTGAGATTGGCCAACCGTCAAAGTAGCCGAAGGCGGCGAGATGGAGACGCTAGTTGCAGAGGCATGGTTAATCGTTAAAGACGCCGTGCCGTTGACGCTGCCGTACATCCCCGTGACTGCCCAATTTCCTGTAAATTCTGAAGTGTAGGTGGCCCCAAGGAAGCTCCCGCCAGCTCCAGCGTTGATGCTCCAGGTGGTGGAAGCGGTGACGTCTCCTAAGTTATTGCCAAGTGCGTCGAATGCCTCAGCAGTGAAGGCTTGAGTTGAACCAGCAATGACAATTGCGGAGGATGGACTGATAGTTATGTGATCGAGAGATGCAGGGATCACGGTAATTCCAGACTGTGAGCCGGTGATTGAACTAGTTATCGTATCGGTAGCAGTGATCGACTGAGTGCCTACCGTTTTCAGAATGACACCAGAAAAGGTCTTAGTGCCTGAATCTCCAGCGGTGAACGCGTAGTTGGGGGGCAGAACGGCTTGGCTGTCAGTCGAGGTGAATTGGACCGTGCCTATGTAACTTGTGGCCGTGTTGCCATAAGGGTCTTGGGCTGTCACCGTAAACGTGTGAGAGATGCCTGCAGTGGTTGGAGTTGTGAAGCCAGAGACGGTCAAAGTTAACGCGACGTCGGGGTTTACTGTTAGAGAGGATGTGCCAGATATGGCTCCTGAGGTTGCTCTCACAGTCCATGTGCCAGATTTAGAAGACGTGTACGTCCCGGTGGATTGAACCCAAGAACCGCCGTCACCGATTTGATCAATCCTCCAAGTAACTGATGAAGTAACGCTCCATGTATTGCCGTAAGGGTCGTGGGCAGTAGCGGTGTAGGCTTGAGATTGACCAGCGGTCAGAGCCGCCGTAGAGGGGGCAACGGTGATGCTCGTTGCAGAGGCATGATTGACAGTTAAGGATGGCGGTGCCATAGAACGCTCCAAGTGTAGCTCTCACTGTCCAGGTGCCAGCTTTTTCGGACGTGTAGGTTGCTCCATTCCATGAGCCGCCGGCGCGCGCTGTCGATGCTCCATATGACTTGGTTGGTGATTGGCCAGCTGTTTCCTAGGCCGTCGCTTCCTATTGCTGTGTAGCTTCTGGTTGTTCCTGCTGGTATGATAGATGTGGACGGGCTGACAGTTATGCTATTAATGATGTAGATGGGGGTTGTTTGGGTGAGTGTGTTTGTCAATGTTGTCGCGGTTATGGTTGCAGTGCCTGTTGTTGAACCTGGAGTGAAGGTTGTGGTTGCCCGACCCTGAAGGTTAGTTGTACCTGATGAAACCGATAGGGTCCCTAGGCCGCTTGCAGAGAAGGCTACTGTTTCACCGGAAAGTGGGTTTCCGCCGAATGTTACTGTTGCAGTTATGGTTGAAGTTGTTGAGCCCGCGGCAACAACAGTTGGATTTGCATTAAGGCTAAGTGTTCCTAAAGCGATGGTTACGGTTGTTGATTTGGATTCGCCTCCCCAGGTTGCTGTCACGGTGGCTGTTCCAGGGGTTGTGGTTGGGTAAAGTGTGACGCTGGCAACTCCAGCCGAGTTTGTTGTTGCAGTTGGGGAGCTGAGTGTGCCCAGTGTGGTTTGGAAGTCTACTGTTACATTGGGTGCTATAATGCCCATCACGTCGCGGATTCCTGTGACGGTTATAGTTGAGGTCATGGTTGAGCCTGCGGCGATGGCTGTTGGCGATGCGGAAATTCCACCAATTAGCGGGTCTCTTACGAGGACGGCTTCGAATGGTATGGTTTGTCCGTAGGGTTTGGTTGAGCCATCGTGTTCGTGGAATATTCCGAAGAAAGTCAGGAAGACTTTGCTTCGGTCATTCTGATTGTAAACAGATTGGTTTTTGACGCCTTGTGTCATTCGTGGTCTGTCCCAGATGTAGATTAAGTGGACTGTCGAGTTTGACGCAATAAATAGAGTGTCCAGCCCGTCTGGTGGCTCGATAAACCATGGTAATTGTACTCCTCCATCGTTGCTGACCATTGTGAATCCTGAGTACTTGTTGATTGTGATGTCTCTGTCGTCAATATTGGTAACTGTTACATTCCACACTAGTGTGATGCCATTTTCTACGCTCCATCCTGGTTTCCACGAGTTCGGATCGTATGAACCGTAGTTTTCTGTGTAGTAGAATTTTTCAAAGTCTAACAAGTAGTGGTCCAAAATGGAATCGTTGTGTTTCGGGTGGGGGTTCGGCTTGGCTCCCGCTTTTCAGTTTCCATTCGTATTCGATTGATTTCATTCCTCTCTCGGTTGCTACTTCGATTTGGGAGAGAGGCTCATACTTCAGGTTGTTTGGAATAACTATCCACAGAGAGTCTTTTGGATTTATGTATGTGTCATTTAGGTTCAGAACCGGGTTTGTTGGGTCACAGACAAAGTTGTTGTCTATGTAGACTGCTCTTATCCGAGTGGTGATTGTTCCTGTGTTGTTTACTGATATAGCTACTAAGTATTCGGTACCACTGATGTTTTCTGTCGAGAGGGAGAGGAGATTTATCTTTTCTTGAGTTCGCTCTTCCTCAAAATCTATTGACTCTTGAGCTTTTTCCTCGTACGAGTACAATGACGTGAAAAGTGCGGATGCTAACGTTATTACGAGCAGCAGGATGAGGACTGAGCCGAACACTGACGACACGCCTCTGTTTGTTCGTCTGTTCAAATAGCTCAGCCTACAATTCACTCCTCTAAGCCACCGTCACCGCGGCCTCGAAAGGTATAGTCTGAGCGTATGGCGTTTCTGTTCCATCAGCTTCGTGGAAAACGCCGAAGAATGTGAGGAAAACCATGCAAGTGGTTTCGGGGAGGTTCATCTTTTGAGCGGCACCGCTGACTGGATTATCCCAGATAAATGTGATACTCTGCGTTTGATTGATCTGCAGAAATTGCTTATTCGTGATGTGATCCGTCGGTTCAAGATACCAAGAGAGTGTGGTTGAAGGAGCTTCAGTTGGAACTAAATTAAAGCTGGCGAACCTGTTTAGTGTTATGTTTCTATCGTCGATGTTCATTACGCTAATTTTCCACGCGTAATATTGAGGGCTTTTTGGGACAACCCAGCCTGGATGCCATGTTTCGCTGGGGTCAAGATTTCCTTGACCATCGGTTTTATGATACGCAAAGTCGTCAAACTTTAACATTAGCGGACCGACGTAGAGCTTTGTTGGGTCGTACAGTGAAGGAGGTTGGATTGGCCCATACAAGAGCGTTGGCACGTAGTCCAGAGTCTTTGTGCCTCTTTCGGTTGCTGCCACAATCTTTGCTTCGGGATCAAACGGAATCTCTGGGATATCCCCGGGGATATGAATAACTATGGATGATGTTGGAGATATTAGCGAATCCGAGTACTGGGAGGGGTCGAAGAGTAGTTTGGTTTCTCCGTTAGCTATTTCGTAAAGTGCTCTGATTCTGACATCAATTGATCCAGTGTTATTGATAACCACGCTAGATATTTTGAACTGTTCATTAACTTCCAGCTGTGTTAATTCTATCTTTTCCTGCAATCGCTGATGCTCAATGTCCATCTGCTCTTTTGCAGACAGGTTGTAACTGAGAAATGCCACGAGCAGCATGGTGATTGCGGTGAAAACAAGCAGCAGCATGAATACGGCTGTGATTGTTCCAACGCCTTTTCGCGATTGCCTGAGATTGCTGAAAAGCATTGTTGATCACGTCACCTTCTTGAAGGTGTCAGCGACTCCTCGGCTTGTGAAGACTTGCACAGTATATGCTTCGTTCATTGCTGGAGTGAAATCCAGAGATGCAAAAGTTATTGTGATTAAATTTCCCTGAGCTACCGGGAAATCGAGTCAGTGGAAAACGTCGCCGGCAAATCAGATCTGTCTATAGGTGTGCATTTCGCCCGTGCCGTCGGATAGGTAGATGAGCACGCCGTTAACTGAAGCTGCCGTTTTGCCGATATTTCTAACATAAATTGTGCAACTATCAGAATTAGCCTTTAGGTTTACTTCCTCTATCACTATTCGTTCCGTGGCAATGAGACCAGACAGTGTCCATGAATCCTGAGTCTGACTGGTCATACCAGTGGCCCAGATAAACACTGGAATAAAAAGGACAGTAACAACTCCCAGGATTACTAGGGTTGCAAAGATTGGAGAGAGTGCTCTCTTGCTGAGAGCTAATCTTTTTGTTCTGCTAGATGCAGGATTAGGTTTAGATTTGTTTCTGTAGTTCTCCAATCTCATGACGCTCACAGAGTGAATACGCGTGAATATGGGAGGTTAAGTCGCTAAAGGATTAACCAAAGTCTCTTATTCTTCCTCTCCCTTGGCTTAAGAGCTCTGGATTGCCATTCTCTATCGGCATCTCCCTTTGATATTTGACTGCGCCTCTTGTATAAATGTTGATATGGAAAAAGATTCTATCTTCCACGGGTATTTTTCAATCGGCGTGGACTGCCGTGGGGTTCCTTCGCATTTTAGTTAGAATCTTTTGTCCTTTTGCACCTCTTCCCAAATTCTTTGTTTCACTTCTCCATTTCTTAGGTTTGCTCATAAACTACGTTTCCACTTTCGGAATATGCAGAAAACAAATAACTTAACCATGAACGCTTAGTGGAGCATTCTTAATGACCTGGTTCATTCGAATCTTCAAGGTCGCTCATCTGAATCCACTGTAGCAGTGCGACTTCTAGTGCCTTGGAAAGACTTCCCTTTCCGTACCCGAACTTTTTCATTGCCAACCGTCTGAATTTATCCTCTGTTTCGCTTGCAACGACGCCTCGTATCTCTCCCATTTAAGCCACACAGTTTAATTCTCCGCGTGCCTTTATAAACCGGGAACGGGCAACCTTTCCTGAAGTTTTTTGTTATAAAATTTCTTTGGAACAAGCTGCATTGATCACATCTGATGAATAGACTTCGAATTAAGACCGTCAGAATCGTGAAAAAATTATTCTATGTTTCTAAACCTCAATAGAACAGTCTGTTTACGTGCATTATCCAGCAAGTTTGTTCTATAACTCTGTTCCATAGCCAGTTATTAAGCAGCTTTATAAGATAGGAACAACAAAACAGGGGAACCCCGATATCGCAAAAATGCGGTACACCGCAATCTTGCTTTCGGGTTTCTTGTTGAGGAGAGAAAGGGAGAAAGGGTCAAGTTGGGATGCCCAAGCTGCAAAGGGATAGTCATTTCGCCAGAAGGCCAAAACGGGGAAAAAGTCTGTAGCGCCTGCGGGTTGGTCTTAAGTAAAACTCGAATAGCAAAAGAACAGAGTTTTGCTCAGTGGAACCCCGATTGGCACTCAAACTGGCACGAGAGCGATTCCGAAACATTAAGAGAGTGGCTAACCATCCTAAGAACAGTGTCCTGTCAACTCGACCTTCCAAGCTTCCCATACCGAGAAGAAGCCGCACGCAGAATAAGAAAGAGAAAACCACGTTCTCTTCCAATCTCAAAAATTCGGAAAGAACAAGAGAGCCACCGTCGCAGCCCTCCTCCACCAGGTTCTGAGACATTATGACAGGAACCGTCCCATAAAAGAGATCTGCAAACAACTCGGCCTCGACAGCAAATTAGTCATGAAACAATCATGGGCTCTTAACAAAACCGTTATCTACAACCAGACACAGTTCATCGACATCCCAAGAAAAACATCCACCGACTACCTTTTTGAATATGGTGGAAAAATCACGAACAACACTGCATTGCTGGTCGAGGCAGAAGAAACACTCATGAAAATCCGAAGAACTGGCGGAAACCCAATCGCACTAGCATCTGGCGCACTGTACCACGCCTGCAAGAATAGAAAACTCAAAGTTTCCAAGGACCTGATCGGAGAAGCATTCAAAATCTCCCACAGAACCGTGTACACGAATGAAGCAAGAATAAGAAACCGGCTCGAGCGCGTGAACATTCAGAAAACACAATCAACCTCAACTAAGAAACGACCACTATTGACACTTGAGCAGAGCAAAAGATAGGCTATCTTCGAAACCTAAACAGATCAAGTTTTTTCTACTCATTTCTCGCAGTTTATTAAGGAACCTCGGAAACAGATTATTGAGCGGCAAAAGTTGGGCACTATCCGATTAGAAGAACTCAGCACTCGCGTTGACAAACTCGAAAAGCGAGACGTGCAAGACCTCCTTACCCTACTGGAAATCATGTCCAACATTTCTTTCTTCGGTGGAATAAAAAAGACCAATTGCAAGCACATAAAGAATGGACAATGTTGCCTATTCTACCTTCAAAACGACGCGAAAAACAAGGTCCCGCTGGCAACCGAATGTAGAATCCCAAAATGCGAGGGGAAGCGGTGATCATTGCCATCTCGAAGTGTCAAACGTAACCTGCACTTTTTGCCCGCAATGGAACAAGAACCAACCTGCTGCCAATCCAGACAAATAGAATTTGTTATTGCGAAAAAAATAAGCGCCGAGAAGAATGGGTCAATATTTATTAACAAGCACAATATATTAAGTATTAATAAATACTACGCATTCACAAAAGATATGTTGCGAGTCAAATATTGATAAACCATCACGGATGGAAAACTATGTCAAGAAAAACAACTCTAGTCAGAATACTGCTTATTTTTACACTCTTAAGCTCAGTAATCCTGATCAACCAGAACAGCTTCGCAGGTGCAATGGAACCAACTAAACTCAAAATCTATGTTGGGCCAACCAGCGTACCAGCAGACAACAACGTTTACGAATGCATTTTTGTGCAGCTCCAAGATTCCAGCTCCAGACCGGCAAGAGCACTCGAAGACACGGTCATAAGCCTATCATCTTCACTGACCAGCGTTGGCGTCGTAAACTCCTCAGTAACCATAAGCAAAGGAAACACCTTCGCAGTAGCTAAATTCTATTCAACCTTCACGCCAGGAACCACAGCAATTGCAGCCACAGCGTCAGGTTACGCCACCGTACAAACAAACCTAGTCACAGTCGCGCCAGTTCCCTCTAAAATAGCCGTATATGGCTTTCCTCCCGTCCTGCCTTCCGACGGCATTTGGTATGACGCGTTAGTGGTTCAGCTGCAAGACTCAAGCGGCTCTCCCGCGAAAGCCCCATTGGGAGGCATCACAGTAACTCTATCCTCGTCAAACAGCACAATAGCGTCAGTGCTAGCCTCCACCAGCATCAGCGGAGGGCAGACATACGCAGTGACAAGCGTAACTAGTACAGCACCCGGATCAGCAGTGATCACAGCCCAAGTCTCAGGCTACGCTTCAGCCCAAGCAACCATAAACGCAGAAGTACCATCTACCCTTCAGCCCGAGAGGCTTCGTCTATACGTCGCGCCTCCAAAAACCCCAGCGGATAACACAGAACGCCCGCTGGTTATCGTTCAACTCCTAAATGACTTAGGAAAAATCACCAAACAACCCTCAACAAGCATACCAATCCAGTTGACTTCTTCAAATGAAAACGTTGGCAAAGTGCTAGCCACCCTCGCGGTTCCTGAGGGTGCAGTGTATGCTACTGCAACTTTCTCTGCAACATACAAGGCAGGCAGCACAACCATAACTGCAGCAGCTACAGACCTCGTTGCAGACACTGATACCATAACTACCGTCGGGCCAATCCCTGCAAAACTAGCGGTCTTTTGCAGCCCTTCAGTTCTCCCAGCCGACAACCACGCGTACAGCACAATACATGTGCAGCTCCAAGACTCAGCAGGAAAACCAGCCTTAGATCCAGACGGAGATGTGACTGTTTCCCTCTTCTCCTCAGAGCCCAACGTTGGAACAGTTCCCTCAACGCTGACAATTCCGTTCGGAAAAACATACGTGACAACGACATTCACGTCAACATACTTAGCGGGTTCAACGTCAATCACGGCCCAAGCTTCAGGATATACCACAGGTCAAACACAGACCACAACGTACTTGGTTGACCAATCCTCCTTAAACGTGACGTTAACTGCAGACCCAAGCACCGTGGTCTCTGGCAAACAAACGAACGTTACAGCTTACATAACTATCCCCGGAGGAATTCCAGCCACTAAAGCAGTTGTCAAGTTCACTTCAAGTAGCGGAGGAACTTTAGCAGCAGTGAAGGAACTGGGAAACGGCTACTACACTGTCAATGTTCACCGCACCAAACTTCAACAATCAAACAATCGTCACAGTCACAGCCACAGTGTCAAAAACGGATTACACAACCAGCACTGGAACAACGCAAATCCTTGTTATCTCATCGGTAAACGTTGGTAACATGACTCTTCGCGTCAAAGACGATAACGGGCAAGCCGTAAGCAACGCCGTAGTCTCCACAATATCAAAACCGATAGGCATGAGAAACCTGACTGACGTAACGAACAGCAGCGGATACGTAACCTTCGCCAACGCCATGGAAGGTAATTATACGGTGAACGTGAATAAACAAGGCTACAGCTCAGTGAACCAGACGTTCACCTACAACGTTACCGGCACGGTCCGAAACTTGTTCCTACCCAAGAGCGGGGATAGTCAACCGCAAAGTGACCTGACAATCGTCTGGCTGGTTCTCGTCGCAGTCATCATCGTTGTCGTAGTGGTAGTACTGGCTTACATGCAGAGACGCAAAACGACGGCAAAATTCAAAGTCCCCAAGAAATGGACGCCTCCACCACCCCCTAAATCCAAAACCTAACTTCCCACCCTGGGTACCCAAAAAGACAAGGATCCAAGAAAGGCGCGGCAAGCGCCAAAAACATTTTTTTGCCTTCTAAGAACGACCTATATGTCGTGAAGCAGGCTGAGCAGTTTACATGCTTTTATGTTAACCTTTCTTCTTAAGAATCTCTAGTACTTCGGATAGGTCATTCGCTGGATCGAAAACTATCCCACTAACTTTGGCATGCTGAAGTAAACGGGGTTGTGATATTTCCCCTTGAACAAGCTATCCTAACTTCAAAAGAACTCGGTCGATTGGATGTTTCCAAAGAGCAACTGAATCCTTGGCTTACAAAGTTGCCGAGTAGAATATCGAAACCTTACTGACCGCAACTCTGACCGTGTAATCATCGATGAAAAACTCTCGCAAGCATTTTCCTGGAATAAATGAAAACAAGACACGCTACCTTTAAGCTAAACTCTCTGCAACTGAACTGATACTGATGAAAGATCCGCAGGTGAATGTGCGAAGGAGTATCAAAACAGAAATTGGCTCAAAAAAAGAAAAAAGGAAGATTTTTTTGAAACTACAGAACCACTTTGTAGGGTCGCATCATTTCGTTGTCTTCGTGGTCAACTATGTGGCAGTGCCAGACGTATCCTGGTCCTTGCGTTGGGTCAAATGGATATGCAGCTCCGTCTTGCTGTGTGAATCTTATGCGGATTATGGTTACTTCGCCTGGGTACATTTGTACTGTGTCTTTCCAGCCCATTTCAGTTGGAAGTGGGGCAGTTGGCGCTCTCTGCAGGTATGCTATTGGAGGTAGAGGTGTTGGCGCGTATGTGTTTGGGAAGGGTAACATTTGGTTTCCGTTTAGTGCCATCCAGTCTTTGAAGTATTTTGCTGCTTGGAGCGGTTGACGGCTTACAAGCTGGAACGATGCAAGATGTGTGTGGATTGGGTGTGTGTCAGCTGTCAGGTTGATAATAACCCATTCTTCTATTGTTCCGTTTTTCGGTGTCTCAGTGGTCGTGCCTCGGAATGTTACGCCGTTCATGGTTACCATCTGTGGACCAGCTGGACCCATGATTTCAACAAGAGTAATGTATCTTCGTGGCAGGGTTGCTGCTGGTAGGGCTGGGAATACTCCTACTGGTAGTGTTGGGTTTAGGGTTGCTGGATATTGCGGTACTGTTGTTGCGCCTATGTTGTTTAGTGCAGTTCCCGGTGCCGCTGCTGTGCCTGCGACTGTGAATTGCATTACTTGTCCGGTTGTTTGTGGGTCAGCTTTTGCTCCTGCTGGGAAGGGTGCTTTTGCTGAGTTGGTCATTATTATTTTTGTTCCAACTGGTACTGCTGAGAAGTCAGCTATTATGTCGTATCTTTCGCCTGGAGCTATTGTTAATGAGGTTACTATTGCAGGTTGTTGTAGGTATCCGCCTTCTGTTCCGATAACTGTGAAGGGCATCTTGTTGCTGAAGGCAAGCGTGTAGAAGCGTGCGTTGGATCCGTCGAGTACTCGGAATCGGTACACGCCTTGGGTTACGTTGAGGTTTGGCCAGACTTTGCCGTTGACCATTATTGTGTTGCCGAAGAATTCAGGCATCCAGTAGGGGTGAATCGTTGGGTTTATGCCTGCTGTTGGGAACCAGAGTTCACCGTTGGCGTAGAAGCTTCGGTCTTGTATTGCTAGTGGAATTTCGTTTACTCCGTATTGGAAGTGTTGGGTCATGTATTGATCAAAGTCTGCTCCGTTGGCTGCGGGTGTCGCGATTGGTGCGGCTGCTGCTGGGTCTTTTAGTACATAGTATCCTGCAAGGCCTGACATTACGTTTAGTCGTGTCATGCCTAGAGCGTGGTCATGGTACCAGGAAGTTGTTGGGTTTTGAGCGTTAGGATAGTCATAGACTGCTGAAGCAAAACCGCCTACCATGGGTGCAGTGGTTGATAGTGCGCCGCTTGTGCTATATTTGGGTCCGACTATTCCGTTGTATGTCCACCATGCGTCTGGGCCTCCGTCAGAAAATGATTGTACTTCGGCTCCATGTAGGTGTGGAACAAGTGGGACTGGGCCTTGAGCATTGTATCCGTTGGGGTTGTTGTTGGTAATGTTTACTGTTCCATCAAATCCTGGTGGGTAAAGCGGATAAGGCGGAGCCAATGTACCCGCCAACATCGAGGGTTATGGCATATTGTTTGGGTTTGCCCAATCAAGTGTTGGGTCAACTGGTAGGAATTGTGGTACATCGATTTTGTTTACCCATGTTACTCTGCTAGGTATGCCTGTGGTTGCTAAGAATGATGCTGAAGGCGAATTTGCGAAGTATCCAATGGGGGAACCTGTTACTGCATTATAGGCGTTGCCTGCGTATCCCCAAACCTGAGTTCCAGCTGGATTTGCGCCAACTAAAGGTGTTCCTGTGCGGTAGGATTTGTTCTCTAAAGTACGTCATGTCAATGGTGTAGTCTCGTCTAATTACGGCTCCGCCGCCGCCAAGTACGTTGGTTGGTGTAAACACAGGTATGTTGGCGACAAGTTGATTAACGTATTTTGGGATTGTTTTTGGGTCTAGTATGACTGGGTACAGGTGGTACTGCGAACGCCATGTATACACTTGAAAACAGCATAGTTAAAACAGCTAATACTGCGAGTGACGCTAATCAAAGCTTTATTTTTCATTTGTTTTTCTCTCCAAAGTTTCTGTGCGAATAGGTTGGAAGAATGCTCGTATTAACCTATGTGATTGCTATGACACAATCACAATTAACAAACAAATACGAAATTATGATTAATTACGATACAATATTATGGCAAGTTTGATATTTTAATATCAAAAACACCCATCAAGAAATTCACAAGTTTGAATTAACTTGCACGAACACAACCAAAACATGAAACTGCGAAAGCTTCGATTCTGAGCAAATAAATAACCGAGGCATAAAGGGAGCGGGGGCAGTGTTTGTTGAAAGGAACAAAAGCAGAACGAAAGATGGAGCATCTCTGGTCTCCATTCCACGGTTTCTCGCCTCGAGAAGAAAGGACCCTTAACCTTAAGCTGAAATAGATTTAGCGGTGCCCACTTTTACCGCAAGAGTAGCATTTTCCATCATGGACCGAGACAATATCTCCGCAGTTCTGGCAGGCATATTTGGTTTCTTGATTTCGAAGGAAAGCAGGGACGCCTTTTGCCTGTATTTCTTGTAAGTTCTCCACCATGCTCATGCCGTAGCGTTCTCGGTAACGTCTGTCCAAGCGGTCCAGGTTGCGGCAGGGCATAGTTTCGCACTCAAAACAGAACCGTATCATGTTCTTTGTGAGCTTTGCGCAGCCTCGTTTTATGAAGCAGTTCTTGTTCCGTGGAAGACATCCTGAACAGTGCGTTACGCTTCCGCGTTTCTTGGGCACGCCTCTTGAGTAAGCTAAGTAAGCCTTGCAGACGCCGCAGTTCATTCCACACGGAGCTATGAGTTCAGGTGTGAATTTGCTACTATGCATGCGTTGGCTTATGTGTAATTTGTGTCTTAACTCTTGTGCTCAAACCAGTCAACACCTTATTCTTAACCGTGCATCGTCAGGATTGGAGATTCAATATGGCTTCTGGAATTACCGGTAAGGTTCGACGCTGTTGAGAGCGCTTTCCTGAATCAGCTGGTTTTGATGAAGATTGTTCGTAAAAAAGGAAGGGATGCAAAGTTTTTTGCTGTTGTTTTGGAGGTTTCTAATTGGTGAAATATCCGTACGTGCAGGCTGCACACGTATTCGAGAACGATAGGGCTGAATACTCAGCTTGCTACTCGAGGAGGGTGAAAACTCTTGCGAAATAGGTTGAAAAAAAGAAATCTTTTTTTTGTGTGGAAAATTACCATGTTTCTGTCCATATTGGCGTCGATATAATCGCTGCTGAATTAGTAAGAGCAGAGGCGGTCTTGAAGAAAGCGGAGCGTCTCAGGTTAGAAGTAGTCGTCGCCGCGAAAAAAAATGTTCCGACGACTACTTCTTGTTCTGTTCCTGCTCTGACATAATTTAATGTGCAATCCTGTCAGTCAAGAAGTTTTCCAGCCGCGTGCCAGCTTGTTAATCTTAGTCGCAGAAGAAGCAGAAAACCTGGGCACCCAGTGGACGTTTTGCTACAAAGTGTGCTAAACCTTTTTATATGCGGCTTGAGGCTGGTTAGCTGTCACATTAACTCATGTTCACTAACGAAGCTCCTGTAGCTTTAGAAAGAGACGCATGATGAATTTTGTGGCAGGAGAAAAAGATACAATGGAAATGCAAACGTTTAAAGACTTACCGTTAAGGATGCAAGTCTTAAACGCGATAAAAGATCTTGGGTTTGAAGAACTTTTCCCGATTCAAGCTCAAGCAATAGGACCGCTGCTCGAAGGCAAAGACGTCATCGGGCAAGCGCAAACAGGAACGGGAAAAACTGCAGCCTTCGGAGTACCGATGGTTGAAAAACTAAACCCAGAGCTTAGGAAAGTTCAAGGATTGGTCTTGGTACCAACCCGAGAGCTCGCCGTGCAAGTTGCCCAAAACATGAGCCTATTTGCAAAGTATGCCAAGCTCAGGGTTTTGGCAGTATACGGCGGAGAGCCAATTGGAAAGCAAGTCCGCGAACTAGCAAACGGAGTCCACATCGTCGTAGGCACACCAGGAAGAATAATCGACCTGATCGAAAGAGGCATACTAAACCTGGCATGCGTGAAGATGGTGGTTCTTGACGAAGCAGACAGAATGCTTGACATGGGATTCATAGAAGACATCGAGTTCATCCTAAGGAAGACGCCATCGAACAGGCAAACGAGCCTTTTCTCAGCGACCATAGACAGGACAGTGATGAATGTCTGCAACCGGTACATGAAAAACCCGACGCAAATACTCGTAAGCAAGGATGAGATTGCCCTAACACAGATGAAACAATTCTACACCGTTGTCAACCAGCAAGCCAAATTTGAAGCTCTGTGCAAGATCCTAGTCGAGGAACACGTGGACAAAGCCATAATCTTCTGCAGAACACGCAGAGACACAAGCAGACTAACAGATCAACTATGCAGAAAAGGATGCAGAGCTCAAGCACTACACGCGGGCTTCACGCAACCGCAAAGAGACCGTGCCATCAACGACTTCCGAAGTGGCAGGTTAAGCCTGCTTGTCGCCACCGACGTTGCAGCCAGAGGCTTAGACATCCAAGGCATCACTCACATAATCAACTATGACGTACCCATGGACCCGCCAGTCTACTTCCACCGCATCGGCAGAACCGCGAGAATGGGTGGAGAAGGAACAGCCATCACATTGGTAAGCTACGGAGAACTGTCGGATTTCAACAACATCAAAGCCATGACGAAAACCGCGATAGAAGAAGTCAACTCGACAACGCATAGCAACGAGGATTCGCCGATTCAGAGCTTCTTCTAGTGCAAATCCCCCGATTTCCCTTTTTTGCAGCCCGTTACATACCAGTAACCATAAATAGGGAAAAACCAGTCTTTTCCCTGAGGATAACCGAAGAATAATGTACCGAGACCCCGTCTGCGGCATGGTTCTGGATGAAAACACAGCTAAGTTTAAGATAACTTATGAGGGTGAAACTTACCATTTTTGCAGTTTAGTCTGCAAGAAGAGGTTCAAGAGGCACCAGACAAAATTCATCAAATAAAAGAGGTCTTTTCGGTCTTCGAGCTTTTTCTTTCGGCAGCTATGAATCTAGAGATTTCCATACCAATGCCGCCAGAATCGCCCCAATGAGTGGAGCCACCCAGAACAGCCAAAGCTGACTCAAAGCAGTAGTATCAACCATTCCCATTATGAGGGCGGGACCCAGACTTCGCGCTGGGTTCACCGACGTACCCGTTATAGGTATGCCGACAATGTGAATTAGGACCAGGCTTAAGCCTATGGATATGCCTGCGAAGCCTTTTGGAACTTTTTCACTTGTTGAGCCGTGAATTACGAGGCAGAGGAGGAAGGTTAGCACGACTTCTGCAACGAGGGCTGATGGTAAGGAATAGAGTGCTGGGGAAGCGTCGGCGTAACCGTTTTGTCCCAGACCATTCGTCAATAAAGAGTAACTTGAATTTCCGCTGGCGACTATGAAGAGCGCACCAGCTCCGACGATGGCGCCTACGCATTGAGCGATTATGTAGAGGGCGGTATCTTTTGAGGTAATCTTGCCCCTGACCAGCATGGATATGGAGACAGCTGGGTTGATGTGGCAACCTGAGATTGCGCCTATTGTGTAAACCATGACGAGGAGCGAAAGCCCGAAGGCGAAGGCTATCGAGGGAATTGTTGTTTGTGAAACGCCGAGGAAAACCGCGCTTCCGCAGCCCATGAATACCAATACGAAGGTGCCGATGAATTCAGCTGTGTATTTCTTCCAAGCTGTTTTCTTAACCTCCGTTGCACCGGCACTGACTGAACTTTCAGATTCCATCTCAACTTCTCCCATTCTTGAAACCCCAGAACAGAAACAATCGAAGCTCTCGTTTCTGACCGTTTAGGCTTATAACATTTTTCATGGCCCAAACTGGCGTTATTCGTGAGAAAGATTTCGATAAATAATACGCTAGATTCGCTCCAGTTTCTCCCCGTCGGAAATGTCCATCATCATTAAGCCTGAAACTGGCTTCGGGTAGAAATCCGTGGTTTTCTCAGGCATACGCTCATGCTCATGCGCAATACGCCACACCGCTTCAGCGCTTATTGGGTTCACCAAAAAAGCCAGCTCTGCTTCGCCACTGTCGACTTTTTCCACAGCCGCCTTCGTCCAACGCTCATAAATGATATCGTCCATCTCCATCTCGCCAGTTTTCAGAATCTCCTTGAAGATGACGTCATGGAGGATGATCACGTCGAAAACCTTCGTTTCCTTCGAGGATTTTGCTCTTATGAACTCGTATATGCTCTCTTTATGCTTCAAAACTAGACCGTACGCTTTCTTTTTGGTGTAAATGGCGAATGCATGCTCATCCTTGTAAGTTTCGAGGAAAACATCCAGCCCTTCAACAGTCGGATTAATTTCGTTAACCGTGAAAACCTGTTTTAGTGCGTTCAACCGTTCATCCGTCAACTCGCAGTTCCTCAGCAGACGATGAGTTGGCAAAACTACTAGACCTTCATCCTCAACAGGAACAAGTAAGCTCATGTGGAAGTTGAAAGCCGAGTCAGAATCCCAATTCCCATCCTTGCGTCTTTCGTCTCTGTAAGCCAAGGCGCTTTCGTATCTGTGGTGACCATCCGTAATAACAACAGTTTGAGGTTCCAACACCTCCCTAAATAGCCTGATCTTCGCAGCGTCAGTAACTCGCCAAACTGTATGTTTCACCCCGAAAGAATCCCGGACAACAATGACAGGCTTAGTCTTGGCAACTTCTTCGAACACGCCAATCGTCATCTTCGCAGGATCAGTATACATCAAAAACACGGGTTCCAAGTCCTTCCGAACCGTCCGCAACATGCATAAACGGTCAGCTTTCGGAGCACTATAAGTGATTTCATGCGGAAAAACCACATTCTCCCCGTAATCGTAAAGTCGCATAGCAACCATCAAACCCGTACGCACACAGTTCTCGCCATCAAGCCTGAACTCCTGCCTGCAAACAAAAACAGCTGGCTCAATCTCCTTGGCGAGTATCCCCTCACGCGTCCAATCCCGAATTCGCTGCAGCGCAGCTTCATATTTGTTCTTCTCCAGAGGCAGAATCAAACGGCAATAATTGTAAGGCGACTTTGCATAATACTCTCGCTGCATACGCTCATCGATCTTGTCGTAAGGTTGGGTAATCAAACATTCAGGATTTCCAGCAGATTCCGTGTAGCGTATGGCTTTGAAAGCTCGGACATCAACCATAAACCGGTTCAGCTCACAGTTTTCTCCAAAGCCTCAATCACTCGTTCAGCAATCAAGACACTTGATTTCAACTGAGCCTCAAAAGTCTGCGCACCAATATGAGGCGTAGCATGAACATTCTTCAGCTTCAACAACTTACTGTCTTTCGGCGGTTCCTCTTCAAACACGTCAAGCGCAGCAGCCTTCACCTTCCCAGACATCAAAGCATTGTAAAGCGCTTCCTGGTCCACAACGCCGCCACGTGAACAATCAACCAGCATAACACCATCCTTCATCATTGCAAACTCCTTCACAGACAACATATGCCTAGTATGCGGCGTCAACGGAACATGAACAGTGATAAAGTCAGCTTGTGGCAACATCTCCTCCAACGTAACGAACCGCCCATAAACACACATATCTACACCG
This sequence comes from Candidatus Bathyarchaeota archaeon, assembly GCA_963749465.1. Classification (GTDB taxonomy): domain Archaea; phylum Thermoproteota; class Bathyarchaeia; order Bathyarchaeales; family Bathycorpusculaceae; genus UBA11855. The sequence goes on along the minus strand of CAVVMH010000006.1, from coordinate 1,047,912 downwards.
ACAACTTTCATACCCAACGCGATCGCCAGCCGCTCAACCGTCTTTCCAATGCTTCCACAACCGACGATTCCGAGCGTTTTACCGCTAACCTCCACACCCATAAGTTCCTCCTTAATCCATCTGCCTTCGCGCAAGCTCAACGTGCCTTCCACGATGCCTCGTGCAAGAGCTAAGAGATGACCCATAGTCAATTCCGCAACGCTTATGGCCGCCACGTGCGGCGTGTTAACCACTTCTATGCCCATTTCCCTCGCTTTCTTCAGGTCAATGTTATCCAAACCTTCTCCCGCTCGTCCGATAACCCTGAGCTTCTTCGCGTTGCTGAGTAGTTCAGCTGTCACTTTCGTGGCTGACCGGACGATTAGAGCATCATAATCTGCTATGATGTTAGCAAGTTGTGTTTTTGGCAAGCCCCAGCATCTAGCGACTTCGTAACCTTTTTGCTCCATGATTTTTATGCCTTCGTCGGCTATCTTGTCGGAGATCAGAATTCTTATTGTCATTTGTCCATCTCCCAGATTTCATCGATTATAGAGATTACTTCTTTTATTCCTGCGAGGTTCCATTCACCCATATGTCCTATGCGGAAAGTTTTTTCAGAAAGTTTCCCGTAACCGTTCGAAATCATGTAACCTCTCGCTGCCAATTTCTCGTTGAGTTCGCGAACGCTTTTCGCAAGGGTGTTCTGGATGCATGAAACTGTGAGTGACTCGTAACCAGGTTCAGAGAACATGGCAAAACGTTTCTTTGCCCAATTCTGAGTATACTCTGCCATTGCTTTATGTCGCTGGTAAATAGCTTCGTAGGTTTCAGCTATCATCAAATCTAACCGCTTATCCAACGCGAAGAGAAGCGGAATGCATGGCGTGAACGGAGTCTGATGAGTCTTCTCATAGTAATTGAAGATTTCAACTAGATCGGTGTAACTCCCCCTGTTTGTGAGTTCTCTAGCACGCTGCAATGCTCTATCGCTTACTGCACCGACTGCTAGTCCTGGGGGTAAAGCAAAGCACTTTTGGGTTGATGCGAAAATGACGTCGCAGCCGATCTCGGAAGGCAGTATTTTATCGCCTGCCATTGAAGAGACACTGTCGACAGTCAGCATGACGTCTGGGTAGTCGTTGCGCACCATTTTTCCTATTTCGTAAACTGGGTTCCGAACGCCAGTGGACGATTCGTTATGGCATATCGCCAGAGTGTCGTAGCTGCCTGTTTCGAGTTTCTCTGCAATCATTTCAGGCTTTACGGCTTTGCCCCATTCTACTTCGAGAAAGTCTGCTTGTTTGCCGCATGCGCGTAGGGTTTCGGCGAATCGCTGGGAGAATGCGCCATTTACGCAGGCAAGGGCTTTATTTTTCACTATGTTTCTGGCGATCATGTCGAACCATAGTGTACCTGAGGATGTTGTGACGGTTGTGTGGTAATTCTGGGGTAATTGAAGAAATGCGTGTAGCTTATCGACTATTCCTGTGTATAACGCGGTGAATTCTTTGCCCCTGTGGCTTATAACTGGACGAGCCTGCTCGTTTAGTATTTGCGGGCTGACTTCAGTTGGTCCTGGAATTAAGAGTTTCCTATGCATCTTGCCAAATCCCTTTTCATCATTTGGCTTCCCGAAGTTAAAGGTTTACGCTGAGAAAATGAGTAAAGTCCTTCTTGATCGGGTTGATGCATTCTGCAGCTTTTCTCAGAAAGAATCGGCGAAAGTTGTTTGTATATACAATTACCTCTAATTGTCTATAACTGGGTTCTAAAAAACAAACTCACAAGCCTTTTAAACGGCACCATTCCATGTAAGGCTGTTGGAGAAGCCTGCGTTGGCATATAAATTGACTAGGCTACTGGAGATCATAGGCGATGGAAAATGGCACGAGACCGACCAGCTGCAGCAATTTATTGACTTAAACGACTGTGAGATGCAGGGAATAACGGATTTCTTAGGGAAGTACGATTTTGCAGAAGTTGACGACCACAATAAGCGGGTCAGAATTAACAAAGACTTTAAGAGAATCCTGACCGAAACCACGTAACCAAAGCAAGTTTCGTTCACCCGAACTGCTTTTTTGAATTTGTTTTTATTTGCGTTGCCTTTTGATCTTTTGCGCGATTTTTCTAGCTCCTGAAACAACGCGGGATTTATACCGAGGATTACGGCGGGTTTTGCCTAAACCATTAAAGCGTTCAGGCTCGACGTCCGTTGATTCTTTTTTCTTCTTAAGATGATTATACCTAATATCCCAAACAGCAACAATGTAGATCCGAGAGCCAAAAAAAGGTAACTATTGAACGATTCGTCGGGTTCACCATTCTGGTTCCCTATTGGGATTCCGATAGCATACACCAAATGGTCATAGGAGCCAATGTAGACCACGCCATCCACGACCGCAGGTGAAGACACGACCATATCGCCAGTGCCATAGCTCCAGAGAAATGCACCTGTCGAGGAATCCAATGCGTAGAGATGCTTGTCCGCCGACCCGACGAAAACGGTACCGCTTGCAACTGCTGGAGAAGAATCAACATCTCCAGCAGTTGTGAAACTCCATAAGTAGTCCCCGCTTGAAGCGTTCAAAGAGTATACCCGGTCATCTCGCGAACCAATGTAAACCATCCCCTTTGACACCGCGGGGGAAGAATACACCGCATCCCCCGTCGAGTAAACCCATATTTCTTTGCCAGTTTTTGCATCGAGAGCGTACACTTTTCCATCTTGCGAACCTGTGAACACTACACCATTGTCCACGGTTGGAGTGGAAACCATCATGTCGCCAGTCGCAAAGCTCCAAATCAACGATCCATTGGCAGTGTCCAGAGCGTAAATCTTGTGGTCCAAAGTGCCGATGTAAACCAAGCCGTCGGAGACTGTTGGAGAAGAGACAACAATTCTGCCCCCAGTCTCGTAGTTCCATATCTCCACTCCGTTGGAAGAATTCAAAGCGTAAACCTTCTGATCCTGAGAGGCAATGTATAATATTCCATCAACAATAGCAGGCGAAGAGACAACCGGACGGCCTGTCTCAAAGCTCCATTTGAACCCTCCAGTCTTAGCATCCAAAGCATAAAGCTTATGATCATATGAGCCTACGTACACCACCCCGTCGGCCACGGTGGGAGACGCCAGAAGAATCTGACTTCCCGTTTTGTAGCTCCAGATGACATTGTTGTGCAGTTCTAAATCGAATCCACTCATACCCGTGGAAGCATTCAGAGCATAAAGTATCCCGTTGTGTGAGCCCACGTAAGCGATACCACCAGAAACGGCAACAGATGAATCAACCTTGCCGCCCGTGCGATGCATCCAAGCTAGCTTGCCATCACGAACATTCAACGCGTAGAGTGCCCCGTCCCAAGAACCAACGAAGACCAACCCTTGAGCGACAGCCGGAGTAGAAATTACCACGTCGTTCGTACTGTAACTCCAAACGAAGTCTCCAGTGGCTGCTTCCAACGCGTAAACCTTGTTATCGTAGGAGCCAACGTAGACTATCCCGTTGGCGACAACTGGTGAGGAAGCTACCCCTCCTCCAGTCGAGTAACTCCACAATAGGTTGCCAGTGTCGGCGTCCAGAGCGTAAACTTTGCCATCAATCGAACCGACATAAAGAACACCACTTTCGACGGTGGGAGAAGAGAAGACGTCGTTGCCTGTAGTATAGTTCCATATCTGTTCTCCGCTAGCTGCGTCCAGAGCGTATATCTTGTCATCTAGCGAGCCAAAGTAAACTCTTCCTTTCGCCACATAAGGAGAAGAAATAATGTTGTCACCTGTGGTAAACTCCCACACGGGCTTTCCGTCGGATGCGTCCAAAGCATAAAGCTTGTGGTCCAGTGAACCAATGTACACTGTGTTGTTTCCCATCGCCGGTGAAGATAACATCACCTTGCCACCCGTAGCGTAGCTCCATTTGACAGTTCCAGTAACAGCCTCAAAAGCGTAAATACTCCTATCCACAGAAGCAACGTAGACCAATCCTTTTGAGAATAAAGGATCTGAATCAACATAGTAACCCGTTGTATAATTCCACATTTTCGTTCCTGTCTTAGCGTCCAGAGCATAGAAATTGTAATCTTCAGAACCCACGAAGACCAAGCCGCCAGCTACTGCGGGACGAGAAACAACAATGCCACCTGTCGAGTAAGCCCACAGTTGCGCGCCATCAAACGCCCTAAACGCGTAAATATTGCGATCGTACGAGCCTACGTAGACAACTCCGTCGAGCGCGGTAGGCGAACCCACCTGACCGCCAGTGTTGAACTTCCACAAAGTTTGGTTCGTCCTTGGCGCCGCCGAGCTTGAGCTTCCAGAATGCGCTAAGTCGTGTCGGAACATGGGCCACGAATCCATAGTTGACTGCCCCTGGGCTCGGAACATGCTGCCATAAACAGAGTCTGACGTAATCAACGAAATCAACATTAGGAGAGATAATAGAAAATTTGTTGTTTTACGTTTCATCTTCTCTTTTCAAGTAGTACTTACAGCTGTAACCCATAAAAGTCTTCGCAGATGCAAAAACCTGCCGTGATTAACGTTCCCTATGCAGAAACACATTTGCGAATTCAACTGCAAAACATGAAAGCTCCATTTTTTGTTTAGGCTTAAGTCGGTACCTGATTCAATTCCTTTTTAAGGTGATAAAGCCTACCTTGGACAACTATCCCGAAGACTTGTCAACGCATAACCCTTATTAATTATAACACGAGTACGTCGAGGGTTGAGGCTTTTTCCGAGCCTCACGATAAAACAATTGGAGAAGAAAAAAATGCAAATAAGGAAAAAAACAACAATTGCAATCGCTTTAACCCTATTGATGGCTTCTATTACAATAATGGCTATACCGGTTCAATCTCAAGATGACACGCCACATGGCGGCTCAACTGAAGGCATGCCTGGCGGATCAATCCCGCTGCCTGCAGGCGTAACCCCTGATGTATCATACCCATCGCTTGCGTACATCAGCTTCAGACCAACCCCAATAGGACTTGGGCAACCCTTACTCGTCAATGTTTGGCTGCAACCACCAATACATGTAGCTCGATACTTCAAAAATGCCTTTCTAATAACGTTCACGAAACCCGACGGAACAACAGACGAAGTTGGACCACTGACATCCTACTACGGTGACGGAACTTCATGGGTCGACTACACAGTTGACCAAGTTGGTAACTGGACGGTCAAATTCGACTTCCTCGGAGCCTACTTCCCACCAGGCAACTATACATCAGGCGCTGCCTTTACGATCAATCAAACGCTAAACGCCCCATTAGGAGTATACTACCAACCGAGCAGTGATGGACCATACGCATTCGTTGTACAGTCCGAAGTGGCACTTTCCTGGCCTGGGTCTCCCTTGCCAACAGACTACTGGAGTCGCCCAGTGCTTCTGGAGAACAGGGAATGGTGGCCTATTCTAGGTGGATACCCCTCCACAGGAATTGTCGGAGGAGGCCCCCCACCTTATTGGCCAGCTGAAACAAACACATACATGAGCAACTACAACTTCCACCCATACGTCCAAGGAGCCAAGAGCGCACACATCGCCTGGAGACGACAAGACTCCCTCGGAGGACTTATCGGAGGAACTCTCGGCCAGATATCTTATGACGGTCGCCCCGGTACTCCGAGTATTATCTACTCTGGCAGATGCTATCAAACCATAACCAAAGTGTTGGATGGAACCTCGCAAAGTGTTTGGCAATGCTACGATTTGCGAACAGGACAGATTTACTGGGAAAAGACGGGTATAACACAAGCGCCAACCATAATTTCATACGTTGAAAGAACAGTATCAATCGTCCCTGGCGAAGAAGCACGAAAATCAGGCTTGACTGTTGAGCTCTTGTTCGTAGGCAGTAGCCGTGTAATCGCATATGACCCATGGGTGGGCTCTGTAAACTACAACATTTCAATCTCTCCGCTTACAACAGGCACCTATTATGCAAATCCCAGCCTCTTCTTGTCCGTATACGACCGCGGAGCATCATTTGGCGCAAACAGATACCGCTTAATTAACTGGACCGTCACTGGAGACGTTACATTCCCAACACTCATTAACAGAAGGCTTGGCATACTGAGCAACGTTAGTTGGCCATTCAGTAGCTTGGGCGTTGTTGATTACGAGGCAGGCGTCGCTGTTGTCACTCAAGGGATCACCCCCAGCAGCACTGGAGTTGCATACGGTCAAATGATAATGGGCGCCAGCATAACAACGGGACAACTGCTGTGGAACGTAACAACCGATATCACAAAGGGCTACGAGGGCTTCTTCAGCGGAAGCACTTCAATCGCTGATCATGGCAAGTACGCTGTTCGGTTAAACGACGGATACTGGCACGCATGGGATATTCGAACAGGACAAAAGGTTTGGAAGAGCGAGTTGTCAAGTCAACCATGGGGTATTTGGGGAATCTATGGTGTTTCCTCGGCCTATGGTCTGCTCATCTACCCGCAATACGACGGAATCGTTGCTTACGACTGGGACGATGGCAAAGTAGTTTGGCGCTATAAGTTCGTGGCTCCTTACCCATTCGAAACGGTCTACTCAGATTCTAACACGGGCGAGGAACTTTATCCATTCTACCAAAGCACCGTACGCATCGCTGACGGAGTTGTCTACACAGCCAACGACGAACACTCAGTTAGCAACCCCATTCCAAGAGGATGGAGGTTCCACGCGGTGAACGCTACTACTGGTGAAGGCATATGGAACATAACCGGCTCCATGGTCGGAGGCGGAGTCGCTGACGGCTACATCACGGCTGCAAACAGAGACGGATATCTGTACGTCTTCGGCAAAGGCAAAAGCAAAACTTCAGTGACCGCGCCACAAACGACAGTCGCAAAAGGAACATCCGTGCTCATTCAGGGAACAGTCTTAGACATGTCACCCGCTCAACCTGGAACTCCATGTGTATCAAAAGACTCAATGGCTATTCAAATGGAATATTTGCACATGGATAGGCCTATCCCTTCAGGCTATGTCGTAACTGGCGTTCCAGTAATGCTACTTGCTTTCGACGACAACAACAACGTAATCGACATCGGCACAGTCATGAGCGATGCTAGCGGCAGTTTCGCCAAGGCTTGGACCCCACCAGACGAAAAAGTCTATAAGATCAGCGCTACATTTGCAGGCGACGATTCATACGGCAGTTCATGGGGAGAAACAGCAATATCAGTCGGACCAGCACCAGAAACGACGCAGCCACCCGAGACACCTGTCATTCCTGACTACACATTAGCAATCATCGGCGCAGCAATAGCAGTCATTATCGCAGTCGCCATAGCCACTATCTTGATACTCAGAAAGAAGTAAAGCTAGCGAAAACCAGCTGAACTCAACCTACCCCCTCTTTTTTGCTTTTATTTAGAGTTAGCTTAGCGCTTGGATTTCACGTTCATCTATTTGACTGAGGAGAACTGCTTGCATTCTGTAAAGAATCTTGGAATTGTTTTAACGGCATCTTCACGTTTTTCCACAAATAATAAAAACTCGCTCATGACTTCTAATAAGAAAACAGCTGTCAACGAGAGAGTCGCTTGTCTCATGGGTTCAAACAGGATGTATCGAACATTCCAGAATAGGTAGCTTGAAATCTATTAAGGAGAATTATCTGCGCGTGCATTCGCCGTATCCAAAAAGCCAAGTATTCAAGTGGAGATTAGCGCTCCTGATTTTTACCCTATTCTATGTTGTTTTGTTGTTGCTTTATCTAGGAAACATGTCGGTCCAATGGGACGAAGCCACTCATTTAAACACGGGCATAATAATGTTACACGGTGACTTCAACAGTTACTTAAATAATGGCCCCTTTTACCCACCGCTATATGATTTGGTGACAGCCGGCTTTTTCGGAATTGCAGGAATAAGCCTATACACCGCTAGGTTGGTTTCTGTGGGTTTTGCAATTCTTACGGTATGGATGCTCTTCGAATTCGTTAAAGGAATGTATGGATTGAAAGTTGCACTAACTTCGTCCATCCTACTCGGCATAATGCCAGGTTTCGTCTGGCTTGCTCGGTTGTCAATGATTGAAATAATGCTACTATTTTTCTTCTCGATATCAATGCTGCTCTTTTTCAGCTGGTTACGAACAAACCGTACTCTATATGTCGTTTTGAGCGGCATATGTCTGGGTTTAGCTTTCCTGGCCAAATACCAAGCCATTGTTGGTGTATTGGTAATTGCAGTTGTTTTGCTTTCCCTAGCACATGAACATGTGAAGGAAAAAGTCCCAGGTTTTCTTTTGGTGATTTTAATAGTCGCCGCGTTTGCTATACCATGGTTTTTCATCACCTTTCAAGTGTATTCAACACAAACTTTCAATCAGTGGCTCTACGCTCTGCAAATGGGTAATCCGCAGAAATCCGCCTACAGTCTGCAGTTACCAGCCCCAGTGTTCTACTTGGTAGCAATGACTTGGCCCTTCGGAACGTATGGTTTTGCTCCAGTCTCCGTATTCATTTACATATTCGCCATGATAGGCTTGGGCCTATTCGGTTGGAGGAGAAGAACTAGAAGATAAGTTTCTGCTTGCATGGTTTTTTTCGGTTTACATTTTCTTCACGATTATAGGAAACAAGGATTGGCGCTATATAGTCGGGGTTTTTCCAGTTTTGGCGATCGCTGCAGCAAGTCTAATGGTTTTCGCATACGACAAACTGGTAAGGTCTTCGAAGACTGCATTTTCAAGTGCGAGAAAGAAAGTTAAGGGCAGATTTGGAACTGTCCTTCTATTGACGCTCATATCATTCTCCATTGGCTGGAATTGCGTTGACACAACGCTATGGATGGCATACAAAAATCAGCGAAGTTTGCCTGTCGAAGAATCGACAAACTACGCATCTAGGATGCTGGGTCAAAACGAGTCAATATTGGTTGTGGGCCCCTTCAACTTGTTAAGCGGAGACATCGTGAAGTTTTATCTACAGGCGAAACAGAAACAAAACCAAGTGTGGCAGTATCCGGAACAACCGATTGATACCTACCAACCCGACTTCAATATAACTGAGCTCATTAACTTGTGCAAACAAAAAAACTCAAGATACCTGCTTGTCTCCGATGAAGAATCATCGTTTCCTCTATTCAACACCACAATGACTATGCACACGATTTATAATTCGCTAAGCGATTCGGGAAGATTCAAATTCGAAAAATGTTTTGGAAGCAGCCCATACAGAATTTTCCTACTCTCCTTCGCGTGAAACAAGGCTAGAACTAATTCACTCGTCTGGTTCATAATCCATTTGCCTCGTATTCCTTGGTCGATTTGGTTCGTGGGCTCACAAATCTGAGCACATAAGCCAATTTGCGAGAATGTTTATCATTGCGAAAGCTTTATTTTTGTTACTTCTGTAAGTGGTTGAGCTATGAAGGGGAAAAAGAACATAAAATATCCCGGAATCCCCCAAGTTTCAGGTTTTCTCTTGATTCTGTCTCTCATTTTCTCATTATTCTTTTTGATTTCGGTTCAAGGTGCTGCCCTTTCGAACACAAGTGACATCGAGTACTCGTCGCCGATGTTTCACTATGACCTTGGGCGTTCAGGCTTCACCGAAAGCCCAGCGCCAACCACAAACAATCTATTGTGGAGATTTAGAACTCAGGATATTGTCGATTCTTCTCCCGCCGTTGTTAATGGCATCGTCTACATAGGTTCGCGTGACGGTAAGATATACGCTCTAAACGCTACTTCGGGAGATGAAATTTGGAGTTACAAGACGGGGAATTGGTTTTTCTTCGATTCTCCTGCCGTTGCTGATGGCAAAGTTTTCATTGGATCGGGCGACCAACGAGTATACAGTTTTGACGCAAGAAATGGAACGGTCTTTTGGAAGTTCAAGATGGGATGGGAGATTGCTTCTTCCCCCGCGGTTGTTGATGGCATTGTCTTCATAGGTGGAACTGATAAGTTTGTTTATGCATTGAACGAAACAACTGGCGAACTTGTATGGCAATATGGAACCGACTCCTTTGTAACGTCACCTCCCGCAGTTGTTGAAGGCAAAGTTTTCATAGGCGGTTGGGACCCAAGCTACAAGTTCTATTGTCTAGACGAGAGAACTGGAGAGCTATTATGGAGTTACAATACTCGAGGTGTCATCGTTGGTTCTCCAGCAGTTGTTGGCGGTAAAGTTTTCTTTGGCGAACATGCTGTGCCCGGTCGGGTGGTTGCCTTGGATGCTCAGACTGGTAAACAGATATGGGACTACCCAACTGTTTTGTCGGTGCTTTCTTCCCCAGCCGTCGCCCATGACAAAGTCTTTTTCGGGTCGTGGGATAAAGCAGTTTATTGTTTGGACGCAAACACCGGCTCATTGGTGTGGAGGTACCGAACTGATGGTCCCGTGCTCTCATCCGCAACAATTGCGGGTGGCATGGTTTTCATAGGTTCAGACGACTGGAGGATTTACGCCTTGGATGAGAAAACTGGCAATCCCGTGTGGGCATACAAAACAGGAAGCAACGTCAAGTCAACTCCTGCGGTTGTAAATGGAAAGCTCTATGTGGGCTCAGAGGACGGTTACGTTTACTGTTTTGGTCAAGGAGAGGGAATACTACCTCAACCATCTTCATTCCCTCAATCATCGATCCAACCTTACACAATTGCCGCGTCCATCATGATCGCAGTTGCAGTAGTAGGTTCATATTTGTATATCAGACTGAGGAAAACTGGAAAGAAAGCTGAAACGTAGCTTTCACAACTTCAATAATCCAACCAGTTTCGGGTCAATACTCTGCCAACGAAAGATTTACAAGCTGTCCATAATAGATATTTTGTTGGATACTTCATGATAGGAATCGGACAACAACTTCAGAGAAAGAATCGGATTAGTCCGATTTTATGTATTGAAACACCTGCAAGATGCTTTGTCACATTCATCCAACCAGATAAGTTCTGTATCTTGTAAGGATTAATTGCAACGATGTAACTGGAGTTCGATCATAACTGATGATTAGCCCCGAAATCCGGACGAGACCGCTGACACAAGAACGTAAAAAATCCGTGCAGATTTCCGTAGTTTTCCCTGCATACAACGAAGTGGAATATCTAGAGACAGCAGTTGCAAGGGTCACCCGAACCTTAAATGGATTCGCACATTCTTTTGAAATCATAATCGCTGAGGACGGCAGCACAGACGGCACGGCTGAACAAGCTAGAGACCTTGCTCTAAGATTCCCATACGTCAAACAAATCCACAAGGAGAGGCGACTTGGCAGGGGAGCCGCTCTCAACAACGCCTTCAGACAATGCAATGGTGATGTGCTTGTCTACATGGACCTAGACTTGGCAACACATCTAAATCATCTCAAACCGCTCGTTGAAGCCATCACGATCGAAAACTATGATTTCAGCATAGGTTCAAGAAATCTCCCTAAAAGCAAGGTTCAGCGGAATTTGCGTAGGAGCATCGCTTCAAAAACCTACAACCTCCTCGTACGTCTTGTGCTCGGATCCAAGATTTCGGACCAACAATGTGGCTTCAAAGCATTTAGACGTGAAACTCTCATGAAGACGATTGATCAAGTTCGTGCGCGCCACTGGTTTTGGGATACTGAAGTCCTAATTCGTGCCGCCCGCAACGGGTGCAAAATAAAGGAAATACCTGTGGAGTGGAAGAGCGGGCGCAAAACCAAAGTGAACCTCCTTTGGGATAGCTGCGACATGGGAAAACAATTTCTTGGTTTATGGTGGCGTTTAAGAAAGGAAGAAATGGAAACGAAAAAAAGAGACAACCCCCTTTCTTCATAGATTGGTCCTCGAAGAGCTTTTAGTTAGCCACTTGGTCGAATGTTGAGTTTGCGGCTAACAAAATGAACATTGACAGGAGCAATCCTTTGGTCGGCTGTAGAGGGGGTCCGCGTCAACGGCACAGCAAATGATGGACTCAACCTTATAGATTCAAACGAATATCGAAATCGATCTCAGGAAGTCATTTTGCCACGGCACGGCAGATGTTTGATTTGAGGTGGTCAATGGCTCGGGGCTTGAACTCCCGAGGAGTTGAAGCCCAAACTCAATAGTAGCTAATTGGAAATTTGATGTTTTCTATTTTCCCTCTTTCTCCTAAACCTTGTCAATAGAAGAACCATAACAACAATCACGACAACTGCAATAACCAATGGCAACAGAACTTCCATCGAAAGAAACGTTTCTTTTCCAGGACCGAGAGCATAAAGGTAGCCGTCGTCCGAGCCAACAAAAAGCATTTCGGCAGCAATAGCTGGTGAGGATCTCACAAAATTCTCCGTTTGATACGACCAAATCAAAATCCCTGAAGACTGATCAATGGCGTAAACAAAGCCGTCATTTGACCCGACAAAAACCTTCCCGTCGGCGACGACAGGCGAGGATAGTACTGGTCCTTTGGTTTCAAATCGCCAAATTATGGAACCGTCGTCAGCGTCAAAGCAATATACGAAATTGTTGTCTGAACCCACAAAAACATTTCCTCCTCCAACTGCGGGGGAAGATCCAACAGGCAACTCGAGCTGCCTATCCCAAATTAGGTCCCCGGTGATTGCGTTCATGCAGTAAATATAGCCTGGAATGCTTTGTTCTCCGACGAAAACCTTGTCGCTGAGAACAGCCGCGTAAGTTGGAATGATGTTTATTCTCGGCTGAAAACTCCAAATCACTATTCCAGTGTTTGCGTCTAGGCATGAAAAGTTGTGGCCAGGAACCCAGCTACCGACAAAAACTTTGTTGTCAACAGTCGTAATTGACGCTGGCCAACCTTCTGAGCCATATCGCCATATTTCGTTACCCGAAGTTCCATCTATACAGTAAACGTAGTTGTCAGCACTGCTTGCGTAAACTTTGTTATCAAAAACTGTTAAAGAAGGCACTGGTCCTGTGGTTTCAAATCGCCAAACAACGGAACCGTCGTAAGCATCCAGACAATAAACAAAATTATCATTTGAACCCACGTACACTTTGCCTTCGACAATTGATGGGGTAGATTCTACCTGGCTTCCAGTCTCGAATTTCCATACTTCTTCGCCACTAGTTACATTTAGCGAGTAGAGAAAATGATCACGTGAACCCACGTAAACCATTCCGTAATCAGCCACGGGCGATGAGACCACTTCGCCGTTTGTCTTAAATCGCCATAACAAACTACCGCTATCCGGTGCTGAGCTTCCACTGTAACCCGTGTGTCCCTCATCATAGTGAAACATCGGCCAAGAGTACTGTTCACTCAAACCATGAGAATCCTTTGTCCAAAAACAGATTAGACGTAGAGAAAGCAATAACCAAAACCAATATGACGCAAAGAGTCAAGCGCAGTTTACATTACTCCACAGCTTTGTATTTGCGAAGATAGCTAATAGGTTCAAAATAATGGTTTCGGATTGTTAGGTCTTGAATCTAAGAAGAGAAATCGCAGACGCTTTGGCATTCCTTTTCTTGAACGGAAAAAGAGAACTGCAACAACCGCCACCAACGCAATTACTCCTACGCCAGCCGCTCCGAACACCCACAAATCGACCGGCAGGTCGTAATCAACAATAAGCGTAGGTCCTGTGCTGGGGTTAAGGTCTTTTGAGTTGAACACTGCTGGTTCCTTAGAAAGCTCGATTGTCTCTAGTACAAGAGAGATGGTTCTTTTCCCATTTATTACGGAAGACACGTCAAAGCTGTAGTCCACGTCTGGATTGGCGCACTCGAGGGTGTCAAGAGGATTGGAATTTAATTCTGAAGGCGCATTATTCCATGATATGGCTGATTCTGTCCAGGAATTGTCTTCACAGATGAAAACACTGACTTTGTTAACGGACCGTGTACCCCACATAGCTGTGTGAATTCTGAGAATTGCGGAATCGACTGTTGCCTGTGAAGGAATCTTTGAAAGGTCGAACTTTGTCCAGGTGCGAACAATCGGACCCACCTCATTCTGTGTGCTTGAACCTGCGCTTGACTGTGCAACACTTTCAGAATAGTTGTGAGTAAACAAGAATAGGGAGCTGCCAAAATTGAAATCGGGTTTTGCGTTATCGACGTATGCATCGGCAACTGCTGGAATGTGAGTTTGAGTGCCAGCCTTAGCGCTCTTGCCAGAAACAACCATCAAAACCAGCAAGAATGTAACTAACAGTATTAATCTACTTCGCACGGCTCGTTTGACACTTCCACCACTCATAACTCTGACCATACCAATCTACGTTTCGATGTTTATAATTTTGTTGCATCCAACTCGTTGCGCGAAACCTAAACATGTAGTTTTTGTTCATTCTATCCAGAAAAGCAACCTGCTCGGAAATCTTATAAAGAAAAACAGATGATAACTAGCTTTTACGAAGCATTTTCCGAGCTTCGATAAAATTAAAGGGAAAAGAAAAATGTCAAAATCAAACAAAATGGCAAAGACAACTACAATCGCTATTATCCTTTTGATGGCTTCTGTTGCACTGAGTGCACCGTCTGTTCAAGCTCAAACCGCAACAAACATGAGGGATAACGGATCATTGCCTTTACCAGCAGGCGTTACTCCAGACGAGTCATACATATCCATTGCTCACATGAGTTTCAGACCCAACCCCGTAGGGGTCGGTCAATCTATACTTGTAAACCTCTGGCTTCAACCTCCGCTTCACGTCGTCAGATTATTCAAGGATGCATACATTGTCACATTCACGAAACCAGATGGGACCGTTGCCAAAGTCGGTCCACTGTCATCATATCTTGGAGACGCAACTGCATGGTTCGAATACACGATGGACCAGATCGGCACATGGAAAATACAGTTTGATTTCACAGGAGGCTATTTCCCTGCAGGAAACTACACCACACCGGGATCGTTCCAGCACGGAGCTAACGTGAGCTTTCCAAAATCAGTTTACTACAAGCCCGACGTCGATGGACCATATGACATAGTTGTGCAAACCGATCCAGCTGGGCGATGGCCAACGGTACCATTACCAACAGACTACTGGACACGACCAGCATCACCCGAAAACAGAGATTGGTGGCCGATCCTTGGCAACTATCCCGCAACCGGCATTGTGGGAGGTGGCCCTGGCTGGCCAGCTGATACGAACACATACATGAGCAACTATTGGTACATACCATATGTTCAAGGACCGAAGAGCGCACATATAGTTTGGAAGCGACAAGACAACATCGGAGGTCTCATCGGAGGAACCGTCGGACAAGCATCCCTATCGAGTAGCGGCGGCAGTCCGAGCATAATCTATGCTGGCAGAGCTTACCAAACCCTAACAAAAATGGTAGATGGAAAGGCAACGAGCGTGTGGCAATGCTATGATCTACGCACCGGAGAAGTGTATTGGGAACAGGTAGGCGTTACCCAAGTACCCACGATGCTTACGTATATTACTAGGACTTCTGAGACCGTACCAGGCGAGCAAGCACAATTGTCAGGTTTGCAGGTACGACTGATGTATGTAGGTAGCGGACGACTGATATACTATGATCCGTGGCTTGGAACTTCGACCATGAACATTTCAATTGCACCATTGACGACAGGCACTTTCTACAAGATGGATAATAATGGATGGCCTGTCTTTTTGGCCGTTCAAACTGTCGGTACCAGATACTATTTGATAAATTGGACTGTAATTGGAGACATAGCTTTTGGAGGCGCCACCAATCTCCGGTTGGGAGTTTTGAGCAACGTATCATATCCGTTCAGCAGCTTAGGCACTGTCGACTACGAAGCGGGCATAGCCGTTAACACAGAATCGATAACTACTCAGGGCACAGGAGGAATAGGTGCAGGTTTCGTAGTAGCCTACGGCCAACGCATAATGGGTGTCAGCATAATCACAGGACAACTGCTTTTTAACACCACAACTGACGTTAGTACAGGAGTTGAAGGCTTTTTCAGTGGAAGCACCGCAGTCGCTGATCACGGAAAATACGCTGTCAGACTAAATGATGGGAATTGGCACTGTTGGGATTTGCGCACGGGAGCAAAACTGTGGACCAGCGAGCTGTCGAGTTGGCCTTGGGGAACTTTCGGATGCTACGGTGTACAGTCATACGGCGGCAACATCATCTCCAACCAGTATGATGGTGTTGTTGCTTATGATTGGGATACGGGTAAGATATCCTGGTGGTACGAGGACAAAGCTGAATATCCATACGAAACACCTTATCAAGACAACTATCCATGGTTCACAGGCACTGCACGCATCGCCGATGGGGTACTCTATACTTACAACACTGAACACTCGCCCAGTAACCCAATCATGAGAGGGCAGAAACTTCACGCAATCAATGCCACCACTGGCGAAGGTATCTGGAACATAACTGGCTCCATGGCTCCAGGTGCAGTCGCAGACGGCTATATGACAGCAGGCAACTCATACGATGCTTACATGTACGTCTTCGGTAGAGGCAAGAGCGCAGCAACGGTTACAGCAACCCCAGGAGTCATCGCAAACGGCGCCACTGTCCTCATTCAGGGCACAGTGATGGACCAATCCCCAGCGCAACCCAATACTCCGTGTGTTTCGAAGGACTCAATGGCTACTCAGATGGAGTATTTGCATATGCAGCATCCGATCGACGGGGTTAATCAAAAAACAGTGATGACTGGTGTTCCTGTGACTTTAACCGCTATAGGTTCTGATGGCACCGTGGTTGATATCGGCGTGGCCACCACCAACGCATATTATGGCACTTTCAGCAAAGGGTGGACTCCACCTAAAGAGGGCACCTACACTATTACCGCTTCATTCGCAGGAGATGACTCGTACGGAAGCTCAGGAGCAGGTACTGCGGTTGTGGTTGGACCAGCAGCAGAACCGATAACGTTCCCAGAGCAACCAACACCAGCAGACTACACGATGACGATCATCGGCGGAGTAATCGCAGTAATCATTGCAGTCGCCATAGTTGGAATACTGCTCTACAAGAAGAAGTAGCGCAAAACAGAGCCAAAACTCAACTCCCCTTCTTTTTCTTAATCAAATCCAGATATCTAGCAATTTCTTCGCTTTGACTTAAAGAGCGCACACCAGAATAGCATCCCACTACAAAAATTCAGAGTACAGGGAAGAGCTCAGTGCGTTACGTTACAGCAACAATCAGGATGTTGTTGAAGTCTTCTAAACATATCACGCTCGAAGACAACATGACAAAATCATTCACAGAGATCAACTGCTGCGCGAAGTTGCCAAACGACTGTTATCTCGAAACATATATATGCAATTTTTTCCTCACTTATCGGGGTCATTGGGAGAAGCATTTAGATGGTTGACTTAAGTATTGTGACATCGAACTTGGACATCATTATCTTGAACGTGCTTCTCTTTTTCCTGTTCGCACTGATTGGCTCATTTGACTGGAGGCGGAAAAAGAAAGGCCAAGCAGGGGTAGTAACCGCGACAACTTTCATAGTTGCTGAAACGTTTGGGCTCTCTCAGAGATTGGCTAGTGTAGCATCATTCTTTATCGGTTTCTTTATTCAGATGCAAGGACTCGCCGTGAGCGCATACTCTGTCCTCTTGCTGTTTGGACAGGACCCTTCAGGTTACTTGGAATTTGGATATATGCTTGAAATTCCCGGGATAGCACTCTTCGCAATAGGATGCGCACTCGTTATTCTAGGCTGGGAAAAGATATTTGATTCAAAAAACAAGTTTCTTGTAACAGACGGCCTCTACAAATACATCCGTCATCCCCAATACTTGGGCATTCTAATTGCAACTCTAGGAATGGCAGTCTACAAGTTCTCACCTATTTCACTCCTGCTTTGGACTTTTCTATTAGTTCTTTACTACAGACTGGCAAGAAAAGAAGAGAAGATTATGCAGAGTATCTACGGGGTGCAATTTTTGAAGTATAAATCAGAGGTCCCTATGCTTCTGCCCCTGAAGCTTGGCAGTGGTCGTAATCAATCTTCTCAGGTCGAGGCAAGAAGCGAGCTCGACGCTGGACAAAAGTTGCCAGGTAGCTCTTAAGAATTGCTTTTCAGAATGCCAATTTTTGTTCTGTGTCATTTCAGAAAATTACGCGAGAACCCAGCCAAGGTTGTCGAATGCCACCTTGAGGTTTCTTTTTGTTCTCGTGCTTTTCTAACCTGAAGTGCAAAATGAGACAAGTGTAATTACAAGAGAAGCCATCAATAGAAACAAATCGATTAAAGTTACCATTCTTTTCTCGTTTCTACTAATTGCACTCTCTTTCTGTCTCCCTGTTCTTATGACAAAGTCCAGAAACTAGACTTCGCATATAAGTTTGTACCTTAGATTCTAAAAGTCTCGCCAAACCGGGTAAATGTTGAAAAGGGATGGATTAATGCAGCAATACAGATGAAAACTATACTAAGGAAAAATGCCCTTACGGTGAGATTCGCATAAGTATGTCGGCGTGGTCTACGTCTTTTTCCATGAAAATGCTCAGCTTGTTCTCGCCTATGATCATGCAGAGCATTTTGATGTCTGTTCCTTCCACGATTGACTTGGTTACGCTTAGACCGAATAGGTCAGAGATTTCTTGGCAGGCGTCTATTGCTTGTGATGACAGAAGGGCGTATTCAACTAGTTTTGCTGGGTTCTGCAGGTCTATGGCGGCTGTTGTGTTGTTTCTAAGGATGTAGCCTTTGACTCCTTCAATCTTGCTTATTTCTATAAGGCTTGAGTGTAAACCCGCAAAAGATGATTCTTCTTCAAGCGGTATAACTACTGGTGAACCGTCTATCATGACCGTTGTCATCGTTTCGCGTATGCATGTTTTGCGTGCGCCCCTTTTTTTTACCATGTTTGTCTCCTTCTGTTATTGGATTACTGGTTTGACCATGACGAGTTCGCCTTTCGAAGTTTGTAAGGTCTCCTTTACCTTTTGAGGCAGTTGGATTATGCCTTTTCCCTCTCGCTTTGAGTCTTTAACGGGCTTGAACTTGCAACGTGTTGTTTGTCCATTCAGTGTTTCCAAGTCGACTTCGGTGATCTCTTTGTCTCCGTACAGGTCAGTCCATTGTTGAATCACTGCTCTGTCGATTCGCACTGTGTCTGGAGCGACTAACAAGCCGAAGAGATTTTCAACCATGAATTGGGTTACTGGTGGGTCAGGAAGAAGTGATTCGTGCTCTGTTTCGTCAAGAGGTTCTGCTTCGACAACTGTGAATTCTTCCTCTTGAATACTTGTGTCCTCTCTAACGTCGGTATTCTGTGTTTCGGGTAAATCTGGTTTTTCGATAAAGTTTTCTTCTTGGAAGTTGGAGATTTTCTCAGTTATTCTGAGAATGCTGGGAACCGCAATGCGAGCAAACATGACGGATTGTTTTTCGTCTATTTCTTTTGAGCCTATCATGGCCATGTAGAGGTCGTTTATGCGAAAGACATTTACGCGGTTGTTGTCGCCATAGAAGGTCGCGGATTCTAAACCGCCTATTGTATCTGCTTTTTTATGCAGTTCTTTGATGGTTTCTGCCGCGCGTGCTACGGTTCTTTCGTTAATTTCTTCATCTTGGACTACTAGTTTTCCGTCGTCTCTAAAAATAAAGGTGTGGGACACATCAGGGCATGCGCTTTTGATTTCTGTGAGGGTGTTTCTGAGAGCGAAGGCATATAGTTCGTCGTTCATTTTTCAGGTTCCTTCGCTAACTCCTTTTCTTGGTCGCATTCAGTGTTTTATTGGATTTTGAACAGGATGCGATCTGGAACGCCTTCACTTTCCACCACTAGGTACTTGAGGCCTTCGGTGTCGCCGAGTTGGTCTAGCCATTTTAGCGCTTCGCGGGCTTTCTGGAGGACTAGTAATCGTTCTTGGTGACTGCGTACCACTGATTCTATGGCTGTGAGTTCGTGGAACGGATTTGCGTCTAGGACTATGTTTAGGCTGCCCACTGCTATTTCACCCAAGGTTTCAGTTGTGGCTTTTTTGCCTGCGAGTTTCATGACGACTTCGCGCACTTTCTTTGATTTCTCGGCTATGTTTCGTATCTCGTCGAGTCGGCGCAGGTATTCGCCCAGTGTGCTCTTGGTGTCGCCTATTTGTTTATCTAGGGTTTCTGCTATTTGTTCTGCTGATCCATATTCTTTTATTTCTACTACCATGTTTTGTGCACCTCCAAAGAGGAAACAAGAGAAAGGGAAGTTGAGAGTGTTTCTTTCACCCTACCCCGATTTTTACTATCAAAGGGAGTTTATGGAGCGATTGCAGTGTATGTGTAATAGTTGCCTTTAGAAGTCACTATTTTCATTGCATAGCTGTTGCCAGAGTATGAGGTGCGACTGTAGGAGTCTATGGTAACAGTCGTCTGCAGAGTTTGCAGCCACTGTAGTAGCTGGCAGCGGCATCGTCAGAGCTGAACCGTCTATCTGACGTTATCGACATAGACCTTATCAATTGTCACTGGGGTTGTTCCAGAATTCTTCACACTGAGTACTGATTCATCGGTAGCTGAGAAATTCACAGTTGGTGATTTTGAGCTCTTCAGTTGCCATCTGTCCGACTACTAGTGCGCCCATCCATGCTGCCACTGCGATGCTGACTGCGACTGTGACTGCGATGAGTATGATTGAAGCAACTACGGGGCTGAGTGCTTTTGCATTTTTCCTTAATTTTCTTATTGTATTCATTTTCTCTTTTATCCCTCCTTTTTGGGATTGATGATTATGGTAGACGCCCTTACCCATTTAAATCTTACGACTTAATACACAATATTATACATGTGTAGAACACACCTACAAGAAAAACAAAAAACCATGGAAAAAACCCCTACAAAAACGTGAAAAAAAGAACCTGTGCAACAGTTGAGCGAGAAACGCCCAGAGAAGTTACACACGAAACTCGTCAAAGAACTTCAGAAGAAGCTGCGCTACCTTCTCACCCAACTCGGTCTTCTTGTAAAGTTTCTTCAGCGGGTCAATGCGTTCGCTCTGAGCCAAGCCCAAATCTTCAATCTCAATCATTCTAGCCCTGAAAGTCCCATCGCTCAACGTCAACTTGTTCTCACGCATGAAATCCTTCGCGTCCTTCCATTTCCCACGATTCAAGTGCAACAGCATTATGCAGTCTATAGCGTGGTCTTTCTCAAGCATGGCCTTGATACTCGAGAACTTGGGGTCCGTTAAGATTCGCTTTACCTTCTCCTCTTCTCCATTCTTCTTCGCAACCATCAAATTCACCCCTATTTTCTGTTCTGATATAGCAGATTGTGCCTTTTAAGATTTAAGCTCTATTACGATTTATGACTTATTACTGGGGATTATAGGTTAAGTCTTGCGACTCTATTTGCGTTTTCGGATAATCAGTATACTTCTCATATTCATGTGGCAAATGCTGTTCAAGACGATAGGCTGCGGGCAGACAGGGAAGGAAGGTTTAAATAAATTATGCCTCATCTGTTGTTTGCTTCAAACTTAACGGATGAAAATTGAATGTCACAAGAGTTTCGCCACATCCTCAGAATCGCGGGTTCAGACGTAGCTGGAACCCTAAAGACAGTTTACGCACTAACAGAAGTTAAAGGAATAGGCATGAGCCTATCCAATGCAATTCTGAAAAAAGCCAACGTAAACCCCGACCTAAGAGTCGGTTTTCTAACAGAATCAGACGTTGAAAAAATAGAAGAGATAATAGAAGACCCAGCAAAACACAATCTTCCAATCTGGCTCTTCAACAGAAGAAAAGACGCGGAAACAGGCAAAGACATGCACCTAACCACCGCAGAACTCGTCCTAAGAACAAAAACCGACATCGACCAAGCCAAAGAAATCAGATCTTGGCGCGGATACCGCCATGCCTACAGCCTCAAAGTCCGAGGCCAACACACTAAAACCACGGGCAGAGCAGGCAAAGCCTTAGGCGTCAAGAAGAAGACACTCATGGGCGCAAGACCCGGAGCCCCAGCACCTGCTGAAGGAGGCAAATAAGCATGGGAGACCCGAAAAGGCAACGTAAAAAGTACCAGACACCAAGGTTTCTCTGGCGCAAAGACACCCTCCAAGAAGAACTCAAATTATTAGGTCAATACGGCTTACGCAACAAGCACGAACTCTGGCGACACGAAACCAGCCTATCAAAATACAGAGGCATCGCACGCTCACTAATCGGCAAAACCCCCGAAGAACGGGAAAAAATGGAGAACGAACTCCTAACAAAACTGAAGAAAATCGGAGTCCTCCAAGAAACCGCCGCCCTAGACAACGTTTTAGACTTAGCCATCGAGGACATGCTCGAACGCAGACTGCAAACACTCGTCTTCCGAAAAAGCCTTGCGAAAACCAGCTACCAATCACGCCAACTGATAACTCACGGACACATACTCATCGGCAACCGAAGAGTCACCGTGCCAAGCTACATTGTTTCACGCGAAGAAGAAGCCCAACTCACCTATTCAACTCAAAGCACGCTAGCCAACCCCAGCCACCCCACACGCGTAGCCATGACCGTAGTCACCAAGCAGCCTGAGGTAAGGCAACCAAGAGGCAGAAGAGGACAAAGAGGAGGCGGCAGGTTCTGAGCACCAGCAAACGAACCGAGAAATGGGGAGTCGTACGCATCTTCAGCAGCTATAACAACACGATAATCCACATCACAGACATTACAGGAGCAGAAACAATTGCACGAACAAGCGGAGGCATGTTCGTCAAAGCCGACCGCATGGAATCATCACCCTACGCAGCCATGCGCGCAGCCACCGCAGCCGCTGAAGTAGCCCGAGACAAAGGCATCACAGCCATCCACATTAAAGTCCGCGCCCCAGGCGGAGCAGGACCACGAACGCCTGGACCAGGAGCCCAAGCAGCCATCCGAGCACTCGCAAGGTTCGGCTTCCGAATAGAACGGATTGAAGAAGTCACGCCTATTCCGCACGACGGCACAAGAAGACCCGGCGGCAGAAGAGGCCGAAGAGTTTAGGCATTATTGACAGAAAAATTGAAATAATGCCCTGATGCTTCTAATTGAACCGCGTATCCGTAATGGTCATAGTCTAAAGTGGAGTGTCCACAAAGTGAAGATAGAAGTACTGGAAAAAAACGACACAAACCTGCGCATAATCGTCAAAGACGCAGACGTTCCGCTAATGAACGCCCTGCGACGAATAGCGCTGGCTGAAGTGCCATGCATGGCAATAGACGAAGTCGTGATGATCGAAAACTCGTCTATCCTGCAAGACGAAATCGTATCACACAGACTAGGACTAACCCCACTTAAAACTGACTTACAATCTTACAACCTTCCTGAAGACTGCGAGTGCCAAAGCGAGTTCGGCTGTCCACAATGTCGAGTGACCTTGACGCTGGATGCAGAGTCGAAAGAAGGGACAAGAACGGTTTACTCTGGCGAACTCATCTCCGACAACCCTGAAATTGCACCAGTCTCGGACAAAATACCCCTGATTAAACTCGCTAAAGGACAGAAACTTAAGCTTGAAGCGTACGCGAGACTCGGCAAGGGACAGAAGCACGCCAAATGGCAGCCAGTAGTCGTATGCGCATACAAGTATTTCCCAAAAATCGAAGTTTTGAGAGAAAAATGCGAAGACTGCGCGAAATGCGCAGACACCTGCCCCAAGAAAGTGTTCACAATCAAGGACGAAAAGGTTGATGTTCGAGACCTGTTAGCATGCAACCTCTGCATGGACTGCGTGGAAGCATGCCCAACGGAGCCCAAAGGCATCAATGTAGAATGGGAGAAGAACGCGTTCATCATGAACATAGAGTCAAGCGGGGTGCTGCCTCCAGAGCGGATTCTGCAAGAAGCCACCAAGATACTTGACAAACAATTAAAAGAATTCGAAGAAAAGTTAAAGGTCGAATGAACATGAAGGAAACCGAATCCACGAACCCCGAACTAATCGCGCTCATACGTTTCCTGAAGAAACAGAGCAGGGAAAAACAAGCGCCAATATGGCACGACGTAGCCGAAAACTTGGCAAAGTCGAGGTCGGGACGAGCCGCCGTCAACCTGAGCCAATTAAACAGACATACGAAACGGAGCGACATAGTGGTCGTTCCCGGCAAAATCTTGGGAACAGGCAACCTTAATCACGCATTAACAGTAGCTGCCTTCGGCTTGTCAGGCAAGGCTAAGGAGAAGTTGAGAGCCGCCAAGGCGAAGTACTGGTCGATTCCCGAGCTCGTGGAGAAGAACCCGACAGGGACAAACGTAAAGATTATTCGGTGATGAGAAATGGTATACCCCGAATAAACAAGCCACTTTAGTGAACGCCGAAGGACTCATCCTGGGCAGGATGTCCAGCAAAGTCGCCAAGAAACTGCTCAACGGCGAAGAAGTAGTCATAATTAACGCGGAAAAAACCGTAATCTCAGGGAAGAAGAAGAGCAAGATCTTAGAAGCCCACGTTTTCCTCGAAGTTGGCGCTCCTGCAAGAGGACCATTCCATTACAGGAGACCCGACAGAATCGTCCGCAAAACAGTGCGGGGCATGCTGCCTATGCAGCAGGTGAAGGGAAAAAATGCCCTCGCCAAACTCCAAGTATTCTTGGGCGTGCCTGAAGAACTGAAAAACCAGAAAGCAGAACCAGTACCAGACGCTCAAGCTACAAACCTCAAAGGCCCACAATTCACCCTTGCCGAATTGGCGAAGGAAATTGGATGGCACCAAGTGGTATAATTATGCCAGAAAAAAAGAAAGTCTTAGTCGTTAGCGGAAAACGAAAAACCGCAGTTGCCAGAGCCGTCGTCAGAACTGGCGCGGGTAGAATCCGCGTGAACCGAACGCCAATCGAAATTCTGGAGCCAGAAATCGCAAGAGCCAAAATCATGGAACCATTGCTGCAAGCGGGCGACGAAGTCTGGAAACAGGTGGACATGGACGTCCGAACTTCGGGTGGCGGTTACATGGGACAAGCCGAAGCCGCGAGAATGGCGGTGGCAAACGCGCTACTAAAGTGGACGAAGAGCAGTCACCTGCGCACAGTCTTCACCGAGTACGACCGAACAATGATTGCCGGCGATGCAAGAAGCAAGGAGTCGAAGAAGTTCGGTGGTCCAGGCGCAAGAGCGAAGGAACAGAAGAGTTACAGGTAGGCGAATACAGAGTTGATTATTCCCGTTAGATGTTTCACCTGCGGCAAACTGGTCGGCGACCGATGGGAAGAATTCGCCCGCCGAATCCGCACGGGCGAGAACGCCAGCGACGTCTTGGATAGCTTGGGGATAAAGCGATATTGCTGCAGGCGAATGCTGCTCTCGAACGTGGAAATAATCGATGAAGTCCTCAGGTTCTATGAGGAGTCGGAGAAGCGGAAAGAAAGCCGCAACTTTTACTAATTTCCTTTCTTGGGGCGCATCGATTGTGTTCCATTCCCAAGTTTTCGGTCAGAGTTAGCTTTCTCAGAAATATAGAGCCACTTTCACCTTTCTCTTTTTCGAGAAGCTATAAATGAAAAGCGGTTTATTGTGAATATAGTTTTTCGTAAGGTCTCTTAGACATTGGTGTTATCTTGTAAAACTGCTTGCCCATGACATCTGTGATGTCGTTGCCGAAGTAGCCGCAGAACTCCCGAACCAAGCCCTCGATTACACGCATGTCGCGTTTGCCAGCTTTCGCAACCTTGACGCCTTCGCTTACCCTGAATATGTCGCCACGAGTGTACATCACTCCGCCATGCATCCCAGTCCCGACAAACCGTGCCATGCATCGTTGACCATCCTGCACGTCTAAGCCAAGAACCAAAATAACGCCCCCCGCCATGTATTCCGCCAAGAAATCCTGAGCCACACCACCGATAACCATCGTCGGCTTCTTGTTTTGGTACTCCTTCATGTGGATTCCGACGCGATACCCGACATTGTCACGAACGAAAATTTTGCCGCCTCGCATCGAATGACCAGTCAAGTCCCCAGCGCAACCATGAACGACAATCAACCCGTCGTTCATTGTGTTGCCACAAGCATCCTGTGCGTTTCCATGAACGAACAGTTTTGGTCCATTCATGAAAGCGCCCAAATCGTTCCCAGGAGTTCCGTAAATGTCGATCTGCAGGGTTGAGTCAAGGTCGGTTCCGATGTAGCGTTGTCCGCAGACTCCGTGAATCTCGGCTTTTCTTGCTCCGTTACTGCTAATGGCTCTCAATAGACAGTTTAGGTCTTTGTAGTACAAGCCTTCAGCGTCAATCTTGAACACCTCGCCTTCCAGTTTGAGTCTTGTAGCGAGTTTTGAATCCAACTTCATAGCAGGTTTCTCTTCTTGTAGCATTCCCTATCAGTCTCCAGCCATCTTTACGCCCAGAACCTTCAACTCAGTCTCCGATAAGCCAACGCCACGCAAAGCCAAGCGGTTCCCTCGTAAACTCTCAATCGCATTTATGCCCATTCCACCCATCATGTCCTTAATCTCCAAACTCCAGCCTCGCAGCAAGTTCACTAACCGTTCTGTGGCAATGTCAGGGTTGAGACGCTTCGAAATCCACGAGTCACTTGTCGCAATCCCCCAAGGGCATTTTCCAGTGTAGCATTTCTGGCAGACCGTGCAGCCCATCGCTACAAGCGCTGCCGTGGCAATGTACACTGCGTCAGCGCCTAATGCAATAGCCTTCACGACATCAGCGCTACTCCTGATTCCGCCCGAAGCAACAAGCGAAGCTTTATTCCGTATACCTTCCTCGCGCAAGCGCTGATCTACCTGTGCAATTGCCAACTCAATCGGAATCCCTACGTTGTCCCTGATGACTTTCGGCGCAGCGCCAGTGGAACCACGTACACCGTCCAAAGCCACAATGTCTGCTCCAGCCCTTACCATGCCGCTGGCAATCGCAGCCACATTATGAACCGCGGCAATCTTCACAGAGATGGGTTTGGAGTAGTTAGTCGCCTCTTTCAACGCGTAAATCAACTGCCTAAGGTCCTCGATTGAGTAAATGTCGTGTTGGGGTGCAGGGGAAAGCGCATCAGTACCTATTGGAATCATCCGATTCCTAGCAACTTCCTTCGTTACTTTTTCACCTGGAAGGTGCCCACCAATCCCAGGCTTCGCACCCTGCCCAATCTTAATCTCCACAGCAGCGCCAGCATAAAGATACTTTGAGTGAACACCGAACCGCCCCGAAGCCACCTGAACAATGGCGTGTGACCCGTACTTGTACAGGCTTTGATCCAAACCGCCCTCGCCAGTGTTAAAGTAAGTTCCGCATTCAGTGGCAGCTCTCGCTAGAGCTTCATGAACATTCAAGCTTACGGCACCGTAAGACATGGCTGAAAACATTATTGGTATGTCGAGGCACAGTTGAGGTGTAAGCGCCGTTTTCAGCATGAGCTCGCCATTCTCGATTTCCATATCCACTTTGTCGGGTTTGGCACCCAAGTAAGTTCTAATCTCCATCGGTTCCCGAAGCGGGTCGATGGAAGGGTTTGTTACTTGGCTGGCGTTCAAGAGTAGCCTATCCCAGTAAGTGAAGTATGGCTTGTCGCAACCCATCCCTGTGAGGATGACCGCTCCCGATTCAGCCTGCCTCTTCAAATCTCTAACCGCTTCAGCCGTCCAGTTCACGTTGTCACGGTTGACGTTCGGGTTCTTCCTTATCGTTATGGCATGAGTCGGACAGAACGTGACGCACCGCTGGCAGTTGACGCAGTTCTCGTCCTTGCTACAGATAACATCGTCCTCAGCATCGTAAGAGTGGGTTTCGTAGGTGCATTGGTTAACGCAGACTTTGCAACGGATACAGCGTTTCTCATCGCGCTCGACCAAATACTCGGGAAGTATATAGGTTTTCATCTATATGCCACCCCAGCACCTGCTAACGCTTCAAGAAGTTCCTGATTGCGAAGCCTACCCACCACTGGTTCGCCTCCCCTCGGAGCCCAAAACCTGTCAAGCTGGGGAGAAACAAGTCGCATCGCCGCTTCCTCGGAAGACATGTACAGAAAATCGCCTCGAGTTCCTGCGACAAGCGGACGGAGCTTGATTCTGTCCGTGAGCCCGATCATCTCTCCATGATGCGCAATGAGGATACCGAAAGGACCGTTCATCAATAAACTGCCGTAAGTCTGTCGAAGGACCGTGTAGAGGCGTTGTTGTTCAGGATTCATCTCGTCGACCTCGCTCCACAACGGTGCCGCAAAGACTTTTGCCATCATTTCCACGGATAGACGCTGCCGACGCATGAGCAGGTCCACGGCGTAAGCCATAACTTCGGTGTCTGTCTGCATGGTACACTTGTAACCGTACATCTCTAGGTAACGGCGGTTAATGCCGTACGAAGAGAGCTCCCCGTTATGCACGACCGTCCAGTCTAGGATGTTGAATGGATGCGCCCCGCCCCACCAGCCAGGCGTATTCGTCGGGAACCTGCCATGAACCGTCCACAAGTAACCTTCGTACTCGTCTAGGCAGAAGAACTCCGCCACGTCCTCGGGGAAGCCGACGCCTTTGAAGACGCCCATGTTCCTCCCGCTTGAAAAGACGAACGCCTTGCCCGTTTCCGAGTTGATTCGCATAACTGCTTGTATCACGTAATCGTCTACTGTTTGGTTCTCGGGCTGTCCCTTCTTTGGCTGGACGAAGTAACGCCAAACCCGAGGTGGATCTTGGACGTCTGCAGGTCGCGTCTGCATTTCCTCGTCGTATATGATGTCAAATCTGGCCGCCAGTATCCTATCGGTTTTTTCTTTCGCATCCCTGCTCAGGTACATTATGTGCAAAGCGTAGTAGTCCTTGAAGTCGGGGTAGATCCCGTAAACTGCAAATCCTCCGCCCAACCCGTTCCCGCGGTCATGCATGTTGGCTATTGCTCGAACTGGGTCGGTTGACGGGAAGCGTTTTCCCTCGAGGTTCATCATTCCGAATATGGAGCAACCTGAGAAGTCCTTGTCGTCACCAAATGGATTGTTAACTTTGCTCAGGTTCTTCATCATGCACACCCTAAACACATATTTCTTCTTAAAGGCGCTGGAAGCATGGCGAGACCGAAATCGTCAGAAATCAGGTCGTGCTTAAACTTCTTCACCTTAACCTGGTTTTTCATGAGATGGAACAGAGTTCCTGCCCTCTCAACGTCGTTTACGAGGATCATACCAACAATCACATTGTCTTTTAGCACGATTTTCTTGTACAGGTTCCTGTCAGGATCATGCTTCACCAAGATTTCGTATGCGCTTTCTTCTTTTGGATTCGTAATTCCGATGGAGACCACTGGGACTCCAAAGTACTTCAAGCTGCTCATGTTGGTTCCGCCAGCATACTCAGATTTTTTTCCTGCCATGTTGTAGCCTGCAACCTTTCCCTCCGCCACTGCAAGAGGCCAAAGAGGCAGCAGGCGATTCTGGTTTAAAGTGAAATCCCAAGTTTCAGCAACGTCGCCGCTGGCGTACACGTCTGGAACGTTTGTTTGCATATGATTGTCCACCATGATGCCTCGGTTTAGTTTCACGTCGGTTCCCATGACTAGTTCGGTGCGCGGGATAACGCCGATGGCGACAATCACGACGTCACAGGGCACCTGGTCGCCTTTGGTTAAGATTACTCCTCCGACAGCATGGTCGTTGTCGGGTTTGCCGATGATTTTTTGAACTGATTGACCTGTGATAATGTTGACGCCGGCTTTTCTGATGACGTTTTCCATGATGTCTGAGCCTTTCGCATCCAGTAGGAGGCTGAGAATTTTTGGCTGCAACTCCACGAGAGTCACGTTCAACCCGCGTTTGGCTAATGCTTCGGTGACGCTGATCCCGATGAGACCAGCACCTATCACAACTATGCTTCTGGCGGTTTCAAGTTTCTCCGCTAGTTTTTCAGCATCCGCCATTTTCGTAAATGTGAACACGCCTTCTTTGTCTGAGTCCTCAATCTTTGGGACGAAAGGTTTGCCGCCTGTGGCGATTAGCAACTTTTCGTAGCCAACTCGCTCTGAGTTGTTGAGCAATATGTATTTTTCAGCCAAATTCAGGCTTACTGCAGCTCTTCCTGTCAACGCCTCAACGTTATTTATTTTCCAGAAATCGTCTTCGCGACACATCATCTTCTGGAAAGTGGCTTTTCCACTGACGAAGTCAGAAATCATGGGACGAGAATACTGCGGGCAAGGCTCCTCTGAAATCACCGCGATTGACCCAATTGGGTCTATGTCTCGGATGGCTTCGACCGCGCCGATTCCCGCGGCTGACGCGCCGACGATGACGTACTTGGGCATTACGGTTTCACCTGTTTGACTGTGAGCGCTCGGTTGGGGCAGTTGGCAACGCAGGCTGGCGTGTCCAATTCCTGACATAAATCGCATTTGGCCACGACTTTCCCTGAAACGTCCATCTTTAACGCTCCATAAGGGCAAACCATGACGCAGGTCCAGCATCCCATGCACTTGTCTTTGTCATGAGTTACTAAGCCTGTTTTTGGGTCCTTTTTCATGGCGCCTGAGAGGCAGGCGGTCACGCATGGTGCGTCTTCGCAGTGTCGGCATTGGATGGCAAATGAGATTGGCTTGGAGACTTCTAGCCGCACTCTGCTGATTGGCCTGGGGGTTTCTTTGTTGTAGGCTTTTACGACGTCTTTGGATTTTGAGTGTTGAACGGTGCAGTAGACTTCGCAGAGTCCGCAACCCATGCAGACTTGTTCGTTGGCGATTATTCTTTTCATCACGTTACCTCATGTTTGATATTTTGTCTAGCGCGGACAAATGAGCATATCTGTAAAAAACTCAATGTCGTTTGTACACAAAACTGCATTAGTCACGACTATTCGTTCACCATGCTTGATGATTGCTTTACAGATGTTTTGGGGCATTTGTTTCACTCGATTTTTGGAATCTAGCTTTAGTCAATAACATGTATTCTATATAACTGTATTGAAAATCATATATATGTATAATAATTGCATGTACAATACATATGAAACATATATACGAAATAGGCGTTGCCAAAACATCTATTGAGTTTTATTGAAAGAACCAAACCAAAAAAAAGAAAAGATAACGAGAGGTCGGTTAGACCCCCTATTCTAGTATTTTCTCAACGGCGTCCTTCTCGACTTCGTCTACGGTTGGGACTCCAGTGACTTTTGCAGCTCTCTCGGACAAGCTCATCAAGTCGTTTCTGTCGAGGAGGTCAAGCTTCCATTTTCTCGCGCCAGCCATCAATTGCTTCAGTCCTACTCCAACTCTGTCGGTCAAGTAAGTGTACACGCCTATCGCTTCGAGCGGTATGTCGTTGAATCTTTTCCCATATTTTGCCTTAAGCTCCGGTGTTGCGATGAAGAACTTGGCCGGGTCTGTTCCGTAGCGCTCGGCGAACATCTTTGGTAGTTTTGACTGCTCAGCTAGCTGCTTGAAGTAGTTGGATTTCATTGCGGCGGTTATTGGTGAGCGTCCCATGAGGACTCCTTTTATGAAGGGTTGTTCTCCGAAGTTGCTCATGGCCATCGACTTGAAGATTGAGGTTTCTTCTATGAAGCCTCCAGCCATCACTAGGTCTGGGACGTAGCGTCCTTTCTTTTTGAGTATCTGTGCGCATTTTAGAACTAAGGCTTCTAGGTATACAGTTGGGATGCTCATCTCGTCCATCATTGGTACTGGACTCATGCCTGTTCCGCCTCCAGCTCCGTCGAAGGATAATGCGTCAATCTTTGCTTCTGATGCGAATTTCATCGTGTAAGCTACTGCTGATGGCCTGTATGCCCCGGTTTTAAGGAATACGCGTTTGGCGCCTTGTTTTCTTAGCCATTCGATGTCTTCGATGAACGATTTCTCTTTCGGGATGCCCACTCGGCTGTGTCGTTCGAAAGTGCTAAACACGCCCTCTTTGAATGCTTGCTGAACTGTCGGGTCTTCTGGGTCTGGAATAACTATGTAGCCTCGTTTCTTCAGAAGTATTGCTTTTTCCAGGTTGTTTATTCGGACTTCGCCGCCTATGGCTTTGGCTCCTTGTCCCCATTTACGCTCGATTACGTTGACTTCAAGCTTGGACAATGCGTAGACGTCGATGCCTAGTTTTTGGTCTTCCACGTTCGTTTGTACAACAACGTCACCGTGTTTTCCGTCCCAGAACTTCCTGAAAGAGTCTACTCTTCGTTTCAGTTCTTTTGAGTAAGTTACTTTTCCCTTCTCGATTTTGGCTTCCGTGTCCATTCCGGCGATGTTTTCTCCGATTATGATCATCACGCCTGAGAGTGCGGCGCCGATGGCTAAGGCATCCCAGTTTATTCGAGCGACGTCTGTTGAGCCGAAAGCGCCTGTCATGATTGGCAGTTTGAGGGGTACTCCACCGATTTTTGTTTCTAGGTCGACGTTTGGGAATATGGCTACTTCGGAGCTTTCTTTGATGCCGTGGACGTCGAAGACGCTAGCTTGAATGTTGAAGTGCGACCAGTCAAGGTCGTAGTTCTTGAGGGAGCCGGCGGTGCTTGTTCCGTATTGTGCTGGTTCAGGGTAGAGGGCTTCGCGTCCTCTGAATGCTGAGAGGCTGATTTCGCACATGACTGGGCAGTCGTGTATGCATATTGGGCACATACCGCTTATACTGCTGGTGTCTTTAACTCGTGTTGTTGTTCCGACGGTTGATTTTCCGTTTAGGTATGAACTGTTTTTTTGTACTCGTTCACTCATTTTTTTCTCTCCATGTATTTTTGGATATATTAAAGATCTGTTACATATGGCGTTTGACAAACGTCCAATATTGTATATAAGATTGCTCAATATAGTTTATATGCAAAAATGAATAATAACATACTATAAACGAAACATGTGAATTGAGTTGCTTGATATGGCAGAAAAAGACTTGGGTTACCGAAGAGTGCAGAGCACGGGCAGAGGGTCATTCATCATTTCGCTTCCAAAGGAGTGGGTGCAGGACATCGGTTTGAAACGAGGCAGCGAAATCGCCTTCAACGTGCAGCCCGATTCATCGTTAATTTTGGTTCCGAGAAAGCTTCGAGAAATGGGCACCGAAGCCGATGAAGCCAAACTAAAGGAGTACTGCGTGAATGTTGACCCCAAAGAAGGCTCTGAGTCAACACTCCGCATGATAAGAGCGTTGTATGCTATAGGTGCCGACATCATCCATGTACGTTTCAAGAATGCAGAGGATGCGGAGAAGTACAAGACGGAGATAAAGAATTTTGCTAGGGACACTTTTCTAGGTTCGGAGATAATTGATGAGACGCCGGTTGAGGTGACGCTGCAAATTCTCATAAGGCACTCAGAGTTTCCCATCGAAAAAGCGGTCAGACGGATGGCAATCGTTGCATTGTCAGCGAATAAGGACGCGATTGCCGCGTTGAAGAACAGGGGAACCACGTTATTTGAGAGCGTTATTAGCGCGCATAACGATGTTACCAGGCTCGGTTTGTACATTGTCCGTCAACTAAAGTATGGCATTGAACGAAGCTTGTTTAGGGAGCTTGGGTTCAGGACGCCAAAGGAGTTCCTCCTGTACCGGATAGCGGTCAACGACATCGAGAACATCGGGGAAAACGCCATGAACATAATCAATAATCTAGGCGCATTCCAGAAGATGATTGACGACGAGACGCTTTTCGTGAAGGACCAGATTGACGAGGAGATTCACTCACAGCTTGTTCGCTTTAACGGTCTAGCACATCAGTTATTCGAGGATTCAATAAAGGCGATGTTCAAGCGTGAATACAAGGACGCAGAGAAGATTATTTCGCGACGTGAAGGGTTTGCGCCGTTGGAGAATGAGCTAATCAGGTTGATGAGCAGCAAGAAACTTGACCCGAACGTGGCTTCGGTGTTGAGGCTGCTCTTTGATAGTTCGAGGCGGATAATGGATTATGGCCGGAACATGGCAGAGCTAACGCTGAACCGCACGGTTGAAGAGAACTGTTCAGCCTTGTCCCTGAGATAGTCGCGCGTTGATGGTATACGCTGATCACGTGGCTAAGAAAGCAAAAGTGTTTTAAGCCCCATGAACGCTAAAGTTTGACGGCTAAAAATTGGAGACCAAAACATGACCCAAGTCGGAGATACAAGAAAGCTAGACAAGAATGAATACTACAAGTGTCCACTTCCCCACGTTCATCCGAGACATGAGCAGGCGTTTTTCAAGAATTTTGAGTCCCACTTTAGCACCTTCAGCAACAGAGAAGACCACTTTGAGATTATTCAGCTACATGAAGAGCTTAATTGGAAGGCGAGATGCGCGGAATCAGAGAAACGCAACCTCACCGAGGACGACTTGCAGAAAATCTCGCTCAAAGCCTGGATGGAAACCATAAAGAAGAAAACAGGAAAACCCGTCCAAATAGTCACCCGAAAATAGCCATACACGTTGCTAACCGCGAAGGTATTCTCTTAGTCAAGGTTTCTTGACTAAGGTTTAGTCAAAGAACCTTCACAAGAACTCTTTTATTTGTATCCTCTGCAATACTTTTTGGGGATGAGAATGAGTGGATTTTGGTGCTTAATGGTTACTCGTTCGAACAGAAGGAAGCCGTTAACCACCATAGTCGGAGTCCGTGTAAGGTCGTTCCTCGTAGTTTTCTTGATAACTGCAGTTGTAAGCGGTTTCTCGCTTGCCAACTTTGTAAATTCAGGGATAGCACAAAATTCTGCTGTGTTCACCATTTCAGGCTACATATTGGACGCCGCTGGCCACGGAATCGAGGGCGCACAAATCATCTTTAACGTTCCCGATATCGTTCGAAGCGTCTACTCAGACCGCGCAGGTCATTACGCAATATATGCTCCTGCAGGTACCTACCACCTCAACGTCTGGCCACCTTGGAATTCCAACTACGTAGACTACGACCAACCAGGGCTCGTTGTCACATCGGACATGGCAAAGAACATCACTCTCACCCAAGGCTGCAAATTATACGGGTACATAACGGACACGTCGGGAAATCCAGTTCAGGGCGCTGTCGTTTCCCTAAATGGTTATCTCGCAGGGTGGTTCTCGAATTATCAGGGCTGCTATTTTGTCTGCGCTCCCCCAGGCACATACAAACTCACTGTTAACCCACGGTCTGGGTATCATCACTTTGCTAACTATTACGAGTCTAACTTCTCTATCAAAAGCGACGTAGCGAAGAATATCACTGTGATGACGACGGATACCTCCATGCCTCCACCAATTCCAACCCCAGGTCAAGGTCTTTTCAAAATCTCAGGCTATATCTCGGACGCCAATGGTCACGGAATCAAGGGCGCACAAATCATCTTTAACGTTCCCGACATCGTTCCCAGTGTTTACTCAGATTCTTCAGGTTATTACACGATTTACGCACCCAATGGCTCCTATCACCTTAACGTTTGGCCTCCTTACGATTCAAACTACATCAACTATGATGAACTGTCGTTTGCTGTTTCGTCGGATAGAACCAAGAATATCACATTGAATTCAGGCTACAAGGTATCGGGCTACATAACTAGTACTGCGGACGCACCAATCAAAGATGGCATTGTTTTGCTAAGCAATTACCTTTCAGGGTGGTTCTCCAAAGACACAGGCTACTATTTCGTTTGCGCTCCCGCTGGAACTTACAAGTTTTGGGCTAGCCCAAGGAACGGATACAATCATTTCTCTGTTTACTCCGAGTCCAATTTCGTCATCGACCGCGACATCGTGAAAAACATTACCGTTGTCCTAACGAATACTGTGACCCCGTCTCCTACCCCTATACCGACTCCGACACCGCTCCCTGATCAGGCTTGGATATCTATGTCGGTGGATGTGAAATCTCCTGTGGTGGGTTCAATGATTAACGTGACTGGAAGACTTTCCGATTACGAGGGACGCGCTTTACCATACATGCCTGTAACTTTGTCTTACACAGACGCGACATCCATCCTTTCATGGGTTCAGATAGGTTCAGCAGTAACCACGAAAATTGGCGAATACGATATCCAATGGGTAATCGCCGCCCCCGGCAACTTCCTCCTAAAAGTGGAGTGGATCGCAAATGACATTCCAAGGGCTTTCAACACGACATCGGTCGGCTTTCTGCCATATTCGGTCCAGTCCTCCTTAGCGGTCGAGTCGAACAGCCTAAGCTCAGAATCCACAAACGCAGACGCAGAATATTGGATATGGGCTGCAGTAGCCACTATCATCGCAACACCGCTAATCGGCTTCATTGCATTGCGAAAAATGGGAAAAAGGAAAAACCAAAGCGCTTAAACAAACCCTACTTTCTTTTTCCTCTTCAAAACACTTCCAAGTCGCACTCCGATGCTGCCAGCTCATAAAATGGAGAGGACCAGTTCAAGAGCAGCAATTCTATCATCTGTTTAAACTCTATAGAGTGCTCCGAGCACAACAGACCAAAGCTATTTTCTAAAGCTTACTGCCGCGTATCCGACGACGCTTGATTTGTCGCCTGTTATGTCGCCGCTTGTCTTGTAGCGAAGCAGTTGTGCTTCTTGGGCGAGTAAGCCTTTGGCTGCCGTGATCGTTGTTGCGATTGGTCCGTAGCCGCATGCTGTTACGTTTTGTTCTTCTATGATCGAGAGGAATTTTTTGGCGTTCATTGCTTTCACGGCTTCAAGCGCGGCAAGGTCTTTCTTCTCCGCGTTTACCTGCGGTTCGTAGTGCGTGAAATCCGAAGAAGCGATTATCATTGCGTTGCGTTCGGCTAAAACTTCTACCAGCGCGTTCCCAATTTCCTCGGCTGAAGCGTAATCTTGCAGCTGGAAGCATACGGGCACAAACTTGAACTGGTTGCCGTAAAGGTACTGCAGAAATGGGAGCTGAACCTCGATGGAATGCTCAAACCTGTGTGCCAACTCATCGACATCCAAAAGCCGAGTTTCCCGCACAAGCACATGAGCAACCAATGTGTCAATTTCCACGTCGCCCAAAGGCGTTCGCCACACACCTTCATCCATCAACGACAACGCGCTCCCGTAGCCCGTGTGATTCGGACCAAGAATAACAACCGTGTCAGGTTTCCCATCCAACGCCAACTCGGAATATGCATTGGCCGCGACAGGACCAGAATACATGTAACCAGCGTGGGGACAAACTAAGCCAACAATTTTCCGAGGACCGTTCACATCAACTTTCGGAAGCTTACCAGGGCCAAACTCGTGGAGAAAGCAGGATTCCACCTGCTGTTTCAGCGCTTCAGCGTCACCCGCATAGAAACTTCCAGCTTGGGTTGGACGCCGAACTTGCACGTTTTTAGCCTTCTTCGTCCTCTTCTCGGGTGATTTTTGCTTCGAAATCCTCGATCGTGAACGAAGGATCCTTGTCAGCTGCTAATTCGCTACGTTCGCGGAGAATTTGCCTTGCCAGCAGCCAGAAAACAACCGCCAAAGCTCTTCTGCCCTTGTTGTTTGTGGGAATTACCAAGTCAACGCCAGCAAACTCGTTGTCCGTACTGCATAACGCCACGATTGGAATGCCCACGTTGGATGCTTCCTTGACTGCTTGAGCGTCAGCGCGTGGGTCAGAAACCACGATCACTTCAGGCTCGATACGCTTCGTGTATAGTGGGTTCGACAATTGTCCCGGGATGAATCTGCCGATTATTGGTGTTGCGCCTGTGGTTTCACAGAATTTTTTGATGGGTTCTTGAGCGTAAAGTCTGGAAGCGGCAACTGCCACTTTCGCGGGTTCAAATCGGGCTAGGAACTTGGCTGCCACGCGGATCCTGTCGTCTGTTTTTTTGACGTCCAGCACGAACAGTCCATCGGGTCTTACTCGGTAGATGAAGGGTTCCATGTCCAGGGTTTTGATCCTTGTTCCGATGTGTATGCCTGCTGAAAGCAACGTGTCTCGTGGTAACAGGAGTTCTTCTTGGACGGGTTCTTGCGTGGGTGTTTCTTGCTGAACCGGAGTTTCCTGCTCCGTTGCTTCTTCGGGTTCAGGCTCAATTTCGGTTGGTTCTTCTTTAATTTCGTCTTCTGCCATTATCTCTTATTCTCCTCTTAGGTTAATTTTAAGTCTGCCATTCTGGCACGGTTTCCCAAGAAATGCTCTATCCTTAATAGCTCGTTGAGTTTTGCGATTCGTGCGCCTTCCACAACGCCAGTCTTGATTAACGGGCACTTGTAAGCAACGGCTAAATGTGCGATGTGCCAGTCGGTTGTGTCGCCTGAGCGATGGGAAATCACGTTGGTATATCCGTGTCGTTGCGCGCTCTCGATTGTGTCTGTCGCATCAGTTAAGGTGCCGACTTGGTTGACTTTGATTATGATGGCATTTCCCGCGTGTTGTTTTATTCCTTGGTTTAGGCGTTCGTTGTTTGTTGTGAACAGATCGTCGCCGCAGATGAGACAATTCTTTGGTTTTTTTGGTGAGTTCGGCGAAGCTTTCGAAGTCTTCTTCGTGGAATGGGTCTTCAACGTAGGCTAAGTGATATTTTTCTGTTAGGTCTACGAGGTATTCCAGTTGTTCGGCTGTGTCGCGTTTTGTGCCTTCGCGTTCATAGATGTATTTTTCTTCTTTCTCTTTCCACATTCCGCTTGAGGCAACGTCGATGCCGAACCCGCATTCGAAATCCAACTCGTTCCCGATTTCTTCGCAGGCTTTCGCCATGATTTCGAAGGCTTCTTCGCCTGTTATGTTAGCTATCCATGCCCCTTCGTCACTTTTTCCGCCGTTGAACCCTGCGCTTTTCTTTTTCAGCATGTCTCCGATTTTCCTGTGAACTAGCGAGTTGGCGGTTTGGGCTTCGAGAAACGTGGCTGCTCCATGTGGCAGTGCGAGGAATTCTTGTATGTCTGGTGCTTTGCCCCGTGTGTGCTGTCCACCACTTATGCAGTTTCCCAGTGGATACGGCAGCATGTTCGCTGCGTTTCCGCCTAAGAACTGGAATAAGAGTAATCCGTGACTGTTAGCCGCTGATTCCGCGTTGGCCAGTGACACAGCATATGCGGTGTTTCCACCTATGCCCTTGAAATTAGCTGTTCCATCAATCTCGTGCAGGGTAGTGTCGATTTCCTCCTGAAAATCAGCGTTTAAACCAGCAAGCTCCTGCGCGACTTGCTCATCAATCTTCTTAAGCGCTGCATCAACACCACCTTGCGGGTAATACACAACCTCGTTTTTTCCACGGCTTTTTCCCGCAGGAGCAGATGCACGCCCAAAACCATTAGATGTTACAACGTCGACCTCGATAGTTTCTTCTCCACGATTGTTAAACACTTTCCTTGCAATGAGGTCTTCGATGATCGACGACAAACTTAATTTTCCTCTCGGTGCGCTATACCCTTTGTCACCGTCTTATTTTAGGTTTCGGAAAAACTGCGCCTTCGTAAATTGGGTCTTTCCTGTTGCCGCGAGTTACCGTTTGCACTTTTCTAGTTTTCGGTGTTGCAGGATTGGGTGAGTTGATGTCGTTGTGATTGTTGCTAGCCTGTTAATTTGCTTCAGGAAAGGAAATGCTGAGCAGAAAAACGTTGTGCGCTTTTGCCATGCTAATCGGGTTTCGTTTCCGTTTGTTTCTTAGCTAAAGAATTATATTGAAGTCAGCGTAGGCATGGGTTATGTCGGCTCCGAATTGTCCTTGCCCCAAAAAAGATTGCCCTCGTCACAGTAACTGCCAAGAGTGTGTCACGCACCACAAAGCAAAGGATGAGCTGCCATTCTGCGCAAGATAAGCAATCCAGCTTCAGCCTTTGAGAGGCTCAGGTTGAAAATACGTAGCTGTTTTTCGTACTTGCAGATGTAGTAACCGATCACCATTCGTGTCAAGAAATTTTGACTAAGAATCGGGCGTTTCTGCGTGTTTAGTCAAGAAACCTTGACAAAAATGCCTTTATTTCAGAAATATCGTATGATTATTGGGGATATCATGAGTGGAACTGCCGACAATATCATTTTGTTGAAAAGGACACAAGCATCAATAGGGAAATCAATGCTGGTTTTTCTCGAATTACTGCATGGCAATGTCAAATGCGTAAACGCGTGCTCTAAGGAGCAACTCTTATATCGAATAGTTAGTTTAAAAGGGAATGTGGTAACGAATGGCTCAAACTAGACCTCCATTAACCATGGTTACTTGGCGATGCACCCGAGCATGCGTCGGCAGCTGTGTCTACTGCAGCTACACGAAAGAATACGCCAAAGACAGTGAATTAGACACTGGAACAGCGAAAAAGGTGGTTGATGAGATTCATGATTTTGGGGCAAAATGGTTTGGAATAAGCGGCGGAGAACCACTTGTTCGCCCAGATATCTTTGAAGTAATCGCACATGCGAAAAATACTTACGGCATGGAAGTCAGCTTAATCACCAGCGGGTTTGCGTTCGACCAAAAACGTCTGGACAATCTTGCGAAATATGATGTGCACACAGCCGTTAGCATAGACGGGGACAAAGAAGCAAACGACATAATCAGAGGCAAAGGAAGCTACGACAAAGCTATCTTCGCCATGAAGAAACTCTCGGAGAAAGGTCTCTTAGACTGCATCGTCACAACAATGACGAAATACAACCTCAAAGGCGCTGGAGCACACGTGCCAACTGGCATCCGAGTTTGGAGCCAAGATGGTAGTTTACCACAACATCGTACCCGTCGGCAGAGCAGGCTCAAACATGCCCGATTTAGCACCAACAGCAGACGAATACGAATGGGCATTAAACCAGCTTTATGATTTCGAAATGAAATATTCGCGAAACAAGTTCAGGGTAAACGTTTACTCACCCTTCTACGCAAGAGTCGTCAAACAAAGAAACCCCGCGAGATTCTTCGATTGGTACACCAACGACTTCTTAGGCAAATGCACTATCGGCGGAGACTACATTGGAGTTACCGAAAACGGCGATTTCAGACCCTGCGGCTTCCACGAAAGCTACAGGCTTGGAAACATCAAACAGCAAGGACTGAAAGAAACCTGGGATCAACTGCAAAAATCAGAGTTGCATCTGAAGCTAAGAGACAAGAACAACATCAAGGGCAGATGCGGCATGTGTGAGTATCGAGAAATCTGCGGCGGTTGCAGAACGCGCGCTGAATTCTACACTGGCGACCTGTTCGAGAGCGATCCAGCCTGCAATTACATTCCGAGAGCGATGCGAGAACAATAAAGCCGCCCCTCATTTTCCTTTTGGCAGGACAAAACGCCTTTAACGAAAACAGAAGAGTCGCTACGAGCCTTTTATCTTGAAGATTACGTACCTGTTGTTTGAGTAGATGAGTTCCAGCAATTTAGAATGCACCATCTTGGTGTCAAGCTGGTTCTTGTCGTATACGATGAATTGGATATTGTTTTGGCGTATGTAGTCTCTGTAGTCACGGCTCATCACTTCAAAGGGCTCAGGAGCTTTAGCGGCTAACAGGCTCTTCACATCGGTTGGCATCTGAACCGCTGGGTTGCTACTCTTCGAAAAGGTAAGAACCTGATATGCGAACGAAGTCTCTTCGCCAATACTCAATGTGCTCAGAGTGTGGTTGAAGCGTATGGCGTCGATTTGTCTACTCGCTAAGGCGCCGACGTTGCCCCAGTCGGGTATCTCGTCGAACTTCAAGGCGAAAGTAGCCCCGTTCTTTTCATCATACAACCCAATGTAATTGTCTGTCAATGTTGAGGGCGAGAAGTCAACAGTTGACCAGTTGCCCTCCTCAAAGGATGAGGGGTTATCCCACGGGTTCTCCCAGCTTAGCATGCCAGGCACGAGGGCTTTTTGGAAGGAGAAGCGGAGATCGAAGAAAATGCTCACGTACAAGACCACGTTGCTGATGCCATTTTTCATCGTTGACAAAGTCCAGTTGACGTTTATGGGGTACCTGTCGTTCAGGAATGAGATGGTCTTCGTTATGGATAGGTCTTCGTTGATGTAGCGAATAACAAGTTTCGGCGGGGAACTATCCTC
Organism: Candidatus Bathyarchaeota archaeon; assembly: GCA_963749465.1. Lineage (GTDB taxonomy): Archaea > Thermoproteota > Bathyarchaeia > Bathyarchaeales > Bathycorpusculaceae > UBA11855. The sequence goes on along the minus strand of CAVVMH010000006.1, from coordinate 1,006,257 downwards.
AAACCCGGTCTCTCGGGTAAAGTTCAAGAGGCGTGTACGCTTCTCGACGCCGTTTTCGCTGTACGAAAGGAAGTCGCCGCCTGCTGACGAGTACGAAATTCTGTTCCAGACTTCGTTTATCGAGACGGAGGTGTCGTCAGAAAAGTCGCCTTTAGCCTCAAAAGCCCTGACCAGAGATTGCGGATGCTCAAGTTCATAAGACAAAGCCAAAACGGACTCTGAAATGGCGTTTCTCTCGATGATGGGATTCGTTGCCGCGATAACGTTTTTGCCTGAGAACAACCTGAACCAGAACCCGGGAACTTCTGTTACGACAACAGTTGCCTCCCCGGGATAATGGTTTCTAAGCCACAAGCCAGCATCGTAGCCTTTGATGTCGGAAGTCGAGTAGTAGACGCTGGCTTCGCCTATCTTTCCGTAGACCACGCCGAAGCGGACCAGAAACACCGACGCCACAAGTACAATCAGGACAATTGCTACAACTCGCAGGGAACCCTTTCTCCACGTCTTGCTATACTTCCAGTAGAAACCTGAAACCTTGCTAAGCGCGAACACCAAAAAAACTGCGGCGAACACCGTAAAAGGCGGCACGAGGTAATAGATGAACCATTGAAACGGCAAGTACAATCCGAACACGTAGGATTCCGCGAGAACAAATGGAACGAGAAGACTCAGAAACAAGATTAAGAACAACGTCAGCTTCCTTTGCGGGCGCATGCTAAAGAAAGCGACGAAAACACCGCACAGAGAAACCACGAAGATGAAGCCAAAATTCACCATGAACGCGTTGAGCGAGGTAGCAGGGACTTGGTAAATTGTTGTCTTTTGACCTAAGAACACGTGCTGGATGACGCCGCCAAGGTAAGGTATCATCGCTTGAAAATAGTATAGGAAGAACGCCACCCCACCCCCGAGAATCAATGCGACCAAGGCTTTCAGGTATTTCCCTCGCGATTTTATGAGCATAACAAGCACCACTGGAGCTAAAACAAGGACGGCGACGAAAGCGGCAAGCTGATGGGATAACACGACTGAAAACGCAACCACGAAAGTAACTGCTAGGTATCCGAAACTCTTAACCGCCGAAGGCAAGTAAAGCAGCAGCAAAACCACGAACGCAATTCCCAGCACGCTTGTATAGCCGCCCCACAAGTTGACTTCAAACATGGGAAAGCACATCAACAGCAAAACTGCAGCCACAGCCCCGACTCTTCTGCTGAAAAACCTGGCTCCGATGAGGTAAACCGAGAAAAACAACAACCAGTCAATCACGACAGCAACTGATTTCACAAGGAAAATCATTTGGTCGAGGCTAGTCGCACCCGTGAAGGAGATGAGAATCGCCAGCAGAATCTGGTAGAGCGGAGGTGTCCACCCCAAGTTAGCAAGAGGAATCCTGCCCGTCTGCAGAAAAATCTGAGCCCGCTCCAAGTGAACAGCGGGGTCGTTTCCCAAGACCAGCCCGTTCATAGAGATGAGCGAGTAGAAAACGACTAGAATAACAGCTGAGAAAACTGCGGCGAAGGCAAACTCCAGTGTCTGGGCTTTATCACGGGGTAACGTTAACGCCATTGCATCGTCCCTGGTTGAACCTTCATTTTACGATGAATATTGCAACTTCATCGTTAATAAACAGCAAGCTGAAGGCAGGGTCACGAGCGAATTTCGGAATTATTTCAGAATCGCGAACGGCAATGTAGAAAACGTTCCAATCCGCGAGAGCTTTTCGATAGTCGAAAACATCGAGTTCAGGCGCCTTAACCCTCATTTGGTATGAGGCAACATTATCCTCCATCACCTGAGCTAGACCTGTTATGGTCCGTGGGTCTTTCAGCGTTGTCATTGTTTTAGGGACTGAGAAAACCGACACCCAAATCTCAAACTCCGTCTTCGACTCGTCTGACAAGGTGTAGAGCAGCTCGGGTCCACCCTCAGAGAATTTCGGTTGCTCCTTCGGAAATATGAGTTGGGCGAGAACTTTTCCTCCCTCATCGAAATACCCAACCGTGTTCCCTCTGTTGACAAGTTCGCCTTTTGTCTCGAAAACGAGGCTCATCCACCGCAACTTGACGCTGCCGGACTTGGATTGCAGAGCGATTGACATGTTAACGAACTGCAGGCCTTTGTAAACTGTAAGAACCTGAGTATAAGTGAAAAGGCTGTTTCCCTTGCTAACGTAAATCGATGCACTCGAATTGTCCGAAGCAGTTTCAACATGCATATCCGTCACTGGAAGCTGGGACAAGTCAAAAGACCTATCCGCGTCACCTTCAGTTAAAAGCACGGTCGTCTCGTCGTTATCGAAATTCAGGAACGCGTAAGGGAAGTACGTCCAGTTAAGCTTTCGCCAAGAACATGGGATTGTGCCGTCCGATGTATCCGCCGTCTTCCCTTATTTGAATCAAACCGTTGTCTATGACGTAGTTGGTATCAAGCAGGTTTTTCGCAGCTTTTGCGGGTTCGAATTCACGTGACAGCGTCAGATATTGTGGATCCACCGCGCTGATCGTGGGTCGCTGAGCGAAGCCTCCGAACCACCAGCCATACAACGCGTCGGAAACGAAGACCGAGTTCGTCGGCGTGTTCTCTTTTGCCCATTGAATCGCCTCGTAGCCTGGATCTGTCATGACTTGGTAGTAGTTCTGCATTCTTATGCCCTCCCAGGGAGTTACGAACAACTGAACTGCAAAGAACGTGAACAAAAGCGAGACTAAGACAAATCCCGAGTAAATGTTCTTGCGGTTCAAATAGGGCGCTAGTCGTAAGGCAGTTTTTTTGAGTTGCCACGTTGGCTTTTGTGAAAGATAGGTACGTGTCTATTACTCTTGAGAAAAGAGCCGCAAAGTGATCTATCACGACTGCTATGAGAATTATGACGGGCAACACGGTGAAGTAGAGGAACCTGTTGTAATCGATGTAAAAGCCCACCAAGTATCCTTGGGTGAAAGCCACTGAGACCAGAATCCAAAGCGCGAGCAGCAGGGAAGAGATGGTCAAAAACTTGCCCTTGTAGTCTCTTGAGTACAGGAAGAAGAGAATCACGCAGGCAGCTAACGGCGCAAGGATTTCCCACGGAAGAATACGAGTGGAAAGCAACGCGAGTGTAATGTCTTGTGGCCCCTCTCTTACGAGCGACGTGTTGGCACCCAAGTACGCAGGCGCGGCATTCACCAAGAAAGGCAAAACGATAATTGTACCTAGAAGGATAGGGACGAGCCAGAGTAAGAAGCGTTTTTTCGGCATCACCAATTTCTTACTAAACACTGCCGCAAAGGCGACGACAACAATCGTCGTGCCGACGAAAACTAGTGCGCTGAGCGAATGCGTTAGGAAAAGCGTTCCTGACAGAAGAGAGGCAGTTCCAAGAAACGTGGAGAGAGAGAATCGGTCACTCTGCAAGAACAAGTAGAAGATCAGAGGAATTAGCATCAAAGTCACCACGTTCGGGTAGCCACCCCACAACAACATTTCAACGTCGAAACGCGAAACTGCCACGAGAAAAACAACGATAAAGGCGGCTGATTCTGACCACATTCTTCGAGTTATCAGGAACGCACAAGCGACAATGAGAGTTGAGAACAATGCTACGACGAGGGCGTGAGCCAAGAAGTCAGGAAGACCAGAGAGCAGAATTACCTGGGAAACAAAGATGTGGTAGCCTGGAAACGTCAAGGACAAGCCGCCACCCATCTGGTAGTTGTTCCAGAAAAAATCAACGTTACCCGAAGGAGTGATTGAGTGTATGACGCTGTTGTGTAAGCCGATGTCCGCGCCAGGCGGGAAGCCTGCCCGGAGAATCAGAAGCACTCGGTAGATGAATGAGAAAGCCAGAATGAGGAACAGCAGCAGATACTTTTTCGAGTTTCTGGACATATCACGTCTTCTCGAATTATTCTTGTACATACTGAATGTATGGGGGAATCGAAGAGTTAAAGTTAAATACGGAGTTCGAGTATAAAAAGCGCGGGTATATAGAAAACAAGAGAAAAACAGGTGTTTAAATGTCGTGGCTTAAAAATATGATGGAAAAAGAACCTCCCGAACCGCAGAACCCAATAGGCACAGTAGTCATCGGCAACATTGAACCAGACATGCACGACACAGCGAAAGAAGCAGTCCGAAGGTCATTGAAGAGAGCAGGTTTCAAGACAATTGACGCAGGCAAGAGCGTTGCGCCACAGGTTTTCGTTGACAAGGCAAAAGAGAGCAATGCTGACATAATCGCGCTTTCAGTCAACACAGTGCCAGCGAAGAACAACCTCGCAAAGCTCGATGAAGCTTTGAAAGCTGCAGGCATGAAAGAAAAAGTAACGATAATCATGGGCGGAGCCGCTATCAAGAAAGAAGACGCAGAAGCACTCGGAGCACTATTCGGCAAGAACAAGGAAGAAGGCGTTGAAATCGCCAAGAAAGCGATGGCTGGAAAGAAAAAGTAATCCGCATTTCGGATGAGGCAAGATGTTAAAGTTCAACTCGAAACAAAACATATACGAAGTAGGGAAGGTAAAGATCGGCGGTCAACCTGGAGAACTGCCAACCTGCCTCATAGGCTCAATCTTCTGGCTAGGGCAGAAAATGGTTCAGGACGCCAACAAAGGATTATTCGACGCGAAAGAAGCTGAGAACATCATAAACAAGATGCAGATGTGGACCGACGTTTCGGGTGTTCCACACGCTTATGACATAGTCGGAACCACTGAAGAAGCATTCTCGAAGTATATTCCTTTCATGGCTGAACACAGCGAAGCGCCATTGATGTTGGATGCGATGAGCCCAAAGACTCGCATGGCAGCTGCAGACATGGTTAAGAAGATGGGTCTCCAAGACAGATGCTTGTACAACTCAGTCTACAAAGGCGTTACAGACATGGAGCTGGCGAAGCTGAAAGAAAGCGGAATCAAGATGTCAATCGTGCTTGCCGATAACCCGAAGGATAACAGTCTGGACGGAAAGATGAAGGTCCTAGAAGAAGCGCTTGCTATGGCGGACAAGGCTGGAATCACGAAACCATTGATTGACACTGCTATTCCCGCGTTTGCGCCTGACATGGGCACGGCGGTCCGAGCAATCCACTTCATAAAAGAAAAGTTCGGTCACCCCACTGGGTTGGGAACGGGAAACGTTGTTACAACGATGGGCTGGGTTAAGGCGAACGTCCCGAAAGAATTCCGCAAAGGATGCACAACGGCGACTAACGCGATAATGCAGATAATGGGCGCAAACTGGCTGATGTTCGGACCAGCGGAACAAGCTGACTGGGTATTCCCAGCGGTTGCGGTAGTTGATACGTACGTTGCTTCTGCGATGGCTGACGTTGACATTCGACCGCTAGACGAATCACATCCGATCTTTAGAGTCTTCCTTTAAACATCCACCTTTATTTTTTTGAAACTTCCAAACAAAAGTTTTGAAGTGCTGAAAAGGGTGAAGCCCGCTCGATGGCTTGAAATCATCGTCCTCTTTACGCTGTTAACAATGGTAATCGTTTATTTTGTTCCTGGTGATTCGCCTCTTTTCGTCGTCCGATACGTCCTTGGCTTCGTGTTCGTCTTGTTCCTCCCTGGCTACTGCCTCGTAAACATATTGTTCATAGGCGCGGACCGCCTTGACCCCGTGGAGATGGCAGTCTTGTCGGTTGCGCTGAGCTTCGGCATCGCGGGTTTAGTTGGGCTATTTCTCGGGTTGTCGCCTATCGGAATGGACTTCACGTCAATCATCATCTCGCTAAACGCTATCGTTCTTGGCTTAGCCGTGGTGGCTTTCGTAAGGAAAAACAAGGAGCAAAAAGCAACTCAGGCTCAGACTGTTGAGCAAGGAAGTAGCTGAAACTTCACGAAGATTCGTTTTGCATTATGTTTATTAGTGCTTGTTTTAGGAACGGCGGCAAGTCGACCAGGTCGAATTCCTTTTTTGTAATTCGCTTTTGATTCTTCGCTTCAGGGTGGGTGCCTCCTGAAATCAGACTGCCAAATCGTTGGCTCACCTCGGTCACGTTTCCAAACTCGACGGGAATTAATCCTCTCTTGGCATCATCGTCCAGTTTGGCGGCAGCCATCAGGAACGAGGCGTAAAGCGGGTTTGATATTACTGCTTTAAGCCTTGCTGTCAAGAGTAACTCGTTTTTGTTCAGACTCTTGATTTTTGAAAGCTCCGAAGCCATTTTTTCCAGCGGTAGATGTCTAGCCTTAAGTCTAGCTGCAATCGACCTGGAGGGCACGGTGCCGTCCTGTTTTTCAACGGCTTCCTTGACGGCTTGTCTAACGCAGGACGCCACGAGCTGCCCCAGCTTCGAGGCTGGTCCGCCAAGCTCTATCTCTGGACCCGTGCTCGTCGTTGCTACCGAGAGGCTGTCCGTTATCGTTCCAGTAGCCGCGTCGCCGCTGTACCTGCTTCGAATGTCCAAGTCATTCAGGGCAGCGGTCTTGGCTTCGGTGGCCGTGACGAAAGCGGCGACCAAGCAGCTGTCAGTTGGGTTTCCGTTTATCACGACGATGATGTTTATGGTTCCTTCTGTTTGTTCAGCATCAATCTTTTCCCCTGCTGACTCGCCATGCGAGGCTCCTGCGGTTGCGACGACGTTGACCACGATGTTGCCATCCGTTTTTGCGACGTGGGATAGGTTTACGATTTTGGCGGCGGTTATCATGGCGAGGTAATTGTCGTGAACCCCGATTTTCCTTGACGACTCTCTGACCAAGTGCATTGGGTCTTCGTGGAGTTGGTGGTCGCTGTAGCCTTCGGGCACTTGGATGTTGAGTATGGCTTTGACTTTTCTGCAGCCGCCGTTGTAGATGGCGGAGCTAACAGTGTTGAGAGGAGCGTCGGAGATTATGGCCAAGACGTTATCTTCTGTAACCAGTTTGGCTGGGGTACCTAAGAGGTCGAGTTGATTCATGCCTACTCACCTTTGGATGCTTGATATTCTTATGAGCGACGATTTGGACTTTTAAAGGTAACTGGGCTAAGAAGAGGTTTTGTTCTGTATTTGTATTGGTTTATGCTACAGATGTTTAGGTTTAAACAGCTTTTGTATGCATATGGATAGACTTAAATAGGTTAGAAACGACAAACTCTAATATCACGAGGAATCCACATGACACTTGACCAGAAAGACTATGTTAGTTATTTACCTGAAGTTCGAGCCTTAGTAAACAGAGTTGTGCAGAGAAACATGGCTGAAGGCATACTTTTCTCAGCAGGAACAGACACCAGCATAATCGCCTATGAGGCAGTGAAATACAAGCCGAACCTGCCTGCGTTGACGATGGCATTCAAGCACGGCAACCCCAAGGACACAGAGTACGTGAAGAAGATGGTGGCTTTCCTAAAACTCAAAGACCACAAGACCCACGTTTTCGAACGCGACGAAGTCCTCGAGAACGCTCCAAAAGTGGTGGAAATAGTGAGGAGTTTTGACCCGATGGAAGTCAGGAACAGTATGCCAGTTTACATCGGTCTAACGTTGATGAAGGCGAAGGGCGTAAACAGCGTCTTCACAGGCGACGCATTAGACGAGTTGTTCGGTTATCCTTGGATGTTCCACCTGTCCGAAGCTGAGCTGGCGCAGAAGTTCCAGGATATGTGGGGCGAAATGGGTTTCACTTCGATACCGATGGGTAAAGCTGTTGGCGTGACGATTAAGCCGCCTTACTTGGACCCAGAGTTCATGGAATATGCCAAGAAGTTACCGATTAAGCTGAAGATTAACTTCCACGACGGCGTGAAGTATAGCAAATGGATAATGCGCAAAGCGTACGAGGACGTTATTCCGAAAGACGTCATTTGGCGTCCAAAAGCGCCGTTGGAGCAGGGCACAGGAACCGCAGCATTCCGCGAATTCTTAGCCAAAGAAGTTCCCGACGCAGAGTTCGAGGAGAAGAAGAAACGCATCCTCGAAGAGGACAACGTGAAAATCGGCGAAAAAGAGCAGCTGATTTACTATGAGCATTTCAGGAAAATCTTCGGAAAACCAGTCCGACGTGTTCAACGACAAATCCAAAGGCAAGCAATGCCCATACTGCCAGAGCTACGTGAAAACGAAGATCGCGTTCTGCAAGGTCTGCGGAGCCTACCCAATCTAAAACATTCTTCATCTTTATTTTTCTTGTTTCGGCATTTAAGACGCCGCTTCAGTTAGAAAGATTTAATTCTGGCGTTCATTCGTCATCTGAACCAATAGGAGTGCGTACACGTGGCTAGGCTTTCAGACCTGAAGTTTGCGATGGGAACCAGTATATTCATAGCAGCATTCATTTTCGGCTTGTTTCTGCTCGGAGTCATATTTCTGCTCCAGTATTACGTTCTCGGCTTCGACCTCGTGACAGGCTTACTTCTCGGTTTAGCCGGTGTAGCTCTATTCATACTCTTCCAGTATCTTGTAGGTCCGGCGATTGTGGCGGCTACCTCACGTTTGCACTATCTTAAGCCAGGCGAGAACCCATGGCTCGAATCCAATGTTAAGGAACTGGCGGAGAAAAGCGGCGTACCCATGCCGAAAATCGCCACGGTTCCAAACAATACACCGAATGCCTTCGTCTTCGGCAGAAGCGCTAAGCAGTGCCACCTTAGCCGTTCACGACGGTTTGCTAAAAAGCTTGAACCAAGACGAAATCAGAGGCGTAATAGCTCACGAGCTTGGCCACGTCAAACACAAGGACTTCATCGTGATGACGGTGCTTTCCGCGCTTCCGTTAATAGCGTATTTGATTGCTCAATTCGCATTTCGGGCGGGCGTAGTTAGCTCGTATTCGAGGGGAAGGAACAAGGAGGGTAACGCGGGCGTAGCCTTGATAGCCGTAGGCGCCATCTCTTTCGTTGTCTACATTATTACATTCCTTGCAGTTATGAGGCTGAGCAGACTCCGTGAACACTATGCTGACGCATACTCGGCTTACCTGACTGGTTCGCCGAGAAGCCTAGAAAGTGGACTCGCCAAAATCACCTATGGCTTATCCATTTCCCCTAAGGCGCCTGAAGGAGCAAGAGCCTTTTACATCGAGGACCCCGCGCAGGCGAAGCAGGAAGTCCAGCAGATAATGGACAACAAGAAAGACTACGATTTGGACAAAGACGGAGTCTTGGACGAACGTGAACTGCAACTGGCGATGGAGAAAGAATCCAAATCAACGTGGGTAACGCTGAATAGCTTGTTTGCCACTCACCCACCAACCTTCAAACGGATACTGCTGCTGCGCGAAATAGAGACCGAGATGGACACGGGAAAATACACGACAGAACGAGTCTACGCTCACGTGTAAAGAACCCGCGTTAATAGATTTTTTTGACTGCCGAAGTACTCAGATGACAAGCTGCTAAAAGATCGGCTACTGCTCCTGAAACGGCAGCCTCTGGCATCATTTCTATAAGAAACAAAAAAGAGAGAAAGAGGAAAGCTTATTTTCCCATGACTTTCTTCGCGGCTATCTCTATGTCTTCAGCTTTGATTGTTTTCCTTCCAGCGTGCATCGCAAAGTCCAAGGCTTCCTTGGCAATCTTGACTCCGATTTCTTCTAACGCCTCAGCAAGTTCTTTGGCTGCGGCTTCGCTAACACGGTCTGCTCCAGCTTTCTTGCATAATCTGTGCATGGGAGCTACAGCTAATTCTAAATCTGCCATATGTGACTCTCCGCAGCTTCTTTTTGTTTTTAAAGCTGTATTTAACCTTTTTTGTTCCATATTTCTCTAATTCTCCGTTCAGCATCGGACTCATTCTGTCAGCGAAAAAGTAAAACTAAATAAAACGTTCCGGCGATAGATATCGCTAAAGTGCCCATTATGAAGCTGGTTGACGCTCACGTTCACCTTTCAGATGCTGAATACGATAGGCACACAGACGAATCTAATCGTTGATGCCAAAAACTCCGGCGTAGTGGCGTTGGTATCGAACTCCATGGACCTCCAAACAAGCATAGAAAGCTTGAAACTGGCTGAAAGACACCCGGGATTAGTCTACGCTGCTTTGGGGATCCACCCGTGGAACGTGAGCGTGCTCCAGGAAAACGAGTTGGACGAGACTCTCAAGCTGATTTCTGAAAAAGCCACGAAGAAGTCGGTTGTTGCAGTCGGGGAAATTGGTTTAGACGCGAAATACGAGAAGATATGGGACAAGCAGCTCATGGTCTTCGACAGAATGCTGCGGCTAGCAGAAACGCTTAATCTCCCCGTCATAATCCATTCAAGGGGAACAACCGCGCGCATAGTCGAGATGCTTCCATCGTACAACCTCAAACGGGTTTTGCTGCACTGGTTCAGCTACCCGCTAAGTGCATTGTCCGAAGCGGTTTCACATGGCTACTACATCACTGAAGGACCACCAGCAGCATACTCCCTTGGCATCCGAGAAGTAATCGCAAACGTACCAATCACAAACCTCTTGACCGAAACCGATGGACCAGTAAAATACTACAAGCCACCCTTCAACGCGCAAATGACCAAGCCCTCGTTCATACGTGCGGTTGTTGAGGCAGTTGCCGAAATCAAGAAGATGCGAATTGATGATGCTGCCGAGCAAATCGCCAAGAATTTTGAGGAATTCTTCAGCATTAAACTATGAGAGAATTTCGAGTAATTTTTCGTTCGAGTTAGATAATTGGCGGCAAGCCCAGCAACTGAGGGAAAAAGAAAACCATGATTATCACAACTATGGCTATTCCCGCTAAAGCGGCTAAGACGTACTTGAGCTTTGATGATTTCTTTCTCGGTTTATCCGAGTCTGAGCGTTTCTTCCGCCATCTGCCCGACTTCGTTCTTTCGCGTTCTTTTGACCATTTACCCTTCTCAACCCGCGGAACTGGCAAATGCTCACCCTGTACTCCTTCTTCTCGGCGTTTCCTAATAAATACTTAGCATATTCAAAATCTTAACCCACACTCCTTGCGGTGCATAAGTTGAACGGGGGGAAATGCGGAAGCTTAAATTAAGTCTAACGTTCTATTGGGAGTCACGTTCACGCTTACAGACATAGGAGTGTAGTGTTTGGGAAAAGTTAAGACAGAACAAGTAAAGAGAACCGGCAGAGAACTTATTGAGCGTTTTCCAGAGAAATTCTCCAACAACTTCGACGAAAACAAAAAAGCCGTTTCCGAATTAACAAAGGGCGCCACCACACGAATACGAAACCAGATTGCAGGGTTCATAACAAGCTCGTGCGCACCTGAAGAGGAGATCGAAGCGGCAACCGAAGAAGTTGCTGAGGAAGCCGAAGCCTAACCTGAATTAGGAAAAACGAACGCTAATGATGGACATTTATAGAAAAGGATGGGCACTCAGGTATTTACGCGAAGCCAAAGCAGAATTGGAAGCAGCACGCAAAATACCTTACATGGCTCCAAGCCTTCTCATAGAAGCAATTAGAAAAGCTAGAAGCGCAATCTATTACAGTCTAGGTGAACCAGCCTTCATCGAAGTCCTCTTACGTGATGAAGTCGGCAAACCCCATGCATCGAACGACTCGATTCTGCGATTCTTGATAGAAATCGAAGGTGCCGTGCAACAGCTAACACAGCTTGAGGAAGTCAATGGTGATGCGGTGTTACAGCAAGCTGACACGCTCGTTCAGATTGCCTCGGACATCGTAGAAACGCTGACCGATGAAAGAATCGAAAACTAATCACCCTGAGAATCTAGCCGCCAAGATTATCAGGCGTTTTTTCGGATGATCCAAATAAGAAATAGAAACGAACTTGTCGAGAACGGGAAGACAGAACAATCGCGGAAAGCCCGCATTGTAGCCTTACAAACCCTCGAACATGCCTTAAGCGCTGTCGACCCTGCAAAACTGCTCAAATCCAAAGTTACATTCGACGATCACACACTCAGAGCAGGCACGTATTCATTTGACTTGAGAAAATTCCGAAACGTGTACGTTTTGGGCGGTGGAAAAGCAAGCGGCTCCATGGCTTCAGCGTTAGAAGACGTCTTGGGCAAACGCATAACCGCAGGATTCGTCAACGTTCCCCACGGCGACAAACACGAAACCAGTATCGTAAAGCTGCATAGGGCAAGTCATCCAATCCCCGACGAAGCAGGCGTAGCTGGAACGCGACAGATGTTATCCATTGCTGAAGAAGCAAACGAAGACGACTTAGTTATCACATTGATTTCTGGCGGGGGTTCCAGCCTCATGCCTCTGCCACGCGACGGCGTATCCCTTGAGGACAAAAAGGAACTGACCGATAGGCTGCTGAAGAGTGGCGCCACAATAAGCGAGATTAATGCTGTCCGAAAGCACCTTTCTGGCTTCAAGGGTGGATGGCTCGCCAAGAAAGCCTACCCCGCCACCGTTCTGAATCTGGTTCTCTCAGACGTTGTAGGCGATTCCTTGGAGTCCATCGCGTCTGGTCCAACGGTTCCTGACTCGACCACTTTTTCTGATGCCCGAAGAATCCTGCAGAAGCATGACTTATGGAATAACGCGTCATCATCCGATCCGCAACCTAATCTCAAGTGGTGAAAAAGGCGTTGTTCCCGAGACCCCTAAAGAGGACGATGCCGCTTTTGAGAAGGTTTACTCGGTGATTTTGGGGAACAACCGGTCCGCAACCCTCGCGGCAATCGGACACCTCAGGTCTGAAGGATTAAACCCTCTTCTGTTAACATCGACACTTGAGGGTGAAGCGAGCAAAGTTGGAACAGTGTTAGCTTCGATTGCAAGAGAAGTCGCTGACTCAAACAATACCTTCCTAAAACCCGCTGGGCTGGTTGCGGGCGGAGAAACTGTCGTCACCGTCAGAGGAAAAGGTGTAGGTGGACGAAACCAGGAGTTAGCCCTTTCTGCTGCCTTGAAACTTGAAGGTCTCGAAGGCACAGTAATTGCTTGCTTGAGCACGGACGGAATTGACGGTCCAACCGACGCTGCAGGTGCGGTCGTCGATGGCAAAACCGTTGAACGGGCAATGCGTTTGGGTTTGAACCCAGAGGAGTATTTTGTCTGAGAACGATTCAAACGGGTTCTTTTCTAAAATTAGGGACTTGATTGTTACTGGACCTACTGGGACGAATGTTAACGATATATCTGTGATTGTCATCCTGTAACAATTAGGGCTGGAAGCAAGATGGTTATAACGGTCAAGTTCGTCGGTGCCTTGCGTCACGCGTCAGGTAAGGACACGCGTGTCGTGGATTGTGAAGAGTGTTCGGTAATAGAGTTAATAGACAACCTCACTCGGCGGAAACCAGAGTTTAGACGAAACCTGATTAACGAAGAACTTGGAAGACCAGCGACCGAACGCGTTGATACTTGTTAACGGCAGAGAAATCAGCGTCATGAATGGGTTAAACACAGCTCTGAAAGACGGTGACGAAGTGGTCCTCGTTCCGGTAGCCCACGGAGGTTAAACCGTAACGGCGAAGATAATTACCTTGACGACGGATTTTGGGTTAAGAGACCCTTACGTGGCAGAAATGAAAGCCGCCAGTACTCAGCATCTGCCCCGACGCTGTAATCGTTGATGTTTCGCATGAAATAGAGAAGTTCAACATCCGAATGGGCGCTTACGTTTTGGCTTCCGCAGCGCCGCACTTTCCGAAAGGCACCATTCACGTAGCAGTCGTCGACCCTGGCGTCGGAACTCAAAGGCGGTCGCTACTTATTCAGACGAAACTGGGGTTCTTCGTTGGACCCGACAACGGCGTATTGCTTTTGGCTGCCGAGAGGCAGGGCATAACCAGCATTCGCGAAATAACAAACCCGAAGCTCATGTTACCGCACGTTTCCAGCACGTTCCATGGCAGAGACGTTTTTGCGCCTGCCGCCGCGCATATAGCGAAAGGGGTGCCGCCTGCCGAGTTTGGACCCGAAATCCGAGAGGTCGTTAAGCCAGAATTTGCCAAAGTCAAACGTGTGAAGGGCGGGTTGGCGGGTGAGGTTTTGCACGTCGACGGTTTTGGGAACATAATAACCAATGTGAACGAAGAGGAACTAGGCAGTCTTCACGCTAAAGGTTCGCTTGACGTAAGTTTGCCCACCTTGCAAAGCAAAGTTGAAACTCGGCAAAGCCTACGCGGAAACCAAACCCGAAGAAGCGTTAGCACTCATAGGAAGCCACGGCTACATTGAAATCGCAGTGAACCAAGGGCAGCGCCGCAGAAAAATTCAAGGCGAAACCCGGAGACAAAATCAGGCTGTCTCCCAAGTCGAGCCAATGATGAGCTAATAAATGGTGCCTAAGTAAAAGGAGGAGTATCCCTGTGAGGGCAGTAAGTCAATTTTTCTCAAAATTTGCATTTCGGAATCATAAATCTCTTTAAGCCCAGCTCTGCATAAACCACTGGAAAGGTTAGAAACCTCTTGATACTTGACGACCTCGCGGAATTGGATGAGAAACTTCGCTATTCAGTACGGATACTTGGGTATATTCTTCATCAGTCTGCTCGGCGCCACTTCGGTAATTATTCCAATCCCCTCCTCAGTCGTCATCTTCATCCTTGGAGGTCTCCCAGTGTCACCACGGGCTTTCTGTTCGAACCATTGCTGATCGCAGTCGCGGCAGGTGCTGGTGCAGCAATAGGTGAACTATCGGGATACCTGATTGGTCTCGGAGGCAGAAAAGTCATCGGCGAAAAATACAAGAAGAAAATGGACATTTTGATGAGACTATTCCAGAGGTTCGGTCCAATAGTGATTTTTGTTTTTGCTTTGACACCGCTTCCTGACGATTTACTCTTTATTCCATTGGGTGTGATGCGATACAAAATCCTTCATGCGTTCATCCCAGCCTTGCTCGGCAAATTTGTGTCAAACCTAATAATTGCTTATGCAGGTCGGTTTCTCATTTTTGCAGTCCGAGATTTCTTCGGCACGGAAGGCGAAGGGATGTCACTCCTGATTGGCACGATTCTGGCAGTCGTTTTCCTCATAGTTGTTTTTGTGATAATGTTCAAAGTGGATTGGGAAAAGCGAGCCGAAAAATACTTGAACGAAACGGAAACACCGCCCGTCCAGCCTCCAAAGAACGACGCTGAGAGCAAGTCCGCTGATTCATCGACGACATCAGTCAATGGTGATGGATAGAAAGAAAAGGAACCTGCAGATGCATCCGAGAACTAGTTGAATGCTGCAGAGTTGACACTGAAACTGAAAGAAAAACAGAGCAGCCATGAGCACTAACTTATTATTCCCAACCGTCATTTCTACGAACAGGGTTTAGCGCCTTGAGGATAATTGCAGACCTGCACATTCACGGACGTTTCAGCCGAGCGACCAGCGAACGAATGAACATTGAAGAAATCGCGCGGTACGCCAAAATCAAAGGGTTAAGCCTCGTTGGAACGGGAGACTTCACCCATCCGAAATGGCTCAGCGAAATAAAGGAAACTCTCACGCCTGATGCTGACACTGGTCTCTACCGTGTTGCCAGCGAACCCAGATTCGCCTATGCGTTTCATGCTAACCACCGAAGTGTGCACCATCTTCGATTACCAGG
The DNA here is from genome assembly GCA_963749465.1 of Candidatus Bathyarchaeota archaeon. Classification (GTDB taxonomy): domain Archaea; phylum Thermoproteota; class Bathyarchaeia; order Bathyarchaeales; family Bathycorpusculaceae; genus UBA11855. The sequence goes on along the minus strand of CAVVMH010000006.1, from coordinate 990,835 downwards.
GGCAATCCAAAAAAGTGCATCACGTAATCTTAGCTCCGAACATTGAAGCTGTAGCCCAGATTAACGCCGCATTGGAGAAACACGGCGACCTCGCCTCTGACGGCAGACCAATCCTGAACATGACCGCGGCGCAGCTCGTTGAAAGCGTTATGGAGGTCTCCGGCGAGAACATGGTTTTCCCCGCCCATGCTTGGACGCCCTGGTTCAGCATCTTCGGCGCCTTCAGCGGCTTCGACACAGTTGAAGACTGTTACCAAGACATGACGCGGCACATTCACGCTTTGGAAACGGGGTTGTCGTCGGACCCGCCGATGAACTGGCGGCTTAGCAAGCTAGACAAGTTTACGTTGGTCTCGAACAGTGACTGTCACAGTTTCTGGCCTTGGCGCATTGGCAGGGAAGCCAACGTTTTCGAACTTGAACAATTCACTTACCAGCAAGTTACGGATGCTATCCGCACAAACGACGCTACGCGCTTCAAGTTCACCATCGAAACCGACCCAGCCTACGGAAAGTACCATTGGACTGGGCACCGTAACTGCAACGTTTCTCTCTCCCCTAAAGAAGCGCAGAAATTCAACAACATCTGCCCCGTGTGCCGCAAGAAACTCACGAAGGGCGTTGAGCAACGAGTCGAGGAGCTTGCCGACCGACCCGCAGGCTACGCTCCCATCGGGAAGCCAGGGTACAAGCGTTTGCTACCGCTCTCCGAGATTATTGCCGCGGTCTTGGACGTTGATGAGCCATCAACTCAAGCAGTGTGGAAAATCTACAACACGCTCATCGGGCGGTTCGGAGACGAATACTCAGTGCTTCTCGACGCTTCTAAGGATGCGTTGAACGATGTTGCTGAGCCGCAGGTTGCTGACGCCATATTGAGAGTTAGAGCGGGTTCAATTACCGTTGTTCCCGGATTCGACGGCGTATACGGTAAGCTTGTTCTAGGCGAAGCTGTTTCTTCTGAGATGCCCCGTGAGGTCAGCCGTCGTGGAAGTGGTCAACAGATGAATCTTGGAGATTTCTGGTGACCATGAACTCGCATGATGTTTTTGCTATTTACGTGTCGCGCTTCCTCTTTTTCTTTTTTGAAGCAAAACGATTTTATTCCTTCACACTCTAACCCTGACAGAGAAGGCACAATTATTGAAAGACATCCTACCTAAAACAATAAACGAAGCCGAGAAGCTCGGGGCAGAATACGCCGAGGCACGCGCAGAAACATTGTTCAAAACCATGCTTACTTTGAAAGAGGGACGAGTGGAAGCCGCCAAACAAGGCACAGAAGAAGGCATTGCTCTTCGCGTACTTGTAAACGGCGCTTGGGGCTTCGCATCCGTCGGTTCCACAAACGCTGAAATCTTGATGGACTCCGTTTCCGAGGCATGCAAGATGGCGAAAGCGGCTAGTCTGCGGTTGAAAAACCCATTAAAACTGGCTAAAACCAGTGTCGTTGACGACCGCGTTCGAATCAAGCCGAGGAAAAACCCCTCTGAAGTCTGCATGGAGGACAAGATAGAAACTGCGTTAGCCATTAACAAAAACACCTTAAGCTATGACAAGCGGGTTAAAAGCTGCACCGTTGACTACCTTGATCTCACTGGAACCAGTACCTTCACAAACAGCTTGGGCACTTATATCGAGCAGGATAAGCTTTATGTCTGGTCACGAATAACGGCGGCAGCAGCGCAAAAAGGCATTTTTGCCTTCAGCAGGGAAGAAATCGGCTCCACGGCAGGCTACGAACTTTTCGACACGGAAACCCCCGAAAAAATTGGTGAAAAGTTGGCAAAACGCGCAACCGAGCAGCTAAACGCCAAAATTCCAAAGGGCGGCAGCTTCCCCGTCGTACTCGGACCAAACGTTGTCGGGGTCTTCGTCCACGAGGCTTTTGGGCATCTTGCCGAAGCCGACCTGGCATTGTCTGGCGGCGTACTAGCCAATAATCTCGGGAAGAAAATCGCCTCAGACCTCGTTACTTTTTACGATGACGGAACAATAGACGGTGCGTTCGGCTCCTTCAAGTACGACGACGAGGGTGTTCGAACGCAGAAAACGCTCCTTATCAAGGATGGTGTAGTTGCGGGGTTGATGCATAACCTCGAAACTGCACAGAAGTTTAACGCCGAACCAACAGGCAATGCCCGAGCTGAAGATTTTCGTGTGGAACCAATCATCCGCATGCGAAATACTTTCATGGCGCCGAGGGACCATTCATTCGAAGAACTAATCAAAGACGTGCAGTTCGGATATTATTTCAAGAGTTTTCGAGGCGGACAAGCCAACGTCGACGGCACCTTCCAAGTGGGCATACAAGAGGGCTACGAAATAATCAACGGCGAAGTGGGTGAACCTGTTCGTGACGCCTCAATAAGCGGCAACACGCTCGAAACTCTCCTCAATGTAGACGCTGTCGGAAAAGACTTTGAGTTAGGGGCGGGTCGTTGCGGGAAGGGTCAAACCGCTTTCGTGTGTGATGGCGGACCGCACATAAGACTCAAGGAGGTTACTGTGGGTGGCAGCGCTTAAGAAAGATGAAATGTTGAAATTGGCGGAAAACGCGGTGCAATTAGCCCTCGCGAAAGGCGCGACAGAAGCCGAGACATATCTGTACGAGGGACAATCCACAAGCATCGGCGTAGAACGAGGACAAATTACAAAGAGCAACAGAATAATCGACCGCGGCTTAGGAATCAGAGTTGTCGTCAACAAGGCGATAGGCTTCGCATACACGAACATCCTGGAAAAAAAGTCTGCCGTCGAGGACACAATCGTCAAGGCGCTTGGCGCAGCAAGAGCGAGTAAGCCAGACAAAGACTGGCATGGGCTTCCAGAAAAGAAAAATTATGCGTCCACCGAGAACACGTACGACCAGCGAATCGCAGACCTCCACTCCGAAGACCTCGTAAACCTCACTTCAATGATGCTTGAAACGGCAGTCAAAGCGGACAAACGGGTTCTTGCCATCGAAGGCGGCGCAGGAGCAGGGTCCCTCGCAACCGCCATAGCTAACTCCAACGGAGTCTCGGGTTTTGACAAGGGAACGATGATCGAATGCAGCTTAGCCACTGTGGCCAAGGATGGTGACAAAGTAACTCCGGTTTGCTTCGAGTTCAACGCCTCAAGAGACTATGCTGTCAACCCTGAATGGGTTGGCAAAGAAGCCGCACGACTAGCACTCTCTGCACTGAAAACAAAGCAGATCGAAACGAAAAACTCCAAACTGATCCTAACCCAATTCGCGCTCCAAGAGCTACTATACTTCACCTTGATAAACGCCGTCAAAGCTGACAACGTTCAGCGAGATCAGTCACCCTTCAAGGGCAAAATAGGCGAAAAAGTCGCTTCAGACAACGTCACAATCTACGACGACGGCTTATACGCAGGCGGGCTCCGCACATCAATTTTCGACGGTGAAGGCTCTCCAAGACAAAAAACTCCCATCGTGGAAAAAGGCGTCTTGCGCAACTTTCTATACGACAATTACGCAGCCAGAAAAGAGGGCAGAGAGAGCACGGGAAACGCTACTAGAGCGGGATACCTATCAACACCCAATATTGAGGCAACCAACTTTCACATAACCTCGGGAAACAAGACTGCGGACCAGCTTATGGCTGAAGTTGACGACGGCTTAATCATCTATTACCTGCAAGGTGCGCACAGTAGCAACCCGGTTAGCGGCGAATTCTCGGTGGTCGCCACTCCCGCCTGGAAGGTGAAAAATGGTGAGATTGTTCATTGCAGTCGCGGAGTTATGCTGGCAGGAAACATCTTCGAAGTCCTGAAAAACGTGAGCGTAGTCGCAGACAATGAGAGGCAGATGGGACAGCTTGTTTCGCCTTGGGTTCTGGTTGAAAACGTCCGAGTCATCGGAAAATAGACTGCCAAGCAGGCGTTGTGCCGGCGTCGAATGGCAAACCAGAAATAAACCGTAATTGCATAGAATTGCGTGAGTGAGGCGCAAACAGTGACCGACATCGTCCTCGTTTTCGAGGTTCACCAGCCGCATAGGCTGAGACGCAAGGTGTTCTGGGAGAACAAGGTTTTCAAACGCCTGAAGAAAGAAGAATTGTTCGATTACTACTTTGACAACGAAGCAGACAGAGAGATTTTCAGGAGAGCCGCCAAGAAATGCTACTTCCCGTCGAACCAGATACTCCTCGATCTCATAGACGCGCACAAGGCTGAGAGAAGACCAGTCAAAGTCTCCTTCAGCGTTTCAGGCGTGTTCTTGGAACAATGCGAAATGTTCGAAAAAGACCTCCTCGAAAGCTTCAAGCAACTGGCGGAAACCGGCAGGGTAGAGTTTCTGGACCAGACGTATTATCATTCGATTTCAAGCCTCTACCCCGAAAAAAACGAATTCATAGAACAGGTTAAACTGCACCGCGAAACCATTAAGACCCTGCTGGGTTTTGAACCGACCGTTTTCGAGAACACAGAACTCCTATACAACAATGCCATAGCGCGTATGGTGGAGAACCTCGGTTACAAGGGAATCTTCACGGAAGGCGTCGAAAGAATTCTCCATGAGAAATCCCCCAACTACCTCTACACGCCGAAAGGGTCGAAGAAAATCCGTGTTTTCCTCCGCAATTACAAGCTAACAGATGATATCGGCTTCCGTTTCAGCGCCCGATGGTGGAGCGAATACCCGTTAACAGCCGACAAGTACGCACGCTGGCTCGCAAGCACCGAGGGTGACTGCATAAACATATTCCCAGACTACGAAACCTTCGGCGAACACCACTGGCCCGAGACAGGCATCCACGATTTTCTAAAGCATTTGCCAGAAGAAATCTTGAAGTGGGGAAACTTGCAGATGGCGACGCCGTCGGAAGTCGTCGAGAAACACGGTTCAGCGGGCGAGATTGACGTTCCCGAAAAAGGCGGAACCGTCTCCTGGGCAGATATCGAACGCGACTCAAGCGGGTGGCTTGGCAACGCTATGCAATGGGCATACTACAACAGCTTACGCAGACTGGAGCCGATAGTCCATGAGGCTGATGACCCGGAGTTCCTGAAGCTGTGGAGGTATTTCCAGACGAGCGACCACCTGTACTACATGTTTACGGCAGGCGGCGGACCAGGCGAAGTGCACAGTTACTTCAGCCCTTACGAGTCGTCGATGGATGCGTTTGCCGTGGCGCACGCTTTGCTGCTTGATTTCGAAAGCAGGCTACGATTGGCAACTTTAACCGCTAATGAACCATTCCTTTTCCATACAGGAACTGGCGATGAAAACTTCACGGGTGTTGTGTCGTGGAGTCTTAAGGGTTTCGTGAAGGGGCTTCGAACGGTTGAGTTGAAAGCCTTGGAGTTTCACAATCGTAGGGGTGATTTTGAACCTTGGGCGGAAAACTCATTGCAGGACAAGGCGTTTGCGCGTGATATGGGCAATGTAAGAGCGGCAAAACTGAAGGGAGAAGCCCTGAGAAAAGAACTGGTGGAGGTTGCGGAGAAACGGTTCATTGAGCTGAGCAAACAAGCTCAGAAGGCAACGCGTCTTTTCTAGGCAACTTCACATGAGTTTATAAGACAAAAACATCATTGTTGGACACATTGCAGGTGCAGTGAGATGAGAGAGGAGCTACCATTCCCGGAGAAAGTGCTGCAAACCCTCCACAACCTCTGCGCGACCGCGGCTGACTTGGCTAGAAGAGGCGAGGAAATCGCGCGGATATTGCAACATGACCAAGGCGAAATCGAAGGCATACTAGACAAGTACAAGTCAGAGGGGTTTGCGGAGAGTTTCATGGATGGCGAGGGAAAGAAGCGGTACTACGTTACGGGCAGGGGAATAATAAAAGTCTGTTCACTGTTCACGTAGTGAGGGAACCTTGCGGGTTATTATCTTCACGTGGGAGTATCCACCTCGAATCGTGGGGCAACTGGCAGGGTACACGAGCAATCTTGCCACCCAACTCGTGAAGAACAACGTCGAAACATACTTGGTTACTTATCATCCTTACTTGACGGGGTTGACTGAGGAGCCAAGCGGTGTCAAGACTGTTCGTGTTGCGAATCCTGTGCGGACGCATATCGGCGTGTTAACATGGGTGTTAACGCTGAACGAGGAAGTGGAGCGGGCAGCCGCGAACATCTACTACCAAGCTGGCAAGCAAATTGATGTTATCGACGTTTACGATTGGCATTTCGTGCCCGCCGCGGTCACGTTGAAGAATGCGTTGGGAATTCCGTTCGTGTATTCAGTTGACAGCCTCGAAGATCACAGGTCGCACTCGGCGAACGCTCCGTTTAACATGGCGATTAAGAGCATTGAATGGCTGGGTTTCTACGAGGCTGCGAAGGTTACGGCGAAGTCTGAGTGGATGCGTGACGAGATTATCCGTATCTACAAGACTCCGAAGGAGAAGATTCAACTCGTTCTGCCAACAGCAAGCACATGGATAAGCGATGTGATGAAGGCTTACACTGAAACCACAGGAGATGCAGGAAAAACGTGAAACGCACGCTCAGCGTCATGTTTCTCTCTTGGGAGTATCCGCCCAGAGTCATCGGAGGCATTTCCCCACACGTCTTCTACCTTTCAAAGAGCTTAGCCAAAAGAGGCGTGAAAGTCCATGTTGTAACATGCGATTTTCCTGGAGCACCAGCACATGAAACGATTGATGGGGTGGAAGTTTACGGGTAGACTCATACAAGAACCCGTCTCCTGACTTCGCGACTTGGGTTTACCTGATGAACCTGAACATGCAGAAAGAAGCCGCCGCCATAGCTGCCAAGCTAGAGGAAAAGGTGGATGTTTTTCACGCTCACGACTGGCTCGTCGCCACAGCAGGCATAGGGTTGAAGCACGTTTTCAGGAAGCCACTCTTCGTGACCATGCACTCAACCGAGATTGGGCGAAGAGACGGTCTTCACACGGGTACGGAGAAGATGATTGCCGAGACCGAAGCGTGGCTCACGTACGAAGCTTGGAAAGTCATCTGCTGCAGCCAATACATGGTTTCGCACGTGAAGTGGGCGTTTCGGACTGCCAGACGACAAGCTCGTGATGGTTTCGAACGGCGTAAACATGCATGTCTACGATGAAGTGGCGCGGGAGGATTTGAAACCGTTTAGAAGCGCGTTTGCTTTGCCTGATGAGAAGCTGGTGCTTTTCGTTGGCAGGCTGGTCTACGAGAAAGGTGCTCACGTCTTGATTAACTCGATTCCAAGAATCTTGGAGAAGATCAATGCGAAATTCGTTATCGTTGGCAGCGGCTACATGAAAGAACAACTGTCAACAATAGTCAGAAGCATGGGACTGGAGCACAAAGTGATGTTCACGGGATTCGTGGATGAGGCGACTCTGCTTAAACTCCAATGCTCTGCCGACGTTTCAGTTGTTCCGTCACTATTCGAACCTTTTGGCATTGTGGCGTTGGAGGCTATGGCGGCAAAAAGCCCCGTGGTTGTCTCTGACACAGGAGGCTTAGGCGAAATCGTGGAACACGACGTCACGGGCGTAAAGGTGTACCCGAACAACACTGAATCCTTGGCGTGGGGAATCACGAAGGTTCTGCTCGACGACAAATACCGCAACAACCTCAGAGAAAGTGCCTACAAACGCATTCAGGAAAAATACGACTGGGACAAAATAGCCCAACAAACAGAGCGAATTTACGAAGCAGTCCTGGGTGAATACTCAAAAAGTTTCTGGGCATAACCAGAATAAATCTGCCAACCACAAAACAGAACGAAGGTCAACTATGTTTCGGTTTTTTATGAAGTGTCTATTGACAAACACGAACACAAGTTCTGGAGCAGTTCATCTTTTTGAAGAGGTTGCCAGCAAGAACCATAAAACCAGTCCACGGCTCTCGATTAATGTACCTTTTGAAAAGAACACAAAACCTGTTTTGCTGCAAGAGCGTCATTCTCTGAGTTCCCGACGAAAAGCACGTCTCCAAAACTTGCATTGAGTTTCTGAGCCGCTAGTTTAAGTTGTTCAGCTCTGCTAAGCGAATCCTCACGCGTCAAGACAACGTCGAAAGTTAACCCGAGTTTCTCCAGAATGACGTTTACGACGGCTTTTCCCTGCATTGTAACAAGAGCTTTCGGTTTCGTGGCGAAAAAACTGTAGAGCTTCATTCCTTCTTGGTTAACTGTCATTCCAGCTGATGCTGCAAGCTCCGCTAAATCCCAAATCTTGAAAACCTGTCCTCTAGCAACCTCATCTAGCTTTGAAACAGCTTCCAGAAGCGGATGAAAACTCTCTCCTTGCGCCACTTTCTCAAATTCTTGGATTAACCGCTCATAATTAACCGGTAGATGAATCAGGGTTCCATCAAGGTCGAAGATTACCGCTTCAATCACTCATACATTGCTCCGATAACTTTGCCATCTTTCACAAGCCGTGCAGGCGCATCCATGTGCCTAATCCAGTAAACATCTTTCGGCAAGATATTGTACTTCGGCAACTCAGGAACAGTCTCCTTGTAACCTAAACGAACATACAAGTAAGGAATGTTACCCGCAAAATCACCCCTCAACATCTTGCTAGCGTAAGAGAAGAAGAAGGAAGTAGTAAACATCCTTCCAGGGTTAATCTCCGTAACACATGGAACTCCCTCAGCGTTCTCCTTCAAATCCACACTCGCTATCCCATTAAAACTCGAATCAATAGCAAGCACCGCTTCAGTGCCGATTCTGATTTACCGACTCAATCATGAACCGTTCGCTGAACACTCGGAGTCCCCATAATTCCCGAAGGCGCGAGATACGGATAAATATACTCCAACCGTTCTCGAGCCATCGAAACCACCAATTCTCCATCCTTCCACAGACTGTGAAAAGCAATGTTCCGTCCAGGCAAATGTTCCTGAGCAATAAAATTCCACTTTACGTGCCTAGATTTCCAGTATCGAATCCATGACGCAGCCGTTTCTTTATTATCTGCTGGTGTGCTGCCCTTTCCACCTGCTCCATGTCTAGCCCTAATCCAAATTGGACTCCCAAACTCCTCAAAAGCCCTGTCAATATCTCTTTCATCATTAAGTTCGACAGTCCTTGCAACAGGAACATTTTTCTTTCTCCAAATCTTGGCCGACTCCAACTTATCTTGGCAGGCTTTTACCGCATCCTTTGAGGGCAAAAAAACACTGGCATCCAATTTTTCCCGGTTCTCCGAAACCGCCTCAACCTCAACATCAGGCTGCGCATGCAAAAACTCGACCTGCTCCTTACGAATAATCTCGTTTAACCTGTCGATATACCCTGAATCAACAGCCCTCGGCACCAAATACTTCTCATCAGTCGATGCCAAATGCCAGTAAAACTCGTTGGCTTCCGTGCCAATAACAACCATTTTCTCTGGTGCCAGTCGCAAAGATGCCACAAAGTTTATTCCTGCTGGTCCACCAGCACCCGTACATAATGCTCGTTTCACTTTTCCACCACGAATTGTGTCAATCTGACAGATGACCTCAGCCAGTTACTTTTTTCCACTATGGCATTCAACCAATTTATATGTATTCTCCATTTGAGATGGCTAATCACAGTCAAGATTCACGTGACGTGATAAATGCCCAAGCGAAACCCAATTAAACAAATCCATGAGTAACAAAATTCAACAACACAAGAAACCAACACCCGAATCGCTAAGCGAAAAACCCTAACATCACACAACTAAACCTTAATCTAACCGAACATAGAAAAACAGAAGCACAAAAGGGCCGATCGTCTAGCTTGGTTAGGACGTTGGCTTTACACGCCAAAGGTCGCCGGTCCGAATCCGGCTCGGCCCACTTTTTGTGAGGTTGAGAAGACTGGAAGTTTGTGTTTATTCTTTTAGTCCACTAGGCAATTATCGACCCGACCCGTCTGCTTTAAACCCTGTCTAAAGGAAAACGATTGTACATCTTTGGAGTAAGCAAAGTTTTAGTATAGAGAAATCATTCCTAGTTGGAAACGGTGAAAGCCAAGAATGAAGGTTGCTGTTCTCGTTTATGAATATCCCCCGAAGATCGTCGGTGGCTTAGGAACTTACGCCGCTGAGATCACCCGCAAATTCGTCCTCATGGACCACGATGTGACTGTTTTCACGATGAACGACGACGCGGGTTCACTCGCCACTAGAGAAATATGGCGCGGCATCGAAATCCATCGTCCTCTCCATATAGATGTTTCCGACTCTTTGCCCGACGTTATCGCGGAGGATATCCGGAAGTGGGGCAGAGGAATCAACCTCTTCGGCAAACTGCTGGTATACAATTACCTGAGCGCCTCGAAACTCATTAACGAATTAATCAAGAAAGAAGGCATGAACTACGATGTTGTCGTGGCACATGATTGGCTCTCCGTCATGGGTGGGTTGACTGTTAAGAGGGAAGCCAAGATACCGTTAGCCTTCCATGTTCATTCAACCGAGCACGGCAGAACTTTAGGTAACGGCTCCACCGTCGTCAGCGACATAGAAAGACGCGGGGGCAACATGGCAGACATGGTCGTGACGGTCTCCTACGCAATGAAAGACGAGCTGATACAACTCGGTTTTCCAAAAGACAAAATATTTGTGAGCTACAACGGCGTCGACCCAAACAAATACAACCCGGAGAACATTCCTCAAGAACAAATCCGCAAACTTAGAGAATCCTACGGGTTGAAAGACGACGACCTCATGATCCTCTTCTTAGGAAGACTCGTGGGCGTCAAAGGCGTCGATAAACTCATCATGTCCATGCCCCACGTCCTATCCAAATACCCCAAAGCGAAGCTAGTCATCGTCGGCGTCGGCGACCTCCAAGAATACCTAACAAACCTAGCACGAACTATGAGACTAGAAGAATACATCCGTTTTCGCTTCGACTTCATCCCAGAAGAAGAACGAATCCTCCACTACGCGGCGTGCGACGTTGCAGTGTTTCCTAGCCACTACGAACCTTTTGGAATAGTCGCGTTAGAAGCCATGAGCATGGAAAAACCCGTCGTCGTGGGCGCTGCTGGCGTCAGTGGAATGCGCGAAATAGTCATTTGCTGTGGTGAAGAACAATGCGGTTACCACGTCGACCCTAACATCCCTTCTGACCTCGCCTGGGGCATCACTAGCGCTCTCGAAAGCCCTGAGAAACGCAAATGGCTCGGAAAGAACGGCAGAAAACGAGTTCTCCAAGAGTTCACCTGGACCAAAATCGCAGAGAAAACCCTTGAACTCTACGAGCAGATGCTCAAACGCTGACTTTTCTATGTCTGATGAACAATTGAAAACGAATCCGCAAGAACTAAGAGGAAAAGTCGCCAGAGAAGCCGCAGTGCTGCTCTACTTCGGGTCAGAGAAAGAGTACAAGCAGGCTAAAGAGAAAGCAGCAGAAACATTACGCACTCATTCTTTACCATCAAACCGTGAAGTTGCCCTGGAACTCGACAAAATAGCAGACGAAAACGAAGGAACAGCAAGAAAACAACGCCTGGTCCAAATGCGCCAAGAAGCCCTCGAAATCATGACCGCGATTAAGGCTTGTAAACCAGTCTTGATTGGAAGTGTGTGGAGAGGCACGATTCGCAGAGGAAGCGACATCGATTTTGCCCTATGCCATGAACATCCAGAAGAAATCGTAAACCTTCTAGTAAAGAAGAACCTCAAAATCGTGAAAACCGAGTGGACTCGTGTGACAAAACAAGGCAAAACTGAAGCCTCTTTCCACATCTTCGGAGAAACAACAACAAACAACAAGGTTGAAATCGTGGTTCGAAGCCCGGAAGAAGCCGAGCGAAAGAGGAAATGCGAGATTTTCGGAGACGAGATCACCGGACTTAACCGCACGCAACTTGAGAGGATTTTGGCAGAAAATCCGACCAAGCAGTTCCTTCCAGCTTAGAAAATCCAATCTGCGTTTTGCCCAAATTCTCTTGAGAAAAAAACTTAAGAAACACAAAAACATTTAATGCCCCACACATACCCACGGCTTGAGAAGAACATTGGTCGAATCAGACAAGAAATCATTCAAGAAAACGTTTCCAAACTTAGCCAAAGAACTCGGCGGAGAAAACACAATCCCGATAGATTCGGTAAGAATAAACCCTGACGACGCAGAAAAATCCATAATTGACCCATTTCATAATTACAACCCAACCGTCGTAGATTTCATACGCCGTTGCAGCACAGAGACGGAAGCTAACGAGATTATAGCGTTCTTGGCGAAGAAAGGCGAATTAACAGAGGAACATGCTCAGCAGCTTAAGAAAACAGTTGAAACAGAAGGGCGTCAGAAGTTTCGGCTCCAAGAAGGAACCAGACTACTATTTCAAGCACGGCGGACTCTGCTAAACCGCTCGGATTCAACTTTCTAAAGATAAATAAACAACCTAACAGAATAATGAAAACTGAAATTGAGGAATACCTTAGTGAATATCACCCCCGCGGCTCTTGCTCTCACTGTTCTCGTGTTTGCCGTTCTCCTACCAATCACACTCAACATAGGAATAGTTGCTGCGCAGAACAATAGCTATAGCATACAGAACGTGGACCACCAAATCGAAGTGATGTATTCTGGAAACGTAGTTATCCGCGAAACCATTACCGTGACAGGTCAAGCGACAAGTGGGTTTCTTATAGGGTTCCCGTACAAGTACGGTAGCTATATCCTTAAAGGCGTAGCATTCGACTCGACAGGGTCTCTCCCAATGAACGTTGGCGTTCAACTGGGTAACCGAAGCGGGTTCTACGGCTTCGAAGTAACCCTTCCAGAACAATCAGCCCAGACATTCACGGTCATATTCCTTCTTTCAAACGACCTGCTTAGCACGACCTCTTCCGGATACAGCCTAGATTTCCCAGCCTACCCAAGCTTCGCAACGGGTGCAGCCCGTTGCAACGTAACGCTATCTCTCCCCGCAGGATCTTCAGAAGTGAGCGTCACGAAACCCGACGGAGACGTCAACGCAACAAACATAATCAAAGACAACCTATTAGCATTCACTTATTCTCCAGCCGTCGCAACCTTCAGTTTGCCAGACGGTTACATCCAACAAATGGACGTGAAATCACTTAACCGAGTAATCACGATTTACCCCGCAGGAGAAATAAGAGCATCAGACAGCTTTCGAATTATTAACAAATCCACCAAGACTGCCGCTACGATTAAGCTGGATCTCCCAAGCGACGCCTCCGACGTTTTGGGGAAAGATGAGTTTGGCAGAACTTTAGGGGTCAGCGTCACCGCCAAGAACGGTCCGATTACGCCGGCAGACTTGACATTGCAGAGCGCCTTAGGCGTCGGGCAGTCTGCCAAGATTAAGGTTGAATACAGTCTGCCGAACACGTCCTCCGACCAAGCCTCACGTTTCGCCTTCAACCTCGACCTTTTTCCAGTCTCAAATTACTTTGTTGAGGAGGCATCTGTTCAGATTATTCCTCCAGAGGGCGCGCATTTAGTGACACCACCACTCTCCGAATTAGACCCTTCCGTCAGCGTAGTCAGAGAACTCTTCCAAGAAAATCTGGAAATCAAGAGAGAAGATGTAAGCTACGTTGACCACCAGGTGCCAAAAGAGACCGCAGCGTTGCAGGTTACCTACGACTACAATCCGCTATGGCTTTCATTTCGCCCAACGATATGGGTTTGGGCTTTGTCAATCGTTGGAAGCGTAATCTTCGCAGTCTGGCGAAGGCCTAAAACTGTCACGCAAAAGAGAATCGTAGTGCCAAGATTATCCGCCGGCTTAAGCCCAGACAACGTCAGAGCCTTCACAGAGGCATATGAAGAGCGCAGGAACATAATGCACGAATTGCGCGTGCTTCATGCCAGAGCCCAGAAAGGCAAAATCCCCAGAAACTATTACAAAACACAACGCAAAACGCTCGAAAAACGCCTAGATGGACTGTCTAAGAACATAAATCAACTAAAGGATACTTTCCGTCATGCTGGCGGCAACTATGGACAACTAATTCGCCAACTGGACAACGCAGAAAACGACCTAAGTAAGGCACGAACAAGCATAAGAAGTGCCGAAGCCAAACACCGAACAGGCGAACTCCCTATAGAAGAATACAAGAACGCACTCGCAGACTACCAGCGGCAAAAAGAAAAAATCGAACAGCGGATAAACGGAATCCTCCTCAGACTACGTGAAGAAATCCGCTAACAAACCTAAACCCTTTTATTTGACTGATGGTTTTTCAATAAAAAAATAAGAGGTATGAACATGGTAAAAATAGTTGTAGATACCGCGAAATGCAACGGATGCGAAACCTGCGTAAACACATGCCCAGTTGGCGTCTACGAAATCAAAGAAAGCAAGTCCTCACCTGTCAAGGTCGAAGAATGCTTGGTCTGCAGAGCATGCGAATGCCAATGCCCATCAGGCGCCATTCAAGTAATCGAGTAAGATACAGCAACCGGTTCACCGTACACCATAGCATCCGTGTTTTCTTTACCTGACAATTTTCTCTTCTGCTCGGCAAACAAATTCTTAAGGTATTCGTTAATCGTACATCCATGCCTTTTCGCGATTTTCCCAAGAACCGCATTCACCCCAGTGGAGTACTGCACTGCCTTCTTAGGTTTCTCCACAACCGCGGCTGGCAAACCGATATTTTTCGCCAGTTTCTCGCAACACGAGTTTCCTAAGACCATCCGACTTTCTTCTCAATCTTGAGTTCTATGGGTAAGCTTAGCGCGAATTCGGCAATCTGGAACGAAGCAAAAGGCAAACGAAGCTCCACATCGTGGAACCCGCAGATTTTCTCGTCCCTCTCAATGTTACTCTCATGAAGCCTTGTGACATCCGCAGAACATGGTTTCTCTGCACTTTTTCCGCCCCATGCGACAAGTATTCGTTGACGTAGCGTTGGTAACCGCCGAAAAGCTCGTCTGCGCCCTGACCCGCCAACAGCACCTGAAAACCAGATTCCGCCGTTTTCTCCGCCACCCAATAAAACGGTATCCCAACAGCCACTTTAACCGGGTCGGCTTCCTCGATTAACTCAACCACCTTAGGAACCGTTTTCTCGACATCCTCCTTATCGAACAAAGAGCAGCTTAAGGGCAGCTTCAATTCCTCAGCAATATTCTTCGCCTCTTCCGTTTCAGGTTGACCACGCAGACTAACATGGACCAAATGCACGTTGACGCCACACTTTTTTGCCAAGAACGCGACTACACTGCTGTCTAACCCACCTGAAAACGCCACAGCGACCTCCTTCATGTCACGAACTCGCACGCGGATGGAACATTCCAGTAGTCTTTGCAGAGTTTGCGCTGCCTGCTCCAAGGTCACCCTTTTCGGCTTCGACGGCTGAAGCGTTTTAACAGGCTTAAACTCGAAGCCGCGCTTGTTTACTTTAGCCAGATTCCCCGGAGGGAATGAATTTGTTCCCTCTATCCCCATCTTCCACAGGGCTGTCCTGTTGGACGCAAGGGCAGCAAAATTCGCGTTTTCTCCATAATAGAATGGTTGAACGCCAATCGGGTCTCTTGCAGCCAGAATTCCGTCTGGTTCAGCGACTATCAGGGAAAAATCGCCTTCAGTTTCCCTAAGTAGCTTTTCGATTGCGCTTTCGTGTCCATGTTCCAGTCTCTGGGCGAGTGTTGTCGCTGGTGGATTCCGAAGGAAAGATGGGTAGAATCGCCCATCGAAACATCAAAGTTGCATTTTCAATTCTTACACTTTGAGGTCTTTCGTGTGTGTGGGATTTTGAAAAAGCACAGCCAATAACCACAGATGACTTCACATCCTTTTGCCGCAGTTTGTCCAAGTTATCTGTTTCAAAGATTGTCGATGGTGTTGCGAGAACGGCGCAGATGTCCTCAAGCCTAAGAGATTCTAACGTTTTGATCACAGCTTCAGCGGAGTTGCCCCTCGTTCTTGTGGAGCACCGCAATTATTGTTCGCATATTTAACGCCTTACATCATTACAACACGATAAGCTTCGGTAAAACATTAATCTTTAACCAGCATATCCTTCTGTCGAGGAATCTTGAATTGCCAATTCTACCCATAGATACAGGTCGCTACGGAACACCTGAGATGCTTGAAGTCTTCCAAGAAGAAACACGCCTTCAAAAAATGCTTGACGTTGAAGCCGCATTGGCGTGGGCGCACTGCGAAGTTGGAAACATACCGAAGAAAGATGCAGAGAAAATCGCGCGGATGGCAACTTTGAGATACGTGAAGCTTGCTCGCGTGAAAGCAATCGAGAGCGAAATCAAACACGACGTCGCGGCTATAGTCCGAGCTCTTTCTGAAGCATGTGGATCAAGCGGGGCGTACGTTCATCTAGGCGCCACAAGTTACGATATAGTTGACACGGCTAACGCGTTGCAGCTTAAAGATGCGGTGGAGATTATTGAGAAGAGATTAGCCTGTTTGAGGAGGATTCTGCAAGACAAAACTGGGAGGTACAAGGAAACGGTGATGATTGGGCGAACGCACGGTCAACACGCGCTGCCAATAACTCTAGGATTCAAGTTCGCGGTTTGGACATGTGAGGTTTCACGACACACCCAGAGGCTACGCGAATGCAAAGATCGCGTAATCGTTGGAAAAATGAGTGGTGCTGTGGGCACTCAAGCCGGGTTGGGTGAACATGCGCTTCGGATTCAAGAACTGGTGATGAAGCGACTGGGGGTTCATGCCGCGGAGATTTCAACCCAAATCGTGCAAAGAGACCGCTACGCTGAGCTCATCTGCCTCTTAGCGGTGATTGCGAGTTCATTGGAGAATTTTGCCACTGAAATCCGCGAATTGCAGAGACCAGAAATCGGCGAGTTATCCGAGGCTTTTGAAGCGGAGAAACAGGTGGGGAGTTCCACGATGCCGCACAAGCGGAACCCTGAAACTTGCGAACGGGTTTGCGGTTTGGCACGGATAGTGAGGAGCTTGGTTGCTCCCGCGTTGGAGAACGTTGTCACATGGCATGAGAGGGATTTGACTCAGTCTTCGGCTGAACGATTCATCTTTCCCGAAGCATGCATTCTCACGGATTACATGTTAGAATTAATGACAAGGATCATAGCGAACTTGCAGGTTGACGAGCAGCGAATGCTGAAGAACATTAGCCTGACTCAGGGAAGAGCCATGTCAGAAGCCGTCATGATCGCACTCACGAAGAAAGGGGTTAACCGTCAGGAAGCGCACGAGCTGCTGAGAAAACTCACGATAAAGAGCGAGGCAGAAAAGAGACCCTTCAAGCAAATTCTCATGGAAAACGAATTTATCCACCGCAAACTAACGGAAAAGGAAATCGATGAGGCTTTGAACCCGAAAAACTACCTCGGCACAGCCGTAAAACAAGCGGAGCTTTTCGCCCAAGACTAGAACTCTGAAAGCGCCTTCTGCTTCCACTCATCAACCTTATCCAGATTTTCCCATTCGTTTTTCTTCACGAAACCGCCAACCTGCTCTTTTATCCTCTTGGCTACACGTGGTCCAATCAGCGGCAGGCTCGTTAAGTCTTCAAGCGGAGCATGTTTAATGTCCTCGATGGT
Organism: Candidatus Bathyarchaeota archaeon; assembly: GCA_963749465.1. Taxonomy (GTDB): domain Archaea; phylum Thermoproteota; class Bathyarchaeia; order Bathyarchaeales; family Bathycorpusculaceae; genus UBA11855. Next base: position 973,406 of record CAVVMH010000006.1, on the reverse strand, counting down.
TTTGTATCCTGCGTTGTAAATTATGCGTCCTCTAACTCTGCCGATTCCTTCCAGTTTCACGATGGGTAGGAGTTCTTTCTTTATTCCTTTAGATACTCTTTCGATCAGCTCAGAGGTTAAGGGCAGGATTTCTTTGCATTCGAACAGAAGTGCCAGTTCGTCTGTGGCATGGAGCAGCCACTTTGCGTTTTCGATGGTTTTGTAAAGGTCTCCAGGTTGCACACGGAACCGTTCAATTAGTGAGTCTTCGGTTGTTTCTTCGATCCAGTTTTGGAGAACGGTGGCGGTTTTTACTTCTCCGAGGAATTCTTCGTACGCGAAGTGGTCGTCCCATTCGTTGGGGGGTTGCGTGAAGAATTCGTCTCTGTGTTGTTCCATGGTGACGGCGAGTTGATCGATTTCTTGTGTGTAAGGTCGCATTACTGGTCCCATGTCGGGTGTGTGGGTGATTAGGTGGAGTAGGCTGAATTCGGTGAGGCTCGCGGGTTTGTTTTTGAGTGCATCGCGAATTTCAACGGCTGAGGCTGGGTCGATGTAGAGTTCGCTTACGCGTTTTCCGAATTTTGTGGCGAAGACTTTGTCGCCGTTGAAGGTGAGCATATCTTCATCCGAGAGGTATTTGAGGATTTTTGCGATAAGGCTGCGAATGGCTTTGATGTCGTATTGGTGGGCGTAGAAGGTTTTGGCGAAGAATTCGTAGACGCCGTTTTCGGTTTTTGCGAAATCTGAGGCTACGGTTGCGAGTACGTGTCCTCGGATTATTTTTTCCACGGCTAAGCGTGACCATATGCGTTCGGGTTTGGCGAGGATGTAGCTGTCCATGAGGTAGTCTGCTTCGTCGGCAGTTTTGGCGATGAGGATGGCTTCGCCGACTTTGTCGTATTTTGGTCTTCCTGCGCGTCCCGCCATTTGTTTGTATTCTAGGACTGCTATGGGGTAGTATCCGTATCCTGCTTCGTATCTTCTATAATCTTGGATGACTACGGTTCTTGCTGGGAGGTTAACGCCGAAAGCTAGCGTGGGTGTAGCGGTTAGGACTTTTATTTTTCCTTCTTTGAAGAGTGCTTCGATTTGTTTGCGATGTGCGCCTGCTAATCCTGCGTGGTGGAACGCTGTTCCGCATTTTACGAGGTCGGCTAGGTTTTCGCTTAGACGTGTTCTTTCGCCCGCGTTGAGGATGTGTTCGGCTTCGTGTTCCAGAGCGCGTTTTATGGGTTTGGAGAGGATTTCGCTGGTGTGTTCCGAGATTTGTTTTGCAGCGCTGGCGGCGTTTTTCCGTGTTGAAGCGAATACGAGTGCTTGTCCGCCGTTTTTGATGGTGTTTAGAACGAGGTTTATGGCTGGTTGGCGTGTTTTTTTGTCGATTTTTCTTGCGTCGCCGTCTTTGTACTGGATTTCGTCGTTGAGGAGTACGCCTTCTTTGAGCGTGACTGGTCGCCATTCTGTGATGACGTATTGGGCTTTGAGCCATGCTGCGATTTCGTCGACGTTGTTTATGGTGGCGCTTAATGCGAGGATTTGGGTTTCAGGGCTGACTTGCATGAGCCTTGCGAGGACGACTTCGAGCGTTGGTCCGCGTTCAGCCTCGTTTAACAGGTGGATTTCGTCAGCGACGACGAGTGTGATTTCTTCCATCCATTTGGCTCTGTGTCTCAGAAGTGAGTCGGCTTTTTCGTTGGTGGTTACGATGATGTCGTTTCGCTGGAGCCATGGGTCTGCTTGGTCGTAGTCGCCTGTGCTGATGCCGACTGTGACGCGTTTACCGTCTTTCTTTCTAAGTGAACAGTATTTTTTGAATTCATCATATTTCTCACTTGCCAACGCTCTTAGAGGTGAGAGATAGATGACTTTGCCATTACGTTCCAATACGTGTTTGAGTCCTGCGAGTTCTGCTACGAGTGTTTTTCCTGACGCAGTTGGGCTGGCTAAAACCAGATTCTTGCCGTCCAAAACACCTGCAAGAACGGCTTCTTCCTGAGGAGGATACAACTCAGCAATACCACTACGAAGTGTGACTTCCTTGAGTTCTTCGGGAATCTGTAAGTCGGTTACTCTCAATGTTTACGCCATCATTTCTTTTCTCTGAAAAACAGTAAGAAAACGCTGACTTATAGTGTTAATCACGCTGTATGCAGGCTTTCAATGCTGGGTTTGCGTTGACGAGGATTGTTGCCATAAATTGGGTCTTACTGTATTCAATGTAAGTCTCTTGTCAGAGGGATTATTCTATACGGTTATGTTTTTCTACCTGAACCTGCAAATACTAGCTTCAGACGCGTTATCTATTCCTCACTGAATGGTTGTGGTTTGTTTGGTTGAAAACGTCCGAGAACTCCTCAAAGCCCACGAAGGCATAACCCACGAAGTCTACCTCGACAACGAAAACAGCACCATCGTCCCGCAGGAAGTCGTGGACGTCATGCTGCCCTACTACAACAAGAAAGCCTACGGCAACCCGACGCTTGACGCATAAGCCCGGGTGGGAAGCCTTCGAGACCATCATGGGCGTCGTTCCAGAAGATCAGCAGGTTCATGGGCGCCAAAATCCAGGAAGAAATCACCTTCACGCCGAGCGAGACAGAGGCGAATAACTTGGCGTTGATGGGCGCTTGCTTCGCCAACAAAGCCAAGGGCAAGAAAATCGTTATCTCAGAAATCGAACCCGTCAACGTCTTCAGCGTCGCGGAGCTGCTGCAGAAGTACGGTTTCTCCACAACGAAAGTTCACGTGAACACGGAAGGCACCATCGACCTTGAAAAACTCAAAGAAGCAGTTGACAAAGAAACAGTTCTGGTGAGCATGCAGATCGTGAACAACGAACTCGGAACCATCCAACCCATCAAGGAAGCAGTAGCCATCGTGAAGGACAAGAACCCCGACGCGATCTTCCACACCGACGCGTCAGACGCCTACGGCAGAATCCCCGTCAACGTGCAAGACCTCAAAGTGGACATGGCGACAGTGAGCAGCTACAAAATCCTCGGTCCACGCGGCATCGGCGCATTATACATACGTGAAGGTGTGAACGTCGAAAAAATCCTCGAAGGACAAATCGGCACACAGAAACTGTGGCCAGGCATCGAAAACACCCCGCTTATCGTCGGCTTCACGAAAGCTTCGGAGCTGGCGTTCGAGAACTTCGAGGCGAACACCAACAAAATGCGCACTTTACGCGATAAGCTTGTTGATGGCGTATTCAAAGAACTCACCGATGTGAAATTCAATGGCGCAAAAGGCGACAAACGCAGCCCAGACAACGCCAACATCAGCTTCCTACGCGCTGAGGGCGAAGCATTAACCATCGAGCTAAGCCTCAAAGGCATCTACGTTTCCAGCGGCAGCGCCTGCAGCCGACGCTTACTCCAGCCAAGCCACGTTCTCGTAGCCATCGGCAGAAAATTCAGTGAAGCCCACGGTAGCATTCTCATGAAAACAACCCGTTACATGACAGAAGAGGATATAGCTTACGTCTTAGAAGTGCTACCTACAGCAGTGAACCGAATAAGAGGAATAGTAGGTCAAACAGGAGTCGATTAAATATGTCGCGTGTACCCTTACCCTACACCCAGAAAGTTCTCGATTTATTCAGGAACCCCAAGAACCTTGGAAAAATGGAAGACGCCACCGTCGTAGCCGTCGCAGGTAACCCAGCATGCGGAGACATGATAACCTTCTACCTGAAAATCAACGACAAAGAAGTCATAGAAAAAGCCACATTTGAAAGCTACGGATGCGCCGCCAACATAGCAACAGCCAGCATCGTCACCGAAATGATAAAAGGCTTAACTCTCGAAACCGCCTGGAAAGACGTTACTTGGAAAAAAGTAACAGAAGAAGTCGGCGGCTTACCAAGCGTCAAATTCCACTGCGGCATCCTCGCCGTTGGCGCCGTAAAACGTGCACTCAGAAAATACTACGAGCAAAAAGGCGCCATGCCCACATGGATTCCGAAAGAATTAACCTTCGAGGAGAAACAAGCCATTGAAGAGGAAGAACTTGCCAAAACCCTGTCGAAACGCCTGAAAGTGGCGGAGGAAAAACAATCCTAGACGCCCACAAAATCCGCAAAGACTTCCCAATCCTAAAACGAAAAATAAACGGCAACCCATTAATCTACTTCGACAACGCAGCCACCACCCAGAAACCGAAGCAAGTCATCCAAGCCATCACCGATTACTACGAGCAACACAACGCCAACGTCCACCGAGCCGTCCACACACTCAGTCAAGAAGCCACCGAACTATACGAAAACAGCCGCGAAAAAATCGCCAAATTCATAAACGCAAAAGACTCCGCAGAAATCATCTTCGTCAGAGGCACCACCGAAGCCATTAACCTCGTTGCTTATTCCTGGGGACTCCGCAACCTGAAACGAGGCGACGAAGTCTTAGTCTCGCTGATGGAGCATCACAGCAACATAGTCCCCTGGGAAATCATATCAAAGATAAACGGATTCTCCATAAAATACGCCAAGAATAAACCCAAACGGCACCCTCGACTACAAAGACTTCGAAAACAAAATCACGAACAAAACCAAAATCACCTGCCTAAGCCACGTTTCAAACGTCACCGGAGTAATAAACGACGTCAAACGCATCGCCCGAATCGCCCACGAACATGGCGCACTCATGCTCGTGGATGGCGCACAATCCATCGCCCACAAACCCATTGACGTCAGGGATTTGGACATTGATTTCTTCGCATTCTCTGGACACAAAATGCTCGGACCAACCGGCATCGGCGTCCTCTACGCCAAGAAATCACTCCTCGAAACAATGGCACCGTTCCAAGGAGGCGGAGAAATGATAAAAGAGGTCTCATTCACCACAGGGAAAAAACACTGCGAAATAAGCCTCAACGACCCACCGTGGAAGTTTGAGGCGGGAACACCCAATATATGCGGCGCTATCGCATTGGCAGAAGCCGTAAGGTACCTCGAAAGAATCGGAATGGACCTTGTTCAAGGTCACGAATGTTACTTGACTAACTACGCGATTAAGCGCATGCAGGAATGCAGCAAAATCATCCTGCACGGGGCAACAGACACGGCTTTGAAATGTGGAATCATCCCGTTCAGCATCCAAGGTTTATCATCACATGACGTCGCGCTGTTTTGTGACAACTACGGAATTATGATACGCAGCGGTTACCATTGCGCTCAGCCACTTCACGAAGTTTTCAAGCTGCAGTCGTCCGCTAGAGCCAGCTTCTACATCTACAACACACGCGAAGAGATAGACCGCTTCGTAGAAGTCCTGACGGAGATAGACCAACTCTAATGGTCACAGTCGAAGATTACGTTGCGAGAATCGAAGGAGCCTGCGGTGCAGAAAAAGACGTGATAGTCATTTTCAAGTATGAAAAGAAAGATGAAGCTCTCGCGAACATCTTCAAGAGAGCCAAACTCGTGAAATCGCTCGCGGGCATTATCTTCGAGTTAACTTTCAAGAACTACACTTTCCGCGTTTACTCAAGCGGAAAAGCCATCTTCAGGAGCATAAAGAACAAAGAAGAGCTCAACGGCATATTAGCTGAACTTTTGCTTTAGTCTTGCGTTAATTTTGATAATTGCTAACTACTCTGAAAGACTCTTCTTTCCCCTAAACTCGCTCAGAATTTGTTTTGGCAACGACCGCGCTTCCTTATCTATCAACATCAAGATGACAAGATAGAGTAAGCCTCCGATGGCAGTCCAGATTAGGGTCATTAGAATGCTAGATGAACCGGGCAAGAGAATAAGGACGAACCCAGTGATTATGGAAGCGAAAGTGTACTTTGCGACGCTTTTCCACGGGAAAGCAATCTTTATCATTCCACGAACTACGGCTACCAGAACGAGGAACAATGCGAAACGAAGAGTTGAGTTGATAATGCAAACCGAGATGGCCGCCAGCAAAGGCTCCTGGAAAGCGTAAGTCGTCAAAACGAAGAACGTTGTTGGAATAGCTATAGCGGATTGAACGTAGGGCAATGAGAAAGCAATGAATATCTTGCTTTTCACCATGCTTCTGAAAGTGAGCTTCTCTTTATCTACGCTTTCAATCCCAAAAAGTACTGACCCGTATATCCCTGAAACCACCCCGACTAAAGCGTCCAAAGCTAAGATTGCGAGAACCAGCCCTGCCCCCGGAAAATTGAGCAACTCTTGACGCAAAAGAACGATGTAGGAATTAGACAACGCCATGGCAACCGCGGTCATGGGAACGGCAAACATCAAAACCGTCTTGAACGAGGCAGTCACGTCCTCGCTTTTCTGCTCCGCCAGAAGCTTCGGGTAAAGCGCAAACGCCAAGAAACTGGAGTATGTTATCACGTTCACAACAATTGCTGCGGCTCCATAGATTCCTCTGCTGCCCTCACCCCCAAAACTGAAGAGAAGGAGGAACACAAAGTTGGCAATCTGGTTGCCGATCACCGTGTAAATGTTTGCCAGAGAGCCCTTGAGCCACTCTTTCACGAAACCCCACTGGATTTTCTGCTTCATTTCAAACCTGAGCAGTCTAGAGTAATAGGCGATTTGAATGACAAAAGCGATTGCCGTGCTTATGAGCATCCCGAAAAGAGGCTGCCCGAGTTGAATAATCAAAGCGTACCCTAAAGCCACTTTTGACACTTGCTGCACGAGCAAACCGTAGCCTACTGCTTGGGGCTTAGTGGCTTGGAGACAAGGTTCAAAGAGCCCGATTAGGTAAAGCTCAACAATTTGAATTGAAGCTATAAGGTACAGCGTCAAGTAGTCCATCGAGACTCCCAGAACAGGAAGAATAAAGGGAACCGCTGCGAGGTATGCAACGGTGAATATGAGCGAGATTATCAGGTTGGTTACTAACCCTGTTTTGGTTGCGCCTTCCTTTCCACGTGCAACGCAGCGCATAACCCAGAAAGGAACAACGGCAGCGATTAACGTGAAGTAAGCAAGCACGTCGTTGAGGTTGAAGTAAATGTCATAATCTTGCTTCGTCGTTGACCTCGCTATCATGTACTGAAAGATGAGCCCAGTTGCAACCGCGATGAGTTTTGCTGCGAATATGATATAACCCGTATACTGAAGCCTGATGTCTTTTGTAGCCACCGCGTGCACCTTGTGTTTTCATTGGAAATGTTCCCAGAAAGTATTTAATCTTATGTAAAGCCGAATGCTTCACAGCTGTAACACTTGTGTCTTTTGAAAATCGTCCGATGCGATATTGGATATGTTAATGCTTGAAAAACAACCCAAGTCGCACCCGTTGCTTGGTTCGGCTCACCCAATTGAAAACTGGAAAGAGAGGAGACTTTAAGGCTTCTGGCAGGGTGTCCTTGAACTCTTTATGCAAGCCCATTCTCGTTGCGATTCGCCCTTTTCTCGTTAGCGGAACATTGTAGCGCGGTAAAGAGTGCTTGGAGAAGCCGTTGTTCTCCTTGAAACTGTCCAGCGACGGATGGTTCCCCATTCTCCCATACATTAGCCAACCGACCTGTCTTGAGGCACAGACTTCCACTGCTTTGGCGATCAACGCGTTGTTAACAGCCTTGTCGGAGTACTTCTGGAACGAGAGAATCTGCTGGATAATCGCAATCTTGTCACCGTACACCAATTGAATGAACCCTGCGAGTTCAGTCCCGATGAAGGCGCCTATGAAGGTGTCATCTTTCGCCGAGCACACGATGTTCTTAACTTCACCCGTCGAGATTCCGTAATGAGGGAAGGCGCGCTCCTGCCTTATCGGAGTCTCATTGTATATCTTCCAGATGCCGGTTGCCAATTCCTCGGTTGGTTCAACTAATTCCGTATTTACACCGCTTTTTTCGGCTTTGCGGATCATATTGCGAGTCTTTTTTCCGACAACACCGAGCCAGTCTGCATAAGTTTTTATCGGTAATAATGCGATATTGTCTTCTTCCTTGACCCAAGATTCCTCAGGTTTAGGTATGCTGAAGCACCATTTTCGTTCTATGAAAGTGAAGATATCAAGGCCTCTGTCGACGAGCTTTGTCAGAAACATCCTTGTGGGGACGAAGTCACGTCTATATTCTCGCGCATCCTGAGCCACCTTGACAAAGACTCTCTTCCGAATAACCAGCATGTCGAGCTCCTCGTCGACACTAAGTATTTTTTTCAGTACGTTGTAGAATGGCCCTCTGCGGTTGATGGTGCCTCGTTGGAAAAGCCATTCAGGATGAAAATGCAAGACCTGCCCTTCCCCAATACTTTTCTCAGCTATCCTCACCACCGTCTCAGAAGGGTTGGCATAGCTTAACCTGTCTATTCCAATCGCGGGAAACTTGTGAAAAGACTTTATTGGAAAATCTTTAGGAATCGGAACGTTAGCTTGTGATAGCTTCCTTCCCCACATCAACCGAGCTAACAAACGTTCAGTTCCATGAACGGTGTAGTAGTTTACACGTCGTTTTGTTACCTGTTCAAGGAGTTTCAGTTCCTCGTTCGGGCGAGTTGCGACGTGAAGACATACCTCGTGCTTGTCTTCAATTAGCAACTCCAACAAATCTTCGTCGGGTGTGGTTGTGGGTGTGAAAAACCAATAAGCCTTCACATTTCTTGGCGACTCGTTAATCATCTGAGCCATTATCTTCGAGTTTTTCAGGTAATCCTTTCCAGTTTTTAAGCGCAGAAAAGTGTAGAAGAAACTCTTAAGTCTGGAAGGGTAAGCGTAGTCAACGTCCATCCTCAGCTTTACCGTGTTTTTCCCATTACTCGACTCAGCACCTGAAACTCCTTTCAATCATGAACACCGTATAGACTGCGGTATCAGCGTTTGTTGCGCCAAACCGACTTATGTTTTTCCTTCGTGAAAATTAATCTGTTCCTTTTCTATTATTGGTTTCCACCATTCAACGTTCTGCTGATACCACTGCAGAGTCTTCTTAATTCCCACGTTGAAGTTTGTGCGAGGTTTCCAGCCAACCTTCCATAGTTTCTTCGCGTTTATCGAGTACCGCAAATCATGTCCCGGCCTGTCTTTGACGAATGTTATCAAGCTCTCAGGTTTGTCGGCAAGCTTCAGGATGGTCTTGACAACCTGCAAGTTTTCCAACTCCTGGTTCCCAGCAACGTTATAAGTCTCGCCAGACTTGCCTTCGTTCAATACGCAGTTTATGGCTTCGCAATTGTCTTCCACGTAGACCCAATCTCTGATGTTCTTTCCTGTCCCGTACACTGGTATGGGTTTGCTCAACAATGCGTGAATGATAGTCTTTGGAATGAGCTTCTCTGGATGCTGATTTGGTCCATAATTGTTCGAAGACCGCGTTACAGTCACGAATAAGCCGTATGTTTCAAAGTAGGCTCGGCACAATAATTCTGCGCCTGCTTTCGAAGCTGAGTAAGGATTACGAGGGTTCAGCCTATCCGATTCCTTGAAGCTGCCCGTGAGGATGTCGCCATACACTTCATCTGTGCTTATCTGAACAAACTTCGACACGTTGTATCTTCTTGCAGCTTCAAGAAGATTGTAAACACCCAAAACATCTGTCAAAACAAACGTGCCCGCGTCCAGAATGCTTCTATCGACGTGTGTTTCAGCAGCGAAGTTTACTATGCAATCGCAGCCTCTCGCTGATTTCTCAACATCCTCTTTCCTTGTTATGTCGCCTTGGATGAAGGTTATCTTGTCCCAGATATCCTGAAGGTTCTCTTTTCGCCCAGCATAAGTCAACTTGTCCAAGACAATGATTTCGTGGTTTTGATGCGCTTTCAGAAAATGATGCACGAAGTTGCTTCCAATGAACCCCGCGCCGCCTGTGACGAGCAGTCTCATCTGCATCAACCGTGCTTAAGCCAAGGCGCAGGCTTCCAGTCGTAAGGTATCTTCGACGTATCCGCTGGCAGCCGATGCTCATCTGGTTCTTTGTAACTGTAAACCTCTGTCGGGACGTTCAAGAGCAGCGCGTATTCTTCACTTATGGCTTTGAATCCGTGCCAAACCTGCGGCGGAATCTGCACCATCATCAGGTTTTTTTCGCCGATAATAAACTCGTTCACTTCGCCTCTCGTTTTTGATTTTGCTCTATCGTCGTAAAGCACTAGTTTCATCATGCCCTTGATGCATGCCATATTGTCCACTTGTTTCTTGTGCATGTGCCAAGCTTTCACGACCTGCGGATAACCCGCGGTAACGTATACCTGACCGAACCTCTGAAATTCTGGCCAATCGCTTCGCAGTATCTCAGTTAGCCAACCCCTTTCGTCAGCAACTTGCTTAAGCGGTTTAGTCACTACACCTTCAATCATAGTCTTCCTCTCACAGTATTATTCTCGAGTTTTCCCCTACAATTAACTTGTGCCCCTTCGGACCCTTTTGGTTTGTTGCGATTTCCGAGTCAGCACCTATTATGCTGTCTATTATCTTGGTGTTGATTTCGATGGTGCAGTTCTCCATTATTATCGAGTTCTCCACTTCGCCCTTTTTCACGTGCGTACTGTCACCTATCGAAGTGTATGGTCCTATGTAGACCTCGCTCTCGATGACCGCGTTCGCCCCAATAACGGTTGGTCCACGAATCATGGCGCCTTTCTTAACTTGAGCGTTTTTTCCGATTGACACTCTGCCTTGAAGGCATACGCCTTCGACGTCAGCTTCAACCGTTGGCTCCATTTCATCTAAAACCAGAATGTTCGCTTCGAGTATGTCTTCAACCGTGCCCGTGTCTTTCCACCAGCCCTCGACGATGCGGTACCCCACGCTGTAGCCTTCCGCGAGTAGAAGCTGAATCGCCTCAGTTATTTCGAGTTCGCCTCGCCATGAGGGTTTCAGCTTCTTTATCATCTTGAAAATCAGCGGCGTGAAAAAGTAAATGCCCGTTAACGCGAAGTTGCTCGGCGGTTCCTTGGGTTTCTCCACGAGCCTAAGCAGTTTTCCCTGCTTGTCAAACTCGGCGACACCGAATTGCTGCGGATGTTCCACTTTGCAAAGGAGAACCATCGCGTCAAACTTTTTGGTCTCGAACTCTTTTGCGATGTCGGAGATTCCGCCCTTTAGAAGGTTATCTCCCAGGTAAACTATGAACGGGCTGTCCCCCACGAACTTTTGGGTTAAACCCACTGCGTGAGCGATTCCGCCCGGTCGGTCTTGGTCTATATACGTGACTTTCACGCCGAATTTGCCTCCGTCACCGTAGTAATCTCTGACTTTCTCAGGCATGACGCCTCCTACGATGAGAGCTACCTCCATGACACCCACGTTTTTCAGGTCTTCAAGGACATACTGGCTTATGGGCTTGTTCGCCACGGGAATTAGCTGCTTTGGTCCAGTATGAGTCAACGGCCTCAGTCTCGTGCCGTGCCCACCGTGAAGTATGACTCCTTTCATGTTTTCATCTCTTCCCTCAGTTTGCTGAGCCCTTCGTTTATGTTTAGCGGTTTTGTCCTTAGCTGTTTCTGAACTTTTCCCGTATTCAGAGACGAGTCTTTCGGTCTCTTGGCTATCCATGCTTTTAGCTCTTTCATCTTTATCGGTTTAATTAACGCTGGACTCAGGTCAAAAGTTTGTGCTATTCTTTGAGCAAACTCGTAACGATTGATGCGCTCGATTCCTGAACTGTGAAACACACCCTTCAAGTCTCTCTCTCCCACTTCGAGAGCCATCTCAGCCAGGTTGTCTGCCAACGTTGGCGTGTTAAAGTGGTCATCGACGACCGTGATTCCTTGGTTTTGCCTGAGCTTACTGATTACCCATGTAACGAAATCTTGTTTCCAAGGATGCCGCCCGTACAAAACGCTTGTACGAAGAACTGCGCAGTTCTTGCAACCCCGCATAGCCTGCTTTTCGCCTTCAAGCTTCGTCAAACCATAGAAGTCAATGGGGTTAGGCGTATCTTCTTCTACGTATAGCCCTCTTTCTCCGTCGAAAACGTAGTCTGTGGAAATGTACACGAGCTTAGCGTTGGTTTCTCGACAGGCTTCAGCGATATTGCGTGTGCCCACCACGTTTATCTTCCAAGCGCGTTCCTTCTCGGTCTCGCACCTGTCAACGTTTGTTTCTGAAGCTGTGTGAATGACCAAATCGGGTTTGACTTTGTTGAATAGTTGGGAAATTCCCGGTTCGGCCGTGATATCTGCTTTTACGGCGTTCGGATGCAGAGGCTCAGTAACATCGATAGGAATAACCTGAAAGTTATTCTCGGCGAGTGACACTATCTTGTTTCCTAACAACCCACTGGCTCCAGTCACCAATAGACTTTGACTTCTTTCCTTTGATCTTCGAATTCCTGTTGACCTCCGTTCCTTTGTTTGATGGGACATGGTTATTAAGATATTTGTTCAGGATCATCGCGGTTAAAAAAACTGAACGAGCTACCTTCGAATAGATTCAAGTTCCGTTTTCTATGATGCCGATTAATATTGCATTAGCTGTAGGGACCTGTCTATTGAACTTTGCAGTTTTGATTGTCTCCGGTTCTGTTTCAATCCATCTACTCCCTTTTAAAGCGCGTTTCATAGCATATACTTTATCAAATTCCAGTTTACCGGTTCTTAGTAACTTGTCCAGATGAGGGTTGTAGCCAATGGGAACAGTCACTACGATTTTTCCTTTCGGTTTCAACAACTCTCTCAGCTTTTCCAACGCTCGCAGGATTTTTTCAGAATCATTCACGATTTTTTGATTGCCTGTGTTTTCATCCCAACCAACATGCTCCAACGTTGAGATACTTATTATCAGGTCGTACTGTTTGGAGGTCTGAATTTCAGTTACATCTTCGTTTACTACGCCGGCAGCCTTTTCGTATTTATCCACTATCTGATGCCTGATTTCAGAATAATGGGAAAGGACATTGCCAACTTCTAAGATTTCTCCGTCTTTGGCCCCGATCATACGCAAGATAATTGGGATTTCGACCGCTCTTTCATTTCTCCAAGTTGTGTTATATTTGTGAATAAAATATCGGTATTTCTCCCGCTGAAATTCGAACGTCCGCAACGAACTAAACAGCCTGTAATAATTGTACCAAAAATGACGTGTCACTAAACTGTCAATTCTTCTGCGAAGCTTTGTCACTCCCACGGCGGCAACATAACGGAACCCTTTGTCTTTGGCTGCGTGCTTGGCCCTAGAAAAAAGGCGTGTCTTATTGCGGGAGATATCTTTCATTTATGTTTCACTGCCAGGGTTTGTCAGGCATTGCTAATCCCAATTCGCTACTTAATCATTTTCCTGTTAGTATGGCATTAGAAACTTGCGAAAACTGGATCTTATGCTGTTAAGGTTCCAGTGAGAGATAACCTCGGATATTAACCCATGGGCTTACCTAGTTCTGAGGATCAAATCGTTTGATTTTCTTCTCATGAGGGAAGACACTCCTGCGGTTAGGTGTGACTTCAAACGCACAAGCAAGTGTGAAAAAGCTTTTTACTTGCTACATGACTTGAATCAGGACTAGGAAACAACCATGGAAATAAAAAGTCGAGAGACTTGTCGGGTTTGTGGATCCAGCAAACTAATTCCAATACTGTCATTAGGAGAGCAATTTATTACAAACTTTGTTGACGATCCAAAACAGAACTTTGCACGGGGGCCATTAGACCTAGTTCTTTGTAATGTTAAAGACGGCGGATGCGGACTTGTTGCAATTGAAGGCATACAGTAGAACGTGATGTCATGTACCGAAAATATTGGTACAAGTCAGGAATAAGCACGACTATGGTCAAAGCTCTGGCTGACATCGCCGCGGCAGTTAACACGAAAGTGGCTTTGTCAAAAGGGGATATTGTTGTTGATATAGGCGCAAACGATGGCACACTTTTAAGACAATACAAAACCCCTGAGTTATTGAAAGTGGGTTTCGAACCTTCCAACTTGTGGAACCTCGGACTCGAAAACAACACGAAAATAATCAACGACTACTTTAACTACGATTCTTTCAACAAGGAATTCGGAAACAAGAAAGCGAAAGCCATAACAAGCATCGCCATGTTCTACGACCTAGAAGACCCGAACACCTTCGTTGAAGATATAAAGAAATGCTTGGACAAGAACGGCGTCTGGATAATACAAATGAACTATCTCGGTCTGATGATTAAAAATAACACGTTCGATAACATCAGCCATGAGCATCTCGAATACTACAGCCTTCTATCTCTATCAAACTTGTTAGAGAAACACGAAATGGAAGCATTCGACGTTGAACTCAACGACGTAAACGGAGGAAGCTTCAGAATATACGTGAAACACAAGGGCGCAATCGTGAAAGCGTCTCCGGGATCTGAAGAGAGACTTGGAAAACAGAAAGAATACGAGTTAAGAATGGGGTTTGATGACAAAAAAATTTACGATAGATTCGCTGAAAGGATAGAAAAAAGCAAAAACGACTTACTAACCTTTCTAAACCAGGAAGTGAAGAAAGGCAAACGAGTTTTCATTTATGGAGCTTCCACTCGTGGTTCAGTTGTTCTTCAGTACTTCGGCATTGATAAGAAGCTGATCTTCGGTGCAGCTGACAAGAATTCAGACAAGTGGGGAAAATACATTGTTGGTACAGGAATTCCTATCATGTCAGTAGAGGAGTATCGGAAGCAAAAGCCAGATTACCTGTTGGTTTTGCCTTATCATTTTCTCGACGAGATAAAAGCGCAGGAGAAAGAGTTTCTCAAAAACGGCGGAAAAATGATTATTGCCATCCCATCTTTCAGGGTAATTTCAAAGTAAGCTATAGCGTCAGCCTTTTGTGCGAAACAACGTGCGCCGAAACACGGTCTCAACTTTCTCGGCGTATCTCTCCCATGAAAGATTGTCTTTCACGTATCGGAAAGCATTTTCTCCAAGCCTCTTACACAGTTTAGGATCATTCAGTAACACCTCAACATGCTTTGCGATTTCTTCGGGTGTTGCTTCGTCGATTATTAGTCCGTTGACTTTGTCCTGAATGATTTCTGAAGTTCCAACCTGTCTTGACACTATGACTGGTTTGCCCGCCGCCATGGCCTCGGTCACGACTAATCCCCAGGGGCTTGCTGAAGCGGGGTAGACAAAGGCGTCGCAGGCGGCGTATACTTCTGCGAGTTCAGTGTCTGTTGTGCTGTGCAAGAGCAAGATTTTATCTCTAATGCCCAGTTCTTCGCTGAGGCGAGTAAGCATTTCTTGTTCTCTGGACGTATCAAGGATAAGCCGAATATGCTCATATTTCTTTGACAAAATATGGAGTGACTTCACCAAATCGCCTCTCTGTCCATATTTGCTACCTCCCACGAAGAGCATCACGAACGAATTCTCTAAGCCATACTTTGCTCTGAGGTTTTTCCCTGAGGCTTTCTGGAAAAGATCAACATCAACGCCCGTTCTCACAATGGTTGATGGTCTGTTGTAGGCTTTTCTCACGTACTCCTCGGAGACGTGCGATAAAACCATAATCTCATCTATGTAATCCACTGCCACTTTGTCCAAGAGTTCAAATAAAGGCCAGTTTATTTTGCGTAAGCGGCTTCTTTGTTCAGGCTCGAAGAACCAGTATGGGGGTTCATTGCACATCCACACGACTGGTGCGTTTAGCCTTTTTTTCGCAATGAAAGCGGCCCATTCACTCGGGAAATTGTGATTGTTGATTACGTCAAACCCTTTGGGGATTTTTCTTCCAAGTTGAAGCATGGCTGGAACTTCAGACGTGTAAAACTGGCGTCCCACAATTGTGCTCATCCACTTTCTTATCCCTGGAACTTTTGTCTCATCTCCATGAATTGTTTCAGAAATCTTAGGCGCAGCCACTTGCGGGGTTAATCCCGATGGTAGTTTTCCAGCTAGCGGATGCGGTATCACGTTAATCGTTACTTTCTCGAAGAATTCAGGATAGCTTTCCTCGTTTATTGCGTTTGTGAAAATCTCCACTTCATGCCCTGCTCTTCCCAGTGCAATCGCTAGCCTCAAAATCTGTCTTTCTCCGCCTGCACGTCGCCAGAAGGGCGTGTGGATCATGGCAATTCGCATGTTGGTTATTCCTGAGCAGTCTTCAAGTGAACTGATTAATGTTTATATATTTAGTTTTTCTAACTTCAACGCACCTCAATCAACGAGACTACAAAGATGACTGTTAAGATCCGAACGGCTGTTGTGCTGGTTGGTGGTTCTGGTTTGCGTTGTCGCCCTTTAACTGAAGACTTGCCTAAATGCATGATACCTCTCCGTGGCAAACCTTTGGTCTATTGGACTTTGACTTGGCTCAGGGATTTCGGTTTTGACCATGCCGTTTTGGGTGTTTCCTACCACAAGGAAGTTGTGATGGAATACGTCAAAGAGAATGACCTGGGCATGAAAGTGGATTTCAGTGAGCACACCCAGGAAGGAGAAACTGGTGAGGGCTTCAGGCTAGCCATAAAGAGATATGTTCCCGACGAGGATTTCTTAGCCATGAACGGTGACGAATTAACCAACATGAACCTAGAAAAGTTTGTTGCTTTTCACTTAGCCCAGAAAGGCGTTGCTACCATCGCTGTTTCACCCATGGAATCTCCATACGCTGTGCTGGAGATCGAAGGCACTAATATCGTTGGGTTCAAGGAAAAGCCTCTTCTCGAAGACAAGCTTGTAAGCGCAGGAATCTACGTGTTCAACCACGCGATATGCGATTATTTGCCTGAAGTGGGCAAGATTGAGAAAACAGCTTTCCCCCAGCTTGCTAAGCAAGGTCTCCTTAAAGCGTACAAACTGGAGCAGAAAGAGCGCTGGTTAACGGTTAATAGCGTCAAAGATTTATCAGTGGCAGAGAAAGAGTTTTCGTCTATACGAGGAATATAGAAATGAAGGTACTACTGACTGGAATACTTGGCTTCATTGGAAGCCATATGGCTGAGAAACTTGTCAAAGAGGGGCACGAGGTTTACGGAGTTGTCCGTCGTGTGGCGAACAGAAACATGGCGGTAATCGACAACCTACTGAATGATATTACTTTGCTGTCTGGGGACATTACGGATTATGCATCTACTCGTAACGCGGTTAGAACAGCGAACCCCGACGTTGTGATCCATCTGGCGGCGCTTAGTCCTGTCCGTGACTCCTTTGAACGTCCTTTCGAGTATCAGCAGGCAAACATGGTGGGCGCGATGAACGTGGCACACGCTTTGCTGGAGCTTCCTGACCCTCAGAATAGAAGGCTGGTTGCGGCTTCGACCGCTGAAGTATACGGCTTGCAGGAGAATAAACCATTAAAGGAAACGGTTTCCCTGTGTCCATCCAGTCCTTATGCTGTGAGCAAGGCAGCAGCTGATCTCTATCTGCAAATGATGTTCAACTCGTTTGACTTGCATGGTTCTATAATGAGACCTGCCAACTCGTACGGCAGAAAATTTGACACCAGCTTCGTAATTGAATATTTGGTCACGCAGATGCTGAAAGACGCGACTGCATATGTCGGCGCTCCTAACTCAATCAGGGATTACATGCATGTGGATGATCACGTTAATGCATATTTGCTGGCTATTGGAGATGAAAAGGCTGACGGAGAGATTTTCAACGTTGGCACAGGCGTTGGCGTGAGCAACCGCGAACTGGCCGAATTAATAGCCAAGAAAATCGGGTTTAACATGAAGAAAA
This sequence comes from Candidatus Bathyarchaeota archaeon, assembly GCA_963749465.1. Lineage (GTDB taxonomy): Archaea > Thermoproteota > Bathyarchaeia > Bathyarchaeales > Bathycorpusculaceae > UBA11855. The sequence continues at coordinate 955,890 of CAVVMH010000006.1, read as the reverse complement.
TAAAACTGGGTTCTTATCCGCCTGGCTATCCGTTCCGCCCGTTGGCTTCGGATCAACCATACATAGTGCTTGATTCAGCAAAAATCAGGAAGGTGCTACGTTGGTCGCCTACGGTTGGTTTAGAAGAGGGAATCGACAAGGTCATAGCCTATTTCAAATCACACAGACGACCATCATAGCGTTTTTCCAAGGCTGTTTGATATAACCTTGCGTCTGCTTGTTATATAACGAAAGAAGACCGTTGGTGGCTGCTTAATGAGCAAAGTTGATTTGGTGATGTGGGTCAGGAATGGAGAGTTCTTTTTGCCTGCAGTGCTGCAAAGAATTGAGGAGGTAATTCCGCGGGAGAACGTTGCAAGTAAGATTATGGTCGATGACCAAAGCGCAGATCAAACCACAAAAATAGCGAAGAATTTCAACTGGAAAATTTACCGGAACCCCGAAGGCGGCGTTTCCTCGGGGGCAAACGAGGCTTTGAGACGAGTGAGGTCTAAACGTTTCGTAAGTGTTGAGCAAGACCTTGTTTTGGCGAGGGACTGGTGGGAGAGAATTCCGCCTCTGTTGGAAGACGAGAGAGTTGTGGCTGCGTCTGGAATACGGGTTCCTGACAAGCCCGAAGCTCTCAGACTGATAAGTGAGTACACGAATGAACGCGTTCTCCGTCAGACATTGACCGACCCAGGTTTTCGCTACGGCAAGACGTTGGATAACACCATCTACAAGACGGAATTGTTGAGGAAGATCGGTGGCTTTCCAACGTTGAGTATCAACGCCGGGGTGGACGGGGCTCTCATTAAACGTATCAACGATGCTGGATACGTATGGAAAGTGGATTTCAGCGTCAGAAGTGTTCACCTGCGGCGAGGACTGGTGGACGAGTTGCGGCATGGCTACTGGTACGGAACCGAGTCGACCTTGCTGTCTCGGGTGCTTGGAGAGGAAGGGAATGTTTTGTCTTCGACATTCACGAAAGCTTTGTACAGTCCGTTGCGCGGCTTACAGATTGCTCTCAAGAAGAGGTGTTGGCAAGTCGCTATTGTTTATCCACTCATCAGAGTGTCTACTTTCCTGGGGGTTTTGAGGGGACCCTCAAAGCGGCAGTCGAGCTTGGTTTAGTGGACTGATTATGGGCAGCGAAGAGTTCAGCGATAAACTATTAATTCTCACTCATGGCAATTATGCAATGTAGCCGTGGCCATACATGAAAGTCGACAAGGTGGACGTTGTCATTCCTTCGCTGGGCAAAGTCAACGATGCCTTAATCAAGAGTTTGGGGCGAATGCCTGGTTCTGGCGAAGTAGTCGTCACTAAAGAGAGACCGCTGAGCGTGGCGAGGAAGCGGGCGGTTTTGAAGGCTAAAACCGAGTGGGTAGCGATGGTTGACGACGACATGGTTCTGCCAAAAGACTGGCTGACGCGTGTTACCGCGGAGATAGTCCCGAACGTGGGTGCTGTTGCTACTGTCGCGTTGCAGGGGAACAAACATGTTGCCGCGTACGACAGGGTGGTTGGCAACGTAGTTAAGCTGCACAAAGTGGATACGTCGCCGCACATTAACAACGTGTTGATTAGGCGCAGCTTGCTGGCTAGTTATGATCCGCCGCCGTTGTTCTTCGGTGAAGATCATCATCTCAAGAGGTTCGTCGAAGAATCAGGGTACTTGTGGAAGGTGATTCCGTACGTTGGCGCGGTTCATCTGGGTTCTTCGAGGAACCACGTCACACTTGGCATAGCATACAGGCGGTATGGGCACTACTCGTTGTTTCAGCTTGCTAGGCGTATGGTGGCGAGGTTTATCTTTACACCATATGCGGCGCTATCTAATCTCAGCTTCGTGACTTTTGCCTATTTGAATAGAATTAACGTCGAGTTTATTGCGGGTTGGGCGAAGGAAGCTTTACTGTGAATTAGCATTAGATTAAATGCCCTCTTTTTAGGTTTGGCACTTTTCAGAAAGCACTGTTATAAGTGTCTCAATTCAATTTTTTGGGTAATGGTTAACTAGATACTCTTAAAAGACCTAACTCGTTAATCAAAACGCGAAAAACACGTCGGGTAAACTATGTCCAAGATTTCCGCATTCACCATGGTGAAAGATGCAATTAAACAAGGGTATCCCTTTGCTGAATCAATAGCTTCGGCGCTTCCAATTTGCGATGAATTGCTTGTCTCAGACGGATTCTCCACAGATGGGACTTATGAGATGCTCCAGAAAATCGAGACGCTGAATAAGAAAATTAAGATTTACCAACAAGAGTGGATCAGAAAAACACTAACAGTCATCGCGGATGTGTCCAACGACCTGAGGAAAAAATGCCAGTTCGAGTACCTTTTCTACATTCAAGCGCCAGAGATTATACATGAAAACAACATAGCGACGTTGCGTGCACTACCTGAAATGTTCCCTGACGCAGAAACATTTTGTCTACCGTACACCACAGTCATTGGGAACCTAAAGGCACAAGAGGAATCAAGGCTGAGATTCTGCAAAAACTTGCAAAGACTGCATCTGACTGGTGATGCGTGGGCGTTCAGCGTGACGAAAGGCTTCGTGAGATCGGAAGCTCGGAAAAACCTAAGACATCCCAGGAAACTGCTAAACTACATTGGAAGAGGAGTGGAGTGGGCTTACGCAGGTTCTCTCAATAACGTCAGGTCAAGAGCTGTTTGTTTGCCTGCGCCTATGCTCAGATATCCATGCCTCTTCAAAGAGAACTTCACCGAGAGGTGTATAGGGCACGCCGTTAACCTTAATCTGCCGAAATACCAAAATGCCGACAAAAAATATGAGAATGTAGAGGGTGAAGCGTTTTTTGAAAATGTCGCCAAAGAGTACAGGGAAATTAACCACACAAACTACCTGGGCGACTTGGGTTTTCTAAGGCGTGAAGACCATCCAGCTATTATGCGTGAACTCGTCGAAAAAAGAACCTCAATATCTCGTTACTACGTTAGAGACACCGTTTTAGACGCCATAGCGAGATCTTAATGCTCTGTTTCAACAGCAAACTAAGCACATAAGTCAGCGACGAAGAAAACTTTTCCAAAAAGCCCACAGGAAGAAAAGGAACAAAGCGTCTCGGCCGGTTGAATGACATTTGTTCAAGATTCTGTTTTCAAACAAAGTTCTATGTAGCGAGTCCAAACTGGCAATGGCGACTCGAGTCTCTCTAACGCATGCTTGGTGTTGACCCTGTATTTCTTTGAGTTTAGCAAGATTTTTTTCGCTTTCTGGATTATTCTGTCGGTGTTTCTTATGATTTGTATGGGGAAGCCCTTTTTGCGCAGGTAGCGCGCTTGCACGTCCCAGAAGTGGAAGTTAATTGTCGGTATGCCCATGAGCGCGGTTTCTCGGCAAGCTGTGCCACCGCTGCCAACCATCAAATCAATGTAAGGGATAAGCTGTGCAGTTAGCACTGGTTTTGGTGGTATCCAGACGTTGTCAATGCCTTCGAGTTTCTCTTTTTCCTCTTCGTACCGTGGAAGACACACGACCGTAGCTATTTTAGCGAGTTCCGTTAGGAGATGCTGGGAATCGATTTTCACGTCTTTGCAGTAGCTAGCGCTGTATTCCGCATCCCTGAACAGAATAACCGGTCTCTTGCCAGAGAGTTCTTGTAGGAATGTTGGCTTCTCAAACTCCACGCCTTTCAGCCAAGCGACTTCTTCTAGCCCGTCGTATAGTATGATTCTTGATTTTGGGATACCGAACTTGCTCCAGGACTTTCCAAAACTCACGGGCGCAATTAGCCAATTGACCAGGGGCGTGGCGAGTTTAGCTACGTCGTAAGCGAACACTGTGTCGTTGGCGTAGACGACTGGGATTTTTAGCCCGAAGGCTGTTCGGATAGCAGACACGTCACCGTGTGTCCAGAGCACCTTTGGGTAGCCAACCCTCTCAAAGAGGTCTACGAATTCCAGAGTTCTCTTCTGTTCGACCACGAGTTTTTCTTTGAGCGTTTTGCCGTATTCACCTACCTTGTGGTAAGGCACTTTCAGCGTGTCCAGAAGGTCGGTGGTTTGGGTTTGCTTTTTGGCGGTGACTAGCGTCGAGTAGCCTTTTAGCTGCAGGATGGGGAGCAGGCTGTGGATGACGATGGATATTTTCGGGGTGACTGTGTCTAACCATACGTCGGGCATTTGCTTGTTTCGACCAGCCGAAGGGAGTGCCCCGTTGTAATAAGTTTTGTCCGTAGTCGATTCTGACAAGTTGATGGGCACCCTTTAAAATGGGAAGGGGTAGACAGTCGAGATCAAGGAGTTATTTTTTTTTGGATAGCCATTCTCTGTATTTCTTGTCAACGTCGATCGCGCTTTCCAGCAGTTGGCTTGGCGCTAAGGATGTTACGTATCTTATGTCTTTGGGCAGGCAATGTCCGCCTACGCCTGTTCTTGCTTCGGGCATGTCGACATTCCATTTCGTGTTTAGTGCTTTTCGCAGTTCGTCAAAGTCTAACCCAATATTAGCGCAAGTCATCTTTAGTTCTTCCGCGAAAGCGATTTGCAGGAATCTGTGTGCGTTCTCAGTTATCTTGCACATTTCAGCAACTTCAACCTTCGAAACTACGTGCATTGGGATTCCGAGCGTATCCTGATAGAATTTGACTCCTGCGCTTGAGGCTTTCCGCGTTTACTGCGCCGATGACTCTTATTTGGTTCACGCCATGCTTCTCAGGTTCAAGCGCCCAGTACCTGTGAGGAACATGGACGAGACGGATTTTGCTTTTGAACATGGTTTCGAAGATTTTCTTGCAGGTCCCAGGGATTATCGTGCTCTCTATCGATACAAGCGCTGATGAGTTTGCCTTTTCCGATATCTTCCTGCAAACGTCGAAAACGGGAGACAAGTCAGGAGCCTCATTCCGCTGGCTCGTAGTAACACAAACAATGTAAACGTCAACCGGTGGCACGTCTTGCCAAGAACTCGTGACGTAGAATTTTCCAGTTTTGCGGGCGTTCTCAACTGTAACAGGGTTTATATCTATGCCCCAAACCTCAAGACCACGCGCTGCAACATACTCAGCTACCGGAAAACCAATCTGCCCGAGACCGACCACGCAAACTTTAACTTTGCTCAGCTTCAACCAATCCCCGCAAGGTTGTCCGAACATAACTCACCTTAATTCTTAAGCTTTACCTCTTAAAATCCACCGCGGAACAGCTAATGTCCGTTCCAAGCAAAACAATTCACCTTTTTTTCTACAGAATAACCTAAATACCTCAAGGGTTTTTCGTCAGTTATGGACGCGCTGCCAATCCTCTCCGCGTTTGCACTCATGCTCATTGCAGAGCTCTTTATTGAGAAGAAATAAGAACCTCGTGCTGTTAATTAGCAAACTGGGGAATTAAATGATCAAATACAGAATTGCCGCAGTAATCGCGATAGTCATATTTGTTGCACTTGCAATCGGTCTAGTCGGTTCAACAGCTGGTTATTCAATCGCAATGAAGCAAAAAGATTCTGAAATAGAGAATTTGACATCAGCAATCGACAGTAGGAACTCTCAGATCAGCGACCTGCAACAAAAGATCTCGAACGATACCATCACCATCAATTCTCTAAACACACAAGTAAAAGACCTTCAAAACCAAGTTAATTCTAAAAACGATCAAGTGAGTTCATTAACTTCGCAAACGACAACTCTGCAAAACCAAATTAACGATTTGGCAGATATAGTGAACACAACCACGTCCTCTGAACTGGGAACTCTCATCTTTCACGTCTGCGAGAAAGGAGCAGGATACACTTGGGGTCACCTGCCCAACGTGAACTACACCTACAATCAAATTCTAAAACTAAACAACGGCATGTACAATGTTCTCCTGTTGCCTGAATATGAAGGAGACCAGAATTGGACAGACAACATTCGCGTGGCTAAAGCAAAACTTCGCGGATATCCCAATTGTGTTATCCGTTTTTGAAGGAGGTTCCAACAACTCTCCAAATAGACAGTTAACTGTTGATCAAATCTCTGAAGCTGTGACGGCGTTGAACGTGCAAGAACTAAGAATTGGAGAAATCGTAAGTTGGTATATGTCGCGTTTATCAGCTTTTCCAGCTGATTATGTTAGGGACCTGTTGAACTTTACACGTGCGCATGGTTTGAAAATGCAGTGGAGCGAATGGGAGGTTGACTATGGCGTTTTCCAGAGAATTAAGGGTTATATTGCGGGATTCGAAGATATCGTGACTGTGACTTTCCAAACGAATAACAAACAAGTAGAGCCGTGGGATGGGTTTCTGTTGGCAAGCGGGATTTTTCAGCATTGGGGTGGTTCAGTTCAAAGTTGGTATTGGCAGGAGCGCGGATTTGGTTCCGAGTCTGACATGCCTACGTCAGTATTGTTAGAACACACACTTGAGGGGAAGAAGTTGGGCGCAGAAATTCTCGAATTCGAACCCTATTGGTATCTCTTTGACAATGGGGAACCGAGAGAAAACCTGCAAATATTGATGACGGTCTTGATCTCCGGTTTAGCGGAGCATATTTGAGGGTGTAAATTCAGAAGAATGACGACGTTTATTAGTAATTCATCGAATTACCTTTCATCGTAGCCAACCAAACTAACCGAGTTGTCAAAGATTGGAAACCTACGATCTCATAATCATCGGTGCAGGTGCAGCAGGACTTTCCGCAGGAATCTACGCCGCAAGAAGCGGACTCAACAACGGCAATCATCGAAGAAAAACTAGCAGGGGGAACAACAGCTGATGCGCCAACCGTCGAAAACTACCCCGGATTCGCCACAATCAACGGTGCAGAACTCGCCGAAAAAATGACCGCACATTGCCGCAAAACAGGCGTAACAATCCGTGAACTCGAAACAGTTACAGCTCTGAACTTGCAAGGCGAAAAGAAAAGTGTCAAAACGACACGCACAGAATACGAAGCAATAGCAGTTATCGTCGCCACAGGGTCGCACTACCGCGAAATCGGCGCATTAGGCGAGAAGGAATTTCGAGGCAAAGGTGTAAGCTACTGTGGCGTTTGCGATGGACCATTGTTCAAGGGCAAAAACGTCATGGTTGTTGGTGGTGGAAACAGCGCTGCCATAACCACGCTTTATCTTTCGGGCCTAGCTGCAGACGTTAAACTGGTTCATCGCAAGGAAATGTTCCGCTGCGAAGAGGCTTACGTCAAAGATATCCAAACCAAACACGAACGTCCAAATCATTTGGAACGCAGAAATAAAAGAGATAAAAGGCGACAAAGTCGTCGAAAAAGTCTTAATCCAAGATGCCAAGACTGGCGAAATCAAAGAAATACCCGTAAACGCTATTTTCGTCCAAGTTGGCGAAGCACCCAATAGCCAAACGGCCAAGGAATCAGGCGTTGAAACCGATGAACACAGCTACATCATAACTGACATGTACCAACGCACTAACATTCCAGGTGTTTACGCTGCAGGTGATGTAACGAATCAACCCGTGAAACAAGTTGGCACGGCCGTTGGACAAGGCATCACCGCAGCGCTTGAAGCGTATGGTTACATACGACGACCTTATTACAGGAAATAAAGGTAAAACCTTATATCATCCAAAACCACTTTTCATGCTTTCGTACACCTTAAACAGGCAAGTTTACAGTGTACATGCACCATGCAAAGCACGGGAAAGAGGTTCCAGAATGACTGAGAAATGTCTCGCTGTGGTAAATGTCAACCAAGACCTATGCAGCCGATGTTGTGTTTGCCACTCGCTATGTCCTTATGAAGCAATAAATCGCGACAAAGAAACCGGCAAAGTGGAAATCGACATCCAGAAATGCCAGGTTTGCGGAATCTGCTACAGCAGCTGTCCATCAGCTGCCATAGAAATGGAATACTACGATTATGATCATTTGATGGATTACGTGGATTGTGTGCAGAAACAGCAAAAGGCTGACACGCTTGTCCTTATGTGCCGTGGAAACTCGCCTTCAACTTGTGAAATCGAGGATATACTTGCAGACCAAGGGGTCGTTTGTGGCAAGTATATCCCGTTGCGTATCCCTTGTTCCGGAAGAGTCCCGACAGACTTCGTTTTCAAAGTTCTCAACTCAGGAATAGAGAACATTGTTTCAATCCAGTGCGAAGACAAGTTCTGCCGATACAAGGAAGGCACAAAAATCAACACGCGCAGGCTGCAACTCAGCAAGAACGTGCTGGAACAATTAGGCTTCGACAAGAACGCTGTAAAAGTCGTGAAGTACTCCAGAAAAGCGTTCTGGGACAACTTGAAATGCGTAGGCTGCGACAAATGCGTCTTCATCTGCCCATACGACGCAATCAAAGCCGAAGCTTTCGCTACACCAAAAATTATCCAAGAGGAATGCGTTGGCTGTGGTGCTTGCGCTTTGGTTTGTCCGCATCAAGCTATTGAAGTGAAAGGATTTGAATTCGACAATGTCCTGAAACGTTACGGCGATTCAGCAGTACAGATGAAAATGAAGAGCAGCAATCCAGCAGTACTGTTGTTTGTTTGCCAATGGTCCGAGTTCAATGCTTTGGACAACCCCGAAAGCGTATTTAAAGGAAAGAACGCTATGGTTCTGGAAGTTCCCTGCTTCAAAGCAATGGATCCAGTTCATGTCATAAACGCATTAAAATGTGGCTTTGATGGCGTGATGGGTGTCGTTTGTTCGGCTGAAGATTGCAAACTCGAAAAAGGACGAGACACCGCAGAACGAAACCTTGCAGTGTTGAAAGACGCGTTGAAGAAGATGAACATGCTTGACCGTTTCGAATTCTTCGAAGTTTCCCCGAGATGCGCTGGAGACTTCAACCAGAAACTCGAAGCGTTCTACCAGAAAATTTCAGCTTTACCCAAACGTGAAGTGATTATTGTGGAGGCGACGGGAAAACGTACAAGATTGTAAGCAAGAAAGAGCTTGCGCCAAAAATTCAACTGTTCGAGGTTGAAGCACCAGAAATCGCCGCAAAAGCAAAGCCTGGACAATTCATCATCGTCATTCACGGCATTAAGGGTGAACGAATTCCGTTAACAATCAGCGCGATTGACCCGAAGAAGGGCACAGTTTCTTTTGCATTTCACGAAGTGGGCAAGACAACGAAGGAACTTGGGTTAATGTGCGAAGGCGCTTGCATCGATAACATTACCGGTCCTTTGGGTAATCCTTCGGAGATAAAGAAATTCGGAAAGGTCTTGTGTGTCGGTGGCAGCGTGATGATTGCGCCGTTGTTGTTGCAGTCTAAGGCGATGTGTGAAGCTGGAAACTCTGTGACTACTGTCATCGGTGCGAGAGGAAAAGACTTCTTGATGATGGAGAACGAGGGTAAAGCCTTAAGCAACGATTTTTATGTTGCTACTGATGACGGTTCCAAAGGTTTTCAAGGTTTGGATTTCTTGAGCGATTTGTTGAAGAAGGAAAAGTTTGACCGTTGTGTTGCCATGGGTCCGGTTGTCATGATGAAAACTGTCAGCGACATCACGAAGCCGTTTGGTGTGCCGACGGTTGTGACTTTGACGCCGATTATGATTGATGGCATGGGCATGTGCGGCGTTTGCCGTGTTACGGTTGGTGGGAAGATGCTGTTCGGTTGTGTTGATGGCCCAGAATTTGATGGTCATAAAGTGGATTTCGAGGAGCTAATTAAGCGTCAGAGAATGATGCTTCCTGAGGAACGTTTGACTTCAGAATTGTGGGAAATAGGAGAGTGCGCATGTGGCAGAAGCAAAGCCTAAACCGAAGATTAAGAAAGAAGCCATCGAGATGCCGAAGCAGGAACCTTACATTCGTAACAAGAACTTCAACGAGGTTGCTTTGGGCTACGATGAAGCACAGGCATTAGAAGAAGCAAGTCGCTGCTTGCAGTGCGTGAAGCCTCAGTGTATATCTGGTTGTCCAGTGGAAGTTCCAATTCCAGAATTCATAAAGTGCTTGAGAGACAAGAAATACGCTGAAGCCATCGCCAAGATTAAGACGAAGAACGCGTTACCAGCAGTTTGTGGCCGCGTTTGCCCTCAAGAAGAGCAGTGCCAAGTCAAATGTGTAGTTGGCAAAATCGGTCAACCAGTGAGCATTGGTCGTTTGGAGCGTTACTTGGCTGATTGGGAACGCGAACACGGTTTTCAGATTCCAGAAAAAGCGGCACCAACAGGAAAAAAAGTAGCCATCGTTGGTGCAGGTCCAGCGGGATTAACCGCTGCGGCTGACTTGATTAAGTTTGGCCATGAAGTGGTCATGTTTGAGGCGCTTCATTTGGCAGGTGGTGTTTTGGTTTACGGTATTCCCGAGTTCCGTTTGCCTAAAGCAATTGTTCAGAACGAGGTGAATTACATCCAGAAGTTGGGTGTTGACCTGCGTTTAGGCAATTTGGTCGGCAGGATTTACACGATTCCTGAGTTGATGAAGGAAGGTGGTTTTGAGGCTGTTTTCATCGGTAGCGGTGCGGGATTGCCTCAGTTTATGGGTGTTCCAGGCGAGAACCTTGGCGGCGTTTACTCAGCCAACGAGTTCCTCATTCGCGTTAACCTAATGAAGGCTTACAGGTTCCCTGAATACGATACTCCTCTGCGGCTGGGCAAGAAAGTCATAGTCGTCGGTGGCGGCAACGTAGCCATGGACTGCGCCAGAAGCTCGATGCGTCTCGGTGCCGATGTGTGCCTGCTCTACCGTCGCTCTCGGGATGAGTTGCCAGCTAGGAAAGAGGAAATCGAAAACGCCGAGGAAGAAGGATTAGTCTGTAAGTTCCTGGGCGCACCCATCGCATTACATGGAGACGAAAAAGGCTGGGTGAAGAGCATGGACTGCATCGCCATGGAGCTTGGGGCCCCAGACGAAAAGGGCAGACGAAGCGTGAAACCTATTCCTGGTTCGGAGTTCACAATTGAGACTGACACAGTCATCGTCGCGATTGGGCAGACACCGAACCCAATAATCCAGCGAACGACTGAAGGCTCTACAGACAAACCCACGACACGGAACCATAAACGTAGACGAGGTTGGCAAAACCAGTTTGGAAGGCGTTTACGCAGGCGGAGACGTTGCAACAGGAGCAGCAACAGTAATTAGCGCAATGGGCGCAGGAAAACGTGCAGCAAAAGCCATGCATGAGTACCTGATGAACAAGAAGTAGAAGCTGGAACTGTTAGTCTCGGAGAAACTACCCATTATTCAAAGCAGTTGAAGTTTTTGAGCGAGTAGACTCCTTGAGGTTTCTGCTTCCTATTTCTCTTAAAACACCATAAACTCATATTGGTTGGAAAAGTATAAGCGGCCGCCTAACCCAAACGTGCATTGCCGATTTCCCGACCCTAAGTCTTCCACAGCCTCATCGACAGCAACGGCACCACAACCTCTTCAGGAGTCATGCCTCCGTGTCCTCCGTGTTGTTCTCGGTTCCTGTCATCCTCATAGTACGGGTACGATAGCGCGTTTGGGCCTTTGCTTAAGGCTGCAAAATCGCCGACTGCGGGCTGAAGCGACGAATAGTCTGGGGTTCGTCCAAAGGCGCCTCTTTCAATTAGGTCTTTGGATGCCACGAGTTTGAAACCGTCCAAGCTTTTTTCGAGAGCGCGCTTGAGGTTCTCCTTTTCACCCTGCTTGGCGAACAAGAAGCCACATCTGCTGTCGCCCACGGGAGGCAACTGAAGCCTGCTGGCAACTTCAGAATAATCCTTGACATAATACGTTCTTTGGGTTTCGCAGACGCCGTGGTCTGCGGTCAGCATAATCAGCGTCTCTTTCTTTGTAGCGTCGGAGAGTTTGTTGAAGAAACTTTTGAGTAGAAACTCGAAGGATTGAATCTCGCTTGTTACTTCTTCAGAGTTTGGACCGTACTTGTGCTCTAACGTGTCGATCCCGCTGTAGTAGAGGATGAGGAAAACTGGACCCTGCTGCTCAAGCGCTCTTCTACATTTTACGAACATCTCTGATTCCAATATGTACGGCGTCAATTCTATGTCTGCATGTACAACTCGTGATAGCCCGCTTCCAATGATTGAACCCTTCGTTGCCATCAGCGTTCTTATACCATGCTCTTGCAATGTTGGCATCCAGGGCTTCAGTTTCCCCGACAGGTTTCTGGCAATTTCAACTTCCGAACTGTAACCGTAAACTGGCTTCATTTCCAACGTATTAAAAACACAGCCATATTCTGGACTGAACATCTGATAACCTATTACACCGTGCTCAGATGGCGCCAAGCCAGTGAAGATGCTTGTTAAAGATGTTGATGTTGTTGCTGGAAACGGGCTTGTTAACGGCTTCAAAACACCTTTTGTGATCAACTCAGAGAAAGCGCCATCACAGTGTTTGACATGCTTTAGGAGACGGTTGTATCCAAAGCCGTCCACTACTACGAGGAAGACTTTTTGAACCCCGCCAAAGTCGTCCACGAAGCCGTCAGGAAAACCTACCGTTTGGAGCGAATTGACTCCGTAAATCTTGCCGACTAGGGCTTTGATGTTTCTTATGTTAAGGATGTCGTAGTCGGGCAATAACAAAGTCATCCAGAAAAACTCGTTGCTTGACGAAAGCATCCCTCTCTTCCTCTAGGAAACGAGTTTCCATGCCTGCACCGGATTGGAAATGCAGCGTCTACTCTTATATCCTTTTAACGAGTTGTAGAGTACGGGTTGAATCCTGATGCCAGTCGAGAACAAGCCATGGTTCCGCAATTGGCCCGCTGAAGTGCCCAGAACAATCCAGTATCCAGCGATTGCTCTTCACGAAATTCTTGAAAAAACCGCCAAGGCACATCCAGCAGCAATAGCCATCGTCTACCGCGACAGGGAAATCTCATACGCGGAGTTGGACGCGCTTTCAAGCAAATTCGCCACTGGACTCGCCTGGCTCGGTGTGAAGAAAGGCGACAGGGTAGCAGTTTTCCTGCCCAACATCCCTCAGTTCATCATCGCATATTACGGTATTCTAAAGGCTGGTGCCGTCGTCACAGCCATCAGCCCACTGCACAGGGAACGCGAAATAGAATACCAGCTAGTCGACTCTGAAGCCGAAACCATCATCACATTAGACTCGCTTTACCCAATCGTGGAGAAAGTCTGGGAGAAAACCCAGCTAAAAAACGCAGCACTCACAAGTCTTGAAACGTTCGCGGTTGAAGCTGAACCGAAACCCAACGTTCATTCGTTCCAGCAACTTCTTGCGGAAAACTCTAACTATCCAAACGTCAAAATCAACTCAGCCGAGGACTTGGCTGCACTCCAGTACACTGGCGGCACTACGGGTACAGCGAAGGGCGCCATGCTCACTCACGCCAACCTCGTCGCGAACACCGTTGCGTTTGCCACTTGGATAAGAGGAGCTGTAGCCAGCGAGACTTTCTTGACGGCGCTGCCGCTCTTCCACATCTACGGCATGACTACGAGCCTGAACGTGCCAATCAGCTTAGCCGCCAAGATGGTTCTCGTACCAAAATTCGACCCGACAGCAGTCTTGGAGAGCATACAACGGCATAGGGTCACCGTGTTCTGCGGAGTCCCAACAATGTATTCTGCACTTCTGGCTAACTCGGGACTCTGCGGTTTCAACCTCACCTCAATCCGCGTCTGCATATCAGGCGCCTCACCATTGCCAACGCAAGTTCAGAAACGCTTCATGGACGTCACGGGCGGACTGCTCGCGGAAGGCTATGGGTTAACCGAGGCGTCGCCGGTCACTCATTGCAGTCCTGTAGACCGAACCATGAAAACCGTGAAGGTTGGGTCTATCGGTTTGCCTCTGCCCGATACAGATGCTAGAATCGTCGATGCTGTAACTGGCGCGAAAACCTTGCAACCTGGCGAAACAGGCGAGCTTGCAGTGAAGGGACCTCAAGTGATGAAGGGATACTGGAAGAATCCTGACGAAACATCTCTGGTTCTTCGCGGCGGCTGGCTCCTCACAGGCGACATTGCCAAGATGGATGACGACGGCTACTTCTACATCACCGACCGCAAGAAAGACCTCATCAAATACAAGGACTACAGCGTCTACCCACGCGAAATCGAAGACCTACTCTACGAGCACCCTGCTGTGCGACTCTGTGCCGTCGTCGGTAAGCCCGACCCAGCCGCAGGCGAAATCCCGAAAGCGTTCATCGTGTTAAAGGAAGGCGCAATAGCCACGGAGAAAGAAGTAATGCAATTCGTTAACGAGAAGGTTGCGCCTTACAAAGCCATTCGTGAATTGGAATTTCGAAAAGAGCTGCCAATAAGTTCGGCCGGGAAAGTCTTAAAACGTATGCTTAAGGAATAAGGACAAACCTGTCGAAACGTATAAGAGAAAATTACAAACTCACTCTTAAGAGAAGGCTCACCTGGTGCGAGTTAAAATCAATGTTGCAGGCATTGTTCAGGGCGTGGGTTTTCGCCCTTTTGTCTACCGCATCGCTGTCCAGAATGGTTTGGCAGGTTACGTGAGGAACCGCGGCGACGCAGGCGTAGAAATTCTTCTGGAAGGCAACAAGTTAGCAATCGAAGCTTTCATGCGCGATTTGCGCGAGAAAAAGCCGCCGTTAGCACAAATACACGACGCAATTACTACGAGGATTGGAGGCAAGAACGAATACACGAACTTCACGATTTACAAGAGCTCCGAGGAAGCCGAGCTCGCAGGCTCCGTGGTGCCTCCTGACGTGGCAATATGCAACGAGTGCCTCGTCGAGCTTCGTGACCCGAAAAACCCGCGCCACGATTACTTTTTCATCACTTGCGTCAACTGTGGTCCGCGATTCACGATTATCGAGCGGTTGCCGTATGACAGGGAGAATACGACGATGCGCGAGTTCCCCTTGTGTGGCTTCTGCCTCAAAGAATACGAAGATCCATTGAACCGAAGGTTCCACGCGCAAACCGTCGCGTGCCCACCGTGCGGACCAAAAGCCTACCTGACAACACGAACAGGCGAAGCTGTCATTTGCCATGACCCTGTGCGCGAAGCCGGCAAACTCCTCTCCGAAGGACAGATTCTTGCGGTTAAGGGTTACGGAGGCTTCCACATAGCCACGTCCGCAGTTTTGGAGAAACCGTTGTTGGTCCTTCGAAGAACGAAGCATAGAAGGGCTAAGCCGTTCGCCGTTATGGCGCGGAGCTTGGAAGCCGCAAGGGGCTTCGTCGAAGTAAGCTCGAAGGAGCAGGAGCTGCTCACCAGCTATTCACGTCCAATCGTCCTGCTGAATAAGAAGAGCAGCTACAATCTTTCGCCGCTGGTTTCACCAGACCTCCACAACGTCGGCGTCATGCTGCCCTACTCAGCCTTGCACTACATGCTCTTCGACCACGTCGACGACACGTCGTTCGTGATGACAAGCGCCAACCCGCCAAACCAACCCATCGTGAAAGACAACAACGAAGCGCTGAAGACGCTGGGCGACACCGTGGACTATTTCTTGTTCCATGACCGCAAGATTGCGCAACGCTGCGACGACTCGGTGGCTCGGGTACACGAAGACAGCGTAGCTTTCATCAGGCGAAGCAGAGGCTACGCGCCAGCACCAGTGATGCTAAGGGAAAAAGCGAAGCGTGGTGTATTGGCTCTGGGCGGAGAACTCAACGGCACCGCCTGCGTCCTGCAGGGCAACAAAGCGCTTCATAAGTCAGCACGTTGGAGACGTGGAGAACCTCGAAACGCGGAATTTCCTCGAAGAGGCCGCAAGCCATCTTGTTCGCCTCACGAACAGTCAGGTTGACACCGTAGCCTGCGACCTTCATCCGAAATTCACCACCACGAACCTCGCCGAGGAGTTGGCGGAGCGAAACGGTTGGCAATTAATTCAGGTGCAGCATCACCACGCGCACGTTGCGGGCTTGATGATGGAGCACGCTGAAAACGAGATCATAGGCATCGCCTGCGACGGATACGGGTACGGCTCAGATGGAGAAGCATGGGGCGGTGAAATCCTCCTGTGTACACGCGAATCACTGCAGAGTTCAAGCGGTTAGCACATTTGGAGCCGCAGCCGTTGCTCGGTGGGGACATTGCCACTCGTTACCCGTTGCGGTTGGCGGCTGGAATCCTCAGCAAGAAAATTGACGTTGACGAATGGCTTTTGCAGAACAGCCAGCACCTGCCACATGGCGACGCCGAAGCAGAAATCATCCTTCAGCAGCTTCGCCAAAAAGGAAGCTTCGTTAAAACGACGAGCTGCGGGAGAGTCTTAGACGCTGTCGCCGCTATTCTGGGAGTGTGTTATGAGCGCACTTATGAGGGGGAACCCGCTATGAAACTCGAATCCGCAGCCATAAATGGGCGTGGATGTTCTGAAGCTGAAGCCTGTGACAAGAGGGAACGTGTTGGACACGACGGAGCTTCTTGTGCAGGTTTTCGAGAACCGCTCTAAGGCTTCGACTGCGGATTTGGCGTACTCGGCTCACAGCTTATTTGGCTAAGGGATTAGCTTCGTTGGCCGTCAGTTCAGCAGTGGAAAACGGTTTAGAATCAGTTGGGTTCACAGGCGGGGCCGCATGCAACGGGATACTCGCGGGGATAATGCGTTCAGTTGTTGAGTCGGCTGGCCTGAAATTTCTGGTCCACGAGAGCTGTTCCTTCGGGTGACGGAGGGATTTCGTTTGGTCAAGCGGTCGTTGGAGGGTTTCACGATTCTTAACCGTACTCTTTTTATCGGCGTTTCACCGCTCGTTTCATGTTGACAGCGCATGTGTTTAGCTATTCCTGCTCGTGTGATGAGCGTTAAGGGTGAGAAAGCCCAAGTGGATTTCGGCGAAGGTGTCCTAAGAGATGTAAACGTAACTTTGGTGGATGCGAAAGTAGGTGAATACGTGCTGGTGCACGCTGGTTACGCTATTCAGAAGATGGATGAGAAAGAAGCCAAAGAAACGCTGGCATTGTGGAACGAGATTCTCACCCAATAATAGTCCAGGAATTGCTTTTTAATGAACGGCAACACGAAGTTCAGAGACCCCGAACTGGCGAAAAACGTAGCCGAGAAAATCAAGACTCTAACACCCAAAGATGGAACGGTCAAGTTCTGCCACGTCTGCGGCACCCACGAATGGACAATCACACACTACGGCTTACGCAGTCTACTGCCCGAGAACGTTGAAGTCATCGCGGGTCCAGGCTGCCCCGTCTGTATCGTACCCGCATCCGAGATTGACGAAGCAGTGCAATTAGCTGAGAAAAGCGTTGTCGTGACTTGTTTTGGCGACGTATTACGAGTGCCAGGTAGCCATTCGTCGTTGTTGGAAGCGAAGGCGGAAGGTGCCGATGTGCGCGTAGTCTATGGGGTTTCGGACGCGGTAGAGATGGCACAGCGTGAGCCTGAGAAGGAGTTCGCATTCTTCGCGGTTGGTTTCGAGACCACTGCGCCCTCGACGGCGGTTGAGGTTTTGGCTAAGCCACCTAATAACTTTAGTTTCTTGGTTTCGCACAGGCTTATTCCGCCTGCGATGGAACTCTTGCTCGGAGTGGGTGATTTAC
Organism: Candidatus Bathyarchaeota archaeon; assembly: GCA_963749465.1. GTDB lineage: Archaea > Thermoproteota > Bathyarchaeia > Bathyarchaeales > Bathycorpusculaceae > UBA11855. Next base: position 938,506 of record CAVVMH010000006.1, on the reverse strand, counting down.
AGATTGACGGGTTCCTCGCGCCGGGGCACGTGAGCGCCATAATCGGCTTGAAACCTTACGAGCTCTTTCCACGCGTATATCGGATGCCTACAGTGGTGGCTGGATTCGAACCTATAGACGTGTTGATGGCTATTTACATGCTTCTGAAGCAGCGAAAGGACCACACAGCCAGACTGGAGAATGAGTATTCGCGCATCGTGAAGCCCGAAGGCAACCCCCGAGCGCAAGAGATGTTGAGTAAGGCTTTTGTGGTTACGGGTGGGAACTGGCGAGGAATAGGTCGCCTGCCCGATTCAGCGCTGAACTTGCGCGACGAGTTCGCGGGTTACGATTCGCGCGTGAAGCACAACGTGAGAGTTGAGCAGGGCAGAGACATCCTGTTAGGCTGCGAGTGCCACCTCGTGATTATTGGGAAAATCAAGCCGAGCGGATGCCCCATGTTCATGAAGGCTTGCACTCCCGAGAAGCCCGTGGGTGCTTGCATGGTCAGCAACGAGGGCACCTGCAGGGTCTGGGCGAAAACATTCAGGCTTGAAGGAACAAACCACGCTGTAATCTCAGCTCACCAAAATCCAATTAGCAAATTCTTGGCACTGGGTCGCCGATTGGTCTGGCGATTATTCGTTTGCCTCCGACGACGGTTTGCATGGCGACGCCTTTGAACGCGCTTGTGGCTTCGCCGATTATCTCCGCGTCCTTGCCCTCATCCGTCTGTTTCAGGAACTTCAGAGCTTGCTCAGCCTTAGCAGGCACGATGCCCACGATGATTTTTCCCTCGTTTCCAACCTCAAGCGGGTCTAACCCAAGCATTTCACACGCAGTTCGCACGTCGTCTCTAATGGGCACTTTGTCTTCGTGGATTAGTATGCCTGTTTTGCTTTTCTCGGTCCATTCGTTCAAGGCGTCCGCCAAACCGCCTCGGGTGGGGTCTTTCATGGCAACCACTCCGCCGACCTCGCCGAGCAATCGCTGAATAACGCGGTTTAGGGGTTTCACGTCTGATTTTATTCCGCTGCCAAAATTGATTCCCTGCTGAGCTGAAAGAACCGCCAAGCCATGGTCACCGAATGTGCCTGAGAGGATTATCTTGTCGCCCGCGGCTAGGTTGCTGTCGAGACACCAACGAGCCGCGAAACTGCTCCGATACTGCTTCACGACACTGATGTTACTGTCAAGGGCTGACGTCCTTCTGCCCAATCCCGACACGTTCATCACACAACCGCCCAACGCGCCTTTCTCGACGACTTTCGTGTCACCCGTCACGATGCCCACCCCCGCCTCAATGCACGCCTGCCGCATGCTCGCCAGAATCCTCTCAAAATCCGACAACAGCAAGCCTTCTTCGAGGATGAAGCCGCACGCTAACGCGTAAGGCTCCGCGCCTAATGCGGAGATGTCGTTGACTGTTCCCGAGATGCTGAGGCGTCCGATGTCGCCGCCCGGGAAAAAGATGGGCTTTACCGCGTGCGAGTCGCTTTTGAACACGATGTCTCCGACAACTGCGGCGTCGTCCATGGCTTCCAAAGGAACCTCCGCCTCATTGGTCAATCCGCCGAAGTACTTGACGATGTAATTCTTGACGAGGTTGTGCATGACGGTGCCGCCCGCGCCGTGCAACATGGTGATAGCGTCTTTCTTCTCAGTCATTCTGGTTCTCAGCCTTCGTGTAGGTTTATGGATTTGGAGTGAAACATAAACACATCGCACATGTCACAAAAAACTGCAGGATAAGACCAACCACTGTGCTTGCAACTGCACAAAGAACACCTGCCGCTCTGCACGAATGCCGCTCTAGACTTTCAACCCTCTGAGAAAACGCATAATACTGCAACATAACCGACTTTTCGAACGTCGAGACTATAAATAAAGGGGGTATAGACAAAAATCGCACAACAGACGCATCGCGCTTTCGTGAATCCTTCAATTCTCGCAACCTCTCACCATGCGAAACCAAGCACTTAGGTCTGAACCATCAGTTGAGAAAATCTTATTAACCGAACCAATCGTTCTACATCATCAGAAGATTCAATCGAGGAGATTGTGAAACAGAAATGTCTAAACCAAAAGAATACTCCTGGATGACTAAAGACAAATTAATGACCTACACAGCCATCGCACTCGCCGTACTCGTTGGCTTATCCGTCCTCTCATTCGGCTACACCTCACTAATCGTCGCACTCATCTCAGTTGCAGTTGCAATAGGCATCGACGCACTAATCTCAAAAGTCGCCGCAGACGCCCAACTAAACATAATGTCAGCAACAGTCTTCGGACTCGTCGTCGCATGCTCCTACACCCTAGGACTACCAACACAAGGTATCACACCACCTGCGACCTACCCACTAAACGCCACCATGCAAGGCGGCGGACTATACATCTACCCAGCACTCATATCCATGGTTGGCATGGTCCTCTTCAAAAAAACCATGAAAAGCAGAAAATTCGTCAACCCAGCAGCAGCCGCAAAACTTTTAGTTTTGGTTTTCTTGTTTGCGATTGCACTGACACCATCGGAACACGTGCAAATGTTCCCAAGCCTACAGTCATCACTAACCCTTAACACTGCTCCAGAAGGTCAACCAGTACCTTTCGGCTTCGGACTTGCCCTCCAGCAATGCTTCGGCCAAAGCTTCAGCGCTTACAAACCGGACTTCTCAGGATTGGTGACAACAACTCAAGCTGACGTGCTTTTCACTTTGAGTATCATGAAGTATCATGGTTGGATTGGTGGAATTTCCAGCATAGCAGTGCTAGCTGTTGGCATAGCTTTGTTTGCTGTTGCTCGCAGATACATTAAATGGAGAATCACCGCTGCATACCTTGTGACGGTTGCCGTAGTTGCGTTTGCTTTAAGCTTCGTTTACGCTGATGCTGACCCAATATTACGTGCAGCTTTCCACTTGTTCATTGGCAGCTCGATATTCTTGGCATTCTTCATGGCTACTGACCCTGCAACGACGCCGTTAACATACGCTGGTCAAGCAATTTTCGGTGTTGGCTTAGGTGTGCTTTCAGTGCTTTTTGTAACGTACATGAACGGGTTCTTTGGCGCTTCAATTCTGGCATTGGTTATCATGAACTTGACATCGCCGTGGCTGGACAAAGTTGGCAAATCAAAACCGATGACCGAATCGAAGGAGCCGAAACTGCCCAAAGCCATTCAACAGACTACTGTTACGACATATGAGTGCATCAGGTGCGGTGCATGTATGCATGTTTGCTGCCACAGGCTGAGCCCAATCTTGATTAAGCAAGCGTTTGACAAAAGTGACGTTGAGACGCTGAGCAAGCTTAACGCTGATTATTGTACTGGCTGTGGACACTGCAGTTTCGTATGCCCGGCAAGAATCGACCTGAAGGGCAGCGTGCTACGGTCTAAAGCGATGCTTCGCCAGTAATAGTTTAGCGTTTAATTTCCCTAACCTTTTCTTTTCTTTAAAAACAAGTTATGAATCTACGCGAGCGCTATTGTTCTCTGATTTCCGTTTGCGAAAAAGAAAGAGAAACCGTTACCTTGGAATAACTTTTGGTGAGAAGGGTTCTGCGAATTCCCAGGCGATGTTGCCCTTCCAAATGTCGCCGAGCTTGGTTATCTTGATTTCTTTGTCGTTGATTTGGATTAGTCCTTTCTCTGTTAGCCTCTTGAGTTGCGGCGCGAATATGTCTTCAGGCAGCTTCCCGAATTTCTCCTTGAATTCCAGCTTGTCAACGGGCAAACGTAGGTAAAGCCTTGTCATGACTTTTCTCATCATGTCTTCAGGCGTAGACTCCGCGAGCTTGTTGATTGGTAATCGTCCAGCGTTAACGGCTGCCATGTACTCGTTGATGTCTTCTAGGTTTGAGTAGGAGAACCGTTGGAAATATCCCATGAAACATCCTGCGCCAGTGGTGAGTTGCCCTGAAAATGGCCAACCGTTGAGACAGGATTCCCTGAAGTGCCACGGGTCTCTTGAGAACCGGTCATGTCCAACTGCTCGATATCCTGCTTCTGTCAGGAGTTTGTATGCCGTTAGATACATTTCTCGTTCGTATTCGGCGTTTCCCGGTGCTGGGACCAGTCCTGACTCGATTTGTTTTGCCAGGGTTGTTCCTGGATAAATTTGGAGTGAGTAGCAGTCGACTTCGATGTCTAGTTCAATGGCTTTTTTCAGCGTGTTGATCCAGCTTTCCATCGTTTGAGTGGGAAGGTTATACATGATATCCACGCAGACGCACATGCCAAGTTTTCTTGCGAGTTTGATTGCTTTTTCGAGGTTTTCCGATGAGTCGGGTAGACAGAGGAGTTTTCTGATTTTGTTGTCGAAGGTTTGTGCGCCCATGTCAATCTGGTAAACACCATACGCGGCTAGTTTTTCTATCTTTTCTGGTTCAAAGCTTTTGGATGACGCTGTAACTTTGATGAAGTATTCGTCGCTTGTGGTGAAGCGTTTCTCGCAGAAGGATATGATGTCGATCATTTGTTCTGCGGTTAGGATACTGGGTGTTCCACCACCGATAACGATTTCGTCGAACACGCTGGTCTGCACGTACTTCATTTTGGCGTACATTTCCAGTTCTTTCTTCAACGCCTCGAGGTATGGTCCGATGTGCGCTTTGCTGGTGGCTGTAGTTGGGAAGTAGCAGAAGGTACAGCGTGAATCGCAGATTGAAACCCAAGGCTGCAGTTCCATGAGCTTCTTGGATGTGTTCTCGGTGGAAAGGAACTCCATAAATTCCTTGTACGTTTTGGGATTAATGTCGGGGAAATCCCTGTAAGTATAAGGTGGCCAGTTAGACCGTGAATCGTAAACATTTAGTTTGCCGTTTTCTACGGTGCTATTTTTCATCGTGACTTCCCCAACGTCAGTTTGAAAAGCCTCGGTAACAATAATAAAGCTTCCGTTAAAGTGCAATGAATCCCAAAAACATTGTGAGAGACTTATTTGATTGATTTTTCTTCTGCAATCCCTTCAATAAATGGAGTGAACTAATGGTTTGACCACTACGAACCTCTGCTTGCGTGTATCCAAAGCCCGTCTCTACAAAAATCCATTTTCGCTGATTGTCATTACGGAGAAGTTGATCTGCTTCACCGGTTTGTTGGCTTTTAAACCGTCGACAAGGTCTTTTAGGCGTTTTGCGGAGCCTTTGACGACCATGACTTCAAGGCAGCTTGTCTCCGTTAGGTGCGAGTGCAGGTATGCGGTTATCATGTCGCTAAACTCGTGTTGAAGCTTGCTGAGTTCCTCATTTTTCTCGATTTTCTCATAGAGGACTGTGATGGTCGCGATTATCTGACCCTCTATTTTCTCTAACTCGTTGTATTGTGAGATGTAGCTGTGCACGGCTTGCCTCACAACTTCGGACCTTGTGGCGTCTCGTTTTTCTCCGAGTATAGCGTCCAGCTTTTCAAGGAGTTCATCGGGTAGTGAAAGGCTGATTATTCCCAAAGCATCCACCTGTACGTTCTGTTAGTCGGTGTTTCTCTAATAAGGATGCCCAAGCCACATATTTTTTCGAGGCAAAATGGTTTATTAAAAAACAGCGAAAAATTAATATGCCCCGTTAGACTCCGACAAATCACGAGAAAGGCACGTTTTATTATGCAGAAAAAAACCCAAACAATACTCGCAGCAGCAACAATCATCACAGTTCTCTTGGCAATAGTCGCAGGCTTCAGCCTACTAAACTCTCAGCCGCCCAGTTCAGACGCGACTTTGAAGGTGCTCGCAACCTTCTATCCCCTTTACGATTTCGCCAAAAATGTGGGCAGAGACAAAGTCAACGTCTCAATACTCGTTCCTGAGACAGTAGATGTTCACGATTTCGATCCGACACCTTCTTCAATAGCCTCGGTGGCAAGAGCCGACGTTCTCATCTACAACGGAGCAGGGCTGGAACCATGGATAAGCAGTATCGTCAACGCAGCCGATAACCCGAACCTGAAGCTCGTGGATTCAAGTGCGGACATCCAGCTTTTTCAAGTGCCGCTCCAATTTCAAAGCAACAATCAAACCAATGACCCACACTTCTGGCTTAACCCCGTACTCGTGAAACAGCAAGTCAACAACATTCTCCAAGGACTAATCGAAGCCGACCCTGCAGACAGCCAATACTTCACCCAAAATGCAAACGCGTACCTATTGAAACTAGACAACCTTAACTCGCAAATAATAACGGCAACAACAAACGTCAAAACCAGATACTTCGTCACGTTCCACGAATCCTTTGCTTACTTCGCCAAAGAATACGACCTGACGCAGATTCCCATCGCAGGACCCTTCCAAGAAGAACCAAGCGCAAACGACATCCAGAACGTCATAAACGCCATCAACCAGTATCACCTGCTCTACGTGGGTTACGAATCACTCGAGAACCCCGCCGTTCCCGAATCGATCAGCAGTCAGACCAATGCCACACTCATTCTCATGAACCCCATAGAAGGCTTAACTGCTGAAGACAAGGCTGTAGGCAAAGATTACCTTATATTAATGGAGGATAACCTTTCAAATATCGTTTTGGCGTTGAACAACATTGGCAGATAAACCCATCGTCGAACTTCGAGACATCACCGTAAGATTCTCCAACGGAGTTCTGGCTCTCGACGGCATAACCCTCGACGTAAACAACCTTGACCTCATCGCGCTCATAGGACCCAATGGAGCAGGAAAATCCACGCTTCTTAAAGTTATCTTGGGATTGATAAAACCCACAAGCGGCACCATAAAACTGTTCGGCACCCAAGACTTGACGCAGAACCTCAAGTACGTGGGGTACGTTCCCCAAAGCGCCCAAGCACGAGACCCCAACTTGCCATTCACCGTTTTTGAAACCGTCATGCTTGGAAGAACACCCCAAGCTGGACTCCTTCACAGAGCCGACGCGAATGACAAGCAGAAAGTTGAGGAAACCCTTCAACTCTTCAGCATTGTAGACCTTAAAGATAGAAGAATCGGACAGCTATCAGGCGGCCAAGCCCAAAGAGTTTTCCTCGCCAAAGCCATGGTTGCCGAACCGAAACTGCTCCTCTTGGATGAACCCACAAGCGGAGTAGACACAACGTCGAAAACCGAGTTTTACAGCATGCTGGAACGCTTGAACAAAGAGAAAGGAATAACCGTCATCCTATCTTCCCACGACGTAGGTGTAATAACCAAGATCGCCAACAGGGTTCTCTGCATAAACAGGGCACAATTTTTCTGCGGCGAAAACGCCGATTTTCGGGCAAGCGCTGAATTGCACAAAGTTTACGGTCACCCAGTGGAGATTATGGACCATGACGATCATCCTTGACCTGTTGCAGCTCCTGCAAGCTGGCTTCGTCCAGCGGGCTTTCGTCGTAAGCATCATAATTGCAGTCCTCTGCTCCATTCTCAGCATATTCATAGTCTTAAAGAAAATCTCTCTCATAGGAGACGGCTTGGCACACACGGCTTTTGGAGGCCTGGCCTTAGGATATTCAATTGGTTTCATACCTCTGTGGGTGGCTGGAATCACCGTAGTTTTGGGCTCATTAGGCATCACGAAAGCCATGCGTTCCACGAAGATTTCCAGCGACGCTGCGGTCGCCGTGTTCCTCCAACTGGGTCTCGCCATGGGCATAGTCTTGTGGAGCATTGCCAGAGGTTTCGGCATTAACTTGGATAGCCTGCTTTTCGGAAGCGTTCTCCTCGTTGACGTCGACCAAATAATCACTGCCGCTGCGATTGCAGTCGTTACTCTTGGATTGATTTTCTTGTTCTTCAAGGAACTCGTCTACGTGACCTTCGACGAAACGCAAGCCAGAGCCGCGGGAATAAAAACTTGGTTCTTCGATTACCTTATCAGCGTGTTGGCTGGGATTGTCGTGATAGTGGCTATCCCTATCGTCGGAATCCTGCTGATCTCAGCCCTCTTGGTGCTGCCAGCGTTGATAAGTACTCAAATGGCGAAGTCCTTCAGGCAAACGGTAATTCTCTCCCCAGTAATGGGACTAATCACGGTGACACTGGGGTTGTTAATCTCCTTAATCATCGACGCAGCTCCGGGTGGAACCATAGTCCTCACAGGTCTTGGGATTCTTGCAACCGTTTTCGGGGCGAAAAGAATTCAGCGTGCAATCAAAGAAAGCTAGAATTAGCCAGAACCAGAATCCGCTTGCTTTCTCCTGGTATCCATGAAGGCGTCACGCATTTTCCTTGCATCGACATCCAACAATGGAGTCTCACAAATCACCACGGGACGCAAATTGAAATCCTCAATAACCTCTGCGAGAAAGCGAAAGTCAGGACCATAATCCTTTTCATCCAAAACATGGTGGCGACGCTCGCCCCTGAGGGTGAATTCAATCTTGCTGAAATGGCAATGCATATCCTTTACTGATTCTGACCCAAGCCGTTTCTCAGCCTCCTCAACAACGGCTCGGAAATCATCCACTGATTCAAGTCGTCCGCCGCTTCGGGCGTGCAGGTGCCCCCAATCGATAACCAGCTGAGCACGTGCAACCTTTTCGCAAATGGTTAGTATCTCATCTAGGCTGCCGACTTGAACGTGTTTTCCCATTGTTTCGGGACCGAGCTTAACGTCACGTATTCCCAAAGTGTCCAAGGTTTTTGCGACGTCGCTTAAAGCGTCCAAACAGTCTCTGAAGGCTTTCTTTCTGCCACCTGCCCCATAATACCCTAGATGGAAAACCACGACGTAAGCGCTCATCCACTGCGCTGCCGTGGCACACGCGATTAGACGCCGTTTGCTTGCCTCAACAACCTCCTTCTCGCCCGCAAGGTTAACGAAGTAGCTCCCATGAACGCTGAGCACAACATCGTTTCTTTTAGCTTCAGAACCGAGTTGCTCGGCGGCTTGCTGCTTCATCTGTGGCGTTTGTCCCCAACGCGAGGCTTGATACTCAAAAGCGTCCAGACCTTCTTCCCGCAGGAGAACGGGAACGTCAGACAATTCTGCTCCCAGCGTTCTGAAGAATGGGGGAACTCCAGCGGGACCGAAACGCGGGCGATCTGCCATTAAAACTCCTTTTTCAGCGTGGTTTCACACTTGATTACGGATTTCCTTCTAAAAAGTCTGACTGTGCAAGGTTAAATACTGATTGTTTGTGGAGTCTTAACCTCTCTACCCACGAACATGATTTTGTATTTCTCAAGAAAGCAATTATCGAGAAGATGCTAGTCCAAAGGTTCACGCACGCAAGAAAGGAACCACTGCTCAGAGAAATTGACTCAACGGTGGCACTTGAACGAACCAGCGAACATAAACCGCCAAGACCAAAACTCCAACGGTAATTGCCAACAACACTACGTCACCGCGATGAAGCGTCAACCCATACAAGTTTGTCCGTTTCTTGACTGCGCCCCAAGCCCTCGACTCCATAGCCTCGGCAAGCTCCAGGCTTCGGCGAATTGCGCTCACAATCAGAGGTATTAAAACGGGGACGTAATTCCTTATCCGCTTCATGAAACCACCCTTCTCAAGCTCCAACCCTCTTGCTTTCTGGGCGTCCATGATGGTCTGAGCTTCCTCTGCCAAAACAGGGACAAATCTGACCGCGGTCGTGAAAGCGAAAGAAAACTCGTAGGGCACACGCGACTGCTCCAATGCTAAACCCAGCAAATCGGGTGAAGTCGTTAGGAAGAACACTGAGAAAGATTCAACGAGAACAACAAACCGCAAGGTCATGGCTAAAGAGAATTCTATGTCGGTAGATAAGAAATTGTAGCCCGCGGCCAACCAACGGAAAAGAATGTTAGTGAAAAAGATAAACGTAGCCAAGAAAAGTGCTCCGCGAAGGGAGCGAAGCCATTCTCTCTGAACACCAGCCAAGAGAACAAAGGGGATTTGCAACAAAAAAAGCGCCAGCAAAGGCAAGATTTCGCCAAACAATATGGCAGCCACAAACACAGATATGACATAGATAAATTTCACGCGTGGGTCCAGATTGTGAATTGGCGAGTAAACCTTGCGGAACTTTAACCCATCGAAAACGCTCATGGCTGCCGCTTCTCCCATGCTTTTAGAAGAAGATCCTTCGCTTCGTAAATGTCGATGACATTCTTTGGAAACCCAAGCGGCTCCAGCTGAGTGAAGATTTGAGCTATCTGCGGCAGAACGATGGATGACTCGAAGAGAGCCGCCGTGTTTGTAAGAATATCCTTTCCTTCGCCGTCCGCAACAATCTTGCCTTCCTTCATCAATACAACCCGAGGGTTGCACTCAGCCACGAACTCCACGTCATGTGTTACGATGACGATTGTTTTCCCCTGCGTTTGCAATTGCATGATGAACTGACGAAGCTTCTCCTTTTGCTCATGATCCTGACCGATTGTCGGCTCGTCCAATATGAGTATCTGGGGGTCCCAAGCCAGAACCGACGCCAGGGCGACTCGTTTTCTCTCGCCTCCGCTGAGCATGAAGGGCGAGGTTTTCTGGTATTGTGTAAGAGACAAGAGGTTCAGAGCCCATCGCGATCTGCTTCTGGATGGTTTCTTTTTCGAACCCAAAGTTTTTCAGAGCAAAGGCAATTTCTTCTTCAACTGTTTCGCTGAAAAGCTGATGGTCAGGATTTTGGAACACGAACCCCACTGTCCTTGACAAGGTCGCGATAGTGGTTTTAGTTGTTTCAACGCCGTCGATTCGGACCATTCCCAACGAAGGCTTCAGCAGCCCATTGAAGTGCTTCACAAGCGTCGTCTTCCCAGCGCCGTTTTGCCCCATAATCGCTACGAACTCGCCGTCCTTGATTGTTAACGAGACGCCTTTAAGGGCTTCCACGCCGCTTGGATACTTGAAGTGAACATCTTCCACAACGATCATCGAGTTGCCAAAGCCTCCGAGAGAAGTTTCACCATTTCCTCCGACGAGAGTGGCGTCACACTGCCCAGTTTCATCCCTTCTTTCAATAGCATCTGATGCAGAAGAGTCGCTTTCGGAATTCCAACGCCGATAAGACGGGTCTCTTCGCTGCTCAAGACTTCGCGAGTTTCGCCGTCAGAGCAGACCTTCCCCTGATCCATAATAATAATATGATTTGCGTATCTCGCGGTCAGGTCGAGTCTGTGTTCGACGAGGACGACGGTGATTCCCAGTGTCTGGTTAAGCTCGTGGATTACTTCGAATATTTTCTCAGCGCTCAGGGGATCAAGGAAGGAGGTTGGCTCGTCCAAGACTATAATCTCGGGCTGCATGGCTAAGACGGCTGCTATCGCGACGCGTTGTTGTTGTCCTCCAGAAACTTCGTGGGGTGACCTTTCACGCAGGTCGTAAATCCCCGTGAGGTTAAGCGCCCAGTCTACCCTTTTTCGCATTTCTTCTCTGGAGTAGCCCAGGTTTTCCAACCCGAAAGCAACGTCTTTCTCGATTGATAAGGCGAAAAGTTGGTTCTCGGGGTTTTGGAAGACCAAGCCAACGTGCTTCGCCATTTCATGTGTTTGATGCTTGGTCACGTCTTTTCCTGCGACAAGTATTTCGCCTTTGAGTTCTCCCTGGTAGAAATGTGGTATTAACCCGTTGAAGCATCGGCAGAGCGTCGTCTTTCCGCATCCACTGGGGCCGGTAATCAAAACGAAGTCGCCCTTCTCGACTCGTATGGAAACGTCGCTTATGGAGGGTTTCGTTCCGCCAGGATACGTGTACGCGAGACTCTTAGTTTCTATAACAGCCATGTCTGCCGTGCCCGCCTAAGTTAGCATCTTGTCCATGATTTAAGAGTAACTACTCAGGTTTGGATAGCTTCTCCTTGAATAACTGCCTACAAAGTTGGAGCCCTTTCTCGACATTTCCAATCCCATTTGCACCGGCAGCCGCGTCATGTCCACCACCCATTCCCTTTAGTGCTTCGCCTAAGGGCTTTGCAATGTCTTTGCCCAAGTGTATGCCTGTTTCCTTGTTGAACTCGCGCGTGCAACGAAAACTTATCTCCACGCCATCGTCTCTTTTTCCCGCCACTGCCGCGGCGTGGGCGCCCAAGTCGACTAAGGCTCTGGCGGCGGACGCTTGGTAGGCGCTCACGTGGGAGAAAGCGATTATCCAATCATTAATCTTCACGAGTTTAGCTCTTCGGCACGCTTTTATCCTAGCTGTTCGCTCGGAAGAATCCATGGGCAAAGACAGGAGGGTTATGGTCTCTTGAGGGTTCACGCCCAGGTCGCAGAGTTCCGAGATGGTTTTTAATGTTGACGGGTTCGCCAGAACAAAATGTCGAGTGTCAAAGGCTATGCCCAAGAACAACGCTTTAGCCTCATTCACATCTGGTTTAACGTTGGCTTGTTTGAAGAGGTCGTAAACCACTTCGCATGTGGAGGAAGCCTTCTCGTTCGTTATGGAGAGTTTCGCCTTCTGGAGAGTCTCGGGGTGTGGAGCGTGATGGTCCACGACTATAATCGGCGCTGTCGACTTCGCCACGGATTCGGATAACTTGCCTAACTGCTGGATAGTGTTTGTGTCTAATAGAACAATGACTTCGGCGTTTTCCACCGAAGGTTTCATGCTCACGGATATGGGTAAGTGCTCGAGTAAGTGTTTGGACAATTTGCTGATTCCTTCGCCTGCTCCGATTTCGACAACCACGTTCGGAACGAGACGCTTCAGCAACCCTTGAAAAGCGAAAGCCGAACTTAACGCATCGGGGTCTGCGTTTTGATGGCAAAGCAGAAAAACGAAGCCAGCTTCCGTTTCCTCAAGAACCCTAAGGATATTTTGCATTGTCATTTCAGCTTGACAAAACATGTTCTCGGGCGGCGTTCTCGGCTGTGGAACAGAAAGTTTCGATTTGTACGGTGGCTAACTCGGGTATCGCCAATTCTTCCACGAGTTACACCTGCAGACTATTGTGAAGCAGGTGAAACTGGGTTCAAATCTTCCTGAAGTTTCGCTTGCACTTCTTTCACTTGGCTCCGAAGTCGCTCTTCCTGCCTAGCCAGAACCGTGGTTCGCGTCGTCAAAAGCTCTTTCCGCTCCACGAGTTCTTCGGTGACCTTGGCTTTCTCGGCTTTCACAAGAAGTGATCCGATCGCCTTGTAGATTACAGCATCATCAGCCGTTTTCTGCAACTCGGTCAAGGTCTGTTCGGTTTCGTTCTGTTCGGCATCCACTTGCTGCTTCTGCGACATAACAGACTGCAGAGTCTGCTGCAACTGCTGGAGTCTCAGTAAACGTTCTTGAACTTGAGGAGGCAACCTGGAAATATCACTACTCATTCTGTATCATCCGTCCGAACAGCAATAAGCAAGGCTCTTAAATAAGCATTTTCCAAATCACACGGAATACGCATGACTGGCTGCACACGCCAAAAAGTCGATTTGAATTATTGCACTTGTTCACTGAGAATTGACCAAAGATATATCGATACGTTCACAAGGGTTTGACTTGGCAAATGAACCATCTGAGAAAAAGCCACCTAATTGTTGAGAGTAAAGCAAATAAGAGACTACTGTATTATATAAAATACGCCAACGATGACTTATTGAATGGCAAAACTCGTACAAGAAACATAGTCCGCTCAGAATGAAAATGGTGCTCCGGCCGGGATTCGAACCCGGGTCCACGGCTCGAGAGGCCGTTATACTTGACCGGACTATACTACCGGAGCTGGGGATATTACAGCATCGGCTACCATGAGTAAACTTCGTTAATAAGAATAGCGATTCTGAAAGAAGGGGTGCGGGCTGCCCGGACCAATACGCTACTGGACCGAAGTCTACTCATGGTTATCCCCAATTTACTAGGCTGATGTTGTGAATTAAAGGGTTTTTGTAAAGATTTCTTGACTAAGGCTTAGTCAAGATTTCTTGACTAACAATTCTATGGGAGTTTTTCATTGGCACCATGCAGAAAACAGAGGAGGATTGGCTACGTGCTGAGCTGCTGCAACAAAACACTGCGAGGCACAAAGCGAAAGTGGGTTACGAGAACCATAGGATGCTGCAAGCTTTGGCTCAGCTTACTCAAAGAGGGAGGGGCAGAGAGCAGAAAGGCTGCAGAGTCACAATAAGACAGGCAAGCCAAGCGTTGCCAAGGCATCCGATTTAGCTGAGAGTCTTTCCAGTCAATATTTGGCAGAACAAGTTTAAAATAACCGTTCACGCGTTAAGTAGCAACCAGCAAAAAGGAAACGACCTGCATGAGCGAACAAGACACGTTCTGGATTTCGCTGAGCGAAAAATTCTTCGGCCTACTCCTCCTCATCATAGGCGCAATCCTCCTCTACTTCACAGCCACGAGCACCACTGAGCTGGGAGCGTTCACAGCGTTCTTCGGTTTCTTGAGCATCGTAATTCTTGCGCTTGGTGTTGTTCTCCTTTTGGTCAGACCACCCGAATAAACCGATCTACTGTCTGCGCTCGACCACAATTTTACAGTTCGTAACTAGCGCTGCAATCACGCCTAAAGCTACCAGCCAGGGAGCCAGAACAACGCCTACGACGCCAACCGTGGCAGGAATCTCGAGCAGAGTCTTGCCCATGTCGTCCTTAACGATCACTCTTGTCACGTTTCCTTCATGCAACAGTTCCCGAACTCGATCCACCAAGTTGTTGCCTGAGACAGTGTACTCTTCACGAGTAACCTTGGCAACTGGAGCGCCACAAACGGGACAGAACTTGTCATCCTCCTTTAACGGAGAACCACACTTCACACAATAAGGCACCTAAATCAACCTCAACATTCAACAAGCAGCGCCAGGTTTAAAAATTTTCCCCGGCACAACCCTGAGCGTTTATTAAACCCTTAATTCATTACACTCAAGCAATCGTCTTATTCACATAACAATCAAGAAGGAGACCCACCCGAATGCCCACCCGCCAACCCATCGTATGTGTCCTCGGACATGTAGACACAGGCAAAACCCTATTGCTTGACGAAATCCGAAAGACCAGCGTTCAAGCCAGAGAAGCAGGGGGAATGACCCAGCACATAGGAGCAAGCTACTTCCCGCTGGAAACCCTAAAAAAACTCATCGGACCCTTAATCTCTAACCTAAAAGGCGAAATCGAAATCCCAGGATTACTCATCGTGGACACGCCTGGACATGAAGCTTTCACCAACCTTAGGCGCAGAGGCGGAAGCGTTGCCGACATTGCCATCCTCGTAGTAGACATCCTGAAAAGCTTGGAAGCCCAGACCTTCGAGTGTATCGACATCCTGAAAGCCCGCAAAACCCCGTTCATCGTAGCCGTCAACAAGATCGACCGCGTGCCAGGATGGAACCCCCAACCCTCAGCGCCATTCCTCAAAACATATCCGTCCCAAGACCCCTTCGTCCGAGAAGACTTTGACAATCGACTCTACACGGTTATGGGTGCGTTCTCGCGTTTAGGCTTCAAGACCGACCGATTCGACCACATCCGACGCGAAGACTTCACTTCAACAATCGCGCTCGTGCCAACAAGCGCCAAAACGGGCGAAGGTATCCCCGAACTTCTCATGGTCCTCGTCGGCTTGACTCAACAATATCTTAAGAAAAGATTACAAACTACCGAAGGTCCAGCGAAAGGTTCGGTCCTTGAAGTTAAGGATGAACCCGGCTTAGGCTTAACGCTTAACACTATAATCTACGACGGCACCCTGCGGAAAGATGATTTAATCGTTGTCGGTGGCAAAGACAAACCCGTCGTAACCAACATCAGAGCTATTCTCGTTCCCAAACCATTAGACGAAATCAGAGACCCACGCGACAAGTTCAGCTCAGTCGAGTGCGTTTTCGCGGCTGCTGGGATCAAGATTGTGGCGCCTGGATTGGAAGGCGCACTTGCAGGAGCACCGTTATACGTTGTTCCTAAGGGCGAAGAAACCGCGAAGTACGCTGATATGGTGACCGAAGAGGTTGGCAGAATCAGGATAATCACCGAAATCGCTGGAGTCGTCGTTAAAGCTGACACGCTTGGTTCATTGGAGGCGATTGCTGAGATTTTGAAGCAGAATAACGTGCAGATTCGTATAGCTGACGTTGGCGACGTTTCCAAGCGAGACGTGATAGAGGCTTCTGTGGTTAAGGCGCGTGAACCTCTTTCAGGGGTTATCTTAGCTTTCGGGGTTAAAATCTTGCCTGATGCCGAGACAGAAGCGGCAGCCAACGACATCAAAGTGTTCAAGGAGCCAATTATCTACAACATGGTAACTAACTATGTAGAATGGCAGAAGGCGAAACGTGAAGCAAAAGTTGAGTTGGAATTCGAGAAACTCGTCAAACCTGGAAAAATCCAGGTACTATCGGGCTTCATCTTTCGCAGGGCAAAACCCGCCATATTCGGAGTCGAAGTCTTAGGTGGGTCAATAAAGCCGAAGTACTCGTTCGTGCGCGGTGAAAACGGGGAAGACGTTGGCGAAGTCCAGCAGATCCAAGACAAGGGGAAGGCTGTGTCTGAAGCCAAAGTGGGCATGCAAGTCGCGGTTTCAATGGATGACCCCATAGTGGGCAGGCATGTTTTCGAAAAAGATATTTTGTACGTGAAGGTGCCTGAGCGTGACGCAAAGGCACTGATGTCCACTTGCTTGGAAAAGGTGTCTGAGGATGAGCAGGTAGTCCTAAAAGAATACATTAAACTGATGCAGAAGAAGACGCCCTTCTGGGGCGGCTTTTAGTGGTCGCGTTCATACTACTTAGCCGCCGCCCACGGGTGGAAGTATAGCTAGGACATCGCCGTCGTTAAGCTCGGTTTGTAATCCATTTAAGGTTGATGCGCTTTTCCCATTGATGAGAAATTGCAGAAACCCTTTGACCTCATGCGTTTTACCGTTGTAAACGTAATCGACGAATTCTTTACCATGCGTCTGCGAAAGAGTCTCAAGAACCTTGTCCAACGTGACTTTCTCCCCATCAGGGAATTCGAGTGTTTCCTCCTTCTTCATGAGCATTTCTCGGAGGCTGGTGAAATAACGAACTGAAACCTTCAACGTTTAGGCACCGTTTGACTACTAACGACCGGTTGGAGAGATTAAACTGTTGTGCATCAGCCGCACTTCTTGGGTTTGATAATATCTTGCTTGATGGAATTACCAAGTAAGACTATTCTGAATATTCTGATTTTTCAGAAAAGTATTTATTATTCCTCCCACACTCCTGTCAGTCGTGAATCACGATGACAAACAAAAAAGAATGCTGCCAAATTGACGCCGTAGTCAACGTCGACTCCAAAGGACAAATTGTTCTTCCAAAAGACCTGCGCGAGAAAGCTGGAATAAAACCTAACGACAAACTAGCCGTCATTGGTGTGGAACGCGGCGGCGCGGTGTGCTGTATCGTTATGGTCAAGGCCGACTCGCTCGGCAACACCGTGAAAGGCATGCTTGGTCCAATGTTAAACGAAGCATTCAAGCAGGGAGGTGAAAAAGAATGAAGAAGAACGAGGCAAACGTGAGAAAGATGGTGCGGGAGGGCTATGGCAAAATCGCCAAGCAGGAAAACTCCGGTTGCGGTTGTGGATGCGGGTCCGTCACAAACGTCAGTGAACAAATAGGTTACACCAAAGAAGAACTGAATGCCGTACCTGAAGGCGCAGACCTAAACCTCGGATGCGGGAACCCCGTGGCTTTAGCTTCGCTGAAAGAAGGCGAAACCGTCATCGACCTGGGCTCGGGCGGTGGCTTGGACTGTTTCTTAGCCGCAAAGAAAGTCGGTCCCAAAGGAAAAGTTATCGGCGTGGACATGACAACGGAGATGCTGGATAGAGCACGCGCAAACTGTAAGAAAGGCAAGTACACAAACGTCGAGTTCCGTTTGGGCGAAATCGAGAACATGCCAGTCGCGGACAACACGGCAGACGTCATCATCAGCAACTGCGTAATCAACCTCTCACCCAACAAGCAAAGAGTCTTCGAAGAAGCTTACCGAGTGCTGAAACCCAACGGTCGGCTAATGATTTCTGACATGGTACTCCTCAAAGATATTCCTGAGGCAATCGCAAAGAACGTAGAGGCATACATTGGTTGCATAGCAGGCGCAGAAAAGAAGCAGGATTACCTCGAACAAATCAAGAAGGCAGGCTTCAACAAAGTCGAAATTGTCAAGGAGACAACGCTACCATTCGAGGTTCTAGTTAGCGACGCCACCGCGCAACAAGTGATGAAGCAACTGAAGATAACGAAAAAGAAAGCGGAAGAAATCTTTGGCTCTGTCGTGAGCATCAAAGTCTCAGCTACAAAGCTAATGCAGACGTAGACCTTAAGCCCCCATTTTTTATTCCACATCGTCAAAACATAGCAACTTGGCAAATTCGAAGAAACACGCTCTTGAGGTTTTCGGGCTTTCGAGAAACGCGTTATCAAGGGTAAATGTTTATATTTTCCGCTGAATTCTGCTTATTTCCGATTATAAAAAAGTTCTACACTTGGAAATGAGGTAAGATAACATGGCATATTTAACGACAACAGGTTCAGGACAACCAGTCCTCATCCTCAAAGAAGGAACAACCAGAAATAGAGGCAAAGAAGCCCAAAGAAACAACATCATGGCAGCCCGAGTCATCGGCGAAGTCCTCAAGACAACGCTCGGTCCACGCGGAATGGACAAAATGCTCATCGACAGCTTAGGCGACATCACCATAACCAATGATGGAGCTGCAATCCTAAAGGAAATAGACGTCGAACACCCAGCGGCAAAGATGATGGTGGAAATTAGCAAGACTCAGGACGACATGGTCGGAGACGGAACCACAACCGCAGTAGTCCTCGCAAGCGAACTACTGAAGAAAGCTGAGGAACTGCTAGACCAGAACATACACCCGACAATACTCGTAAGCGGCTATCGCAAAGCATCCCAAAAAGCCATCGAAACCATAAACAAAAACGCTGTAACGGTCAATATTGACGACCGCAAAACACTCCTCAAAGTAGCATTAACGTCTATTAGCGGAAAAGCCGTGGGCGGGGCAAGTGATCACCTCGCGGAAATCGCCATAGACGCGGTTAAGCAGATTGCTGAAGAGCGCGGGGGCAAGATGATGGCTGACATAGATAACATTCAACTCGTCAAGAAAACGGGCAAAAGTCTACTCGAAACCCAACTTATCCAAGGCATAATCGTCGACAAGGAAATCGTTCATCCAGGAATGCCGAAAAAGAAAGAAAACGCCAAGATCGCATTGCTGGATTCAGCTTTGGAGATTGAGAAAACCGAGATGAGCGCCGAAATACGCATCCGCGACCCCTCACAGATGAAAGCTTTCCTAGATCAAGAAACCAGCATGCTTAAAGAAATGAGCGACAAGATCAAGAAGTCAGGCGCAGATATCGTTTTCTGCCAGAAAGGCGTCGACGACATGGTGCAGCATTTTCTCGCGAAAGAGGGAATTATGGCTGCTCGCAGGGTGAAGGAATCTGACATGGAGAAGCTCGCCAGAGCAACCGGCGCAAGAATTGTCTCTGATCTGGATGACCTTAAAGCCAAAGACCTGGGTTTAGCAGGTATGGTTGAGGAACGAAAAATCGGCGAAGACAAGATGCTGTTTGTGGAGAAATGCAAAGACCCACACTCTGTAGCCATACTCATCCGAGCAGGGCTCGAACGCATGGTTGACGAAGCTGAAAGAGCCATGACCGACGCACTCTCAGTAGTCTCGGACGTGATTGAGAACAACAAAATAGTAGGCGGCGGAGGAGCAGTCGAAATCGAAATCGCCAAAGACCTGCGAAACTACGCCACGAAAGTCGGCGGCAGAGAACAACTAGCCATCGAAGCATTCGCAGACGCGGTTGAAGTAATTCCTAAGACGCTTGCGGAGAACGGTGGATTAGAAGCCATAGACGTTCTAGTGGACTTGAGGTCAGCGCATGAGAAAAAGGGCGGCGAAAACATGGGCTTAAACGTCTTCACGGGCAAAGTTCGAGACAGCATCGAAAGCGGCGTAGTCGAACCTGTCGTGGTCAAAGAGCAAGCCATAAAATCAGCTGCTGAATCAGCAAGTATGATACTGCGCATAGACGACGTCATAACATCGAAGGCGCCGAAAGGCGGTCCAGGTGGCCCAGGCGGCGGAATGCCGGGCGGCGAAGGCGAAGAGTAAAAACCTTCTTCTCTATCATCTTTTTCTTGTTTTTAGTTCGCGTTGTTTCGTGAATTGTCGCCGTCAATTTCGGCGTAGTGTTGCTTTTACAACTATTTGGAGGCTTTCAGTTTGGTGGGTAAATACTCATCCACGATGTAGGTTAACCCGTAGCGACTAAACGCCTCTTGCTCCGCCTTCCTCCGAATCTTCAGGAAAAGCTTGATTTCGCGCTGCCACAACGGGTCATTCTGGTACCGCGGGTCCTTCTGCAACTCATAAAGCCGTTTAATGTCCACCTCATCCAACGGGTCCGTGGGCAGCTTGTAGTCGACGATGTCGCTGGCCCATACTCCGCTCCAGACAGCGTCGGGCGTGTTCAACTCGCGCAGGTGCGCCGCGTTTGCTGAGCCTGAGATGATGACTTGGGCGATGTGCATGCCCCAAGGGTCGCCGTCCGTGAAGATGTAAACGGGCAAGTTCAGTTCGTCGTGTAAGCGGCGGATGAAGCTTCGAGTCTGCCTGGGCGCTTGACCACCGCATGAAATGAGCAGAGACTTGTGCTTGTTGTGCACGTTTTCCTCGATGAACCGAGTGAATAAGGCGCCTTTCTCGATGGCTATGACTTTGTCGGCATTGGTGTTTATGAGTTCGGCTGAAGTCAACGCTGGACCGATCAGGACGCCGTCAGGGTGTGATGGTTAGATTCAGGGTTTTCCCTTCGTAGCCTGGCACAGTGTAGCCAATCGTTAGGTCGCCGAAAATGGCGCTGCGCTCCTCAGGAAAAATGTTAAAATCCTCACGAGCGAAACCCGTCAACGTCTCCAGGTCAGTGATTATGTTGTTTGATTCCTGCTGGTCGGTGAACGTCATCTCGTACGCCTGCGCCGAATAGTACACGTCTCTTAGGGTTGAGGTTTTTCGCTGTGACGTAAGCTCGTTGCTAAACATGGCTGCCCATGCCAACTGTGTAAAAGGTTTCACGGTCCTTATGTTCCCCGCGCTACGGGCTACGCTCTTCTCGCCTAGCACGTACTGGCGGAGGGCAGAGTCGTAGTTGATGTTCTCGGTGCTGCGGCTAGGCATGTTAATCGTGGGGAACTGTCCGTGGTCTAACTGGTCGTATATGGTTGTGCCGAATTTTTTCAGGCTGCCGATTACTTCATTCTTCTTCTTGATTATGCTGGCTTTCTTCTTCTGCTCCAAACTTCTGCACACTCTTCAACAACTTTTCAATATCAGGAAGCTTCTCTTTTCCCGCGAGCTTCGCGGCAAACTGAGCAATTTTCGGAAGGTATTTCGAGAACACGCCAAGCCGCCGCTTCTCCATGTGCACGTGTTCCTGCCTGCTCAGGAAATGCTGCAGTTGACGACCAACCTCGCGCAAAGCATTCGCCACTTCACGCCTGACTTCGGGGCGGTCGGCGATGAACTCCTTGCCAACCGTCTTGTAGGGTACTTTGGTGCTGCAGATGTGCACGACGATGGCGATGGGCATGTCGGGCGCGACCTTGTACCTGCGCCAGTTCATCCCGGTAATCACGCGGTATGAGACATCGCTCGCCTCGTCATAAAGCAGCGGGATGCGGTTGGCGAAACGGTAAATCACGAAGCAGCCCGCGCTTTGGGACGTCGCCGCCGTAGGCTATGCCCATTTCGACGATGAACGGGTGACCCGCATACGTGGAAGGCTTACGTTGATGTACAACGAGGTACTCTGGGTTCAGCTCCTTCATGATGCCTGCCTTCAACAACTCCTCGCCCAAGGGGCTTAAGCAACTCGCGTCGGGCGGCAGGAAATCCTTGTACTTCTTCATGTTCTGCATCAACTTGACAATTTCTTCGTGGTTTAAGCGCTTCGGATTCTTGGACGGGCTTAACGCCGCAAAATCCAGAAACTTTTGTGCTGTAATTTCGCCGACACGGTGAAAATGATGCCTGAGAAAGTCCAGCATGTTCTTGTCTGTGGTTATCTGGATTAGCCTCTGCAGCAATTCGACGTCCACGCCGTACGGATGAGGCAGCGTTTCTTTGGGCGGTTCAGGCATCTCCGTTGTGCCGCGGGTGAACTTGTATAGTCTGCCTTTCGGGTCAACGAACGTTAGGTTCGCGTATGGATTCACCATGGCAGTCTGCTTGAAATACTCGATTATCTTTGGCATCGCCCTGAGGTAGTCGCCTTCGAGGGTGAACTCCACGATGGTTCCGCGCCATTGTTCCTTGTTGATGAGGACTTTGCGATCGAGTATTATTGGGCGGTTGCGCTGGATGTCCATCATCAGCTTGAACTGGTAAATTTTGGCTATTCCAGTGCTTGAAGTGACGAAAGCAGGCTGGTGCGTGGTGATTTGCCCGTAGAGCACAGCCATTTTTCCGCCTAAGCCGAAGGTGCCACGCATCTGCTTAAGCTTGTACTTTGAGCCGTAGAGAACCTGCCCGAAGGCTGAGGGTATGAAGCGTGGTTGGATGCCGCAGCCGTTGTCCTCAACTCGTAGCTTGTAAATCTGCGTTTCCTTCGTGGCTTCACCCTCGAAAGACAAGCGCACGTAAACTTCTGGAGGAATCTTGCTGGATTCCGCAGCATCCAGCGAGTTTTCCACGAGTTCACGAATTGCAGCAAATATTGCTCGGGACGGGTTGGTGAACCCGGCTATGTCGCGGTTGCGGTAGAAGAAGTCAGATGCGCTTATCTCTTCAAAGGTTGCCGTAGCCACTTGCCTCATTCACCACTTAAACTCGTTTCTCCCCAGGATTCGGTTACGATATGCGTTTGCTCATTTTAAAAGTTAACTACCTGTTTCAAAGCAAAAACTCACAGTTTCAGCATAAACGAAAACGCTCAACCAGCTCCTTTCTGAGGTTTCCCTGTCAATAATGGCAAGCGTTCTCTATTTTTCCTTCAGCCGCGTGTAGTAGTATTCGCCGATGTCTTTCTGGAACAGGTCCATTCGTGAGCCTTCCTTATTCACCCTAGGTCGCCTCGTAACCGAGTCGCGACGGAAAGTGACGTTCATTTCCTTCAGGAACGCGTTCATGCCTTTGCGCAGGCTCATGGGCGGGTTCGCGATTCCGTTTATGCCTGGTTCGCCCGTGAAGATCATGAGACGGTCGGCGACGAAATCTTGAGTTACGACATCATGCTCTACTACGAAAGCGGTTACGCTGTGTGCTTCAGTTATGCGTCTTATGGTTTTAGCCATGTTCAACCGTTCCTCCACGTCCAAGTAAGCGCTCGGCTCGTCAAGCAGGAACAGGTCTGCTTTGCGGACTAGGCATGCTGTTATGGCGACTTTCTGGAGTTCGCCGCCGCTGAGTTCCATCACGTTCCTGTCCAAGAGAGGCTCAATTCTGAGGGGCTGGAGGATTTCGGTCTTGTACCAGCTTGAGATGTAGTTCTCTTTGGCCACGCTCATCAGCAGTTCTTGAACAGTGCCCTGATAGTCTGGCGCGATGTACTGAGGCTTGTAGCTCACGGTTAACTCGCCCAGTTTCTGTTTGTCGTCCGCCTCCTCTATGCCCGCTAACACTTTGACGAAGGTTGTTTTTCCGATGCCGTTGGGTCCCAGGATGCCAACGATTTCGCCTCGACGTATCTCGCCGGGTTCGGTGACGAGTTTGAAGCCGCCGAGTGTTTTCTCAATCCGTTCCCATTTCAGCAGTGGCTCTGTTCCGCCTGTGGTTGTGGACGGGTGGTTTTTCGTGGAACTTTATGCCTTCCTTCCTGAACATGATGTTCTCGTCGGGGATGTAGCCTTGCAGGTAGATGTTTATGCCTGTTCTTACGCCGTGGACGTGGCTGACGACGCCGTAGACACCTGCTTCGCCGTAGAAGACGCAGATCTGGTCGGATAGGTAGTCAATTATTGCCAAGTCGTGCTCGGCAACGATTATTGTTTTGCCTGCTTCTTTGAGACTTCGTATAGCTTTTGCTACTTGCAGCCGTTGTTTTACGTCCAAGTAGCTGGAAGGCTCATCGAAAAGGTACACGTCTGCCTCTCGGCTCAACGCTGCTGCCACTGCGACACGTTGGAGTTCGCCTCCGCTGAGCACGTCGAGGTTTCTATCCCAGACTTTCTTTAGCTCAAGCTCTTCACCGAGCTTGTCCAAGAGTTTTCTTTCGTCAACCTTCTCCAGCAGTTCGCCGACATTTCCCGAAACAGCCTTTGGAATCTTGTCCACGTACTGCGGCTTGTGCGCGACTTTCAGGCTGTTCCTGCTCATTTTCAGAAAATAATCTTGAAGGCTTGAGCCCCTGTAGAACTCTATTATCTCGTTCCACTCTGGCGGTTCCTTGAACTTCCCTAAGTTTGGTTTTATCTCTCCCGATAACACTTTGAGAGTGGTAGTTTTGCCGATACCATTCTGCCCCAGCAAGCCCAGAACCGTGCCTGGCGAAGGCATCGGCAGCCTGAAACAGCTTGAAAGCGTTCTCGCCGAAGCGGTGACTGCAATCCTTCTCCAACTCGTCCGGCAGGTTCACGATGCTGATAGCTTTGAACGGGCATTTCTTGACGCATATCCCGCAGCCGCTACACAGCTTCTCAGAGATTATGGCTTTGCCGCCCTCAACCCTGCACTGCTTCAACGTGGCTTCGAACCATGGGACAGAAGCGGACGCAGTTCTGATCACACTTCTTGACCTTGCACTTGTCGGCGTCGAGAACAGCGATACGAGTCATTTTGGATTCAATAGTGAAAGTTGGTCAGTGTGTTATAAACATGAACCTGAGAACCGAACAGAAAGCGACGCGAAAACGAAAACCGTTACTGCATAAAAGAAAATGAAAAAATGTGTTAGCACGCGATATTTACCATTCTTCTTCTTCCCATTCTTCCTCTTCACCCTCTTCCCATTCCTCTTCTTCCTCAAACACCATCCAGATTCACCTCCACGACACGCTTTGGTAAGTAGAGTACCTTGCCATCGCTTTTCTTAAGCGTTTGTATTCGTCAACTGTCGAAAATTCTCAAAAAAGTCCATGAAAGAATATTTGTGTGCCGATTCGTTCTCCAAGAGAAGAATTCACTTCTCGAGTTTAGCGATCAACGAAGCCACAGTCGATGACTTAGCCGGCAAGCTCCTCGCCGTATCTAGCGCGACTGCTTCGACGGTTTTCAAACTGAAAAACCTGGAATTTAACCATAATGCTCCGAGGTCATCAAAACGGATAAATCCGCGCTTGAATCCTACTAGAAGCGGGATGATGTGAGGCGACGGCTACGAGCCTCTCGGGCTGTGAGAAAAGCCGTACTTACACTGACCAAATAACTCTCATGGGAAGTGGAAATTTGCTGCAAGATTTTAACCTCTTAGCTACAACCGCTCGCGGGAACGAACGGCAGATGATACACGAAATCCTCTACCTCCTCAAAGAAACCCTGGGCGACCAATCGGCAGAAGCCAGCAAAACAGGAGTCAGAGGCTTAATCACCGCGAGAACTGCCCTCAACCCTTGCGAAGTCATTGAAAAGTTCAAGGCAATTCTGCATGAGCGTCCGTATGAATTCCGATATGCATTGAGAATTCTTCCGATTGAGAAAGTCGTGGCAACCGAACTCGAACTCATAGTAACTGAAGCCGCAGAGCTTTCCTCGGGAATCGGCGAGAACGAAACATTTAGGATAACAGTCGAAAAACGATTCACCACGCTGCATGCACAAGAAATCGTGGAAGCCGTCGCAACTCGAATAGACAGACGGGTAAATTTGGATAACCCAGACAAAGTCGTGTTGATTGAAATCGTAGGGAAATTCACCGGCGTTTCCGTAATAAAACCCGACTTAATCCTCTCCGTGCCAAAAGAGAAAATGCTCTAAGTCTAAAGCTTCGTGGACAACAGCGCCACCCGCTCGATGATGACGTCAACCAAAGCCTGTTCCGCATCGCCATCTTTGGTGACAACTGCCAGCTCGTTTTCGCTTACCGTGAAGGCCCTGCAGATTTCCTGTTTCTTCAAGGTGGACAATTCAAGTACGTGCTCATCGGGTTTCTTGGCAAAAAGTCTTGAGATCGCGGAAACCGCAGTTTCAACGTCGCGTAATTTCTTACCAACAACTACAACTGCGACGTCACTGCAGCCTGCTTTAACGCCAATGAGTTCGATAGCTTTCTTGATCTGACGTTGAGCTGAAGCGTACAGCATGATTTCGACGGCGAGGCTTTTCGAAACGTTTCTCTTGGTCCTGAAAGCCGTCAATGCGTTTAAGAGGGCGAAATACAGGTGTTCCCACGTGACGACGATGCCAGCGTTGAAAAACTGCACTTGAATGTTTGCCCGTTTCTCTGTCCTCACCGCTCGCAAGAGGTCCTTGGCGTTTTCCACCTCAACATTCTGAAAGCCCGTTATTCTCACGTATAGGTTTTCCTCTGAGATGTGCTTTATCATGTATGTGTCCTCACTAGTTCCTTGAGAAACCTCGCTGGGAGACGCTTCGGCAACCCTGCTTCATACAGATCCGAGGCTAGTTCTGACTATGGATTCTTTTCCGCGGTTTTCAAATGCGCTTCTTACAGTCTCCTTCAGGTCCCAAGGAAAGACTACCCAGTGCTCGGTCTGTTTTTCGCAGTAATCCGGGTTCACTATGCTCCAGGGTTTGCTGTAAAGCGTGGCAACCTTAACCTCCTGCGCAGCTTTTTCCAAAACGTGCTCTGTTACGAGTTTCAGGCTTCTGCCCGTGTCTGCAACGTCGTCCACAACTAGCACTCTTTTCCCGTTCATGGCCATAGAAACGGTTTGAGTTATCACCGGTGTCCCTCTAGATTTGCCTGGTCCATAATAGCATTCAGTTCGGGCGGTGGCAAGGCAGGGGTTTTCAAGGAGGTCTGAGTGCACCCTTGCCGGAATCAATCCGCCTCTCGAAACACCTAGAATGACGTCGGGTTTGAAGCGGCTTCTGCGTATCTTATCGGCTTGGCTCAGCAGCATCATGTATGTTTCGTTCCATGTAGGCGTTTCGAATCGTGTTTTCGTCATGGTTTTCCTCAATAACCAACGCGTTTTTGAGACTTAAAACTATGGCTCATAATTCCGGATTCTTTTGCGCCGTTTGGTAACCTATATTACAGTAATCGGACAAATACCTGCGTGAAGGGAGAAGAGAGGGACCGCATTCTTGAGTAAGACTGGACGACCCAAAGCACGAGAGAACGCGGATATTCTCATAGTTAACGCCAAGGAGCTACTGACCTTGGCTGACCCCGAATCCGGTCCGAGAACGGGCAAGAGGATGCGGGAGCTGGGGGTTGTACGCGATGGCGCCTTGGCTATTCGCGAAGGCAGAATAGTCGGTGTGGGTACTACGCGGGAAGTTCAGCGTGTTTTCCGCGCGGGTTACGTGATAAACGCTCAGGGAAAGACAGTTCTTCCAGGGTTTGTTGACCCGCACACGCACCTCATTTTTGCCGGTTCACGCGAGAACGAGTTTCAGATGCGCGTGGAAGGAGCATCCCCAATGGAGATTTCTGACTCAGGCAACGGCATCCTGACGACGGTTAGAGAGACGCGAAGGGCAAGGGTTGAAACATTAGTGGAGTTGGGGCTGGAGAGGCTTGACGACATGTTGACGCACGGCACTACGACTGCCGAGGCAAAGAGCGGTTATGGCTTGACGACAAGTGATGAGTTGAAGATTCTTGAAGCCACGAAGCGTTTGAATCAGCTACACAGCGTGAACGTTGTATCCACGCTTATGGGGGCGAGCACAGTTCCGCCCGAGTTCAGCGGAAACTCAGAGGGCTACGTTGACCTTGTAGTGGGTGAGATGGTTCCAAAAGCGGCTGCCAAGGGTCTAGCAGAGTTCTGCGATGTTTCCTGTGAGAGAGGGGTGTTCAGTCTTGCGCAGGCTAAACGTGTCTTGATGAAAGGCAAGTCTGTTGGATTGAAACCTAAGGTTCATGCGGACCAAATGGGCAAGTTGGGCGGTGCCGAGGTAGCGGCTGACATTGGGGCAGTTTCCGCGGAGCACCTGATTTTTTCATCTTTTCAGGGAATAAAAGCTATGGCTGCAAAGGGGGTCGTAGCGGTTCTGCTGCCAGCAGTCGCTTTCAGCATGATGACAGGCAAATTTGCCGATGCCCGGTTAATGATAGATGGCGGCGTTCCCGTGGCTTTGGGAACGGGTTTTGATCCGACTTGTTGGATTGAGAATCAGCAGTTGGTCATTGCGATGGCTTGTCATTTCATGCGGATGACGCCTGCCGAGGCGATTACGGCGACAACCATTAACGCGGCTTACGCTGTTAACCGCGCCAGTGAAGTGGGCAGTTTGGAAGTTGGCAAAAGAGCTGACCTGCTGGTCCTGGATGTGCCTAACCACAAGTTTCTCGGCTACCGTTTTGGCGTAAACTTGGTGGACAAAGTTATAAAAAACGGGCGACTGGTTGTTGACCGGGAAAAACAGGATGAGCCCATTTTCATGAGTAAGAATGAATAGAGCGCGGCTGAACAGCTTTGAATCATTCTTAACGGAGAACAAAGGCACTCACGTGAAGAGTTAAATAGAATTCTGCCCTCGTAACTCAAAATGGAAAATAATAGGGGCAAAAAAAGCTTGGTAGAAAAAGGTCCATTGTTCATCGTACCATGGCGTTGCACTTTCGCCTGCGACAGCAAGTGCGCCCACTGCACATCAGCAGGAAAACCTGCGTTTCCAGATGAGTTGGACACGACAGCCGCGAAGAGACTGGTAGACCAAGTTCACGCTTTCGGAGCTACCTTCTTCGGGATAACGGGCGGAGAACCCTTTCTGCGCAAGGACCTTTTCGAGATAATCGGTTACGCAAGGAAAATCGGGCTAAAAGTCAGCATAATCACAGATGGACATCTCCTTGACGATAGCGCGTTCGAGGGCATCGTGAAGAATGAGGTTCGCTTGTCCATAAGCATTGACGGCGCGGAAACAGTGAACGACAAAATTCGCGGCAAAGGAGCATACAAAAGCGCACTCTCGGCTTTGAAGAGGCTCTCTGGAACGGGCTTAGTTGACTGCTTGGTTTACACGTTTGCCAACATCGGCGAATCCAAGACGAACGTGGATGAGGCGGATTTCAGGCACGTCAATGACTTGGCAGCTTTGCACGGAGCGCGTTGGGTTGTTTACCATGGTTTCGTGCCCTACAGCGCTGACAAGAATTGCCTCAAAGCTGACCCGTCGCCAGCACAGTATGAGTGGGCTTTGAACAAGCTGTACGATTTGAGCTTGGAGTACAAATTCAAGCCTGCGATTAACGTTTACGTGCCGTTCTATGCCCGCATCGCCAAAGAACGCGGCATAGAGAATTTCGCTGAGTGGTACGACAACTTCTTCCTTGGCAAATGCTGGTTTGGCAAGTTCATGAGCATAGCCGAAAACGGCGACGCAATCCCCTGCAGCTACAACGACGTCTTCAGATTCGGCAATGTCAAAGACAAATCGCTTAAAGAAATCTGGGATAGATTGCAATCTTCGGAGTTATTCTCGAAAGCACGGGACAAAGCAAACATCAAAGGCAAATGCGGCATATGTGAATACAAGCCGATATGCGGCGGATGCCGAACAGCGGCGGACTTTTACACGGGCGATTTGCTTGAATCAGACCCGAGATGCGCTTACGTGCCTAAAGCGTTGCGTAAGTAATAGTTTTGGTTTTCTTCATGTTCTCAGCCCAGTGCTGCCAAGCCCAACAAAAGTTAGGAACAATGCTCCAAAACGTCAACAACGTTAGTCATCGAGTTTATCCATCTTAGGAAAGCGTTCAAAGCCGAACGCAATGCAACTGTGTCTTCAGACTCAACCTTCAGGATCAAGCAAAGCCCATCATTCTCCAATGCCACGTTTGCCCTTCCTCTTACTGGCTTGCAGATTTCAGGCAACAAAGCATCACTTACCGTTTTCAATGCTTTTTCAGAAGGGAACTTGAGGCGAATCTCCGCTTTCGCTTTCATAAACTATCCTTCAGTAATGAAAGAGAAAAGGGTTCACACTAAAAAGCAATTCACAAAGAAATAACAAAAAAAGTATTATTCGGTTGCTTCTTCAACCGCTTTCAAAGTCTCTTCGACAACCGCACCCTTTGCGGCACGTTTAGCAACGATACCAAGCTTCGTCACAGGCACATAAGCGCCACCGGCAAACGTATGACCGCATTTCTTACACTTCCAGACACCAACGCTCTCACGCCTAACCTTCGGGAAACCGCACTGAGGACACTTATGCTTCTTCTTCATACCCACGATAACTTTAGTATAGCGTTTTCGAACTGTGGAGCCGTAACGAACTCCTAAGCCCCTTGATGGACCGACTTTCTTCATCTTTGGCAAGTTTTTCACCAATCAAGCTTCTTGCGTAACTCGGCAGCCTTTTCCTGTGCAATCTTCGCGGCTTCTAAAATCTGTTGCGGCGTGAAGAACCCTGGACAACCCTTCTGAATAGCACATATGTTGCCGCTATCATTGATCGCCATCGACATCCTCGCTTCCATGACCTGCTCCTCCTCAATCCAAGGGTCAACAACCAACTTGCCGTTAATCTTCGCCACAGTCACAGTTATCGGATGAGCCTTCAAAGGCAACGGAGAATACCCAGTCTTAATCTTAACCTCGCCATCTTCAACCTCATAATTCGGCATCTTCGTGTTTACCAAAGCAGCAACAGCAGCCAAAGCAGACGCATCAATCAAATTCCCATCATGATTCAGCACATAAATGTCCACGAAAATCACGAACACCTTCTTTCCAGGAACGATAACCAACTTCTCCGAGCAAACGGCTTTAGACTCCCTGATTCCCCTATCCACAATCCGAGCCAACTCAACAGAGTTCTCATCTGGTGGACCAGGTTCGAAATTTGCAGAAGCCAAAGGAACAAGCTCCGCATTAACCGTCAAGACGCTGTCGTTAGGTGTGTCAGGGAAAGGTTCACCAGTTCCAACTTTCACGCCAACTAGAACCTCAGTTTTTCCCAAACGTATTCTAGCAGAGCCTTCAGCGCGTTCAATTAGCCCTTCCTCAATGGTGAATTCCCGGTAATCGGTTAAGCCCCTTCCGTCCAAGCGTTTTCCAGCATCGATTAGCTGTCCAATCTGTTTCTGCCTTACACGAGTTAAAAGTGTTGACATTACTCTTCAGCCTCTTCCTTAACTGTCATGTACTTAGTTCTAAGCGCTTCCTTCTGCATTGCGTAGATCTTCTTGCATCCTTCCACAGCCATTGTCACAGCCGTTTCAAACTCTCCTGGCGAAAGAATACCATCCATCTGCAGCAAAGTCACTGCGTTCAAATTTGGCATAATAGCAACAGGAACATCAGCCGCACCTAATTTATCTTCTGCATCATACAAGTCCAGAACCACCGTGTCGTCAATCTTGCCCGCAGCGCAACCAACTACCAAGTCCCGCAAAGGAATCCCGGCATCGGCGATTGCTAAGCTAGCTGCAGTGATAGCGGCACAGCGAGTCCCACCATCAGCCTGCAAAACCTCAATAAACACATCTATTCCTGCTCTTGGGTACAAATCCACGAAAACTGAGGGCTCCAGAGCTTCACGGATTACTTTTGAAAGTTCCACCTCTCTCCTTGAAGGTGCAGGTGATTTGCGCTCTTGAACGCTGAAGGGTGCCATGTGATATCGGCACTTCAGCACCATACGATCAGGCTGCGACAGATGTTTCGGATGCACATCTCGTGGACCGAAAACTCCGACCAAAATCTTGTTCTTGCCGTGCTCGATGTACGCTGAACCATCAGCGTTACCTAAAACACCAACTTCCAGCTTTAGAGGTCGTAGCTCGTCGGCTTTTCTTCCATCAAGCCTTATGCCTTTCTTGTCGATTAACTTTTCAGGTTTTTCACTCATTCTTTCTTTTCCTCCCGTTTAGATTTTTCTTCTTTAAGCAACTGTGTAATGCGGTCAGTGAGACCGCTTGTGTGCGATTCCGCTTCGATTTTCTGAATCGCCATCATCGCCAATTCCTCATCCTCGATAGTTTTTCCAGTAACCAGGACTACGCCGTTTACTCCAAGGATAATCTGGCAACCCGTTTCCTGCTTTATCGTAGAAATCATTGAACCCTTCTTACCGATAACTCGAGGAATCTTCGTCGGCGTCACACGCATGATTTGTCCGCGAGTGATTTTTCCCAGTCCAGGTTCGCCAACTGTGAGTTGAGGATCGTGTGCTCGGTCGTATGACGCGATCTTAGCGACGATTAAGTCTCCTGAATTAAGAACCTGGCTTAACTCATCGTTTTGCGGCTTAAACGGTCTGCTTAGAACGTCTGAGGCACGCAACATTGCCGTGTAGGGTGCTTTTATGTCTACGGTCCAACCGTTGAACCCGACTTCGATGATGGTGCCGATAATTATGTCGCCTGTTTTCGGAACATAGAAGGCTCGGAGTGCCACTACATTTACTTTTTTGTTTTCGGCGTCTACGAGGCCTATACGCTGAGCGTATATCTTGTTGCCTTCCATGTAGGAGTTTTCGCCCGCGACGTAATCGCCTTCAGCGAGCAGTTCTCCAGGTGTTACAAGCTGTTTTTTCTCAAAATACGTGGGCATGTTCTCACTTTTCCTTTTTTATTTGATTAGTTTTGCGTCTCCATTTCCTTTCGTTACGTCGCCTAACTTGTTTAGGAACGAAGCGTAAGAGCCAGCTGGCATTTCTATTATGCCTTGCCAGGAACCGTCGCTGCGCCATTCCTCATGTTTGATGGTCCCAGCGGATTTTATTGCACCATAAGCTCTGGCAGCATGTTCTGCTGGGATATGTACGCTGACGGAGATCTGTTCTATTTTTAGTGGCAGGATTGGGCGTAATAGTTTCACGATATCTCTCGCTTGTTCTTCCACGGGTTTGTACGGGTCAATTGGATAGCGGATTTGTTCCATTGCGTTTTCTATGCGTGTTGGTGGGTGCGGTAGGTTGGTTTTTGGGTCTACGGCTTCTCGGCTGATGAAGTCGATTACTTGTTTTCTTTTATCGTCAACCATTTTGCGTCGTTGGTCGGTCGTTAGTTGGAGGGTGCCTTTTTTGAGGATAGTGTCAGCGATTTTTAGGGTGTCAGTTGTTCCGAAGGCTTTTTTGAGGGTTTCTTCAGAGATTCGTGTGCCTTTGTTTGCGTCCGAGAAGATCGTTTCCGCAGCGAGTACCTCAGTTATTGAGGCGATTTTTCCATTACGGTAGTCTAGCGCTTTTGGCGGTTTGACTAGAACCTCAAAGTGTTCGTTATCTTTTGTTAAGCGTGCTATAGTGAACTTTTCACTCATTAACGTTTCACTTGCTCGAACCCAGCTCTTTAACTTGAGCTTCCACGTCTTCGTCTTTCAGCATTTCCATCTTCTTCGTGGCTGACGGAATCACAGCGATCTTTATCCTTGGCGGTAGTTGTCGGGCTTCCAGCGCTTTTGCCAGGCACTTTATTGCAAGTTTCTTAGTTTCTTCAAGCGTCATGTTTTCCTTGTACTCGTCTTTGAGGATGGCGATGACTGTTTCTCTTCCCGCGCCTAGCGCTGTGGCTTTGTATCCCCGGTATGTACCGCTTGGGTGTGTTCCGAAAACATGTGTTCCAGTTTTGTCAACCCCTGCGAACACGATAGATACGCCGAAGGGTCTTACTCCTGCGTGTTGGGTGTACATTTGTTGAATGTCGCAGATGCGTTTGGTGACGACTTCCACATCTATGGGTTCGTCATAGGTTAATTTGTTGCTCTGCGCGTAGATTCGCGCTTGATCAATTAGGATTCTGGCGTCTGAGCTTAAGCCCACGATTGCGGCGCCGATGTGCTCATCTACACGAAAGATTTTCCAAGAATACTCGGCTTCTTCGAGGGTTTCGATGTTTTCTTCAGAGCCGAGGACGACGCCTTCGTTGCATCTTATGCCGATGATTGTGGCTCCTCGGTTTACGAGTTCCATTGCGTATTCGACTTGGAAGAGTCTTCCGTCCGGTGAAAACACAGTGATTGCGCGGTCGTATGCTCCTGGCGCTGCGAATACTGACATAATTTTACCTCAATTTCCTGTTTACGCTTTCGGTGAGTTTCATATAAATACTATACTAAAAACCTTTCCTAAGGATTGGATGTGTCTTTTGTTCTCGGAAAAGCTAAAGGCCCCCTTATTTAGAGCAGGCTTTATGGAATCTTGTCAGCCTTGGTATCGCGCTAGTGTCGGTCTCTTTCTTCGGCTTGCTTCATTATTTGAGAAGACATGCTCGTTAACAGGATAAGGGCAAATACGATGACTCCAAGGCTTATTTTGTACAATACCTCGATGTTTGACCAAAGCGCGAAAACGAGGACTATCATCAATCCCATGACTAAGACTTCTTGAACGCGGTTCAATCCCAGCTTGAAAAAACTCATCTTTTTCTCAACCGTTCCCAAACATCTTTGCTTTGACGATGTTAATTAGCATTCTGCATTCGTTCGCTCTTTCCGAATAACAAACTCGAAACGTATCGACAAGGACAAGTTTGCAACAATAGGCATGACGACAAGCCATGTGCAACTTTTTTTCTTGGCACTGGATTAATAATAACCCTTAAGAAACCTACACCAGAGACACCGTGATTGTTACAAATTCCTGAGGCACCAACACCACCCGACCACACAATGACTATCATAGGCACGGGCATCGTAATCATAACCGCACTCGCTATATTGATACTCCTCAGGCGTCATTAAAGGATAAGAAGACAAACTCCAGTTCCCCCCATTTTTCTTGTTTTTGTTTTCCTATGATAAGCTTTTATAAGATTGGTGAAGAGAAATGAGTGAACGTGAACGTTACGCGTCTTCGAACACGAGAGAGCAGAGTGAATGCCCTACATTAAGAAAATCGAGCTTAAAGGCTTCAAATCCTTCGGACCACAAACGGTCAAGGTAGTTCTAGATAAGGGTTTCACGGCGATAACGGGTCCAAACGGAAGCGGCAAAACCAACATAATGGATGCCATGCTATTTTCGCTGGGCGAGTTGAGCACGCGAAGGCTACGCGCCGAAAACGCGGCAAAACTGATTTTTCACGGCTCCGAAACCGCTGGACTGGAACGGTCGAAGATGGCTAAAGTCATCATCCAATTCGACAATGGGGACGGCACAATGCCCGTGGACACTGTCACTGTCACCGTTTCACGCGAGGTCTACCGCAACGGGCAGAGCGTTTACAGGCTAAACGGCAGAAGAATCTCGCGACAGCACATCCTCGAAATCTTGTCCATGGCGGCGATTAGCAGCGCCAGCCAGAACATTATTCCCCAAGGCACCATCACGCGATTAACTGACGTTAACCCAATGGAACGTAGGAAAATCGTGGAAGACCTCGTGGGCATAGCCCAGTACGACTCTGAGAAAGCTGAAGCGGAAGAAAAACTTCGCTCCGCAGACATCTCAATCCGCACAGCAATGGGCAGAGTTGACGAAGTTCAGAAGCGATTGGACGATTTGGAAAGGGAACGGAACGAGCTTCTAAGATATACCTTCATTCAGGAAGAGACCAAAAAGTTCGAGGCTGTCCAAATCAGCCACGAAATTGCCCTTTTGAACGAGAAGGCGGAGGGAACCCAAGCCCAAAGTGACAAGCTCCAAGGTCGGGTTCAAAAACTAAGGGAGCTTCGCGAGGGTCGAAGGTTTAAGCGCCGCGAAATCGAGGGCGAATGGCGAAAGCTTAGCGGCGAAATGGTGGCGGAAGGTGGCAGCCAAGTCCTCAAAGTCCAGATTCGAATAGGCGAATTGAAATCTAAACTCACTGAGCTAAACACAAAAATCAGTTCAGGGCAATCCAGCGTAGAAGGTTTGAAACGAGTCAGAGAAAACAACCAAGAACAGTACGATACAATACGAAACGAAATCAAGGAAAACAGGCTATCTATACGAAAACTAAAGACGGAAAACGACACGTTCCAGACTGAGATTAACACGAAAAAAGCCGAGCACGACACGCTTGCACAGGAGGCGACCACGCTATGGGGCGACCTCGGCGAAAACAGCAAGAAAACACGCGAACTTCAGTCGCAAATCGACAGTCACTACAAACGGTTAGCCTATCTTAGGTCTGAATATGCGAAGAGCCAAAACGCCATGCAACTCAACAACGGTAGACTCAAGGAACTCAACTCACGCAAAGAACGTTTCAACCAAACGCTCGCCGAAATCGAGAATTCGCTAAATGAACTAGATAAAGTTCAGAAAGAACAGAGAACGCAGCTCAAGAACTTAGAGCGAACGATTGAACGCAAGAAAATCCAGAAAGAAGCTGTGGAACGCGAGGTCTCCGAAGCTGGAAAAATCGCGGGCTCCGCCAAAGACGCGGTCATCGAGTTCGTCACGCAGCGCGAACTGGCGGAGACGGTGGCATCTGAGGAGCAAGCGTTACGAAGCATAGAAGAAATGGGCGAAGTCGGCGCCATTACAGGTATCCACGGACGGCTACGCAAACTAATCAAGATTGACAGGGCTTACAAGAAAGCCGTAGAGGCCGCATCAGCAGGCTGGTTGGAAGCTTTAGTCGTGAAAGATAATGACACCGCTTTTCTCTGCACGGAAACCCTGAAGAAGATGAAGCTGGGAAGAATCAAGATCATCCCGTTGCAGGGTGCATCAAACCCGACCACACTCAAGATTCCCGACCGTGAAGGCGTCAGCGGAGCTGCATCAACTTTCATACGATGCGAACATGTCAACGAACCCGCTGTCAACTACGTTTTCGGCGATACTCTAATCGTGGCGGATGACAAAACAGCTTTCGCCCTTTCAAGCAAAGGCTACCGCACCGTTACGGTTAACGGCGACCTCTACGAATCCGGAGGCGGGTTTGAAAGCGGTTACTACCGCGCTCCAATTGACTTCAGCACGATCATCCCCAGCGAGAACGCCATTAAGAGCCTTGACGAAGCAGTCAACGCTCTCCAACAACATCTTTCCCAACGAGGCACAGACATAACGGGCTTTCAAGAGGAGATTGAACGCACAAAAATCGAGATGACGCGACTCTCTAGCGCCGTTGCAACGCTCGACAGGGAAATGGCCCGAGTAAGGCACAGTGTGAAGCGAACACAGGGCAACGTCAGACGTGTGGAAAAGTACAGCCTCAAGATCGCGAAGGATGTCGAAGTTGAAAAGGCAAAGATAACAGTTTACAGGTCTGAGAGGAATGCTATCCAAAAAGATTTGGAGAAACTTCAGACTGAACTGGCGGAGATGCGGAAGAAAACCGACGTCGGACACATCCAAGAGATGGAAGTCAAACGGGAAAAACTCGCCGAAGAAGTCAATACGCTTAGGCAGAAACTCGGCACTGTCCAAGTAGAATACTCCACACGTCAATCCCAATTCGATAATGTCTTGCGTGTAGGCTATGTGAACTCGAAGATTCAACTTTCCAAGGTCGAGCAGCAACAGCGGAAGGTGGAGAAGGAAATCGCTGAGGCGCTCCAAGAACGCGAAGGACTCAAAGGGGAAATTGGGGAACTGGAAAAGAGCCGTGTTGAACTCTCCAAAGCGGTCTTCTCCGCCAGAGAAGAAGCCAAGAAATTCACCACACAGATAGACGCTATAGACACCGAGTTGCGGCTTTATGATGCCGAGTACGAGCAGGCAGAGATGCTCGTTAACCAGCTTCAACTCAACGTCCAAACCAGCATGCTGAAGCTTCAGCAATACATGAATCAGCTGAGGCAATTCGGGTATGAGACACCTTTGGAAACCACGGATAAAATGGTTGAAGACGCAAATACCTCGATCAGAATGATGCG
This sequence comes from Candidatus Bathyarchaeota archaeon, assembly GCA_963749465.1. GTDB lineage: Archaea > Thermoproteota > Bathyarchaeia > Bathyarchaeales > Bathycorpusculaceae > UBA11855. The sequence goes on along the minus strand of CAVVMH010000006.1, from coordinate 900,832 downwards.
CTTCGAACTCGAACGAATAGGTGGCGTGAACCAGCTTGCCCTTTCGCATTACGCGGAGCAGATATCACGCTACCGCGAACTATCGTTGCGGTTAAACGAGTTGGAACGAGAAAAACAAGCTATCGTTCAGTTCATGGATGAAATCGAAGCGAAGAAACGCCGAGTCTTCATGGAAGCCTTTGAAAAAATCAACACAAACCTGCGAAAGTACTTCTCTAAACTCACGGGCGGTGGCACCTCCACTTTGCAGCTGGAGAATCCTGAGGACTGCTTCACGGGGGGGATAGACATGCTCGTTCAGTTTCCGAATAAGCCTTCGATAGTGGTTAGCGGTGCGAGCGGTGGCGAACGCTCAGTGGCAGCGGTTTCGTTCATCTTCGCGCTCAAGGAATTTACACCCGCAGCTTTTTATATTCTTGACGAGATTGACGCGCACTTGGATGCGTATCATGTTTCGAAACTCGCTGACCTCTTGTTGGAGGAGTCGGAGAAAATCCAGTTCATCGTAATTACATTGAAGCCTGAGATGGTGAACCGAGCGCAAAGAGTCTATGGTGTCTATGAGCGGAACGGGGTTTCGAGCGTCGTGACCGCGAAATCCTTGGAGGCGATGCATTAGATGTCAAGTGCGATTAGGCGACCTTTCTACATGCGACCACCATGGAACATACTGTTCGACATCAGCAAACTCGAGAAGCTAACGCCTTGGAACGTGAACATTTCTTACTTGCTCAACTCGTTTCTGTCAGAGATGGAGCGAAATGGGAAAGTGGATTTCCGAGCTTCAGGCGTTGCGTTGGATTCTTCAGCGCTCATCTACCTCATGAAGTCCAAGCTTCTGATGACATTGCAAGAGCCGCCTGCGCAGCCGAAGCCTCCGGGAGATTTTGTTCCGCCGCCGCTTTTTCTGCCGTTGCGCCATGAGTTGACGTCAACCACCATACACCATCTGCTTGAGGTCTTGGACGACGTGTTGAAAGGTGAGAAGCTGTCGCATCTGGACAGGGTCGTTCCGCAACCTGTTCTTCCCGCCTTTTCAGACTTGCTGCCCCAGTTCGACGCTTTTCTGCAGGAAATCGAGGTTCAGATGGACAAGCTTTACGAGTTGCTCTGCGAGAAAGTTCAGGGCACGGGAATAATCGAGTTCTCAGCATTAACGAAGGATGCCTCAAGGATGGAGGCGATTCGCATTTTTCTCCTTCTATTGTTTTTGGCGCAGGATGGAAAAGTGAACCTGTGGCAGAACGAAGAAACTGAGGAATTGTACATAGCAGTGGGGAAATTGAACCTTGCAGGAAGCCAACAACCCGCCCAGTAGCATAAGCCCGGATCATTCGCAAGACGAGAATGCGGAAAGGGTACACCATAGATTAGCCTTGCTGGAAGCTGCCCTCTACGTGGCTGGCAAACCCTTAGACCTTAACGAAATATGCGCGGTTCTGGGTTCGCGGTCAAAAAAGAATGCGAAGAAACTCGCGACCACACTAATGGAAGAGTACAAAGCGCGTAATACAGCATTGGAGATTCTTGAGTTGAAGGATGAGCGATACGTGCTACAGTTGAAGGCGGATTACACACCGCTGGTGAAAAAATTGGTTAACCGCCCATTGCTGTCGTCAGGTCCGCTGAAGACGCTCTCTTACATCGCTTACAGGCAGCCAATCTCGCAGAAAAGAGTTGTTGAAGTTCGAGGGCAACATTCGTATGGTCATATCAAGCTCCTTAAGGACATGGGTTTAATCGCGGCTGAACGTAGCGGGCGATCAATGGCGCTTAAGACGACAGATTACTTCGCGGACTACTTCGGGCTGCTCCACGACCCATCGCTTATGAAGAAAGAGCTGAAACGGACATTCGGCACAGCTTTGAAGGATGAGGCTTCATTCTAAACGGATATGTTTATATTGAAAATGCGAGTTTTAGTCCACACTCATTAAGGTGTCTAAGAAATGTCAGTTTGGCATGGAACGCTTCGCAAACGCAAATTATCCGGTGGCAGAAAACGAGCATACCGCGTCAAAAGAAAGTTTGAAGCAGGCTCGTTCCCAGCAGAAACCACCCTCGGAGAACCAAAACGGACACGTGTAAGAGGCTTCGGCGGCAAGATGAAAATCAAAGTCCTAACTGACAAGTTCGCATCCGTAACTGACCCGAAGAGCGGGAAAACAGAGAAAACCGAAATTACCCGAGTCGTCAAGAACAGGGCGAATTTGGATTACAACCGAAGAGGCGTAATCACCAAGGGAGCAGAGATAGACACAAAGTTAGGCTTGGCAAGAGTCACTTCTCGACCTGGCAGCGACGGCATCATAAACGCCGTGCTGATCGGAAAAGACGAAAAAAGCTAAATTTACTTCTGCGGCGCAGGCTCGCTTCGAGCCTTAACTAATTGTTTAGCCAACTTCTTTATTATCTGCTCTTTTGGCGACTTCTTTTCAACCAGTATGCTGCCGCCTTTCTGCCAAGGCGTCTTAGGATAACCCGTAGTCGCGACAACTTCGTTCTTCAAACCGACCTTTCTAGCCGCTTCGCTTATCTCCTCAATCTTCGGGTTCGGAACCGCCATATTCTTCGGAACCCTTCTTCCAGTCTTTCCTCGTCTTGGTTTGGTCGAAGTAGGCTGGCCAGATTATGGCCTTATCTTGTTTGCGCATGTCTTTTCTCCTCAGTTATTTATGGGTGTAGTAGGCTTTCAGTTTCGTGTCGACTTGATCTATTCGGACGAAGCCGAAGCGTTCAAACTGTATCACATCATTGGGCTTTAACTTTTTGCAGGCGCTTTCCGCAACGCCCTCGCTCACGCTGGCGTCGGGCATAACTACTTGGCATGAGAACGCATCGCCAGAGGCTATCCAGTGGATTAGTTTTGCTTTAGCGCTTCTAGCATCCTCGTATGCTTCGCTGGCGAAAGAAGCCTCCAACCCATCGGCGGTTTTGCTGTCTATTTTGACGTTGAAGAGTTCCATCAGCCGAACCATGACGTCCACCTCGGTGCTTTCTGCATCCTTTTTCGTCATCCAGAACAAAACCGTTTTGTCCTCGCCTTTCGGGGTTATAACGTATTTTCTTTGTCCTCTTTCGGGCTTGTCGGGATGAAGGGGAAGCTCGGCGTGGAAAATCTTGGGCACGTTTTTGACTCTTAACTCAAATGGGTCTGAAACGAAGAAGTACCTGTCTGTCTGCTGGTCGAGAAGTTTGCGATTGTAAGAGTACAGGTTTTCCCAGCTTAACGTGACATCCGCAGGTTTCGGTCCAACGTCGACTATCATTTTCTTTATGGCTTCGGGCGTTATGCCTCGTTTGCGGAGAGCCGCGAACGTTGCTAATCGTGGGTCGTCAAACCCGGTGTAAGTGCAGTCGTTAATGCCTTGGATGATTTTTGACTTGCTCAGGAAAGCGCCTGTAATTTTGAGTCTGCCGTAATGAATCGCCTCGGGATACGTCCAGCCAAGATGCTTGTACATGAACTCTTGTCTAACTCCGTTCGTGAGGTGCTCTTTGCCTCGGATTATGTGTGTAATACCCAACAGGTGATCGTCTAAACCTGCCGCCATGTTATACAAAGGCCATACCCGGTATTTACTGCCGACTCTTGGATGAGGGTACTTCTTGGCGTCTATAATCCTAAGTGCGGGCCAGTCCCGAACAGCCGGATTCGGATGATTCAAGTCCGTTTTGACGCGAACCACCGCCTCGCCTTCCACGTAGCCCCCGTCCAGCATGTGTTTCCAGCGTTCCAAGTGCTCGGTGGGCGGGAGACTGCGGCAGGGGCATGGTTCACTCTGAATGATTTTCTTTTTGAACTCGTCGGGTATGCATGTGCAAACGTAAGCGTTGCCATCTTTCAGGAGCTTTTCAGTATACTCGTAGTAAATTGGGATTCGGTCGCTTTGGATATATTCCTCGTCGACTTTGCATCCGAGCCAAGCGAGGTCTTCTCGGATTTTGTCGTAAAACTCTAGGCTGGGTTTCTTCACTTTCGGGTCTGTGTCTTCGAACCGCAGGATGAACTTGCCATTGTAGATGCGTGCGTACTCATGGCTGAGTATGATAGCTCTGGCTGAGCCCAGGTGGAGGACGCAGTCGGGGTTAGGAGAAAAACGCGTAACGACCTGAGCATACTTCGACGCGTTCGGTAACGACGGAAGACGCTTCTCCTCTTCGATTTTCTCTTTCTTGAGCGTTTCAGGCCACTTTTCATCGACGATTCGCCTTTGCTCCTCGTCTGAGAGGCTGTTCACTTCTCCAAGAACTATATTGATTAGGACTGTTAGCTCCTTGGCCTTCGCTCGCAGTTCTGCTTTTTCGCCTAGCAGCTTTCCCACAATCGGTCCTGCTTGCGCTTTGCCGCCATGTTGCACCGCGTTTATCAGTGCGGTTTTTCGAATAAATTCCCTAAGCTCATTATCGTTTTCCAAAGCCAAAGTGGTTAACGCCCGTTAAGGTTTACCTGTTTCTTTTTATCAAGAATTCCGCGAAGGCTTTTAATTTTTCCTTAGCCTCAGACTCCGGTAACAGCGTCTCCACATCATTCCAGCTTTCCTGAACGATTCTGGCGGCTGTCTGCTGCACGTGTTCAATGGCGTCATACTTCCGCATTATGGAGATGGCTTCGTCCCTTAGCACCTGATTTGACGTGTGCATGGTGAGAATCTGGACAAGCCTCTTCTTGTCGCTACTGCCTGCTTTTTTCAACGTGTTGATAACAATTAGTGTTCTTTTCCCCTCAGTTATATCCTGTCCGAGACCACCTTTCTTCTCCGCGAACTCTTTTCCCGTTAAATCCAAAACGTCGTCCTGCATTTGGAATGCCACACCGATGCTTTCTGCGTAATGTCCAAGTTTTCGGACAAGGTCCGTGTTTGCGCCAGCCAGCACTGCTGCAAGCCTCGCTGCCATCCGCGCCAAAGTCCCAGTTTTATAAATACACATCTGCAGGTAATCAGTCTCTCGGAGACCGTCGGCGTTGGCGATGCCTTTATGCCACGCGATATCCATAGCTTGTCCCAGGCTAAGGTTAATCATTTCCTGCACGTAAACTTCATACAAATCTCGGAGTATCTTAGGTGGAAGACTTCGTTTCTCCATCAACGGCAAGAGCGGCAGATAATACATCGTGTTTCCCGCGTTTACGGCTATGTCCATCCCATAAACTTTGTACGTACATGGTTTGCCTCGGCGTAAATCGGACGTATCCTCAATGTCGTCAATTATTAACGTGCCATTGTGTATGACCTCTGGGATAATGGCAAAATCCAAATAGTCATTCGCTTCCTTCCCAAGAGCCTCACACACCAGCAGGAAAAGCACGGGACGCCACCTTTTTCCGCCTCTATCCAGAATATCCCAGATGGGCTCCGCAATGGCTTTGTCCAATGCCTCCATGTTACAGCTGTGCCTAGGTGGGTTAACCTTGAAGAGAATTGCTTTCTCTGAGAATTTCCTCGGAATATATTTTTCGATGGCTTTGTCGATTAAGGGTGCCTTTTCTTCGAGGAATTTCTCGATGTCCAGCCCTAAGCCGCTCCTCTTCGGGCGTAGCATTCGACTTTGAAGCCTCGTGTGGTGAGCCACTCGGCTGTCTCGCCAGTTATCACCAATGGTACCTTTGCTAAGTCATTAACTCCTTTTGCTCCTACGAGGAACATCGTGTTTCGCAACTCTTCTATTAGACATGACAGTACTTTTTCGGTTTCCTTTGCGCTTTTAACCGCCGCATTCAACACGGGCTGAGAGACACTAGCTAAACTTGCGTTTAATGCTAAAGCCTTAGCCACGTCCGTTCCGTTTCGCAAGCCCCCAGAAGCGAAAACTGGAATCTTGACTGTCTGCGTGGCTTCAACAAGACTTGCCGCAGTCGGAATACCCCAATCCCAAAACGTGTCAGCCAGAAACCGTTTTTCCTCTTCTTCCGCTCGGAAGAACTCCACCGCCGCGAAACTAGTTCCTCCGCAACCACCAATGTCTATTCCCTTCACACCAGCTCCTTCAAGTTTGCGTCCGTCTTCCGCCGAGATACCCGCGCCAGTCTCCTTGACAATTACAGGCTTATCCAAAGCTACTGCGATTTCGCCGATTTTGGCGAGAACCCCCTCAAAATTCGTTTGCCCTTCAGGCTGAACCGCTTCTTGGAGGGCGTTTAAATGTATTGCCAAGGCGTCCGCATCAATCATCTCCATTGCTTTCTTCACTTCTTTCGCCCCGTAGCCATGCACGAGTTGCACTCCGCCGATGTTGGCGATTAAGAAGGCGCCTGGAGCTTTCTTTCTGGCGACGGTGAATGTTTTCGCGAGTGCTTTGTCTTCTATGGCTGCTCTTTGACTGCCAACGCCCATGCCTAAATGCAGCTTCTCTACCGCCTCAGCTATTGACCCGTTTATTTTGACAGCTTCTTCGGTTCCCCCAGTCATAGCGCCGACGATGATTGGTGCAGCAAACTTGTAGCCGAAAATGGTTGTGGACAAATCGATTTTGGCTCTGTCAATTTCGGGCAACGCCTTGTGAATCAGATGAACGTTTTCGAAGCCCGTTATGGCTCTTCGGGCTTGCGCCTTACGTTCTAAACATATTCTAATGTGGTCTGCTTTGCGTTTCCTGGTCTCTTCAGCCATCAGACCATCACTTCTCGATTATTGTACCTTCCACTTTTTCGCCAGCTAATGCTCGGTAAATGTAGTTGGGTTTGCATCCGTTCACGATTGAAACCGGAATTCCCTTTTCCACAGCTGGAAGGAGTTCGCTCACTTTGCCGAACATGCCGCCCGTAACATCGGGAGAAGTCGGTTTAGCTAGTTTGCCCTGGATCGTGCACAGCTCCTTCAACGTCAGGCGCGCATACAACTTTGCATTCTTGTCGGTTTTTGGGTCGGCGTTGTAAATTCCGTCGGTGTCCACTCCCATGATAATCTTGCATGCATTGAATTTCAGCGCCAAGTGTGTTACGATTTGGTCGCCTGAGAGCACAGTGAACCCCAACTTCTCGTCCACTGTCGTGTCACCGTAGAGTACGGGCGTAAATTGCATCTTCATAAGCATCCGTAGCGCCCCATCCTCGAACAATTTTATCCTGCCGTTCTCCGTAATCACGCAAGAACTTGGGGTGACGCTAACGGCGGGGATTTCGTGCCACACGAACGCATCCATCACTAACCCATTCAGCACAGTCATCACGTGGTGGGTTTCCGCGAAGCCAATCCTCTGCCCGTCCTGCTTGAAGCCGTCTTTTATGCCGTGTTTCTCTGCGGTGGGGTGTCCAAAACTTCCGCCGCCATGCACCACGATCAGGTTTTTGACGTTTGCTTTCGCTACTTCTTCTGCTAATCGGTTTATGACTTCGGTTTTTGCGGCTAAGTCTCCGTCTTTGTCGGTGATGACGGAGCCGCCGATTTTCAAGATTATTGGTTTGGTTTCAATCATGGTTTTCACATCTTTCTGAACGTTAACTCGTTACTTGACCGTAACCACGCTATTCTCTATGCGAACAGTGTCGCCCGTTTTGATTCGTGAGATATCCACGCTGTCAACGCATGGGATTTCCGAGATTATAGCGCCAACTGCGACCACGGTTTCGCATTCCTTGTTAACGATGCCCGCGGGCGCTGTGCCGTTTTTCTTCATCCTGTAGAGCGTGTACGAACCGACGGTTGAACCTTTCCCAGTCGGGAACACGAGAACCTTGCCTTTTACGCTTTTTCCTTGCAATTCGTGTCCTTTCTCGATGACGACGCCCGTGTTCGGGTCTACCCCTCCGTAGAACGAGATGGGCTGGATTGTGGTGAGGGCTTCGCCTTCGCCTGTTCCCTTGTAGATTGTTCTTCCCTTCAGCTCCATTTTCCCGTCACCGCCGCTTCCACGCATTCCTCGACGCTGCCCATTTTCGTCGCCATGCCGTTCTGCCTCGAATAGAAGCAGCCCTTCGCCGAAGTCGTTGCCAACGATTTGAACCTTCCTTTTAGTGGAGCTACTGCCATGCACGTGTCGCAGGCGAATTTTCCTCCCGCCTTCTCGATGGTGGCGGTGTAGCCTCGCTGGTCAGCAAGCTGCTTGGCTGTTCGTGAAGTGGCAACCCAGAACTCCGTTTTAGCGGAGACTTTTTTGCCTTCGATTAGTCCCGCGATTTCTGCTATCTCCTTAATTGAGCAGTGAGGGCAGCCTATGCAGACAAGTTCGATGTCAGTGGCTTCGTCGTTTATCTTCGCATACGCTTCCTTAAGATCGCTCTCCTCAACCGCAACCTCTTCTCGCGGAGCCTGATGCAGTTCGGCAGCTGGGGTTATGCCCTGCATGTAGAAGAGAGGTTTCGAGCCGTAAGTAACCACTGAAGCGCAGAAAGATTTCAACTCGTCCACGTCGGCTTCGCGGATGCCCGTGATGTAGGGGATTTTATTTTCTGCTTTTTTGCCGATTACGTAACCGAGAGCGCCCCAATCGGACAACTTCGTCAACTCGGTGTTAACTCGTATGTGAATGTCTGGTTCTCTGTTTTCTGTGAGATGAAGCCCGTAGCAGGGTGTTTTGCCGACGAACGCGGCAGCGAGGGCTGATGGTCCGCCTTCCCTGTTTGTCATCGCGCCTATGACAGAGTTCGCGAACGTGACTGCTGACGATTCGCTCCACGCGATATGTTCGCCGAATCGTGGCAGGTTCCCGATTAAATACGGCGTGCAGGTGCAACTGATGACTATGCCCATTCGCCTGAACGCGTCAATTACCAGGTTCTGTTTGGCGGCGAAGTCCTCGCTGATTCCGAGTTGTCGCCAGTTTTCCAGGTCCATTCCCGCAGGATTCAACGTAGTGAGTACTTTTACTCTTCCGTCTTGTGCGAGTTCGTTGAGGAATTCTAAGCCTGCGTCTCCGAGGTTGTGGTAGCTTACGCCTGCCACCTGCACTGAGCCAACTTTGATAAGTTGTTTGGCGCCGTAGATGTCACCGAGAGCCGTGAGTATCTCCATGCTTTTGCGTGCGGCGTACCCTTCTTCGCCAGCGAGCATTCGTTCTTCTTTTTTAGTCAAGTTCATGGCGGTCACAGGTACTTGTTCAAGTCAACTTTAACGTATTTCTCTTTCTTGAAGCCTTTGCCTGTCGTTACAAGGGGGGCTGTGGCGTCGAGTCCTGCTTTGGCGGTTGTGGCTTTTTTACCCTCGGTCAAGTCGCCTGACGGGTCCAGAGAGCTTCCAGGCTGGTTAGAAAGGATGACCGTGTTCTTGTCCGCTTGGAACCTTGTGGCGATCGCCCATTCCACATCGTGAGGGTCGTAGATGTTTATGTCCTCATCAACTACGACGCAGTGTTTGAGGGATTTGTGTCCTTCGAACGCAGCGTCTAAGGCTTTTTTGCCATCGTCAGGATTTCGCTTTCTAATTTGGACGACGGCGTGGAGCCAACTACACCCGCCGGGCGTAATGTAAACGTCCTTGCAGGAGCAGACCTTGTTGACTTCGTTGAACATGGTGGGTTCTTTTGGCATGCCCATGAGGAACTTGTGCTCGTTCCTGCCTGCGAGGATTGTCTGGTAAATCGGGTTTTTCCGATGGGTGACGCACTTGATTTCGACTATTGGCTGTTGTCTTACGCGGTCAACTATGCCTGTTAAGTCGAGGAATGGCCCCTCAGGAGCTTTTTCTTTGGTAATTCTTCCTTCCAAGATAATCTCGCTATCTTTTGGAACTTCAAGGTCAACGGTCTTGCACTTTACAAGTTCCGTGGGTTCAAGAGCGTTTGCCATTCCCAATTCGTCGACGCCCATTGGCAATGTCGTCGCGGCGGAGAGAAGCACTGCTGTGGAGTTGCTTATACAGAAAGCGACGTCGAGTTCGCCGCCAGCCTTCTTTAAAGCTGAATCCGTTCCGCGGTTCTCGACGATTCTCGCCACAAAATGGTCCTTATCCAAAAGCATCAATCTGTGAAAACACATATTCCGTGCTTTATATTCAGGGTCTCGGACGATGGCTACGGCTGACGGCACGTATTTTCCGCCATCCTTGTCGGTGTATCGCATTATGGGGAGCTTGGTCAAGTCGACGTCTCGCTCGACGATTTCCTGGCATTCGCCCTTCTCCACAACTTCTGGTGGCATAGGGTGTTCTATGGCGCTGGACAGTTTCTGAAGTAGTTGGTCTTTCGTTATCCCTAGACCTCGGGCAATCAAATCTTTTGAAGATAGAAGTCCGGCGACAACTGGTATGCTTGATTCTTTGACTTTTTCGAATAAGACGGGTTTCTCGCCAAGCGCCTCGATTATTCCAGCCAGCTCGTACTCGGTTGACACTTCATGACGTATTCTGGTTAGTTCCCCGTTCTTTTGGAGTTGTTCCACGAAGCTTCTGAAACCCACTTGCTTGTCCCCACCATAAGTAGGTCGGGTTTTTCTTAAGTCTTTTCAACCCCGATTCGGGTCCGCAACACTTCATAACCTTCCTTCTCGATGGCTTTGGCAACGCGCTCCTGCAATTCTATTCCAGGCGTTAAAGCGACCATGCAGCCGCCGCCACCACCACCTGTGAGCTTTGCGCCGTATGCGCTTTGTTTTCGAGCTAAGTCAACTAGAAGATCCAGTTTTTCGTGGGAAACCCCGATTTCTTGAAGCAGACTGTGATTTTCATTCATCAATTCCCCAACTTTCTTGAGGTTGTATTCGTGAAGGGATTTTCTTCCGATGAGCGCTAATGCTTCCGCCTGCTCGAAAATCAAATCATACTTCTCAGGATGGTTCCGCTTTCTGTCAGCGACACCTTCGACCATCGCTTTCGTGTTCGCCACAACTCCTGTGCTGCCTATGACGATTTCAACTGGCTGCCGTATGTGCAGTTTTTCGATTGTGTTGACTCCGCCCTGCATGTTTTTCTTGAACCAGAGCAGCCCGCCGAAGGTTGCAGCCGTGTTATCAATTCCCGAGGGGGTTCCCGCGTAGGCTTTCTCTGCCTCGTATGCTATCTCGTTGATTCTTTCGTCCGAAAACTTTAGCCCGTACTCTTCCGCGATTGCCCTGGCGATGGCAACGCTGCTTGCTGCCGATGCACCGAGTCCGCTGAAGCCCGGAAGTGTTCCGCCTAGCAGTATATCGAACGCCATGTTTTTCGGTTCGATTCCCATGGCTTTAAGTATCCTGTCGATGGATTCGAGCTGCTGCAATTTTTTCTCCTCCGCGTAGCCCTTTGCAGCTTTTCGCACATCCCGGACCGTGATTCCTTTGGTAGCTTTCTTAACTTCTGCATCGTTCGTAGAGTCAATGGCTGAGACGATTCCTGGCACGCCGTGGACGACAAAGTGCTCGCCGAACAAGATGACCTTGCCGAATCCTGAGCCTTTTCCCATCGTGAAGCACCTTGAAGAAATAGGTATGGAGTGAATTAATAAAAACGTTTTTTCGAATGCTAACCTGCTCTTGGAGTAGGCATGGAGGAGCATCCCCTTAAAATGAGAGTAATCCTAAGAACGATAGGTCTGGCGCAACGATTTAAGTACCCTTAAGTCTAAAGATATCGTGTCCGAATCGCACCGCATTCAATGAGGTTTGAAGAATGAAAACGCAAGAAGTTGTAATCACAAGCGCAGTAAGAACCGCTATAGGTAACTTCGGTTGCGCACTGCGCGACGTCCCGGCGGTTCAGCTTGGAAGCACGGTTGTCCATGAAGTGTTGAAGCGGAAGGGTTTGCGTCCAGTGCCGCCCAGGGAGAACGTGGAATTCCGACCTAAACTCTTGCCGAAAGGTACCATTGAGCTTGAGAATCTTGGCAAATGGGATGACTCTCTGAAAGAAATCGCGGTTGATGAGGTCATTATGGGTAATGTGCTTCAAGCGGGGCAAGGTCAGAACGTGGCAAGGCAGGCAGCTCTTTATGGTGGACTTCCGAAAGAAGTAAACGCTTTCACGGTGAACAAAGTGTGTGCTTCCGGGTTGAAAGCGATTAGTCTCGGTGCTCAAGCAATCGTTACTGGAGCTGCAAACGTAATCGTTGCGGGAGGGATGGAGAGCATGAGCAACGCGCCGTACGCTTTGCCCAGAGCCCGATGGGGCTATAAAATGGACCTAAGCGGTGCAGGAGAGGTTTGTGACCTCATGGTTTTGGACGGACTCTTCGAAACATTTTACGGTTATCATATGGGAGTAACAGCCGAGAACATTGCTGAAAAATACGGCATCACCCGCCAAGAACAAGATGAGCTTGGATTATTGAGTCACCAGCGAGCCCGAGCAGCCATAAAAGAGGGAATGTTCAAGGAAGAAATAACACCCGTTACGATTTCACAGAAAAAAGGCGAACCAATCGTTTTCGACACAGACGAGAGACCCATGGAGACATCCATGGAAAAAATGTCGCAAGCTTCCGCCAGCTTTCAAGAAAGACGGAACTGTCACGGCCGGCAACTCCGCCGGAATCAACGACGCAGCGGCAGCTGTTCTCCTCATGAACGAGAAAGAAGCAAAGCGGCTTAAGTTGAAGCCTCTTGCGCGCATTCTCGGGTTCGCGTCGGGTGCGGTTGACCCAGCGTACATGGGTGTTGGGCCGGCTCCCGCCGTCAGGAAAGCGCTGAAGATTGCTGGGCTATCATTGGATGATGTGAACTTGATTGAGTTGAATGAGGCTTTCGCGTCTCAAACCATTGCCTGTATGAGGGAGCTTGTGCTGAGCAGGGATAAAACGAATATTTACGGCAGCGGCATAAGCCTAGGGCATCCCATTGGCTGCACGGGCGCAAGGGTCACGGTAACTTTGATTTACGCGATGAAACGGCGCAACGCAAGATACGGCTTGGCAACCATGTGCATCGGCGGGGGGCAGGGTATGGCGATGGTTTTTGAGCAGTGCTGAGTAAAAGGATCTCCTAATTTCCTTTCATGAAGTAGTCGATAAAGCCCATGTCCTGAATGTATGCAGCTCCTATTACGCGAATTCGCTTTAGGCGGATTTTTTGCAAATGATTTTTAAATACTCAAACGCCTTAGGTGTATAGTCTTTGTATCGAGGATGATGTGTTGCGGAGACTTTGGGCATCAATCTTTATCATTGGACTCGTGGTTGTTGCGGGAGTATTAGGTTCATTCTTTTATCTGAATTCCCAGGATTCCTACGCGGGAAATGTTGAATCAATCGACGTTGCGTATTCACCGTTTGAATCTGTCGCGCTTTTCTGGATTGCAGAAAAGCAGAACTTTTTCAGCCAGAACGGGCTCAACGTGACCTCACATAAATATGATTCTGGAGCAGGTGCCTTAGATGGAGTGTTGAAGGGTGAAGCCGACATTGCGGTGGGGACAACGGAGTTCCCCTTTACCGTGAGGGTGCTTAATAATGCAAGAATTCGCACAATTGGAAGCATCTCTAAGGGTGAGTTCACATATCTTATCGGACGGAAAGATCGTGGGATTGACGAGGTTTCGGATCTGAAGGGTAAACGGATTGGAACAACTTTTGGAACAATAGCGCATTTCTACCTTGGCAGGTTTCTTAACTTGAATGGCCTTAATATTCAAGACGTGACCCTCGTTGACCTCAAAACGCCAGCAGAATGGGTGAATGCGGTTGTCGATGGAGATATCGATGCAGTTGCAACTGCCCAACCGTACGCTAATTCTGCGAAGGATGGTTTGGGAGCAAACGCTATCGTTTGGTCAATACAGAGTAGCCAACCTCTGTACTGCGCAGGCGATTTCCACTGATGACTGGATAACTGCGAATCCTGAATTGATCAACAGATTCCTCAGGTCTCTCCTTCGGGCTGAAGAGTTTGCCATTAATCACCTCGCCGAAGCAAAAGCGATTGTAAAAAACCAGATGAACTTAACCGATGCTTATATTGAAATGGTGTGGACTCAAAACCAGTTCTCTCTCTCGCTTGACCAATCACTCATTCTCGCTATGGAGGATGAATCACGTTGGCTTATTAACAACAACTTGACTACTGCAACGACGGTTCCAAACTTCTTGAATTATGTTTATGTTGATGGTCTTGAAACGGTTAAGCCAAACTCGGTAAATGTGATTTAGATAGGTGAATATGAATGAAGATTAGAAGCCAATCCATTATCAGCTTGGTAGTCTTCGGTATAATACTGATCGTAACAGTGGCATCGGTAATCCTCAATAGTCAGCAGACGGCAAACCTCTCAGCCCAACAAGAGGTGGCTGCCCGAATTCAGCGTGGGGCAACGAACCTAAACTACCTCTCAAACTACTATTTTCTCTATCAAGAAGACCTGCAACTCAATCAGTGGCATTCAGCCTTTAACTCGTTATCTGAAGATGTGTCAGACTTGAAATTGAACAGCCCTTCTCAGCAAACACTCGTTGACATCATTGATGGAGACCTTCAAAACCTTGATGCGGTCTTCGATAGCGTAGTATCTTATCTTCAAAATGCGCCTCGGAACGTCAGCGTGAGGGTTGACCCCCAATTTCAGACACAATGGATCAGGATGGCACTCCAGAATCAGGCTCTCGCATCTGACGCTGAACAATTATTTCAGGCAATAGCTAGCCAAGCTAACCGGCTAAATGTAATGAGTACTGCGATGGTTTTCATCCTTTTCGGGACTTTTGGCCTGTACTTCCTCGTAATTTACTTAGTGGTTTACCGTCGCGCCCTAAACTCAATTTCAAATCTTCAGGCGGAAACAAAAATCATCGGCGAAGGAAACCTGGATCACCGCATAAGAATAGATAGACAAGATGAAGTTGGTGAACTTTCTCAAGCCTTCAATCAAATGGCAGCCAACTTGAAAACTGTGACAACCTGCAAAGCAGATCTTGAAAGCGAGGTTGCGGCGCGCAAACTAGCCGAAACTGCTTTAAGGGTAAGTGAACAGCGATGGTCCACAACGCTGTCAAGTATTGGCGACGCAGTAATCGCTACGGACATCGATGGAAAAATAACGTTCATGAATGGTGTCGCTGAAGAACTGACTGGCTGGACTCTCAACGAGGTTTTGCAAAAGCCCGTTAAAGAAGCGTTCAACATTGTTAACGAACAAACTCGCCGAGAAGTTGAAGACCCAGTGGCGAATGTACTTGAGAAAGGGTTGATCGTTGGCTTAGCTAATCACACAATCCTGCTGCGGAAAGACGGCTCAGAATTGCCAATTGATGACAGCGGAGCACCAATCAGAGATAAAGAGGGCAAAACCACAGGAGTCGTTCTCGTATTCCGAGACATCACACAACGAAAACAAACTGAAGACGCAATTAGAAGGCAAGCTTCGCTTATCGACTTAAGTCCAGATGCCACAATTGTCAGGACACTTGAAGGAGCAGTTACCTTTTGGAGTGAAGGCGCACAGAAACTGTATGGCTGGACAAAGACTGAGGCGCTTGGTCAAACCTCCCATGATCTTCTTAAAACAAGATTCCCTAAACCTCTCAATAGCATTATTTCTCAAGTTAGGAGCACTGGACAGTGGTCAGGAGAACTTCAACATAAAACAAAGGACGGACACGACATAATAGTCCAGAGTAGGTGGCTTGGCGAGAAAGATGAACAAGGAAAATTGAAAAGTATCCTTGAATCAAACGTTGATATTACCCAGCATAAGCATATGCAAGCCAAACTTGAAGAATACGGCAAAAACCTAGAGAATCTGGTTGATGAGCGAACTAAGAAACTTGAACTCAGCTTAATGTATGCTCGAAACCTAATCGAAGCAAGCCTTGACCCGCTAGTAACAATCAGCAAGGAAGGGAAGATTACCGACGTAAACGAGGCGACTGAAAAAGCCACGGGTTGCTCTCGCGAAGAACTTATCGGCAGCGATTTCTCAGATTACTTCACTGAACCAGAACAGGCAAGAGTAGGATACCAAAAAGCCTTCACAGAAGGCTACATAAAAGACTACCCACTGGCAATCAGGCACAAAGCAGGACGAATAACCGACGTCTTGTACAACGCTTCGGTTTATCGAAACCCAGAAGGCGACATAGAGGGCGTTTTTGCAGCGGCAAGAGACATTACAGAGCTTACAAAGGCTGAAAAACAAGAGCAGGAAACAGCAAAGAAACTGAAGGATGCTGAACGTTTAGCCGCCATTGGCGCCACAGCGGGCATGGTTGGGCACGACATCCGCAATCCTTTACAGGCAATAATAGGCGATGTCTACTTGGCAAAAGGAGATGTTAATTCGCTTAAGAAAAGCGAAGAAAAAGAAAGCCTCCAAGAAAGTCTAATGGCAATTGAGAAAAACACCGAATACATCAACAAAATAGTTG
The DNA here is from genome assembly GCA_963749465.1 of Candidatus Bathyarchaeota archaeon. GTDB lineage: Archaea > Thermoproteota > Bathyarchaeia > Bathyarchaeales > Bathycorpusculaceae > UBA11855. Next base: position 884,632 of record CAVVMH010000006.1, on the reverse strand, counting down.
CAGACCTCCAAGACTTCGCCAGACCCCTCAACCCTCACGTTGAAGAAACCGACCTCAACAAAATAATGAGCGATTTAATAGACAAAAACAAACTACCCGACAAGGTAACTCCAAAAGTCAAAATCGCAAGAGAAGCCCAAATCCTAACGACAGACCCAGCCTACATAACCCGCATTCTCGGAAACCTAATCACAAACGCCGTCCAAGCCATGCCAAACGGAGGCAAACTAACCATTAATGCCACTGCAAAAAACAACAACACAATCATAACAGTTCGAGACACAGGCATCGGCATACCAGAAGAAGCCAAGCCAAAACTCTTCCAACCACTCTTCACCACAAAGTCAAAAGGACAAGGCTTCGGCTTATCCGTCGTCAAGCGAATGACTGAAGCACTCAACGGCACCGTAACTCTCGAAAGTCAAGAAGGCAAAGGGACCACATTCACAATCACACTACCACAAAAAACCCACCTCCAAAACAACATCCCACCTTGAAAAAAGTGAAGAGTCATTCCCGAGCAGACAACTCTCATGACCAGGGTCTGTTTCGGACACTTTTTATGCTAGGCTAACAGAATCTTGTGACGGGTCAAGGTTTTGGTTAAACTGAAGGGATTCCAGAAACTCACGTCAACCGAGAACGCATTGAGCAAATGGCTTGGCGTTTTGAAGTTAAAGAAGCCGACCGCTGTTAATGTTACATTGAGTGAAGCTTTGAATCGTGTTCTAGAGGAAGATGCAATCGCGGACGAGAGTCTTCCAAGGTTTGACAGGTCAGCAATGGACGGCTACGCTCTCAACTCAGAAAACACGGCAGGCGCCTCACAGTTCAAGCCAACCCTTCTCCAACTCACCCAATCAAACGTTGTCGGCTCGAAGCAGGCAAAGCAGGTTTGGACAGGAAACCCGATTCCTAAAGGCGCAGACGCTGTGGTTATGATTGAGAATACGCAGAAACGTGACGATGTAATCGAAGTCTGGACTCAGCTCGCGCCAAACGAGAATGTTTCGAGAGTGGGTGAAGACCTCAAGAAAGGCGGAAGTTGCAATTAAGGCGGGAACACGTTTGAACCCGTATCATTTGGGGCTGCTAGCCGCTTTAGGAAAAACCCAAGTCAAAGTGACGAAGAAACCTACAATAGCCATTCTCGCCACTGGAAACGAACTCGCCGAGTTAGGCAGCAAACGCGAGGAAAACCAGGTTTTCGACTCCAATAGAACCATGCTTTCAGCAATGTGCGGCGAACTAGGCGCTGAACCATTGGAACTCGGCATCGCCCGAGATGATGTAGAAGAAATCGCTGAGAAAATCAATAGCGGACTAAAACAGGCTGATGCAGTAATAACCACGGGAGGAACAAGCGTTGGCGGATTTGACCTAGTTCCCGACGCAGTTAACAAGCTGGGAAACCCAGGCGTCGTGGTTCACGGCGTGGCGATGAGGCCTGGAATGCCAACAGCTTTGGCTGTGGTGAATGGAAAGCCCGTGATGATTCTTTCAGGCAATCCCGTGGCGGCAATCGTGGGCTTCGAGGTGTTTGCCAGACCACTAATTAGCAAAATGATGGGAATGAAAAAAGAAGAGCCCTAGACCAACCGTCAAAGCAGTCATGACTCGGAGAATTTCCTCGGCGCTCGGACGGAAAACCTTCGTCCGCGTCAAGGCGTTCACAAAAAACGGGGAAGTCTTTGCGGAGCCAGTCAGCGCGAAAGGTTCAGGCGCTATCTCAACAATGACCAGAGGGAACGGGTTCGTTGTTGTTCCCGAGAACAGGGAAGGTGTGGCTGAAGGCGAAGTGGTACCGGTTCGATTGTTTGCAGGTTTGGAGACTGATGACGAGGATGTTTAGAAAACTCTTAACGCTTGAAGAGGCGCAGAAAGCGATTAGCAGCTTGAAACTTGCAGCTCTAGGAACCGAAGAAGCTCCATTGTTGACTGCACACAACCGCGTTCTCGCGGAAGACGTGACCAGCAGCATGGATATTCCGCCTTTCGACAGATCAACTGTTGATGGGTACGCTGTGAAGGCCACAGATACTTTCGGTGCGGAAGAAAACCAACCCGCGCAATTAAGCGTAGCCGGGATTGTGAACATCGGCGAATTACCAAAAGTAAGCATTTCGAAGGGTGAGGCGGCTGAAATTGTCACGGGCGCTCCCATTCCCGAGGGAGCAGACGCGATTGTTATGGTAGAAGACACCGAGAGAACCGACAATGAACTGCGTGTTTTCAGTCCTGTGACGCAGGGTGAAAACGTGATGAAGAAGGGCAGCGACATAAAGAAAGGCGAAACCGTGCTTAAAGCAGGACAGGCTTTGAGTTCGAGGGAAATAGGCGTTCTTGCAGCATTAGGCGCTTCAAACGCGAAGGTTCATGTAATTCCCCGTGTTGCAGTTCTTTCAACAGGCGGCGAAGTTACCGAACCAGGAAACGAGTTGCCTCCAGGAAAAATCTACGACATAAACGCGTACAGCTTATACGCTGCAGTGTTAGAGAGCGGGGGAACACCTGTCTACATGGGAGTCGTTCCTGACGAAAGGACGAAGATGCGGGAAGCGTTTGTGAAAGCTCTCGAAAGCGCCGACATGGTCGTAACGTCAGGCGGAGTCTCGGTTGGTCCGAAGGACATTACGCCACAGACGGTTGACTCTCTTGGTGAGCCTGGCTTGATTTTCAGCGGAATCGCGGTGAAGCCTGGAAAACCCACAACTATGGCTTTGATAGGAGGTAAGCCTGTTTTTGCGCTTCCCGGGCATCCTACATCTGCGCTGTTGATGTTTCAACTGTTGGTTCGTCCAGTTATCTGGCGGTTGGCGGGCATAGTTAGGAGGGAGAGTTCGATGGTTAAGGCGGTGGCTGGCAAGCGGATGTTTTCTGCTAAGGGCAGGCGAACTTTCGTGATGGTTACGCTGCGAAAAAATAAGAATGAGCTTGTAGCGGAAACAGTGGAAACGAGTGCTTCAGGAGCCATAACGACTCTTGCAAAGGCTGATGGCTACGTTGAGATCCCTGAAAACCAGCAGTTCGTTGACAAAGATGAACAGGTCGAGGTCACGCTCTTCAGAAACCTTACGTGAAGCTCGTGCCTAGATTTTTTTGATTATTACGTAGTACGTGAAGTACCACGTTAAAACGGCGTATACTATCATGCCGAGGCTGAGGAACCAGTTGCTGAGCTGGATGAAGTAGACAGTGTAGAGGGACATGGTTGTTGCGGCGAAGAACACTGCGGCTACCAGCCATTTGGCCCAGGCGCGTTTCGTGAATAATGCGTAGGAGGTTATGAGACTCATTACGGCGGTAAATCCTATATGAGGTGGAAAACTGGCGAGCGGTAATAGGACAAGGAAGAAGGCGCCTACTATGGCGTAGAAGATGACGGGTGCGAGCGTTCCCATGTTAGCGTTCTTTAAGCTGAAGACGGCTACCACTTAGGTCCCCTTAAATCCTATTGCAGTATGGACAGAATTAATAAGTTTAGTGCCCCACTCGCGTTCAGAGGTTTGTTTTTAAGCGAAAGAGTTTAGAGCAACCCAGCAACTACCGTTAAAAACGGTTGGAGATACAGGCGCATGAGTAATCTAGAGCTTTTCGTCTCGCAGTCAAACGTGTTCAGCGGAATTCAGAGAAATTTCGAGGATGCAGATTACGTGGTTTTTGGCGTTCCATTCGACGTTACTAGCACTTATCGTACTGGAGCTAGGTTTGGTCCTAACGCGATTCGTCAGGCTTCGTTGAACATTGAGACCTACAGCTTACGCAGTGGTTTTGACGTTGAGGATTTACTTTTGCATGATGCGGGTGACTTGCATGTTTCCACGGATACGAAGAAGACGGTGGACATGGTGAAGCTTGTGGTTGAAGACATTCTTGCGGAGGGAAAAATGCCTGTAGTCATGGGTGGGGAGCACACGGTGACGTTGGGCATCGCAAAGGGCTTAGGCTCTAAAGTTGGCAAGACTGCTGTCGTAAGTTTTGATGCGCATTTGGATTTGCGTTGCGAATTCCTCGGATTAGACCTGTCGCATACCACGTTCATGCAGTTGATTAGCGAAGAGGTGAAGCCAGCAAAGATAATCGAGGTCGGCACGAGATCCGTGTGCAAAGACGAGCTGGCTTACGCGAAGAAAGCGGGAATCGAGTTTTTCACGTCTCATCAAATCATCAAAGAAGGCCCAGAACAGATAGTCAAAAAGCTGAGGGAGAAGCTGGCGCCGTACGAGAACGTGTACTTGACGGTAGACATGGACGTGTTGGACCCTGCTTTTGCGCCGGCAGTGCAGAATCCCGAGCCTGAAGGCATCACCACGTCTGCTCTACTGGACATTGTCTGCGCCTTATGCGATAAACGCGTGGTTGGGTTTGATGTATTGGAAATCGCGCCGATGTTTGACCAAGGAGTCTCAGCAATCGTGGCGGCAAAAGTGATGTTTGAAATGCTCTGTCAATTAGAAAAAACGCGGAAATCGTGATAGATTCTATTCCTTCTGCAGTTTGGCGATGAAGAATCCGTTGCTTTCGTGAAGGTGCGGGTAAAGCCGTGTGCATTTCGTAAGTCCTCGTAATCCTGGCGAGCCCAGTCTTGGGTTAATCTGGGTTAGGCTGAATTCTGGGTGCCATTTGAGGAAGCGCTCGATTATCATCTCGTTTTCCTCCACGGTCACGCTGCATGTTGAGTAAGTTAGAAAACCGCCTGATTTCACTTTTTCAGCAACGTTGTTTATCATCTGCCACTGGATGTCCGCCATTCTCTCAATCGACTTAGGAGTTAGTCGCCACTTGGCTGAGGGCTGTCGCCCGAAAACGCCCGTGCTAGTGCATGGAGGGTCCAAGACGGCTATGTCGGCTTCGATGATGAGGGAAAGGGAATTACGGACATCTGCAATAATGGGTTCAGATATGGTTATGCCCATACGGTTATTTTCTTGTTTCCATGTTCTCATCCTTCGTGATGAGTAGTCTAAGGAGTAGATTTTGCCTTTGTTCTGCATAAGCTGGGCAAGATATGTGGTTTTGGCGCCAGGCGCAGCACACAAGTCGAGCAAAATAGTGTCGGGTTTGGGGTCGGCGACTTCTGCGGCGAAGCAGCTTGCCTTGTCCTGAACGTAGAACAATCCTTCCTGATAGCTGGCGGTTTTCGTCAACGGCTGCTGAGTGTGTATTACTTTGTAGGCGTGTTTTAAGCGATCTGTTTTTTCCAGTTTCACGCCTTCAGCATCGAGCTTTGCCAAAATCGCTTCTGGCGAACCCGTGAGCGTGTTCAGTCTGACGAAGGCTGGCGGTGGATGAATGCTGCCTTCAAGGAAGTCGATGGCTTCTTTCCTGCCGAAAAGCCTGAAACAGTAACTGACGAACCATGTTGGGTGAAAAGTGCGGAGAGCTACTTTTTCCTCATCAGCAGCCTTCTTCATGATTGACTCTACATCACGGGTGAGTAAAAGCCCAAGGGCAGCTTCAACAACACGCAAAGTTTTCCATCCTAAAATCGCACGACCCAGCTTCGCAACGCGTGCTGCTTCTTCCACGTCGGGTTCCCCCCAATCCTTGGCGACGCGGGTCTGAAAAACGTAAAGTCTAAGGAATGCTCGAACGCCAAGGTTCAATTCGTCAACGGTTTTGGGCTGGAGGACGCTATTGATGAACTTGTCGATGAGGTTCCTGCGCCTGACGGTTTCCACCACAAGCCCGTAAGCATACCGAAGCGTATTAGGACTGTCTATTCCAAGCCGCTTCGTGCTTCTTGCCAGTGCCATGCGTTCGCTCAGCTTCTGCAATTCAATCTGGCTCAGGGTTTCTATGGCAAGAGTCCAAGCGTCTTTAAGCAACCGTCGTCACACAGTCCTAAAACGGCGCGCTGCAATTTATTTCTTCAATCTCGCTTGCCACAGTCAACCCATAGTCGAGCACACACTATGGAAAAACTCATTGCGGCAAATATGGAGGCTCTTGCTTTCCGAGCATTAGGATCTGGCCAAGTCAATTTCCAATTGAATCGAATCATAAAGTGGTTAAGAACAAAGATTTGCCAAGAGAACAGAGGCTACTTCTGCTTCTTCAAGGCTTTCGTATACATGTTTGACGACGCAGCACCAACCAACGCGCCAACAGCGTCGTTTGTTATGGGTCCAAGTTTCTTCAGGATTCCTGGCTTCGTTTGGTCGAACCGTGTATACTCGAAGACTCCTCGTGTTCCAGCGATGTAATTGGCTATTGCTAACCCGAGCACTTCGTCGGCTACAAGCCCTGGTCTGCCGAGAAATCGTTCTTTGGATAAGCCTGGAATCAAACCTCGTTCGGCATCTTCCTGAGCACGGAAACTCATAACCAGCAACGTGGAAACATTAACATCCGCCAACGCATCAAGCAGCTCCACTTTCAAGGCTTCAGCCGCTTTCTCCACACTCTCTAAACCAGGATGAGGAACAAACAACTCAAGCGCACAATCAACAAGATCCTTCAGGCAAATGCCCTTCTGCTCCAAATAGTCCAGCAACGCAGGATTCTCCGAACCCATACCACATCAGCATCCAGCACTAAACCGCCATGTTTCTCTTAACCTTTACGCGCATAACCAATCATAACAATACTTATATGGAAACATTGGATAAACCATCCATATCGAAAAACCGCAAGTTCACAAAAAAGGAGATAATAGAACATGAAAGTCATAGCTTCATGGAGTGGGGGAAAAGACAGCTGTTTTGCACTCCACAAGGCCATCCAACAGGGACACAACGTCCAGAATCTCCTCATCATGATGCAAGATAAAGGCACATCCAACTTCCATATGATAAGCAAAGAGCTGCTCGATGCGCAATCCGAAGCAATCGGCATACAAATGGTCAAAATACCCACAACACCCGAAACCTACGAACAAGAATTCAAAAAAGCACTCTGCGAAGCCAAAGCTAAAGGAGCAGAGGGAATAATCACAGGCGACATCTTCGACGTAGCACTTCATGAAGCAGGTTGGCTAGACAAAATAACCAAGGAAATCGGCTTGAAACCCGTAAGACCACTTTGGCACAGAAATACAACAGAAGTCCTCGACGAATTCATAAACGAAGGCTTCAAAGCAACAGTCGTTCGCATAAAAAAAGACCTTCTCGGTCTGGAATGGCTTGGCAGAGAAATTAACCGTCAATTCTTCAACGACCTGAAAAAACTCGGCACCATCGATCTCTGCGGCGAACGAGGCGAATACCACACCTTCGTTACAGATGGGCCAATCTTCAAGAAAAAAATCGAAGTTAAACAAACCCAAACCTCAACCATTAACGGTTGGGGAAGGCTCGAAATCACCCAGTTCGCTCTCAAACCAAAGGGCAGGTAAACCAGCAACGTGAAAACCGAGTTTGATGTGCTTTTCGCCAACAACGCGTTAAAAGCTGAAGGATTTTTAGATGAAATTCGCGCTAAGAAACCCCTTTTTATCTTAACAATCGCTACAACGGAAACCGGTAAAATCGCTGGAATCAGTGCGGCTGGTAAATACCCCGAATTTACTGATTACACGCCACCAGCGGACGCAGAACTCTTACTGCTGGGCAAGTGCAAGTGCATAAACGGCGTTCCAGTTACACCCGATGGAATTCCAACACCAGCGTTGATCACCATGTCGGCGTTGCGTTTGGCAGATGTGCCTGTGCTTGTTTGCAGCGGTGGATTGCGAGTGAAGCCTCAGATTCCCTTCTTGGATTTGGGTGGAAACTCGGGCAGAGACATCCGAGCTGGAAACGCGGTTGACAACGTAGCAGAAGTCATCGCGAGAGCCACAATTGCTGGGGAGCAGATGGCTAAAGTTGCCGATTACCTGGTGATTGGCGAGAGCATTCCAGGTGGAACCACAACAGCTCTAGGTATTCTTTCGGCGTTGGGTGTTCACGCTGAGGGTAAAGTTAGCAGTAGTATGCCAGAGAATCCTCACGGTTTAAAATCGGAAACGGTTAAGACGGGTTTGGCTGCTGCCGGCGAGAGTTTCGGAAGCCTGGCGAATAATCCTGTTAGGGCCATTTCGTGCGTGGGAGATCCGATGATGCCAGCGTTCGCTGGGTTAGTCATCGGTGCTGCCAGTCAGGTTCCAGTCTTGATGGCTGGCGGAACACAGATGACGGCTGTGCTTGGAATTATTAACGCATTGAAGCCTGACGTTTTGTGTAACGTGGCGATAGGCACGACTAGGTGGGTTGTTAAGGATAGTTCGTCGGATATCAGTGGAATAGTGCGGGAAATTGCGGATGTACCGGTTTTGGCTGCTGATCTGGATTTTGGTAGCTCAAGATTTGCTGGGTTGAAGGCTTATGAAATGGGCATAGTGAAGGAGGGAGTTGGGGCTGGAGGCGCAGCTATTGCGGCGATGGCCACGACGGAGGGTGCTGTGACAAAGGAGTTATTGCTGGCTGAAATTGAGCGTAATTATGCGTTGCTTATGGGAATGAAGTGATGTTTAAAGAGTTAAGAAACCTGTTGTCGTTTCTTACGATTCTGCCTTTTCGTATGGATCAGGATTTATTGTCTGATTGTGCGCGGTTCATGTTTCTTTTTCCGCTTGTTGGCGCGTTAATCGGGTTGTTAGCGGGATTGTTTGGGTGGGTTGTTTTCAATTTTCTTCCGGGCTTAGTTGTTGGGGCTTTGGTTTTGGGCGTTTTGCTTCTGCTTACAGGGCTTCATCATATGGATGGTTTGCTTGATTTTGGGGATGGCGTCATGGCTCACGGTTCTGCGGAGAGGAAAATCGAGATTATGCATGACCAGTTAACGGGTGCTGGCGGTTTGACGTTGGGCATGATGACTTTGTTGATTACGACTCTTGCGCTTGCTCAAATGAATTCTGGAATTATCATCCAGGCTGTCGTGATTGTTGAGGTTGCCGCTAAACTTTCCATGGTCGTGGGTGCTTGGGCAGGCAAAGCAGTGCATCAGGGAATGGCCTCGTCCTTTCTTGAAGCGATGCATGGTTCGAAGGGATCGCTCCGTTTGCTTGCTGCTTTGGCTATTTCGTTTGGCATTGCGTTGCCTTTGCTTTGGGTGAAGGGAGCAATGGTCGTTTTAGCGGCTGTTATTGCAAGTCTTGTGATGGTAGGGGTTTCTTATAGACACTTTAAGGGTGTTACAGGTGACGTTTTGGGCGCGACAAACGAGATTGCTCGGATGGTTTCTGTAGTTGTGCTAGTGGCGGTAATTTGAGAATGGTTATTACTGCGGTGGTTATGGCTGGTGGCAAAGGTTCTCGGATGGAGCTTTCGGAAGAGAAACCCATGCTGAGTGTTGGCGGTAAGCCTGTGATTGAGCATGTTCTGGCATCGTTGCTGAAAGCTGTAAGGGTTGATTCTGTGGTGGTTGCCGTGAGTGGTCGCACTCCGAAAACCGCAAGTTTCGCAAAAAAGTTTCCCGTTAAGGTTGTTGAGACTCCCGGGAAAGGGTATATTCCTGACATGCAGTATGTGGTTAGGCAGCTTAATCTGGGCACGGTGCTGGCGATTGTGTCGGATCTTCCGTTGATTACAAGTGCTGTCATTGATGATGTTTTGGAGCAGTATGAACTATGTGGTAAGCCTGCTTTGACCGTGGCAGTGCCTTTTGAAACGAAGGCTAATCTCGGAGCTGGAGTAGAATACGCTTTTGAAGCGGAAGACAAAACTGTGGTGCCAACAGGAATCAACGTCATTGATGGCAGACGAATCGACGGAGGATGGATGGACCAAAAGGTGTACATTCTAGACAAGGAAGAAGTGGCAGTTAACGTCAACACTGCCCAAGAACTGCTGGTAGCTGAACGCTTATGCAAAAGGGTGCTTGTAGAATAGTTGCTTAGAGAGACTTGTTGCCCCTGATTGCCAAATGGATTTGAACAGTCTCTATTTTTTGTGAAAGGCCACTGATATTTTTCGCTTCAAGAACATTCCACGAAGCATTAATATTCCCTCTCTCTTTTCCAGACGTTAAGAGAGCATTGACCCCAACAATAACTGCCGCCTTTGTATATGCAGCCCCCACACTCGGGTGAATCAAAATACCTGCGTTTGTCACAAAACCTTCTCCTTAGATAACTGATGCAGAGCTGGATTTCTACCTTTCTATTCTAAATCATAGAATACCTACTTGTCATTTTGCTTTAAACAACTTCTGGGAGCAAAATTTTGGTTGCCAAATAAATACGATAGAGACTTTATCATAGTTTTTGCTTTCTGTTCGGAGCTTTAGATGGCCAAAGTCCCTCATTCGCAGGGCCAAGAACTCGCTATTTCAATTCATAAAATCAGTCTTGGGGTAGGGAAGCCTTCTCCTTTTCCCCCATTGCTCTCCTTAGCAGAATGCACATTAAGAAACTATAAAAGCCATATTTCAAGGCGGGAATATTCCAATAAGTGACTCCGAACTAGCCTTTTTTCTTTTCACAAACATACCAAGCACCACAAGAAAAGAAGAATATGTCAGGTCGTTATGATAATTTCGAAGTAGTCAAAGTCTGCTCAGTTGGTTCATTAAGAGTAACATCGGACAAGCGGTTTTATGTCGCAGTAATTACTTAGAATAGTAGGTTGCTGGAGGCAATGAGCCAACCCATGAGTTTGGATTTTGATACTTGACTTTTGGAGTGTTATCTTCTTCAGTTGAGCCATCACCAATGATGCCTTTTATTGTATCTAGTAGTTCTCTGTGTCGCTCTTCGTCTCTAATTATGCTTTCAAAAATATCCTTGATGCTTTCCAGATTTATGTCATAAAGCTGATTTATCTCACTAACCAGGAATACCAGAGTCTTCATTTGCACGAAGATATAGTATTCTTCGCCAATGCTACTTTCCAGATTATTAAGCACCGACAGAAATTGCGAAAAATCTAGCTCATCTATTCCTTGATTTGCGACTTTGTCCAGGCAATTGCTGACATTACTCCACACGTCTCCAAGATTCTTTCCGCAGTCTCCAAGTTTTTGCTTTGTTTTTGAAATGCTATCGGCAATGCCTTTGAGGAGAGTGGAATGCTTGGAGCTATCTTGAGAAATAGAGAGTAAGAGTGATTTTATCAGAGCCGGGGATTCAACCCTATCAGAAAGATTGCTATATAAAAGGGCGATATTTTCTTCAAGAATGCTGAGGCAGCTAATGTATTCGGCCATTTTCTGTGGGGTATTCATTTTTTCACCGTGAGTTCTCTGCTCAAGTCTGCTAGAAATCGGATAAATGGCTTATGAACCCAAAATTCATGTACCCTGTGGAAGACGCACTGATTATTTCCCATCAGAGTTTTCACTATATTTGGCAGCACTTGTGTGGGTGTTCCTTTGAATTCGGCATATTGTCACTGGTAATTCGTACTTTGTTTTTTCCCTTCGCTGCCATTCCAGAAATTGGTTTAGCATTCCCAATCTTTTTTTGCAAATCAGCAAATTTCTCTTCTCAAGAAGCGTTAAGTGCTCAAAGGAATGTGTTCTGATTGTAGGGTGAGGTAGTAGTGCATGCCGCTCTCTCTATTCAAGCACCCCCTTTCTCAGTGGCAAGCATTACTGCCACCCTTTCTCCTCTTTACTTCGCAAAGGGTCCATGACGCGTTCCGAGAGAGCGTATCCTTCTTCATGGACCTGGATAGTTTTTCTTCCAGAAAGCTGGATAAGATTTCAGCGTTAAGTATGAAACAAATTAGCCTCTAGTCAAGTTTTCCTTAACTCTATACTTTACGATTTTCTTTACTAGGTCAAATGGAATAGGTTTGTCCAGGGGAAATCTGACTGTGCCTTTGCTTACTTCGTAATCAGACAACTCCTCTGTGAACGCCTCAATAGCTGAGGTTTTAGGATAGAATCCGATATGATTTTTGAAGGCAGCAAACCAAACCAACATGCCATCTAATTTGAAAGCAGGCATTTGATAACTGATAACCTCTTCAGCTTCGGGTGCAGACTCCCTAATTGCCTGTCTCAGCTCTTCCAAAATGTTCTGAACATGCCTTGGAAATGTGGCTATATATTCATCTACGGTTTTGAACCCTTTCTTAGATGTTGACATGTTGTTTTCCGGCAGTTCGTATTTCTTATAGTCCACTACTAAATGAACTGTTTTATGGATTCTAAAAGTTTGAAGTCTCAAGTAGATTGTTCACTTTTGTATCAGCTAGAGTGGGTGTTCTTTTAGGAGAACAGGCTCGTCAAGAATTCTTGACCCAGGGAGCAGCCAGTTAGTCAAGAAACCTTGATAAGAACGCTTTAATCGCCAGATAAATTCATCTTTAACGATGAGAAATGAAAACCTTCACTGCCTTAATTCTGGCAAGCATACTAGTTTCTGCTTCAATCATTGCCTCACCCATCCTCGCTTCTGGCGAGATTTCAGCAGGCGTCAAAAAAGGATACTGGATAGAATACAACATTAGCATAACAGGGCCGCCTTTAGATCCATTACGCAATCTTACCTGGTATAGAGCCGACATTTTAGAGGTTGACGGCGCATCGTTTCAGGCAAACAAGACTGCCCTGTCGGTCAATGGCACTCTCTCGAGTTCTATTTGGAACTTTAGTTTAGCTGAAGGCCAAGTTCAAGGGTGGGTAATCATTCCTGCAAACCTTAGCATGGGAGATGCATTTTTTGATGCTGCAGAGTCGGCCAACATAACTATTGAAGGGGAAGGGCAAAAAACAGTGTTAGGCACAAGCCGAACCATAACGCATGCAAGTAACCCTGGAAAGGTCTATAAAGAATGGGATAAAGCGACTGGCGTTTACGTACACGCCATAGAACACACCACCAACTACACCGTTATAACAAACGCTATTGCTACAAACATGTGGAGTCCTCAGACTCGAGAGCAAAACCCAACAGCGTCTTACCAGCTGGTTGCAGCAGCCATAGCACTGGCAGTATTAATAATACTACTGTCTTTAGTAATGTTTAGAAAGAAATCTCCAGAAACGCTTGGTCAAGAAAGTTTGACTAAACATCCCTCTCTACCGAGTGCTCTTAGTCAAGGTTTCTTGACGAAAAACGCTTTAAGACTGCGACCGTCAAAGCTGTATCGATATGAAATGAAAGGCTTCACTGCCTTAGTTCTCGTAAGCCTAATAGTTTCTGTTTCAATCATTACCTCACCCGCGTTCGCTTCTGTCGAGCCTTCGGTTGGTGTCAAGGAGGGCGATTGGATTGAGTACAACATTAGCGTAAGTGGTACTGGTACTCCGCCTCCAACACACGACGTTAGGTGGATGAGAATGGAGGTTTTGCCGGTTCAGGGTGCAGCGTTCTCGGTGAACCTCACTGCTAGATACGCTAATGGGACATTAGGCAGCGCCATATGGAAGTTTAACTTTACAGAAGGAAATCTTGAAGGGTGGATAATCATTCCTTCGAATCTTGCTCCGGGAGACACATTCTACGATTCCTCAATGCACAACCGAAAACCCGTTAACGTAACCATTCAAAGTCAAGAGCAAAAAACGGTGTTAGGCGCAAGCCGAACTGTAACGTATGGAAACGACTCGTTGAGGCACAAAGAATGGGATAAAGCGACTGGTGTGTTTGTTGGATCTTCGGAACATCTTAAGAACGTGACAAACAGGGATGGCTGGTACATTGAGGATTTGACTGTTACTGTACAAGCAGTTGCCACAAACATGTGGAGCCCCCAGATTCAGCCAGATCAGACAGCTTTCTACGCGCTGGTTGCAGGAATTACAGTGCTGGCAGTTTCGGTATCGACTTCAGTAATAGTTGTTGAACGAAGAAAGAGGAGGAAAAAACTTTGAATCACTCTTCGCAAGAAAAAATCGCAGCCCTCACCATTCTATTGGTGATTTTGTTCGAGGTGGGAACCATATTCTTCTTCCCCTTTTACGAAGTTGGTTTGAGTTTCGCCCAAATTAATCTTATCATGCAAACTATTTGGACAGGTTTGGTCTTAGTCAGCATGTGGTTCAGAATGAAAGGCAACTATTTCGCGCACGAGATTACAATGCTAATAGTAATGTCTGCATGGGCAGTTGGTTTCATTGCGGTATTGTTCATGAATCCCTTCAGCAGTTCAACGGAGGTGTTTTCCAATTCTCCTCTGCGTTTGGTTATGAATAGCTTGCATGGGATTTTTTCTGTTCCAGCATTAGTCTTTGGAGTATGGCTTGTCTTGCTTTGGCGTCCAGGGTCAACCTCATTTGTGGCTAAGAGCAGAAGACTGGCACGGTTGGTACCTGTTTTTTGGGTTGTATCGTATGTGGTGGGCGTTTTGGATTTTTTAGTGCTTCACACCACTTTTTTTGGATAAGCAGCAAGTCTCTTCTTCTTGACATCAGGGACTATTTCTTTACTTTCCTTGTACACAGACCGCTAATTCTCAAGAGTAATTTGTCGGTGTGGGTCAAGAATCCTTAACTGCTGTTTAGTCAGCAGAATCAAAAGAGCTTAAACAAACTGTTTTTGGGAATTTGTGGAGCCTCCGGCGGGATTTGGACCCGCGACCATTACCTTACCAAGGTAACGCCCCACCGGGCTAGGCTACGGAGGCACCGATTGTTCCCGTGAAAGAATTGCGCTTGGAAATAAAGAGCTTACGGTTCGCCCTCTCTCGGTCGAGGGGTTAAACAGATATTAAAGAGAAAACGTATTCTCAATTTCCAGAGCGGGGGTCTCCAAGTCTGGTCAAAGGAGCAGGGCTTAGGACCCTGTCGCGCAGGCGTTCGTGGGTTCAAATCCCACCCCCCGCACTTCTATGGAAAAAGCGTAGGGGGTCCAGTTTTAGTCGACGTAATCTTTGGCTTTTCGGAAGATTTTGCCACCGTCATCGTATTCTCCTGTCACATACTCGAATCCAGCGTCGACTAGGATGCATGCGTCTTTGGCGTTCGTAGCCACTCTTGAGACGTATTTCTGGTCGTCTTGGAACAGCACTTTTGCCAAGTGAATATATTTCATTGTGTTAGTGATGCTGCGGTGCCGTAGGACAGCTTGGACGTGGAACGGGTCTTTTGTCCTGTGTGCTTCAAGTGTCGCTCTGTAATGTCTGAAGGTTTTGAGCGTTATTTGCATCAGTCGTGGGTTTTTCAGCTTTACCGTTCCGTCTTTGCTTTCTAGTTTGCTGATGGGAACGTGTTCTACTTTGACCATACTTCGCCTCTGATTTTGCTGTATCTTCTGCATTCCCACGCTTGCAATGGTTACAAAAAAGAGAACGGAGTTGGTTATTCCTATTGTCCTACACAGTTCGGGCAGCCAATCGTGTGCTTGAGATACTATAATATTAAATTCCCTTACCGCTATTCCCTATATACTTGTGGAGTTTTGGTTCAGATATTCGACTGATCTATGGCTAGGCTTCTATTGCTTTCATCACGTCTGCGCAAGCATGGTCACTCAACATTTCCTGGAGTCATCAGCTTGATCATCAGTAATACACTTGGACGTATTGGAGTGAAGGAGACGCAAAAGCTAGACATTTAGTTGTTGATGGCGGCCGTGTGTTTGCCATTAAGGGAGGGAGCTTCTTTGTGCTTGACGAAACAACAGCGCCTTCATCACGAGTGGAACTGGAGGCGGTGGCTATGGCGGCAATCTTGCAGGCGCTTATGATAATGAAAAGCTCTACTATACGTCATACGACTACATTTACAATCGAGGGACACTCTATTGCTTTAACGCGACAACCGCCAGTCAACTTTGGACCTATGATACATCACCGGGGCAAATTCAGCATGCACCAACTGTGAGCGGCAACCGCGTTTATGTTGGAACCCTAAACAACTACACATACTGTATCGAAGATGGCGCTCTGAAATGGTATAAGAAGCTGGGAGGACCCATATATCCCCCTCCAACTGTGGATGGTAACCTTCTCTGCGTCGGTAGCGATGACGGCAAACTATATGCGTTTAACATAACAGGTGAGCAACCGGTTTCACTGTGGAACTTCACTGTCGGTACCGCTGTCCGAAGCGCATCTACCATACAAGGTGACAAAGTCTATTGCACGAGTGAGAACGGCTATCTTTATGCTCTCAACAGAACCAATGGACAGGTGGTCTGGTCATGGAAATCGCAAGGAGGTTTTGGGCTCACCATAGCTGTTGCCTATGGCATCGTCTATGTTGGCGACATGAGACCAGGTTGGGGAAATCACCCGATATCTGCCTTGTATGCTAACGTGACTGCAGGCAACTATACCTACACCGATGTTGAACCGCGTGTATGGTCGGATACAACTGCCGTCTATGGCTATCGTGGATTCGCAGTCTCTGGGAACATGTTGTTTTACCAATCTGCTGATAGCATAATTTATGCGAGAAACGCTCTGACAGGTGCACACCTTTGGTCTTACAAATGCCTCTACATTACAACTGTACCGATTGTTGCGGACGGTCATGTATTTTGCGCCGATGATCGTCAAATCTATTGCATTGGGTCTTCATATCCCCCAGTCACAAACATCTACAATTTGAATGTTGGCGGGCAATCCTTTACCGTAACTGCTAAAACCAATTCAACTATGGGCAACATTGACAGTTCGGACCTAACCTACTACGAAGAACATGTCCTTCACCGTGGAGAGCAGTCGAGGAACAGGCATGTGCAACATAACCCTGCCAAATGCCCTGCTTGGCGGCCCTTACACGTTAACCGTTGGTGGGCTGCCTCCATGGAGTTCTTCAACCACGGTTATTAACGCGACGCATGCAGCCCTCTACTTTACGTACAATGGCACCAGCAAATACACAGCAATGATAACGGGAACTACCACTATCCCAGAGTTTCCGCCAAGCGTGATGTTGGCTTTTCTTGTAGTCTCAATGTTGGCTCTGGCGTTGGTATTTGGAAAGAAACAGAAGCTTCGCGCACAATAATAAAAAAGGGGGAGTGCGGGTGACATCTCCACTTGGTAGCGGGTACAAATCCCACCCCCCGCACTAAAAACCGTCTCTAATTGTTTCGAAAGAATCACGGATTGTGATGCAGGGATAATAAGATTCTTTAAGCATCCGTTTTTGCGAGTGCATTTTGGCCTAAGGCAAATTATAAATCGCGATTGCGTGCATATTTGGTTATTGCGAAGCTTTTTCCGAGTTTCGCGATATACTTAAAGGAGAAAGAAAAATGCATTTACCAAGAAATTTAGCAAAGGCAACTCTTACAATGGCTTTGATTTTTCTATTGATTTCTGTTGCAATCGCAATTCAAGTTCAGGCTCAAACAGACGGCGCACATGGCGGAACTTCACTCGACCCCAAGAACGGTTCAGTCCCATTACCTGCCGGAGTAACCCCAGACACCACCGTCAAATCCGACATCTACCTCAGTTTTAGACCCAACCCCGTGGGCATAAACCAGCCTATCCTGGTAAACATATGGCTAGACCCCGGACCATCGTATGTTCGACACTTCACAGGCTTCAAAGTGACAATCACTAAACCTGATGGAAGCACAGAAGTAAAAACATTAAACTCCTACCCTGCCGACGGCACATCCTGGTTCGAGTACGTACCCGACCAAATCGGCACGTGGAAACTCAAGTTTGAATTTCCAGGAGGCTACTTCCCCGCAGGCAACTACACCGTCCCAATCGGTTCAGGAACCTCCTACGACGGCTACACAGAGAGCTACAACCAGTCAGTGTACTACCTGCCCGACGCAACTGACGAGCAAACACTCACCGTACAATCAGAAATGGTTGCATCTTGGCCCGTATCTCCGTTACCAAGCGACTATTGGACGCGACCAGCGCCTCCCGAGAACAGAGAATGGTGGCCGATACTGGGCAACTATCCGTGGCGCGGTCCAGGAGGCGGACCTAATTGGCCCGCGAAAACAAGCACAACGTGGAACGCCCGTCAAGCGTTTACCCCCTGGGTTCAAGCTCCAAATACTGCTCACATCGCGTGGAAACGGCTTGACGCCATTTCAGCAGGCATCGTTGGAGGCGACAATGGATTCATAACCCTAAGCGGCAGCGGCAATGCCCCGAGCATTATCTACGGTGGATATGCTTACAGCAGCATAACAAAACCGTACGCGGGAACAACACAGAGCGTGTGGACTTGCACCGATATTCGAACCGGAGAAGTAATCTGGGAACGAACAGGCGTGACTGCACCCAACGTAATTGAATATGCCTCAAGTACCACGGTTTCAGTGCCAGGCGCTACAGAATCAGGCTCAGTGAGTGTGAGTCTGTTAGCAATCAGCGGCGGCAGACTAATAAAATACAATCCATCAACGGGAGCAGTATCTACGAACGTCTCAATTTCTCCGTTGTCATCAGCCACCTACTACATGAACGGATACGCCTTGAGCTTGCAAGACCTCGGAGCTGCAGCGGGCGCAAACCGCTATCGCTTGATAAATTGGACAACATTAGGAAGCTCCAGTAGCGTCGCCGCCAGAATCGCAAGCAACATTAGCTTTGCACTTGATAGCTTAGGGCAAAGCCAAGATTTTGACGACAACGTAGCCTTCGTAATCAGAGAAATAGATGCGTTCGCACCAGGCGGTCTAGGCCCGGCAGGCGGCTTCCCATTCGTGAATGTTGACGAGAGTCAGGGAACCGGAATCCGACTTGGCTATCGCCTACTAGGAGCCAGTCTAACGACAGGAAAGCTACTATACAATAAGACCTATGCTGACGAACCGTACACCGCGGCGCAACTGCCCTATAGCCAATCAGACCACGTCGGTAACAATGGAAAACTCGCCATCCTGATGAGAAAAGGATACTACAACATACACAACGCGATTACGGGGGAGTTTATGTACAAGACGGAAGTAGGCGATTATCCTTGGGATGAACCAGGATTCAGTGCTTACACTCAGGCGTCAGCTTACGGTCTGATATATCGACTGGGCTACGGAGGCGTTTACGCTTATGACTGGGAAACAGGCAAAGAAGTCTGGAAATATTCAGCGATTGCATTCAGCCCCTATGAAACTCCATACGTAAATGAGAACGGGACAACCGTATACTCTTTCAACGGCAACAACCTGGTCGCTGACGGAAAAATCTACGTGCAAAACACTGAACACACACCCACTCAACCAATCACTAGAGGCTGGGGTCTTCACTGCCTTAACGCTACTACTGGAGAGCTCATGTGGAAGATAATTGGCAGTATGAACCCTGCAGCTGTTGCAGACGGTTATCTCGCAGCGGGAGACTCTTACGACGGACACTTGTATGTTTTCGGCAAGGGCAAATCAGCTACCACGGTTACAGCTCCCGACACAGCCGTTGCCAAAGGAACAACACTGGTAATAAAAGGCACAGTTCTCGACCTATCTCCAGCACAACCAAACACGCCATGCGTCTCTAAGGAGTCTATGACAACTCAAATGCAGTATCTGCACAAACAACAGCCACTCGACGGATTATGGCATAATGAAACGATCACCGGTGTCCCTGTTGCATTAACTGCAGTGACTTCAAGCGGCAACGTTATTGACATCGGCACTGTTACAACCAACGGGTATTATGGCGCTTTCAGCAAGTCTTGGACACCCCCAGAAGAGGGCGACTACGAAATAATAGCATCATTTGCAGGAGATGGCTCGTACGGCAGCTCAGGAGCATCAACAGCCGTGTCAGTTGGTCCCCCACCCGCAACATCAGAACCAGCCGAACCACAGGTAATTCCAGACTACACGATGACCATCATCGCCGGAGTTATCGCGATCATCATCGCAGTTGCCATTGTTGGATTACTCATAGTCTTAGCGCTGAGAAAACGCTAACCCAAAGCAATCAAAACCCATCTTCCCCTTTTTTGCTACTCTGTGATAATATTTTGCCTACCACATAGAATGAAATACTGTGCGTCTATCAATGTACTAGGAGAAAACGAGCGTGGAATATCTGATTCTCTTGATTTCCGTCTTTCTAATCTGCATCTCAGTGAAACTAAGGTACGAACTTAAGCTATTCAAATCGGTAAAAGAAGGTGCGCTGGTATTTGGTTCTCTTTTTGTCATCGGATCAGCTTTGGACAGCTTTGCCCTCTTGAGAGGATACTGGACCTATGATGAGAAGTTTTTTATCGGAATTAAGATCGGCGTTATGCCGCTGGAGGAATATCTCTTCATGATAGTTATTCCATTTCTTACATTGATAGTCTACCGAATGGCAAGAATGAAAATAGAGAGTTGAAAAACAACAGTCAAGAAAAACTTAGATAGGCAGATCTTAGCGCACAAACACACGTCTCCGATACGATATTGCTCGGCAGCAAACCGTAACCGCTCGAAAAAGATAAGATGTATACTTGCGCATGTTACATAGGCTTAAAAGCAGAGTCGTCGCTACATGGACTCCCTACAAGGAGGCGAGTGAATGCTGTCTAGAGATTGTGACGGTTGCACTCAACTGCACGTTTGCGGCGAACGTTACAAGCGAGTAACGAAGGACGAAAAAGTCTACTGTCCTGACGGAACGGCTCACCTAGTGGATCAAAACTAATTCGAGTGCAAGAGACTTACGGCAGCTTCGTGCATAAGGCCGTGAGAGGCGCAAGAGACCGTGGGCAGCTTTTCAGCAAGCCAAACTTTGACCGTTGGGATTTGAACCCAACTATTGAGTCGCTTCCTTCACCGGCAAATCAATAGAACGTGTACACTGAGGATTGGTTTGTGTTGCGTTCCTAAGAATTTCTCCTAATTTCTGCTTGCACATGAAAAAAAGCAGTGTAAAAGAAATTCACGGTTAACGCGGGCTATTTTCCCGTTTTTTCTTCGTGTTTCTTCTTTTTTGCTTTGTTCTTTTTTGCTAATGAAGGCATACGTTGTTCTCCTTAAAAACGATCATCCTGTTTAATGGTATACTTGATGACGCCTTTAAAGCTTAACTGTTCAAGTGGACGCTCAGGTCACCTCGTGGAACAGAATCAGGGAAAAACAGCATCCACACAAGCGACAGACACCAAATGCCATATTGGCTAGAGTTTAAAACCGTTAGAACTGTGTGTCTAGACACGGTGACGAGAATGGATTACGAAAAGCTCTTCGCGTTGGCAAAACCGATCCTCGAAAAAAACGATTTGGGGGCAGCACACACAAGCAGGGTTCTCGCCATAGCCAGACAAAACTTTTCCATCCCCGAAGAACTTGAAGACCTGACAGTCGCAGCGATCATCCTCCATGATATTGGAGGTGCAAGCATAAAAGACCAATATGAGAAAGGTCCGGGAATTGCGGCTTCGATTCTGCAGCAAATGAACTGCGATAAATCGTTCATCGACCAGGTCTCAACGATAGTGGGCACTCACCACGATCATCCAGACAACCCTTCGGTCCCTTTCAGGATTTTGTACGATTCAGACAAGATAGTCATGTTTTCTCCCGAAGAATTCCCAGGCTACGATTCAAGACCGGGATTTGACTGGAACAAAATCGTGGAATTGCTCTATTCGGAGGAGGCGAAGACATTGGCGAGAGAAATGCTACTTAAGCGACAAAGCGAAAAAAATAAGCACCTGCTGAAAAAAAAATAACTGACGAAAATCGAATTGAAAGCTTCGGTTTACTTGGCGGTTGATCCTGTCAAGCGTGTTGCTTCGCACACGGCTTTTATTGCTACCTCTAGCATGTCGTCGCTGGGTTCTTTTGTCGTTAATCTTTGAAACGTGACTCCTGGGAAAGTCAGGATTTTCGTGACGGCAGAATCCTTGTACTTGCCGCTCAGCCTCAGCAGCTCGTAAGATATGCCAGCGATGACAGGAATCAAGAGCACTCGAGATGATAGCCTGATGAAGAAGTCGGAACTGGGTATGAGGGAAAACAATACTATGCTCACGATTACTGTAATGAATATGAAGCTGGTTCCACAGCGTGGATGCAGACGAGAATACCGTTTCACGTTATCGACACTCATTGGCACTCCAGCCTCCAGAGCATTGATTGCCTTATGTTCTGCACCGTGATACTGGAGCACTCTCCTGAATTGGCCCCATGAAGCTACTGCAGTCAAGTAAGCAAGAAAGAGAGTCAAACGTATGACTGCTTCTACGATGTTGAAAACTATTCCAGTTAAACCAAGCCATGTAGTAAAGAGAAAAGGCAGAACAAAGAACAATGATGCTACTCCTAAGGCTAATGCGATTGCTACGGTGAATTCTTTCCAGGTGAATTTCTCGCTTTCTCCGCCTTCCCCTTCACCTTCTACAGCGGCGTTCGCTGAGAAGAATAGCCCCTTGAACCCGAGGTAAAGCGTCTCCGGCAAGGCAACGATCCCCCTGATGAACGGCACGCCCAAAGCACGGTGTTTTTGCGAAAGCGACTTAACCTCTTCAACGTTCGTGATGATTTCACTGTTCGGTTTCCTGACACACATAACCATGTGCGAACGGGACCGTATCATCACGCCCTCGATAAGGGCTTGTCCACCGAAAGCCAGCGAAGGTTCCTTTTCATTTTTATTCGACGTTTCTTTCACCATGTCTCGATCTTGGAATATTAGCACTGATAATTAATGACAGGAAGAGGTTGCAGCATATTAATACACCTTGTTCCTGCCCAAGACTCTGAAGAAACAAGAAAAAGCAGATTTTGCCACAATCGTTAGGTGGCTTCCGCGGAAGAGACTGGTTGTCTCTCAAGCAATGCGTTCACGGCGTCGATTAATGCTTCACAAGCCTGGCTCCTGATAATCAGCGAGCTGTCAATGTCGATTCTTTCAACCTCTTTCTCCAACCGTTGCACTCGCTCGATGGTGTTTTGCTTCTTCTGCTCGTATTCGTCATGGAGTTTTTCCTGTTCAACCTTGAATTTCTGTAAAGCCGTTTCGAGTTCGGTTTTCGCCGACTCCAACTTTCGAAGGGCTTCTGCCTCTTTTTGCGCTTTAGCTTTCTTCGTGAAACCAAGGAAACTCGTTTTCATTGCCTTTACACGTTCAAGTTCTCCTTCGAGGCTTCGAACGGTCAGGGTCAAGCTTTGTATCTCAGCGTTTCTTGCTGGGTCCAATCTCTCTAGTCTTGGCTGCATAATCAGCGTCGAGTTGCACGAGAAGGTGATTGTTATCAGCAAGTTCTTTGGCGGCACCGTAAAGAACAGCCTCAGTCTGTTTTGTTTCGGCGAGTTCTCGCTCTGCTTTTGCGATTAGTCGTCCGCGTTCGCTCACGAAGCCTTCGTCCACGCTCAACGCAGGGCTTGATTCGAACTCAGAGAGAACTTCTTTTAGGTTGACAAGCCAATCGTCAAAATACGCGCTGAACGGGGTGACAGCAAACTTTTGTTCGCCAAGCCTCTTTAGTCGATTAAGGGTTTTTTCCGCAATCTCCTTTAGCGTGGCGATTTGTGGTTCTTCTTGGAGGTTTCTGCTTCTGCCTTGGTGTTTGTGGGCTTTGGTTTTTGCTTTTTCATGCTGTGACTTCTGAAACTTTTGACCAGAACTCTTGCGAGGACTTCCTTGAGAACGGTATCCCATGACAAGCCTTTTGGTGTTTGAACTATTTAAGGAGCAAGCATCGTTTGATTATCTGCGACAATCAGATTCAAATTTCAGTTTGTTTTTGTGACGGCGAGAGTGACAGGGCGTTTCCTCGTCGATGTATCCTGTTCTTGAATCGCGTTTATTAGGAAGTTCAGCCATAAGAGGCTTAACGTTCCGTGTCGACGGAGAGAAAACATGGAACGTTGCTGAGCAATCTAAAGAAAAAAGGTGTATTGGAAAAATGACAGAAAAATCTGACGTAATCTTCGTTGGAAACAAACCCCCCATGAGCTATGTGCTTGCTATCATAACAGCTTTCTCAAGTGGCACCACCAAAGACGTAACGCTGAAAGCCCGTGGTCAAGCTATAACCACAGCCGTTGACGTGGCGGAAATAACGCGGAACCGCTTCCTCAAAGACTTGAAGCTAAACAGCGTAGCTATTGGCACGGTTGAGATGCCTCCGAGAGAAGGCGAAAACAGGTCTCGAATGGTTTCGACGATTGAGATTTGCCTCTCTAAGTAATGCGTAAGTTGTTGGCAAGTTAGCAGAAATAGCTCTCCATCTTTCTATCGTTTGGGTAGTGTTGAGTTTTTTGGATTAACGGCTTTTTGTTCCTTTTATGATGGTTCGCTGATTTTCTCAGCCAATCTGGTTTTTGGTAGAAGAAATACGACAATTGTCGTTAGGATCGCAGCTTGGAATTCAGAAAATTTTTAACCAACTAGATACGATATTGTTGTAGGAACGTCAAGAGAGATAGCAGGTTAAACCGCTTTTCTTGACTTTGGGGATAAAAGATGAATAAACTTTCCAAGTTTGTGCTTCTGCCTGCTATCGCAATACTTGTAGTCTTGCTGATTTTTCCAGCCAACGCCTGTTATGGTCCACATATAACTGGAACTGTTGATAGAACTCAAGTCAACCTGAACGAATTAGTCACCGTAACGGGCAAAATTTGTCCTCCAGCAGAAAACGTGACGATTAGAGTTACCTTCACGAGACCTGACTACAGCTACGTGGAGCAATGGATACTTACCGATAACGTGACAGGTGAATTCTCAGCCTCTCAAAAGCTCGATATGGCAGGTTACTGGAATATCTTCCCGATATACGGTCACTTCTGTGACAGGCTGTATGCTAATGTTACTGATCCGTTGGCTGACCCATTTGCTCCTACTCCGCCGATGCCTTCGCTGCCAGCTTACAAGACGAACTTTTACGTTTTGGGAGTAGCTGCTGTCGCTGTCAGCATTGGTGGCATTGCCGTGGTTACGGGAGCTAAGAATAGGACTCGAAACATCAGTTCTTTGAGACTTCTCGTCCAAATTGGTTTCGTTTTCATTCTTTTCTTTGGTGTGTTTCAGGATCACCAGAATTTGCCTTGGCCGGCTGAGCAGATTAATCCTCACGAGGCGTTGATAGCCCCCAACGCGCTTGGGATTCCTATGCCTGATGGTCTTTCGGTTCCGACTTTCGCCTGTTATTACCCGTGTGGAAAGACCGTGACTTGTCCGTTGTGGCAGATTCAAGCCTACATTTACCCGTTCTGGAATGCTGGGCAAGGTTGGGGTGTGAACTATTTAGCCTCGGGTGCGGCGAGGTTGGCTGTCGTCTTCGGTTTGGTGATTCTATTGTCGGTTCTTCTTGGCAGGTGGTGGTGTGGATGGGTGTGTCCTTTCGGTCTTTACGTTGACGTGATCTCTCGAGTTAGAAAAGGGTTGAGAATAAAGCATAGACTGTTCTCGGACGGGTTTAACGAGAAGTTTCATCAGCTCAGCTATGTCATCCTCGCTGTGCTAATTGTTGTGAGCGTGATTTTTGGTGCGGAAGCCCTCGTCGGTGCCCAGGTTGTTCCGGGAACTGAGCCAGGCGGTTTCGTTAACATGTATTATGCTGCGCCTTTCTGTCAGTTCTGCCCGATGAAGCCTCTCTGCATCTTGCTCGAGACCTCGGTTGGGTTGATGAAACCCGACTGGATTTTCGGTCCCACTACGGGGCAATTCTACCAACTGGGGTATTACATAACGTCGTTCAACATGTTCGTGCTTGGTGTGGTTACGTTAGCGGCATTTTTCTTCCGCAGGTCCTGGTGCAGAATCTGCCCCTTGGGGGGGTTAATCGCTTTGTTTAACAGGTTTCCTCCGTTCAAGTGGATTTCAGGCGTGCGTTTGGATAAGACGGAGGAGAAGTGTACTAAATGCGGCATCTGCAAACGTGTCTGCCCGACTCAGGTCAAGGAGGTTTACGAGAACAAGGGCGGAGACGTTACTACGAGCAACTGTATTCTTTGCCTGCGGTGTGTTGAGATGTGTCCCGAGGACGGATGCTTGAAGTTTAAGGCAGCGGGGAAAACAGTCTTCAAGTCACGGAACTGGCTGGGCAAGAAAGCGAGCGGTGAGGGCGAAAAAGCTTGAGGAAAAAACAAATAGCCGCATTCGCCGTCGTCACGGTCATCATATTGGCAATCTTCTTTGCGGTCAATTTCTCAGAGCCCCGCAAAAGAGTGTATATAAAGCCAAACGGCAACGTCGAGCCAGCTTCAGCCCCAATCCAAAAAAACGGAAACAACTACACTTTCGTCGGCGACGTTTACGCTGAACTCGTCGTCCAGAAAGGCGACATCGTTATAGACGGCGCGGGCTACACGCTTCATGGACCTTACAATGGTACACGTGAGAACCTGTGGGTCATAGGCGAGGGTGCCGACCAGGTTTCGCCTGGATCAACGATCCCGTACTCTGTGGGTGTTGATCTTGGCGGGGACGCTTCGGGCTTGACGATTACAAACTTGAACATCAAGAACTTCAGCATCGGCACTTACATCTGGACGAAGAACAACAGCTTCGTTGGGAATAGCGTTTCGGAATGCGTCGTGGCCGTTCTGCTCTCGGGTTCAGAGAACAGCGTAACGAGGAATTACATGATGAAGAACGAGGTGGGTTTGTTTTTCGGCTCTAACGAGCCGGGCACTGTGCCGTTGAACCTGACGGTTAGCCACAACAGCTTTAACGGCAACGTTCGACAGCTTGGCGGTTGCCTGTGCCAAGACTCCATTAACGTGACGGAGCCGATTCACACGTGGGATGACGGCAGAGAAGGCAATTACTGGAGCGACTACAACGGCACCGACGTGAATGGCGACGGCATCGGCGACACTGCGTACGTGTTTGATGTTCAAAACCAAGACAGGTATCCTCTTATGACGAGTCCTGTGGCTCCTCCGACTGTGGCTTCGGGGTTCCCTGTTTACACAACTGTGTTGATTCTAATTATTGTGGCGGTTGCGGTTGTGATTTTGGGTGCTGCTTGGAACGTGAGGCGAAAAAGAAGCAAGAATAACGAAACCTCAGAATCATCCGTCGGTTAAGTCCGTCTACGCTTCTTTGTGTCTTGCCTTCAAGTACTCTTCAACTTTCTCGACGATTTCCATGAAAGCCTTGGACGCTGGCGAATCAGGTTGTTCAATCACGAATGGGACGCCTTTGTCGGCGGTGGCGCCGATTTTGGGGTCTATAGGTATCTTCCCTAGAAACGGGACGCCTGCTTCTCCTGCCATTTTTTCCCCGCCTCCCGACTGGAAAATATCCACTTTTTCGCCGCATGACGGGCAGACGTAGCCGCTCATGTTTTCGACGACGCCTATTATGGGCATTCCCAGTCTCTCCGCGAAAGTTATTGCTTTTCGGACTACGGCGCGGGAGAGTTCTGATGGCATTGTGACGATGACGACGCCGTCGATTTCGGGCAATAGCTGCGCGATGCTCAGAACTTCGTCGCCCGTTCCAGGCGGCAAATCGATGAAGAGAACGTCGAGTTCGCCCCAGACAACGTCCGCGAGGAGTTGGCGAATGGCTCTCATCTTCAGGGGACCTCGCCAGATTGTGGGTGTGCTTTCTTCAGGCAGGAAGAAATCGATTGAGATGACTTTCATGCCTAAAGGTCCCGCGACGGGGAAGGCTCCTGGTGGACCCACTTTGACCTGTTGCCCGGTTAAGCCGAGAAGTCTGGGCACGCTTGGTCCGTGTATGTCTGCGTCGAGGATGCCGACGACGTGCCCTGTCTTGGCGAAGGCTGCGGCAAGGTTCACGGTTACCGTGCTCTTGCCTACTCCGCCTTTTCCGCTGATGACGGCGACTTTGTGTTTAATCTTACCCATTCGTAAACGCAATACTTCCTGCTGGTTCAATAATTGCTGCCTTGCGTTATCTGCGGGGCTCGGGGTCTCTTGGTTGCTCACTAAAAACACCTTGATGAAGCTAATTTGGTATTGTTTGCTCGTTGGTGGACTAAAAAGGTTTTTGTCGCCTGAGTCCCCCGCAAAGCCAAACCGTGGTTCACTTGGGGGGTTGAGTCTTCTTATAGCCGGCAGCTTTTCCGTGTCGTAAAAGTGGTTAAGCTTCTTAAGTCTGACCAATCAACTATTTTTGCGACCAGCCATGATTAGCCTGGAAGACATTCGAAAAGCCCAGAAAGCCATAGCACCATACATCAAATGCACCCCTCTCGTGCACTCGGTCTATCTCAGCCGTCTCTGCTGCGGTCGAGTGTTCTTGAAGCTGGAGAACCAGCAAGTCACCAACTCGTTCAAAGCGCGAGGCGCCTTCTACAAACTTCTAAACTTGACACAAAAAGAAGAACGCATGGGGATAATCACGGCTTCGGCTGGAAATCACGGGCAAGCAGTGGCTTACGCCTCTCAGAAGCTGGGTTTCCCAGCCAAAGTAGTCGTGCCAACCACCACACCGCACGTGAAGGTTGACGGCATTCGCAAATGGGGCGCTGACCTAGTCCTGTTCGGTGACAGCTACGACGAGGCGGAGGCGAAAGCTAAGGAGCTTGCGCGGAAAGATGGTTGCGCATACATTTCGCCCTATGATGATGAGTTAATTATTGCGGGACACGGGACAGCGGGGCTTGAAATCGTCGAGGCGCTTCCGAGTGTTGATGTGGTCGTGGTGCCCGTGGGTGGAGGTGGCTTAATCTCAGGCATCAGCATTGCCGTGAAAAGCCTCAAGTCAACCGTGGAGTTAGTCGGGGTTCAATCTGAGGCGTCGCCCGTGATGTACGAGTCCCTGAAGGCTGGAAGAATTGTTGATTCTGTGAAGACGAAAACGATTGCGGAGGGTCTCTCAGGCGGGATTGAGAAAGGCGCGTTGACATTCGAGATAGCTAAGAGATGGGTTGATAGAATGCTGCTCGTGAAGGAAGCCACTATTCGACACGCCGTTTACCTTCTTTGCGTTCGCGAGAAACTGGTTGTTGAAGGTTCAGGCGCCGCCGCCATAGCGCCAATAATAGAGGATAAAGCGTTGTTTAGCGGCAAGACTGTGGCTTGCGTCATTACTGGGGGCAACATAGACGAAGAGCTGCTCAAGGAAATCCTGGCGGCGGAGAGCTGAAGGAAGCCGCGAACACCTGATTCTTTCGTGCATGTATTTTCAAGCATGGACAAGAGCTTAAGCTTCTCAGCACCCAGTCTGGTTATTGCAAGATGAGGTCTCACGAGTGAACTTATCGTTAGGGCTTGAAAGGAATTTACCGACGATGCCCAACTATTTTCTGTTCAGCCGAGTTTGTAGCCTATTTTCCTCACGAACTCTCGTCGTTCTCTGACGTTTTCGTCTGATTCTATTCCCTTGCTGCTGGCGCCGTCTATGACGCCCATTATGCCTCTGCCCTGTTCGGTCTCTGCGATTACGATTTCCAGCGGGTTTGCGGTGGCAGCGAGGATGGTGCAGACTTCGGGGACAGCTTTAACCTTGTCTAAGACGTTTATGGGGTAAGCGTTCTTCAGGTAAATGATGAAGCTGTGTCCGCAAGAGATTTCGAAGGCTTTCTCCGCCGCTAACCGCTTGAGTTCTTCATCGTTTCCTTCATGGCGTACGAGGCATGGTCCTGAGCTTTCGCAGAAGCCCAAGCCGAACTTGACGGTTGGCACAGCGTTGACTAATGCTTCATAGAGGTCCTCTGCTGTCTTTATGAAATGCGCCATTCCCACGATAACGTTGCAGTCTTTGGGCGGCTCGATCTTGACGGTTTTAAATTCAAGCATACCGGCAAAACTCCCAGTGATATTATCACATGTCTTGCTTTTTATTCTACCGAAGAAAGCATTTGGCAATTTGCCCAATCTTGTTGTTCGCCGGCTAAAATCAGCTTTTTCGTCAATCGATCTTGCCTTTTTCTTGAAGACAAATTTTATATTCCCATCCTCTTGCAATAAATTCCAGCGTGCAAGAACCAATCCTTGCGCCCATAAACAGAAAGAAGGAGTTGAAAAATAAGCCATGGCCGAAAAAGAGATGCACAAGGCAACCTGCTCTGAATGCGGTCAGGAATGCGAAGTCCCCTTCAAGCCCGACCCAGCCAGACCAGTCTACTGCCGAGAATGCTGGTCAAGGAAACGACCCGCAAGACCAAGACGATACTAAACCAATAACGCTTAACAATTAACCTAACTAAACCAAACCGAATTTTTTCTTTTTCCATCTTCCCAGAACTTCTTCCAAGCTCCATCCAAAACAAAACCTAAAATACCACGAACCCGCCAAAACACACACAAACCACAAAGCGGGCTGGTAGTTCAGCTGGCATGAACGCTTGACTTGCACTCAAGAGGTCGGGGGTTCAAATCCCCCCCAGTCCACTTAGTTCTTGAAAAGGAGTCTAATTCTTGAGTATTTATTCCCAAACTTTGATTGATTCCCAAAAGCGCTTCTCTGGCAACTTTGTGCATGATATATCTTCTATTGCCGTTTTCAAAGCCAGCATAATGCTTAATCCTCATGCTACTTCCTCGCTCTTCCAAAAAGCCATTGATTCCACAAATTAATCTGAACATTGTCAAGAGAGACTTGTTGACTGTCAGAGAGGTATTTTGGGGTTCCTGATTTCCAGCTAAGAGAGAACCTGAAAAAGGGTGGTGCGAGAAGTTATTTTGTTAATGAAATGGAATTGATTAAGCGATCTGAACTGGACAGAGTTCTCAATAACTTCCCTCTAAATGGTTTCAAGGAATATCCATCCTAGTTCTTGGAATATTTGTGAAGTGAAAAAGAAGCAAGTGCCAGCCCTATGGTGAACTGTAATCTAAGCCATCTCTTGAAGGAGAGAAAATCCAGTCAAATGAATATGGCTTCCGCAACTGTTACAGCGAATCACCACTTCTTCTAAGCAATTCTTGTTGACCTTTGGTTCTAGGACTGAGTATTTCTCTTCTGTGGAGTCTTCAGGAGAGATCACACTTCCACATTGTGGACACGCTAAATCTCCGTTTCCATCTATCTCGGTCAAATCTACTCTGTGTGTTTGCTTCATTCTTCTCGCCTCCTATTTTGGGTTCAGGTTTTCACGATATTCTGCTATTTAAGACTATTAGTTGGTTTTTCAGGTTTACACCAAATCTTTACCGAATCTTCTGCCAATCAAAAGACTTCCCCAGACTTTTTGTGTAGCTTGGCTAGGATGGTGGGCAACAAAACTGAAAGTGGTCAGGGAAACAAGGAAAACTTCCCAATAGAAGCTCAGGTAATTTAGGGTGTCGCCCTTCTTTGGTACCATATCAACAATGCACCAAGGACTACAAAGAATAAACCAATCATCAAAGAGAAGCCAATAATTGGATGAAAATTATCCCAAAACCAGTACCAACGGAAATCCTGAAAACCACCTTGAGGGTCAATGTCAATAGTTGCTGCCACATCCAGAATTGTCAGGGAGGCAGCAAGCATCATCAACACTATGCCACCAGCTATTGAGGTAGTGCCCCACTTGTTCTTGACATTCAACCCCAGTATTATTCCAAGGGCTACAAGGAACACGCCTGCCATGAGCCAAGAAAAGAAGCCTACTGCAATACCACCTGCTTGCCAGCCAAGGAAATCGCCAAGACCTATGCTATTTACCCTAGGTCTGACCCAGTCAACCAATAAGAAATACGAATGATGGGAGATTATCAGAAATCCACCAGCTGTTAAAGCTATGGAAAATATGTTTGTGACCTTTCTGGAGATTAATATGCCAATTACTGTTGTCAATGAACCTGCTATCAGAAGAAAAGCTATCACCAGTGCCCAGTAGTACCAAAAATACCAGTTGGGTCTAGCCAACTCATTATTCAGCACAACATGACTATAAAGTATGAATATTCCAACAGCGATTATGACAAAACCAGCAACTATTGGTATGTAACCCCACCTGTTTCTTGCCTTTTTGCTCATCTGCTTACCTTTTCTTATTTACTGTCAATGTTATGACACTCCAAACAGCGAGAATTAAAAGTTATCATTAAATACTGAGGTTTGAGTTATGCAAATAAAATGGCTAGGAGAGTAAGCTACTCTCCAAGTTTTCAGTTACAGCTAAGCTTGCGTTACTAGTTCTCTTAAATCCTTAATCTTGAGGTAATGCCTAGCAAACACTGATTTGGGCGAATGGAAGGAAAGAGTAAGGTTAAGCCAAATGCAGATCAAATTGTTCGTTTGTAGGCTCCCAATTGAATCCCACTTTTTTCTCTGGTTTTTCAGCCCAGTTACTTGCTACTTCAATCTTCTTGCAAGCCTTCTCTAATCGTTTGATTTCTTCTTCGTTTATTCTCGCTGAGCCACCCTTAACCTGAAACAATACTATTTTCAACTTATCTGGGTCGTTTCTGTCCAGTCTGAAAGCTATTAGGTCAACAATCCCTGTCCTTGGGAACCCCTTTTTTGATTGAAAATCAACATATTTCCATCCAAGCTGTCCTAGCTTGTATTTAGTGAAAAGCAAGGCGTTCTTCTCTGTCCTATGAGCTTTTTCTGGAGGTGTCAAATTTTTGTTTTTCTTTGTCATCAGATTCACCTGACGTGGTATTCTAAAGCGGATCTTTCTTAAATTTTTGAGGATGGTTTGCTGCTGGAATGTTTGTGAAGTGAAAAAGAAACAAGTTTTTAAAAGCAGATGAGGCAACAAGACATTAGTCTTAAGGAGTTACGGATTTGGCTAGTCTTGACCGTGTGGAAGATATTCTGATGAGTCACATGTATAGCCATCCTATCTGTGAGAACATTATCAGGATGAACGATTTTTTGATGTTTGAACATGAAACTAAGTTGCCTGATGGCAATTGGCTGTTGATCATCTATCGGTATGATTCTGGGAGCGGGTTAACAGCTAACAAGATTTTTGACAGAGCATCACTTGAGGATGTGACTGGGAAATACAAGAGTCATCCTAGTGTTTTAGGTATAATGCAGTTGATTATTGGAGAAGTAGAGATTTCAAGGAAAGCACAAAATCTTAAATCCGTAAGACTCTGAGATAAATTTGGTGAAGACAAAGAGATGCCATCTTGTTCAAAATGCGGAAAATTCTTCTTATCAAAAGGCAAATTGCGGAAACATTGTGATTACGCTCATGAAATATCCAAGGCGCAAGAACAGAGTTTGTTCAGAGTTGATGGAGAGTATTTAGGCGGTCATACTTTGTATCCCAACAGATGTCAGATTTCGTTATCAGGTGATGAAAATGAAGTATTCGTGAACACTTTGAATATGCATATTCCTTATTCAGCAATTAAAGAAGTAAAGGATTTAGATGAAGGACATCTGGATGAACTTAAGGTATTTATTTTTGGGGTGGAGCCTCTGTCGAGAAAGAGGGAAAGGTATCTTTGCTTAATTTATGATGATGGAATCAAAGAACAGAATCCTGTGTTCAAACTAGACAATTTGGAAGAGGTTCAGACCATAGTTCAGCAGCAGGTGGCAAAAGCAAGGCAACTTCGGAATTGAGGAATTGAGCGTAACAGTTGAATTGCCCGTTAGCTAACTTTGAGTTTTGCCCATTTCTGGAAATTCACTCAAGATGATGGGCAAACTGAAGTGGTCAAGAAACTGTGTCAAGATGGCAACAGTGGCTTTCCACAGAATGGACAAGACTCAAGTTTGCTTTGAGGCAGCTCTTTTTCACAATTAGGGCAAATGGGTATCTTCTCAGGTAATTTCTTCAGCTCATTTAGTGCTTTGGTATAGTCATTCTCATTCGCTACAACTCCAATAAACCCTACAACAGCCACAATTCCTCCTATTACATAGCCAATCCAAACATTCGGTGACATGATGGCAAAAACTCCAACTACGCCACTCCCAACATTGCCACAGCAAAAGCAGATTTGACATTTCCTTTATCCTTGCTCATTCTTTCTTTCAAATAAGCCATTCTTGCTTCTTCTGACAACTCCAATCTCTCATTCCGTTATTGTTGCATGTTTGGAAGAAAAGCTTTGCTAGGCTGCTAATATGATGGGCAACAAACTGAAGTGGTCCATCGGAACGTTTTTGGGTGGATTCTACGGGTTAATTCTGGGATGGGGATAGATTATTAGGTTTAGTCGTGTAGTTTGATTTGGGAGAGGTGAGAATGATGTTGCCGTGGCTGTGGTGGCTTATCTGGGTTTTGGTGTTCGTATTTCCCGTGACTAGGCAAGGAGCCAAGAGTCGGCTGCGTTATTTGGTGCTTGGTTTTCTTGGAGTGCTTTTCGGTTTCTTTGCCATTGCTGCTGCTGTCATCGATATCTATATGGTGTCATGGCTGGTGTTTTTCAAGTTGCTAGTCGCTGGAGCGGAATGGCTCTGGGCTTACTTGAACGTGCTAAGGATTGACTCAGTTGAGCAGCAGGCTGTATATGAGAAGCAGACAGGTAGGCAAGCTCGAGTCGTTTTTCGCAGCGGGGACCGAAGGAAGAACTTTGGACGGTTGGCTGCACTTGCATTCGTGGCTATTATCGTTTTTTCGACGGTTATGCTTTGGCAGTCTCAGGCTGCTTCGACTGTAAATAACGCTGCTTCTTTCAATCAAATGTTGACTTTTCAGTCTTCGGGTACGCCTCTGTTTGAGCATGAGATTCCGAACAATATGCTGCGTCTGACGACCGAGGAGTTGGCGAAAAGCATCGCGTTAAGGAGTGCGGCGCATTTTGGAAGCGTGAAAGTTGGTTCCGCACATATAACTATTTACAAGGATCGTCTTGTTTGGGTTGTGACGATGCTTCCGGCGAACCTTTTTGGTGACAATAGGGTGCAGGGTCTGGTGATTGTTGATGCGAACAATCCGGAACTCGATGTTGAAGTCATAGACAGGACGTTTGCGGTGGGTGAGGGATTACTTTACTTCCCGCCTTTCTTTACTGGAAACGTTCAGGGAAATGCCTACTGGCAAATATCAACGGCTGATGTCTACGGGAGAGCTACCCTCACAGCTGATGACAGCGGAGGTTGGAGGTATGTGCTGACTGCTACCCAGGTTGAGCCTTGGACTTTCGTTGAGAAACCCAGAGGAGTTTACGCTTACGATGAGGTGGGGCAAGCTGGCGGTTTGCTTGGGCTGGGTCAAATACCGGATTGGGTGACTCAGCGCTACGATGAAGAATGGCTTGAGCGTATGATTAGCGTTTGGGGAGGGACGAGGAGAGGGATAGGTTTTGATCTTTTTGCTGGAGGCTTCCTTTGGATCCCGGCTTCACCCAGTAGGGTGGAGATGTCGGATGATACTCGATGGATCGTGGATCCTGATACTAATAGGATTACTGCGCTGGTTCCTGTGGATTTTGTGGGTGAGGTGCAGACTATGGCGGGGATGTTCAAGACAACTGGCGAGGGAATACAGTATTACGATACTACTGGTTTGGGCATCAAGAGCGGGTTGCAGGCGCAAAACGTTGTTGAATCGCACATTTTGATGCCTACGACTGGCACATATGAGGCGGAGATGCCGCTTATTTACCCGCTGAATGGTCAGAATGCTTGGTTTGTGCCCATTTATTGGCGTACCGGTTGGGGAGAATCCACGTCTGCACAGGAAACAACGAAGCTGGCAGGTCTTGGAATCGTAGACGCGGTGAATTTAGATCAATATACGATTTTGATGACTGGTGAGGGATATCAAGGTGAATCTTTGGTTGCAGAGGCCAAGCGGAGGTTCGAAGCTGAGACGGTTCAGCCTTCAAATGAGGAGACCGTGACTGGAACGTTGAGCAACAGGTTCTCGTACGTTAATAATGGGAACACGATCTATGTTTTGACTATCGGCAAAGCAGATTACGTTGCTTACACGCAAACACTGGATTTCATAACGGTAAGTCGAATCGAAAAACTGAGAATCGGAGAATCAGCAACAATAATTGTGAATTCGAACAACAACCAATTCATTCGATTCCCACCCTAAATGAGCAAGCAAGCAATAAAAAACCAAACTATCCTAAGTTAGGAAAAAAAGGGGAATTGTGGGTGGTATCTCCACTGTTTGTGGGGTTCAAATCCCCCAGTCCACTCCAACATCGACACTAGCGTTATGAGTGAGAAGGGAACCTAGTAATAGTGCAAGAAGAGCACATTGATAAGGAACTAAAACGTTTGAGAGCCGAATCGTTCCTGCAAAACGGTCGAATTCCTATGAAGCTGAAGGGTCAGCCGCTTGACCTAGACGTATATGAAACTTCTGAGGTGTTGACGAACAAGCATTTTCGAGATTTTGAAATGTGTGAATTTGAAAGGGTTTACCTTCCGGAAAGTATGAGACCTTTCACAAATCTTGTTCCTGCGGAGACGAAAGCGTTTATTGCAGACGATAATAGAGGGGCAGTCTCCACTTTGCCATGTTTGGAACTGGATGGCACTGACTTTTATCTTTCAGTCAAGGGCATAGGTTCAACAACCAATCCTTTTTCTCAACAACTTCTTGGAAAAGCTGAGATATGCAGCCTGTTGAAAGATGCTAGATTAAAGGACATGATTGTGAATTCCGAGGAGAAAGCTCCACGGTACATTACAGGGGAATTGTGGCTGCGAGGTTCACCGTATGGGGGGCAAGGGCTTGAACATGCGACTACTTCGATGAGGGTGTCAGAAATGGCTGATTTTACCTCTATTCATGGGTTCCGAATCGCGCCTGTTGTGAAAATAGTCTTCCTTCCTGAGGACGTTGAGAGGAAAATCAAGGAGATATATTGGTACCGAAAATTCGCTGGCAGAATCGTTCAGGAAACAAGACTGGTTCCTTCGAACGTGCGGATTTACTTTCACTCTGGAAGCACAATCGGCGGGAACATAAGCGAAATCTTTAGGCTGTTCGGAATCGACGACAATGAGAAAGCGTTGGAGTTTCTGAAGAACTTCGTCAAAAGCGGAATTGCCTTCTTAACGTTGTTCGTCAGATCGATGAGATGCAACGATGACGGGACTTATAGCGGACTTGACTTTTATGATGTCTGGCTGGATAAGGATGCGGTGCTCGCTCCGGACGGGACTGTTTATTTTGTGGATCTTGAGGGTTTGGAGTGGATCAGTGTTCCGGAGAAGAAGGTTCATGAAAAGATAGATGACCAGATATACAGATCACTGTACGAGTTTATGTTTGCTTATGAACAGATTGAGCGCGAGCGATCCAGAAGGTTCGGCTATCTTGTGGAAAGGAAGACTCAGTTTGAATATCTTTTGAGAGAGGCTTTGAAGGATGACGTTGTCCAGGTTTCACGTGACGGAGATCGACTTCAACTGGTGTTGGGCAATGTCTTGGGAGAGAAAAGTTTAATGAAAGAATTCACAATTATCGATTGGTGACACTAATGCAGTGCAACGTCGTCAGAACGTTTTTTTCGCAGATAGCTGGAAAGTCGGTTTCGATGCAAATGTCTGAAGCCGATTTGGATTTTCTGACGACGAACGGTTACGTCTCTGTAATGTGGAAAGAGCAGTATGATCAGGCTTTTGCTGAGATCTCGAATCTGTGGAAAGTGAATGAAGAGCTGGCTCGCGAGGAAGCTGAGGAAAGAGGCGCGCGGTCTCTTCTTGAGGAAGACGAGAGGAAGACTCATTCAATCTTCTTTCGTTTGAGATCGGAAGAGGATCAGAAGGTTGAACTTGAGAGAGAAGCAATTCACAGGAACATTGCTTCGAAAGAAGCAGCAGATGTGGTTGAGAAGGAGTCGAAGATGAGGGAGCTTCTTCAAAAGAAATCTATGATTGACAGAATGGTGCCGTATGACGGAAGATACGTGTCGCTCACGGGTCTTGGAGTGATTACGCTAAATGATCTCAACATCAGGAATTACAGGGTTTCTGAAATGGAGTTCTCGGATTTTGTTCAGGAGCGTATGGCGACGTTTAGCGAATTACGGACTATTGCGCATAAGGGTGGCTATTACGTTTCTGTTCTTAACAATGAGTATCCTGGCACTGAACTCTCTGAATTGTGGGGTGTTTCAATAGGGTTGGGTAAGCTTCAGGGTGATCCGAATCAGATCAGTGAAAGGTTTCTTCTTGCGCTTGATATGTTGCAGGAGTTCAATTCTAACCTTGAAAACAAGTTGATGGCGGCGGAAATTATGACGGCTTCTAAAGTTAACGCTTCTCAGGTGTCTACGAATTCTGACCTTGAGAGTTTGGCGGGTTCCCTTAAGAGTCTCGAAGATAGAGCTAGGCACGATGCTCAGGTTCCTAAGGAACTTTCCGTGGGGGTTGCAGCCACTGTTTTGTTTGCGAGGAGATATGATGGTACTTTTCCTGTTGACAAGTTGGTGGAATTCTCCAAAGTGACACTTTCCAGCGAGTCAGCTGCGATACTGTCTGTTCTCGATGTCCCATTTGGGCAAGTACATAGCAAATTCCTGCAATTCAGATATTTGTTTGGTACTTGGGGCTACGGAGAATCAGAGGACACTGATTTGGCCTCTGCCTATTTGGCGATTTCCGATTTCACACAAGATGAGGTGAAGGACAAGATGAACATAATCCTGAGCGCATTGAAAAACTACCTGGAATATCCGCTTGTTGCTACCTACTTCGATGAGGGTGTCAGAAATGGCTGATTTTACGTCTATTCATGGGTTTCGAATCGCGCCTGTTGTGAAAATAGCTTTCCTTCCTGAGGACGTTGAGAGGAAAATCAAGGAGATATATTGGTACCGGAAATTTGCTGGCAGAATCGTTCAGGAAACAAGATTGGTTCCTTCGAACGTGCGGGTTTACTTTCATTCTGGAAGTACAATCGGCGGGAACATAGGCGAAATCTTTAGGCTGTTCGGAATCGATGAGAATGAGAAAGCGTTGGAGTTTTTGAAGAACTTTGTTAAAAGCGGAATTGCCTTCTTAACGTTGTTCATCAGGTCGATGAGAAGCAACGATGACGGGACTTATAGCGGACTTGACTTTTATGATGTTTGGCTGGATAAGGATGCGGTGCTCGCTCCGGATGGGACTGTTTATTTTGTGGATCTTGAGGGTTTGGAATGGATCAGTGTTCCGGAGAATAAGGTTCATGAAAAGATAGATGACCAGATATACAGATCACTGTACGAGTTTATGTTTGCTTATGAACAGATTGAGCGCGAGCGATCCAGAAGGTTCGGCTATTTTGTGGAGAGGAAGGTTCAGTTTGAATATCTTTTGAAAGAGGCTTTGAAGGATGATGTTGTCCAGGTTTCACGTGACGGAGATCGCCTTCAGCTGGTGTTGGGCAATGTTTTGGGAGAGAAAAGTTTAATGAAAGAATTCGCAATTATCGATTGGTGACGTTGATGCAGTGTAGCGTTGTCAGAACGTTTTTTTCGCAGATAGCTGGAAAGTCGGTTTCGATGCAGATTTCTGAAGCCGATTTGGATTTTCTGACGACGAACGGTTACATCTCTGTAATGTGGAAAGAGCAGTATGATCAGGCTTTTGCTGAGGTTTCGAATATGTGGAAGGTGAATGAAGAGCTGGCTCGCGAGGCCGCTGAGGAAAGAGGTGCACGGTCTCTTCTTGAGGAAGACGAGAGGAGGACTCATTCAATCTTCTTTCGTTTAAGATCGGAAGAGGATCAGAAGGTTGAGCTTGAGAGAGAAGCTATTCACAGGGATAGTGTTTCGAAAGAAGCAGCAGATGTGGTTGAGAAGGAGTCAAAGATGAGGGAGCTTCTTCAAAAGAAATCCATGATTGACAGAATGGTGCCGTATGACGGGAGATACGTATCGCTTACGGGTCTTGGAGTGATTACGTTGAATGATCTTAACGTTAGGAATTACAGGGTTTCTGAGACGGAGTTCTCGGATTTTGTTCAGGAGCGTATGGCTACGTTTAGCGAATTACGGACTATAGCGCATAAAGGTGGCTATTACGTTTCTATTCTTAACAATGACTATCCTGGCACTGAACTCTCTGAGCTGTGGAGTGTTTCGATAGGGTTGGGTAAGCTTCAGGGTGATCCGAATCAGATCAGTGAAAGGTTTCTTCTTGCGCTTGATATGTTGCAGGAGTTCAATTCTAACCTTGAAAACAAGTTGATGGCGGCGGAAATTATGACGGCTTCTAAAGTGAACCCTTCTCAGGTGTCTGCGAATTCTGACCTTCAGGGGCTGGCAGAATCCCTCAAGAGCCTCGAGCATAAAGCTAGGGACGAAGCTCATGTTCCAAGGGAGCTTTCGGTGGGGGCTGCAGCCACTATTTTGTTTGCGAGGAGATATGACGGTACTTTTCCTATTGACAAGTTGGTGGAATTCTCTAAAGTGACACTTTCTAGCGAGTCAGCCGCGATACTGTCTGTTCTTGATGTTCCATTTGGCCAGGTACATAGCAAATTCCTGCAATTCAGATATTTGTTTGGTACTTGGGGATATGGGGAGTCAGAGGATACTGATTTGGCCTCTGCTTATTTGGCGATTTCCGATTTCACGCAAGATGAGGTAAAAGATAAAATGAACATAATCCTGAGCGCATTGAAAAACTACTTAGAGTATCCGCTTGGTTGCTACTGCAATTCTCACTTCAATTCCGACTCTTGAAGCTAATGAGACACTTGACCTGATGGAGAAAGCTTCTACTCTGCTTGGAAATTATGCTCCAAGCCTCGAACGTTCTGAACTGATAAGCCTTTCCGTCAGAATGATACATGGAATCAAGAATGAACTTGTGAAAGCACTTGATCCAACCGCGAAGATTACGGTGACTCCCATCCAGTTCACGTACGTACCGTCAATTCTCTTCTTCAGATACCGCACGCCGCTGATTTTGGCACATTCATACTACCATTCAACTTTCAGTCGCCTCGGAGGAGCTCATCCTGCTCACGTGCACGGTTTTGGAGGTTAGCCAAGTTGAACTCAAAATCTATTGTGTTTGTTGCACTTTTGCTGTTCTTAGTTTTGTTCCCGGTTCACGCCTATGCAGCGTTTGTTCCTCATCAAGGAGACTATTTCAACTACTATGAAGTTATTGACGTTGGAAGCGGCTCTGGCGATTATTCCGGATATACTGATCATACTGTCGTGACTGGAACGGAAACTGTCAACGGAGTGACTGAGGACGGAATTGTGTCTGCTCACTTCAGCTACACGTGGGATTTCAGCAGCAATGACGGTTCAACAGACAGTGGTAGTTCATCGGGAGACTTCACTTTTTCCTCAACCACCTTTCGTTATGTCAATGGGACTGATGACCAAGTTGGATACGTTAACCCAACTGTCTGGTTCTGCATCGATAGTTCGATTCCTGAAGGCGGCTCCTTCTACCTTCTGGACACCTTGATGACTGTGAAGTCTAGTGAATACAGCTATTTCCTTCAGTCGGAGAACAGAAATGTACAAGCAATTTTCGCTCAGGGCGACGCGAGTTACCAGAGAAACGACGATTACGGGCAATTCACTGCCACATACACTTGGAACGCGTACTTTGATCCTGTCTCAGGCTACATCATAGGCTACGATTACACTGAGCATGACACTAATCCTTCGGGACAGGATTCACCTATACTGAGAAGCTCTACATCACGTCAGCGAGTTATCAGCTGCAGACGGGCCCGCCAACCGCGCCTGACTTCAGCTCAGAGTTGCTGAAATATGCTGTCCTCGTTGTGGTAATACTGGTAGTCGTTGGGATCATTTTGATTGTCTACGCGGTTTCGAGAAGCAGAAGAAGGCTTCCAAGACACCCTGCCCAGCGTCCGGTTTATACGCCTCCGAGTGAGCAGCCGCCACCGCCCCCGCGAGAGGATATTGATCTGACTCCGAAACAGGCTCCGGTACAGCAAATCGTGGTCAAAGAAATAGTAAAAGTAAACTGCCAATACTGCGGAGCATTGATAGATTCACGCGTTACGAATTGTCCTTACTGCGGAGCTCCCCGAAGATAGACATTGGCGGGTTCGTTGCTTGCTGTTTTCTTCTTGAAGTATTGGTAAACTTGCCCACACACCATCATTTGCGCTTTCGTGGCGATTCTTGAAGAGGGAGAATTATCGTGGGCTATTTCTGAGAATGCTAGGCATGCATGTTTTGACTTCAACCACAGAAGTCGTGCGTAGAGGATGTCCTCACCTATGCCTATTTTCCTGAATTGAGGTTTCACAAAAAGAGAGTGTACTCTTCCGATGCCGTTAACAAATGAAGCCCAGCCTAAACCGGCAATCTCGCTGTCTAACCTGACAGTGAAGCATTTGTCTCCGTTCTTTAGCGCGACTCTTGTCCATTTCCTGTTTATTTCAGGGTGCGCCAGAACCATGAATCGTTCTATTTCACTTGTTTGCTCATCGTCAGCCATTGAGATTTCGTGGCTGAACCTGTGAACGATGTCATGATTCTCCAGGTCTATACTGTAAATGTCATAAACCTCGCTTTCAGCCTCAGTTTTCAACTCTGCAAAAAGAAAATTGAACGGCTTCAATCCGCAAAAGTAGTCAAATACTTCCCTCGATCTCGTGTAAACCGTTCCAGACTTCTCAAAGTCATCATAGATGAACAATCCAGAAATATTACCGTCAGAGGCCCTAGATACATAAGCCTCACC
Organism: Candidatus Bathyarchaeota archaeon; assembly: GCA_963749465.1. Taxonomy (GTDB): domain Archaea; phylum Thermoproteota; class Bathyarchaeia; order Bathyarchaeales; family Bathycorpusculaceae; genus UBA11855. The sequence goes on along the minus strand of CAVVMH010000006.1, from coordinate 842,450 downwards.
TCCTATTTCAAGAACCTCCCTGATAAAATATTGAAGATAAGGTTCAAAGAACGAGAAGCCCTCTGGAAAAACAATGTCGATATCAAATGCACGTCGATAATTTTGAGACTTCCATATCTCCGGATTCGCTCACGTTTACAGATACTAAGTCTCTCTCTGATAAACATGAGTTTACCATCACATTCAAACGCTGCTCGCGTGTCAGGATGAAAGTTGTGGTCAAAGCGCGCAACTTTCCTGATTGCATGGTTGTCAAATAGCTAGCTGGCGGTTCTTGGTTTCTCATCATCCTCGTTGTCGTTTGTGTTTTGGAAAAAGAGAAGGGGAGTTGAGGTTTGAGTGTGTCTCCTAGCGTTTTCTTAGCACCAGAGCTATAGCGATTAAGCCTATGATGATGGCAATCACGACTGCTGCAAGTATGCCGTAGAGCAACGAAGTATTATCAGAAGCTGGAACCGCGGGCGTCTCTGGCGTTGTTGGCGGTGGACCTACTGACACTGCGGTTGCTGCAGATGAGCTGCCGTAGGAGTCGTCGCCGGCAAACTGAGCGATTATCGTATAATCGCCCTCTTTCGGTGGTGTCCAAGACTTGCTGAAAGTGCCGTAGTACCCGTTGGTCGTGACCGTGCCGATGTCAACCACCGCGCCATCTGAGCCAATAGCCGTCAATAATACTGGAACACCGGTTATGGTGAGGTTGTGTGAGACTCCGTCAATTGGTTTTTGCATATGCAAGTACTCCATTTGGGTTGCCATTGATCCTTTGGAGACGGCTGGAGTATTAGGCTGAGCTGGAGATAGGTCGAGAACTGTGCCTTTTATTACCAGTGCTGTACCTCTGGCGATGGCGGTGTCAGGAGCTGTAACCGTTGTGGTTGATTTGCCCTTGCCGAAGACATACATGGTTCCACTGTTTCGGCTGTTGGCTTGGAGATAACCATCAGCCACGGCGCCTGCAGCCATGTTGTCGGTTATGTTCCAAACGCCTGTGCCGTCGGTAGCGTTGATGGCGTGAAGTTTCCAGCCTCGTGTGGCAGGTTGACTGGCGGTGTGCTCGGTGTTGCTCGTGAAGATCATTCCGTCGGCGACGCGTACAACAGAATCATAGAAGGGATAGAGTTCTTCACCTGTGTTTGCGTCTGAGTAGACTGTTTCGTATGGGTAGGGAGCTGGATACTTGTATCGCCAAACTACTTTACCGTCATCCCAATCGTAAGCAACGACGCCGTCGTACTGGGGATAAATGAGGAGACCGTAGGCTGAAGTCGAACCGTATACGCCCCAGATGCCCCACGGATAGCTAAGATAGCTCGCTCACCCACAGCTTCTGTCCCGTCCGGATGTCCCAGCAGTGCCAGCGCCCATCGTTCAAGCGCACCGCAAACTTGCCGTGGTCGGCAATTGTTGTGCTTCCGCTGAAGAATCCTTCGTAGCCCTTGGTGATGTCGGTTGACACGTTCCACAGCAGCTGTCCCGTTGTGAGGCTGGTGCCAATTATGTTCTGACCATAGGCAACTCCTGTGCTGTTTGGAGTTACTCCTTGAGTGTTAACAGCTACACCAGCCTCGTAATCTACAGTACCCAAGCTGCTGAAGGGCCAACTAATGTTGCTGATTATGCCAAGTCGCTTGTTTATGACGTCTGGGTAACCAATGTCGCCTATAATTGTCCAGTTGATAAGTCGGTATCGAGCATTTGCGCCACTGCCAATGGTCTGCACGGTTAAGAACAATGGAGCGCTCAAACCGTTAGCATAAAATTCACCGGTCGACAATGGAGCAATTGAGATGTTCAGGGTTACTTCTCCAGTCCATGAATCATACCTTCTCAGCCTTCCGCCGCTTACAGCCATTAGTTCCGCCCCGACATTTCTAGCGGAGGCAATGTCTCCGGGAACAGCAGATATTGTCCTTGTAACGTAGCTAACTAAGTTCGGTGCGGATTCACCTGATGCTAATGGTCTTTCCCACAACAGTTCTCCAGTGCGCAAATCGTAGCATTGCCAATAAGTTACCGCGGTCGTACCACTTCCAGGTTTCGAAATCGTACCATAAGCTCTGCCATTATAGACTATATTAAAACCACTGCCTGAGTCTGAATTGGAAAATAGCCCCAGAGTTCCTCCTAACATACCGCCGTCTGCACGTTGTTGTTTCCAGACTATGTGAGCCGATTTTGGCGCTTGAACATATGGAATAAAGTCGTAGTTGCTCATGTACGTGTTCGTACCAGCAGGCCAATCAGGACCACCTCCAACTATTCCGTTGGAAGGATAGCTTCCTAGTATTGGCCACCACTCTCTATTCTCATGTGATACAGGTCGCGTCCAGTAGTCGGTTGGTAGTGCGGAACCAGGCCAGGAGAGTGCTACTTCAGACTGCACCACAAATTCGTATGGTCCATCGCTGCTTGGTCTATAGTAGACACCTAGTGGAGCGTTTAGAGTTTGATTGATTGTGAATGCTGCAGAAGAAGTGTAGTTTCCTGGCGGGAAATATGCGCCGAGGAAGTCAAACTTTATCTTCCATGTGCCAACTTGGTCAGGCGTATATTCCAGCCAATTTGTGCCGTCACCATAATAGGAACCCATTGGGCCAACAGTATCCGTAGTTCCATCAGGCCTCGTGAATGTCACTAGAAAGGCATCGTCGAAGTATCGTGCTACATGGATTGGAGGTTGAGTGAAGAGATTAACAAGCAAGGGTTGACCTATTCCAACGGGTGTCGGTCTGAAGCTGATATGGGAGAGGGATGGGTATGACACGTCTGGAGTAAGGCCAGCTGGCAGTGGAATCGAACCGCCTGGCAAACCTTCTGTATACCCTCCATGCGGTTCATCATCCTGGGATATAGCCGGCAATGTCATTAACGTAAATGAAGCCATTAAGAGAACCAAAGTGATTGCAGTTGCCGTCGCTACATTTCTTAGAAGTTTTCATTTTTCTTTTCTCCTTAATTTTATCGCGAAACTCGGAAAAAGCCTCGCAAAAGCTAATTTACGTTTAGAACACTTGTTAAGCCTATGTGGTAGTCAAGATACAATCACAATATATCTTCAGTACATTTGGAAAATCTCCTGGAACAGTTCCAAGTATCTTTGTTTTGCCGTTTCTTCAGGTTCAGCTATATTGATCTCGAATTTTACAAGAAATTTTACGAGAAAGGAGCATTCATAGAAACTCGTGTTAACCATATGGAACTTTAGCACGCTACTAATGATGAGAATGGTTTCCTTAGCTTTGAGATACATGCACATGAAGGATTTTGTTGCTGTGAAGGTTTTGCTAACCCACTTTCGCGTCCCCTGAATACTCGGTTCCATCCGCAAGTCGAACAACTAGCCTCTCTACGCCTCAGGTCAAAACCTAGTTTGCCGAGCACACTGGACATTTCAGGCGGACAAAGCCTCTCCCTTCTCTGTAACTTAATGAAACCAAATATTAGCAGGTTATTCCGTGCACAACAACAAGTCAAGGCGGATCACCCAGTCGCCTCCACGATTTCTTAACAGATTGCTGATAACTTACCGCCAGGTTACTGAATATTGGAAAAAAAGGTGTGCGGGAGACATCTCCACCTGGTCTGGGGTGCAAATCCCCGTCCATTTAACCCTAGAGTTGAGAGAGCGGTAATCCAGAGGACGCAAAAAAACGATGTCGCGCTTTTCATTGTTAACTTATGTCCATCTTTGTCACATATCTGCAAACAGAATAGAGACTATTATGCATTTTATACAATTCAGTCTGGGGTTAAGCCATAATGCGGGACAAAAACGAACCGATAAGTCTATGGCTGTTGAACTAACGCAAAAACCGAGCGCGCGTACTCGAGAAACTGCTCGCAAATCAGCAGTGCAATCCCAAGCATCAATCGTTAACTTATGTCCATCTTTGGCACATATCTGCAGTCAGAATAGAGATTATTATGTATTCTTAACAATGCAGTCTGGGTTAAGCCATATGCGCGACAAAAACGAACCCATAAGTTTATGGCTGTTGGAACTAGACCGCCAAAAAAACCGAGCGCGCGTACTCGCAGAAACTGCCCGCAACTCAGCAATGCAATCGCCAAGCACTCAACACGACCCATGGTTCAATTGTGACAAATCCCACAAAGATGAAAACAAGCGACTATCGATTAGCAAAGCCAAAGACCTCGAGCAGTTGATAAAAGAGAAGGGAAGCTTGCAAGAAAAATCGCACCGCTTAGATGAAGCACAAAAAAAGCTAGACCAGCGGGCGAAAAAGCTCACCGAAAAGATAATCCAAGAGCTAAGGAAGAGGAATATCGAGAAAAAACAAGCAATTGACCAACTGCGAGCAAGAACGCGTAGTTTGGAAGAACAATTAGGCAGTCTTTCTGTTCTTGACGCCGCAGAAAATAAAGGTCAGAAAGCCTGAACTAGTGAAGACAAACCAATCTCGGACATAACCGAAAGAAAAGGGGGAACGCGGGAAACATCTCCACTTGGGGCATGGAAAAAGTTGGTTCTGTTTCATGAAGCTTTTTAGTTGGGATTAAGAAAGCAATACTTGGAAGAATATGAGAATTAGAGACAGCGATTTGCCAACAGAAGAAGAATGGGCTAAGTTTTTCAATCCAAACAGAACACTTAAGCTGTTAGGAGTAGATTACAGGATCAAAGACGTTGCAGATTTTGGCTGTGGCTATGGAACATTCACCATACCAGCTGCTCAGATGATTAGTGGGAAAATCTACGCTTTAGACATCGAACCTGAAATGGTTAACACTGTAGAGCGAAAAGCAAAGGAATTCAACCTGAACAATGTTGTAGCGATACTTCGTGATTTCATGTCAGAAGGCTCAGGGCTTAAGGATTTAAGCGTTGATTTTGTTTTTCTCTTCAATATTCTGCATGCTGAAAACCCAGTCGGCCTGCTAAAAGAAGCCTATAGGATTCTAACACCTGGAGGAAAAGCTGGAATTATCCATTGGAAGTATGATGAAACAATCCTTGATGGTCCTTCTATGGATATTAGACCCAAACCTGAACAATGCAGGCATTGGGCTGAATCTGCTGGATTCCATTTTGAGAAACAATTCGATTTGAAACCATATCATTATGGAATCGTAATGGAAAAATAGATTGAAATCATCTTCCATTATTCCAATTGAAGCCTCTTTGTCTAGCAGTGTATCCTTGAAATGTCTTGTGAAGAGAAAAAGAGTTAAAGCTTGACAAGAAAGAATCCATAAGAAGCGAAAAGTCTAATTAAGATTAGGAGAAACGTTTGAAGTATGAAGTGCGCTGATTGCAAAGAAGAAATCATGCAGAAAGACCCACAGAAATGCCCCTATTGTGGAAGTACAAAATTTGTTTCCACAAAGGATGAGGCCCCAATTATTCTTGCAGAAATCAAGGAATTGAAGAAAGCTGGAAAATATGAAGAAGCAGCTCTGAAGTACGAAGAGCTCGAAATGTGGGACAAGGCTAAAGAAATCAGAGAACTAAACATGGGAAAAATCAGCACAATCAACATGGAATGTCCTCATTGCGGTGCTTCTCAACCGCTATCTTCAAAAAACAATGAGGTAACATGCAAAAACTGTGGCAAGAATTACATAATCCCAAGAAAAGTTCTTGAGTTGCTCTGAAATTATTCCAGCATCTTTTGTTATGTTCTATGCCTTAAGAATATCCGGTTCTGCGATTATTTCTATTTGCTCCTTGGTACCTCTGTGAAGGGGCAAATGCAAGTCTTAATTTGACATAAAAGGGGGTGAGGGAAAGAGAGGGTTTTGAAATTGTAATCCACTATTTCTGTCGTGTATTCGATAGCAAAGTACTCAATGCTATTTCCGTAAGCTTGAACCCTTATTACTTAGCTTCGTTTTCAAGGAATTTCTGTCTTGGTGAAGCTTTGAGATTTCCGGGATAGACTTTGACTCTTTCCCTCACATAGTAATAGGCAAAGAAAATATTTAAGAATTGCGGACCGTGGATACAATTCTATCGGTTCTCCGTCTTTACCCAGTCATTCTAATCCAAAAACCACTGAAACCTTATTCTTGTTCATGTCTTCGACAACCTGAATCCATGCTCCAGACAACTCCCTCGTTTCCTCTTCAGATAGTTTTCTCACTGTTAAATTCTTGTTAATGTAGAAGGGATGTTTACATAACTTGCAGGTTTGATACGGAAGAATCCCCTCAAAGGGCATTATGATTTTCTGTTTTCCACCGCAATTGGGACATGGCTTAACAGTATGCTTTTCTTGGCTTGTTGTTTCTGTCTTTATCTCCAAGTTTCTTTCAAGCTCTTCCCATGAAGAGTATATTCGGCGTAAAGCTGAGTTTCCATTCAGCCACATTTCTCTCAACATGTGCAAAATCATCATTTTGTCTTGTTTTATGTGGCTTGGACAATCACCAGGATCGCCCATTTCAATTCACCAGAAGTCACATACAAGTAAACTTATGCGTCTATTAATGTTTGTGAAGTGAAACAGGTTTAGCAACCAATCTCTATTGGAGCCCCAGTTAGCAGCTTCTTCAGATAAAACAGATTTCCATTTGATTATAAGGAGCTTCGGAGAAGAACTTTACATTATTTTGATACTTAGAGCTTCCACAAAATGGACAAAACTCTAAGTTACCTAAAACTTGACCAGGATGCGGCACTCAATCTACATTTTTCTATCTTAAATCAAGCCCATTTTGGTGTTACCTCTATTCTTGTTACAAAATCAGCAGAATCACATCTAATGACTTCTCTAACATAAATATCAGACCAATAACCAACTTTCCCCATCCCCAATTCAGCTTCTGATGTTTGCAGTAAAGTCATGTTATTATAGAAATTAACTATCAATCTGCAATTTACAGCTGTAGTAGCTCCAACATTTAACACTCTACCATAGATAGTAAGTGTATTTCTTGAGCTAGAAACAGGGTCTGAGCTATCATGCAAGTACCATCCTAAAGTTGTAACGAGATACGGTTTTATCAAATATGGATTTTGTTCTATCTTTTTGAGTTCTTCAAGTTTCTTATTCTCTTGCCATACATCCCAAATTTGCAGCTTGTAAGACTCAAAAGTAGCATTAAATCTTCTATAGAAATAGACGTAGCTAGCCAGCGGAGATAATACTGCAAGTACCATGCAAACACCTGCTATTACAAGGAATTTCTTATCCATTCTTCACATCATGCCTGCATCAATAAATGTTTGTTTAAAACGGATATTTAGCTCTCCCCAGAGAACACTTTGTTCCACCAGAAGAACACCTTCAATTTTTCTTTTATTAGAAAAGTCAAAAACCCACGACCCAATCATTCGCCGACAGAGCAAGTTTCTCAAAAGGATGCGAAAAATGTACTAATATCATGCTGATTTGCCCACGATCTACACCCGGTCTAGGGCATTTTCACTTTTAATTACCCCTCTCCCCTATCTAGAACAGTCGTTTCTTAATTTCCCTTTTAAGCAATAATTGCCAAATTCAAAGGTCACGTGAAAGCTATGAAAAGACAATCTGTCTTCTTAACGGCAAATACTCGTGCATTGAATTCTGAGGGGAAAAATCATGACTAAAGGAAAACCTTGGCCAATAGAAGATGAGAGGAAACTAAAAGATCAAGTGAAGTCGGGAGTCAGCTTTGAAGCTCTTGTTGCCTAGCTTCGGGAACAGATATACGAGAAACGCTGTGTACCAGAAAATGATCGACCTGGGTTTGAAAGAAGAAGAAGCAACAATCCACAGCACTTCTTCTTCTATTAAAGCTAAACTAATCCTGCCCAAGGAGCTGCCGAGCGTTGAGGAAAAGCTGAAATCGCTTAGCGCTGCGTTGGCGGCTTTAGAGACACCAGGACTGGATCGAGACGAAATGATGAGATTGCGCATTATCATTCTTGGCGTAAAAGTCTACAAGGAACTTTTCGTAGATTACGTGAAATACTGCGAATTAGAAGCTGAAGTCTCGGAGTTGAGGAGGAAGCTTGAGTCGGACAAAGAAATCTCCTAGAACGTGGAGAGCACACGAAGTCTTTGCCCAACGCGAAAGACTCCACACAGCCATCAGGAACATAGACAGAAAAAAGACCTCACAAATCGACGAGACACGAGGCAATACAGAAAAGTTTTTCACAAAAATCTGCAACCTCAAGCCTTACTCATATCAACTTGAACTTGCGAAGCTTTACAAGACGAACCAATTTCTTGCCGTGCGGTGGCCGAGACAAACAGGTAAAAGCACATCGATTGGTGCTCTGCTCTTGCAAGACGCCTGGGAGAATGCAGACTTGAACATCGGGTTTGTTGGACCAAGCTGGCGACAAACGAAACTGAATATCAGGCGCGTGGCAAATTTCTGCCGTAACCTTCCACCGCAAAGTTTGCACATGCAGAAGACAAGAATCAGTTTCTCAAATGGTTCTGTCATCGAGGCGTTTCCAAATAATCCAGACACAATCAGAGGAAACACGTTTCACAGAATATGGTGGGATGAAACTAATTTCACGTCAGAATGACGAGGACCTTTATTCTGCCATCTTATTTGCTCTTGGAACCACGAACGGGAAACTGATAGCGAGCAGCACACCCTTCAACTCTGATTCCTTGTTTTGGAAAATGTTTAACCACAAGGATTACGTAGATTTTGCTCGACACCACTTCACTTGGAACAATGCACTCGATCCCTCTGGACCGTTGAGCCCTCCTATGATTGAGCGGATTAAACGACAGTTCGGAGATGACCCTGCTCGCTGGCGCCGCGAAATGGAGGCAGAATGGGCCGAAGATGAGGATGTTTGGCTATCGCAGAGCCTAGTTGCCTCATGCATCGGCACCACAAAAAACTGCGGAGAGGACCTTCAACCATGGAACGACAGCAAAGGCTACCAAGGCGATTTGTTCGCCGGCTTAGACCTCGCGCAGGTCAGAGACTACTGCGTCTTCTCAGTTTTTGACCGCGTGAATGATCTTTTGCTGCTACGGCATGTGAAGATTTTCCAGCAGCCCACAAAGTACGCAACCGTCATCGGGTACGTGAAGGCGTTGCAGGATCGTTGGGGCGGCTTCCAGAAAATCCGCGTCGACACAACGAAAGAAGGTCCGAGCATGATAAGCGACATGGAGACAGCTGGCATCAAGAATGCTGAGGGCGTGACATTCAGCATCCCCCGGAAGAGCGAGATGGCCGGTTTGCTCAAACAGCGCATGATGGACCAAAAGCTGCTCTACCCGCTCCTGACATGGGAAAAGCCTTATCGCGGGGACATCTGCACGGAACTGAACGTGGAACGCTACGAGCTACGGAAGGACGGCGCCATTAACCTGTCTCATCCGAACTGCGCACATGATGACGTGTTTTGGAGCTTAGCCTTGGCTGTTTACGGAACGGTTGAGATGAAGGCATTTGACTTAGAGGCTCTGCGATTTGGATAACCTTCGCCACCTTGCCGCACTCATCAACGACTACACTGATTCGCGTAAACAACACTTTTAAGTCATCTCGCATCAGTTTGAAACTGCACGCGGAGTGTTGAAAACATGAAAATGCGAACGATCAAACTTCCCTCGAAGTTTCTCACAGACGCGCTTCAAGGAAAAGTATCATCATTTGTGTCCAACCTGCCGGCGGATGTTCAGCTCTTGGACATAAGATTCGACCTTTGCACAAACCAAGTTTATGCGGTCATAAGAAGTGACAGTTTTGAAGACATCGCCGAGTTGTACCCGATCCCAGAATTCAAAATAACCTGTGCACCAACCTCCAAGACCATTACTCAACCTGCAACAAGCATTAAGCATGAACCCAAACCAGCAGCCGTAGCCAAACCTGAACCTACGCCTACGAAGAAAGCGTCAACTCAACCAATTCAGACTGCAGGCAAAATTGAGAACGAGTTCAGCCCAGAACAACGCAAGATCCTTAGTTTCAGGGTTGAACAAGACCGCGTCGTTGTTAAACCAACCCAGTTCTTGAAGGCAGAATGGGAAGACATCAACGAGGTAGTGAAGAGTTTAAGTGGCAGATGGGTTAAGGGCGACATAATAAGCTACTGGGAAATTCCTCTGGATTAAAACCAGAGCACCGAGCCTTTTTGTCTCGCCCATTTGGGACAGGCAAAGCTTCAAAATGAATTTTATTCCGCCTTAGAACATCTCATTCATCCTTGTTTCGAAAAAGAAAAAAATAAAAGGGGATATTGTTTGGGTTTGTCTGCTTAGTGCTTCCTGAGTATAAGTACCGTCGCTATGGCAACTGCTATGATTATTGCGATGGTTGCTGCTGCGATGCCGTAGTACAGGGGCGTCATGTCCGTTGCAACTGGAGGTTCAACTTGCGTTGGCTCTCCTGGTGCTGGACCTACCGTTACGCCTGTTGATGCTGATGAACTTCCGTATGACGCGTCTCCCGCGAAAGAGGCAATGATTTCGTAGGTGTCTTCCTTTGGCGGTGTCCATGCTTTGCTGAAGGTGCCATAGTACCCGTTGGTTGTGACTGGACCGATGTCGATTACGCTGCCATCCGAGCCTATAGCGGTTAATACAACTTGAACGCCAGTCATGTTTGTGGGAAGGTCTCTCTGTATGTGTATGTGCTCCATCATTGCTGCAACAGAATCCGTGGATACGGCGGGTGTATTCGGTTGAGCTGGAGACTGATCAAGTACTGTGCCTTTTATTAGCAATGCAGTTCCAAGCGCTACGCTAGTGTCTGGTGCGGTGACTGTTGTGGCACTCTTGCCTTTTCCGAACCAGTACATGTAGCCATCAGAGCTGAAAAGTTGTACGTAGCCATCGTGTATTGGACCAACGTCTGGGTTGTGTTTGGATGCACGCTCCAGGTATTGCTACTGCCCATATTTTTTCTCCTGTAGTGGCATTAATGCAATGGAACTTCCAGCCTCTTGTGATGGGCACAGTGGCTGAGTGTTCTGTGTTGTAAGCGTACATCTTTCCGTCAGCAATGTTAGCGCCGATGTTCCAAGAGTACATGCCTTCGCCTGCCTCATTGACGTATGGCGTTTCGTACGGATAATCGGCTGGTGCTTCGTATTTCCAGACTACTTTTCCTGTATCCCAGTCGAAGGCGTAGATCCCAGAGTAGCCTTGCCGGTACAATAGACCATAAGCTGACTGCACAGAGTATCCTCCAAAGCCTGCCGCGTCCCAAGGATAATCCATCGGTTCACTCTGCCATGCTAGGTTACCCGTAGATAGATCAAAAGCGAAGAAACCCTGGTTCAACGTCAATGTGGCGATTTTTCCGTGGTCCGCGATGTCAGTCGATCCGCTGTATTGCGCATCATAAATCGTTTTGGTCCATAGCACTTGGCCTGTGCTTAAACTGATGCCAGTTACGTTTATCCCGTAGTATACTCCAGCGCGTTGCCAGTTCACCACACTAGCGGCTATGTTCACGTTGTAGTCTATGGTATTTGGCACATTGCTAATCGGCCATGATATGTTGCCTGTTACTCTGCTAGCGAAGTTGGTGCTGGTTCCTAGTGTGGTCCAATTGATCAAGCGGTAGCGGTTGCCTGCGCTCTGGTTGGAGCCAAGGTCGTCCCAGTCGAAGGCGTAGATTCCAGAGTAGCCTTGTCGGTACAGTAGACCGTAAGCTGACTGTACAGAGTATCCTCCAAAGCCTGCTGCGTCCCATGGATAGTCCATTGGTTCGCTCTGCCATGCTAGGTTACCTGTGGCTAGATCAAAAGCGAAGAACCCCTGGTTCAACGTCAATGTGGCGATTTTTCCGTGGTCTGCGATGTCAGTCGATCCGCTGTATTGCGCATCATAGATCGTTTTGGTCCATAGCACTTGGCCCGTGCTTAAACTGATGCCTGTTACGTTTATTCCATAGTATACTCCAGCTCGTTGCCAATTCGTTACAACCGCGGCTATGCCCACGTTATAGTCTATAGTATTTGGCACGTTGCTAATCGGCCATGACTATGTTGCTTATTATCCTGCTAGTTAAGCTGGTAGAAGTTCCGAGTGTTGTCCAGTTTATCAAACGATAGCGACCACCTGTCAAATTAGCTGCTGCGCCCAGGTCTTGCACGCTCAAACAGTATCCGTTCATGTAGTAGGTACCTGTCGTTAACGGAGAAATCGAAACGTTCGTCCTAACAAGTCCAGTAGATGCACGGTACTTTATCAAACGTCCAGCGCCAAGATACACAAAGTTTACTTCTGTTACGTGTGTGGGAAAACCGCCGCCGCTGGGTATCGCACCTATGTTATATTCAATGTACGCTGGGTGCTTGGTTAGCCATAGCGGTATTTTCCCAAATCACTTCTCCTGTGCGTACATCGTAGCGCGTCCAAACGTTAGTTGGTGAATCATAGTAAGTACCGTTGATCAATGTTTTTGTATTCTTTGCAATCAGTTGATAGGCACTTCCAGCATAAGCTATTGGTGCAAAACCGAAAAGTGCTTGGGTCACCCCCTATATCCTGGCCTCCGAAGACGCCTGCGTTTGTATCTTCTAACCCCATAATCTCCTCCCAACAGCCCTGCCTGTGTAAGCTCGTCGTTTCCATACTACGTGAGCACTTTCAGGTCCCAGCGTCCAAGGAGCAAAGAGGCCTCGATTATCATGACCGGGCTGGTATGGATTTGTATCAGGATTGTACTGGTTGAACACCGATAATGGAATTGCGAAAGTCTCCTCCTGCTGGGCCCCTCCACGGCCAGTTACCGAGGATTGGCCACCAATCTCTGCGCTCATACGGAGCTGGTCGCGTCCAATAATCGCTTGGTAGCGGGATATTTAGAGGCCAAGATGCAACAACGACGTCTGTGACGTTGACGATTCGTTCTGGAGTGGTGAAGGGCTTAAAGTAGACGGACTCTGTGAAGAGTGTTCCACCTGATTGCACTATAGATCCGTCAAGGTAGCGTCCTGCGGGGAGATAAGTTCCAAGGAATTCAAATTTGAGCTTATATTGCCCAAGCTGGTCGGGCACGAACTCATACCAAATTGTCCCGTCATCAGGGTAGGATTCGAGCACCTTCTTTTCTGTAGTCCCATCCGGCTTTGTCATTGTAACAGTATAGTCTTGATGAAGTCGATCAGTTCCTGGCGCGGGTTGAGTTTCCAAGTTGACTAGCACCGGCTGACCAAGTCCCACAGTGGTAGGTCTTACGCTGAGGAGGGCCCAAGTTTGAACTTGAATATCAGGCACTACTCCAGCTGCTAGTGGTCCAGGTGTTCCACCTGGTGGACCTGTACCTCGAAATTGAGCTTGCGTCACGGGAGTACTCGACAATGCCATGAAAGAAGTAGCAATCAAGAAAGCTAAAATGATAACAGCTGTCAGTTTTGGTTTGGTTTTTAACAATTGCATTTTCTTTTTTCCTTTCCTAAAGTTATATGCAAAGATAATCTCTTTGCAGAACACCAATCTGTTTTCAATCACTATTTAAAATTTTTCTAAAGTCAGGCTCTAATAATCACCTATTTCACTTGCTCAGAAATGGATACGACAAATCTTTTTTCTGTTTTCGGGACAAGATAGAAAAAGATCCTAGCTGAGCCTTTGATTATTCAGTGAAGAGAATGGCTCGCTTTGGGAACCCTTCTGACCGATTTTTACCGCTATCAGGGTGGCTATTATGAAAGACAGTAGGATAATCACTGATGAAAACTCTGGAATTGTGGTTGGACCTGTAGTTTTCTCCAAGATGCGTGTGCGCTCCAAGACGGTGAAACTTATTAGTTGATCCGTTGGGTCTTCCACTATGTTAGCGGTATACACGGCAACTTTGAACACCAAATTGCCTATAACACCCCAACTGACCCCTATTTCTTGCGTGACAAAATCATAGACAACCGCAAAAGTACCAGGAATCGATACTTCGGCATACCCTCCCTCTGACCTTATCCTGTTGATCTCTGTATTACAGTACGCTTCAGCACTGCTCACATTTGAGAATAGATAGACGTAGAACTCTACAGACATATCGCTGTGTGCATAGAATCTCTTGTAGTAGCCTACACCTCTGCCATCTACAAAGCCAGGTACACTTAGGCGTTCATCCCAGGAATTACCAAAGTACCACTGCGGTTCCTGGAGAACTGGGTAAGTAGCAGGATCGTCATTTTTTGAAGGAAGCATACCATCCAGGCTTACAATCAATCCTTCTGCATTAGCCAAAGGCAAAAGTAAACCTATCAGCACCAACAAAATCAACATTCCAGAGGATAACCGGTTAAATATGGTACTCATTTTCAGTTCCGTTTTACCTGTTCTAATCTACGATGAATTAATAGTAGGTCTACTTTGTAAGTATGCTGGCATTTCTTTTGAGAATGGTTGATTATTTATGGTTTACCATTTGGTGTTCGAAGGAAACAACTGTAACGTTTGGGGAAAGACAGGCATCACCAGGATAGAAATAGCCAATTTCCCATAGAAATGAAATTCTGCTTTCAAAGTTATTATCCAGGTATACACCTACATGTTGGAAAGTTATATTAACTAATTCAGCAGAGAAACAATTAATGCGCAGCCGAAACAGGTTCACCGCATTCTTAGTAATGCCATTAGCAGTGATTTTCTGGTTTATTGGATGGAGCCTCTTCTGGATCGGTTCTAGAAAACGAAGGGCAAAACCAGTGAGAAAGGTTGCACATAACGAGTTGCGTTTTGCCGTATTGCTGCCTGAGCAAAAATACGTGAAACAGTAAGCCCTGGCTGGATAATCCAACCAAACATTTTTATTTTAGCGTTGTCCATTCTGGAAGCTCGCAGATAGTTAGTAAGTTTGAGTGGGGATGTTGAACGTGGTTGGGATGAGGTTGAGTTCGGCTAGGGCGGCTTCGATAATTGCCATGTCAGCGGCTTTGTATGCTGTGTTTTTCCTTTTGTCATCTTTGGCAGGTGTTCCGAGTTTTGTGGTTCTTTACTTGCCGATTGTTTTGCTGGGAGTTTTTCCGGTTTGGTTTGGATTGACTGGACTCATCGGCAGCATGATTGGTGCCTTCATCGGGGGGTTTTACGTAGAGAACTTGGGATATTTTGCTTGGATAGAGTCGGCTACCACTTTGATTATTTATGGTTTGAATTGGTTTCTTATTTCTGGAAGAGCTGTGAAGGCTGAAAGTAAGAGATCTCTCTCTTTGCTTTTGAGTGCCTACGCCGTGACGTTGTTTGTTGGGACGGTTTTTGTTCTTTGGCAGCTTACAGTTGCCGGGTTTCTTCCGGCAGGCGTGGCTGAGGCTTTGCTTTTGCCGACTTTTGCTCTTAACTTTGTTATTGAAGCTGTAGTTTGCCCGATTCTGCTTAGGAGGGTGTCGCCGAGGCTTAGAAGTTGGGGAGTGTACGCGGGCACTTTCTGGGAATGGCGACACAAGAAAGCTTCAGCCTGATGAGTTTTCTGCTCGGAGACTGGAACACCTTTTTTTGTAAGCTCGGGCTAAACGTGATCTGAGGTTCAATTTCTGAATCGGAAGAAGGAAGTGAGTGCCTTTATATCTTGCCTGCAAATACGGGTAACTAATTCGTCCAAAACAACTGCGGTTGGAGAGCTTGAAGTGCCCGGATTCCGCACAAAAAGACAGGTCTATGATTGGGTTAAGACAGGAGAGAAAACCATCGAACTCAGGAAGGGGAAAACCCAGAAAGGTAGCTGCATCGCGTTCCTGAACGGTCGAGGACAGTGCATTAAAGGCATAATCTTACAGAAACGAGAGGGAAAACTCGATGAAGTCCTTAACGAAAACACTTACAGGAAAATAATTCCGACTGCCAAGACCTTAGATGAAGCCGTGGAATTCATCAGGCAACTTTACCAGTCGACCGAAGGAACCTTCACCGCGTACGAGTTCAAACTAAACCAAGAATAGCGACAAACCCATCCCTGGTCCCCTTACGTCCTTTCATTTAATATAGCATAACAAGCGTTAACTTTGGGTTTTAAATCTGAGCATTGCGGCTATTCCGCCGAACGCGTTCTTGAGCATTTGGCCTTCTTCGGTTTCGCTACTTATCATTTCAACTTCGGCGTTGCTGATCTCCGCCAACTGTGCCAAGTTGTCAACGATGTCTTCCTTTTCGATGATTGCTAGTGATGGTGCTTGGCACTTTGGACATGGTTTTCCAACAAGGCCCTGCTCAAGATTCGCCATCATCCCCGCTTTCACCGTGTGCTGCTCCTGATACCCACATGCACCACACTTAACCGTGACGCGCAGAACGTCCAATCCTTCCGACAACAACAACGTTCTCACAGCACCCGACTCCAGAGCTCTTCGCACTTCTGCTTCTCCATACGTTATCATGCCCGTATCGTGTCCAACCTGATACAGAAACTGCTGCATAATCTGCTTCTCCTCAATGTACCGCACCTTTCGCATAATCTCAGGCGCTTTCTCCACAACCTCCTTCACACCCTGCTCCTCAACGTAAGCCGTGTCAACCGTGTCCAGAATCTTATTCTTCAACTGATAATTCAGGTAATCACCCTTCTCAAAATCAAACTTCGTTGGTCCAGGACCCGCAAGAATTATCCCCTTCAACGTATCAATCGGCAAAAAAATATCATTCGCATGCCCACCAACACGAGTAAAATACTCATTAAGCTGCATATCCCGAAGCCGCTCATATCGCCTAGCAGATTGCCCACCAGCACGAGTCTTCCCAGCCACTCCCGAATGCATCTGTCGAACAATATCAAGCCGCTTACCCTGCAACGTGGCAATCGTCGCATCTGAGGCATCCACCAAAATAATCCCATACGTCTCTTTTTCCCGAAGCATCTCCTGCAAATGCTCCGTGTGAAAGCGAGAGTCACAACGGTAAAGAAAAATCTTAATCGGTTCAGGCGGAACAATAACGTAAGTCTCCATACGTTCAGTGCCTGGTCCACCACCCTCTTGTGGAAGGGCTCCAGCGAAAATCACGATCCCTTTTTCTCCAGGGTCTTTGAAGAGCTTCAGTCGCTGTTGAACTTTTACAATTGCATCTAGCACGTTTTTGCGCGTTACGTTGGATTTGATGTTGCTGGCGGTTCCGTATTCCTCGCGAAGTAGGTTAACAGCGTCGCTAATTTGTTTGCCTGGTGGAATGTAGATGGTGATGAGTTCGGTGTGACTGCCTTCTTTGCTGGCTAGCGTGTTTAGTGTCTTTCTGAGCCTGTAGAGTTCTAGAGACGTTTTTTTCTGGGTGCTCAAATGTTTTTCACTAATAATGAGTTTAATGATAGATTACGTGGTACCTAATCAAATAAAAGTTCCGTAGCCGAAAAACGGAAGGTTACGTTGCACCTATGGCGTCTTTCAGGAACGCTTTGAACGGACCAAGCTTGCCACCGTAATTTCCCGAAGAAATCTTCACCACACCATGCACGCTCGCAGCAGCAGTCACGCCTTGCTTCATACCATTCTTTATCGCGTCAAGAGTTAACCCGTTCATGACAATCTCGTACACGCTGCTGACGTTTTCTGGAACAACAGAATCGGGAACAATTGTCCTCAACGTCGGACAGTACGGATGATTCGTTGAAGCTTTCATCTTGTACTTGAGAGAACCTGCTTTTGAGCCTGCGCGGCAAACTCCACCTGGAAACGGCATGATAACGTCAGGTGCGTGTGCTCGGATTGCGTCTGCAGCGGCTTCGGCTGCTCTGAGTCCTGCCGCTTGGTTTTCGGCGAAAATCATAAAGTTCCCTCCTGCAACGCCTTCCATGGCTCCGAAGCCGTCTTGAACGATAAAGTTGCCTTCCATAACGGGGATTTTCCAGCATCTTCTGTCTGCGACCATGGTTTTCTTTTGGAAGCCGTCGCCGAAATAGCGTAAGCTGTTGCCGACTCTGAGGACCCGTTTGCCTTGTAATCCGTTGAAGGCTGCTGTTGTTGGGCACGTCATTATGCATTGTCCAATGCGTTCCATGAGTTGGTGTTTCAGCGCGAAGCGGTCGCGGTTGTAAATTTGTACGAGTGCTCCTGGACGTTTGTCGGGTGTTTGGTCATGTGTGACGTAGCTTTCGATTGCGGCTTCTGCGGGTGCCATGATAACGCTGGTGGCGAAGCCTGTGGTGACGTTTGCTGCGATTTGTGCCCATTTTTCGTTTTCAGCTGTGATTAGAATTCGTCCAACCCAAAGCGGAAACATCTCGGCAAAAGTGTCTTGAACAAGAAGTGTGTGTCCTGTGGCTTGAGATTTCACCGTGAAGACTTTTTGTGATTCGTCGTACCCGACGACTGAGAGTTTGTTCTCATTAGAGGTTGACATGGTCGGACCTTGATTCAGATACTTCAGGGTTTGATTTAAGAGTTTTCGTGACCAAAATATTACGCGATTTTTTTCTATAGCGCCTCTTTAAATACATTCAACTAAGTCACGAACCACAGTTTATCAACTGGAAGAAGATTTACAGACACTGAAAACTTTATTATCTCACGAAAGCATTTCTCTGACTACTGACAAGGCAATGGGTCACTAGGTCAAATGGGAACAACCATGACCTAGAACTAAGATTCAAGCCCAGTTCAGCAAAAAAATCAAGCCGGGGTAGCCTAGCCTGGCTAGGGCGCCAGACTCATAATCTGGAGAACAACGGTGGCCTAACGCCCTGTGTCCAGAAGTCGCGGGCTCGAATCCCGCTCCCGGCACCAAACGCTTCAGATGGTGCTCACTTATGATTCTAGTACTTTCCACTGCTATTGTTGTCATGTTTTTCTTTTCAAAAAGCGATTTATTCACTCGATAGAATAGTTGTAGTTGGCAAGAAAAATGAAAGACCTAAACAGTCAAGTAGAAAATGCCGTTTTCCAGGCTTTGGCGCATCCGATGAGGCGCACTATCCTAAAGATCGTAAGCTCCACTGACGGCGTAACCTATTCAGAGTTAATTACCGAGTTGCAGCTTCCGACAGGCAAATTGAATTACCATCTGGAGCAGCTTGGAGGGTTAATAGAGAAAAACCAAGACCGCCATTACATCCTGACGCCTCTTGGCAAGAAAGCCCTAAACCAGTTGAACCTGATAAAACAGGAAACAAGCACCGCCGACGAAAAATATGTGCAAACAGCAGAGATTGCGCAAAAAACAAGTCTCCAGCCAGCCGTGCGCTCTTTCTTGCTGATAGGCATAGCCTTCTCTTTCCTCATCGTTTTAATCTGGAGCTACATTGCCTTTGTAGCCCTCACAGAAGGAGCACCAGTAATCGTTTACATTTTGCTTCCAGTGCTAATGGCAATAGGGATTGGCCTGATTGGTTCGCTTATCTATGCTTTGATGAAGTCGCCAGAGTGGGTTAGAAGACTAGAGCGAAGGTTTCTTGGTGCCAGGATAATCAAGCCAAGAATTGGGCTTTATTTTCCCAAACGTGCCAACTGGCTTGCAACCCATTCCTTATCCATCCTCACTAACCTTTTTTTCTTGAAGTTCTCTTTCATAATCCAGGCAACGGCTTTGTCTAGGCTTCCAGCCCATTTTTCCATCAGCTTCTTGCCTTTCTCAGGACATGCTGCAACTGCCACGCTCCAGCAGTAAGCCAAGCCCTTCTTAAGAACCTCAAACGCTTCGTCCTTCGTGTCTTCGAAGTCGACGATTGAAGAAGTCACTAAGTCAAGGATATCCAGAACCTTACTAGCGATTTTTTCAGAGGTTAACAGCCGAGGTTCGCAAAGTGCTGCTGCCGCCGCCCTTTTTTCAAGAAAGTTCCCCTTGCTCCATTCGCACATTTCTTCAAGAAGAGAATCGATGTCCGCGTCGCCAACTCTTTGAAGCGCCATCGCAACTGCTTCCCTAATTCTCCAACGAGAGTCAGAAGCGAATCCACGAAGCTGCGACAGGTAATCCTTTTTGCCCTGATTGATTAGAGTTCCGAGTCCAACCACACCGCAGAAAGTCAAAAACATTTTGGCAGAGTTAGCTGGAGCCTCATCCGGCTCTATGGATAGGTATTTCTTTATTCGCTCCTCGTCACCGATTTCGGCAAAAGCCTGAGCCAACTCGAGATTTCCCCTAGGTCCAGGCAAACCTGACTCTTTCAGGAGATAAGATTCCCAATCCTTCTGCGATTTCAGTTTATCCACATAGAAAGTAACTTTGCTGCCCATCCAAAACGCAACCTGCACGCTTGAATGTTCAACTTTGCCCATGAACAATAAATAACTACTGCTTCAGCAAAGTGCGCAATCCGATGATTGAATGCGAATTTACCGAAGAAAAAAAAGCACAAACACATTATATTTATTTAAACAAACCCAATAAGGAAGTTCTGTGAACAAATCGTCGTGAGCAACGCCTTAATTTTCCTGAAACGGCGAGCGAACCACCGTCATCATTGAACGAGAAAAAGAACCACAAGATATTTAGTCGTTTTAAAGAAACGAAAAATCGCAGGCTTACGCCGCAGACCGCCTTGTTTCAGACCCATGAAGTCTTTATCAGGTAGACCACGAATAGATGACAAAGATGAAATTCCCTTGAAACATCAAACCGACTGGTTGAATATTCTCGCAGACTGCGGAAACAAGGTGAAAACCCACCTGTTCCCGCTTCTCAAAACCCTAAAGGAACCACAACCTGACTTGGGCGTGGGCGCTGGTGGCGACCCGATGAAGCGAGTGGATTTGGCGGCGGAAGAAGCCATCATCGAAACCATGCTGGAGAACGACGTTTCATTCACGCTCGTGAGCGAGGAGTCAGGTACCAAACAATTTGGCGCCACGCCAAGGGAATGCTACGTAACGGTTGATCCCATAGACGGCACCACGAACCTCGTGCGCGGTCTTCCCTTCTACTGCACATCAATCGCCGCCTCAGACAAACCCGTCTCGTCGAGAGTCTTCGCTGCTTGTGTAATTGACCTCTTCCACGACGTTTCGTACACTGCTATTGAAGTCAAGGGTGCCTTCCGAGATGGAGAACGAATCACGTCTTCATCGACAAAAACTCTGGACGAAGCAGTTATCGGTATGGACTTAAATACCTACAAGATACAAGCAGTCGCTCCGCAACTCTCAGAACTGATTCAGGCAACAAAGCACATCCGACATTTCGGAGCCAACGCACTCGAATTATGCTACGTGGCTGACGGCTTAACAGACGCTTTCGTGGACATTCGTGGAAAACTCCGAGCTACCGACGTTGCCGCTGGATTCTTCATCGTCAAACAAGCTGGCGGAATCGTTACAGACCTCAAAGGCAACCCCATCGACCTTAAACTGGACCCGAAGCAAACTGTCAAGTTCGTGGCTTCGGGGAACGGTGAAATTCACGAGAAAATCCTCAGGCTCATAAAACCGTGAAGGAAAAGTAATGTTAACGCTACTTCTTCCGCACCCGGCAGCTCTGATAAAAACGGCGAAGACAAAAACTCTCGTCATCGCTGACCCGCACATAGGCTGGGAAAACGCGCTTCAGGAAAGAGGAATTCATGTCCCAAGCCAAACGCCAAAACTTCTGAAGAAACTCGTCTCTCTGCTTCTGGAGCACAAACCCGACGCGCTCGTAATCATCGGCGACGTTAAATACACGGTTATCAAGGCAGAGCTAGGTGAGTGGCACGATATTCCCGACTTCTTCACCGAACTCCAACGCCACGTAGCTGATATAAGCATAATCCGCGGCAACCACGACGCCAATCTCGAACCTCTGCTGCCTGAAGCAGTGAAACTGCTACCAGCAACCGGGCGCAGTGATAGGCGATATCGGGCTATTTCACGGGCACAAGTGGCCTTCGCCAACGCTATTGAAATGCAAAACGCTCGTGATGGGGCACGTTCATCCCGTCGTGGTTTTCCGAGACCCCTCAGGCTTCAGGATAACACGTCAGGTGTGGGCAAAAGCCCAAGTCAACACAGCTCAACTGTCCATGACGATTCTCCAACAGCAAAAAGTGAAAGTCGAAAGCGCCCCTGAAGCCACAGTTAAGAAGCATTACGGATTCCAGCCCCAAGCCGCCAACGTGTTCATGATGCCGAGCTTTAACGACTTCCTGGGCGGCAGGGCACTAAACGAAACAAGATCTGGAAAGGAAGGACAAGCAACCATGATTGGACCCATGCTCCGCTCAGGAACCCTAAGTATGGACAACGCTGAAATTTACTTACTGGATGGAACATACCTCGGAACGCTAAACCAGCTCAGAAACATGCAATAGCGTTGGATTGGTGCAAAAAACTTATAGAAAACACCTGCCAAATTAAAGCGGTGAAAAAAGAATGACACAGGACGATGAAGATTACCCCGAATGGTTCCGAAGACGACGTGGAAGAGATCCACTCTTCGGCGATATCGACCGGATGTTCCATGAAATGGAAAAAATGATGGAAGAGGAATTCAAGAACTTCACTGAAAAAGTCCCCAAAGAATACGTCAAAGAGCGTAAACTCCCAGATGGCAGCACCGTGAAAGAGCTCGGTCCGTTCGTATATGGCTACAGCATGAAGATCGGTCCCGACGGTAAGCCCGACATTCAAGAGTTCGGAAACATCAAAAAAAGCCTCAAAGGCCCACAAGTCAAGGAGGAACGCGAACCGCTCGTGGACATCGTTGAGACAAACGATGAAATTCGCGTGGTCGTAGAAATGCCCGGCGTGGAGAAAAGTGACATAAAACTCCATGGAACCGAAGATGCGCTCACGATATCCGTCGACACCCCCCAGTCCAAATACTACAAGGAAGTTGCCCTGCCGACAAAGGTCAGAGTAAGAGATGCGAAATCCACGTACAAGAACGGCGTTCTAGAGGTTGTCATCCCGAAAGCAGCGGTTCCGAAGAAGCCCGAAGGCGAGCAAATCGACGTGGACTGAAAGCGTTCCCATGAGCGAAAACTCCGAGATTGAGGCCTTAAACGCCATCTGCCGCGAAGCCAAAGCAGAAGGCAAACTGTCAGGCAAGAACCTCACCGACCTCTATGACCTGTTCGGTCAACGTTTTACCAAAGCCCTTGAGGCGTTGAAAGAGAATCGGGTGAAGAAATATGTTTTCAAACCCAGCGGCAGAACCGTCTGGATCGTCGTCGGCAGAGAAAGAGATTACCTATTGATGCCTGAAGCAGAGTTCTGCACTTGTGACGATTTCTACTTCCGCGTGTTAGACCGCAAAGTTCACTTGTGCTACCACCTCATCGCGCAGAAGATCGCCCGCAACTTGGACTGGTTAGAAATCATAGACGAGACTGATGAGCTGTACGCTTCGCTGATGACGGAGTGGAAAAAAGCTACTCCTTAAATATTTAGACGTTACATGGATAGAGGTAAAACAGGGGAAACCGAATGGACTTAGGCGCTTACTTCCAAACCTTGGAATACGTCCTCATGGCAAGCACGTTCGTCGCTTTAGTGTTGGTATTCTTATATATGTTCCACGGAAAAGAAGACGAAGAGCAAGCTTAACGACTTAACCGCTAGATTGATAGTAATTCTTTCTTCTCATCAATACAAATGCTAAAATCATAAACACAGAAATGGCTATACCTATCGCAATTAGCCATGCCGCGTCGGGTCCAGCTCCAAACACGATTGGAAACGGGCCGATGAAAATTACCCCGCCAACGCTTGCTGAACCGCCTCCGGGCAAAATAGTCGCGATAACGAGAATTATGCCGGTAATGACTAACGCGAAACCGAGCAGCAAAAGCATGAAGAGCCAGCTAGAAACTTGTATTCCCTCATCTTTTCTTCCGATTTCTCGTTCATTTTCTCCGACATGCTATATCACGCAAACAACCAGTAGCGGATGACCAGCACGATTATGAGCAGTATCGTCAGCGCAAGTGAGAGCGAAACGATTGTTTTAAGCGATTTTTTGTCTGTTCCAAAGATTATGGGTATGGGACCGATTATCACGGCTCCGCCACCTCTGATCTTGCTTTTCCCAGCACTGCGCATGGAGAGAACGATGACAGCTAGAACGATGATGGATATTCCAACGAGAATCAACGACAATGCCCACAGAGTAAAGGACTCCTGCTTCTGTCAACCGCGGTCGTTTCTCCAACGTCAAATTCATACGTTGAAGAACGACCGTAATAAACACAGCAGAATGAGACGAATCGCAAAACAGTTTTAATGTGGACACAATTCTTTATCCATGGCGAACCTCAAGAATGACAGTTGAAGAAATTGTTCAAGCTATTCTGTGTAAGCATCCGGAGTTCAACAGAGCCCAAATTCTTGAGACGCTGGATAATGAAAAGACCATCACTGGCGGCCTAATCGCCGACGACACGCTGATGCGGTTGATTGGCGCTAGGTACGATGTCCAGGTCCCTCAGAACAAGACTTTCAGCTGCCGTATATCCATTGGTCTGCTGGTTCCAACCCTCAACGATGTTACGATTTCGGGGCGAATCGTTGCAGTTTATCCCGTTAAGTGCTTTGAAGGAAAACAGCCCGGGAAGTACGCGAGCCTAATAATCGCCGATAAAGATGGCTTGCTTCGCGTTATGTTGTGGAACGACAAAGCGAGTATAGTAGAATCGGGCGAGTTGAAAACTGGACAAGTTGCCCGTTTCAGTCACGGGTACACTAGAGAAGACCGCGATGGCAAGGTTGAACTGCACCTGGGCGCCAAGAGCCGACTCGAAATCACTTCCCAAGACGTTCAGGAAGAAGACTTTCCTTCGATTAACAAGTTTGTCACGAAAATTGTCGAAATTCCCAAAGCGCAACAAAGCCTTCATCTGGTCGGAATGGTCCGGGAGGTTTTTGCTTCATCTGCTTTCATTCGTCAAGACCAATCCACTGGAAAGGTGCTGCGGTTTGTACTTGCCGACTGCTCAGGCGAGGTCATGGTGGTGGCTTGGAATGAAAAAGCGGAAGAGCTTGAGATGCAGCTAAGAAAGGGCATCGAATTGCGGCTGGTCAATGCCAAGGTGAAACCGAGTTCAAATGGCGGGTTCGAAGTTCACGTTGACGGCGCGACATATTTTGATTTTTCCACTTCTCGTGAACAATAAACCAGCACGGTCTGCAGTCATTCTATTTTATCTCTGACGAGATGTTTTTCGCGTCGAGCCAGAGTTGTTCAAAGAAACTGATGAACGCTTACACCAGTAGTTTGCAGCTTGTCCAGAGGAATTCGTAGCTACCAGCTTCGCAGAACTATCATTGTGTTTGTTTTCATTATGCCTTCTACTCGGCGGATTTTCTCGACGCACTCGTTGACTTCCACTACGCTCATGCCACTAATGACCGCGACGATGTCGTACTCGCCCGTGACTTCATAGAGAGTTTCCACGTGCGGGATCTTGCGTATCCTCTCGGAGACCTCCTGTGTTGGGAACGATGGATTTGTCGAAAGCAGCGTTATGGCTTCGGCGCCTTCGGCAACGCCTACCTTAGTAGTGAATTTTCGTATTATGCCCGAATCGGTTAAAGTTTTGATTCTTTTTCGCACAGCACCTTCGGATAAGCCTATCTTCTTTCCGATGTCACTGTAGCCTGCTCGTCCATCTTCTTTCAGAATTTGGAGTATTTGTCTGTCAGTTTCATCCATGGAGTTCGCCTGTTTGTAAGTGTTTACGTAGAAATTTAACGCTTTCTGAAGCGCAGCTGATGGACTATTGCGGATTCCGTTGCGAGCGAATGTTGCATTATCTGCTTTTTGCAGCACAGTTGGCTGGCAGCATGGGAAGAATGTCCCATTTAGAACACTAGAAGCGTAGTATGTTACAAATAAGTCGCAATGTTTAAAAGAAACTCGCCTTACTCACATTGACATTTCCGACCATAAAAAACGTGGAAGCAAAATGATCAATCAAACCGGAAATCTAAAGCACGAGGTGAAGTTAATGAGCAAAGCTAAATGCCCCGACTGTGACGCAGACCTTGACGTTCCACAGGATACTGAGATGGGAGAAATCGTAAGTTGCCCTGGCTGCGGACTCGAACTCGAAGTTAAGCAAGTGAAAGGCGGATGCGTAGACCTTCAAGAGCTAACTATTGAAGGAGAAGATTGGGGCGAATAATAGTTCCAAGAGCAGCCTTCTAACAAGAAAGAGTGAAAACGTCGCCAGAGTTTTTTAACACCACCACTTCTCACGGGATGCAAACAAACAATGAGCATCGCACTTCTTTATGAACGATCAGAAGCCGATGAGTTGGGAATAAAGCAAACGGCAGACCAGTTAGGCATAAAACTGAAGTTCATCCCGTTCAGAAAAATCGCTCTATGCTTCTACAAGAACGGTTACACCTTCAAGACAAAGGGAAAAGACTACACGAGCGTCGTCAAAGACGTTGCCGTTGTGCTCAATCGCGCGCAGAGCAAGAACCGAAGACTTTTCGCCTCCCACATAATGGAGACATTCGGCAAGAAAACCATCAACCCATCCTCAATCGAGTTCGAATGCTACAGCAAACTCCGAACTCTGCTGCACTTCTGGGCATGGGGTATCCCTATTCCAAAAACAGTGTACGTTCCGTGCGACCCCGTTGACACGACGAGAGACGGCAGAGAAATCCACAACGAACCCGACATCGCCGAATTGCTCCAAGACGAAATAGCCCTCGAAGAAGGAATCGTCGTGAAACCCGACGCGGGCACCCACGGAAAAGGAATCGTACTCGCCAAGAACCATGATGAACTCGTCGCAAACATCCAAACCGCAAAGCCATCCATAACGAACCCCGTGGGCGTGCTGGCGCAGGAACTCGTGCAGAAATGGTTCTACGACCTGAGAATAATAGTTTACAAGGAGAAGGGAAAAACCCCCGTGTGCCACCCAGCAGCCTTAGCAAGAGGCGGCTTCAAAGACTTTCGAACAAACACTTACCTAGGCAACCTCGTCTTCGACGCGGCATTGCCTACCTACGTTAAGGAATTATCGGTTAAATGCGGCAAAGCCCTCAGCAAGGATCACGAAGCGTACATCTTCGCGTTGGACGCCATGATCAATGTTGGAACAAACAAATCTATCGACGACACCACTCTCAAGCAAGAACTAGAAAACGCTGCGGTTGCGTTCGAACCCGTAAAAAAAGTCAAGAAAGATGAATTGAAACTGAAGGATTTCCCCAAGTGGAACAGCCAGTTGGAATCAGCCTTCAAAGAGTACAAGAACTCGGAACCCTACGTAAGAATAAAAAGCATAATAGAAGAGAGCATTGAGAAGAACAAGAGTAATGTGGTCTTTCACGAGGCGAACTCGTGCCCAGAATTCTGGGAACACACCCGATTGACGGCTGGAATAAACATTGCCGTTCCGCTCTTGAAAGGCGCACAGAGTCTAATCGAATCATAGTAACAGTTGAGGTGAAGAGAAAAGTTGAGAATAGGAATAATTGGCGGTTCAGGTTACGTCGGCGGAGAACTCCTCCGACTGCTAATCATGCACCCGCAAGCGGAAGTCACGATGGTTACCAGCCGCCAAGTTGTCGGCGAATACATCTTCAACTCTCACCCGAACCTGCGAGGATTAACCCAGCTGAAGTTTGTGCCCATGGACATAGCCGAACTCCAGAAGAACTGCGACTTGGTTTTCACGGCAACCCCACACGGAGGCTCAGTCAACCTTGTCCCGAAGCTTCTTGAAGCAGGATTGAAAGTCATAGACATGAGCGCGGACTTCCGCCTCAAAAACCCTGATGCATATGAGAAATGGTACGGTTGGAAACATGCCAACCCCGAAACGCTGAAAGAAGCTGTTTACGGGCTGCCTGAGCTTCATCGTCAAGAAATCAAGAACGCCCGTTTAATTGGATGCCCAGGATGCATGGCAACCGCCACCATACTGGCGCTTGTCCCCGTCGTGAAAGCAGGTCTCATCGAGAAAAACCACATAGTTGCAGACCTGAAAGTCGGATCATCAGGTGGAGGAAGCAAACCAACCGTGGCTTCGCATCATCCTGAACGATTCGGCGGAGTACGACCTTACAAGGTAGTTGGGCATCGTCACATTGCCGAGGTTGAACAGGAACTCAACGCGTTAACCTCTGAACCAGTGATTGTTTCGTTTTCGCCTCACGCTGTCAACATGGTCCGAGGCATACTCGCCACCATCCACGCCTTCCCAACACAGCCCATAACCAACAAGGACATCTGGAAAGCACTTCGCAACGCTTACGAGGGTGAACCGTTCATTCGCTTCGTCAAGTACCTGAAAGGCTGCTACCAACTTCCCGACCCCAAGGTAACACAGGGCACAAACTACTGCGACATAGGCTTCGAAATGGACGAACACGCAAACCGGCTTCTGATATTCTCAGCGATTGACAACATGGTGAAAGGCGCTTCAGGACAAGGCGTCCAATGCCTAAACATAATGATGGGCATCGACGAGACGAGTGGCTTGAAGAGTACGGGTTTCCATCCGATGTGATTACTATGCTGTTTGTTGTGAAGATGGGCGGAAGCATACTCAAGGAAGGCGCTTCGTCAAACCTGGTTTCCGACCTGAAGGAACTACTTAAGGAAAACAAGGCGGTTCTCGTCCATGGCGGAGGAGTCGAAGTCACCGAAATCGCCGCCAAGCTCGGCAAAGAACAGAGATTCATAGTTTCGCCCGAAGGATTCCGAAGCCGATACACCGACAAGGAAACTATCGAAATCTACACGATGGTGATGGCGGGCAAACTCAACAAGCAAATTGTCCTCGCGCTGCGAAGCCAAGGAATACCCGCTGTAGGATTATCAGGGTTGGACGGCGCGATATTGAAAGCAGAGCGCAAGAAAAAGCTAATCGCGGTCGACGAAAAGGGACGAAAAAAGGTCATCGATGGCGGCTACACAGGGAAAATAAGCGAAGTTAACGCTGATTTAATCAAGTTGCTTCTCGAAAAAGGTTATGTGCCAATCGTCACGCCTATCGCCACGAGCGAAGAGTTCGAACCGCTTAACGTGGATGGCGACCGTACAGCCGCATTCATCGCAGGCGCCCTCAAAGCAGACCGCTTAGTCCTGCTCACGGATGTTCAAGCTTTGATGCTGAAGGGGCAGCCTATCCAGAAGATAAGCGCGACTGAAGTTAAAGAAGTGTTAGGCAGTATCGGTCAAGGCATGAGCACCAAGGTGCACGCAGCTTTGGAGGCGCTAAACCAAGGCGTAACCGAAGTCCTGATAACGTCAGGTCTCGGTGAGAACCCGATTTCTGCCGCGCTGAAACATGAAGTTGGGACCGTGATTACCCGTGAATGAGCAAGAAATAATCGAAACAGAGAATCGGCTGATGGCGAACGTCTTCGCCAAGAAACCCGTAGTCCTAACCCGCGGAAAAGGCGCCTTAGTCTGGGACGTAAACGGCAAAGAATACGTGGATTGCACAAGCGGCTACGGAGTCGCATTGCTTGGGCACTGTCACCCGAAAATCGTTGAAGCAGTACGCGAACAAGCGGAGAAGCTCATTACCTGCCACGCAGGTTACTACAACGACAAACGCGCCGAGTTTCTCCAAAAACTCACAAGCATAACCCCAAAAGGCTTGAACAAAGCTTTTCTTTCGAACAGCGGCGCCGAATCCGTCGAATGCGCCATAAAGCTAGCCCGCAAACACAAAGGCAAACCTGAAATAATCGCAATGATGGGCGCTTTCCACGGGAAAACCATGGGCGCTCTCTCCGCTACGTGGGATAAGAAATATCGCGAGCCTTTCCTGCCGCTTGTTCCAGAAATCAAGCATGTTCCGCCCGACAATCTTGAAAAAGTACGCGAAGCCATCAGCGAAAAAACAGCCGCTGTCCTTGTTGAACCAATACGCGGAGAAGGCGGAATACGCGTTCCACCCGACGGTTTCCTGAAGGGGCTAAGAGAAATTTGCGACGAAAAAAATATCCTTCTAATTTTTGACGAAGTGCAAACTGGTTTTGGGCGAACAGGAAAACTCTTCGCCTGCGAACACTGGGGTGTCGTTCCCGACGTGCTGTGTTTGGCGAAGCCGCTGGCAGGTGGGCTGCCGCTAGGCGCAACGGTTGCCAGAGAGGACGTTATGTCATCGTTCAAGGTTGGAGACCACTCAACAACTTATAGCGGGAACCCACTGGTTTGCGCGGCTGGGTGCGCTGCTATCGATGTGCTCTTGGAGGAGAAACTTCCCGAACGCGCAGCCACTATGGGCGGGTACTTCAAAGCTGAACTGGAAAAGCTGCAGAGCAAGCATCGGACAGTGAAGGAAACGCGCGGTTTAGGCTTGATGCTTGGCATGGAAATGAAGTTCGACGTCCTGAACACACTGCTCAAAACCAAGGACAAGGGCGTGCTTGTTCTCGATGCTGGACGTAACGTTCTGCGGTTCCTGCCACCCTTAGTTATCAGCAAAGAACAAATCAACAAAGCCATCTCGGTTCTCGACGGCGTCTTGGAGGAGGAAGAGAATGCAAGACCAAGCGGTACGCCTGCTAACTAACCTGCTGGGCATCTACAGCCCTTCAGGAAAAGAACAGGAAATCGCCAGTTTCCTAGCTGAAGAAATGAAGAAACTCGGCTTCCAAGTTGGAACAGACGCCATCGGAAACGTCATCGGAGTCGTCGGCGAAGGCGAACCAGTCATCCTACTCTGTGGACACATGGACACTGTCGCTGGACACTTACCGCTTCGAATCGAAGAAGGAAGAATCTACGCTCGCGGAGCAGTGGATGCGAAAGGTCCGCTTGCCGCAATGGTCATGGCTGCGGCCGCTTCTTCTAAGGAGCCCGGATTCAAGGGTAAAATCTTAGTTGCCAGCGTTGTCGAGGAAGAAGCCACCAGCCGAGGCGTCAAACACCTCATCACTCAGGGAATCACGGCTGACTACGCAATTTTTGGTGAACCCAGCGGAGTCGAGAACATAACTATTGGATACAAGGGGCAAATCCAACTCAAAATCGTTTGTAAAACTGAGACTGGGCATGCTTCAACGCCCTGGCTGTACGATAATGCCTTGGAGAAAGCGTATGAACTTTGGGAACAAATCAAAAACGCTTCCTCGTATCCGTCGCTGGATCCCTCGGCAAGCCCATACAATGCAGTCACAGCCTGTTTGGTTAAAGTTGTAGGTGGCAGAGCAACCTCCGTTGTTCCCTTTGAGGCTGAAATGAACCTTGACGTTCGAGTGCCAATACAGTTCTCCACCGTCCAGGTTTTTGGGCAGATAGAGAAAGTAATCACAAAGTACCAAGCTGCCAATCCAAAGGTATCAGTGAAAGCAACCGTTCTTGACACTGTCGAGCCGTTTGAAGTTAACAAGGCTTCACCGCTTGTCCATGTACTGTCGTCGTCTGTTAGAAAAGTGCTAAATAAGCCGGCAACGCTCCTGCACAAAACAGGGACAGGCGACATGAACATTCTCGGCAAAGCCATGAACCTACCCATAGTCACGTACGGACCAGGCGACTCAAAATTGGATCACACTTTGGAGGAGCACATTGACATCAGCGAATACCTTGCCAGCATCCAAGTCTACAAAGAAACCCTTCTCAAGTTGTCTGACCTGCACAAAAATAGGAATGGAAAAAACGAAAACGAAAGCCCAACGGCGCAGAGCTAGATTTTGTCCAGTTTGAACTCGTCGTGAATCGCCTGCACCGCCGCCTTCCCATCCTGCTCCTTCACAACAAACGAAATATTCAGCTCCGAAGAACCCTGCGCAATCATGCGGATGTTAATTCCGTTCTTAGCTTGAGTCGTGAAGATTCTAGAAGCCACACCAGGCGTGCCCTTCATGTTAGCACCCATCGCCGCCACCACGCTGACGTCATCCTCAGCGGTCACGTCGCTAGCGAAACCTCTGCCCATCAAAGCGATCTCCAATGCGCTCAACGCCCTGCCAAGGAGGCTTCTACGAATGACAACTGATATGTTGGCTTCAGACGCAGCAGCGGAAATCATCATAACGTTTATGCCGTTTTTCCCGAGCAGGTCGAGAATGCGGGCGTAACTGCCTGGAGCGCCGACCATTCCACCGCCGCTGACATTAATCATTGAAACGTCTTTAATCACTGCAACTGCTTTAACAGCATCTTTGCGTGTGGTCGTTGTCTCACTTGAGATTAATGTGCCAGGGTTTTCAGGATTGAATACGTTTCTTATTCTGGCGGGAATATTCTCCTTCATGATCGGCTCCAACGCTCTTGGGTGCATAGCTTTCGCCCCGAAAATCGCCAACTCAGCCGCTTCTTGATAAGAAAGCTGAGGCAACAGCCGCGCCGAGGGAATTATCTTTGGGTCGGCAGTCATAATGCCGTCGACGTCGGTCCAAATCCAAACCTCATCCATTGCCAATGCAGCAGCTATAATCGTTGCAGTGTAGTCTGAACCGCCGCGACCCAGCGTCGTGACGACACCATCTTGGGTTGCAGCAATGTAACCTGACACCACCGGGGTCACTTTTTCCTCGAGTAGTGGCTCAATTCTTTCTTTGAGTTGGTGCTTGGTGACGTTGAACAGTGGGTTCGCGTCGCCAAAATTGGAGTCGGTGACTATTCCTGCTTCTTTCCCAGTGAAAGCTGAAGATTTTATTTTCAGATCTCTTAAGGCGCCGCACACGATGGGTGCGGATAAGCGTTCTCCAAACGATAGGACATAGTCTTTTGATTTGGGAGTTAATTCTCCAACATAGCAAATGCCTGTCAGGACCTTTTCAAGCTCGTCAATTATGTTCCCGACTGCTTGCTCGACTTCTTTCCGCATTGCGGAGTTCTTTATCGCCTTCGTGACAGCGACGCAATGTCTCTCGAGCATTCGCTGCTTGAACGCTTGAATGTAAGCCTGCTTCTCCTTCCGTGCCTGCTCCGCTGCTTCAAAGAGTTCATCTGTAACGCCATCCAAAGCGGAGACGACAACAATGACACTGGAGGCCTTTTTTACGCTTTCCGCAACTAACTTGGCTACGTTTCGAATGTTTTCACCCGTGGCGACGGAGGTTCCTCCAAACTTCATTACGATCTTCTTCATGTTCTTGTCCCTCATTTGAGCAAATTATCAGCTAAATTATGCCTTATAGCTAATAAATCCCTTAGAACTGCGCCGGCAGTTTCTCGCCCACCTGCGCCTCTGCCGACCAGAGTTTGTTCCCCAGCTAATTCAGTAGAGAAGGTTACTGCATTGAGGACTCCACTAACACATAATGGATTGGTTTTGGCTATTTCCATGGGTTTAGCCGTTGTCGTATCGCCGGCTATTGAGCCGATGAGCTTGATCGCATTGCCCTTTTTGGATGCTTCATCTAGCGCTTGCAAAGATACATCGCGGATGCCCGTCCTATCGACGTCTCTTAAGGTTACTTTCTTGTTCATTATCCAGTTAGCCAGAATTACAACTTTGCAGGCGGTATCAAACCCGTCGACATCCATGGACGGTTCTCTCTCCGCGTAACCAAGCTTCTGCGCATTTGTCAGCGCTTCCTGGAAAGTCACGCGGTTTTGAGACATTTCAGTTAGTATGTAGTTGGTTGTGCCGTTTAATATTCCTTGTATGGCGAGAATTTTGTCTCCTGCGAGGCATCGTTTGGCAAACTCAAGCATAGGCGTTCCACCGCCGACTGTGCCGCTAAATCGGAAGCAAACGTTGTTGTACTCTGCTAGTTCTGTAAGGGCTGGCATGGCTAAGGCTAATGGCCCTTTGTTGGTTGTGACGACATGTTTCCCTGTCTTAAACGCCTTAGTAATGTGTGACAACGCTGGTTCAGCGTTCTTGATATTAACAGGCGTAACTTCGACAACCACTTCTGCTTCAACAGACTCAATAACATCCAAAGCTGACACGCCTGGGCGACCAAAATCAGGGTCCGCCGATATTGGATAGCCCCGTTGCCTAATCAATTCCAATTTCTCAGGACTCAGACCTCTGGGGTTAATGACCGCCCCGTCTAAATCGGCGATGGCAACGATTTTTGGGTTAAGCCCATAATCCGCAACCTTTTCGGCATATCTACGAGCAAGAACGCTAGTTACGCTCTTCCCGATTACGCCAAAACCAACCAAGATAATCCGCATCTGCAATCAACCTCAATTATGAATCGCAATCGTTCTTTTAAGTCCGAGGGCTTGCTCTATGGCCGCCACTTCGGCATCCACTTCTAGCGGCTTCTCGCTCATCTTTATGGCTGTGTCAGGGTCTTTCAACCCATGCCCCGTGGTGACGCAGACAACGCGAGAGTTCTTGTCGATTGTTCCGTTCTCGACGAGTTTCTTCAGCCCTGCGATGGAGGAGGCGCTTGCTGGCTCCACGAACAAACCTTCTAGCCGCGACAGCGTTTTTTGTGCTTCCAAAATCTCCTTATCTGTCACGGTTTCTGCTGTTCCTCCCGAATCGCGAATAGCGTTAATGGCTTTTTTCCAGCTGACTGGCGCACCAATTCTAATGGCTGTTGCGATCGTTTCGGGTGAACTAACAGGTTTGATTTCATTGCTTCCGCTCTTGATGGCTTCAGCAATCGGCGACGCGCCAACAGCTTGAATCCCCGTCATCTTCGGAAGAGTCTTCACGAAGCCGAGGTCATGAAATTCCGTGAAGCCTTTCCAGATGGCGCTAATATTCCCTGCGTTGCCAACGGGCACGATTAGACGGTCGGGTGGTTTGTTATCGAGTTGTTCGCAGATTTCGAAGCCAAGAGATTTCTGTCCCTCTATCCTGAACGGGTTAATCGAGTTGAGCAGGTAAATGTTCTTGTGTTTCTCCGATAGCTTGAACACTATCTCTAGAGCTTGGTCGAAGTTGCCACGGACTTGGATGACTTTGGCGCCGTAAATAATGGCCTGCGCCAACTTCCCATACGCGATTTTTCCTGAGGGTATAAGCACCGCGCACTGCAAACCTGCTTTCGCCGCGTAAGCCGCTAAACTCGCGGACGTGTTCCCCGTGGATGCGCAAATGACCGATTTCATGCCTAGCTCAACCGCCTTCGTCACGCCGACCGTCATTCCCCTGTCCTTGAACGAACCAGTCGGGTTTTCGCCCTCGTTTTTCACGTAAAGGTGATTTAGTCCCAACGCTTTCCCAAGACGATTGCATTTGTGGAGTCCTGTTCCGCCCTCGTTCAAACTGACGATTTTTGAGGCGTCGTTTATCGGCATTAGGTCTCTGTAGCGCCACACGGACAGCGGCATTTTTCGCCATCCGCTTTTCTTTAGAACATCCCTCGTGAGGTCGTAGTCGAATTTGATTTCGAGTATGTCTCCGCATTTTCTGCAGAAATAGATGACTTCGTCTGTCGGATATCGGGTTCCGCAGTTGATGCATTCCTGATGCGTCACTTTTCCATCTCCAAAATGTAGGTGCCTCTTCCTGATGCCGTGGTAAACACTGTGGCTTTCAAGCCTGTGGATTCAAAGGCTTCCTTCATGGCTTTCGATACTTTTGACGCGTTCGCCTTTCTCTTGTTCACTATAGCAATCATGGCGGGTCCAGCGCCGCTCACGGCGACTCCACACGCTCCAGCTTTCAGCGCGTTCCCTTTAACCCTCTGGTAACCAGGGATTAGCGTGGCTCTTTCTGGCTCCGCAATAGCGTCTGACATTGACTCGCCGATCAAGTCAACATCGCCGCTCGCAAAGCCACTTGCCATAGCCGCTGCCCTTCCAACGTTGTGGACTAGTTTTTCAATTGAAACTTGCGCGGGAACGACCGACCGAGCTTTTTCGGTCTTGTTAGCCGGCGTCTTGATGTGTGGGTAGGCGACGCAAACTTCCATGTCCGTGGGAGCTTGCAAGTTGACTATTTTCAGAGGCTTGTAAGAGCGAACGATGATGAAGCCTCCGCAGATTGCTGCTGAAACATTGTCCGCGTGCTCGGAGCCAGCGGATGCGACCTCGCCTTTCGCTGCCAACCGTATTAAGTCTTCAAATTCCAGTTTGAGGTTGAACATATGGTTCAAGCCGTATGCTACCGCTGCTGCCGAAGCTGCGCTGCTGCCCAAGCCCATGCCAGGCATGATGCCCCTGTCAATATGTATTTGGATGCCTGTTTGCAGGTTGAATTCTTTTATCATGTGGTTTGCGACAATGCTTGCCGTGTTCTTTTTAGGCAAGGCGGGATTCTTTTCTGCTGGCAGCCCAGTAGCCTCAACATGGACGCTTTTTGGAATAACGGTCAACTTGACTTTGTCGTGAGGCTGCTTTAGCGCTAAGCCGAAAACGTCGAAGCCTGGACCTAAGTTAGCGGTTGTTGCAGGTGCGATTACGGTTACTTGGCTCAGCGACATGAATTATTCCTTAAATCAGAAGACATTATTCGTATGTAATTATTATTAATGTTGTTGTCCATTAAGATGGAGTCGTCCTCCTAGCTCACCATGTTTGATAGGACTTCGTAGGCTTTGAGGCTGTCCTTCTTCTCCACAACCATTATGGTCTCGGTCCAGCAGCTTATGAACTCTATTATGTTCACGTTCTGTTCCGCTAGCAACGTAGCCAAAAACGCAACCACTCCAGGGGTTGCTTCCAGTTCTTCGGGCGAATGCACAACAATCATAGTACAGTCCTCGTGCTTTACGAGCGTGCTGATCCTTTCGGGCAAGTCACTCCTGTCCAAGAGGTAGACATGTTTATTGAGCAGGTCCACCTTCAAGGCGTTCTTGACGTCCACTTCCCTGTTGGTTATAACCACGGATTTCCTGTCGTAAACCGCCATGCCGCTTCGCTTAAGGACTTGAAGCACTTTCTCCTCACGCTTTTGCTTGTGGCGCTGAAGTTCCTCCGAGAAACGCCTCAACGCTGCTTTGACCGCGCTGGTATTGCTGGTTTTCAGTTCCTCTTGGATCTGCCTGGACAGTTCGCTGAGGTTAACGATGCGTTTCTCTAACGCTTCGAGCAGGTAGGGTTTGTTCCGCAGGTAACTTCTCACGTTGTTGGCTATTGTCATGTTGCAACAATGTATCAATTAGGACATTTAAGGCTTATCATGTCACAAAAAAGTCACAAAGTTTAAGAATACCCGCCGTAAGGTAACGGGAAAAACCGAATCCAAAAAACGGGGGAGCAACAGCATAACAGAAAAAATCGTACTCGCCTACTCAGGCGGACTGGACACATCCGTACTCATCAAATGGCTCCAAGAAGAACATAAAGCCCAAGTCATAACCGTAACAGTCGACGTCGGGCAGCAAGAAGACCTGAAGGAAGTTGAGGAGAAAGCGCAGAAACTCGGAGTTTTTAAGCACTTTTCGGTTGATGCCCGAGCGGAATTCGCTAATGACTACGTTTTTCCCAGCGATTAAGGCGAATGCGCTCTACGAGGGCAAATACCCTATCAGTACCAGCCTGTCCCGACCACTCATCGTAGCAAAGATGGTGGAAATCGCCGAGAAGGAAGGCGCCACAGGCTTTGCCCATGGCTGCACGGGCAGAGGCAACGACCAAGTTCGCTTCGACGTAACATTCGGTGCTTTGGCACCTGACCTGAAAATCATCGCGCCAGTCCGTGAGTGGAACATGACACGAGCGGAGGAAATAGACTACGCGAAAAAGAATGGAATCCCTGTCACGTCGGCGGCGAAGAAGTACAGCATAGACCAAAGCATTTGGGGCAGAAGCATTGAGTGCGGCATCCTCGAAGATGCCAGCAAAGAGCCGCCTGAAGACGCTTTTGAATGGACGGTTTCACCTGAGAAAGCACCTGACAAGCCTGAATACGTGACTATCACGTTCGAGGCAGGCGTACCCGTCGCATTAAATGGGAGAAAGCTAGATCCGCTCACGCTGATTGAGCAGCTTAACAAGATGGCGGGGAAACACGGGGTCGGTCGTATTGACCACATCGAAGACCGCCTCGTAGGTTTGAAATCTAGGGAAAACTATGAGTGCCCAGCCGCCACCGTCATACTAGAAGCGCACAAAGACCTTGAAAAGATGGTGCTCACACGACACGAGGTTTTGTTCAAGCAGCAGATTGACGCGCAGTGGACGTTCATGGCGTACGCTGGCTTATGGGTGGACCCGTTGCGGGAGGACCTTGAAGCCTTCATCAACAAGACACAGGAAAACGTCACGGGCGAAGTTCGCGTTAAACTGTACAAGGGCGGAGTCCAAATTGTCGGACGCTCCTCACCTATGTCGCTATACGATCAGAACCTGGTAAACTACAATATCAAAACGGGTTTCAACCAAGCCTACAGCAAAGGCTTCATCGAGCTGTGGGGATTGCAGACGAGAATGTACAATATCTTGAAACGGAAAGCCAAAAAGAAATAATCATTAGGAGAAGAGTGAAATGTCGAAGACACTGCGCGGAGGACGGCTGTCATCAAAAAGAACCGACGTAGCCGAATTTACCTCGTCTATTAAGGATGACGCAAGACTCTCAGAGGCAGTCATCGACATAAACAAAGCCCACACAATAATGCTGATGGAGCAGAGAATAATCAAACCGCGTGATGCAGCCAAGCTTATGCAAGCGTTAACCGCAAAGTTGGACCTGAAGATGGACTCATCCTCCGAAGACGTTCACATGGCAGTCGAAGAAGCAGTCCTCCAGCAGGTGGGACCTGAAGTTGGCGGAAACATGCACATCGCCAAGAGCCGAAACGACCAAGTGGCTACCGCTATCCGCATGGAACTCAGAAAACAACTGATCATCACAATGTCCTACCTTGTCACAATTGCAGCAAGCCCTCGCAGAAACCGCCGAGAAGCATGTTGAAACCCTCATTCTCGAGTACACTCACCTGCAACCGGCGCAGCCAGTGACGTTCGCACATTACCTGATTTCCCGTTTCGACGCGTTAGATCGAGACCTGCAGAGACTACAAAGCGCCTACACGCGAGTTAACCTCTCGCCAATGGGCGCAGGAGCCTTAGCCACCACGAGTTTCCCGATAAGCCGCGAACGGGTCGCCGAGCTACTGGGCTTCGACGGCTTGGTGGAGAATTCGATTGACGCGGTGGGCAGCCGAGACTTCATCCTGGAGACCATCGGGGCGCTAACGCTCACGGCGGTGAACCTGAGTCAGATTGCCGAAGATTTGGTCTTGTGGAGTTCACCCGGCTTCGGCAACGTTGAGCTTCCAGACGAATTTACTTCGACGAGCAGCATGATGCCGCAGAAGAAGAACCCTGAAGTCCCAGAGGTAATCCGCGCGAGAGCCAGCCACGTTCTAGGCGATTTCGTTGCAGCGGCAGCAGCTATGAAGGGTATGCCATCTACGTATAACCTTGATTTTCAAGAAGTCACCCCGAAACTGTGGGAAGCCGTGGAAAGTGTTTGCAGTTCTCTAAAGATTCTTGCTGAGCTTATTCCTAACTTGAAAGTGCAACCAGAGGTTTCGGGGAAGGGGTTGGAGAGCTTCGTCTCCGCCACGGAATTGGCGAATATGCTCGTCCGAAAATACCACGTTCCCTTCAGATCTGCTCATAAAATAGTCGGTGCACTCGTGAAAACATTGATGGAATCCAAGCAAGCTTTCAAGGATGCAACACCTGAACTGCTACAGAAAATGGCAAAGGACACCGTCAACATCGCTCTTGCCGTGAAAGCGGAGGATATAGCCGAATCCGTTGACCCGAAAAGAATTGTCGAAAGCCACAACGTCAAGGGCGGACCAGCACCTGCCACGGTCAAGAAAGCGTTAGCAGCCCGAAAGAAACATATGGCTCAAGCGAAATCCAGCGTTTCCGAACTGAAGAAGAAGCTGGACGAGGCAAAAAAGCGGTTAGAGTCCTCGGCGAAATCTGTCTCAGGAAGGCAAGATTCCGAAAACGGAAGATTTAAGAATTCAAAGCGGTAGGTAGAATAGGGCTTTGGTCCCAGAACAACAATCCAGCAAGAAAAAGAAAGCAATTCTGGTTTTAGAAGACGGCACCCTTTTCATTGGCAAAGGCTTTGGCGCAACTGGCAGGACTTCAGGCGAGGTGGTTTTCTCCACTGGCATGGTCGGATACCCCGAAGCGTTAACAGACCCGTCGTATAAGGGGCAGATTCTGAACTTAACATATCCGCTGGTAGGCAATTATGGTGTTCCCCCAAATGACCTCAGCTTCGGATTGCCGCTTTACTTCGAATCGGAACGAATCCAAACATCAGGCTTAATCATCCACGAGTTATGCAATGAGCCGTATCATTGGGCTTCAACAAGAACGTTGGATAAATGGTTGCAGGACGAAGGGATACCCGGAATCAGCGGACTTGACACTAGGCGCCTCACGAAGAAGCTGAGGACTCACGGCGTCATGCTAGGAATCCTCAAAGTCTGCGAACCTGGGGAAGAACCTAACATCGATGCACTCTTGAATGAGGCCAAGGCTATTCCTGACCCGAACCTTACGGACCTCGTGAATGAAGTCGCGGTTAAAGAGCCAGTAACCTACAACGTCGCGGGCAAGAACACGGCAGTTCTGATTGACACAGGAGTCAAGAACAGCATCATACGGAACTTCCTGAAACGTGGAATCAACGTTGTACGAGTGCCCTATGATTTCTCAACCAAAGAAATTCTCGAGTACAAACCCAACGGTGTCATCATCAGTAACGGTCCAGGCGACCCCAAAAAATGTGTCCCGACCATTCAAACAGTGAAGGAGCTCGTTGAAAAACTTCCGGTGATGGGAATCTGCCTAGGAAATCAGATACTAATGCTTGCTATGGGCGGAGACACCTACAAGATGAAGTTTGGTCATCGTAGCCAGAACCAGCCTGCGCTCGACTTGAAAACGAACCGTTGTTACATAACTACGCAGAATCATGGTTACGCAATCGAAATGAACTGCCTCGAAAAATCGCCCTTCGAATGCTGGTTCTTAAACGCCAACGACAAAACGGTTGAAGGCATAAAACACAAGAACAAACCCGTCTTCGCCGTGCAGTGGCATCCCGAAGCCTCTCCAGGACCATACGACACTGGATTCCTCTTCGATGAGTTCTCACGGCTGATGGAGGCTGCCTAAGATGCCGAAGCTCGAGTGGATAAAGAAGGTGCTTGTGCTCGGAAGCGGCGCCATAAAAATCGGCGAAGCCGCCGAGTTCGATTACTCAGGCAGCCAATGCCTCAAAGCCCTAAGTGAAGAGGGCATCGAGTCTGTCCTGATAAACCCGAACATCGCAACTATCCAGACTGACCCGCGCTTGTCAGGGAAAGTCTACCTTCTGCCAGTCACGCCCGAGTACGTGGAGAGGGTCATTGAAAGAGAGAGACCTGACGGAATCCTCCTCGGTTTCGGCGGGCAAACGGCGCTGAACTGCGGGATTGAACTTGCTCAGAGAGGAGTTTACGAGAAATACAACGTGAAAGTGCTAGGCACACCTGTTGAGGCTATTGAAACCACAGGGAACCGTGAGATCTTCAAGCAAGCCATGATTGAGGCAGATGCGCACCCTCTCAGGAGCAAATCTGCCACGACGGTTCGTGACGCGTTGGAAGTGGCTAACGAGATAGGCTATCCAGTCATCGTTCGTGTTGCGTACACGCTGGGCGGCAAAGGCTCAGGCGTGGCACATGATTCTTGGGAGTTGCGAGAAATCGTCACCCGTGCATTAGCTCAAAGCAGGATAACTCAGGTTCTCGTGGAAGA
Source organism: Candidatus Bathyarchaeota archaeon (assembly GCA_963749465.1). GTDB lineage: Archaea > Thermoproteota > Bathyarchaeia > Bathyarchaeales > Bathycorpusculaceae > UBA11855. The sequence goes on along the minus strand of CAVVMH010000006.1, from coordinate 801,105 downwards.
GTACGTTGGACACTGGAAGGAAATCGAGTACGAAGTCGTTCGCGACTACGCCGACAATTGCCTCACAGTCTGCAACATGGAGAACTTCGACCCGATGGGTGTGCACACTGGAGACTCAATCGTCGTAGCGCCTTCTCAAACGTTGACGAACCGTGAGTACCACCTAATTCGCTCAACTTCGATTAATACGATACGCAGACTAGGAATAGTGGGAGAATGCAACATTCAGTGGGCACTGCACCCGAAGTCCGAAGAGTACCGAGTGATTGAAGTTAATTCGCGGATGTCTAGAAGCTCAGCGTTGGCCAGCAAAGTAACAGGCTACCCGCTAGCATACATAGCCACGAAACTGTCCATTGGCTATCTACTTCCAGAGCTAACCAACAAGGTCACAGAGGCTACCACAGCTTGTTTCGAGCCAGCTTTGGACTACATCACGGTGAAGATCCCCCGTTGGGACTTGCAGAAGTTCAAGAACGCCGACCGCCACATAGGACCCCAGATGCGCTCAGTCGGCGAAGTAATGTCCATCGGACGCTGTTTCGAAGAGACATTACAGAAAGCCGTACGAATGCTAGACACGGGCAAGCTTGGCTTGGTATGCAACGAAGACGAAGCGGAAACCGAAACTGAAGAAAAAATAAAGGACGAACTCGCAAACCCGACGGATGAGCGATTATTCAAGATAGTCAAAGCATTGAAAATGGGCATTTCAATCGAGGAAATCTATCGGTTAAGCGGAATCGACCCCTTCTTCCTCCACAAAATCAAAAACATAATCGAGATGGAAAAGGAACTGCGCACCCTTAACCTCAACAGCCCTGAAGCAACAACCATCGTGCGAGAGGCGAAACGTTTAGGCTTCTCCGACGAACAAATAGCCGTTTGCCAAGGAACCAAAGAAACAACCGTCCGAACCTTCAGGAAGAACGCAGGCATCATCCCAGCAGTGAAGCAGATTGACACGTTAGCGGCTGAATGGCCCGCCAAAACGAACTACTTGTACTTGACGTATGGCGGAGACGAAGACGACATCACTTTCGGCGGGAACGAGAGCAAGGTCATGGTGCTGGGCGCGGGCGTCTTCAGAATCGGCTCCAGCGTCGAGTTCGACTGGTGCGGAGTCAACACCATCTGGGCTTTGAAGAAGAACGGCATCAAAGAAGCAATCATGGTTAACTATAATCCCGAGACCGTTTCCACGGACTACGACATCTCCGACAAGCTATATTTCGAGGAGTTAAGCCGTGAACGGATCTTAGACATTTACGAGAAAGAAAACCCGATGGGTGTCATAGCCAGTGTCGGAGGACAAATTCCAAATAACCTGGCGCTGAAGCTGGCGAACTCGGGCGTGAAACTGCTGGGCACAGCGGCGGAAGACATCGATGTGGCTGAAGACAGGTCCAAATTTAGCGCGTTGCTGGATCAGCTGGGGATTCCGCAGCCGAGTTGGAGCAAACTGACGTCCATCGCTGGCGCCAAATGGTTTGCCCAAGAAATCGGATACCCAGTCATCGTTCGACCCAGCTACGTCCTTTCGGGCTCAGCCATGCGGGTAGCATACAACGAAACAGCGCTTGAAAACTTCTTGAACATGGCAGCAAAAGTCTCCCGAGACCACCCAGTAGTCATCTCCAAGTTCTTCGAGAAAGCGAAAGAGGTTGAAGTGGATGGGGTCTACGACGGCGAAACCTGCCTCATCGGCTCCATAATGGAACACGTCGAGAACGCGGGTGTCCACAGCGGGGACGCAACGATGAGTATTCCGCCCCACACACTGAACCTCGAAGTCCAGAAAAAAGTCGAAGATGCCACGCAGAAGATCGTAAAGGCGCTCAAGATTAAGGGCCCGTACAACATCCAGTACCTTGTCAAGGAAGGCGCCGTCTACGTCATCGAATGCAACCTGCGAGCGTCGCGTTCGATGCCTTTCGTCAGCAAAACCCGCGGCATAAACCTAATCGAGCTGGCGACGCTGGCGATGCTGGGCAAGAAGTTCAACGAGATGAAGACCTGCGGACTCCCTCCCACGCGTCACATAGGTGTGAAGGTGCCCCAGTTCAGTTTCATGCGCTTAAGCGGCGCCGACCCAGTTCTGGGCGTGGAAATGCTGAGTACAGGCGAGGTAGCATGTCTAGGAGAGAACTTTGCCGATGCATTCAGCAAAGCGTTGCAAGCCGCCGAGTTCCGCATGCCGCCAAAAGGTGGCGCTGTACTCATCACGGTTGGAGGCGACGAGCCGAAGCGGCGGGTGGTGCCGTTGGCGAAAGCGTTCGAGGAGATGGGCTTCCAGATTTACGCCACAGAGCACACGGCGGAGGTGCTGAAGGCTTCGGGGATAGAAGACGTGACGGTGTTGCATAAAGTGAAGGAGGCGACACCGAACATACTGGATTATCTGCGAGACCAGAAGATTGACTTAGTTATCAACGTGCCGACAGCAACGAAGCAACGGACATACTCGGACGCGTTGACGGACGGGTACGATATCCGACGGAAAGCGGTGGAGTTTAACGTTCCAGTCATCACCAATTTGGAGCTTGCTGCTGAATTGGTGAAGGTTTTGCTGCAGAGAGACCATAATGGCACATCGATTCGGTCGTTGAACGAGTACATGGACGAACTTCCATGGAAGCTTTGGTAGACAACGGTCCTGTGAGGTAAACAGATGAAATACGTAATTGTCGTTGGTGACGGGATGGCTGATTATCCTGTTCCTGAACTGGGAAACCTGACTCCTCTTCAGGTGGCGCATAAGCCGAACATTGATTCCTTAACAGCAAAAGGCCAGAGTGGCCTTATTAAGACGGTGCCCAATGGCATGAGTCCAGGTTCTGATGTTGCTATTCTTTCAGTGTTAGGCTATGACCCTGTTACGTGTTGCACCGGCAGAGGACCTTTGGAAGCGCCTGCAAGAGGTATCCAGCTAGCCCAGGATGATGCAGCGTTCAGATGTAACCTGATAACGGAAGAAAACGGGGTGCTTGTGGATTACTCTGCGGGTCACATAACGAGCAAGGAATCCTCAGAACTAATGGCAGCTATTAAGGAATCGTTTGAAAAACAGGGTGAAATTGAGTTTTTTTCGGGCTTAGACTATCGGCACTTCATGATCATAAGAAACCTGCCAAATCCTCATTTAGTTGAGTGCACTCCGCCTCATGATGCTACTGGAATAAACATCTTGGATATTTTGCCGAGAGCCAAGACAATAGAAGTAGAGAAACCCGTGGCTCTTTTGAGAAAGACAATACTTGAGTCTAGAGGAATTCTAGAGTCTCATCCAGTGAACATTGCCAGAAAAAGGGCGGGAAAAAAACCTGGAAACATGATTTGGCCTTGGGGTGGAGGTAAGAAGCCATCCATGGAATCGTTCAAGGAGAAGTACGGGTTGAAGGCAGCTGTTATCTCTGCTGTGGATTTGGTGAAGGGAATCGGGATTTATGCAGGAATGGAGGTTGTTAATGTTCCAGGGGCGACGGGCATGTGTGATACAGATTATGAGGGTAAAGCAGAAGCGGCGCTGAAAGCTCTTGTGAGCAATGACTTGGTTTTTGTTCATATCGAAGCGCCTGACGAAGCAGGGCATGTTAGGGATTCCAAGTTGAAGGTTAAGACGATTGAAGATTTGGACAAGAGGCTTCTGGGAAGAATTCTTGAGGGTTTGAGTGAACCCTTTGCGATTGCCATCCTTCCGGATCATCCAACACCGATAACTGTCGGTACGCATACCCGTGATCCTGTGCCTTTTATGATTTGTTCTCCTTTTTTGGAACCTGACGGTGTCCGTAAATTTGATGAACTTTCAGCAAGGAACGGAGCATTCGGTCTGATTGAGAACAAGAGCTTCATGTCACTACTGTTGGAAGATAGAGCCTAACGGACCTTATTCCTACTCTACATAAGGGGCTGTAGATTGTTCCGAGGACTAGAGATGGAAGGATCGATTTTGATTATTTGCGGGATTTTTCCTGCTGTTCCAACAAAACCTTTGTAGATTATTAGCACACTTTTCACGCCTTGGATTGAAACCGCTCTTTCTATTCCTCGATGAATTGCAGCTTGTACATCGTCGCCTTTTACCACGTTGCCAACCGCTGTTGCTGCAGCATCTGCCAAACCCGCGTTCCCGCAGAAAACCGTTGCGGCTTCTGCATTGCCGAAGCTTAAAGCATGGCTGAACACGCCTGAACTCGTCGCAATACCAACTGGAAATTCTGTTAGCCTGAACCCGAACATGTTCGACAAAGGCGCATCTCCAACTCCAACGGCAACATCAACAGGTTTTTTGCTAACTGCGGAAACTTCGCCACCATCCTCCACAACCGCGATCCTGCATCCCTCAGCAACCATGTCAGCAACAGCCAGGTCTGCCAATACTCCGGCCACAGCAGCCATAGGACCAACGCCCGCTTTCAACGCGGCTTCAGCCATGAGCTTAGCAACTAACGGTTCAGCAGGCACTTTCACGGGCTTAAGCGATTCCAAAAACAAGCGATGGCTCTCCACGAAGTTTTCGAGCAGTTCCCTGTTACGTCGAATAGATTCTACCGCAACGTCAATCGCGTTTTCCTTGTCGGCGATTATGGTGCCGCGCGAATCCTTCAACTCGAAGACTCTTCTAAACAAGTCCTTCACGACTGGTTTTAGAGTTTCCGTTTTGCCGCTGCTTTGCCAACCGTTCCCAACTGCTTCACCGATTTTATAGCTCTAGTTGGACACGCATCTACGCAAACACTGCAGGTGCTGCCGACACATTTCTCACGATTGAAAATCACACTGCCATCCTTATCTACCAAAATGGCTTCAACAGGACACAGCGACACGCAGGTTCCGCAGCTGAAACACTCCTCATCATCAACCTCAACTAATTTGGGAATCGAGACATCCACGCCTTTGTCACGAAAAGCTTTCACCGTTTTATCCAACGCGTCGTCAGGAATTTCCGCCAAGATTTCGCCACCCTTCGAATTCACGTGCGCAGTGATAATATTTATCGGCACTTTAAGTTCAAGTATTATCTGCGAAGTAATTGGCTGCTCCACCAGATCCTCAGCAAAACGCAAGAGGATACGCACCATTTCTTCTTTCACCTTCCCAACAGCTTCGAGACATCTTCCGAAGTCACTATCCCAAGTACCTTTCCCTCATTATCAATCACGGGCAACGCGTTGATGTTATGCTTCGCCATACGCTTCGACGCAATCTCCAAAGGCTCATCAGGCTTAGCCGTTACAACACGCCTGGACACTACATCCGCAAGCGCTTTCACACCCTCAGCCATAGCACGTGTAATATCCCACGAAGTCACAATACCTGTAATCTTACCCTGATCATCAACCACGATAATATGGTTGACCGAACGAGTAACAATCCGAGAAGCAATATCCCTAATCGACTCATTCTCGCGGCAAGTAACAGCCGCATGCATCACACCAGCAACGAAAGGCGTTCCCTCAGTTTCCCGCATGGGCTTGAACACGCTGTCCAAAGGTAAACGCTCCACCGGCAACGTAAGCGAAAACTCGCTGTTCTGAATCCACTCTTTAAGCTTGCAAGCGATTTTCCTTGCCACTTTCAAACTTGACAATGAGCTAACCCTAACTCGCTTATCTTCCACTACTATCGAACCAGACTTCAACTCCTTATAACTCACTTTCTGCAGTTTCGGACGATCCCTGCGCGGAACTCCATAATCAACAACGCTCGTGTAGATTGCCTCGTCCCGTATCGCAGTTTTCTTGGCTAAACCCAAGTTTAAGATTGGTATTGGAATTCCGATGCCAACGTAGAGCGAAGTACCATACTTAGTTAACCCTGCACCCTTCAGAAACTCGGAATTCATCTTTTTCGCGTCTCCGCGAACCATCAAAGTCCCATTCTGACTTTTTGCTTCATGTTGCGTACCCTCGCCGATAACGTAACCTTGCGCACCGCCCAGAAAAATTCGCGTGCCAATGCCAATGGTCTCAAAATCTGGATCATTCATTAAAGGGTTCAGTTCGCCTGCACCGGAAAACGTGGCGTTCCTACGGTGCGGAAGAAGTTTACCCATGTAAGTGTATATTGTTTCATCGCGGCTGTTAACAGCGCAATTGTACCGTTGATAACAGTTGCGGAAGTTTAGCAGGTAAAACTGGTTCAAGTCATCCTTGGTCAATTGAGTTCGCAGCTGCGTTCTTGGGTAGCAGTCTGTGCCGTAAGCCGTCGCTTTTAAGTCGACTTCTTTTCCGTTGACCAAGTCTTCGATTACATGCCCACCACCATACTCAAAAGGCGTCGTTTCGCTCATGGTTGTGGCTCCGATGTACAGGTCGACTGCTGCTCCTGGATGACAGATTGGCACGTCGTTTATCCAGGCTTTGTCGATCTTTATAGGTGGATCTGAATGTCCAGTGTTAATGATTGCGCCTGAACTGCACATGGCGCCGAATGTGCCGGTTGTGACGACGTCGACCTCTTTGAATGCGACTTCGATTCCGCTGCTTTCGACGAGGCGTTTCATTTCTTCGGCGGTTAGCACCTGGGCGTCGCCTTTCTTTATCTTCGCATTAATCTCGTCTATTGTTCGCGTGTTCTGTTTTGGGATTGGTGGCATCCTCCGAAAGATAACATCTGCAAAGGCGTGTTCTCGTATTAAGTGTTTTTGGAAGAAACCATGACTTCAGGATTTCCTATTGATCAGAGGAATTGATTTCCGTTTATGCACAGTCTAGTTATAGCATAACTCTGGTCCTCAGGGCAGTCTATTAGCCCCTTACAAAGGGCAGACTATGTGAGATGAATGGTAAGGCTAAGGTCCTCGATTTGCGAATCTTTCTGAATGTAGCTTTCCGCCCGAAGACCAGTTCTCTTTCGGCTCCTCAGGATGATGACTGTGACGGCTTCCTTGGGGATGCCCATGTCCTCCAAGACTCGCGTGATGCCCTCGACCATTTTCTTCTTGTTCCAAACACAGTGCGATTGAAATGCGCAATTCGAGACCTATCAACCTTAAAAAACGTTAGTTATAAATAAAATATGAATGGGGCGTCAGATAGAGGTCGCGCACATTAATAAATCACCCTGATGACCCAAGCATTTTCTTCATTAAACGCAAGCTCATAATGAGAACTTTGTAGGAATAGAGTACGAATCATAGTTGTTTCTCCATTCTTGAACCTGAGCACTAACGTTATTGCTGAGATATACGTATGAAGCATCGTATCTCTTCAAGATTGATAACGCCTCTGTTGAGTTAGGATCAGTTGCGACAATCATGCTCTCATCTTGCCTTGTAAACATAATATTTGTCCACCCAACTTCAGATATGCTCAATAATGGCATAACTACGCGTCTATGACTGATTACAGGTATCCAAGTACTTGGAGTACCGACCCAGTAATCGTTAAAGATCACCGCGTCTTCGGTTGTGTTATTTGAAATCCACATTATTGCATTGTAGTCAGCTGAAGATATTCGGTTTGTTTGAAGAGCAGCACGATCCGCAATCGTCTTTGCTCCGAAAACAACTGTAGATATGAGGAGGGTTACGACTAGCACAAAATACAGACTGATTTTCACCGATTTGGACGAAAATTGAAGTCTTTTTTTCAAGAAGTCATAAGCTTTAACAAAACCGATTCCAGCCAATACCGAGAGAGGTAGTGACAACGTGGGATTTAGGAAAGCTCCTGACTGAAGATAGTACCAACCTGGGAAATGAATCTTGAATATTTCATTCAACATTAAGAGGAATATGCTGAGGAACCATGCTAGAAGAAAGCTGCCAGTTCTCCTTCTGACGAAAACAATAAGCAGACCCATGATTCCAAAAAGGAACATCCAGTAGCCGTAATATAAGTAGAGGTTGGTGGGGCCAATTTCGCTTCGAACCGAATACGTATCAAACCATGCTAGGAGCGCATCATATTCCCTTGTGGGAACTCTGGCCATTAGCCTGTTAAGAATATTAAAAACCCAGGGCAACGACAGTGCAATTCCCATAAAGATGATTGTTGCACAACCCAAAATGCTTTGTTTCCTATGCTTAGAGAGTATAAATCTAAATGAAAAGAAAAGAACAACAAAAAGGGTAGCAGTAATGAATGAAACGGTATAAGTCAGGAAAAGACTTGCCAATGTAATGCCCGCTAGCAATAACAGTCTAAGTTTTCCAGTTTTTGAATAGAGATAGGAAAAGAGCAGAAAAATCAAAGTCAATGCCAGGCCGACGAGTCCTGGAAATCGACCAGTAATTATCATTTGATAGAAACCAACTGAGAGCAGAGCTGAGAAAGCTGTTGCACAAAGCGCGATTCTATCATCGTGCAATACTCTACTTGTGAGGACAAATATTTCGCTATGAACTATGGCGAAGAACACCGAAAAAAGAGAGACAAGCACTGGCATGGAACCTGATGGATCTAAAAGATACAGAAAAGCTATGACTGAAGGATAACCCGGCGGATATGTGAATGAGGATTGCTCAGGAAAGTATGGTGCCCAAGATTGGGGTATTTTGCCCTGCTGGGTAATCATAGTCGCAGCTAAAGTAGAGGTAGTTGGATCATCGCCAAGAGGGATTAAAATGCCATTTCTTGGAAATGGAAGTGATATTAGAACAATTGAAGAGACAATAAGAAGGATTAGGATTAGATATGTAGGAGATACGGGAGATAATTTGAAAGTGGTTTTTCTTAGTCCTTTTCGTTTCCACGAATATGCTAGTAAAGGAATCGATAATAGAAGTACAGATATAATGACTGTTTGTTCATTTATTGGTACACTTAATAAGGATAAAAAGAGCGCCATCAATGATGTAACTGCCATTCCAATTATTGGAGACAGAATTAGTCTTTCTAAGAAACCAAATTCGTCTTTGACTGTCACCTGCAAAATTGAGAAACCTGGAAGAAACAAGACGAATAGGACCCTGACCATAAGCGAGAGGGCAGATATGCCTCCTACAAAGAACAAAACAAAGACTAGGAAAAAACCAATAACTATAGGAGTAAACTTCGAAAACTGCGAATTCCGAAGGCGCACAGAAAGTACCTCTGCGACTTACTTGTCTAATCCTTACATTTTAGGCGCAGGTAACAATTAAATCTTTAATAATTCAAATTTTACCAGAGTTCTCTAAATGCTTTTATCCGTTGAACCTACTGCCGACCCGTGTGAGTCTTGGTGGGTGAGACCACTGAAACAGAGCTGCTCAAGTTCGCGAGCGCTACAGGATTAAATGATTCGATGTTATCTTCTTAAGGTGGTTACCGCAACCCATACAACTTAGCGAGTCATTAAGTGCCATAAAGAATACGAAGGAGCAAACTCAGTGGAACACGCGCTAAGAGACAGATCGGAGAAAATGACTAGTTGTTCGAGCGTATAAGTAAGAAAATCGTAATCCAACTCATCATAGGCGTTGCCATTTTGCTTTGGTTACTTCAGCTGGCAAATCTAGGTGACACATTAGCGGTATTCCTACAGGTTAACCTTCTAAATCTATTAGTGGCAGCAGCCTTGTTTATCGTTTCATCGGCTGTGGTGGGATTTGCGCTATATGCTCCACTGAGACATTTTAATCCGACTGTTTCAATCCGTAAAGTGGTTATGGCAAGCTTCGCTGGTCAATTGCTGAGTGATGTGACTCCAGTTCGATCAGGCTATTTCCTGACACCGATCTTCCTCAATAAACTGGCCGGCATCCCCCTTGAACAGGGAATGACGGGAGTTCTTGCCACTGGAGGAATTAACGCGTTTGTGAAGGCAGTGATATGTCTAATAGGTTTAGGTTACTTCATAAGTTTCTTGCCTCTTCAGGCAGTAGTCATTAATTCGTTGCTTGTCGGAGTTGCGATCCTGCTGATTGCGGGGACTTTTTTGCTTTTTCTTATGTGGGACAACCGTCTCTCAAACCTTGTTGTCAAACTTGAAAGGATACCGTTGGTCGGCAGTAGACTACATAGCCTTACTGACATGTTTGCCAATGTTCAAGAAGAAGGCCGAAAAATCAGGCGTCCTTTGATAATTGTGGCGATTTTAATACTAGTGTCGCTAATTGTAAATGCGACTGCATTGTATTTCATTTTTAACGGTATCTGGCACAGTTCATTGAGCATACTTGATTTCTTTCTATTGGCATCTTTTGCTTCAGCATTGACCTACATTCCCATAACAATTGCAGGTTTAGGTGTTCAAGAAGCCGGCTACGTGCTCCTTCTTCAACTATTGCTTGGTCTCCCTCTTGCCACAATCGATCCAAGACTCGTAGCATTCGCACTCATAACTAGGGCATTGTTCACTGGAACAGACATAATAGGAATTGGACCGTTACTCAAGGCAGGATTGAAACGAGATTCAGCGATAGCGTCCAAGGTCAAGGAGACTTAAGCTCCCAGTAATTGTAAAATCTCAAATCCAACGTTATGTTAAAGTTGTCTGTGAAAGTTTCTTCCTTGTCAACGATTCGGAATGTGAAATATCCAGCTCTGTCTATTTGCCATTCGAATGAGGGATTTTCAACGCCAGAACTGTTGCTAGATTCGGTGGACCATTTCTTCACAAACATAAACCCGCCTAACGGGTTTGTAATCATTTCCGCTGGGATTAGCCCAGTCCACAATTCAATGTCGACCAACTGACAACTGTCAATTGAAAACACCATTAGACCTTCTCGGTAGTCAGCAGGAACAGGCACGTATAGTTTGCCAAGATATGGATACGTGTTATTAGTGACACTTAGATTAATCGTTACCTGCTTTATTGGTGGAGCAAACTCTTTCTGTGCAAAGGAGTCGTAAATTGTTTTTTCGTCGATGGACCCAACATGATACACAGTTGTGCCATTTTGCCCAACATAGACCGGAGGCAAATAACGTAGGTCACCTAGATATCTGGTTAAGACGCACAACTCGTAGGCATTAAGCATTCTGGGATCCGTGGGACTTGTCCAAGGAACGCTCAGAACATGTGTTATTCTCTTCTCATGAAGGAAATCCATGGCTTCTGCGATGCTGTCTATTTTGTAAAGTGGTGCTGATTCATTTCCATCCAAAGGCATAACGTCCCTTTCAATGTAATATTCTTTGATGTCATATGTAGCGATCCTTGCATCTGTTGGGGTATTCTTATTGATCCATGTCCATGCATCTCCTTCCTCAAACACTTGGGTAAGATAGTCCCACTTGTCGTCACCGAGTCTAGCTGTGGGTTTTGAGGAGTTCATGTATGGGAGAATAAATGCACTTGAAATGGCAATCACGGATATGAGGATCACTGCTATAACGCGTGCAAAGTTGTGCATGGCGAGGAAAGATTTGACAGTTGCGGAGAAGATCACCACGGAACAGGGTAAGGCAATTATGATATAACGTGGGAACGGAATATGAAGTGCCATTATTGTAATGGCAACTAGAAAAAGATAAGATGGGAGAATTATGAGAAAATTCTTCTGAAGAGAGGAAGGAATATTATTGACTAGATTTTTCTGCAGATACGATGGGAGAATCCTGAGTAGGTTTTTCCGTTTAGAAAATGAAAGGTAAGCGATGACTATCACCAAGATGCCTGCTCCCAGTTTGCAGAATATGCTAATCCAGAAAAAGAGAGGGATCGTGGTGTAGTTTTGAAAATGTTGCACCGTCGAGTTTCTTAGTAGTGGTTCTAAGTATTTTCCAATGCCGAAAAAAGGGTAGATGGGATTTCCCAGCAATATTAGGTTGCGTGCATACCATGGCACCGTAACAAGTAATGCTAAAGCAGTTAAGTGAGTGAAGCGTTTCAAGTTTATTTTTGCATTTAATGCGTAAAGCAGCAAGAGACCAAACGAGAATAGTCCTATGTAGCTTGTGAGTGCGGAAAAACAGCAGAGAAGGGTCCCGAGGAGTTCATATTTCTGCGCCTCACCGCTTTTCGAGTCATATGCCTTGAAGAAAAAGAGTGCAGACAGAGTTAACATGTAGGTTAAGCCCATGAGATAAGTTTCTTGTACGAAAAGTTCCCAAAAGAAAGGTAGGGCACTCAGGGTGAAGACAGCAAAGATTGCAGCAGTTTTGTTTCTGCTTGAGATTATCGCAAACCTGAATGCAGCCACCATCGTTGCTAAACCGAAAATTGGTGAGAGCACTCTAAAATAGAAATCATTAGCATTTCCCGCAAGTACATACAGATAGGCAGCGGTTAATTGAACTCCCGGCGGATAATTTGCGCTCATTTCTAACCCAAGTGACGGTCCCGCAATTAGGGGAATTCCGCGCTTTTCGAATATGATCTTTGCATAATTTACTCCGTAAGCCAGTGAATCCCATTCTGTGGCTGGAAGCGATGCAGTCCTGTAAATTGCGGCAATGGAGTATATGCTGATTACAATCAGTGCGACTGCTGCCAAAACACTGAGCTGGGGCATCCTGCGAGTTTTTATGACCTTCAAGAAATTGAAGTTCGGTCTTAATCCTCGGGAGACTGCAGCGGTTCCCAAAGCAATCAAAAGAATTAGCTGAGTCAGAGCTACTGTAAGTATATTAATCTCCCATAATACTCCGATTAAGATCATGCCTGCAAAAGTTAAGCCAAACCCTAAGCCAATTGAGAGCAGCAATCTTTCTGTGGTGTCTACTCCGTCTCTGGCTATGACATATGAGAGTAACAACCCATCTACAAGTGTTAGTGCTAAACCTATCCATCCACTGTCAATGGGAATCGATTCAATAGGCGCATGAAACATGTTGGATATTGTCAAAACTGGTGGGAAAGAGAACAGAAGAAACAGGAATACTCCCAATACCAAAATAATGGTTACAAAGAGGCCGATTATTGAAGAGTAGCTTCGCGCCTTTCTAGACTCTATTATCTTTAATTTCGTAGGTTATCCCCACCCCATTGACACTTGTAGGTCAACTTTTGTGGCTTCGTAATCTCTCTCTCTCGGCACTATGACCAGCGTGTACAAACCTTGTTGTGTGGCATTCAATTTTACTAAGGGGTTAACTTGTCCATTAATTGTCGAATTCGGTGACCTGATGGCTAATTCATGCCGCCTCCACCATTCTGTGGTTTCCCAAGGTTGAATTACGCCTTCAAAGATTTCGATGCATATCTTTTTCCCAAACGAATTAGTTTGCACTAGAACCGTTGCATTGTCCGGCAACATCGGAAGATATACCATCAAGGTTGGAGGAACTGTCGCGTTTGCTGTTTCGCTCTCCAGAGAGTTCAAAGTAACCCTTCCTAGAGCTTGAAAAGGTGAAGCTTCTATTCTGCTGATGGTGAAATTTTCATCGTAAGAGTGAAATGCAAGTTCTGCGAACCCTTTTTCGATCAAAGGCGTTAGGAATTGATAGGTCTTCCATTTGCCTGTATCGTTTTTTTGGATGATCCCGTAGCCATAAATCCAGTCTCCTGAATATGGATTGTGCAAGTTTATGCTCAATCTATCCGAACCTACATCGTGATAAGTTATTTGTACACTGGTTAGGTTCGGAGTGGCAACGAGCAACCTTGCCGAGTCGTTTCCAGTTATAACAGATTGTGTATATTTTCCATCTACTAGTTGCAGCTCGCTCCATCCTTTTTGATTTATTGAAACCAAAGTGGAAGAGTTTGTCGTTATTGGGTTTTCAACGGGCCCGACATTGAAGATATCGGGATTTCCCGAATAATCCACTATCTTGGGGAAATATGGTGATCCAAGAAACTGGGTCATCGGCAATATGTCAAAATGACCATGTGTACGAGCCCAAGCAACGTCAAGAATGTATTGCACATTCTCTTTCTGAAGGAAATGAAGCATGATTGCTGGGTCCGTAATATTATATAGTTGCCGTGCTTCCCAACCGTCTAAGTAAAAGAAGTAATCATTGCTGCTGTTTTTCACGTGGTATATTCTGTTTTCGACGGCGGCTACTTTTTCGCCTTCCTTTAAGTGTTCGTCCAGCCATTTCCAAGCGACCCCCTCAGGAAATATGTTTGTGAGCACAAACCACTTTTCGCCATTAGGATTTTTGAACAGCCATAGATAATCGTTTGGAGGCTGATCATGTTGGTTATCCATCGACAGTTTCCCCCCGAAGCTGAGTGTCAGGCTCGGAAAAAGAAAGGCTGCAAAGAGAAGCAGCGCAAGACTTATCCTGATGATATCACTTTTGTGCAGAGAAGGCAGACGTTTTCTTGTTCGAGTACCTGTGTTTTCAGAGTGATGCGAATTATTCTTGTCGTATTCCTCACATTTACCCAATGCTTTCATGATTGGCAAGGCGCTCAAGAGGGCAAAACCTGGGAGTGCAAACACGACATGCCGAGGGAAAGCCCATGTTAAACCACTAAGAACAAGCACGCTTGCCGTAAGGGGCCATGCTGATATTAACCATGATTTCTTACCTTGGAATGGAAGCAGTGCAACCCCCAGTATTGTGAAGAGGGAAATTGCTGGAAAGTGGGTCCGATAGACGAGGAAGAGGAATACTTTTTCCAAAACCGTGGTTTCGCCTGCAAAAAAACTGGACATTCCAGACCACCTTATGCCCTGAAAAGTAGTGTCCATTATTAGCGGATCAATGTTTATCCCGCCCAGCAGAGCATAGGCATTAGGATAAATCGGGTTTCCGAGCAGGGCCCAGTTTCGGAAGTACCAGATACCTCCGATCAACAAAGCCGGCGAAAATAGTGCCAAGGCGTGTTTCATGTTGACACTTAAACTGTTCTTCATTTTGACAAAATAGTAAATTAATGCGGCAATGAAAAATGGCACAAGATAAAGAGCCATGTATGAAGTCAACAATGCAAATCCATAAAACAAACCACAAGCAAACCAGTATCTGGTCTCTTTTTTGAGTATTGCGAGAAGCAGGAACAGGATTGAGACTGTACAAAAGAAAGCTAGTGTAGAATAGCTTGTTGCGTAAACTGAATATCGGAAAAACAAAGGGGTCATTGCAAGGAATAACGCGGATATTAGTCCATACTTCTTTCCAGCTATGATCTCTCCGATTTTGTAGGTTGCTATGACCGTTAATATGCCCATTATTGGGGGGATGACTCTTAGGAAAATGTCTTCAATTGCCCCTATCTGGATGTAATAGTATGCACCGAGTGCTGAAAACAAAGGCGGGAAATTTGCACTCATTTCGATACCGATAGACGGACCCGCTATCAGAGGGATGCCATTGTTATCATACATTATTACAGCCATTACTGCGTGATATACTGTGGCATCCCAATGTACGATAATTGTTAGAAGAGCATTGTAAAAGCAGAAAAGGAAAATTATTCCGATAGCTAGGTACGGTAGCGACCAAAAACCAAGAGCAGGCAGTTTTACCTGCTTTTTAAGGGGGAAATTGTCTGCAAGGAATTTCTTCAATGACGGTTTTTCTTTTCCTCTTTGTTTGTAAAGAATCATCGAGAGAAAACCAGTGCAGAGTATCAAGATTGCGACGTTTATGGGGAGTCGATATAGGTTTCCAAAGATTCCGAGGATTATGGTGACTGCCCCTGTCAGTCCAAATCCCAGTCCCAGTGCGCTTATGAGCCTGATAGCTGCAGATTTCTCATTGGTCAACAATAGTTTTGAGGAGATTACTCCGAGGACTAGAACTTCAATTGTGGCGACAAAAGCTAAAGGTATTCCTTCAATTTGAACTGGAGTATAGATGATTGACGGGTTGATCATCCAAGACATTACTTGCTCAAATGCAGTTATCCAGGCTCGGCTTTCGTAGACGTATACAAACCACGCGCATGCCAGGAAAGCTACGATCACTAGAGGAACTATCAAGTCCTCTTTTGTGCCTTTTTTGTGGTTCTCAATTTTGTCGTTGCTTTCCATGCTATGTTCTCACCGGATTTGATGGGCGGTTTAGCCTGTATCTTTTGTAAATGTATATTCCTATTATTGCAAGAAGGGGTATAACTGCAATTGGCAGAAGTGCAGACCACCACGGAGAGGGCACCGTGGCTCCAGTAATAACAAACAAGGGGGACCCTGTTGTTTCTGTCCTAAAGAATAGGTATGCTTTGTTCTCGGCAATCGTCTGGATTGGGCAAACGACAAATTTGTTACCATTATATTGGTACAGCAAAAGAGAGTCTTCCTCGACGCGCATGTTTTGGAGAGTAGCTTTTTCAACAGCGATGACCATCGTGACTTTTGTGATTTTGTCTTCTAACTCTGTTAAATATCGAATGTCATAATATTGAATAATTGGTCCGGTGTTCGGTGCGTTTACAATGAGAGGTTTGTCTTTCAAGACGTCGATTACTAGGCCAATATAGTTTATTGATTCACTGAAATCCAGGGTTATGTTCTTGACCATCTGCTGTGCATCATATTCAGTCACATTAACTTGGATCTTGGTTGCAGGGGTGGTTAAGGCTACGGATACAGATGTCTGACTGACGATATTGCTTGAAGGCGGAGCAGGCGAAAAGTAGTCAGCTCCTGCAGACCCGCAGAAAGACACTAAAACCAAAAGAACGACAAGAAAAGCTATCGCTTTGTTGTGGCTCTTTAGCAATGGCTTCTTAGTACTCACTGTCTCCTCGTTCAGTTTCCCGGTGTGAAAACTCATCGTGAAGAGACTGGATCTCGTATGCATTAGAGTCCCCGCTGAGTAGCCACTCAGCTTGTATGGAAATTGTTGTTATTTAAAGCATCTGATTGTCGCAAGTTCAGCACAGCTCTACTTGTCAACTAATCGTGCGTCTGCAACATTGGAGCTAGGAGACAGATTTTCTATATTGGCTACTGGTTTTGGAGATGCAGATCGTCGATCGTAGTCTTTTGGGAAAAGCCTAAAGAGCAGAGCAACCGAATATCCTATCAATTCGGGTCGGGCGCGGATTGAAAAAATACTGGTTTCATATAGCTCTCATGATCTGCATTGCTTTGCCGATCATTACGCTGGTTTTTCTCGATTTTTCCAACATGGAAGGCTACAACTATGGATACAATGCTTCAACCAATGGGTTCGACCCCTGGAGTAATACTTATCTCAACCAGACTTTCAGTTTTGAAGTGACATGGAAGGGCAGACTCTTTTATCTGATGTTCTTGTGGATTCTCGTGATCGAGGCAGCAATGGATTGGGACAGAATTGTTGATTTCCAACCAAAAAAACGTCGCACAATTGCCATTTCTCTTATGCTCGCATTGATTCCAATGGTTTACATTCTTGCGACTAACTTCTTCGGCTTGGATTTGGCATTGCTTAAGATAGGACGCTATTCTTTGGCTATTCATAGCTCAAACGCGGACTCTACGCCTTCGGATTTCCTGCACCTCGGTTGGCCTCTATCCTTAGAATATCTAGTATTTGCGGCGTTTTTCATAAGTGCTATTTGGTTGGCTTACAAGTCTAAAGGCTTGAAGATTTTCTCCATATCCTTCGCTCTTTTAGGAGGAATTGGCATTGCTTATATTCTTGATACCATCTTCCCATTTGGCGTTTTTCGACCCCTTCAAGAATTCGCTCTTCCGACTGCAGCAACAGCTGCAGCCCTTTTTGACATGCTGGGCCATAGTGTGAGGTTAAACTATCCAATACAACTTGGCGAATCTCTTCTTCCGAGTCTGACAGTTACGATGGGAGGAAAAACCGCGAGCGTGTCGATTGCCTGGGCCTGCGCAGGTGTTCAAAGTTTGTTTCTTTATGTTCTCATCATGGCCGTTTTCTTTAAAAGGACGAGCATTTCCGCGTTCCGGAAATTGTCATTTTTTATTATAGGTCTTTTCGGCACTTATTTTGTAAACGTTCTTAGAGTGTATTCAATAATTGTCATAATGATCCAGCAAGGACATGATGCTGGAATGGCTTTTCACAATGTCTACGGCGAACTGTACTCTTTCGCTTGGATTTTTCTGTTTATCCTGTTGGTTGGATGCATTCAAAAGTTCATGTTAGTGGAAAGAACAAGGGTCGTTTTGGAAAGAATAAGCTCTCACCTAGGAATTGCTAAGGACAAATTAGCCTCAAGACTCAGAATTAATGGAAAGAAACTTGCATCGTGAGGACTTGCTTTTTTCGGCATCAGCTGGGTGCTCTGGAATGTGCAACCCTGTTCTCTGTTCTACCGTGGACGGTGTTTTGTGAACCTGAGCCTGAACTGGGGCTCAAGAGCACGAGGAGAGTTGCCATAAATCTTCTTGCAATCTTCTTTTCTAGAACTCGCAGTTTTTTGCGAAAATGTGATTGCAAAAAAAGGATGGAGATTGGTGTCTGATCTTAATGCATTGTTACAAGAGGGCTATCTGAAAGTTTTGACCGCTTCCGGACAAAAAAGGAACCAACCACGACAGCAACAGATGACAGTAGCACCAGAACTCCAAGGCTCAAACTCTCTGGTACTGTGGCCTGATAATCAAATATGAGTCCCCAACGAGATGGGTTGTCAGCTGGGGTGGGTGGCCAAGATACCCATCCTTGGGTTGTGTTGCTCGCGTCGTACATCGCAACCCTAAGTCCGTGTGGGGGTGGATTTGCACCCCATGCGGTGCTTCCCTTGTCGAATTGGAGTTCAAAGACATAGTGGTTTACTGAGTCGTAAATAGATGTAGTTAAGTTGTCTTTCCATGTCAGAGCTATCGAACTCGCACTCCAGCCTGTTCCAGTTCCTACATACGTCTTCAAGGTTGTGTGCCCCTCAATCTCGAATTTAACGTCATTGCTATTAGGGGCAGTGCCTCCGTCAGCGGAGCCGTCGATACTTATTTGCCAGCGGTCGCCAGCATCATTGGTGGTGTCATGAAATTCTAGAAGCCATGACATGAGATACGGTCCTGCATTAGTGTCCATTTTGTAGGCAAATCTGGCATTTGTGGCGTTTAGTCTAAACTCAATCCAGGCGTCAGTCCATTCGCCACTTCCATACTTGCCGTCGACCGTGACTGCCGTTGTGGTGTAAGCTTCCGTTATTTGGTATCCTGATTCGGTTGCCATGGTGGTTCCTACGTTTACTAGCAAGGGCAGTGTGCACAGCAATAGTGTGCAAAAAGCGACAGATACTACTTTTTTCATTTCAAAGTCTCTCTCCTCTAGTTGAGACGTGCGTATATCTGTTCAAATTGCTTAAGAGTTTTTCCATACGATAATAATATGATGACGCTAGTTGAAGGTCCAGTCACTTGTAGCTATGTTTGCGTTAAAGCATGACCATCTGATTGCTCTCTTCTCACAGATCTTAGAGCTTGAAACTCTGAAAGAATCACCATTGGCATCTTCTTTGCACTGTAAACCCTGCTACTGCCCACGCGTTCCCGATAGGATATAGGGATTTCCACAATATCGTAACCATTCAAAGACATCCGCGCTGTAAACTCAAGCCAAAAGTTGTAAGGAGAATACTTCACTTCTTTCGCGATTTCATGAGCCAGACCAACTTTCATTAGTCTCATAACACTTGTGACATCTTTGAACTTCACAGGAAACATTATCCCCTCCAAAAGCTGCAGACCTCGCGAAAGAAGCCTCCGATAAGCAGGCTCTCGGCGAGACATCCGTCTCCCGATAACAATATCCGGTGAATCGCTCTGCATAACATTCCACAGCTTGAAGATATCAGTGGGATCATATTGCCCATCGGAATCTATTGCCACAACATACTCGTATTCATTTTCGTTGATTGCTAGAAAAGCTTCTTTCATGGCTCTGGGGTACCCTTTTCTCTTTGACGCCATTTCAACGTGAAGGCTGGCGAATTCATCTTTCAATTTTCCCAGAACTTCTTTGGTTTCATCAACACTGCCATCCTCGAAAACCCATAGGTCTACGTTGCCCATTTTGTCAGCTACTTTTGCATAGAGTTCTCTAATAGTACTGACGATAGAATCCGCCTCATTGTACACAGGCATTACAACAGCTATTCGACTTTCTCCAGAACACGAATATGCTACTTCTGCTTCTTCCATCGTTTGCGCGTTCATTTTAACTCTCTCCTTGAATGGAGCTAATCCAAGTGGAGTTTATCGTTCCAGAAGCGATTTTTCTAGATTTGACTTGACAGTTTCAATGTTGTGGTTGGCGAAGTACCAGTCTATGGTTTTTCTGAAACCTTCTCTGTAAGATATTTTCGGAGACCAATTTAAGACTTTATTGGCTTTGGATAGATCTGCAGCCCTAGATGCGACCCCTTGCGGCTTGCTCAAGTCGTGTTCAACTTTGTTTGGTTTCCAATTCACTAATTCAAATACCAAATCAGTTGCTTGACTAATGGTTAGACGGTCACTGCGTCCAGCATTCACTGCTGACCCATCCTCAATTCCCTCCGAAGCCAACACTAAAGCATCAACTATATCCTGCACGTAAGTGAAGTTACGATCCTGTTGACCATTACCCCAAATCACATACGGATCAATTTTGATGAAAGCCTTAGCAATCAAAGCCATTATCGCGTGAGTCTCATTTTCTCTCGGCCCGTACGCCGTGAATATTCGTACAGCCGCTGTCTTCATTCCGTATTCCCTATGATAGGCCCTGAGAGCCATTTCGCCCATCAGCTTAGCCCAGCCGTATTCCAGATCAGCAAAAGCCTTGTCCCTCACAAACGGATCAGCATCATCCTCTTTCAGCAGATAGTTTGATCCTGCATGGTCTTGAAGATATGACGGATAAACGCAGGCTGAACTCGCAAAGCATATTCTATCCACCCCAGCCATACAGGATTCTTCGAAAACTAGTTGATCCAAAATCATGTTTGAAGAACACTCAGCAGGGTGAGTATCTATGTACCCTCTTCCCCCATGAAGGGCTGCAAGGTGAAAAACAACGTCGACGCCATCCACCATGTGTCTCGCGAAGTTCCTGTCTTTAAGGTCACCCTTGTAAACTGTCAAATTGTTGTGTTTCCATTTATCTAGACCTTTTTTGGTAAAAGAGTAATTCAAGTTTTCCAGTTTCCCGCTGGAAAAATCGTCAGCCACTGTGACATCAGCACCCTTCTTCAGAAGAGTATCCACCAAATGACTCCCAATGAAAGATGCGCCGCCAGTTACAAGAACTATTTTCCCTTTCAGGCTTTCACATCCACTGCGGTTAGTAAATTCATCTTTCATTTTCTCTTTTATGCTTTTTCATAAGGAAATAGAAACAACTTTGTTTTGTCAAAACAATACTCAGAGTTCGGATACGTCTTCGACTTTACCGAGAGCTAACTCTTCAAAAAGTGCAAACACAGCCTCAACATTGCCTTAATCAGTCCAAGGAAATTTCAACATAGTAGTGCGGGGGGTGGGATTTGAACCCACGAACCTCTGCAGGATAGGAGCCTCAGTCCTACGCCTTTGACCATGCTGGGCGACCCCCGCGAAGTTCGCATAGCCTTTTTCCGCAGACGAGCTTTCAATTGGCAATTAATAGAAACAGGCATTATATTAAAAGGCTTACTTACTCAGAAGCTTCATCTCTTTAAATACGCGCAGACAATCGAGAGCCACTATTCCCAGTTACCATGATTTTGAGAGCAGGAAGAGCCCCGTCTCTGCAAACAAGTTTGGCAAGAATCTCACTTTCCTGTCGCTCCTAATGTATTCAGCTTGCTCAATTCTTACTCGCCGTTTTCCGCAATATTCTATGAAGTCAGCTATGCTTAGGAAATGAAGATTCGGCGTGTCATACCACTCGTAAGGCAGCGCAGAAGTCACGGGCACTCTTCCACTTGAAGAATATTTGGAATCTCGCTCTGAAGTGAACAAAGTTGGGGAAACTAACGATGCTCTTTTTGCCAACCCGCAGAGCCTCCTGGAGAACGAAATCGGGCTTTTTCACCTGCTGGAACGTCTGGTTTAAGATAACGTAATCGAACGATTCATCCGCGAACT
The DNA here is from genome assembly GCA_963749465.1 of Candidatus Bathyarchaeota archaeon. GTDB lineage: Archaea > Thermoproteota > Bathyarchaeia > Bathyarchaeales > Bathycorpusculaceae > UBA11855. Next base: position 779,312 of record CAVVMH010000006.1, on the reverse strand, counting down.
CGGCCAAGCCAGAGTCGATGTCTTCTTGAAAAACACTTAACCCCCCCGCAACACACTGGTGAATCGCTTGCTCGCTGAGCTCTATGCCTTGAGCGCGAACTCGCTTCTCTCGGATTAGACGCGTTAAGAGCTCGCCATCGCCGCACCCTAAATCCAGAACCGAAGAGTCAGGTAGAACCCAGCTTGAAATGATTTCTTGATCGACTCTGTTCACGCTTTGGCGCCACCATTCTTGTATCCATTCGTCACCGTTTTCAGGAAATGACTGATTAGCCGCGTCTCTTGCTCAATCTCCAAGAGAAACGCGTCATGCCCATAAGTGCTGCTCAATTCACAGTAACTCGCATCCACTCCAGCTAGCTTGCACGCTTTCACTATTTCCTGAGACTGATAAGCTGGGTAGAGCCAGTCTGACTTGAACGAGATGACGAAAACCTTTGCTGTTAAGCCTTTGAAGACGCTGCCTAGGCTGTGCCCGTTTAGGATGTTGAAGTAATCTATTGCTTTAGTTATGTATAGGTAGCTGTTGGCGTCGAAACGCTTCACAAAGTTGTCGCCCCTGTACCGCAGGTAGCCTTCTACCTCGAAGTCGGCGGCGAACTTGAAAGGCGCCCTCTCCACTTTGGTGCGTCTGCCAAATTTCTCCGCCATCGACACGTCACTCATGTACGTGATATGCCCAATCATCCTAGCCACGGCTAATCCTCTCGCGGGAGGCTTGTGGCAGTAGTAGTTGCCGTCTTTCCAGTTCGGGTCAGCCATTACAGCCTGCCTCCCAACCTCATTGAACGCGATTTGCTGTGGCGTATGCTTCAACGTTGTGGCGATCGGGACTGCTGCCCGTATCCTTTCAGGATAAGCGACCATCCACTGCAATACTTGCATTCCGCCCATGGAACCACCTATGACTGCTAGGAGCTTTTCTATGCCCAGGTGGTCGATGAGGTATCGCTGTGCGGTTACCATGTCGCCGATAGTAATCAACGGAAAATCCAATCCGTACGGTTTGCCCGTCTGAGGGTTGTTGGAAGATGGTCCGGTGGAACCCTTACAGCCCCCGATGACGTTGGTGCATATCACAAAGTACTTGTCGGTGTCGATGCCTTTGCCCGGACCGATGAAGTTGTCCCACCAGCCGACTGCTCCATCGCATCTGCTTTTACCAGCTGCGTGCGCGTCGCCTGAAAGAGCATGGGCTACTAAGACCGCGTTAGACTTGTCTTTGTTGAGCTCGCCATAAGTTTCGTACTCTAATGTGATTGGGCCTAGCTTTTCACCCAATTCCAGTCCAAGCTCGTCTGGTGGAGTTGCGAAGGTGAATTGTCTTGCTTCAATGTTCTCAAGAATTGCTAATCTGTTTACCTCCAAAGGTGGAGCAGCGTTTACTGCTCAGGTAGTTTTCTCTGACGCTTTCAAGGCTTGGTCTATGTCTTCGATTATGTCTTCGGGGTCTTCGATGCCTATTGAAAGTCGGATGTAGTCTTCAGTTACGCCAGTGGCTTTCTGCTCTTCTTTGGATAGTTGCTGGTGAGTGGTGGAGGCTGGGTGAATTACGAGGCTTTTGGCGTCACCAATGTTTGCCAAGTGCGAGAGCAACTTCACGGAGTTGATGAATTGTTTTCCTGCTTCCAAGCCGCCTTTTATGCCGAACCCAACGATGCCGCCGAACCCGTTTTTAAGGTATTTGGCTGCGATTTTGTGGTTCGGGTTGTCGGGCAAGCCTGGATAGTTGACCCAATTGACGAGTGGATGACTTTTCAGGAATCCTGCAACTTTCAAGGCGTTTTCAGAGTGTTTCCGTTGTCTGAGAGGAAGTGTTTCCAAGCCTTGGAGGAACAGGAAAGCAGTTGAACGGGCTCAAAGCTGCCCCCAGGTCTCTCAGCAATTGCACGCGTACCTTGAAGATGAATGCTACGTTCCCCAAGCCCAGGGAAGTCGCCGAAGACATCCCAATATCTGACTCCGTGGTAGCTGGGGTCGGGTTCGGTGAACTCGGGGAATTTGCCGTTGTTCCATTTGAACTTGCCTGAGTCCACGATTACGCCGCCTATCGATGTGCCGTGCCCTCCTATGTACTTGGTGGCAGAGTTCGCGATTATGTCTGCGCCATAGTCTGATGGGTCGGACTAGGCCGACGCCTACGGTGTTATCAACGACCAAGGGGATTCCTGCGTCGTGTGCTATTTTTGCGATTGCTTCGAAGTCTGGTACATCAAGTTTCGGGTTGCCTATCGTTTCAGCGTAGATGGCTCTGGTTTTCGGGGTGATGGCTTTCCTGAATTCGTCTGGTTTTGCGGAGTCAACGAATCTTACTGTTCTTCCAAGTTTGGGGAAGGTGTAATGGAACAGTTGGTAGGTTCCACCGTAGAGGTTATTTGCTGAAACGATTTCGTCGCCAAGCTGCGTAATAGCTAAGAGCGCGTATGTTTCCGCTGCCTGTCCAGACGCCACTGCTAAGGCGCGGTGCCACCTTCGATGGCTGCAATTCTTCTTTCGAAGACGTCGGTCGTGGGGTTCATGATTCGAGTGTAAATGTTTCCCAGTTCTTTGAGGGCGAAAAGATTCGCTGCGTGCTCAGTGCTCTTGAACACGTAGGATGATGTTTGGTATATTGGTACAGCTCGGGAGCCAGTGGTCGGGTCAGGTGTTTCTTGTCCGACATGGATAGCTAAGGTGTCCAGTCTTCTTTTTGAGGTCATTTTAGTGTTCCTTTTTCTGTTTGTTACTCAATGACGTTTGATAACGGCGTTATATGCCTTTTTGCGTGTTTTATTCCAAAAAGAATATTTAGCGCGTTAGACCAATGCTGAATCATGTTCCCTCAACTGGAAGAAATCGCGAAAAAGCGACGAATATTAGGCCTAAAGCAAGCTGAACTCGCCAAACTCGCGGGCGTAAGCCAATCTCTAGTTGCAAAACTGGAGTCAGGAAGAATCGATTCCTCTTACACCAAAGTGAAAACGATATTTGATGTGCTCGAACGCTTGGAGGCTAAAACCAAGATTCAAGAGGAAAAAATGGTGCCGAATGAAGTAATCGGCATACAGAAGGATGAGCCTGTTTCCAAAGTCGTGCGGTTAATGAAAGAACATGGATATTCACAAATTCCCGTGTTTTGCGGAAAACAATCGGTGGGCAGCATCTCGGAGAAAACAATCTTGCGCCAAATCCTTGCAGGCAAAGACCTGACTCAAATTTCCAAATTGCCTACCGAAGTGATCATGGAAGAAGCTTTCCCACAAGTCAGCGAGGACGCGCCATCGTCATTAATTTCGAGTCTTCTGCAGACATACTCCGCTGTTTTAGTGTCGAGAAAAGGTACGGTGATGGGGATAATTACAAAGGCAGACCTGCTGAGAATGCTCTAAACAGGGCGAACGCTGAAGGTTATTTGAACAAAACCAACTTATAAGTATAAGTACGTTATAATGATGAAGTGAAATGACCCCAAGATGCGAAACCATCGGTAAGTATGTGTTGCCACTGTTCAGGTCGCTTGTGGCAAAAGAACTCATCAATACTTACAACCTTAAACAAATAGAGGCGGCTAAGAAGCTGGGAACAACACAAGCAGCAATTAGCCAATACGTCAACTCAAAACGTGCATACAAGGGCGTTGAACAATTCGAGGGAGTTTTGCCAAGACTTCAAACCATGGCCAAGAAAGCTGCAAAACGCCTTGCCAACAACGAGTTGAGTCCGGACGAGGTTTCTGTGGATTTCTGCAAACTCTGTTCATCCGTCTGCAAAATGGAACCAAATGAGCTGTACGATGACTATAGCATATAGCCTTTTGAACCGTTTTCGGTTGTTTGCGTTGAAATTGTTTTGCTGAGATAGCAAAGGTTTTATATCGCCCCTCCGACTATAACAGTGTTATAGCAAAGTTGGTGAACAACGATGAAAGAAATATTCAACAACGTGTTGGAATCAATAGGAAAAACACCATTGATCCGCCTCAATCGCTTAGCTACAGAGTCAAAAGCCACCGTGGTAGCAAAACTTGAATCGCGAAACCCTGGCGGAAGCGTGAAAGACCGCATTTGCCTGAGCATGATAAACGAAGCCGAAAGACAGGGACTAATTAAACCCGATACAGTAATCATCGAACCGACAAGCGGAAACACCGGAATAGGCTTAGCAATGGTTGCCGCGGTCAAAGGCTACCGCTTAATCCTAACAATGCCCGAAACCATGAGCATCGAACGACGTAGCCTCCTCAGAGCCTATGGCGCCGAACTCGTCCTGACCCCTGGACCTGAAGGGATGGGAGGAGCTATAAAAAAAGCCGACGCCCTATCAGCAGAAACACCAAAATCATTCGTTCCTCAGCAGTTCAAGAATTTGGCAAACCCTAAAATTCATAGAGAAACAACGGGTCCAGAAATATGGAACGCAACGGATGGAAAAGTCGATATTCTGGTGGCAGGAGTCGGAACAGGCGGCACAATCACAGGCGTTGCACAGTACATCAAACCGCTTAAGCCAGTCTTCAAAGCCATAGCGGTAGAACCCGCGGCCTCACCAGTTCTAAGCGGCGGCGTGAAAGGACCACACAAGATTCAAGGCATCGGCGCAGGCTTCATTCCTGACGTTCTGGAGCGAAGCTTGGTGGATGAAATAGTCAAAGTGAAGGACGAAGACGCCATTCAAACCGCTCGTCTGCTAGCTAAGAAAGAAGGCTTACTTGTAGGAATATCTTCAGGTGCAGCAGTTTGGGCAGCTTTGGAAGTGGGTAAACGGGCAGAAAGTGATGGCAAACTCATAGTGGTGATATTACCAGATACTGGAGAACGGTACCTCAGCACTCCGCTTTTTCAGGAGAACGGAAAACCCATCGAATCCAATTCGATTGTCCATCTATAGATGACGCTTTTCTTATATTCTGCCTTCTCCACATACAGAGAGAAGTGAAGTGAATTGACGAAGCAGGTACAATCACGAGCCAAAAAAGAAAATGGCAAGGAGAATTCGGAAACTACAACACGCTGCTGGAATCCAGGCAAAATGGTTGACGCCCTAATGAATGGAACCAAAAGTCTGGACCATAACTGGAGCGAAAAAGGACTTCCTCAACTCGTAGATAAAATTATGGACAATTATGCGACGTTCGGAGGCATGGACCACCTTGAAGGAAAAGACTTGCCTTCAAAAAAAGTCGTAATAGAAGTCCTCGAAGATCTGCTCACTGTATTCTTTCCCGGATACTTGGGAAAGACAGAAATCACAAAAATCAACATCAAATACTTTCTCGGCAACACCTTGACATCCGTGCAGACTCGGCTCACTGATGAAGTGGAGAAAAGCCTCAAATACATTTGCAGAAAAATCAAGGAGTGCCCCCACGACGTCTGCCGCAACCGAGCACAAGTGGTTGTAAACGAACTACTAGAAAAAGTCCCCGAGTTAAGATCAATCGTCAGCGGAGACATAATAGCCGCTTACGACGGCGACCCTGCAGCCGTCAGCACCGAAGAAGTAATCATAAGCTACCCATGCGTGTTAGCCATCACAACTTACAGGATAGCGCACGAGCTTTACCTCCGTGGAGTACCGATGATTCCACGAATAATGAGTGAACACATTCACTCATTAACAGGCATAGACATCCACCCTGGCGCAAGAATAGGCAAGAACTTCTTTATCGACCATGGCACGGGAGTCGTTATCGGAGAAACCACCGAGATCGGCGACAACGTGAAAATCTATCAAGGTGTCACTTTGGGCGCGCTTAGCTTTCCGAAAGACGAAAAAGGAGCCTTAATCCGAGGAGCAAAAAGACATCCAACTGTCGGGAACAACGTCGTCATCTACTCTGGCGCAACGCTACTCGGGTCAGATGCCATAGTGGGCGACAACGTTGTCATAGGCGGTAATGTCTGGATAACCAGCCCTGTCGCTTCAGGCACCAAGATAACCATCGCTCCGCCAGAACTAAAATACAAGAAAGAAAAGAACTTATCTAAAAGAGCAGAGAGACTTACAAAGTCTCAGTAACCCTGTTAGAGAAGCCTGAAATCTTCTTTTACCGTCGTCAAAACGACATGTGTATTAGTTCGCTCAATATAGGGCAAAGCCAGCAAACGCTTCGTAAACTTACCGAGTTCCTCACGAGTCTTGAACTTCGCGATAATGAATGCATCGGTTAACCCAGTCACATCGTACACGCTGCAAACGTTTGGGATTTTGGCGATTTCGTTCTCCATCTCGACAAGCCTGCCCTTTGAAACGGTCACTTCCATGACGACTGTTAACTCGTACCCTAACCTCTCATGGTTCATGATAACTGAGTAGCCTTTTATCAATCCATCCTCTTCCATCTTCTTAATTCTAGAGAGGACAGTCCCGACGGAGACGCCCACTTTCTTGGCGATTTGTCGGCTAGAAAAACGCGCGTCTTCCAAAAGAACTTGCAGTATTTTCATGTCAGTTTCGTTCAACACCAATTACAATCGCTCCTTGTACAAGTTTCCAATAATCAGCCATTTATGTTTATAAAAGTTTAGCTTTGAATGCCATCCGTGGAATATTAAAGCAGTTTCAGAAGGTGAAACTAAGCAGAAAGGAATTCTTTATTCAAAATGAGAATCACTTGTGTATTGACAACAAAATGATAGCAATATTAAATTACCAGAGCAAACCCACTCAATCGCGGCGAAAACATAGATGAAGTATGACACCATTCTCGTCTTGGACTTTGGTGGGCAATACTGCCACTTGATAGGGAGACGAATCAGAGAAAACGGTGTCTACTCCGAAATCGTCTCCCACGACATAACCCCTAACGAAGTAAGAAGCCTGAACTCCAAATTCAACGTAAAAGGCATGATTCTTTCAGGAGGACCATCTAGCGTTTACGAGGCGAACGCTCCCAAGCTTGACCCTCGCGTCTTGGAGATGGGTTTGCCGATTCTAGGTTTATGCTATGGGCATCAGATTGTTGCTCAGTTAAGCAGCGGAAAGGTGGATTCTTCCTGCTGTAAAGAATACGGCACCGCTCAAGTTAAGGTTGACAAGGCGGTTGGCGTCTTGAAAGGCTTGGGCAGCGAGGAGAAGGTGTGGATGAGTCACGGCGACACAGTCTCGGCTATGCCCTCGGAGTTTGAGGTCTTAGCACATACGGATAACTGCCCTGTCGCCGCATTCAGGCACAAGAAAATGCCAATCTATGGCCTGCAGTGGCACCCCGAAGTGATACACACAGAGAACGGCGCCCAAATGCTCAGGAACTTCATCTTTGAGGTTTGCAAATGCAAAGCCAACTGGCAGATGGAAGACCTCATAGGAAAAATGGTTAATGAAATAAAAGTGGATGTCGGCAATTCCGAAGCCATCATTGGATTAAGCGGCGGCATCGATTCCAGCGTCGCCACAGCCATCGCAGCGCGAGCGATAAACGCCAGGCTCACAGCGGTGTTCGTTGATCATGGCTTCATGAGAGAAGACGAACCCGAAGAAGTTAGAAACGCTTTCAAGAACTTCAAGATCAACTTCGTTACCGCAAACGCTCAAGAAAGGTTCATGAAAAAACTCGAAGGAGTAACTGATCCTGAGAAGAAACGAAAGATCATCGGCGAAGAATTTGTGCGGGTATTCGAGGAAATTGCCCAAAAATCAGGTGCTGAGTACCTGATTCAGGGAACGATATACCCCGACCGAATTGAGTCAGGGTTCAGGAGAAACTCCGATAGAATAAAAACACACCACAACGTTGCTGGATTACCATCTAAGATAAATTTCAAGAAAATCCTCGAACCGCTACGCGACCTGTACAAAGACGAAGTACGGAAAATCGCCAAAATGCTGGAGTTGTCCGACGCAATAGTCTCTAGGCAACCCTTCCCAGGACCTGGACTAGCAGTAAGGATCATCGGAGCGTTAACAGCCGAAAAAGTCAGCATCGCCAAGAAAGCAGACAAGATAGTTCGAGAAGAAATCGAGAAAAACGGCTTGCAAGAGAAACTCTGGCAGTACTTCGCCGTCTTGACAGACACAAAAGCCACTGGCGTTAAAGGCGACGCAAGAGCATATGGCTACGTAGTAGCAATCAGAGCTGCTGAAAGCCGCGAGGCGATGACCGCGAGCTTTGCCAAGATTCCTTACGAGGTTCTAGAGAAAATCTCCACGAGGATAACGAATGAGATACCTGAGGTTACCCGCGTCGTGTACGACGTAACCCATAAGCCGCCAGCAACAATAGAATGGGAATAAACGGGGCAGCGCTTTCCATAATTGTTTATATATGAAACGCTAAAGAGATGCTTACAACAGGCAAGGTGACTTTGCTGAAGGCTGTGATCCTCGCAGGTGGCTTCGCAACTAGATTAAGACCATTAAGCTGTACGAGACCAAAAACGCTCTTTCCAATAGTCAACAAACCTTTGCTTCAATGGATTTTCGAGAGACTTGCAAGAGATGGCATTAGCGAAGCCGTTTTGGCGGTCAATCGATTAACTGGGTTCTACATAAAAGAGCACCGAATCCCAAGAAGCGGAATAACTGTGAAGTACTCTCACGACCCGCCAAGAAAACCTTTGGGAACAGCGGGACCCGTAAAGCACGCTGAAAAGCTCCTCGGGCACGAACCTTTCCTCGTCTTGAATGGTGACATCTTCGCGGACATATCCTACAAGGAGCTTATTGAAACACACAAGAAAACAGGGGCAATGGCGACGCTATCACTATGTCAAGGTTGAAGACCCGAGCAGATATGGTGTGGCAGAAATAACAAGAAGTGGACGAATAAAACGATTCACCGAGAAGCCGCCGAAAGGCACTGAGTCATCGAACCTCATTAACGCAGGAGTATACGTTCTAAGTCCAGAGGTCTTGCATCTCATTCCGGAAGGCAGAGCGGTTTCGATGGAGCGTGAGATTTTCCCGAAAATAGCCACCGACGGGAAACTCTACGGTTACATTGTTCGCGGCTTATGGATGGATATTGGTAAGCCAGAAGAGTACCTGCAAACGAACAGGATTCTCTTGGATACTCTCACCGTGGAGCAGAAGCGCAAGAGCCCTGGCAAGTTCGATTTGAAACAACCAATTGCACTAGATAAGGGCGTCTCCATAAGCAACGGAGCAGTCATTGGCCCCTATGCAGTTTTGGGCAAGAATGTGACCGTGGGAAAAAACGCCCACATCAGAGATTCCGTAATCTTCCCAGGTACAAAGATCGGGGATTCCGCGTGGATAAACGGGGCAATCATCGGTGAGGAAGCAGTGATTGGAGTGCGACGTTAAAGTTGGCAAAGGTTGCATCATTGCCGATCACGCGAGAATAATGAAAGGCGTATCCCTTGACGAGAATACGTCTGTTTGTCCAGCGAAGGAAGTTTCTTGAAAACGTTAAAATTCCAGATACCAGTTTAGACAACTGAGTTGGAAGAATGGGTTCAACAAAGCTCTTTGGAACAAACGGCATCCGAGGAGTAGTTAACAAGGAACTTACTCCTGAAATGGCAGCTAAATTGGGCTCTGCGATCGGAACCTTCTTCAAAAGAAAAAACCTACTGGTCGGACACGACGCCCGAACCAGCGGCCCAATGTTTGCTAAGAGCGTGATATCTGGTTTGATTGCTACTGGTTGCAACGTGTTCTTCTCAGGGATGGCTTCAACGCCAGCACTGCAATTCGCGGTTAAGAATCACCACATGGATGGAGGAGTCATTATTACAGCATCCCACAACCCGCCAGAATACAATGGCATAAAAGTCATCTGGAACGATGGCATCGAGATTTCCCATGAACAAGAGACTGAAATTGAAGAAATTTTCTTCGACAACAAAATAGTTTTTGCAGAATGGGACAAGCTGGGAAGAACACAGGAAATGCAAGACGTAAACAATGAATACATCGAGGCGATAAAAAAACACATTAACCTCGATAAGATCGCGGAAAAACGTTTTCACGTCGTCGTCGATGCGGCAAACAGCGTAGGCGGCTTAGCAGTCCCACAGCTTCTAAGGGATTTGGGCTGCAAGATAACCAGCATAAACGCCAACATCGATGGAACGTTTCCAGGACGACCACCCGAACCTCGTCCAGAAAACCTAAAAGACCTCGCGTTAACCGTTAAAGCGATAGGTGCAGACTTAGGCGTTGCCTTCGACGGCGATGCTGACAGATCAATATTCGTGGACGAGAATGGGGCGGTTTATTGGGGAGACAAAACTTTCGCAGTAATCGAGAGGTATTTCATCAGAAAAAATCCTAAGGCGAAAATAGTCACACCTGTTAGTTCTTCAACGCTCATCAAGGATATCGCGGATGCATATGGAGGTGAAATCGTCTGGACCAAAGTTGGAAGCGTGACCGTTTCGCAGACGATGAAGAAGTTGAACGCGAAGTTGGGCGGAGAAGAGAACGGCGGCGTGTTCTACGGTCCACACCAAGCTGTTCGCGATGGTGCCATGACGACAGCGTTAATTTTGGAAATCATGGCTGAGACTGGGAAGAAACTATCAGAGTTAATCGCGGAGCAACCTGAGTACTTCATAGAGAAAGGCAAGGTTGCTTGTCCTGAAAGCAAGAAAGAGATGCTACTAAAGAAATTCGTCGAGCAGGTTAAGGGCTTGAACGTAAGCACAATTGATGGGGTTAAAATCTGGTTCGAAGACAAGAGTGCCATCTTAGTGAGGCCAAGCGGAACCGAGCCGATTTATAGACTGTATGCAGAGGCAAAAAACCCCGGAAGAGCTCTGAAGCTTGTGGAAGAGTACAGTTCTAAGCTGGAAGGAATCCTCCAAGCCCTTTGATTAAGAAGGGAAATCGTGGTTTAAAGGAGAGACAGAGTCTATGCCCGATGTTCTTCACCTAAAGCCTGAAGATGTCGATACGGTTGAGAAACGCGGAAAATACAACGTTGGCATTGTTGGATGTGGACCACTGGGCTTAGCTTACGCTGTTCCGTTCAGTGAAGCCGGGTTTAAGGTCGTTTGCGCAGACGCAGACCAAAGTCTAGTTAAACGCTTGTTAAAAGGAAGAATAGCGTTTTCTGAACGGGGGCTAGAGTCCAAGCTAAGAAGTTATGTCCGTTCAGGAGCCTTGAACGTAACGAGCAACATAAAAGGCGCGGTCGCCCAAAGCGACGTAATCATCCTTGCGACCAGTTTGATAATCGATTCGAAGAAAAACTCTGATTTTTCAGAGGTAGAGAACCTTTGCAAGCAGATTGGTTCAGTGATTCAGCGAGGCACATTAGTAATCTACGGTGGTATGACGAGCATCGGGTTCACCGAAGAAGTAGTCAAAGAAACGCTGGAGAATTCGTCAGGGCTCAAAGCGGGAATAGACTTCGGGTTAGCGTACACTCAAGGTCAAGCCGATGAACAAGAACAGCGAACGGAAATGTTAGGTGACCGAGAGTGGATTGTTGCCGCGAACGATAAAGCAAGTTTGGACGCAACTTCACTATTTATGGCAACCATAACAAAAAACGTGTTAAAGCAAATGCTGAATATCAAAGTTGCCGAGTTGGCAACACTTTTCGCGTTTGCCAGGCGGGACGTGACAGTTGCAATGACGAATGAGTTGGCTGTTCTCTGTGAGAAGGCGGGTGTAGACTATTTTGATACGTTGAAGCTCATGAACCTGCGATTTCGGGCATCCGATTACGCTCCGACGATTGCTGAAGGAAGAGAAAAAACCGAAGCATACTTGTTGCTGGAAAGCGCGGAAAACTTTGGCGAACGGCTGAGGCTTCCAGACTTGGCAAGGCAGATAAACGAGGGCATGGTGAAACACGTGGTTACCTTAACTCAGGAAATTCTGCGAAGCTGCGGAAAAACGCTTAGAAGATCAAGAATCGCTGTGTTGGGCGCCACAGAAGCGGGAACGTCTGGTGAATCTTTCGTCAAGATGATGGAGGCGAAGGGTGCACGAATTAACCTTTACGGTCCTCGCGCAGGAAAAAATGAAGACGCAGAGGCGGAGCATGTTCCGAAGAGGACTTTGAACGAAGCGGTTGAAAACTCAGATTGCGTAATTATCTTGACCGCGGAGGACCAGTTTAAACGTCTGAACCTGAAGAACCTGCGTTCGCTCATGAAGACGCAAGCAGCGATTGTGGACCTTGCTGGGCTATTCGAACCTGGAATAGTTGAGAGCGAAGGCTTCATATATCGTGGGCTGGGAAGAGGGGCTGAGAAGAAATGAGAAAACTGGGTGTTGCGGTAATTGGAACGGGTTTCTGGGGAAAGAATCACGCCAGAATCTACAAGGAACTTGAATCCACGGAGTTAGTTGCGATTTGTGACGTAAATGCTGAGAGAGCCAAAGCCGTTGCTGGTCAGTTTGGGGTGAAGGCTTATTCAAACAGTACGAGAATGTTGAGGAACGAGGATATCGAGGCGGTGAGCGTGTGTACTTGGTCTACGAGTCTTGCCAAGGAAGCGCTCAATGCTTTGAGGGCGGGAAAGCACGTTCTCGTAGAGAAGCCAATGGCAACAAACACTAAGCAGGCTGAAAAGCTCGTATTGACGGCTGGTCAGAACGGACTACATTTTACGGTGGGTTTCTTGATGAGGTTCATTCCTGGGCTGTGCCATATTCGAGAAGCAGTTGGAAACAAGAAGATTGGAGATCTTGTATGTGCCACTGCTAAACGGGTTTCCCAGTGGCCCGAAAGAATAGGCGACGTCGGTGTGGTTAAGGACACGGCGATTCACGACATTGATGTAATGAGGTTTGTTTTCGGTGAAGACCCAATAAGTGTTTACGCAAAAGTTGGTGCTATGCGACATAAGAAATTTGAGGATTACGCTTTGATAATGTTGACTTTTGCAGATGGCAAGAGCGCGTTTATTGAGTCTAACTGGTTGACGCCGTATAAAACGCGAGCGTTAACGGTGACCGGAAGCGATGCGATAATGAGGTTGGATTATATTACACAGGAATTGTGGATTGAAGCGGCGAATGAGAACGTCCAGCCGAAGTACCCATGGAGAGAGCCGTTGAAGGCTGAGTTGCAACATTTTTCGGATTGTGTGTTGAAGAAGGAAAAGCCTGTAGTTACTGGGGTCGATGGCGTTAAAGCGTTGGACATCGCAATTGCTGCGCTGGAATCTTCAGCGAAGAATAAGGCGATTAAACTGAAATGACTGATTGCGCTATTTTCGTTTCATGTTGAAGGGTTTGCCTTCAGAGACCACTTTCTCCGGAATCTTGCTTGCCCATTTCTTCAAGAACGGCAAATCTTCAGCTTCTTTCCGCAACTCATCAGGCAGCATCTCTGGGATTTCATCGCGAATTGGGTACCAACGTAGGCATTTTGGGCAAACGATTAAGCCTTCAGCGATTTCGTCTTTCTCTTCGAAAACGTGGAGTTCCAACGGGTGATACTTGTCGATGGGGCAAGCGAGGATGTCCATGAGTTTTCTTTTCATTATTGTTCACTTGGACAGAAGAGTACGGAGTGACGGACTATTAAAATTTGCTCACTCCTATGATTGAAAAAAGTTAGTCCTCTGCAAGTAGATTGACTTAGAATGTTAGACCTGCAAGACCACCTGCTCATTACGGTCTATATCCCCGTTACTAACGAACCATAGTTGAGTCTGGCATATGCAAATCAGCAACTAGTTGGAACCAGTTTGGGCCAGTTTTCCTTACGATACGGACCAGAGGAACCTCTAAGCACAAGTTTAATCTGGCAAGTGCTTCAGCCACTTTCAACGTGACTTTTTCAACCGGGTTTTCGGTCTTCGTTGCATGTTCGAAAACGTGAACGTGTATCCAACCGCCTGACGGTTTGAGAGCGGAAACTGCCGCGGGCAAGTATTCAAGGGCTTTTGCTGGAAGCGGCATCAGTACTCGGTCAGCTTTACCCTTCAGGTGACGTTCAACGATCGTTTTTGCGTCGCCCAACAATGGGATTACTCGCCCGAAGACCCTGTTAAGCCTGATGTTCTCTTGCATGAGATTGACCGCCGTCGGGTTCACGTCAATCGAAAAAACGCGTGTGGAATTCACGTGCTTAGCAATCACCATGGAGAAGCAACCGACTCCTGCAAACATGTTAACGACCGTTTCATCAGGATTAACCAACCTGGCGATGCGTGCTCTTTCATGACTGAGCCGCGGTGAGAAGTAACACTTCTCCAAGTCAACTGAGAAAACGCACCCCGATTCCTTGTGAATCGTTTTTGCGCGTCTTTCACCCGCAACATGCATCAGTCGTCGAATTCTGAATTCTCCGCAGACCGGGTGTGTTTGACCGAGAACAGTCTTAACGTTTCCGTGAACACTCATCACGGCATCCGCGATTCTCTTGGCGTTCTTTTTGGAAGCGTCAGTTAGCCTGACTATCGCGATGTCGCCTACGATGTCGAAAGAACCGTAAACGCGGGACAGTTCTTCGGGTGAAAGAACTTTTGAAAGCAGCTCTAACAGTCTCTTTCTCAAACTTCGCCCTTCATTAGCTTAGAGGTTACTGGAAACGTTTAAAAGCAAAAAACCTTCCCTTGTACGGAGAGGTTGTTCCATGGAAAAATCTGGAATTGTCTATGAATGTATTAGGTGTGGGGCAAGAGTTCCCTCCGATGAGTTGGAACTTCGCGGGGGAGAAACAAAATGCATAGTCTGTGGTTACAGAATTCTGAAGAAAATTAAGCCCCCAGTGGTAAAACGTATCCAAGCTAAATAAAGAAAAGAGGTTGAAAGCGAACCTCTGATGGGATTTCTTTGTTTTTATCGGTCTAGAAGATTTCTCTATCTCCGATCTTACGAAGAGCCTTGCCCTTGAGCCTCACCGGGTCACTAATGATTTCTTCTGGTTCCCTGTCGACAGTTATGCGCTTCACGGTTTCTCCGCAGATTCCTCTTGGCAGCAAACGCCTCTTTACGCACACAGCGTACGTGCAGCCAGCGACATTGCAGTTTTCTTCGGCTTCTTTGCACCACACGGAATCGCGACGGTAGAAAACGGCGTTCTTAACGCACTTGAAAGAAGGACAGGTGGCAGAACAAGGTTTTGCTTGAGCCAATAGACACACCTCTATTGTAGTTGTTAAAATTTCAACGTTCCCTGAACATTTGAGACATTATTTCCAATCAGATAATATAAACTTTTTCACTTTGAAGTGAGATTTTCGATAGATGCCCGATTCTTTTGCGTCGACCTTTTTCTTCGTCGGTAAACCTCCCAGAATAGAATGACAGCTAAAGCCGGCAATACAACGACAAATGTCATGAATTGACTCGTCTGGATTAAGAAGGAGCCCAACGCGACGTACCTGCCCATTCTAACCTGAATTGTAGTGGGTGATTCAACGTGGATGTTCCGCGCCTCATAGTAATCGTCGTCTTCAGAGAGGTAAGCTACTATTTGTACGTCCCCACCCGTCACCTTGTTGAAGTTTGCGGTTCCATCCGCCAGAGTTTTCTCAGACTGAGCGGTTCCTCCTGGTCCTATTATGCGAACGTTGGCGTTGGAAATTGGCTGACCAAAGTAGTCGCCAACTTTGACTGTTACCTGAAGGTTGAACAAGACGCATTGTATCTCAACCTGTTTGTTGAGGAAGACCTCAATCACAGTTTCGTTTAATAGTACGCTGTCCGTGTACACTCGCGTTCGGTATTTCCCAAAAGTCGCTTCCACTATTTTTGACCCATTGCTGTCGGTGGTGGAGCTGTAGAATATACCGGCAGTTATTTCGAGCATTGCTATTCGCGCGTCGGGAATTGGGTTATTATTGTAGTCAAGTATTTTGAACGTCAAAGTCCGGGCTGGGCAGATTATCGTTACGTCAGAGAATGGTTTTGCTTGGAGATTGTTGACTGTGGTGCTGTTGAAAACAACGCCGTATACTGAAGCGTTAATCGTATAATTTATCCCGGGCGGAGTTGAGTTCATAGTGTAAGTTCCTGAGATACCTGTTTGACCGCTTGCGCTTCCCGTTCTTTGTTGGCTGTCTTTCGTGGTCACGTACTGGTAAGTTATCTCCAGATTAGAAGAGGGAATTAGAAGACCTTGCTTATCTTGGACTGTAATTCTGAGGTTTGTTAACTCGCATTCTAAGTCAAATTCCCCTCCTCCCGTTACGTTTATGTTGGTTCCGCCGACTTTCAACCCGTTCCAGTAAGCCGTCAAAGTATGACGCCCACCCTCCAGGTTAATGCTAGTTTTTCCATCCGCTCCGGTTGTACCGTCGTAAGTCTTGTTTGCGGCGGTGTCGAGGGCTTCCACTGCCATCTTAGGAACGATGGCGCCTGAGAGGTCCACGGCTCGGATTTGGACTGGGTAGCCTGGAATGGTGAAGACTTGTATGTCTGGGACTGCTTTCGTCGTGTTCTTCGCTGTAATGGTCACGTTGTAGTTTCCGATTGCGGCGTTGGATAGAATTGTCCATGTTGCAGTGACCATGCCCTCACTTGAGGGCGTTACTTCTGCAGAGTGCATTGTTGCGCCTGTTTCCGCGTATTTGACAGTTATTGTCGCGGTCTCGTTCGATTGGTATCCTATAGCGCGTATCTTCACTGTTTGTCCTCTGTGATACTGGTTCAAGTCGGTGAAACCTACTTGGAATTGACCTGAAGCCAAAGATTCAGTTAGGTTGAAGTAGACGTTGTAAGAGCCTGCATGGTTGGTGAGGGAGCCCGCTGGCTGAAAGGCGTCATCTGGATACGTAATCTGAGCGGTCGCGGTTCCTTTCGGGCTTGTTGTTGGAAGCGTGACCAATTGGGAATAATTCGTGCTGAGAGGGGCGGGAAGTGTAACCGTAATGTTGGCGTGGTTTGCAGTGTTCGGTCTGCCTCCCGTGAGGGTGACGTTAAGGACCACTGCGTTTCCTTCCTGCAATTGTGCAGGCGCTGTGGGAACAATGGGCTCAACATAGTAAGCGGCGTCTACCGTGAAAGTTTCTGTTGCATTATCGTTCACCGAGGAGTCTCTGAGTGTTATGGTGTATTCTCCTGCAGGTGTTTCGGGAATTTTGAAGTTGACGTTTACGCCGTACTCTTTAGCAGTGCCCTCGGCTACGAGGATGCTTCCGAAATAGACCTGGAACTTGCCGTTCCTCGTGTCAATAGACCCGACTAATCCGCCAGCTTGACCAACAACCCCTTTCAGGTCCGCGGGGAAAATCTGACTTATCTCGGCTCCGACCGTTTGCCCTATGGCGGGCAATGTGGGCGTTAACAGACCGAGAATTACGACTAAAACAAGGAGCGCAACTGCAATGGATTTGTGGTTCAAATTGAGCGTTCCCCTCTGCGTTCGGTCGACCGTTCCTAATAGCAAGTGAAGATTTACTGTCGATGAACATTTTAACCTTTGCTTAGGAGCGAAGACAATTTTTTGGGCGAGAGGTTCTTATAAAACAAACCGATAACATCGTCTCAACTCGAGTTTATCCGCTGGAATCGTGGACCCTTGGATGGTGTAATCCCGCCTCAGCTTGTTCAAGCATTGCACAAACAGAAGTATCATTTGGTAGGTGTGCATTCAGGGGTAAAGCGATGTATGTGGCTTAATGAATCCTTAGTCAATGACCGCCACTGTTACAAGCAGAAATTCTACGGGATAAAATCACACCGGTGCCTGCAGATGACGCCGTCACTCTACAATTGCACACAGCAATGCGTGTTTTGCTGGAGGGCACAGAACGGTGACTTGCAGGTCGGGTGGGATGAGACGAAACTGCCCGGATGGGACCCGGTTGAAACCATTGTGGAAGGCTGTCTTCACGCTCAGGAGCGCATTCTCACCGGGTACAAGGGCAACCCGAAAACCGATGAGCGAAAGCTCAGGGAAGCTCTAAACCCTAGACACGTCGCCATAAGCCTGACCGGCGAGCCAACGCTTTACGAGCCTCTCGGGGAATTAATTCACACTTTTCACAGGAGGGGTTTAACCACGTTTCTTGTGACGAATGGGACAAGACCTACCAAGCTTGGGCAGTTGAGTGAGGAGCCCACGCAGCTTTACGTTTCTGTCTGCGCCCCAACCGAAGAAGTTTACAATCGTGTTTGTCGCCCCCAAGAAAGCGGATCATGGGTTAATGTGAACGAGACCCTTGCTTTTTTGCCGAGTTTTAGGTGCCCAACCGTGATTCGCACGACGCTGGTTAAGGGGCTTAACATGGAAAACGTAGACGCATACGCTAAACTCGTGGAGAAAGCCGCGCCGACGTATGTTGAGGCTAAGGCATACATGCATGTTGGGTTTTCGAACTTGCGTCTGGGTTATGAACGGATGCCTGAGCACGAGGAGGTTGTGGCGTTTGCGATGCGCTTGGCTGAAAAGACAGGTTACAAAGTTCTGGATGAATGCCAAGGTAGCAGAGTTGTTTTGTTAAGTAAGCGTGAGAGCGCTGTCAGATTTGCCTGAGTGATGTTCAGAAGGATTTGGCGGAGGATACAACGTTTCCTCACAAGGGTGCCGACTGTGTCTTCACAAAAGTAAGCTTCAAGACAGCGAAAACAAGCTGATTATTGAGAGTGCAAAGAAACCATGCCTTCACGAGGCTAAACCAACCATCGCGCTCTTTCCATTCTTAAATAACTGTCCGTTATTACCATGATGTGGTGAGCAACTTGTCAGGCTTAAAGAATGTTTTAAGGAAAGTGAAAGCAGATCTGACCGAGAAAGACACGATTCGGGAAAAAGCACACGAGGACATGAGAAAAGCAACCAGCCTTTCGAAACAGGCGATTCTTCTTATTCACCAGAAACGTTTCGAAGATGCTAAGAAGTCGGTTGAAAAAGCGAAGAAAGTCATCGCCGACCTCCAAGACTTGGCTGACGAGTGCCCTGAAATCGTCTACGGCGGCATGTTTAGCTCCGCGCTTCAAGAGTACTCTGAAGCCCATATCTTTTTGAAACTAATCGAAGAGTCGAGGTTCATCGCGCCCGAGGAAATCAACGTACCTTCTGTCGATTATGTTCTAGGCTTAGCTGACGTCGTGGGCGAGTTCAGGCGCCGCTCTCTGGACGCGCTGCGGGAGGACGACGTCAAGAAAGGCGAAGAATGTTTACAGACTATGGATGAAATCTTCATCGAACTGATGGCTTTGGATGAGGCTTACATGCTTGTGCCGGGGTTGAGGAGGAAAAGTGACATCGCACGGCGAATAATTGAGGCCACACGCGGGGATATTACACAAGAGGTTCGACGGAAATCGCTGGAAGATTACCTAAAACGGTTCGAGCACCCCAAAGCGAAAAAGCTTAAGGCGAAGAAGGTTCAACCGCGTAAGGCTAAACAATGAGCCTGTCGGTTTTTTCGATTTCAAAAGCTCACAAGACTCAAGCGCTTCTTTGCAGGAAAATCGTTCAGGAAGACAGACTACCAGAGAGAATTCGGTTGGTGGCTGGCGTTGACGCAGCTTATTTTGATGAGCGAGCAGTCGGAGCTGTTGCCGTTTTAGATTACGAAACCATGAGAGTCGTGGAAACGCAAACCGTTACTGTGCCCGTAAGATTTCCATACGTTCCCACGTTGCTCTCTTTCAGGGAAATCCCCCCAGCAGTGGCGTGCATTAGAAAGCTTATGCTGCAGCCTGACGTTTTTCTTGCCGACGGACATGGAGTAGCGCATCCCTACGGGTGTGGGTTTGCGAGCCACTTGGGGTTGGCAATCGGCAAACCGACCGTTGGCGTGGGAAAGAGCCGTTTGATTGGCGAACCCACGGAAATCGACGGCAGAATCCTTCTTGTTCACGAAGGAAGAGTTATAGGTTCTGACTTGACGACGAAGGAGGGCGCGAAGCCAGTGTACGTGAGTGTAGGGCACCTCATATCATTGAACACAGCAGTGAAAATCGTCGAACACTGCACGCGTGGCAATCGGATTCCTGAACCCTTGAGGGTAGCGCACCGGATGGCTTCAGAAAAAAGGCGCGAAATGGAAGTTTTGGAGAAACCTTATGTATCTCCAACAGACATTCCGAAAGCAAGATGGGATGCCTATGAAAGACGGACTAGAAGCCCAAATACGAAAAGACCTGAGCTCTGAGATTGAAGCGCTGGAAAAACGCTACCAAACCATTAAAGACTACCTTGCGGGGACTCAAATGGAAGATTTTGAAGTAGTGGAAGGCCTCCGAGCATACAAAGATGACTTGAGCTTAATCAGCGGGCATGTCCTCACCCTTTACCAATTAAAGGGACAGAGAGCCAAAATCACGTGGGAATCCCTCTTCAACAACCTTGATACCGCGCTGGAAACCCTCAGAAATTCAGCGCATCCGAAGCCCAGAACTACAATTGAGACGGCGTTGAACATGTCGGAGCCAAAAATCGAAGAAGTCATGGCTTACCTGGCAACGCTTAAGCAATCCCTATAACAGTTGGCGTAAGTCATGGAAAACGTAAAAGCAAAAACACCTGAGGAAACAGTCGGTGGAAGCTTGAGCACAGAAATTCCGTTTGACGAATTCCAAAAACTCGACCTGCGAATTGGAAAAATAGTTGAAGCAGCCCAGATTCCCGGCTCCAGAAACCTCATAAAAATGATGATTGACTTCGGAACAGAAAAGCGGCAAGCGGTCGCGGGACTGTTAAAGTGGTATAAGCCGGAAGACCTTGTGGGTAAGAAATGCGCTTTCATCCTCAACCTTCAGCATCGTGTGATGATGGGTGTCGAGTCACAATGCATGATTTTCGCCGCTGAAGACGAAGCAGGCAACGTCGTGGTTCTGCAGCCTGAGAAGGACATTGTAGAAGGAAGCAAAATCCGCTGAACCAAGGCTTCCGATAACGCTTCTGCCGTCTACCTGTTTCTGTTCACGTTCATGGAAAACTTAAATTAGCCTCAGGGAAACACGTTACCTGTAACTTTACTCAGAAGGAATACTTATGGTAGCTGACGAAGATGGAGTCATGTGGGTCGAGAAATACCGCCCAAAAACGCTTAACGAAGTCGTAGACCTGAAAGACATCGTAGAAAGCCTGAAATCGTTCATGCGAAACCCAAAGACGATGCCACACCTGCTTCTGGCAGGCATACCTGGCACAGGAAAAACCACCGTCGCCCTCTGCATCGCACGCGAATTGTTCGGCCAAAACTGGAAAACATTCACGTTGGAACTCAACGCTTCGGACGAAAGGGGCATCGACACAGTACGCGATCGAGTCAAAGACTTCTCCCGGTACAGCCGCGCAGCCTTCGGCAACGTACCCTTCGCCTTGATTATTCTGGACGAGAGCGACCAGATGACTGGCGCTGCCCAAACGGCGCTGAGGCGAATCATGGAGACCAGTTCCCGCACGTCCAGGTTCATATTAATCTGCAACCAATCCGGCAAAATCATCGAACCCATTCAGAGCCGATGCGCCATATTCCGATTCTCGAAGCTGGACCACAAAGCCATGGTCGACCACCTCTGCTGCATTGCCAAAAAAGAAAACGTTACATTAACGCCTGAGGCGGCGGAGAGAATAGTGGATTACGCCGAAGGCGACCTCCGCCACGCCATTAACGCGTTACAAACAGCGTCCTCATACAGGGATGGAGTGGTTGACGAGAAGACGGTTTCGCTTGTCGTCGGAGAAGCCAGCCCCATACAAGTTCAACTCATGCTGAGAAAAGCGCTCTACGGCGACTTCATAGAAGCACGAAAAATGATGTATGACCTAATCGGTTCCTTTGGCTTCTCAGGCTCCGAAATCGTCCGCCAAATGCAAAGAGAACTCTTCAAAATGTCCGACCTAACACCCGAAAAGAAAGCCGATTTGTCCAACATCATCGGGGAATACGACTACCGCCTAACCCAAGGCGCAAACAGCGACATCCAATTGAGTGCGTTGCTCGCCCAATTCGCCAAGGTCGGCAAAGCTCCAGGGGAAAACAGTTGAGAGAAGAACTTCTCTGGGTTGAGAAGTACCGCCCGAAAAAAATAGCAGACGTCATAGGTAACGAGGAAGCGAAAGCCGCGTTCGTGGAGTGGCTGAAGAACAAGCGCCGGAGCAAAAAGGCAATTCTGCTTTACGGTCCACCTGGAGTTGGCAAAACTACCTTGGTTAACGCGGCTGGAAACGAGTTCGGCTTCAGAGTCATCGAAATGAATGCTAGCGACACAAGGTCAGAAAAAGCCATAAGCAAAGTGGCTGGACCCGCAACCGCATTCATGGCGTTGGACACGTTTTCAACAGAGAGCAAAGGCAACATTCTCTTCATGGACGAAGTCGACGGCATAGCAGGCAACGAAGACCGAGGAGGCGTCAGCACCCTAATAAGAATAGTCGAAGAATCACAGATTCCAGTAATCATGGCAGCCAACGACCCGGACTTGGACAAGCTTAGACCGCTAAAGAAAGTCTCAGCCCTTGTACGATTCCACCAAGTCCGCATACCACTAATAATCGCCATGCTCCAGAAGATATGCCAAAAAGAACACGTCAAAGCCGAGTTTGAAGCGGTGGAACGCATCGCCGAGAACAGCCGGGGCGACGTGCGGTCAGCCATCAACGACCTGCAAAGTCTAGCCGAAACAACAAAAACCCTCACGCTCCAAGACACCGTGGTGCTGAGTGCAAGAAACAAGGACATCAGCATGGACGACACACTTAGAGGCTACTTTTCAGCCGAGTCTCTCTTGGAAGCAGCCATGTTGCTTAGCCGCTCAAGCGTTGATTTTGATGACTTGCTGATGGCGGTCGGCGACAACCTGCCCCTCAGATACACAGACCCAGCGGAACTTGCGGAAGCGTATGACTTTGTTTCGCAGGCGGACATGTACAGGGGCAGAATCGGCACTGAAAACTGGCACCTCCTCAGAAACTTTTTCAACTCTCTCTCACAAGCAGCAGGAGTTTCCCCTAAATCCTACAAGCCCTTCACGCTGATTTCTCCGCCAATAAGGGTCATCACCCTGTTCTGGACAAAGGGCAAAAGAACCATGCTGGACGCCATCTGCGCCAAAATAGGAAAGCGGTGTCACGTTTCCAGGGCCACGGCGAAACAAGATTTCATTCCGTTCCTAAAGGTTTTGTTGGCGAATCAGAAAGCGGCTTCGGCAGTTGCATGGCTGGAGCTTCAGCCTGAAGAGGTTGAGTTTCTCTGTAAGATGAACAGGTTCTAGTTGGGTGGGTTGGTATGATTGTTTTGAACAAGAAGGCTTTCAGGCTTCCTCGCGTCGAGAAAGAGAAGTTTATACTCCTCCTAAGGCTGGGTCTCGATTATGATAGGGCGCAGGGGACTTTCTGCGTCGCCAATTATAACAACATCGAGAAGCTTACCGACACCCTCGCCAGCATCTTGAATGTTGACGAGGTCGCATTTACCCAGACCTGCGGAGCTTGCGGGAAGGATTTTCCATGCTCCGACTGCAAGTACATCGAGTTGTGCGCCACGAAGAACTTGCCCTTCCAATGTGTGTGCCCCAATTGTCTTAAAGAGGGATAACATCTGAAAAAAATGGAAGTTAAACAGTACAGAGCGGGTTAAGTCTTATATTTGCCACATGTTAACTACGTAACATACAGGGGAGAAAAACGAGATGAAACTAGTAACCGTCCTGTTACCTGAAGCTTATCTGGAAGGTTTGGATGAACTCGTCCGTGCGAACATGTACCCGAGCAGAAGCTCAGTCATAAGATCAGCCGTCCGGGATTTGTTGAAGAAAGAGCTCTGGGAAAAAACCAGAAAATAGGTGTGTTGATTAGTTTCTTGGAATTTCAGCTAGTTTCCTAGCGGTTTCTGCTGGATTCTGCGCCTGAGTAATCTCGCGTCCCACTATGAGGAAACGTGCTCCTGCCTTTCGGGCTGTCTCTGTCGCGCCGCCTTGGGCGCCGACGCCTGGCGAGTAAATCGGCACTGCTTCGCCTAGGATCGCGTGGATTTCGCGTATTTTGTTGGGCACAGTTGCGCCCACGACGGCGCCGTCAGCGTTCCATGTGAGCGCTTTTCTGGCGAAAGAAAAGTACTGCGTTGTTGGTTTGCCTGTTTCCACTTCAATTACGGTTTGCCCGTAGCCTTCGGCTGCGCCTTTGTGGCTCATGTACGTTAGGAGGATGATGCCGCGTTTCTGTTTGCGTGCTACGTCAAAGATGGGTTGTAAGCCTTCTTCCCAGCCAACGAACGGGTTGGCGATTAACGCATCGAAGCCCGCCGCAAAATAATACTCCGCGATTATCTGGTTTGTGTTGCCGATGTCGTTGGCTTTGCAGTCCATAATGGCGAGTAAGCCTTTGCTGTGGATGGTTTTGATGAAGGGTTTGGACGCCGTCGAAGATGCCAAGGGGAAGCGTGAGGTGATGATTGATTTTGACGGCGCACACGTAAGGGTGAGCCGCTTCGATAACAACCTGCGCCTTCTTAAGCAGGGCGTTTCGGTTTTCTGGGCTCTGAAACGGAAAATCCAGGGCGAGCACGATATCGGTTTGATTGGTTCTGGAGGTTTGTTCCATTCGCTCTTTAAACGACAACGGCAGTCATCCTCTTTCTAAGTTTATGCGTTTGACCGATAACCTTTATTGCTGTTGCCTTTAAAAGCTGTGAGGCGAGTGCGCGGAGATGCTTGGGGAATTTGCGGCTTTAGGCGCGGCGATAAGCTGGGCGGTGGCCCCGATACTGTACAGGAAAGCCCTTGCGAATGCGTCGCCTGTTTCGGCGAACATCGTGCGGTGCGTCACGAACGCGGCTGTCCTCGTGGTCATCTTGGCGGGGTTGGGTTTGACTGGTACGCTGACGAGTCTGCCCGTGCAGGTTGTCGCGGTGGTTGTCGTGAGCGGCATCATCGGGCTGGGCGTTGGCGACACGTTGTACATGGTTGGGTTGAAATCTGTTGGTGTTGCGCGGGCTGTGCCGTTGGCGGCGACGTATCCGCTGTTCAGCCTGTTGTGGGCGACGTTGCTGTTGGGTGAGCCCGTGACGGCTGCTGCGGTGGCGGGCACGGTCGTGATTCTTTTGGGGATTTGGTTGTTGAGCCGTGAGAGAGGGGACAGCACGATTCACTTTCGTGGGAGTGCAGTGGCGTGGGGTGTGGCGGCAAGCTTGCTGACGGCTGTTGTGTGGTCGGTGAGTATTACGTTGATGGATTTTGCGGTGACGATGCCTGGTGTCGTGAGCGGGTTGGAGGCGAATTACGCTGTTGTCACGGTTCGGATTGCGGGGATGGCTTTGTTGATGTTGGCGTTGGCGCCGTTGCTGGACCGTAAACACGGTTTCCTGAAGTTGAGCTGGCGGACTGTAGCCTTGCTTTGTGTCGGCGGGCTTGTCGCGAACGGTCTGGGGTGGCTGCTGATGAATTACAGTTTCTTGAACATCGCTGTGTCGCAGGCGGTGCCGATTTCTTCGACGACGCCGCTGTTCTCGACGTTGGCGGGTTTCTTGTTTTTCCGTGAGAAGTTGACGCGTGACAACACGTTGGGGGCTGTGTTGGTGGTGGCGGGTGTTGTGTTGATTTTCATAGTTTAGCAGGGCGAATCTGGGAAGCGGTAACGTTTTATACACCGTGCGCAAGTGGATGCACGAGGGAACTTGAGCCGTGTCTGTTTCGCCCAGCATCCGTGAGGTTTTAGCCCGAAGAATCGCGGGTGAGATTATCCTTTCAGGAAAGCCTGGCGGAACGATGCGGAAATGGCGCGAACTATTCGCCGTTAGCCAGATAACGTTGGCGGAGAAGATGCAGCTCAGCAGTTCAGGCGGTCATCAGCGATTACGAGAGCGGCAGGCGCGAAAGCCCAGGTGCACGGTTCATCAGGCGGTTTCGTGTTGTCGCTGTTGCAGATTGATGAGGAGAAGGGCAGCCGTTTTATTCGTGAGTTTGCGAAGCTGACGAGTTCGCCCAGCATGGCGATAATCGACCTCCGCGAGTTTCCCATTCCTGCCCGCTTGGAGTACTTGTGTAAGGCGATTCAGGGCGAAATCGTGGCGTGC
Source organism: Candidatus Bathyarchaeota archaeon (assembly GCA_963749465.1). Taxonomy (GTDB): domain Archaea; phylum Thermoproteota; class Bathyarchaeia; order Bathyarchaeales; family Bathycorpusculaceae; genus UBA11855. Next base: position 753,492 of record CAVVMH010000006.1, on the reverse strand, counting down.
CAGGACAAATACGTGAAAGAAGTCAACGGATACACCGTTGTCGACGCTAAAAAAGCTGTTGAGACCTTGTCGGGGCTAGAGTACGCGCAGCTCTTCGGCGCCACAACGGAGCGGGCGCTGGTTTTCACGAACGTTGACGCTGGCAGCTTGCCCATGATGATTGTTCGGGTCAGCAGTTTGAAACCGCGTGTCGTCGTTTTTCACCGCACGCGACCCGACGAATACGCCATCAAACTTGCCGAGTACGAGCAGATACCCCTAATCTACAGCGCCGCGCCAAGCTTGGAGCAACTGGTGAAATCACTACGCAAACTATATCGCATTGCACTACGCATAAAGCTAGGAAGACACGTAAAACCACCACCAAAAATAAGCGCTTAATCAATTTTGGTCGAATTCAAAGCTTATATCTCCTTAATCGCCATACTCGCTTCTGGAAATAGGGAGAATCAAGATGGTTGCAAAGCATGGCATGCTTCAACAAATTGAAGGCTGCATAGAACAGTTTGCTGGAAAAGCCGCAGCTCAGAAAATTATGGAAGGCAGCGAAAAAATCACAGAAAAAGTAGATAAGAAAATAACTGCGCAATGGGTTAAGAATGCGATGCAGAAACTGGACGCGGCGGTTGATGAAAGAACCCGAGTCCGCATAATGCAAAACTGTGGATACAGTTGTGCAAAGAAGAATCACAAAGTCATAGACCGTGCGGTAGCACGACGTAGGAAATTCGGAAGCATCGACGAATTCTTGGATGCGGAACAGCAAAAACCCATGAAGGGAACAATGCTCGAGAGAGAAGGCAACATCCTATACCAAGTCTACACGCCACAAGCATTCAGTAGACCAATGAGATGCTACTGTGGCTTATTCAGGGAACTGCCAAAGGAGGATACGGTGTCGATTACGTATTGCAGCTGCTCAAAAGGCTTCGTCGAGAAATATTGGGAAGCAGTCCTCGAAAAACCAGTAGAAGTCGACATTCTGCAATCAGCCATATCTGGAGCCAAAGAATGCAAATTTGCCATACACCTTTAAAATAACATTACTTTTGGGGCAGGGGGCCACGTTTTAGCGCCACAACAGATGCCGAAGCCAGTCTGAACCGCTCATCGCAAGTTTAAATAGCCTTGCAAAACTAAGACTACAACGTCAAACTTTGTGAGAAAGAATGTTAGACATCAAACTTATCCGAGAGAACCCAGAGTTTGTGCGAAGTAATCTGATGAAGAGAGCAAACCCTGAAAACATCAATATGCTCGACGGACTCGTGGAAACGGACAGGAAATGGAGAGAAAACCTTACCAGACTAAACGAACTCCGCCACCAGAAAAAACTGGTAACCACCGAAGTCGCAACACTCAAAAAAGCAGGAAAAGACGCAAGCAACATGCTTGCCAAAGCCAAAACAATCGATGTTGAAATCACAAACACCGAGAAAGAAGTTGCAGCAGAGGAAGAGAAAGAACACGACCTCCTCATGCGACTACCAAACATCCTGCACGATTCTGTCCCAGTTGGGCAAGGAGAAAACGACAACGTCCAAGAAAGAACATGGGGAAACATCCCAACCTTCACGTTCCCAGTCAAAAACCATATCGACCTTGCGCTAAACCTCGACATCATCGACATCGAAAGAGCAGGAAAAGTCGCAGGCAGCAGATTCCACTACCTAAAACGCGAAGCAGTCCTCTTAGACATGGCGCTAATGAGCTTCGCCATGGAAGAAATGGTTACGAAAGGTTACACACCGATCGAACCGCCATACCTCATGCGCAAAGACGCATACGAAGGCGTAACAGCCCTAAGCGACTTTGCCGACGTACTCTACAAAATTGAGAACGAAGATCTATACCTAATCGCAACCAGCGAGCATCCGATGGCTGCCATGTTCCAGAACGAAGTCCTAACCGAACAACAGTTGCCGCTGAAACTCGCAGGAATCAGCGCATGCTTCCGCAAAGAAGCAGGAGCACACGGCAAAGACACACGCGGCATATTCCGCACCCACCAGTTCAACAAGATAGAACAATTCATCTTCTGCACACCCGAACAGTCCTGGCAACTGCACGAGGAACTAGTCCGCAACGCAGAAGAACTCGTCCAAAAACTCGGCATACCATATCGCATTGTCAACGTTTGCACAGGCGACATCGGGACAGTAGCAGCCAAAAAATACGACATCGAAGCCTGGATGCCAGCGCAAAACGCTTACAGAGAAATAGTATCTTGCAGCAACTGCACCGACTACCAAGCAAGACGTCTAAACATCCGCTACCGAGAAAAAGAAGGCGCACCAACCAAAGGCTTCGCCCACACACTGAACTCAACAGCCTTAGCAACAGGAAGAACAATCGTAGCCATTTTAGAAAACTTCCAAAAAGATGACGGCTCAATTATCATACCTAAAGTCCTTAGAAAATACATGGGAAACAATGAAACAATAAGTCTCAAGCGCTAAACGTTTTAATACAGCCTTGAGAATCTTGAGGCTCGCTCGGAAGGAAACACATTGTCAACAAAAGCTAAGCACATACGCGACAAATGGCGAGGAAAATCATGGTACATGATGATTGCACCATCATTCTTCGGCAACATCGAACTCGGCTCTGTTCCTGCTGAAGAAGAAAAAAAACTAATTGGTAGAGTTGTCGAAGCCACACTCTACGACATTACAGGCGACTTCTCCCACATGTACATGAAACTGTACTTCCAAGTAGAAGAAATGGACGGCAAAACCGCCAAAACCCAGTTTAAAGGACATGAATACTCACGCGATTTCCTACGCAGCCTCGTCAGACGAAGAACCACAAAAGTGGACGGACTATTCAACCTAACTACCAAAGACGGATACAAACTTAGAATAGCCGTTTCAGCCTTAACTCTGTCGCGAATTAAGACTTCTCAGGAGAAAATTATCCGCACCCTCATGAGCAGAATCGTGAAAGAAAAAGCAGCCGCACTAAGCATGGACCAATTCGTTCAAGAAATGGTGCTGGGCAAAATCGCCTCAGACATCTATAACGAAGCCAAGAAAGTTGTACCATTAAGACACATTGGCATCAGAAAATCAAAACTTGTATCTTCACCAGCTAAGCCACAAGAAAAGCTTGAAGAAGCACCACAAGCATAACACAATACTCTTCAAAACTTCTTGATTCACCCATTTAGTGCTAACGGAAACGTTTGTTAGCCCGAACCAACTAAATCAAAATCCTAGGGAAGGTGCTGTTTGAGTGACTGTATCCGCAGGAGTTCACCAAAAAGGAACATTCGACCTGACAGATTTAATGGACAACGCCAAGAAGAACAGCAAGTTCAATGAGGCAGGAGCAATAGCCATATTCATCGGCGTTGTTCGCGGCGAAAACCTCGAAGGGAAAGAAGTCGTGAGCCTCACGATGGAAGCGTACGAGGAAAAAGCCAACGAAATTCTGTCGGCAATCTCGAAAGACCTGTCAGGAAAACCAGGAATAGTGGACGTTCAGGTTCATCATCTGCTAGGCGAGTTCAAAGTGGGTGAAGATGTGGTTTACGTTTCCGTATCTGGCTCACACCGGGATGAAGTGTTCTCTGTCCTGCGGGAAGCCGTGGAACGGTACAAGAATGAAGCACCTGTTTTCAAGAAGGAAAAAGTCATTAATGCAGAAGGCATCGAATCCGAGTATTGGGTTTCCGAGAAAGAGAACCATCAACACTAACCAAAGCGTGCTGAAACAAAAGCTTCTTGAAGAGTACACAAGATAGTTGTTTCGTCGGTGTGTGAAATTTTGATAACGGCTTTGGCAGGTGGAGTTGGCGCAGCAAAGTTGTTAATAGGATTGGCGAAACTCGTCAAACAAGAAGACTTGACCGTAATCGTGAACACTGGCGACGACATCGAGCTCCAGGGTTTACACGTGTCGCCAGACATCGACATAGTCATGTACACCCTGGCCGGAATTGTGGATGAGGAGAAAGGTTGGGGAATCAAGGGCGACACGTTTCATTGTCTTCAAAGTCTCAAGAACCTGGGACAAGAGACGTGGTTTACGCTCGGCGACAGGGATTTAGCAACGCACATTTTCAGAACTGCTATGTTGAAGAAGGGAAAGAGGCTATCTGAAGCCACTGCAGAGATTAGCCAAGCGTTAGGGCTAAATGTGGCGGTTTTACCCATGACGAACGACTTTTTCGAGACACGAATTGTTACTGCTCAAGGTTCCGTTCATTTTCAAGAATACTTGGTGAAGAGAGGTGCGACAGACGAGGTTCGTGGTGTCGAGTTTCTGGGCGCTGATCATGCAAAGCCAGCTGATGGCGTGATTGAGACGCTGATGGATTCTGAGTTGATCGTTGTTTGTCCCAGTAATCCTATCGTGAGCATAGGAACGATTCTCGCGGTTAATGGTGTCAGAGAAGCGTTGCGGCAGACCAAAGCTATGAAGGTTGCCGTGAGCCCGATTGTTGCTGGTGCACCCTTGAAGGGTCCTGCAGATAAGCTGCTTAAGGGGTTGGGTATGGAAGTTTCCGCTTATTCGGTTGCAAAGCTTTATGCGGATTTTCTTGACGTGTTTGTGATTGATGTGGCTGACGAGTCGGAGAAAGGCAGGATTGAGGAGCTTGGACTCGAAGTGAAGGTTACGAATACTATCATGCGAAGTTTGGATGATAAGGTATCGTTGGCGAAAGTGGTTCTGGATAATTGACTATATAGACTAAAGGTTAGGCTATAGAATATTTGGAGATTCTAAATAAATTCGAATTTATACTCCGCATAGTGGGAGAAGGGAAATGAGGAGAAAACAGATTAAGAAAACAAGGACGCGAGAAGCTGGATTCAACGAACCGTGGTTTTTCACGCGCATATAGAAGTGTAGGTTTGATGTTCACATGATGAAGAAGACAAAAGTAAGCAAGAGGATAGAAGCCAGAATCGTCGACTTTGATGTCATAGATTGGTTTCTAGCGATAGATTGTTGTTTGCCGTAAAAGGGTCTTCAGTTGAATTAAGATAAGGGTTATATGTGGACGCATCAAATAGGATAAATGGAGATGCGGCTCGTGGAAAGAAGAAGCTACATATGGTTTGAGAAACGCCGAAGGACGAAAGGGTTGGAGTTAGCACATGAGCAGATAACGAAAGCTTTCGATACGGTAACTCTGCTGCATAAAGCTATGCAGAGTTTTGCCGAGGGTGATTTGAAAGAATCCGACAAACATATTGAGAACTTGTTTTTGGCGGAGGAAGAGGTGGATAAGCTGCGTACAAACGTTTTCACGGAGCTTTCGAAGGGTGCGGCTTTGGTGGCTGATTATCGTGAAGACCTTCTTCATCTTGTCAAGAGGTTGGACACTTTGGCGGATCACACGAAGGATGCTGCTAGATGTTTGCGGATGCTTGGGGACGTGAAAATCCCTGAGGAATTATGCCAAAAAACCGTGTTCATGACTGGGAAGCTCGTGGAAACTGCTTCGGCGCTTCGAGGCGCGATTGAGAAGATCACTAACAACCCAACGGAAGCAATAGCCGAGGCAAGGAAGGTGGAAGATATCGAACACGACCTTGACCAAGAATACTTGAGGGCGAAAAGCTTGTTCGTGAAATACGGCGAAAAACTCAACTGCGGAGCCATGGTCATCTTTGATGATCTGATCGAGTTCATAGAGCATGCCGCCGACATGTGCGCTGACACAGCAGACTATATCGTCGTCTTGTCAAGCAGAGAATAAGCTTTTCAAAACTCTTTTCCGAATATTTTCCTTCTCAGGAGACAAGGCACTACTGCCTAATTCCGATATTTAGACCTGGCAGAATTAGACACGGAAGTCAATTGGCTGCTTTCTGTTGCCGGAGTTTTTCGTATTTCTTTCTTGTTTGATAGTTTCTGTATCGTTTGTATGCGAAACTTGCTATTGACGCAACAAAGAGCGAGTCGAGGATGAGCATTACTCCGACATTTTGGAGATCTTCACCATATAGATTGGCATGAACAATCCCGAAAAGCAATACAATGTACATTAACGCGTGAAACGGGCGCCAGTACCGTGGAGCCCTCGACCTTAACAAGGCAGCAACCACAGCAACGTAGAATATTATGAACGCGGGTCTTCCTGCGAACGTCCAGAAGCCAAGCCAAGAATCAAAAACTGGTATGAACACTGAAAGGCTCAGCCTATCAATAGCATTTAAGACAGGATGTAAGGTAATCAAGGCTATTCCAACCGCAGACAAAACATGATGCACCCGCAAGAAAGGACGACCGAAGGCTTTGGCAACCTCTATCAAGAAGGGAGCAATGATTGTCGCAACGCTCAAGAACAAGAACCCAAACAGCCCAAAAATGCGGGTAAGAACATGAGTAACCTCGCCCTCTGATATTTCCGGCAGGGTGTGCGGCAAAACCAATGCAGAAATTGCCACTGTTACTAGAACAATGCCAAGAATCGCCAGACCCCCAGATTTATTCAGAGGCATGAAATACTCAATGACTTGCTGAAAATATAAGCCTACTCCATCACAGAAAAATCTGCAAATAGAGGAAGCATGGCGGGCCCGCTGGGATTTGAACCCAGGACCTCCGGCTCCGCAGGCCGGTGTCATAATCCGTCAGCATGGAAAATACCCAGTGAAACTGGAGTTAACCATTGTACTAGACGACGAGCCCCGCATACGCAGAATACAACACCAAAATAATAAAGACTTTGGAACAAATGTCATGGAGAAACAGCCAGCGACGCAAGAAAGCACAAACACATCTGAAACTACAGCTATTTCGTCAAAGCAAACACTTAGCATGGATAAAACCAAAATTCAAGCATTACCCGTACATGCATCTTTTGGTTCCATTTAATTGTCTTTGTTAAAGGATGCAGGAGCGCAGCAAAAAAAAGAAATCTTTTTTTTCATTGGGGCACTCATCATGCGTTTCGATGCTTTCCCACGGTCCTAAATTCTTGTTACAAGTATTGCGTTGATAAGAGCAGTTGTGTGTTGTTTTTTTGCGGCACACTACAACTTGTTGAGGGGGTAAGCTTATTTTCCCGAAACGACGAGCCATGCCCTGCGGCATGAAACATGAAACTTAGTTAGAAGTAGTTGTCCGCGTGATTTCACGTCCGACTACTTCTTGAAGCTTAGAAGAAGAAAAAATCTCGCATTTCTTAAAAACACCTGTTTTTTCTTCTTTCAGTAAGTTGTTGTCTAAAGAACAAACATCCCGAGTTTAAACTCGAGTAGGACATAGTTCAAACATACCTTAAAGGAAAACTATTTTGAAGAAGTGGTAGTGCATTCTGATTTCTTCAGCACTACTCCTGTCATGCAAATTTCCACTCGACATCGAAAAACAACAAAAAAAGGGAAGTTGAGTTTTAGCTGCGGTCGGGTCAACTACCGTTTTCTGAGTAACAATACTGCTATTGCGACTGCAATGACTATGGCGATTACTATTCCGATTCCGGTTTCAACAATGGTCATTGTGTAGTCTGTCGGTGCTATTTGCTCTGGGAATGCAATTGGTGCAGGTGCTGGACCTACTGATACTGATGTTGCTGCGGACGAGCTGCCGTAGGCTTCGCTGCCTGGGAAGGAGGCAATTATTGTGTATGTGTCTTGGTTTGGTGGTGTCCATTCTTTGCTGAAGGTACCATAGTATCCGTTTGTTGTGACAGTGCCGATGTCAATTACTGAGCCATCTGAACCCATAGCAGTCAACGTCACAGGAACACCGGTTATCGCCAGGTTGTGGAATATTCCGTCGATTGGTGCCTGCATGTGCAAGTATTCCATCTGTGTAGTCATTGATTCCTTTGAGACGCAGGGTGTATTTGGTTGTGCGGGGGAAATGTCTAAGACTGTGCCTTTTATGACGATGCCGTTTCCTAATGGCATTACTACGTCAGGCGCTGTGACTGTTGTCGCGCTTTTGCCGATTCCGAAGACGTACATGTACCCGTCTTGGGCGGCGGCTGTTGTGTAGCCGTCTGCCATCGGGCCTGGGCTCATGGGTGTGGTGATGTTCCATATGCCTTCGCCTGTGGTTGCGTTAATGCAGTGGAATTTCCAGCCTCTTGTGATTGGCTTACTTTGTGTGTGCTCGGTATTGTAGGTGTAGATCATTCCGTCGGCTATGCTGACTCCTGTGTTGAATGGGTTCACGCCCGTACCGTTGTCGGTTGTGTATGGCGTTTCGAACGGAACACTTGGGTCTTTGTATACCCAAGATATTTTACCGTTATCCCAGTTGAAGGCGTAGACACCGTCATATTCGCATAGGATTGCGTTGCCACCGTATGATGCTGAACTGTAGGCTCCCCAGATTCCCCAAGGATACCCGCCGGTATCGTAGGTTTGCTCACTTACCCATGCAAGTTTCCCTTGCAATAAGTCGTAGGCAACCACATAGCCGTCGAGCATAAGGCAGGCGATTTTTCCGTGGTCAACAACGGTCTGCGATGTGGTGTACGGGCAATGGCTGTCCGTGAAGTTGCATATCAACTGTCCAGTTGCTATAGAGTAGCCTAACACTCGGACTCCGTAAGGAGCTCCTTGGTATGATAGAGTCTGCAGAGAACCCCATACGCCAGCTTGCCAGTCTATGTTTGAGCCTAAGGAATTGGATGCATAAGTCTTGTTTTCCACTACTCTTGAAGTGAAGTTGTTGGAAGTGCCCCTTGTGGTCCAGTTAATCCATCGGGTACCCGTTGCGGTGTTGTTTGTCTGTATGGTTATGACGAATTCGCCGATTTTGGTGCCTGACCAGCCCGTAACGTTGGTTGTAATAGCTCCGGTTATCGGGTTAATCTTCAGCAATCTTGTGCCTACCACCATGAGCTCCACTGAAGTGCCGACTTGTTCGGTACCACCTGGAACTTCTCCACCTGTTCCGCCTAAGCCGCCACCCCAAATGTAGTTAATGGAGGTTGGAGTTGTGCCACCTTCCGAAGTTGGAATTGCATAATACAGTTCTCCCGTACGGAGATCGTAGCATATCGCACAGCTCGTCGGAACGCCGTTAATCGGCACTGTCCTTGTGTCGTAGCATCTTCCTGCGTAGATCATGGTTGGAGTGTCGCCTGAACTCGTGAGAGCATCGGTGCCTGCTTCGGGTCCAATCATTCCCGCTATAGAATCCTGTCGTTTCCATAATACGTGAGAAGTGGTTGAAGCTTGTACCCATGCATTGTACTTGGTTGCTCCTTGGAAGTAGTTAGTGCCTTCAGGCCAGTCGGGGTAACCTTCGCCACTGCCGCTCCATGGATAGTTCCCAAGCATTACATACCACTCTCTGTTTTCAAAATGCACGGGTCTTGTCCAGTAGTCTGTTGGAAGTGGTGATGGAGGCCAAGATGCCACCATTTCAGATTGCACGGTGATTTCGGTGGTGAATGGCGTTGTGGCGGGTTGGTAGTACCTTGACGAAGTCATGTTGGTGTAGGTGCCAGAGCCTGAAAAAGCTCCAGGATTCGTGTAGTAGCGTCCAGCTGGGAAATAGCCTCCAGGGAAGTCAAATTTAAACTTGTATACGCCAACTTGTGTGGGTACATACTCAAACCATGATGTAGCGTCCCCGTTGTAAGAATTCAAAGTAACCGTTTCAGTGGTTCCGTCTGGCAGCGTGATCGTCACTTTGAATCCCGTTAAGAAGTTGGCTACGTGTGTTCCCGGAGTGATCCAAACGTTGATTAGTATGCTTTGGCCAACACCGATTGGGCTAGGTCTAGCGCTAAGATATGCGTGGCTGACAACATTGTAGTCAGCAGTAACACCTGAAGGCAGCGGGATTGAACCTCCCGTTGTGCCCGGAGGTGCTCCACCAGTTGAAGCTACCTGAGCCTGAGATGGAAATGCCATCATAGTAACAGAAGCCATCAAAAGAACAATGGCAATTGCAGTTGTTTTTTCGATTTTTCTCGATATTTGCATCTTTCTTTTTCTCCTTTAGTTTATGAAGTCTAGAAATAGACTTCTTAAAGCCCAAGTTTGTGCTGTGTGTTCTAATAAGTCTTTGCCAAGTAAGGTTAAAGGCGAAAAGCAATTGAAAGAATGTTGATTCATGTTTAAACACTCCGACCTCAAAGCAACACCGATGGTCTACGAGTGAGAAAAGAGAAGTTGATAGATCCGTATCACAAACGGCGCAAATCTGAGTCAATCGACCCCCGTTGAACTATATCTGTTCAACTCTTCCAATTTCCGACCACGAAAAAAGGAAACTTTTCAATCTGATCGCGGCAGATCACGTGTTGCCTAATGCTCTTTGCAGTGCGGCCACCACGTTTTGTTTTCCCATGGCAAGCACATATGGTCCAAGTTTCGGACCTTGCGGTGCACCCATCAGAATCGTGTAGAGAACCCTGAAGAACGCGCCTGGCTTAAGCCCGTTGTTTTTGGCTGAGTTGAAAATAGCATTTTGTATCTTTTCGGGGTCATCTGCAGATTCCAGCAGTTTAAGCAGAGTTGAGATTGCGTTTTCTTCTTCGGTTGTGAGGCATACAGGTGTCTCTTTTATTTCTCCGAAGTCTTGGTTCCAGTTAAACGCGTACTCCAGACCGTTTCCTGAGGTCTTCTTCGACGTGCTGGTCTTTCTGAAGATATCCGTAGCTTCGAAGTTTTTCCTCGATGAACTCTTCCGCGTTTTCCTTCGGTGCCATCTTCGTCAGGAAAGTCAGCAGGTTGTAAGGCGCGTGGATGCTTGGCTTTTTTGGGGGTTTCATTACCCAGCAGTGCTCGTACAAGCCGCGGAGTTTGGCTAGTTCTCTTTCGTCTTTGGCGGGTTTCTTCCCGAAATAGACGTCCTCCAAGTAGTCGAGTTCGTTCATGTACGAGGGAATGTCAGAAACGTCCAGCGTGCGGGTTCCCACGAAACGCTTCAGCATCAGCAACAGCAACGATTGCGGAGAGCCATAGCGGAACCAGACTTGAGGAGTGAACACGTTGCCTGCGGACTTGGAGATTTTTCGACCGCCCTTGTCGAGAAACATCTCGTACCGTGCGTGTGACGGAGGCTCGAAGCAGAGGATTTCGCGGCAGATGCGATCGTTTATGCGCACAGAGTCAGCAATGTCTTTTCCATAAGCCTCGAAACGCACGTCGAAGGCCTTCCATCTTGCGGCGAACTCGCCCTTCCAGCTTAGCTTGCCACCGCCGTTTATGCTGGCTTCTCCCTTGTGACCGCAGCCCTCGATTCGTCTGCCCTTGATTTCTAAGCCCTCGCAAACGTACTGGACCTTGTCGGTTTTCGGGTCGAACGCCACGGCTTTCGTGGTGTATACTCGTCCGCAGTTTTCGCAGACTGGAAAGAAAGGCAAGACCTCGGTGTAACGTTCTTGACCGACTTCTTGTTTGACGATTTCGCCAACTTTCTTGGCATTAACGAGAATTGTTCTTATTTCTTCACGCAAAAGCCCTTTGTCATAGACTTCTGTCGCAGACATGTAATTGTACTGGATACCGCAAGTATCCAATGCCTCAAGCAGAAGCGAACTCATGTGGTTACCGTAGCTTTTGTGGCAACCGAACGGATCGGGAATGGTCGACACGGGGAAACCCAAGTACTTCTCCAACTCCTTCGGCAGTCCCGCGGGAACTTTCCGTAAGCCATCTTTATCGTCACAGAACGCGATAAGTTCTGATTTGAAGCTCATCTCTTTCAGGGCTAAGGATACGGCGTTCGATCTTGCAGCGTCGCCTAAACTTCCAATGTGTGGGAAACCTGAGGCGCCCAGACCCATTTCAGTTCGCACTAAGTTTAGGCTTCGGCTCAGGTTTTGTTCTCTTTCGACGACTTTCTGAGCCATCATATCGTACCATGTACCATGACCGATAGTCTCTTCACCCAATGAGTCTAGCCTCTGTCACACTGAACTATGTGATGGAATAGAAAAACGTTTAGAGATAAAACCGACTGCCTATTTTCGTCGTGTGCCCGCTGCAATGGCTATAGCGCCCAGTACGAGCAAAACCAAGGCCAGCGAATACAAGAAGTTAAACCTGAACAGGTACCATGCACCGCCTAATGCAATCAACAGTAACCCTGAAGCTAACATGTAGAAGCCGCTTGGGGCGTACTTTTGCGTTGTCGATGGTTTCAAGGCTCCGAGACCCAGCAATAAACAACCAGAAAGCACCAGAACTACTGGAACTATTAGAGTCCAGTCAATTAGTCCCGCAGCAAGTAGGACTATGGCAACTACGATGATGATTAGAAAAGCGCCTACGGAAATGAGGTCTCGACTGCTTTCAGTCATCGTGACTCAGCGTCTCAAGATAGTTTGTGGCCACATTCGGGACAGAACTTTGAGCCTGCAGGAATCGACTTGCCGCAGTTAGGACAGGTCATTGCTCCAGCTGCTGGCGGTGTAAGTGTTTTTCCACATTCAGGGCAGAATTTTGAGGTTGCTGGCACTCTTGAACCGCAGTTGGGACAGATTACTAATGCTGCCGCTGGCGCTGCTTGTGCTCCCGACGGCGTCATTATCTGCGGTATGAGCACCATACCTGTCCCTAAGGCTGCGCCACCGCCACCTGATTTTCCGAGCGACTCAGCAGCGCTTTTGAGGGTTTCCATTCGTAGCACTTCTTCAGGAGCGGTTTTTCCTGTCCTAAGCCAGAACAGTCGTTCGCGGTATTCGGGTGTGGTATCTATACCTTCGAAGCGTAAGTCTGACAGTTCGATGCCTAATCGTTTGAAGTAGTCCATGAGAGAGTTCTTCACGATCATGGATGTTTCGTCGAGTCTGGTGAAGACGGTGATCAAGTCGTAGTGTGAAAGCTCGTCGATTATCTTCTCGTTCAAGAATCCTCGCAGGAAGCCGTTCACGTCTGCGCTGGTGTAAGCATTCTGTCCGCCGACGACTTCGTTCACGAACAACTGGGCGTTCTCGATCTTGAACCAGAAACCACCGAAAACTTTCAGCGGCGCTAATTCTGTTGTTTGGGCGCTTGTTCCGAATTTTCCAGCGAAAACTTTCGTGGAGATGAAGATGACGGTTGATTTGAATGGTTTCTCGCCGTAACCTGCGATGCGTGTTAGCAAGCCGGTGATTAACGGCAGGTTGAGCGTTGTTAGCGTGTGTCTTCCAGGACCGAAGACATCGTAGGCTTTGCCGTCTCTGAAGAAAACTGCCATTTCGTATTCATGAACGATTAATTGGGAGCCCCAGGTGATCTCCTCGTTCGGGTATCTCCAAACGATGTCCTCGGGACCTGCGCCTTTCCATTCTATAACTTGTGCCATTCTCAAATCGCTCCTAATATTACCTCTTGCCTTTTATCGAGTGTTTCCTCGAAACTGTCAAGTTTGTCAACGATGCTTTGAATGCGTTCTTTGGCGTTCTTAGCCTCGCCTTTGGTGACTTCAGCCCTAAACGCGTCGACATCAGCCATTAAACCCTCAGCTTCTTCTATGAGGTTGTTGTCGAACTCGATCATTCTGTCGAGGTTTTCTTCTTTGACTTTGACTACATCGAAGAAGCCTGTGTACCCGTATGATGCGTGGTTGACTTTCTGGCTCACCCGTTCGACTTTGGCGACAAGACGGTCAATATCCTGCAAGACGTCGAGCCAGCGGCGGTCAGCAAGCTTCTGAGACACTGTTCTCAGGTCGTTCTTCATTCCAATAAGCTTCAGGTAAAGATGATTCCGAAGGAGTTTGTCCGATTCGCGGCGTAGCTCTTTTTCTTTGTAGCCGTGGAAGCCTGGGATAGCGGCTAGGATGCGTTCGGAAAGACGCATTTCCCCTTTCGCTTTTGAGTAAACGTCTTTTTTCTCACCCATATTTCTCCCCGCCTATTTTGCATTCGTGTATAGAATAAAGGCTTCTTTTAAAGTTTTATTAGAGCAAACCGAACTTAGAAGAAGGAATATCGCCCTTGAGCGCCATGCCACTTACTCCGTCAATAATCAGCTGATAAGCTCCGCCCTTGTAGTCGTACTTTATGAACCAAACGGGCGCGTGCAAGTAAACAATCTGCTTCACAGTAAACTCGGTGCTGAGCTCCACCACTTTGTCCACGTCTTGCTGCAAGAGAAAGCGATGATGCGTTTCAATCTGTTGCCTAGCAAGCTCCAAAGCCTCATCCCGTTCGATCTCGTTGTTCAAAACCTTTGCGAAGCCTTCGATTCGCCTAAAATCAAAAGGAATCTTACCTTCTAAAGGCACATCGTACTCGCGAGTCGGAAAGTCGGCTACCTCCCTGGCTAGAACAAGCCAGTTGTACTCTTTTTCTATGGTTCCTTCTTTCACGATGGCGGGAGCGATGCGCTCAAAGATTCCTTTATAGTTGCTCTTCGCTTGGATGGACACAACCCAGAACGGAAGATAAACCAGTTGCTTCTCAGTTATCTTCGCTTTCCGTGCAAGGTCGCTTGGTTTCATGAAACCTGACTGCATCCAATCTTTGATTGGTTTGTCTATCTGTGTTTGGTCAAACGTGTTTAACAGGAGAGAGTGCTCAAAAGTGAACGCTTGCGCCGTTTCAACCACCGTTGTGAACCCGCAGTACTTGCAGGTTGCAGTCAGTTGGCCAGGCTGAAATTCAACGGGCGCACCGCAATGGGAGCACCTAATTTCTTGGGCTACTGCCAATCTTTTACGCCTTCAGTTTTTCCCGCTTCATTATCTCTCGGGCTACGATAACGCCTGAAGCTGAAGCCTGAATCAAGCCTCGGGTGACTCCTGCGCCGTCCCCTATGGTGAACATGTTCTGGATTTTGGTTTCCAGGTTGTTGTTCAACTGTAGATGCGAAGAGTAGAACTTTACTTCTATCCCATATAGTAACGTGTCTCTCGAGTGAACCCCAGGAGCGATGACATCTAGTGCTTGCAGCATCTCCCTGATATCCGACAGGTATCGGTAGGGTAGGACGAAGCTTAAGTCGCCTGGCGTCGCGTTCTTCAACGTTGGCACCACGACGCTTCGGGCAAGCCGCTCGGGAGTCGAACGTCGCCCAGAAACCAAATCGCCTAGTCGCTGCACCATGACCCCTCCGCTAAGCAAATTCGAAAGCCTCGCAACGTACTTGCCGTAAGCGATGGGCTCTTTGAAGGGTTCAGTGAACGAAGTGCTCACGAGTATGGCGAAGTTCGTGTTATCTGTCTTCCTTTCGGCGTAGCTCTGACCGTTAACCGTAAGGACGCCATCGTAGGATTCTGTGGTGACCTCGCCGTATGGGGAAACGCAGAAGGTTCTGACCATGTCGTCGAAAAGTCGGGAATAATAAACAAGTTTCGGCTCATAAAGCGCTGTAGTCAATTTCTCCATGACCGAGGCTAAGACTTCGACTCTTACGCCCACATCAACTGGATTATTCACCGTCTTTAACCCTCTGACCTGCGCTTCGGTCTGGAGCCATTCGGCGCCGCTTCTGCCTGGCGCAATAATCACGTATTTGCCTGTGAGTTTTTCGCCGTCAGCGGTTTCCACACCCTTAATCGTGTGGTTTTCGGCGATGAGTCCTTTGACTTCGGTTCGGGGTTGGAACGTTATTTTGCTGTTCAGTTCTTTTCGCATCATGCGGAGTGTATCGGCGCATTTCTCCGTGCCCATGTGGCGAACTTCTTGCCTGATGAGCTTTAGTCCCGCGAGAGAAGCTTGGCGGTCGATTTCGTCCACTTTTTCGGTGTCGCAGCCGTAGACTTGTTCGCTCGCCCCGTACTTCAAGTAAACCTTGTCAACGTATTTCACGAGAGCGTCGAGTTCTTTGTTGGAAACGTATTGGTTCAGCCATCCACCCACTTCGGTTGACAATGTAAGTTTGCCATCGCTGTAAGCTCCTGCGCCGCCCCAGCCTGATAGAACCGAACACGGTTCGCAGTTTTTGCATTCAAACCCTCGGCTAGAAGGGCATTTGCGCTGGTCGATGTCTGGTCCTCTGTCGAGAATGAGGATGTTGAGGTTGTTCTTTTCGGTTAGCTCCAATGCTGAAAAAATCCCAGCCGGACCCGCACCAACGATGATTACGTCGTATTTCAAACGGGTGTTTCCCCCTTAGAACCCAAACTCAGATAGAGCAACTTGCTTATATTTTTAGCTAGAGGAAGCAGTCTGCAGAAGCAGAGAAAGGTCATTTCTCATTTGGAATGAGGCAGAGGAACTTCAACTGCTTTGCTGCCCGTGTTCTTGAATTGGTGCCGCTCCTCCGAAAGAATGAATACAACGTCGTCTGCCTTGAACGGCGTCGCCTTCTCTCCGTCAAAGACGACACCCTCCCCTTCGAGAATGAAGACCTCATGTTCCCATGCGTGAGTATGCAGGGGGCTATAGCCGCCGGGTTCCATACTCGAAGAGTCGCATGGCGAAGTTTTTGGCGCCCATAGTCTTTGGTGATGAGCCATCGTATCTTTACTTTGGATGCTCCGCCTTCGACCCCTTCGGCGTCGACTGTTTGGTAGTTGAATACTTTCATCAGTTTTTCACCGTTCTTGTCTTCTCTGAGTATGATAGTGTGGTTTGGTTTCTAAATAAGGTTAAGGACAAATGTGGTTAGCCAGTCATTCAAGTATCGTTTTAAGATATATCTCAAGAACATTTAAATTTCCTCGCTACTCATCGTAGATCAAGGAACAAACGGCAAAAATGGCAGTAGAAGCAAAAATGGAAACTGAGAATATTGACGACTTAATCTCAGACTTCTCACGTTTCTACATACTCACCATACTTTACGAGGGACCAGCCCACGGCTACCAGATTCTAAGCCGCTTCAAGAAACGAGTCAAAAAAGAAGTGAGCCCAAGCCTAGTCTACCCGTTCCTTCAGCAACTTGAAGCAAAAAGACTTAGTCAAACACACGCTGAAGCCCGTGGGAGAGAAACAGAAGAAAGTTTTCGAGCTAACCAAGAAGGGCAGGGAGCTGACGACAGTACTTTTCAAACGCTTCGCCGACCTAGTCTCAATTGCCATCGAGCCCAGCCTTCAAGTATGTGCGCACTGTGGCTGCAAAGTCTACGAAGGAGGACATCAGGAGACTATTGACGGACAGGAGATAATGTTCTGCTGTACACACTGCGCCCGATCTTACAAGGAAACAAAAAACCTTGCCGCAAGAGGAGCAAAAACCCGTTAAAATCGTTTAAGCCAAGAGCCAAGATTAGTCTTTTATGGCTTCTATGAGGCTCATTACGTTCCAGAGCTTAACCCGCGTGTAAGGCGGCATATTCGGATCCTGCAATATCTCATCCAACAGCGACACGGCGTTCGAGGCTCTGACTGCGGCGGTGTATTCTTTGGTTTGCATGGTGTTCATGGCGTCCTTCGCTGCACGTCTAATGTTTCTCGGCGTTGTGCTGTCTTCCGAGACCTCGCCCAAAACGCCTAATGCCTGCTTGATTCGCTCTTCATACTCTTCTGCTTTTTTCTTGCGCACCATAAGTAGCCACCCTAATCCAACATCGCAGTCGTCAACTTATATAAGCTTTGAGACGTATTTACCGTGAGGTTCCCAGAAATGAAGAAAGCTGATGACACACACATCAAACGAATGGCAGACCTCCTTCGCCAAGGGGCTACTTTAACCGATTTATCGTGTCCCGCTTGCGGTTCACCGCTCTTCAGGCTGAAAGACGGCAGCTTGTGGTGCGGGAAAGACGAGAAGAAAGTCATCATCGTGAAAGAAGGAGAAGAACCCCCGAAAACGACGAGCAACAAGGCGATGACGACATTAGAGACGACGTTGCTGGCGAAAGTGCAGGATATCCAAGCCAAGATTGAGCGCACAGAAAACGTCGATGAAATTGGCAAGCTGAGCAAGGCACTCTCCGAACTCTTGGATAGTTTGGAGAAAGTTAGAAGAATGAAAAAGACCTGACAGGCACAGCCAAATGCTGGGGACATACGAAAACTTTCCTGAAAACATCCACATAAGAGCGAGTTTCACATCAACCCTTCCAGACCAGAAAATCCAGCAAAAACTCGTACAAACATTCCATGAGGCTAATCTTAAGTCGTTCCGTTTTGAGGAAATCGGTCACCCAGCCATGCACGACTGCACAATGATCTTTGAGGTCGGAATAGCTGAAAATGCAAGTTTCAACTACATCAACGATGAAGAAACAAAAACAGTAATGAACGTGCTTAAGAAACAAGCCTTTCAGATCATGGACTTCTTCGTCGCAATCAAATATTACAAGGGAGATGCCAAAAAGAAATCGCCCTTGAGGTTTGATTACTACATGGTTCGCTTCGTTTTCAATGAGAGCAATTCGATTGAAGTCCAAGTCTTCCACGAAAAAGGCCCAAGATACACTTCGCCCGAAGACATAGTTGAATTCATCGAAAAAGAGGTTAATGGCGCCTCAACGAGAAAAATCCTGAGAAGGGTAGAACCGTCTCAGTGATTTATGGTTTAAGCGAAACATGGTGCTTGTGCTCTGCTATGACGGAAAGTTATATTTCTCGGTACTGAAATAACGTGCCAGAACGGCAGTTAACTAGCATTAGCTTCTCCCGAAGCGAAAACGAAGGTAAAATAACAAACGAAGTGTAACGCAAATGAACCCTGTAGAAGTAAGCTCACTCAAGAAATACTACGGAAACATAAAAGCAGTCGACGGAATCTCATTCACAGTTAACCCAGGCGAAGTTTTCGGTCTTCTAGGTCCGAACGGCGCAGGCAAAACCACAACAATCGAGATTCTGGAAGGCTTGCGAAAAAGAGAAGGGGGCGACGTAAGAGTTTTAGGCCTCGATCCTTGGGGGAAGGGCTATGAGCTCCACAAAAGAATCGGGGTAATGGCGCAAGGTTTCACTTTCTTTGAAGAAGCAAGCCCAAAAGAAGCAATAAAGTACTATGCTGAACTTTTTGACGTAAAAGCAGACGCAGACGAAATCCTGAAAGAAGTCATACTGGACGATTCAGCAAAGAACCTTTTCAAGAACCTTTCAGGAGGGCAGAAACAGAAGATGGGACTGGCACTTTCACTCGTGAATTCGCCCGACCTTCTTTTTCTGGATGAGCCGACAACGGGACTCGACCCTAGCGCTAGAAGGGCAATCTGGGACGTAATCCGCGGGCTAAAAGCAAAAGGAAAAACGATAATCTTGACAACCCATTACCTCGAAGAGGCGGAGGTACTCTCTGACAGGGTTGCCATTATGAATCATGGGCAGATAGTGGCGATAGGCACCGCGGACGAAATCATTCAGAAGCACGGTTCAGCCGAACGACTTGAGATTCATGGAAGCGAAGAACTCGCCAACTACATCAAAGCCAACACGGAGTTAAAAGTAGACTACGACGGCAAAGGCTTGATCAGTGTAGCGCTTACGCAAAAAATAGATGCGTTGGCGGCATTGGCTGCGGCGGAACAATCAGGGCTGGATTGGGGCGAAATTCGGACCCGACGCGACAGTCTCGAGGATGTGTTCGTGCACTTGGTGAGCGGAACCATCGATGAGCACGGCGAGATTAAGACCGAAGAAAAAGACGATAATTCAGGGGAAGAAAGGGGGAAATGAAAATGGCAAGTGGAAAAAGAATCATTTCCGACTTTCGTCTGTTTGGACGCGGATACTTAAGAAACGTAGCAGGGCTCTTCTTCGGACTAATATTCCCAGTGATCCTCATACTCATTTTCGGCGCCATTTTTTCAGGGAACAACACGGGAGAAGTAACCGTGTATTTACAGGATAAAGACAGTTCGGCTCTTTCAGGGAATTTCACTCAAGCACTCAATAGCACGTCTATACTCAACGTTCAGTCAGTAGTAACTTCAGAAAACTTCACACAGTTCTTGTTAGACCACTCAACCTCCGACGGAATCATTATTCCAACCAACTTCTCGCTCAACTACGCAACGCAACAACCCATCAACGTAACGGTTTATGGCAACCCCACGCAGAGTACAAACGGCATTATTCTGGGAACCCTAAACGGAGTAGCAAACGCCTTCAACCTACAACGCTATGGCGGTTCACATATCATTGGGATTGAAACTGCAACAGTCGGATATGAAACGCCAAAGTATGTTGACTTCATGATTCCAGGCTTGATCGGATTTTCCATACTTGTAAGCCCAATGTTCGCAATGGTTAACATTTCTGCGGAATACAAGAAGAACAAACTTTTCAAACAGCTATCTTTGACCCCGATCACAAAGTTCGAGTGGCTTGCATCCAAGATATTATTTTACATTGTCTTGTCAGTTGTTTCATTCTTGCTCATGGTGGCCGTGGGAGTTTTCGTGTTTGGAGCTACAATTGCCCTAACTGTCTGGCTTATACCATTCTTTATTCTGGGACCTATGATGTTCTGCTCCCTTGGAATGCTGGTCGGAACGATTTCAAAAAGCGTGGAAACCGCAAGCGTGATCGGCAACATTATTACGTTCCCGATGATGTTCTTGTCCGGAACTTTTTTCCCTCTTAGCATCATGCCGCAGTACCTGCAGAGTGTTGCCCACGTGTTGCCGTTGTTCTACATAGTTGAGGGATTGAACAATGTTATGGTTTACGGGAATATTGGAGCAGCTCTGATAGACATAGCTGTCACGCTGGTAATTGCGCTTGTTGTGTTCGTGGCTGCGGCGAAACTATTCAAGTGGAGAGAAGACTAAGGCAAACACAGAAGCTTAGAAAGTAGCCAGAAACCTCAAAACCCGAGTGTATAGCACTTCAGATAAATCGGCAACAGGCATATCGCCGTCAATCCTAACTAGCTGACCGTTTGCCACGAACTTCAGGTAGATCTCGCGCACTTTCTTCTGCGTTTCCAACGTCTCCATGACGGACTTTTTTCTGTTTAACCTCTTTAGCACAATCTCGGGAGCTATGTCTATGAAGATAGCTAAATCAGGCTTCAAAGCAAGCTTGTTGATTGCGTTAATCCAATCAATGTTGAGACCTGCGCTTCCCTGATATGCTAGGCTGGAGTAGACGTAGCGGTCGGAAACTACCAGTTTTCCCTCATTCAGAGCTGGGGCAACTTCGTTCTGGACGTGTTCGACGCGGTCTGCAGCGAAGAGCAGAGCTTCAACTGCACTGTCCAAACGTTTCTCCTCGTAGAGGCAGCAGTCTCTGATGAAAGATCCGACTTTTCCAGAGCTGGGCTCAGTCGTGTAAACGGCGTTGTGGCTGTTCTGCAATCTTTGGACTAGAAGCCTTGCCTGGGTAGTCTTGCCTGAGCCGTCTAAACCTTCGATGACTATGAACGCGCCGCGCTTCTGCAATGTCCTTACCTCTAAGTTTATGGTTAAGCATTATAGGGAGTCGCATAAATAATATTTAACGTTTGGAGTCTGTTAAGATGCCGAGACCTTACTGGGGCGAGATAAAAGACCCCGTTCACGGTTACGTCTACATCACGGAAAACGAGAAAAGCCTCATCGACACCTATCCAATGCAGAGACTGCGGAGACTCAAGCAGCTGGCGGGTTCAGAATACGTTTACCCGGGAGCTAACCACACACGGTTTGAGCACTGCCTCGGCGTCATGTACCTAGTGGGCAAAGTTGTCGAAAGCCCAAATCTTTCCCGAATTGTTAGTGACGAAGAAGCAGACATGATTAGGCTGTCAGGTTTGCTCCATGATGTGGGGCATGGCCCCTTCTCTCATGTTTTTGAGCAGTTGCTGATTCGGGACTTGGAGAAGACACACGAGGATATTACTTCGTGGATAATCGCTGAGAGCGAGATAAGCGACAAAATAGGAAAAATCGGGCTTAAGCCCGAAGAGGTAGCGAAGCTGGCTGTCGGAAAACTTCACAAGCCCGGCAAGGCGTTCTGGGATCAGATCATAAGCAGCGGCGTGGACGTGGATAAGCAGGACTTCATCGTCCGCGACACTTACCACACTGGCGCCGAGTACGGGTTCATCGACGTTTTCAGACTCATACACGCCTTAGACGTACTCGGCGAGGATCTGGCGGTTGAGCTGGGCGCCTTGTCTGCGTTGGAGGCATTTATGATTGCAAGGATTGAGTCGTTCAAAAGCATCTACTTTCACCGCGTCGGAAGAGCAGGACAAATAATGCTTGCCAAGGCGATGGAGAAAGCAAACGAAGAGTTGGGATTGACGGCTTTCAAAACGCCTGACGAGTACATGGCGATGGACGACTACACTGTTTGGTCTGCCCTGAAAGAATGCAAGATATCCAAGCCGATAATTGACGATTTGGAGCGGCGGAGGATGCTGAAGTGCGCTTACGAAAGGACTTTCTACGAGAAGGACGCGTTGGTATCGAACATTTTTGGGCGGGAAGCGTACAGACAACAGGTACAGAACGAGATTGCTAAGGAAGCGGCTGTGGAGGCGGAAGCCGTCATAATCGACGTGCCCACGGTGCCATCCGTACCATATCACCATGCAGTGTTGATGGAATCGATGGAAATCCCAGTGTTCAGCCGAACCCAATCAGGCGAGAAAACGTTGCAGCGGCTAAGTGAGATTTCGAAAATATTCGAGACTTTGAAGGGTTTCATCAACATTCTGCGTGTGTACACAAACGAAGAATACCGTGAGAGAGTTGAGAGGGCAACGATGAAGATTCTGGGGAAGATACCAACGACTGCAAAGATTTCGTATTAGGCATGTTTAAGACTATCGAAGTGTTAAGTGATGAGGCAGGATTTTGGAGACGGTAAACGTGCAGAAGAACGCTGTTGACGGCAAAGACGTAATCATCGTGAAAAAAGTGGATTCTTCTTCTTTGTTTTCGAAACAGGAAATCAGGGAGTTCGTCCGAGAGTTTGTGACGTCATGGATTAGGGGCGACATCATAATCAGATTTCCCACGGCTTCAGAGTTAGCGAAGAAAACACCCCTTAGCATCGCGTTCCCAGTTGATCCATCCGTGAATGCGGAGTTAAAGATAAAGGAGCATTACGTGGATTTACTTTCTGTCTGCGCGGGAACTAAACCGGCTTCAGCAGAGGAACGCGATAAAGCGATGACAGAGGTTTTCAGGATGCTGCTGATGTTTAGGTCGGCGAACAGGATAGAGGGCAGAATCATGACGGGTGACCTAGACAGAAGATTGAGGGAGCTGGAGAGAGGCCTTAATGCCACCGACAAGCTTGTGGAGCAGATAACAGGGGTCTTGTTCAAGAAAAGGAAGAAACCCGCCGCCGGGAAGAAGATAGAAGGGTAAGGTTTATTCGAGTCGAAAAACAATTGCATGATGCCCTTCCTTTTAGGAGCGCTCCGGTAGTATAGTCCGGTCAAGTATTCCGGCCTTTCGAGCCGAAGACCCGGGTCCGAATCCCGGCCGGAGCACCAACACTTTTTTCGACTATTTAGAAGCCATGCGCAAATCTTGGCGATGTTGGGTTCTTCCTGATCTTTTCCGGTTTCTTGGCATTCTTGAACTTGTTGATTTTGACAACACTGCCTTCTAGAGAAACCCAATGCGTGCCATTCAGATTTCGACGGTAAACAAATTTGTTCACCACTCTCTGCAGCTCTTGCGAGGATATTTCATCTGAATCTACTGAAAGCCTATTCTGGCTTGACGTCGCATCAACATTGAGGCTTGAGTGCAAGTAACCGGAGAGACGTTCCTTTTCACCCTGCAAATCGCCCAAATCAATTTGCATCTTGTTTGCGGGTTTTCCAAAGAGCAAAGTGGCCAGCCACTGAGAACGATAGAGGTTATTGAGTATTAAAGCTGTATGAATTTGGTAACATTTTGCGCGAATCAAAAAATGCAGATTCTCGCTTCACAGATGATTCAAGCTACCTAAAGAAGAATAGCACATTTTAAAAAACCTAACTAATTCCGACAAGTACCTACACACCAGAACAATTAGCTCGTCTAACCTTGCGCAAATTCATAAATACTAAACCTGAGCAACAGAACAAGGTTGAGAATCATGACGAACAGCTTGGGTTCAGATTACAAGAAGCTTTTGGCAAAAACGAAAGATTTGATTATTCTACAATCCGCTGAAAGCATCATTCATTGGGACATGGAAACCAAAATGCCGCCAAAGGCTGTTGAGCAGCGCAGCCTACAACTTGCGCTGTTAAGTCGCATTAGTCATCAGATGAGCACTGACCCAGAAATCGGACGACTCCTCAAACAGGTAACCACGAACTCTGATTACGACTCGTTTAGCCAGATCGAAAAACGGAACATCTACCTCATCAAGAAAAACTACGAGGAACAAACTGCATTGCCAGAAAAACTCGTCTCCGAAATCACCAGGCAACAAGCGATGACCGTTAACACGTGGAAAAAAGCCAAGAAAGCACAGAAATTCACGCTCCTCAAACCCGAACTCGAAAAACTCTTGAACCTAACAAAGCAAGAAGCTGAAATTCTCATGAAAGTCAAGCAAACCACAACGCCCTACGATGCACTCATAGACGGATATGAACCGAAGATGTCCGCAGCTCAAATCGCTCCAATCTTCACCCAACTCCAACAAGGATTAAAGCAACTTTTCAGGAAAATCCAAAACGCCCCTCAGCAATCCGACCCAAGCATCCTCCACCAGAATGTTCCAATTGAAACCCAACAAAAAATCGCGACCACACTAGCCCAAACACTCGGCTACGACACGACCTCACCACAAGCGGCAGGAAGAATCGATGAAACCGAACATCCCTTCACCACAGGACAATACGACGACGTCAGAATAACCACACACTACTTCCCAACCGATTTCGCTAGCAGCATCTTCTCCGTCCTACATGAAACAGGACACGCACTCTACGACCAAAACCTAAACCCGGAATGGAAATACCAGCCAATTGGCACAAGCAGCTCCGGAGGCATACACGAATCCCAATCCCGCTTCGTCGAAAACATAATCGGACGCTCACGAGAATTCTGGACAAACCTCCTCCCCAAACTCAAAACCCTCGCCCCAACACTCAAGAACTTACAGCTCGATCCATTCATCCATGCCATAAACACAGTGAAACACTCAAAAATCCGCGTCGAAGCCGACGAAGTCACCTACAACCTCCACATAATAATCCGCTTCCAAATCGAACAAAAACTCTTCGCAGATAAAATCAGTGTCAATGAGCTGCCCGAAACCTGGAACCAAAGCTACAACGAACTCTTAGGTTTGGAGGTCCAGAACGACTCTGAAGGAGTGATGCAGGACACCCATTGGCCAAGTGGCTACTTCGGCTACTTCCCAAGCTACGCTCTCGGTAACATATACAGCGGACAATTCCTAGACAAAATCAAACACGATATCCCAAACATGCGCACTCAAATAGCTGAAGGCAACGTCAAGAATATAACCAAATGGCTCTCAGAAAACGTGCATGCTCAAGGCAACCTGTACGACCCAGCCGACCTCATCAAGAAAATCACGCGCAGCCAACTAGACGCAAAGCCGTACATAGCATATCTACGAGATAAATATGGATCACTCTACGGTTTCTGAACCGGCTTTTTCGTCAACTCTCCATAAACGTACAGAGCCAAAAACACGACAACCCCCACCGCGAAAAACCCGACTCCGACCCACCCTACCACAGGATCATAATAGTTAGCGCCATAAAGAAAAAGCACGATTCCCACGATTGCCACGCCCACGAGGAACCACTTGATCAAATCCATCCAAACACCTTAACCCAAATCAATTCAACCCACTAAGGAAGCCAAGATATATAGAGTTAACTAAGAAGAAAACAAAAACAGGCTACCGCAAGTATCCAAAAACCCCTAATCAGAGTCCAAACGTAAATTAACCCGACATTTCGCCCAAGCAAACAACAACATAGCGCAACAGACTATTTCTTTCCGACAATCTTAAATACCACGCGAACACACAGAATGCTCTGTGAAGAAAAATGTCGGGCATAGACGTCAAGAAACCTGAAACACAAGAAGAACTCATAAAAATGCTAACAGAATCCGTCAAGAAGACGACACTTGAGAAAGCAATACAACAAAAAAAACCGACAAGACCGACAATATCCGCAACTGCAAAAACGTTAAAGATACACAGAGATACACTGTACACGTGGCTAAAAGACCTAAATGTCGATTTTAAAGCAGTGATGGAGCGAATACCGACAGATGAACCATCAAAACCCCCAACTTCAAGCAGCACTTACCTCATAGGTGAAGCACTCTTAGGAGAAGGAAACGAAGTAGCTCACATTGACCTCATGATAGGCGACAAACAAGGCATTATTGGAACCGCATTCGCCTCTGGAATGACAAACCTTTCAGCGGGACACACGCCTTTGTTGGCAGTCATACGACCTAACCTCCCACCCAAGCCGTACACCCTGCTGGTCCCCAAAGTCACCGTGAAAAACATGGAGGACGCAGGAAAAATTTTTGGTCCAGCACAGGCCGCAATCGCCAAAGCCGTCGCAGACTCCGTTGAAGAAAACATCATCCCAAGAGACAAAGTGGATGATTGGGTAATCATCTGCAGCGTATTCATCCACCCTCAAGCAACTGACTTCCGCAAGGTATACATGTATAACTATAGCGCCACGAAACTCGCCCTGAAAAGAGCATTAACGAACTATCCGTCCATAGAGAAGATGCTCTACGACAAGGATAGAGCCAAACACCCAATAATGGGCTTCAAAGTCCCACGCCTATGGAGACCGCCATACCTTCAGATATCGCTAGACAACCCAGACTTGGAAAAAGCCAAGAAAGTCATCGCCCAACTCCCAGGAAGCGACAGAATCATCATCGAAGTCGGCACGCCACTGATAAAACGGTACGGAACAAGAGCTATGAACGAGCTCCGACAAACCAGCAAAGACGCATTCATGGTGGCAGACTTAAAAACCCTAGACGTCGGAAAAGTCGAAGTAGACATCGCCTACGAAGACACAGCAGACGCAGTCGTCGCCTCAGGACTGGCACCCCCAGAAACGTTGGATGCATTTGTCCACGAAGCAAAACGCCTTGGAATATACGGTGTAGTCGACATGCTAAACGTTGAAGATCCAGTTGCCAAGCTAAAATCTCTGAAAGAGTTCCCGGACGTCGTTATACTCCACAGAGGAATCGACCAGGAAAGCGGAAGAACTTGCGGACTTGAACGCATAAAGATTATTCGCCAAGCATTCAGCGAGAAGAGATTCCTAATAGCAGTCGCAGGCGGAATAGTTCCTGAAACAGCAAAAGAAGCCTTGGAACAAGGCGCTGATGTAATCATTGTCGGAAGATATGTGACCCAATCGAAAGACATAGAACGTGCTGTACGAGACTTCCTTGAGTTGACGCCGACAATGCGAGAAGACATTGACCTCTACAGAGTCCATACCGAATAAAAACGAGCATAAGCGCACCATTTTCTCTTTTTTCCTTTGTCAACTATTTCAAGAAAGTATTTTAAGAACAATAAACGCCACCAAGAAGATTGCTCCAACGATGAGGAACAAAGTAAGATACCCCAGCATCGTTGCTAAGAATGGCCCGAGAAAAGACCCCGTTGCCCCACCCAAACCGACGAGTACATCAAACAAACCCGTTTTTCCTGCAGGGATCAACTCCATTGAAAGCGAAAGCATCAAAATATAATACAGAGCGTATGCGAACCCCAGAAAAATCAAAATTACTCCAGCTACAATGGTTGGAGAGAACGCGAACTGAACGACCACAACAAGTAAGAAAACAAGCAGACTTCGCATGAGTACAACTCGTCGCATCTGTTTTTTTGAGTCTATGTACGCGGCTCGTCTACCCACGATAAAGTAACCTGCAACGGCACCAACGGAACTCAGCATGTAGACCACAAAAATCATGCTCGTAGGCAAAGAAAGTGGTGCCTCGGAGAAAAAGATCGGTAATGGCGTGAAGAACAAGCTCGAAGCTAACGAAAAGAGAACTAAGCCTAACCCGAAAGCGAAGAAACTTTCCCTTCTAAACGTCCCGTCAGATGGAAGACCATCCATCATTCTCGAAGAAGCTTCAAAACCACGGAACGTGTAATCCAACTTCCTCTCCATCCCTACAAGACGTCTTTCAAAGATTAGCAACGGATCAGCTATGAGAAAGACTGACAAAGCAAAAGCAACGACATTCAAGGCACTGCACAAGTACAACGTATAAGTGGCGAGAACACCAAAACTTATAGTCGACGCGAAAGCAACCAAGCCCAACAACAACCCAATGAACCAGCCAACCTCCGTCAAGCCCTCATAGAAAG
Source organism: Candidatus Bathyarchaeota archaeon (assembly GCA_963749465.1). Taxonomy (GTDB): domain Archaea; phylum Thermoproteota; class Bathyarchaeia; order Bathyarchaeales; family Bathycorpusculaceae; genus UBA11855. Next base: position 725,435 of record CAVVMH010000006.1, on the reverse strand, counting down.
CGTAAGACTTCTCCCACTCTTCACGAGTATAATGCTCAGCGATGAGCACATTCTTAGGCGCTTCATGGGCTACGTGAAGGACCGCCATGAGAACGTACAGAATAGTGAACACGAGAACGTTCGTCACAAACGTCAACGCAAACAAGAGAACGGCCACGGAAACGAAAGAGAGAAGAATGTAGATCTTGTAACGTCGTGTTTTGTCGCAGATGTAACCCCAAAAGAACGAAGCTGGAATCGAACAGAACAAGGCAAGAGAAGTCATGATACCTATATCGACTAAAGAGCCGCCTATTATTGGTGTTATGACATAAAGCGGAATGAAGACTGAGAGCATCCCAAACGCGATTTCGTGGAAGAAGAACCCCAGTCGCCACATGACCTGAAAGACGATTTCAAAGGCAGATTAAAATGTTTACCTGAATGAACCATGCAAGTTTCTTTGAACTCTGTTGTTCGGAGACCATATCCTCTCCCTTCTGTAACATGGAACCCCATAGCTCTCATCATTATCCTTTTATCAAGTTGAGAAAGGCAGGATGGATAAGTAGATGAGAAAGTCCTCGTAAATCCTTAATAGAGAGATGCCCAACTTCTTACTGCGCTGGAGAGTTAACGCTAATGGCAAAATTCAAGGTAATCGTTTCCGATCCTGAGACAGGAACTTCAAAGGTCGTAGAGCTTGAAGAATCCCGCGCCGCTCCTCTCGTTGGCAGAAGAATCGGAGAGATCGTAGAAGGCGCGCTAGTAGACCTGCCGGGTCACAAAATAAAAATAGTAGGCGGCTCCGACAAAGACGGAGTGCCCATGAGACCAAGCGTTCACGGAGGAGTCCGCAGGAACGTTGTCCTCAGTGGCGGGGTAGGGTTTAACCCAAAGAACAAAGGAGAGAGGAAACGGAAAGCGGTGCGAGGAAACGTGTTAACAGACGAAATTGTTCAGGTTAACACAAAAATCGTCGAAAAACCGAAAAAGGCTAAAGAAGAAAAAGCAGCCCCTGAAGAGACAGTGCAAGCTCCAACCGGCGCTTGAATGCTCAAGATATATTAACATCCGCATCTAAATTCTCCAATAATCTAGAAGTACTTGTGGAAACGAAGAGAATGAGCAGCGACAGTAACCCCTTGCCCAAACAACCTGAAGCGAACATCGGTACCATAGGGCACGTTGACCATGGAAAAACCACATTAGTCAAGGCTTTAACAGGCGTTTGGGCATCGCGACACAGCGAAGAACTGAAACGAGGCATAACAATAAAACTAGGCTACGCTGATCTGCCCATCTACAAATGCCCCAAGTGCGAAACCCCGAAGCAATACTCAACCAAGCCTTCTTGTCCATACTGCAATTCGGAAGCCGAGTTCGTTCGAGCAATCAGCTTCGTAGACGCGCCCGGACACGAAGCCTTGATGGCAACCATGCTTTCAGGCGCCGCCATAATGGACGGAGCAATTCTAGTCATAGCCGCTGACGAACCCTGCCCCCAACCTCAAACACGCGAACACCTCGCGGCAGCCGAAGTTGTTGGCGTAAAAAACATAATCATAGCTCAGAACAAAATAGACATCGTTGACGAGAAGAGAGCCCTCAAAAGCTATGAGGAGATCAAGACTTTCGTCAAGGGAACATTCGCCGAGAACGCACCAATAATTCCAATCTCGGCGCAACGAGGAATAAACACCGATGTTCTGCTCACCGCAATCGAGGAGCTAATACCAACCCCAAAACGGGATGAGACTAAGCCTCCATTAATGTACATCATCCGCTCCTTCGACACCAACAAACCAGGAACAACAATAGAAGAGCTAGAAGGCGGCGTCGTCGGCGGAACAATAAGCCAAGGCAAGTTTGCGATCGGGGACGAAATAGAAATTCGACCAGGAATAGCCGCCGAGAAGGAAGGCAAACCAACTTACATCCCACTAATCAGCGAGATTGTCAGCCTTTCAGCAGGCGACCGAAACGTGCAAGAAGCCACCTGCGGAGGACTAGTGGGCGTCGGAACCCTGCTAGACCCGTCATCTTCAAAAGCAGATGGTCTGACGGGAAACATCGCGGGCAAAACAGGTATGCTTCCTCCAACGCTGACGGAGTTAACTCTGGAAACGCACGTTTTGGAACGCGCGGTGGGAACAAAAGAGCTTCTGAAAATTGACAAGATAAACTTCGACGAAACCCTCCTGTTGCATGTGGGCGCAGCCGTTAACCTGGGAAAAGTCACATCATTGAAGGGAAACGTTGCCAAGATTAAGCTGACACGACCAATTTGCGCGCCGCCTAACTCCAGGGTGGCGATTAGCCGGAAAATCACGGCACGATGGAGACTAATAGGGTACGGAATAGTGCAGGAAAAGACCAAGTAGGAAAGCTGGAATTCTAAACATCTAGAGTTTTTGGAGTTCCGTTTGCTTGGAGGAAAGCGTGTGCTTTTTGGAGCACTTCTTTTGCGTTCTTAAAGGTGAGCCTTTCCAACGCGTGTTGATAGTCGAGCCACTCGTAGCCTACGTGTTCAAAGGATAACTCAACCCTTTCTGTGTCTGCTTGGATGAGATAGAAGACGACCTCTTTCTGGATAGTGTCGCCTTGCCTTCTGTAGAAGTACTGGATTTGTTCTCTGAAGCCTTCAATCAATTGGGTGGCCACTATTCCTGTTTCCTCTTTCAGCTCTCTAAGCACAGTGTCTGCTTCGCTCTCGTTTGGCTCAACGTTGCCTTTGACGAAGTCCCAGTGACCTGCTTCGTACTGTAGAAGCAGATATTTGACTTGGACGCTCTTGAAGAAGACTACTGTGCCGCAAGATTTTTCGTGGAGCATACCTCTTTGTACCTGCCGTTAACTGGTTCATTCTTACGGGACAGTATAAAAATAGTTCTAGAACTGCAGAATCAAGCAACCCATGAGAAGACGTAAATAGACTCTGGAAAGGAGTTTAGAACTGAGGGTTGCAGTCTTGACGACTCCGGTAAAAAAACGAAAAGAACCATTGAAGGTTATCATTGACTCTAACACTCTGTTCGTGCCGCTACAGTTCAAAATAGACATGGTCAGCGAGCTAGAGAGGCTACTAAACAGGCGCTTCGAATTAGTCATGCTCTCGCCAGTCAAGCGTGAGTTGGAAATATTGGCCGGGAAAGGGACCCCGAAAACGCGCAGAATGGCTGGTTACGCGCTGAAGCTTGCTGAGAAGTACAAATATGTTAAGGTTGACGATGATTCCGCTGAGCAGACGGTGGATGATGTGATAATCAAGATTGCGGCGAAGTGGAAAGCGCCTGTTTTTACGAATGACGCTGAGTTAAGGAAGAGGCTAAGAGATATAAGTGTGCCAGTGATTTATCTGAGGCAAAAATCGCGTCTAGAGATTGACGGGTTGATATAATCGCATGTTTAAGCTAGTTACATTGCAGGATACTATCCGCATTCCGCCTGATACATTCGGAAATCCACTTGGTCAAGTTGGTCGCGACCAAGTTAAAGCCAAGTATGAGGGAATGGTTGACGAGGAGTTAGGGTATGTTATAGCAGTTACCCTGGTTGATGTGAGCCCGATCGGGAAGATTATCCCAGGCGACGGTGCAACGTACCACAAAGTAACGTTTTCATTGCTTACGTTTTATCCTGTTTTGCAGGAAATCGTGGAGGGTGATGTGGTGGAGATAGCTGATTTCGGCGCTTTTTTGCGGATTGGTCCTGTGGACGCGTTGCTTCATGTTTCGCAACTTATGGATGATTACATTTCTTACGATGAGAAACAGGGTGTCTTGCAAGGGAAGGAAACAAAGAGGAAACTGGCGAGCGGTGACCAGGTACGCGTGAGAATCACGGCGGTTTCGCTCGGCAGGGCAGGAAGCTCGGGGAAGATTGGTGTCACAGCAAGGCAGCCTTTTCTTGGTAAGCTGGAGTGGATAAAGCAAGATGTTGCCAGTTTGAAAGAAACGCTCGAGAAGAAAGCATCCGAGGTAAAGGGCGGTGCTGAAGGAGACAAGTTGAAATGAATGAGAGAGCTTGCACCAACTGCCATTTCATAACCAAGGAAAACGTTTGTCCCAGATGCAAGTCGACATCGTTCAGCGACGATTTCAGTGGCATAGTTATAATGTTTGACCCGGAAACGTCAGCCATCGCGAAGGCGATGAACATTAAAGAGAAAGGGCGTTACGCGTTAAAAGTTAGATAGTAAACTCGGGCGTTCGAGAGAACGTGAAAGCCGGGTTTTGATAATAGTCAGCGTCTAAACTCGGGGATGCCAGATGGATGTTGTTTACGCTATCACACCAGAACTGCTGGAGAAGTTCAAAAGACCTTTTGGCGTTTTGCTCCAGGGAACGTTTTCTGAAACCATGAAGCAGTTGAGTACTATTGTGAAGAAAGAGAAACCGCAAAAAGTTGTCTCTGTGGGCGATACGGTTTCGAAGAACCTTCATAAACACGGGATAAACCCCCAACTGTCGATTACTGACAACAAGTCATTAAGGAAAAAGGTTAAGCCCGCAACTTTCCCATCAAAAAAGGTTTTTCGCGCGAAGAATCCTCAAGGCACAATAACTGACGAAGCAATAAAGACTGTCCAGGAAGCTCTGCAAGTCAACGAGGGTGCCCACTTAATTATTGATGGAGAGGAAGACTTGCTAACTCTCGTAGCAGTCTTGTACGCTCCGGAGGAAGCTTGGGTTATCTACGGGCAGCCGCACGAAGGCATTGTCGTCGTGAAGGTCACGGCGGAGAAGAAAGCGGAAGCTCGAGCGCTGCTTGAAGCGATGGCTTGTTCGAAAGCTAAATAAGAAGGTTAATGTATGAACTCAACGCCTTGAGCAAGTGAGATGGCGATGGAAGTTAAGATTGTATCCTCGAAGGACAACCCGCTCCTGAAGCGAAAAGAGATTCAGTTCAGAACTGAGCACGGTCCGCAAAGCAAGACACCCGCCCGATTGGAAGTTAAGAAGGCGTTAGCGGCTGAGCTGAAACTTGGCGAAGAGCTTGTTTTTGTGAAGGACATGCGAACATTAACGGGAACGGGCACCGCCGTTGGCCATGCAAACGCTTATGAATCAGCAAAACAGGCGAAGCTAGTTGAGCCCGACTACATAGTGAAACGGAATAGTCCGCCTGAGAAGCCGAAGGAAGAGGCGACCTAGTAATGTCAAAGAAACCAACGAAGAAAGAGGAAGCCCCAGCGGAAGCGCCGAAGATAGAAGAGAAGAAGGAAGAGGTCAAACCGCAAAAAGCGGAGAAACCGAAGAGGGAAAAGAAGAAAAAACAAGAAAAAGGCGTCCATGCCATGTACAAAATAGAAGGCGAAAAGGCCACGAGGCTTCGACCAACATGTGAGCGTTGCGGTCCAGGATACTTCATGGGCGACCACAAGGACAGGTACACTTGTGGGCACTGCGGGTTCACTCGTTACAAAACGCACTGAGCGAGTAAGCAGTTTTAAATTTCCGTGCGTTATGATACTTCCGTTGGTCAAAGATGATCAGGGTTAACGTCGCCATTGGAAACATTTCGGCAGAACGTTTCTGGGATATTAAGAAGCCCGTACCACCGATTCAGATAGCCACGAACATCAACATGGTGAACATGGAGAAAAAACCTGACGGATCGGTAGAAGTGCCCTTCGTCTTAACGATAGTCTATAACCCTTCAATAGCGCAGATAAGCTTGAAAGGGACAGCGTACGTCGTCGGCGAAAAAAGCGAAATTGACAAAATGGCAAAGGACTACGAGGACAAGAAGCCGCCACCTTCAATAGTTGTTCAATCGATCTCTAATGTGGTGTTCATCGAATCCGTGCTCATATCAAGAACACTGAACATTCCACCGCCGATACCGCTGCCCCAGATAGGAGAAGGTCCGAAACCGCAAGGTGTAAAACCAGCAGAACGAGACTACAGCGCCTAACATAGTCAGCTGTGTTTCACGAGAGAGCAGGCATTTTAGAACTAAGATAGGACTCCAATCTTGACGAGTATATAGACTGTTCCGAGCGTAAGAGAGCAATAAGCAACGCCAAAATTGATGGTAACGTTTATAACTTTAGTTTCTCATGCTAAAAGTCGCGAAGCGGAATTAAAATGGGTCATCGTAAAACTCACGCTCCAAAACATGGTTCACTCGCCTATTTACCTAGACACCGCGCTAAGAGAACAGTAGCGCGAATTCGCTTCTGGCCGAAAACAGATGCGCAAACGCCAAGGCTCTTAGGCTTTATAGGTTTTAAAGCTGGCATGACTTACGTCTTGACCATCGAAGACCGAAAGCGGTCACCGAATTTTGGCAAAGAAGTCATGCGAGCCGCAACGGTAATCGAAACTCCCCCTATTCTCGTGTGCGGAATACGCACTTACACTAAAACTCCATACGGTTTGCAGCAGCTAACCGAAGCATGGATGAACGACCCTCCAAAAGACCTCGAACGCACAATCATAATCCCGGAAACCTTCGAAACCGAGAAGATGCTGCAGAAACTCAACGAGCACCTCGACTCTACAAACTACATACGACTAATCACAGCCACACAGCCAAAACAGACAAGCGTACCCAAGAAAAAACCAGATATCAACGAAATAGAAATTGGCGGAGGAAACGTAAAGCAGCAATTAGACTACGCCAAAACCCTCCTAGGAAAAACCGTTACCTGCGAAGAAGTCTTCAAAGATGGACAACATATAGACGTGGCCGGAATAACAACGGGCAAAGGGTTCCAAGGACCAGTGAAACGCTGGCATGTCACCATGCTCCAGCACAAAGGAAGAAAAACCAAACGTGGCATTGCAACCCTTGGGCCGTGGAATCCACATCACCTCATGTACAGCATCCCACGCGCAGGACAAATGGGCTATCACCAACGCATAGAATACAACAAACGGATTTTGAAAATCGGCAAAGACGGCAAAGAAGTCACACCGAAAGGCGGATACATACGCTACGGAACAGTCAAAAACCCCTACGTCCTCATCGAAGGAAGCATCCCAGGACCAGAAAAACGTGCCATAAGACTACGCACACCAGCCAGACCACCCAAAGAACTCGCCGAACAACCACCACAAATCACCCACATCTCGCTCGAATCGCCACAAGGAAAGTAATATCCATGCCAACCAAGAAAACCGCTAACATCTACAACCTCCAAGGAAAACCTACCAGCAAAACCACGCTTCCAGACATTTTCACCACACCACTCAGACCAGACGTCATAAAACGCGCCGTACTCGCCACACAAACAAACCGAATACAACCCCAAGGAAGAGACCCAATGGCAGGCAAACGCACCACCGCAGAATCACAAGGCACAGGCTCAGGAATCTCGCGTGTCCCCCGACTCAAAGGTGGTGGTGGACGAGCAAAATTCGCACCCAGCACCGTTGGAGGAAGACAACCGCATCCACCAACAACACAGAAGAGAATCGTGAAGCGTATTCCGAGAAAAGAGGCGCATCTTGCACTCCTCTCAGCTATCGCTGCAACAGCGTCAAAGGCAACCGTGAAATCTCGCGGACACCAAATCACCAACATCCCCCAAATTCCCCTTGTTGTCACTGACGAAATTGCCGAGTTGAAGAGAACTAAAGACTTCGAGGAAACGCTCGCTTGCTTGGGTTTAGCTGATGACGTTTCGCGCGTGAAAGCCAGCCGAAGAATACGAGCTGGAAAAGGCAAACGCCGAGGCAGAAAAATGAAACAGGCCATTGGACCTTTGATAGTCATAGCTGAAGACAAAGGCTTAACGGAAGCAGCAGCCAACGTTCCAGGTGTTGACGTTGCATTAGTTAGCTCGCTTAACGCCGAATTGCTTGCGCCAGGAACCCACGCTGGAAGATTAACCGTGTGGACTTTCGGCGCCATCGAACAGTTGAACAAAATCTACATTGGAGGAGAACCATCGCAATGAACCCGAACGACGTAATTTTCTATCCGCTCATGACTGAATCAGCGAGCTTAATGGTTGAACGAGATAACAAGCTCATATTCATCGTAGACAAGAAGGCAGGAAAGAGCGACATAAAACGCGCTGTTGAAGAACTCTATGAAGTGAAAGTGAACCGAGTCACAGTACAAACAACCCCACAAGGCGAGAAAAAAGCCTTCGTGAAACTACACCCAGAGTTCAAAGCATCAGACGTCGCCATAAAACTTGGAATACTCTAAATCAACGGAGGCATGCGTTACGGGAAAACGAATTCGCGTCCAACGTCGTGGTCGTGGAGGTTCAACTTACAGAGCTTCAACCCACAAGAGAGTTGCGGCTGCCAAATATCCACCTGCATTAGCATCCAAAGAATATTTTGACAACTCGATAAGTGGTGTGGTTGAAGGATTCGAGCATGATCCTGGTCGAGGAGCGCCGTTGGTACTGGTTCGTTTTGACAACGGTATTGCCTGCTATACGGTGGCTGTTGAAGGCATATTTGTTGGGCAACGCTTGAGTCTTGGCGGCAAAGCCGGTGTTGAGGTTGGTAATGTTTTGTCTTTGGGGAAGATTCCTGAGGGAACGATGGTGTGCAACATTGAGCTTAGGCCTGGAGATGGTGGAAAGGTTGCGCGTTCTTCGGGTGCTTACACGACAGTTGTGGGTCACACTCCTCAGGGAACGATGATCAGGTTGCCATCTGGTCGAACGCGGTATGTTAATGATTATTGTTTGGCCACTGTGGGTGTTGTGTCTGCCGGTGGAAGGACGGAGAAGCCGTTTTTGAAGGCCGGTGAGATGTTTCATTGGATGAAAGCTAAGGGTCACAAGTATCCGAGATGCAGTGGAAGGAAGATGGTTGCGGCTGTTCATCCGTATGGCAGCAGCAAGCGTAGTGCTCGAAAAGCGACGACTACGTCGCATGGTGCGCCACCTGGACAGAAAGTTGGTTTGATTTCGGCTCGTGGAGCAGGACGCAGGCAGAAGCGGAGAACTTCTTAACGAAACGTTTAAGAAATGACCAAGCATTGACATGGTGAGATTGAAAGATGCCTAAAGAATTCAGCTATCGTGGTCACAGCCTGGACAGTTTGGTAGGTATGTCTATGGATGAGTTCATTATGCTTCTTCCTTCGCGTCAACGGCGAAGTCTTCAGCGGGGTTTGACGCCTGAGCAGCGGATTCTGCTTGAGAAGTTGCGTGCGGCTCGGGAAGCGCAGAAGAAAGATCCAAGCGTAAACATCAAAACACATGTCAGAGATCTGATTATTCTTCCAGAGATGGTTGGAGTGAAGATTATGATTCACAACGGCAAAGAATTCGTCGCGGTCGAGATTAAGCCTGATATGATTGGGCATTATCTTGGAGAGTTCGCGATTACAAACAAGCCTGTGCGGCATGGAACTCCAGGTATTGGTGCATCACGTTCATCAATGTACGTGCCACTGAAATAGTCATTTTCATTTCTTACATGTAGCTTTTTGATATGCTCCGCTAATTCTTTTCAGATTTAGAATGGTGAGAACCAATAACGCTGGAAGGTCAGTGAGGGTACAAGCCTTCGAGTTAAGTGAATTTGAGGCGTGAACCTCTTTTGGCTATTACGTGTCAAACCGTCAACAGCAAACGTCTTCCAACTAACATTTTCTTTCAATGACTCAATTTTCGGTCGACGTCCATACTGAAATATCGAGTCCATTGAAGGCAGGGGAAGTTCTTAAGTAATTAACGAATTATTCAGCCCATGTGTTTATATGTGCGCCAGCACACCTTCTCTATGAAGAGTTTCTTTTATCCCCTGGGCATTGCCTGTCGAGTAATCGAACTTTTCAAAATAAACAAAAAGAGGAAAATTAGAATGTGTTCGTTAAGAGCAGGTCTAGTAAAGAACTGCAGAAGATGCAAATCATCCGTGCGACTTACTTGTACGGCAAGAAAGAAATCCGCAAAGAAAATGTTCGTGGACAACAAGAAGAAGGGGGAAACAAAGAAATAATAAATGTTGGCGACCGCACAAAATGCCCCCAATGCGACAAGATAGGGCGTGTCGTGTGGATTTCGCACGATGGAAAAACAGCAGGAATCCAGTGTGCAGCAATTCATCGCCAAATGAACCGCCCCGAGTCGAGATTTGGATCAAACGCAAGACCACAATCAAAGGCAAACAAGAACATGGTTTTCCTAGTGGAAATCAAGAGAGAAGCATAGTTCAACGTTTGCGAAACTTGAAGGATAAAAATGTTGGAAACAGGCGCAGTTGCTCTCCAGCAAGATCAAAATAACTGTCGGTCCTAGAAAACCTGAAAGTTTTTCGCAGAGACACATAGGCTTTTACATGAACTATTCTTCGTTCGTATTCAGAGCCTTAGGAAGACCTGCATTCCAAAAATTCCTCCAATGGATGTTGAGAAGAGAAAGAATCGAAGCTCAAATGGTTGAAGCTGTGGATGTCAGGGTCTTCCCACTTCGAAGAAAAAACGGGAAGGGTCTGGCCGGCAATTGCAACACAACTCGAGGCAAAATCCGAATCTTCCCAAAAACGGTGAAGTTTTGCATAGAGTTCACGCAGAAATTTGGCAAAAGCACTCTTTTGATGTATGCTGGAAGTAGGGCAAGGGCTGCACTAATACATGAGCTGCTGCACTTGAAATACGAAACGGACGAAAAAAAGGTTAGAGCATTGGCTGAAGAATATTTTTTCGCCTTCACACGAATTAGGCCGTCGAAAACTCCTAAGCATCCCTCCATTTACACGATGGTGTTTAACGCAAAAACAGTTGAGCCACTTCATTTTTTTCAGACAGGAGTTACTGTCAAGGAAAGCCAGTTTAGCTCTATTTAACGTATACTGCTTTTGTCCCTCGCAATATGACCCTCACGAATGAGTGGTACGACCCACCGGTGGCGTGTTCTTCGGAAAAGAACGTTAGGTGAACCACGCGTCCAATTTCGGGTTTGCCGTTAACGAGGTTTATTATGTCGTATGTTTGTATCTTGTCTGCCATTCTTTGCGGGTCAAAATTGTATTGGAACGTGCCGTTGTTCACTGATAAAATGCCTTGCTCGAGGACCGCCCCAGGAATTATGGTCGCATAATACACTTTTGAGCCAGTAGTATGTCCCGTGATATTCAGGCCTGCAGTGGGCGAAAAGGTTTGTATTTCAGGCATTTGCAGAGTCATGCCAGAGGCTTGGTAAGGTTTCGTTTTCGAGGACGAAAATCCATCCTCCTGAATCAGGCAACCCTGGTACTTTTCCGCGGTGACCGTTCCATGTTGCGTTGATTGTATATGTCCACACGCCTGGTTGATCAAGTGTCCACTTGTTTGTCGCCACGAAGTATCCGTATTGGTCGCCTTTGCCTGTGGTTACTAGGTTTGTTCCATTAGGTGCTGTCAAAGTGAATGTAACGTCACATGACACAACTGGGTCTATTTGAAGTACCGCACCGAAGGTGTTGCCCACGTAGTATACCATTCCTGGTCTGACGGATACGAGGAAAAAGCGGGCGGGTTCTCCGTCGGGACTTGGCAAATCCTCATCGCCCGGACCAATTACGCGGTTGTTGTTAGTTCCCCGTGGCAGGATAAATCCGCTCGCTTGATAACCGGCATACATCGCTGTCTGGTTCTTGTTCTTCACGACGACTCCGCCTAAGAAGCGATAGATGTCGCCTGGAAGGTCTCCGTTGCTGGATGCGCTGATTTGACCTCCAAAGCTGTTGGGACTCGTGGGCCAGTAAGGCGCGCGGATGTTGTCGTGGGAAACGATAAATCGTGAGTTGAAGCCTGGGCGAGGCGCAGAGCCATAGTAATACTGCATGTCGATGATATATTCCGGGAACATTTCGGGCGACAATCCGTTGCTGGTTCTGATTTGAAGGTTTGACCGACCGATGGTTTGCAAGGTTGAATTGTACGGTGTGGTGCTGTTCTTCATGCGATAGGTCAGAACTGGCTCGATCTTGTTGGAGCCGTTCCCGTCGCTGGCTATGAGCAAAACGTCGTACTGGTTGTAGGGGAAGTTTATGTGGTCCAGAACGTAGGTTCCGTTTGGCAACGTGTAGCCTTCCCAATGTTGCTCTCCACGGTCCACGATTGTTCCGTTTCGAAGCGTGACTTTTTTCCCATGAGCTTCAATCGGAGAATCCAACGGATAAACGACACCCGCGTGCCGCATGGCACAAACCCACAACGTATTCTGAGAATCCCAGTATGTGGCAATTACCGATGCAAAATACTCGCCTGGCGAGGTCAACGGCAACGGCTTTAGCCCCTGCGCCGCGGTGAACACTCCGCCCGAGGTCGCTTTGCCAGTGGACACAACGGTGGTCACGTTGTTCGGGTCAGAGTTCACGTAGAGGCTTGCTCGAACTGTCACGTCGGCTGGCACGGGAGGGTTGAAAGCCATGTCCCGTCCGTAGCGATTGCCAACGTTGTAAGCCTGTCCTTGGAATGTGGCTGTTGCCAATGTTAGGCGTTCTGCTATCCAGAAAGAGTAGTTGCCGCCGCCTTCGTAGCGGTTTCCCCAGATGTCCTCAATCCAGCCCTTGCCCTCGACGGTATAGTTGCCGTATACGGGTGGCTTCCATGAAGTGAAAGAAGCGTTCTTCGTGGTTGCACCGTAACCTTTTGACGCTGAAAACTTGGCTATACCAATATTGCGTGAGGTGCCGTTTGGATATGTGATTTTCACGGACCATTCGCCGCTAGTGTATCGCCATGGAATGTTACGTTGAGAATTCACCTTGTCCAACAGGAACATAGGCTCAAGATTGTATGCGAGAGCGACGCGATTGACATCGAACTTTGGCAGAATAATCTCATCCTGAATTAGGTTGCGAGGTGAGATCGCTACCTTCTTCTGGTCTTCCTGAGCGACGACGCCGCGGTAACCGTTAGAGTTGTAATCCCACAAAAGAACCCAATAGCACTTCCGAACGATTCGGGAGCTGTCCACCCACGTGCCAGACACATCACGCCCACTTGCAGGAATGGGCGGCGAGTAGACGCATGAGATGCTGTTCAAATCTTTCGGGCGGATTCCCATGGTTTCGCCGTTGAAGTTCAACCGCTTCGTTCCCGACTTGAACCCGAAGTCGAACCGGAGCCTGTAGATACCTGGGGGCAGAATGGCTGGCAAGGTGAAACTGGCCGAGACTTTTCCTGACCGCCACAAAGAAGAATTCGCGACCGTGAAGTCTACAATGGATGCGTCGAACATGGCATCCACGGGCGTTTTCTGTGCGTAGCCGTTGTAGCTGGAAACTGCGCTGCTACCTCCGCCTTCAATTGGAAGACCTGCAGGGGTCAGAAGGGTAGAAAGTTGCTCATCCCAGGGTGTGTGTTGATAACCATACGGGTCAAAGTCTCGCTCAGCCGTCACGAGGACGCTGACTTGGCTTACGTTCTGCATCAACGGAGGTTTGAACGCAGTAAACAACTCGTTGGAGAAGCTGAGCGACACGTTCATCTTCACCTGCGCGCTCGCCTCCCAGGTTTTCGGCGTGTACTCAACGGTTGCTGACCAGTTTCCCAAGGTCGCGTTCGCTGCTTTCGAAAAGATGACTTTCTCTTCGACAACTGGAGTTGGCTGTGGCTGGGGTTGAGGCGTACCAGTTGACATGTCCTGAGGCTTCGTCACGTTTGGAGCGTTTTCTTGTGTTGGTGGAGAAGGCTCTGGAGTTACTTCGGGCAACGGTGAAGGATTCGGATTAAGAGAGTCGTCTTCTGTTGGAAGTTTGCTGGGGAACGACGAGAAATAGTAGGTTCCACCCGCTGTGGAGGCGACGAGAACTAAAACGAGAGCTAAGACAACAATCCTCTTCGTGACTGCAGTCTCAGAATTAAATTTGACCAAACGGGTCCTCACAATAGAGACTAGGAGTAACTCATTTAAGTTTTATTCCCACGCAACGCAAAGCGAAAACTTGTCCAACATAAATCCTGCCACTATATTAGCGGAAAAATAAAAAAAGAAAAAGATGTTAACGAAGTGAGAATGTTAGCTTTATTAGCTTAATATCTTCGTGGTGGTCTTCGTTTACTATAGCACTCTCGGCAATAAACCGGCCTGCTCTGATCTGGCTTGAACGGAACTTCACATTCCTTTCCACAGTCAGCGCAGGTAGCCTTGTGCATTTCTTTGTTATATCCCATTTCTATGTTTCAACTCCTTATACGGTTTTAAGCAAGACGATTTTGCTTGTCCAATCTATTCCAACAACCTCGTATTAAACTTATTCGGTTGCAAGCAAGATTTCTTAGTTACAGTTGCTATCTACATCAATTTCAGATAGATGTTTTGTAAAATCAATGTTTTTTGGCTTCGAGGAGAACTATTCTTTCAAAGAAAGGTTGAGCGCGTTCTGCAGTGACCCTTCCGCTCATGCTCTGTTTCTTGAAGGCCAGCAATGTCTCTTCAAAGTCAGCGAGGGTGGACTGAAGCAAAATGACCCTTCCCCGCTCCTTTAAATGCGCCGCCGATTCAGTGATGAATCGGTCTATGACTTCTCGCCCTGTTGTGCCTCCTGACCATGCGCGGCTAACCCAAGAAGATGGCTCGTTTTCTTCCACCGGCAGGTAAGGAGCATTGAAAAGAATCGTGTCAAACTTGGCTTTTTCGCTAAAGGGTGCGAACAAGTCAGCTTGGATGAAGGAAATTTTCCTTAGAACATTGTTGAGTAATGCGTTCTCTTTGGCACAGCGCACAGCGTAAGGATTTATATCAACAGCAACAACATATTTCGCCTTCCTCGCCGCAAGTATTCCCAGTATGCCGCAACCTGTGCCAATGTCCAGAACGGTCTCACCGTCGTTCACGTCAAGGTTCTCTGCTAAAAGAAACGTGTCTTCTTCGGGCTCGTATACGTTTTCATCAACAACAAACACGAAATCGCCGAAGAAAACCCTCTTACTTCGCGAGGACATTCGCCAACTCTCCGAATTCCCGTGGAGAAAGTTCTCGCGCTCGCTTGTTAGCGAACGGAACGTCGCGAGCCAGCTTCTCCGCCTCTTTTTTCCCCACCGTGAACTTGCTCCTTACGAATGGCGCGAGCGAATTGCTGAGCTTCCTGTTACGTTGCGTGAACAGCCACCGCACTAAACCGTTGAAAAACTTTGCGTCCTTAACCTGAAAAGGAGCGGTCTCCCAAGGCGCTAAACGGACGATTACGGAGTCAACTGGTGGCTGAGGATAGAACTCGATTTTGGGCACGGCGTCCAAAAGCTCCACTTGGGCATCGTGAAACGCGACAACAGTAAGCCAACCGTAGTTTTCGGTGCCCACAGGTGCCAAAAGCCTATCGGCAAATTCTTTTTGCAGAATCAACACGGAACAATCAGGTTGCCGCTGGAGAAGCCACACCATCAAACGGGAAGACAAGTAATATGGAGGAATAGCAATGACTTTGTTAAACGCGGGCAACTCAGCCTTCAACACGTCGCCTTGCACCACGGTCACGTTGACGTAACCCTGGACCTGTTCACGCAGGGCCAATGCAACGCGCGGGTCTTTCTCAACCGCAACAACTGCCTTGCACCTGCAGGCCAGAAACCGTGTGAGGAACCCGAACCCCGCGCCAGCATCCAGCACCACATCTTCTTTACCCAAGCAGGAGTATTCGCATAGCTTCGGAAAAACTGAGGGCTCAATCATGAAGTTTTGCCCAAGAAGCTTGTTCGGAACGATTCGAAAACTTCGAAGCAGATGCTTCGTTTCCTCTAAGCCCATCGCCTGTTCCTTAATGTTCCCTCGTGAACAAGCGGTACTTGCTGTCGCCCTCCAGCTCCTCCATAACACGCTTCGTTATCAATTTCGCCGGATTGGGCAGTTCAGTACGCTTCTGCAAGTCCTCAAAAGTCTCGAACGGTTTGCGGTCACGCTCGTTGAGAACTTGCCACATGTATTTCTTCCCGATGCCAGGAATCAACTCCAACGCGTGCATTCGCGGCGTGATCGCCCGTGCCGTGTTAAAAAAGTTGACGAACCATTCTTCGCGATTCAAAACTATTCGGGTAATTACACTCGGAAGCTCCGATTTGGCTGCTCCAGTTAGCTCTTCGTAGCCGACTCTGCCTATTATGTACGTGACTTCTTCGCGTGATTCCTTTCCAACATAGACCCGGTCGCCAGCTTTCAGTACCAAGCCCTCCTTGCAGAGCGCCTCCAATAGAGTGAAAAACTCCTCACCCACGCATTGAATCAACGCTCCCGCTCGATAACCAGCTCGTCCACCTGACGGAAGTCCAGGACGCCCATGTGGCAGGAAATCCAGCACGTAGGCGTACTCTTCGTAACGCTTCTCCATAATAACCACTCTATGAGGTCATCAGCTTAAAAATACTTGGCTGTTTTCGTCCTGAGCTACTGCTTCACAACTCTACTCTCATTCAGTAAAGCGACGATGGCTTCTAGTTTCGCTGATTCGATAATCTTTTTGCCACCGGCAAGGAAAACCCTCAACTCATCTACGCTCTCAGGGGCACAGTTGACCACCTGCACGGCTTCATCTTCGGCTAACCCGAACTCTTTCACCAACCGCTCCAACAGTCCAGCTACTGCAGCCTCGTCAATCTTGCTGAATTTCTGAACGTAATCCAATGTTCGCCTCTGGAATTGATCGAGATTTTCCTCTCCGATGGTTAAGAGTTCATGCTTTGCTTGCGGCAAAGAAAGCTTGGTCTCGGTTATCTCTCTCTTGCTCATTCTTTTCAACTGCCCTTGTAAGGTTCCAAATGCTGAGAACGAACGATTATTTCTTTCACGGCTTCACCCTGTGGAACGCTAACAACATAACCGCGTCCTCGTTTATCTAGTACTGTTCCTATCTTGCCGTGAAACCGCCTGTGCGGGATGCTCTTTTGAACGCTAGAATCAATCTTGATTATGACCTGCGAGCCGATTTCGTGCACGAATAACAGTTTGCCAATGTTCGGTTTACCCCTCTCTCTCGTAGGCTTCTTCGCAAGCTTGCGAGTTCCGCGACGATAACCTTTGGACTTTTTCATTCATACATCACCTGTCTAAATCGTTAACTATGACTCTTAAAACGTCAAGTTTAAGAGTCTTTGCTCCCGTACCGAGCAATTCTGGAATACTGGGCGCAGTTCTTCCCTCGTCACTAGACACTAACTCCTTGACGTAAAGGCCTCCTTGACAACGAACTATCATCTCGGCCTGTTTTGGCGCCACCTTCTTAACTTTAACCTTATATATGTACTTTTCTCGGGTCAAATCGGCGCGCCTGTGAAGAACCCGCAAGGGTGTTTGCTGTTTAATTGAAACCCCTGTCAATTTCGCCTCAAGATCACGCAACTCCTCCTCCGTCACTTCGCGCCCAAACTCGATTAGGACACGATATTCCTTCTGCGCTGACTCCGCTTTCTTCAGCTTGCGTACCACAGCTCTAGTTGTGAATCGTAACCTTGAAACCTGAACTTTTCCCTCGCCTGCGGCATTAATTGCTTCCTTCACCTTCGCCAAGTCGAGGTTGCGCTTTCGAGGCTTTGAAACCTCAACCACGAAGGGTCTGCCGCTGCCCAACATTCGCGCGTCAACATCTTCCCTTCCGGAAGCGTGAAACGCCGACTTTTCGCCTTCAGCAGCGTTCTAACATTGGTTTCGAAACGATTTCCTCTACCGACTCTGGGTACAGCTTCCCTGTCCCGCCGCATTTCAGGCAACCTTTCCCGCGGCAACTATGGCAGAACCATTTTGACTGGGGGATATCCCTTACGAGCTTACAATATCGCCCGCCCACGAAAAGGGGGTTCACTTGCAGAGCAATCGTTTCCGCCCATGGGTTGACGATTACAGCCAAGTCGGGTTTTCGAAACTCAACCGTCTTTCCAGTCTGTTCTTCAAGACGTTTGCCCAATAGGCGCCCGAATTCGTGGCGAATGCTCTCCCCGTAAACAACGTTCAATTCTGCTTTGAACTCGTCCTCGCGTTCCTCCACAGCCATAGGTAGCTCGATGCCCACGAGGAACGTGGCGTACTCGTAGCAAGCGACCTCCCTCAACGCTTTCTGAACAAGAGCATCCAATGATTGGAATTTTCCGTCGCAAAGAAGACACGTCTGCTCAGCTTTCGAAACCCGTTTTCTCGATTGACGCAGAGTTTCTCCAGCTTCAACTGAAAACCCGTTGACTGCCAGAATCTTGAGATTTCGCAGACCCTCCGTTTCGCCTTTCAGAAAGAGCACGCTAGCCTGCATCCTCAAACTCAGCTTCAACGCTTTGCCTCTCTCGCCATTTTCAACACCGCGAGCGAGCAGCGCGAACTGTCTACCGAGGCAATTATCACATAACGGGTGCTTCTCAAGCATCTCCAACGCTGCGTCTAAAACGCTCATCACTCTAAGCCTACTTGAAGTCTGTCGGAAAACCCTTTCCCAAGTTGAAGGGCAATTTCTTCTTCCGCTTAAACATCTTCATCATCTTTCGCATGTTCACGTATTGCTTAAGCAGTTCCTTCACGTCTTTCTCAGTCGTCCCTGAGCCATGTGCAACGCGCTTGACTCGTGATGAAGTGAAGATTTTGGGGTTTTCCTTCTCCTCAGGACGCATCGACTGGATTATTACACGCCATTTTTCGAGACGGTCCTCCGCCGTGTTCAGCATTTCTTCAGGCACGTTCTGAGACATTCCTGGAAGCATTTGCAGCACTTTGCGGAAGGGACCCATGCCTTTAACGGCTTCAAACTGTTCGTACATATCTGTGAGCGTGAACTTACCGCTGAGAATCGCCTTAGCCTTCTTCGGTGGAACCTTGATTTCAGCGTCCTTAACTTTCTCCAGTAACGTCTCCAAGTCGCCCATGCCTAACAGGCGACCGACGAAGCGGGACGGAACGAAGGACTCTATGTCCTCTATTTTTTCGCCTGTACCGATGAATTTTATTGGCGCCCCCGTAGCCGCCACCGCAGATAACGCGCCACCGCCTCTGGCTGAGCCATCAAGTTTCGTGACGAGAATCGCGCCGATGGGGGTGGCTTCGTGGAAAGTCTTCGCCTGAAGCAAGGCTTGCTGCCCGATTGTGCCGTCGATGACCATTACAACTTCATCTGGCTTGATTCTCTGCTCAAGAGTCTTCATTTCTTTAATTAGGTCTTTTTCCTCTTTATGTCGTCCCGCGGTGTCGACAATTATCAAGTCCTTGTCGCCAAAATGTTTTAACCCTTCAGAAACCACTTTGACGGGGTCCTTGTTCTTAGGGTCACCGAAAACGGGTACGTTTGCTCTGGCTGCCATTTGTTGTAGCTGAGCAAAAGCGCCTGGGCGATAAGTGTCTGCGCAAATCAATGCTGGCTTAAGCCCTCTTTTCTGGTAGAACCGTGCAAGTTTCGCGGCTGTCGTCGTTTTGCCAGAGCCTTGGATTCCTACGAGCATGACTATCTTTCTTTTGCCAGGCTCCACATTAAGTGGGACAGGTTTTTCTCCCACGAATCGGGTTAATTCCTCGTAAACGACTTTGATTACGTGTTCGCGTCTTGAGATGCCGGGAGGCATTTTCTCCTTTAACGCGCGTTCCTCTATGCGCTTGGAGATTTCGAGCACGAGCTGAACGTTTACGTCCGCTTGGAGCAATGCCCTCTGTATGTCGCGGACTAGTTCTTTGACTGCGGCCTCATCGACTACGGACGCTCGGAAGATTTTCTTGATTGCGTCGGTGAGTGAAGATCCCAAGCGATCTAAAGACATCTAATATTCCTGCGGTAGAAAACGTGTCCAGGGCATTTAAATATGTACTGTGGAAACTGGACCAATTCTCCAACTGCTTTCAGACGGTTTCGTAATCTTGGATGAATAAGGCTCTAACGCTTTTATGTGGCAGCCTTCAACTCTTGAGCGACCCTACGTATTTCTGCAACAGTTCTGTTGATGTTTCCCACGTTCTTTTGGACTATTTTGACGAAGGCGCTTCCCACGATAACAGCGTCTGCTCCCGCCTCCATGATGCTGCGAACATGCGCGGGTTTCGAAATGCCAAAACCAACCGCCAACGGCACATGCCCCGTAGTGTAGGGCAACACGTGTTTAATCAGATGAATCGTTGAATCCTCAAGTCTTTCTTTTTCACCCGTCACGCCGAAATGGGAAACCAGATAGAGAAACCCTGAACTGCTCGCAACAATTCTGCGCAGGCGTTCCGCTGAAGTTGAGGGCGCAGCAAGAAAAATCGTGTCGACAGCGTACGAAATAGCCACTTTTCGGTAGTCGCCTGCTTCTTCCACTGGCAGGTCTGGAACTATCAAGCCGTCAACCGAGCAATCTCTTGCAAGACTGAAAAACTTCTCCAGCCCCATTCTGAACACTGGATTGTAATACGTCATGATAACGATGGGCACGTTGTGTTTGCGTTTTATTTCCTTTGCCATATCAAGCACCTTTTTCGGCGTGGTGCCAGCGTTCAATGCACGCACACTTGCAGCCTGAATCGTTGCCCCGTCAGCAATCGGGTCAGAGAATGGAAGACCTAGTTCCAGAATATCGACGCCACCATTAATCAGTGCTTCGGCAAGCAATGGCGTGCAAGATGGCGCCGGGTCTCCTGCTGTGATGTAGCCTATAAGTGCGCCTTCTTTCCTGATTTTCAGTCTCTCGAAAACCTTGGCTAAAGCGCTCATATTTTCACCTTCAAGTAATCAGCTATTGTTTCCACGTCTTTGTCTCCGCGTCCCGACAAAGTCACCACTATCGACTCCGTCCGCTTCATCTTCTGCGCCAGTTTAATGGCAAAGGCGATAGCGTGCGCAGATTCCAGAGCAGGCAGAATTCCTTCCAGCTTCGACAATTTGAGGAAAGCGTTGACGGCTTCGTTGTCAGTAGCCGAAACGTACTCAGCTCGCCTCAGAGTTTTCAAGAAGGAATGTTCTGGACCGACGCCAGGATAGTCTAATCCAGCGGACACGCTGTGCGTACTCTGAATTTGACCCTCGCAGTCTTGGAGAACGAAACTTAACATGCCATGAAAGACCCCCTCCTCGCCTGCGCTGAGAGAAGCCGCATGCATACCCGATTCCAAGCCCTTGCCAGCCGCTTCAACGCCGTACAGCTTGACCGTTGCGTCGTCTTCGAATGGATAGAATGTGCCCATAGCGTTGCTTCCCCCGCCAACACAGGCAACCAGAGCGTCAGGAAGCCGCCCTTCTTTCTGCTTGAATTGTACTTTGAGTTCGTCGCCGATTACGCGTTGGAAATCCCTAACCATCATCGGATACGGATGCGGACCCACAACAGAACCTATCAGGTAATAGGTGGTTTGCAGGTTGGTTACCCAGTCTCGGAACGCCTCGTTAATTGAGTCCTTCAACGTCTTGGAACCAGTCTGCACGGGATGCACTTCAGCGTTTAACAGTTTCATCCTGAACACGTTAAGCCGCTGCCGTTCCATGTCGTCTACGCCCATGTACACTTCCGCCTTTAGCCCTAACGCTGCGCAAGACATGGCTGTGGCTACACCATGCTGTCCCGCGCCAGTTTCGGCGATGACGCGTTTCTTGCCCATCCTTTTTGCCAGCAACGCCTGCCCCAGCGTGTTGTTAATCTTGTGCGCTCCACCATGTGCAAGGTCTTCACGTTTCAGGTAAATTCTTGCTCCGCCCATTTCCTTGGTTAAGTTCTCGGCAAAGTACAGCGAGGTCGGTCTTCCAGCATACTCCCGCAGGTAATAGTCTAGTTCCTTCTTGAATTTGGAATCGCGTTTCGCTTGTTCGTAGGCTTCTTCCAACTCGGTTATTGCGGTCATGAGCACTTCGGGAACGAAGCGACCGCCGTATTTCGCGTATTTTCCATCAATTGGATATTCACTCAGTTTCTTCATCTTTCCAATGTCTCCTATCCCAGCGCAGACACGAACTCTCTGACTTTCTCCTCAACATTTTCAGCCGACATTATTGCTGATCCGACGAGAAAAGCTTTGGCGCCGCACTTTCTTAGAAAAAGAATATCCGCTGCAGAATGGATTCCGCTCTCACTCACCACGATTACGTTGTCCTCAGGTTTCTTTTCCAAGATGCGTCTCGTCACGTTGAGGTCAACCTCCAGAGTTGCCAAGTTTCGATTGTTGATTCCTACAAGGTCAGCATCGCTCGACAATGCTCGCTGAAACTCCTCCTCATCATGCACTTCCAGCAACACTTCGAGCTTTCTTGAGTGCGCCGCCTCAATCATTTCGTGAACCCCCAATTCGCCGTATCCTCTGTCAAAAAGAGCTTGAATAAGCAGCACAGCGTTCGCGCCTGTTCTCTCGGCTGCCTCCAACTGTCTAGGGCTCACGATTATATCCTTCATCAGAACAGGAAGTTCAACTGCTCCTCGCACTTTGACGAGGTTAGCGAGCGACCCCTCGAAGTGTTTTGGCTCTGTCAAGACTGAGATACCCACGGCTCCGCCCTTAACCATGGCTGACGCGACTTTTCCAGCCGAGAAGTCTTGCCTGATTACGCCAGCGGATGGTGAAGCCCCTTTAATCTCCGCAATAACCGGCGCGTGCTGACTTCGCTGAATTGCGCTTCTCAAGCTGACTGGTTCGGTTACGGCTTCAGTGAGATGCTCGTAGTAACCTGCTTTGATCGTGGCTTTTGCGTCTCGAGCCAGCGCATCAAGAAAGTCAGGCATACTTCGACTCCAACTCCTCAAGCTTCGACAAGTCTCCACCAGATGCCTGGATTAGTTCCTTGAGCTTCTTGTAGGCAGCCCCGCTTTTCACCGATTTGCGAGCCACTTCCATGCCGTGAAGGAAGTCTTCTGCCTTCCCGCCCACGATTATTCCGGCTGCGCTGTTAACGAGCACCATCTCCATTTTCGGGTCATCTGCCGCGCAGCATCCGTGAAGGATTCTAAAGATTGTTTCCGCGCTTTCCTCAGGCGATGAGACGCCTAAAGCCTCTGCTGTGACTTGTTTAACACCGAAATCGCTTGGAACAATCTCCAAGGTGGCAACTTCGCCTTCGCGTAACCAAGCCATTGCCGTCTTGCCTATCGTGGATATTTCGTCAAGCCCATCCAAGCCATGCACAACCATCGCTTCCTCGCAACCGAGCTTTCTCAAGACGTAAGCTACCGGCTCGACAAGCTTTCCATCGTAGACGCCGAGCAATTGAGCGTTGGCTGAAGCAGGGTTCGCCAAGGGACCAAGGACATTGAAGATTGTTCTTATGCCAATCTCCTTCCGCGAGATAGCCGCGTGTTTCATGGCTGGATGAAAGGCAGGAGCAAACATGAAGCCGATGCCGATCCGTTCAATGGCACACTCCACGGCTTCAGGGTTCATGTTCAAGTTGAGCCCAAGCCGCTCCAGCACGTCGGCGCTTCCGCAATGACTCGTGACAGAGCGGTTCCCGTGCTTAGCGATGGCTACGCCTGCGCCAGCGATGACGAATGCTGCGGCGGTGCTAACATTAAAAGTCTTCACCCTGTCTCCGCCAGTTCCACACGTATCCAGAAGCCGCCCAGCTACTCTTGGATGAATGCGGAGGCAATTTTCTCGCATTGTTTCTGCGAAAGCCGAAATCTCTTCGACCGTTTCACCCTTCATCCTTAAAGCGGTCAGGAACGCGGCTATCTGAGCGCTTGTGGCATCGCCCGACATTATCTCCTTCATTACTTCCCGAGAATCCTCGTAGGAAAGGTTTTCCCGCTCAACGAGCCTCACAATTATTTCCCGAATCAACCGCTGTCAACCCTCCAAGAAATTCTTGATCATGAGTTTTCCGTCTTCGCAGAGCACGGACTCTGGATGAAACTGCACCCCTTGAATCGGATATTCAACATGTCGTACGCTCATGACTTCACCGTCGTCAACCGAAACCGCCGTGACTTCGAGGCACTGGGGAATTGAGCTCATCTCGCCCACTAGCGAGTGGTAACGTGTAGCGACGAAGGGATTCTGGACGCCTTGGAAAATTCCTTTCCCATCATGGATTATGCGGCTGGTTTTTCCATGCATTAGCCGTTTTGCTGAAACGACTTTGCCGCCGAACGTGCTGATTATTCCTTGATGCCCTAGGCACACGCCTAAGGTCGGCACTTCGCAACTCATATGCTGAAGTATCTCCTTGCAAACCCCGAAGGAACGCTTGTCTTCAGGGTTGCCTGGACCAGGCGAGAGCACAATTCTCTCAGGCTTAATCTCACGAATCTGTTTCAGGGTTATTTCGTCATTTCTGCGGACGATGGTTTCTGCGCCTAGCTCCCCTATGTATTGGGCAAGGTTGTACACGAAACTGTCGTAATTATCGATTATCAACACCTTCAAAGACCTTTTCCTCCCGCCAATTCTAGAGCCTTCATCAATGCTTGCGCTTTGGTTTCCGTCTCGAACCATTCTCGTTCGGGAACAGAATCGGCAACGATACCCGCGCCCGCTTGAATGTGTGCATTATCTTTGTCTGCAAAAAGGGTTCGAATGGTGATGGCGAAATCAGCGTTGCCATTGTAGGAGAAGTAACCCACCGCCCCCGCATAGGGCCCCCTTCGTACACGTTCGAGTTCGTCGATTATCTCCATGGCACGCGGTTTTGGCGCGCCCGAGACTGTGCCTGCAGGAAAAACCGCTTTAAACGCATCGAAAGATTGGCAGCCATCTCTCAAGTTGCCTGTGACTCGGGAAACGATGTGTTGAACATGACTATATCCTTGAACTTGCATGAATTCTGGGACACGCACGCTGCCATACGCGGCGACTTTCCCGATATCATTCCTCGCCAGATCCACCAGCATCACGTGTTCAGCCCGTTCCTTAGGATCAGCCAGCAACTCTTGAGCCAAGTGTTTGTTTACGGCAGGATTTTTGGAGATGGGTCTTGTGCCTGCTATCGGAAAAGTTTCCACCGCACGATTCTCCACTCGAACAAGCATTTCCGGGCTAGATCCAACGATTTGGTGGTCGCCTGCCTTAAAGAAATACATGTATGGTGAAGGGTTGATGCCCCTCAAAGCACGATAAAACCCAATCAAGTCTCCTTGCACGCGAAAATCGTAGCGTTTGGAGAGCACAACTTGGAAGATGTCTCCTTGGCGCACGTATTCTTTAGCTTTCTCAACTGACTTTTCAAAGTGTTCTTTGGTGACGTTAACTTTCGGTTGGTCGAACGATAAGGGTGATGATTGGATTGATGACTTCTTGATGCGCATTATTTCCTCGGACTGGTCTATACCAAAAAAGTAGTAGTAAGTAGTTTTTTGTTTATGGTCGAATACTATGCCGTCGTTGAAAATTCCCATCTGAATATCTGGGAAGCCCGTGTCGTCACGTGTTTCATGGGGAAGTTTTTCCCAATGTCGCACAACATCGTAGGAAATGTATCCGACGGCACCGCCAACGAACCTGAGAACCCTGTTTGGAAGAACTTGACGAGAGACGACCTGTTGAATGGTGGATAGCGGATCGGTGACTCTCTGTTTTTCTTCTGCGCCTGATTTTTCATCGCGGATGAGTGCAACGCCGTCTTTCACGGTGATGCTTAAACGGGGATTGAAGCCTATGAATGAATATTGGGCTAGTTTTTGAGGTCCTTCTAAAGATTCGAGAAGGTAGACTGTTTCGTATCGCTCGCGGAGCTGTGAGAACATCTCGAGGGGTGAAGGGGCAAATGGTATTTTCTTAAACTTCAGGGTATGGGCTAGTTTGATCTGTTCTTGCGAGATTGCCTGTTTTGAGCCAAAGGCGATTCCCCATTCGATTTACGCTCCAGATGCTCAGGAACATACGAGCGTGGCATATTTAAGGCTTTTTTGTACATAAATGTACACAACAGCCAGCGGAGTAGGAATTAACGAGTTGAAGCCTCAGGTCCCTATAAGAGTTCTTCACGATTCAGACGGCTCTTCATGCATCATTGGCTCCAGTCGTAAGAAGACGCTTCCGTGAAAATAAACATTAGCGGAAAACCTGTTATCAACAACTGGTGGAGTTGGGCTTAACCTGTAATAGGCTAACTGTTCTGAGCGTTAATGCGGAACTACTTAACGCGGGTAATCTTCACTTTGCCCATTATCTTCCAGTACTCGATCTCCGCACCCGCGATAAGCTTTGCCTTCAAGTCTTCCTCCTTCGGATAAGGGGCATCCAAGTACTCGAAAGTCTCCAGATCCATGATCTGGACTCCGTTAGGGGTAACAGCGAAAACCTGACCTGGTCTCTTATCAATTATCGGAACTTCAGCGTTGAGGTCAACCGGCTTAACAAACTGTCGTTTCTGGTCATCGAAGACGCCGATAGCAACAATCCGTGCTTTGGCTGAACCGTGCTTTCCAGGCTTTGATTTTGTTATGTCTACGATGTGGCATGGTTCGCCGTCAATCATCATGTATCCTCCAACACGTAAACTTCCAACGTCGATCGGTTTGGTCATACGCTCACCAAAGGTCTAGTCTATTTAAGCAATTCTTAACAACACCCATATATAGCTTAAGGTAGCGCTAATTACCTCGACGGTGGATCCCCGTGTTTAAAAGTGTCGGACTAATCGCCCGCTACGATAACACGCATGCGCTCAAGCTTGCCGAGGAGCTTGCAGAGTACCTCAGAAGCAGAAACCTCGATGTCTACGCAGAAGACACACTAAGCGGAAAGGCAAACGTTAAAGCTGAATTAGTCCCGCTAAAAAAAATGAAAACTGATTTTCTAATAACCATTGGCGGAGACGGCACAATCCTCAGAACCTGCCTCGAAGCACCCAAACCAGAACCACCTATACTAGCAGTAAACATGGGTATACGAGGTTTCCTCACCGAAGTCGAACCCAAAGAAGCCCACGCTGCAGTGGAAAGAATCCTAAAGGGAGAATTCAAGATTGACAAATGCTGTAAACTAGCTGTATCCACCGGAGAAGGCTCAATTCCCGACGGGTTAAATGACGTTGTCGTCACGGCTGGAGAACCTTCAAAACTACTCTACACACAAATATGCAAAGACGAGGAGCCCATCCTTAAATGTCAATCAGACGGACTAATCGTAGCTACACAAACAGGTGCCACTGGCTACTCTCTGTCGGCAGGAGGACCCGTTCTGGACTTAGACGTTGACGCATTCGTTTTGACACCTATATGTTCTCTGACGGTATTCCGCTCACTCGTTTTCCAAGCAGAATCCAAAGTCACTATCAAAGCCCTGAGACCAAAAGAGATGCTAATTATTGTTGATGGACGGTATCGCCAACACGTAAAATCAGAAAACGCCATTTTGACCGTTACACGCTCAAAGAACGTTACTTCCTTCATCCGGTTCAAAGACGACTTTTACGACCGATTAAGAAACAGACTGCTGTTCAAGGGAATGGGATGAGAAATCCAAGGAAACACTCCGGTAAAGAAAATATTGGTTTTGGACACATCTGCCTTTTTGGCTGGGTTCGACCCTTTCTCTGTTAGCGCAGAACAAGTTACTGTTCTGAACGTTGAAGAAGAGATAAGAACAAACTCGATGACGTGGGTCAGGTTTAAGGCAGCGACAGAAAGCGGAAAGGTGCTGGTGAAAAAACCCTCCGAGGAAACTCGCAGGCAAGTCGAAGTGTGTGCAGTACAAGTTGGAGATTCCTTTTTCTTATCGGAAGCCGATAAACAGGTCTTAGCTCTGGCCTTAGAGTTGAAAATAGCGGTATGCAACCCTTCAATTGTCACGGATGACTATTCAATACAGAATGTTGCAAAGCGATTGGGAATCGAGTTTACTTCCCTCGCAACTCTTGGAATTCGTCGTGCTCTTGAGTGGATTAGATATTGTCCTGCTTGCCATCGAGAATATGCCGCGAACCGTGTTTCTATCGAATGTGATGTTTGCGGAACAGAATTGAAGAGGAAACCTCGGAAATATCCAAAACCCAAGTCAAGCTAGCTATTTGAAGCATGGAAAAATAAGTCTTAGTAAGAAACGGTTTTTGAGCACATATTCAGCCTTCTTTAGCTACTTCGTTGACGACATCTTCAACAATGTCCAGAGCTACATCCAACTGTCCTCTTTGGATTGTCAGCGGCGGTGCAAGCCTCAACGTGGAAACACCGCAGGTTACAATTGCGACCCCGCGCTTCCATGAACGAATCATTACTTCGCGAGCCTTCTCAGTGGCGGGCTTCTTGTTTTCCTTATCTTCAACCAGTTCCACGCCAATCATCAATCCTTTCCCCCGTACATCTCCAACGAGTGGGTTTTGTTCCCCGAACTCGCTAAGCCTTTTCAATATGTAGCTGCCTTGTTTGTTAGCATTATCAAGTAGCTTCTCCTCTCTGATAACGTCGATTACTGCGAGCGCCGCCGCGCAAGACAGGGGGTTCCCCCCGAAAGTGCTAGCGTGAGAGCCACCTGGCCAATCCATTACTCGAGCGCTTGCGATTGTTGCGCTGATAGGCAATCCAGAAGCTAAGGCTTTCGCGCTGCACACGATGTCGGGTTCAACGTTCCAATGTTCGATAGCGAACCATTTCCCAGTCCTGCCGATGCCTGATTGCACCTCGTCAGCGATTGTCAAGAGCCCATTTTGGTCGGCAAGTTTTTTCAACCTTCTGAAGTAGTCTGGCGGCGGAACAACGTAACCGCCTTCGCCTTGAATCGGCTCAAAAACAATAGCTGCGACATCCTCGGGCGGCGCGTATTTTTGCAGTACAAACTCGTCTATGAAGTCTACGCACCAGTAATCGCACTCAGGATAGTTAAGTTTGAATGGGCAACGGTAACAATAAGCGTAGGGCACATGAGCGACGCCAGGCATCAAAGGCGAGAAATGTCTTCTTTGAGTTGGCTTGCTAGCTGTGAAAGACAAGGACCCTAGAGTCCGCCCGTGAAATGCACTGATGAAACCTATGAAAAGCTGCTTTCGCGTATGCCACTTCGCCAGTTTTACTGCTGCCTCAATAGCTTCAGTACCGCTGTTGCCAAAGTACACCTTCTTCTCGAAGCCACCGGGAGCAATCTCGGTTAGCTTTTCTGCCAGGCTAATTACTCCCTCGTAGTAGAAATCAGTGTTTGAATAGTGAAGAAAACGGTCACACTGATTCTTGATGGCGTTGACCACCTTAGGATGGTTGTGGCCTACATTGAGGCATGCGATGCCAGCGTTGAAGTCGATATACTCGTTTCCGTCAACGTCTTTGACCACACAGTCTTTCGCCGATTCAACAACCAGCGGATAAAACCTTGCATAAGAAGGAGAAACGGAACGTTCATCCCTCTTCAACAACTCTCGGGCTTTGGGTCCAGGAGGGGAAACAACAAGATGCGGAAAAGTGCTCATTTCTTCCTTGCCTTCTGAGAATAGCGACTACGCAACGACACGATATTAACCTTTACGAAAGCGACAAAAATCACAAGACAGCCAGGAGCAAAATCAACAGAACCCCTTCCAGAGCAAAGATAGGGACAACGATTCGTTTTGCTTTTTGAAGTGCCTTGTCCACAAGCGTGGATAACGCGTGTATTCGAGACTGTCCAATCACCCTAACTTTAGGCACAGTTATGGTCAAGAAGCCGACTTTGCAGGTCTCCAAACGCTCCACAGCACTTGAGGCAGCCTCTTTGATGTAACCGATTAGCGCCTCATGGTCCATTGATTCGCCAACAGGATGATACCCACGACGCCCCAGAACAACGGCGTTTACAGCGTGAGTATCTGTCGTGAAAACCTCGCTCTCGTCAAAACCAATCGACTCCAAAGCTGAGAGCAGTTTCTCACGTAACCCAGAAATCATGTTGTTTCCGTCTATTACAACGTAGGCGGTTTTCTGTTCAGCCACTTTAACAACAGTAACCGTGATTCCGCCCGACCCCATCCCCTCTTCAAGGCTGAATTCTCTGGGGTATACAGTGGCGGCGCCAACCTGGAAAAGCTTGGAATCAGAGGAAACTGCCCTTCTTTAAGCACTTTGAAGCAACAGCCTTTAACGTATCCAACGACTCCTCAAGGTCTGTTGTGTCAGTGATGCTATTGTGTGCGTTAACTACTATAGCATCTTTGAGACCGCAGTTCCTAGCTTCCTCACGAACAAAACGACCTAATTCTTGGGGCAAGTCTTCAGTTGTCTTTGGTGAAAGAGTGAAAGAGAGCAAAGCCTCATCCCCGAAAACTTGACAGGAAACAGTAACATGGCCTTCCACAGATTTAACGAATGGTTTTGCC
Organism: Candidatus Bathyarchaeota archaeon; assembly: GCA_963749465.1. GTDB lineage: Archaea > Thermoproteota > Bathyarchaeia > Bathyarchaeales > Bathycorpusculaceae > UBA11855. Next base: position 695,415 of record CAVVMH010000006.1, on the reverse strand, counting down.
GTTTCAGAAAAAAACGCGTTCCTCGCTGATGCAATCACCGTACTAATGATTTTCTGGTTTTGGGCCTGTGAAGCTAAATCAAGCTCATGGCCGAGAATTCCAAGGGGAACAGAAACATCTCCGCCAACGGATTTTTCAAACTCATGCTTCAAAAGAGAAGGAAGAAGACTGCTTCCGATGTTCTTGAACGGACCAGGATGGACCAAAGGAACTATGATTGCCGCTTTGGTCTGGGCAGTTTCAAACTTCAGAAAGGACACTTCAACATCTTCATCTTCACCCATTTTTTCAAAATACTGTTCAATCGGCGCGTTTAAGCCTAAAACCCAGTTAAGCATGAATGCTCTAAAAAGCGACATAGCAGGTATTCCGTAGGATTTTCGTCCCAAGCGATCAATAAGCGAGACCAAGAGGTTTGCGGAAGCAAAACTCAGAATTGGAGCGAGTATGAGGAAGGGCAAAACCTGAACGAAGCTAACGCCATTCATCATCGTCCAATAAACCAAGAAAGGTATCACGCAGAAGAAAGGATGAATCCATGAAGCAAGCGCCCCGAGAGTGAGTCCAGCCGTTGATGTGGAAAAGAAAACAACCGCTCGCAAAGTCATCACCGCCGCGAACCCTAGAAGGCAAAGCTTCACCCAAAGCCAAAAACCAAGGAATACACCCGGAACGATGAAAACTAGCCAAAGAATCCAACAGAACAATGAAAGTGCGGCTGTCCTCCGGATCACAAAAATTGCATCTTTTCTAAGGATGACGTTGGTTACCAAATAGTCACACAGAAGAGTAAAGGCAAACGAGGAAACTCCCAAAAAGAGACCGTAAAATAGCCCTTCAAGCGTGGGACGAAGAAAAGCAGTCGATACCCCCAATCCTCCAATGCACACAACCACAAGAGCTGCAAGAGTCTTCGTGAATGAGGGAAGGAAAAACATTGATGAGTAGTGCTTTATGGCGCTGCCCATCGACTCATTCAACGAATCCCCAGTTGCCAAATTCTCCATCTCAAGTAAGTTCTCTATGAAAGCAAGTTCACTATTAAAGCCTATTCAACCTCCAGTTAACAAACATTTTCCACAAATCAAGATCATTTCTCAGGAACACTATGCACGTAAATGAGCAAAGAAAAGCAAGTGCTACTTCCAATCATGTCTAAGTAGACTTCGAAACCTAATCTAATCAATTAATATTGTTTCACAATTATGGCAAAACTTCAATATACGATAGCGCATCAGCAAAAGATAGCATGAAACCGTCAAAGAACAATCTTCAAAAAGTAATAGTCAATCCGATTCAACATACGACAAGAACTCATGCTAGGAGCAATTCTTTTATCTATTGAAGACCCATTATAATGATTCTGCGAAGTCTATGCCAGAGACAGAACTGCCTCTCTCCATATTCCACATGCTCGAGAAGAACATGGGAAAGAAAATCAGGGTAATCCTTGATCCGGCTTACGGGTTTGAAGGAAACCTGGTTGCTGTAACTCATCAACCGTCAGGAATTTGGCTATCGGACGCGGAAGCAATAGTACTAAGAGCAACCATCGCCCAACCGATACCTCAGGTAACCAGCAGACAAGATATGAGTGAAATTTTCCTGCACCTAAACTCGGTACAAAGAATCGAGGTACTCCATCCCCCTCCTCGGCGTTGAAAACGAGGGTTTTTAGAAGAATACCTTAGCTAAGACGGATACAACCACAAGCGATATCGCTAAGACCATTAGAACCTCAGGTCTAATCTTAACGCCTTCGGTCTCCTCTTCGAAAAATCTGAGCAATCCTGCGCTTGCAGCAGGCATCGGACTCTTGCTTTCTTTCTTTTTTCTACTCATGCCTTTTCCACCCTTCACCGAAGCGGTAAACTCCTATTAATCTTCTATATTATTAACGTTGCGTCCGTCCCAACAATTACCTTTAGCTAAGGATTATTGGGTTTTCGGTGACCTAAACCTTAAACGTCGTAATGCACAAGTTCAGTCAGGCTGTGACATTATGCGCATAAGCGAGTTTCAAGAAATGATGCGCCGCTTGTATTTTCACAGAGATTCTGAACGTGGACTCAACGGAACGTTCGATTGGCTCGTGGAAGAAGTTGAGGAGTTACGTGAAGCCCTTGAGGAGGGCGATAAAGAGGCAATCGGAAAGGAGTTTGCAGACGTCATAGCTTGGCTCGCATCCCTCGCCAACATTACAGGCATTGACCTTGAAAGGACCACACTTGAAAAGTACAACAGCAAGTGCCCAAAATGTCGATGTTCGCCTTGTCAGTGCACTTTCTAGCTGAATGAGACGTTTTTGTCCCAGACCTGTCGACGCCCAAGAGTATGGTTTCTTGCCTTTTCGGCTAACCACGCCCTCTGCTTTTAACAACTGCAAATGGTGAAGGACAACATTGTACGATTCTGATGTATCCTTCGAGAGTGTTCTCGCGTCACAAATCTTTTGATCTAAGACGTTAAGTATCCGCGTCCTTGCCGTAAGTCCACGCTTGACGTTCCTTATTTGCTCAAGATAGGCATTAGGATGAGTATTCTCTTTGATTGGACTTCACCAAGCATAGATTAGTGGTTTATCTTGAAAAGCTTTGGTCTAACTAAAATCCATTAAGCTCACTTGTTTAGGCTTCTTGTTATCGAACAAAGAGGTAATCTCATCTCTTATCAGCACCAACCGCTGAGAATAATAGTTGGGCAAATCATACGTGTCAATCAAATGTTGCGCGGCATCAAGGTACTTCTCAATCCCACCCCGATAAACAGTCAAAGTAAGAGGTCCACCGCAAAATGAACATTTCCCCCGCAGCGGCAAACGCCGAAAACGTTTGTTGCATGATTTACACCGAAAAGCCTGAGTCGAGAACGCTCGGAGGTTTCCAGCAATATCTCGCATGAAATGGGTCGTAAGCACCTTAAGGGCAACCCGCCTAACGTCGACGGCCGCGATCCTTTCACCTAACTCCAACTGTTTATTCAGTTTCTCAACCATTGACCCAAACTGTTTGTAGGAACTCTCCGAGTTTCCCGCGTTAATATCCGAGACGGGCGTTGTGAAATTGAACCCTTCAAATTGCGCCTCAGTACCGAGTCTGTGGCTCACCAAATCGATTATCGGGCTTAACTGCCTCGACTCCGTCCGTTCCAGAGTTTTCTCGTAAAATTCGAGCGGGTAATCATCGTCGACATCAAAGTCGTGTGCCTGCCTCTGAACTTCACTCGGGGTTACAAAAGGAATAAGCAACATAGGAGCATCCATTATTCCACCAATCTGAGCGGGCAAGTACCTTCGTGAAAAGTTAAGAAGAGTGTCCAATGCCAGCATAACTGTATCCTCATCGCCATCACAATCTCGCCTTTTGGCTGAATGCCAAACCGGGTGTGCATAGCATATACTAAGGTTCGTGAAACCAATGATTCGACCCAGAATGCTTACGCATGTGTGGGGCGCCAATCCCATGATCAAATGCCCCACCAAATCGTCCGTGTTTTTCACGTTGTAGTAAGGTTGAAGCTGGTAGACTTTCGTTAGGAGATCATCAATGAAACTAGATATCTGAACAAAGTACGTTGCTGCTTTCTCTGGGATTACCACGTCTTGAATTTTGAGTTCACAGATTTGATTGGACTCGACTAATGGCATTCCTGAAATATCGTGAGTATAACCGAGTTCCCTTAGCGTTTCAACCGTGACTCCAACCTCTTTAGCCTTGAAATGCGTTAAAGGCGCATTAGTCGCGTCGAAACGGATAGTCCCATCTTTGTACACCGATAAATCGTGCCTTGCCCGCAAGACACCTTTTTCGATGATTTCAGGAGTCTTGTCTTCATTCGTTAAGCCCTTGACGCCTCGCAACAGTTTGGGGGCAGAAACACCGAGAGATTGAAAGGTCTTTTCCAACATTTCTTTGAAATTAACCGACTGCCGCTGATAGGTGACTGCATCAGACTTGCAGGTTGAGCAACTTTTCTCTTTAAGCGGTTTCCCGCAACGAGGACAACTTTTCTCTACAACCGTTTCACAGTCGCAATCGTCGCACTTCACTCTGAAAGTATACGTCTTGCAAGAGGGGCACTTGCGTTTGGCGAACTCCACGAACACAGGACCTTTCGTGGCGGCTTTAGCTAAATCTCTATGAGAACCGCCTGCCAGGCCAACGGGAAAAAGAACATGAACAAGGGGTTTCATCTCACGTCTCTTCGCCTTCTCAGGGCGCCCCATCCGCGCCCCTACATACGTAGGAGCTTTATTCCGTATTTCGATACCCGAAAGTCTACTGAGAGCTTGAAGTACCGTTTCGTCTGAAGCGTCTATTGTTCGAGACGTACCGTAGCCAAGAGTCGTGACAAATGCGAAAGCATCCTCGCCCTCGAGGATAACCTTGTCTCCCAAGACGCGGTATGGCGCAAAAATTTTCTTCAATGATTGAACTGCACCAGACTCAAGAGATCCAGTAACCATGCAATCGACAGCATCTTCGACTCTGACCTGAGCATTTGTTAACCAGTTTTGAAGTAGTCTAACCTCTTGGACGGTAGCCAAGTTTGACCAGAAAAACGTCAACTTAGGATGCAACGGAACTTTCAAGTGTTGAGACAGCAAGACAGCCTCTGTTGCAGTCAGGTTTGATGAAAACGGATCTTTCAAGGTACAGGTTAATTTATCAGGCGAAACCTGAGCTGTTGCTGCCGCAGCATTCACATCGCCCTTGAACTTCTCTGAGACAGCTCTTTCAAGATCTTTGACCCACCATTCTTCCACGTAAGCTGAAGGTGCTAACGGTTTGCTCGTGTACAGGAAATCACCGTAGCTTATCAGAAGATCTCCTAGGAACAGTATCTTCTCAATCTTACCTCTAATCTTTTCAAAGTCATTAAGAGAAACGCGAACAACGGAGCCATCACTCAAAGCGACAACTGGCGGCTCCAAAGAGTCCACAGGCACTGTCACACCCCCCTTCCCAGGAAGCTCCAAACGCACCTGCGTGCCAGCTGCCAAGAAGTTCTCCAGCACTATCATAGTTGCGGGATGAACCCCTACCGCAGAAAGCCCAGTGTTCCTTGACCGGCCATATCTAAGCCTGAAGCCTCCAGGTCTCGACGGGAAAGAAAAAATGGGGCGTCCAGCGATCACGTCATCCATAAAACCAGCCGATTTTTTCTCGGACTTCTTGCGAAATTCCCTCAACCAGTCCCAACCTTGGAAACCGAGCTTTTCTATAATCACTAAGACCTTGGGGGCTCGTCCAATGATTCCGTCGTTCACGACTCGAAGGGCACCACCTCTAACCCTGTTTGTCTCAATTCTTTGGAGGTTTCTGAATGAGGAGACTTCGACAGGATCTGATTCTGTTCCCGTGACCTCGACTGGAAGAAACTCGAACCCTTTCCTCAATTCTTCGTCTGGAATGTGGTATTGAAAATGACCCACGGACCGTTCATAAAGTCTAAGCTCCTCAACGAAACGAGAAACCTCTTCAGCTGTAGGCTTGTAACGATCCAATCCCAGAAGGCGACGAACAAAATCTCCTACAACTAGAGTCAGCGCTTGGTCAGTTCCGCCAGCCGACCGTATGGGACCTGCGAAATAGATGGCAAGATAGCGACTCCGATCGAGATTTGTTTTGATCTTCACACTCGCCACGCCCTGTATAGGAGCTGCAGTGAGACCCTCAGTGAAAATCGCAAGTGCAGTTCGAATGGCTTGCTCTGCAGCGGCTGCTGGTTCCATGTGCCCGAATTTTCCGTAAACGATTTCCTCGGCAACTTTGAAAGCAATTTCTTCTCTCTGTAAACTGGCGCCAAGTTCTCGAATGCTGACAGCGACACCTACAGGACCAACGAGACCTTCAACCAAGTCCGCGATGTCTTTGGCAATGACGCATTCAGTCTTCAAGGAAGGGTCAAGCCCTCTTGATCGCGCAGTCTCACTTAGAGCATATAATTGTTGGAGACCCCGATCTAAAGTCCCGACGTACTTTTGATACACTTCGCTGAATACATCGGTCACCAAGTATTTGCCTCGCCAATCCCAGTTAAACACCGAGTCTATTTTGGCTTTCTAAAAGAATGAGACCCGTAGCACAGAGGAGACTTTCACTTGTTCAATCAAATACGTGCTGCCTTGATTCCTTTAACGCCTTCGATTATTTCGGAGACTCGTCGCTTGGCGTCGTCAGTTTCAACAATGTTGCCGGTCACGATTATGTCGGCACCGGCGGATGCCGCTGCTAACGCCTGCTCCCTCGTTCTTATTCCTCCACCCACGATAAGCGGGATTTCGATGTAGTGCTTGACTGTTCGAATCATTTCAGAGGGAACTGGGTCCTTCGCTCCAGAGCCACCTTCAAGGTAAAGAAAATGCATTCCGAGGTATTGTCCAGCAAGTCCATGGGCGGCGGCGAGCTCAGGTTTGTCGTAAGGAACTGGGATCGCTTTGCCAACAATGCCTGCGGTTCCGCCCTCTCCTACAATTACATATCCCATCGAGATGGGTTCCAAACCATACTTCTTTACGAGAGGAGCACCAAGTACCTGCGCTCCAATGAGAAAGTAAGGATCCACCGAGTTCAGAAGTGACATGAACCAGATGGCATCTGCGTGTCGACTGATACCGGTTATGTTATTTGGAAAAAGAATCGTTGGAATTTTAACTGAATGCTTAACCGCTTTAACGACACTATCAAGATGAGCTTGGGAAACGAAGGTAGAGCCCCCGATCATTACCGCCGAAGTTCCGCTTGCTTTGGAGTTCTCCACGATTCGAGAGGCTTGTGAAGGTGTGACTTTTTCCGGGTCAATGAGAGTTATGTGTATAGAGCCATCAGCCTTGATTCTTTCGAGCAGATACTTCTCGACTCGACCAAGCATGCAGGCACTCTCAGTTACAGGTTGCTATCTTTTGAAGAAGAAGACCTTCTTGAAGAACCATAAACTCGATCGGTAAACATGCAGTAAACGTCAACCTCACCTTGCGCAGGTTTTATTCCAAACTCTTCCTTTAGGCCGCAAGTGCTGCAACCTACTGTAGCGGTTCCTTCTATCCGTAGTATCTCGACTCTAACGGTTTCCTTTCCGCATCTTGGGCAAGAGAAGAATTTAGGCAAGTGTTTCTTTGGGATGTGAACTACTTTGCGTCTTCTTCTTCCCATAGCTAGAGTCCTCTGCAGACAAGTTATTGTTGTTGATTAGTCATGTTTGTCCTTAAATACTTGCCTACCCCCATAAAAAGTAACGATGAGTGAGCAACGTGAGATTGACCCCTTCCGCCCTGGATTTGAATCTGACAGAGATCGAGAATAGAATCACACGTTTCATCAGAGAATATGTGGAAAAAGCAGGAGCCGATGGCATCGTCTTGGGATTGTCAGGTGGAGTCGACAGTAGTGCGATAGCCGCCTTGTCCAGTTTGGCAATTGGAGGAGACCGCATTCTGGGGCTTTTGCTTCCGGAACGAGAGACGTTCAGCCGGAAAGACATAAGTGACGCGTTGTCGGTGGCGGAGAAGTTCAAGGTGAAAACGCAAACCTGTGACATCACCTCCGTCCTTGAGAGTTTTTACGCCGCGATACCGATATTCGATCAAACAGACAGGCTTTGCAAAGGCAACATAAAGGCTAGAACCAGGATGATATTCCTATACTATTTCGCAAACAAGCTTAACAGAATCGTCTGCGGAAGTTCCGATAAGTCAGAAACAATGATGGGATACTTCACCAAATGGGGCGACGTCGCCGCAGACATATCGCCCATAATGGATTTGTACAAGACTCAAGTTCGGAAACTTGCCGAACACGTGGGCATCCCCGCTGAGCTCGCAGCAAAACCCGCCACACCAGCCTTATGGCCTAACCAATTTGCCGAAACGGAAATCGGAATGAAATACGAGGACCTGGACCTAATCCTATTCGGGCTTGAACGATTCATGGACACGGAAGAAATCGCACAACAATTGAAGCTTGAAACATCGGTCGTCGAGAGAATCAAGAACAGATGGCTTTCTGCGGAACACAAGAGGCGCATGCTTTTGGCTCCTAAACTCGAGTACAGAACGGTAGGAACAGACTTCAGGCTCCCAAGGAGCACCTAACAAACCTCAAAGAGGAAAAGCAGGAATGAAAGAAAGAATTACCTTGGCTCTCGCCCAAATAAGCAGCGAAAGAGGAAGCAAGAAAGAAAACCTAACAAAAATTGAAGAGCTGACATTGCGGGCAAAGAGGCAAGCAGCAGATCTCGTGATTTTTCCAGAACTTTGCTTAACAGGCTACGTTGTTAAGGATCAACTCTACGAACTGGCTGAAACAATACCTGGACCGTCCACAAAGAGAATAGAAGAGTTGGCACGCAAAACAGGGATGTATGTTGTTTTCGGCATGCCAGAGTTGAGTGAAAAGACGCGAGCAACAATGTATAATACCGCTGTCTACATTGGACCAGAAGGCATTATTGGCAAATACCACAAGATGTATCTGCCTACCCACAGCGTTTTTGAGGAGAAAAGGTATTTCCGTCCCGGGTATCAAACCGCGGCATTTGACACGCAAATAGGCAAGATTGGCTTATGCATCTGCTACGACCTGTTCTTTCCAGAGGTAACACGCTTAACAAGACTCGCAGGAGCTCAACTGATAGTTTGCATATCAGCTTCGCCGTCCGTTCGCAGAAGCTACTTCGAGATTCTAACAGCGGCTAGAGCCTTGGAAAACACTTCGTATTTAGCTTACGTCAATCTGGTGGGAGTTGAGGACGGCCTGCAGTTTTGGGGAGGAAGCAGGTTACTAAGCCCAACCGGGGACATAATTGCAAGAGCGAAATACGATGAAGAAGACTTTGTCCTGTGTGAAGTAGACTTTAACGACATCAGGTCAGCAGAGGCGTTTATTCCAACTCTGAGGGACTTACGCCCAGAACTCTTTGACGAACTGAAAAAACGCGCTGAAGAGATTTAATCTCTGGAAACAAGAACCAAACCCACCGGCAACCCCTTTGAAGAATCAACCTGAGCAGTTTCTTTGCAAATCACAGTTGCATCACAGCGAGCGTGATATAAGCTTAACAGGGTTAATCACGCGTGATTCTTACGTGACCAGTGACGTCACGCACGACTACTGACCAGGGAAAATCTTATGTCCAAGAAATCATAAGTGGCAGAGTCACAATGGGCGAATCCTGAGATTTGCAGCCTTAGCGTTCACCGTTAAGTGTAAAAGAACTTCAAACACAAAAAGCACAAAGTTATTAGAAGCCTCTGTAACATTTGGAATAATGCTTAAGCGTTTAAGAGGAATAGCCAGTTCTGCGCCATAAAAACAAAAATCACCGCAGAAAAGGAGGTAAAATATCTATTAGTGCCAGAGGAGCAACCGAAAGAGACCATTGTACGATTTTCACCGAGTTTGCTTGGCTTTTTCTATTGTCATTTCTGTTCCCGCTCACGACGATAAACTTAAAAGTCGAAATATGAATACAAAAGCGTATCCATTTCCGATAACGGAAGGCGCGCTTTATTGAAGCTAAAAGAAGGCGTACAAGCATGGCTAAATGGGGCATTAGACGACCCCATAGTTAAAATACTCTCAAAGAACAGTCAATTAACAAAAACACAGCTTGAAACACTACTAATAGATGTATTAGCCGAAAATTTATCAGAGAAATACCTAAAATACGATGAAAAAGCTAAGCTTAGACTAACAAAGGCCAAAATTAGTCGTGGCTCCTTTAATAGGACGTTAAAACAGTCCAAAGAGAACGTGATAAAATCAGTATATACAGTGTTGCTATTAGGATATCTAGGCATATTCGAAAGCACAACTCTTGACCCATATCTCGAAATAGCCAACAAACTACACGAATACGTCGAAGCCCACAACGAAGCCCCCGGACAAGAACAACAACTAGAAGACCATCTAAAACTCATCGGAATTATACGCCAGGAGCTCGAAACAAGCTTAAAACGCCTTGCAAACCCATCTGAGAGCGGCCTGTGACGTCACAAATCACGCAGCTAAATATAACCAATGCCCCAAAAAATACCCGAGAAACAACAAGTTGGAAATAGCTTGAATATAACCCTTTAATGGAAAATAAGCCAAATATTTCAGTCCTTTTCTAGAGGCATTAACCATAAAGAACAGATACGCATTCAAGACGATTCTTATGTGATGTGTGATATCATGTTGGGAGGTGAAAATAGCACCATAACACTTAAATTTCCATGGAGTAATCTGTGATATGTGATGCAACCGTTCAAATCACAGCAGAATCACAGAAGGAGTACAAGTGGTTGACATTCTAATAACTGCACTAGTCGGAGTCCTGCTCACTGTCACTATTGGAGCCTCAATTCAATACTACAAGCTGATTCGAAGGGCGCAGTTGGAGTATGAGAAAGCAAGAGAAGCTGTTGAAGATGTGGTGCTAAGCTTCAACAGAGAACTTGAGCGAGAAACAGGCAAGATAGACATGATTGCTTACAGAATTGAGGGAAACGCGTCCAAGATAGACTCAGGAGTAAAGAGAATAGAGAGTGTTGAAAAGAGAATCTCGCCAATCGCCGACCAATTAAAGACGATCTCCGAAAGCAATCAAAGCGTGACCGTAGCTATAACGGAAAACAAAACAAAAATCGCAACCATTGAAGATACAGAAGCCAAATTGAAAGCGCAAATAGCCACGCTGGAGGAACAAATGCAAAAGTTCTCAGCAGCACCCGAAATTGGAAGTGAACCAGTGATACTTATTAAGAGAGACAAAGCCATGGCAACACTTACAGACACCGAAATAGCAGTGCTGGAAATGCTTACGGCTGAAGGCGCGAAGACGGCGCCAGATATTAAGGAGAGAGTACAGCTTAGCAGGGAACACACCGCTAGGCTCATGAAGAAACTATACGAAGAGGGCTACCTTGAGAGGGAAACAGAAAACATACCGTTCAGGTACAGCGTCAAGAAGGAAATGGAAAAACTCTTAAAGAAACCGGAAAGCACCCAAGTCTAACTATTCCAACGAAACCTTTCCACGTTCGTTGAGTTTCCGCAGGCAATTATCCATTTCCGAAAGCTTCGAACAGTCTGGAAGGCCGTAATCCGTCTTACCAAGCTTTTCCAGGTACTCAGGGTAATGTGCGACCTTAACCGGCACCGCGAACTTAATCTTAGGCTCAGAAACGAGCAAAGCTTCACCTACATCGAGCATTTTAATCTCGGTTTCACTGTATTCCATATAAGGTGTGTTCTCGGTTAAGTATGCTCTGTCTTTCTTCAGTTCAGTCTTCATTATAACTTTAGTCCATAATTCAGCGAAAACATCAGCGTTTATCCTCGATGGTCGAGGTGTGACCGCGTTGAGGCCCACTCGATACTTGCGGTAGGTGAGAGCGATATCAGAAAAGATCGTTCTCGGCTTGTTCGGGTCCAGGAACTCGTGCGCCTCTTCAAGAGTGATCAGGAGTGTAGGTAGCTTGCGCCAATCCTCGTAGTATTCTTCCCACTTACGCTTGTAGTGTTCGGCAATCGCAGAAGCTAAGAGGCATACTATCCGGTTTTGATCTTCAGACCGTAAGCCCGAGATGTCGACCAAGCAACTTACGCCGTTGCATATGTTTTGGAGAGCGCTATCAACAAAGGTGTAGCTAGAAGAAGGAAAAAGATCAGGTGGCAAGGAAGAAAGCTTCTGCATGAGAGCTTCAGCGGCGGATTTGTTAACCCTCAACTCAAGGTTTCCGTTTGCCCTGTACGATTCTCGGGCTTTTTCAATCCATGCAGAACCCAATTGCTTGTATAGCGCCCAAGCAATCCTCCTTTGGGGTGGTTGGATATCAGGAAAGAGCGTGTCAAGCTTGCTGGGGGAAATTGTTTGCAACCCCACGGCCATTTTTCCGTCCCTTGAAGAGTAGTATTGCACTTTGCTATGGAAAAGGGGATGGTCTCTCAAGCCTCGTTGAGGGTTAATCTCTTTCCCTTCCAGGAGTTGACCTGCAAAATCAAAGATTAAGGCAACCGTGCGGGGGCTGTTATCAATGATCTGAGCGTTCAGAATCAGCTCCGTGTTTGTTTTTCCAGAGCCAGTCATACCGAACATGCCCATCATGCGAGGAACAGCGTCGATGTTAATGCCTACCGATCCCAATAGTTGATCTTCTGAGCGAAGGCGACCAACCTCAAGATCTCCAGAAAGTTTCAGCACCGAACAATCTTCCTCGGTGGCAACATACACCTTGTCTCTGTAATTTGGGTTGAATGTAGGAGAGCGCACTTTGCCTTTTCGCTTTTCAAGAAAAAGCATGGCGTCAACATTTCTGTAAGCGGAGTAAGGGCCAAACGCTTCTTTGCCTTCAGCCTCTCGCAACTGCTCGACTAACTCAAGGGTTGAGCTGCTTTCTGAGTTGATGACTCTAGCGTAGAATGATTGTGCTCCAGACTCGATGCGAACTATCTGTCCAAATGACAAGCAAACGTCTTTGTTGACTAGGAAGGATACTGAATCGCCTTTCGTTCCCCGTATGAAGCCGATCGGGTCAATATTGTTCATTCCATCGCTCCCTTTGAAACGCATGTTTTAATCCGTGGATTTCATCGGCAAAACTGCAGCACAATTCTTCTCTTTGCAAGGTCTTAAGCAGATCGGTTTCCTTGAGCTTTTCTTCAACCATATCGTGATATGATAGCAGCATCGAGTTGGAAGGTGCTGAGAAATCGTGTGCCAGATAAAGGCTTATTGGATAACCGAGGCATCGTGGGTCTTCGGAGATGCAGGTGAGCGGAGAAAGTAACTCGCTAATGTCTTGGTCTGTAAGGTAGTCCATGATATCACAACGGAAAACATGATCACAATCATTGTACAACTTGATTATGGAGATGTCGCCATACAGGCTTTGGTCCTTATCCGCTTTTCTAACTGGATGATATACCCAACTCCCAAGGGGGGTAAGGCCTGCAGCGGTAGCAACGAAATCTCGACCTTTGTCGTCATGCAAAGAGGGCGAGTTTTTGCTTATGGCTAGGAGATTTAGCCCAATCCTCTCACTTTTTTCGTATAGGGAAACTCGGAACTTCCTGTCGCCGCCGAAGTACCCGCCGCCATCAAGCAGCAAATAGTTACTACGAGTATCAGGATCCTCGTAGTAAGAACCCTCCTTCCCGTCATGAATGAGTCCAAGGGCCATTTCGCTTTCAAGTTCTATCCTGACGTCGGTCAAATAGTTACTACGAGTATGAGCGTCTCCGACAACGGTGCAGATCCTTTCCTTGAACCCCCAATTTACAATTCTATTCCTAACTATGGCAAAAGAAGGGCGCATTAGGTAAATTCCCCAGTTGTTTGCTCTCTTTATCGTTCTCGTAGAGCAATCGACAGCCATGAAAGACCCTGCGAAATCAGTTCTTCTTTTCAGAGGTTTAACCAAAGATGCGTTAGGCTTAACGTTTGTCATTGGCTCGTCCCGTGCTTCAGCTCCGCCAGCAACGCGACCTCTGTCAACGTAGCACTTAAGCTTCATTTCCATCTCGCTGAAATCTCGGATGAGCTTGTCCATTCTTCTTTACGCCAGCCTTGAAGCAATCAGGGTGTGAAATAGAATTGTTGGCTAACCGTTTTATGTTTTGTGAGGATATGGAGGTCGAGCTGGATGCGGCATCCTTAGAAAGTGGAGTCACTTTGTTCGGGCGCGAATAGCCGTCTGAGTAATGGTAGACACAGTTTTATACCGCAGATTGTTGCTTTCTCCAGTCCTAATGAGCAACCCTTTCCCGGCCATTCTTGAGAGATAAGTTGACACCGTGCTCAGACTTATGGGTTCTTTTAGTTCCTGTTCGTAGACGGATTGAATATCACGAGATGAGAACCATACTAAAGGAAAATTCTTGTGAATCACTGAGCGCAATCTGCCAAACCGAGATAGAGCGGCCCCGCCTGCTGGATTCTCCAAGGCTCGGTTTGCAGAATCGTTTGGCATGCCACCTAGCAGTTCAACCAGATCTAAGAGCCGAAGGGCCTTGTCTCTGGTTATCTGACCTTCGAAGGCAACGGTATACCTATTTCCTTCGTTGTCGAAGAGTTCTACCCGCATTTTCCTAGCTGGCAATAGTTGGCACCAAATGTAAGTGTTCACAAGCTGTGCACTTCACATCTTATAGCTGTTATGGTGAAAGGCATTGCTGACAAAAGAGTAAGAAACACGTCAAATTTGACAAAGGGCTTGGATTTGCAGAGCGTTAAGCATTACAGGCTTTACTGATTTTGGAAATAGTGAAACGATTACAGTGGCAACCTTCTTAGGGTTTTCCAGTAGAAGCGTAGGGGTGTCCTGTTCACAGAGAAAGGACACGAATAGGGTAAATACGTGGAAAAGGAACTCGAAAAAGCAGCATTAATTAAGCAATTTCACATGGGCTTCACAAAAATGTGAACAAATTGGGACGTGTAAAGAGAATACTCGATCTTAAGCGTGGCAGAGGGTTGCGGTATGTTGTGGATGTACTTGTTAATGTTTTTTTGAGCCAGTGAAAAGGAAACTTGTGTTGGTGAATGCATATATTAAAGTCGGCAGACAGACACCCCTACGTTTCCTCTGCAAATCGGGAGTAAAGGGACTACTGAAATGCTCGTAGTAATTTTTAGAGAAGAATTGTCTAAATTCTTTAATGATAATTGTTAATAGGCTTTGTAACGTCCTAAACTATCAGAGTATATATAACACATGAAGTAAGCATGACGTTAATACGGCTCTTTTTTGGACAAATTTTTGTGAGTTCCAGTAGAAATAATGGTGTGGGTCTATGGCTTTGAGTTTTTCACCATAAGTGCTGTATTCCTTTTTAGAAATATCGTGCAGCGTGATTACTTTTCTGTACTGCACCCTTTATCTTCTCCACATGAAATAAAGGTGTTGCCTCTGCAAAATGGGGAAGGCACAATGGACAATCCTAACATACTAGATGACGTGTTCGAAAAATTCGTAAACGGCGTAAAGATTTTCAAAGACCGAGAGGTCTTAAGGCATGATTATTTGCCTAACAAACTTCCTCACAGAGAAGAGCAGATACGCCTTCTTGGTGCAGCAGTTGCTCCTGTGCTGAAGGAATCTAGGTGCTCAAACATTTTCATTTACGGAAAAACCGGCACTGGAAAAACAGCGGTGACCAAGTATGTACTAAGCCACTTAGAGGCCAAAGCAAAAGAGTATGGCGCACAAGTGAAATTCTGTTACATAAACTGCCGAATGACTGGCTCCGAATATCGAGTTTTTGCAAGCCTCGGTCAAAGTGTAGGTACAGCTGTGCCGTTCACAGGTTTATCGGTGGGTGAAGTAATAGACAGGTTTCGCAATGGTCTAGAAACCTCAAGAAGCCTCCTTATTGTTGCATTAGACGAGATTGATGCACTGATTAAGGATCGTGGCGATAGCCTACTTTATGAGCTTACTCGCATAAACGAGACTTTGCATAGGAGTAAGGTCTCGATAATTGGCATCTCGAACGATCTCAGGCTAAAAGAATTCCTTGACCCGCGCGTCTTCAGCTCCTTGAGCGAAGAAGAGCTGGTTTTCAGACCGTATGATGCTGGCGAGCTTAGACGCATCCTCTTTGAACGTTCCGAACTTTCTTTCCGGGAAGGGTCTCTTTCAGAATCAGCTTTAAGCGTTTGTTCTGCACTTGCGGCAGCGGAACACGGAGACGCTAGGCGTGCTCTGGACCTTCTGCGTGTGGCTGGAGAAGTTGCTGAGCGCCAAGGAGGAACAGTAATCACTGAGGAACATGTACGGGAAGCGGAGAAGCATATTGAGCATAACCGTGTTTTGGAAGCAGTTACGAATTTGACGTTGCACTCTAAGTTGGTGCTCTTGAGTGTTTACCGCTTGAATAAGCCGACTGCCACGACTGGTGAAATATACGATGTTTACAACGAGCTTTGTGGCGAATTGGGCGCAAGCCTTCTTACCCAACGGCGTCTGGGAACCTTAGTTAATGAGCTTGACGCAATGGGTCTCGTGAATGCTAGAATCGTCAACATGGGACGTTATGGTCGTACAAAGAAGATTAGGCTTGAAATTGCGAGGTCGCTAATCAAAGATGTGTTCACTAACGATTGCAGGCTCGGGCAGCTTGTTGATTACGAGCTAAAACTGTCAAAGGCCACGAAATAGCAAGCTGGTTAAGAGCCTTTCCGTTTTCTTGCATTCTTTCTAGGTGAAAGAAAGGACATTTATTTCTAGGGTCTGCAAGTTTACAACTGGAACTTTTCCAGGGGTTGGCATTATTCCCAGTTTCTGCATGTAGTCTGTTTGTTCCTGCCAGCCGCCTGAATTTACGACTAAAACGCCTTTGTGGTTACAGTAGCCTAACACATGTATGTGCCCTGCGTGAAAGATTTCTGGAATGCGGTCTATGGTTAGGAAGTCTCGATTTTCAGGTGAAAGCGTGGTTTTTCCACCGTAAAGCGGGGCTAGATGACGGCTTTGCAGGAGTAGTTTCATGGCTTTCTCAGGGTGGTCGTGGTCGATGCCCGGGATGGTGGCTATTATGTCGTCGAGGCTGCGGCCGTGGTACATGAGGGTTTCAACGCCGTGGAGGCTGATGCTTGTTGGATCTCCTAGTGAGTATATTTTTCGGGTGTCTTCCAGTGTTTGGAGGAATTCGGTGGCTATTGCAGGTTGCGGTAAAGCTTTTCTGGGGGCATCGTGATTTCCGGGGGCAATTACTACTTCGATGTATTCGGGTATTTGTCCCAAGAGTCTTGAGGCGAACCTGTACTGTTTGTGGATGTCTCTGATTACGAGTTCTTTCACTTGGTTTGGGTATATTCCTATGCCGTCGACGATGTCTCCTGCAGCAAGGACGTATTTGACGTGGCTTGCTATTTCCTTCATTCTTTCGTTTCCGTATTTACCGTTGAGCCAGAGGGTGAATTTTTTAAAGGCTTCTTTGTTGAATTTTGTGCTACCCACATGGAGGTCTGAAGTGAGGACTGCATAGACGGGCTCGGTTGCCCTGCGTTGAGGTTTTTGACCTATTTCCGGAAAGATTATGTCTTCTGCGAGGAAGAGCCTGGTTCTTGTTTTCATTACGGAAAGACAGACTACTTGGTCTGTGAGGAGGGTTTGGGCTTTTTTGCGGAGGTCTTCGGGGGCGTTTTTGGTTATGAGCACGGTGGCTGTGCCTTGTAGGTCTTCAACGGTTAGTATTGTGTTTTGTTTTGCTTCGCGTTTCTCGCTTATCATGCAGACTATCTTCAGTTTCGCTTTGGGTTGTGATTTCAGGGCTTCGAGTATTGGTGTGGCGGCTTTGACATCGATTCTTTGTCTCAGTAGTCGTTCGAGTCGTTTGAAGCGGTCTTGGAAGTACTGCAGATAGTCTTCGATTGTTCCGTTTGATGTGAGTTTTGTTGTGGGGTCTTCTATTATTTTGAGGTCGGGTTCGATGCCTTTTGCGTAGGGTTGGTAGAGGCTTGTTCCTTCAGGTGTTTGCTGCGGCACTTGGACTTGAGTGGTTTCCTCTAGTGGAGGTTGGATGCAGCTTTCTTCGACCTCTAATCGTGGTTGTTCGCGGAATTTTTGCAGAAATCCCTTTTCAATGAAGAATGGTTTCTCTTCGAGGTCTTGGATTTCAAGTAATGCTTTGTTAACTAGTGCGGTGGGGTCTTGAGTGGTGGCAACCGATGTTAGGAACTCGAAGGCTTCGCTGTCCAGCTGGTATCCTGCGGCGATTGTGCTCTCAACGGCTCTTTGAAGTTTCTCTTTGTCGCTCATTGGGCAACGTTGCTCCGGTTGCTTTTCTCTGGTTCTTACACAACGCTTTGTAGATGGGCAAGATACGGTTAGCTTGCGTTATAAGAATTCTCCTCGTGCGACTTTTCCTGGGCGCATTCAATTGTTAGGTGACTCCGCGGCAACTAGCTGCTCGTGGCGGTCTATCCCCCTTAGTTTAGAGCGTGGATTGGGTGGAGCTCGCAACCAGTGGTGCATGGGTAATATTATCGGGTCTTGTACCATTTCGCGAATTCTTGTATGGCGTTTGCGCGATGCGAGAAACCGTTCTTTTCTTTGATAGTCATTTCGGCAAAGGTCTTCTTGCTTCCTTTTGGATGGAAGACTGGGTCGAAGCCGAAGCCTGTTTTCAGGTTCCCCCATATCTCGCCAGAAGCTATTCTTCCAGCGGCTTCGCCTTCAAAGCACACTGGGGTTGACCGTCCCTCGTAGAATGCGATGACCGATCGAAATGTAGCTTTTCTGTCCTTGACATTCTCCATAAGCTTCAGCAACCCAGGATTACTTATGGTCTTGTAAGCGTAAGCGGCGTAGGGCCCTGGAAAACCCTTCAAAGAGTCCACGAATAATCCAGCATCCTCAACGATTACGGGCAGGTGACATCGGTTGAACGCGTCTACTACGCTGGTTTTTGCTATCTCCGTCAAGCTGTCGCTTTGGATTTCAACGTTTTTAACCCTCAGCATTCCTGCGGCGATGTTGTATTCAGCTAGTGTTCTGCGGGCTTCGTCGAACTTGTGGAAGTTTCCCGTCGCGAGAAAAATGACTCTGCCCTTAAGCTGAAAGGTCTCTTTTTCTTTCGGCAACGTAACGCCCTCTCCTCTCTATCTCCCTAACTTTGGCTAAAACATCTTTCGACTCATCCTCGCCCAAAACAGCCGCATAGCCCTTCGTGACCGCCTCGAAGCATTCTTCGGCAAACCGATAATGTGTACTCTGCAACGCTCGCTTCATCAAATGCAAATCCACACCTTTCGCCTCAACTTCCATGTTTTTTTCACCTAAACCGAAGTCAACCAAGAAAATTTTGCCTTTAGCGTTAAGAATTAGGTTTGAAGTCGTCAGGTCACCATGAACCACCCCATGCTGATGTAGCCTGCCAACCAGGTCACCTATCTTAGTGCACAGAGCTTTTCTATCGTCTATCGAAAGGCTTGCCAACACTTGCTTCACCTGTTTCCCCTCAACAAACTCCATGATTATCGTCGCGTTTTTGACGTCGACGAGATAAATCGTTGGCGTGGGAACTCCTGCTTTTTTCGCTTCATTCATAAGCTGCGGCTCATGCATAGTTCTGTAAGTCCGAATTACTACGTCGAGTTTCGCGGGACGATACTTCTTTGGTAACCGCGTTTTGATAACCACGCGTCTACCCTGCCAATCCGCGAGAAATAGGCTTGCTTCTGCACCCTTTCTTAGAAGAGTCTGCTGGGTCAATTTACCCATGGAACATCCACCTTATCCACACGCCACTTTAACTTCACGAAGCTCTCCTCAATTGGCGTAAGTAAGCCATGCGTGTAAGCTAGCACCCCAGTCCACGCAATCATGGCGCCATTGTCCGCTGCAAATTGAAGGGGAACGACATGAAACTCGGCATCATGGTCTTCTGCGATGGATTTGAGCATTGCCTGCAGCCTTCGATTAGCCGCCACGCCTCCCGTCAATAGTACTTCCTCTTTCTCAGTGTGTGCTAACGCTCTCTCAGTCACTTCAGTCACCATCGAAAACGCGTACTCTTGAAGACTATAACACAAATCTTCAAGTTTAAATCCTCCATTCTGAAGCAAGCTTACGGCAGAGGTCAACAACCCGCTTAACGAAAGGTCCATGCCCTTCACAACGTAAGGCAACGAAACCAGAGTCTCGCCGTCCGCAGCTAGCCGTTCCAAGGATGCGCCCAAAGGTACTCCTTTAGATGGGTTTATCCCTGCGTTCCTGGCAAAAACGTCCAAACAGTTTCCCAAAGCTATGTCAAGAGTCTCTCCGAAAACCCTGTACCGACCAGAATCGAAAGCAGTCACAATTGTGTTTCCACCTGAAACATAGAGCGTTACTGGGTCCGTTGCACCTGTTTTAAGCTTGCCAATTTCGATGTGGGCTACTGAATGATTTACCCCCACAAGAGGGATGGCAAGGTACGAAGCCAATGTTCTGGCGACGGTCGCTCCAGTGCGAAGGCTTGGTCCTAACCCCGGACCCTGAGAAAAAGCAATTACGTTCAGGTCGCAAGGCTTAACCTCAGCTTTCTCAAGAGCTTCCTGCAGTACTTTGTCTGCAACTTCGGCGTGGTGTCTTGCTGCTTCGCGTGGATGAATACCGCCCTCTGCAGGGATGTAGGCATCCGAGATGTTCGCTAATACTTCACCTTCAAAAGTGGAGATTCCAACACCGAAGTCGTCCGCTGTGGATTCGATGCCTAAACAATACCTTTCCGTTGGCTTTTTCATTCCTCTATGTTCCTTCATGAGGTTTCCTGTTTCTTGGACATACACCTTTTTATCTTGAATGTATGAATATATGTAATGCGATATTTGGAACTGATATTTAATGCCGAAGCGTAACGACCTCGAACAAAAAGCACTTCATTCTGTTATAAACACCGGCTATAGCGGGGTGCTTCAATCCGAGCTGTGGCGCGAATTAGGAGCAAGCAGCAGAGAAGGATCACGGGTAGCCCTAAAACTCGAAGAAAAGGGGCTCATTCGCAGAGAAAAGGAACTCCAAGACGGAAGATGGACATATAGGCTCTTCCCGAAAAGGCTTCCCGCGTCGATAGAATCCATTGTTGACTGTCCCTGCCTGCTCTGCGCAGACAATGCAAGGTGCGACCCAACAACTACGATTTCCCCAAAGAATTGCGTGAAACTAACCGATTGGATTCTCGCCCTGGACAAGGCTGCCTCAGGCGCGCTAGGTGAAACTGATTTTGCCAAAGGCATGGATCCAAGATAGAAAAAGAGACTACTACTACAAGAAAGCCAAGGCTGAACAGTACCGTTCAAGAGCCACGTACAAGCTTTCTTTGACAGCCATCAAGTACCACTTCATAAGATCAGGCGACATTATAGTTGATTTGGGCGCTGCTCCTGGCGGGTGGATTCAAGCAGCTCGAAAAATCGTTGGAAAAACAGGCTTCGTCTTAGGCGTAGACCTAAAACCTATCGCTCCTTTTCCCCAAGAATATGTCCGAACAATCATAGCCGACTTCACCGAGCCAGAAACACTCCCTCAAATCCTAACGTTTCTACCCAGAAAGCCCGATGTCGTGATTTCAGACGCTGCGCCGAATATCTCTGGAGTGTGGGATGTCGACCAAGCACGCCAGATAGACTTGGCAAATCAAGCCTTGCAGGTAGCGCTGAAACTGCTGCGTCCTAGAGGGAACTTTTTCGTCAAAGTCTTCGAAGGTGAATTGCTTGACGAGTTCATTGCGACCGTAAAGCAACACTTTGAGATAGTTAAGTTCATAAAACCAAAAGCGAGTCGCGCCCAGAGCTCAGAGATGTACCTTCTGGCAATGCATATGAAACCTGAAACGAAGGCAAACGAGATTGGCAAAAACGAGAAAACTTGCGCTGAAGAAGAAGCCAGAAATCGATGTTGAACAAGATTAATATCGCTGCGGCTACAACTTGACTTGAAGATTATTATCTCTGTTTGACTGGAGAGGACTAATTGACTTGAGTGTTGGCATGTGGGTAAGAGCGTCGTCGAGACGAAAACGCCTTCTTGCAATAGTGGCGGTTTTCTTAGTTTCGTTAATAGTCACTATCATAGGAACTTTAACGCCCATCAGTAAACAAGACGCAGATAGCATCACCAATGACTTCAACCAATCCATCACGGTAATAAGCGAACAAGGCAGCATGACTTTTACATCGTATATTTTCGGCAACAATCTTCTCCTCACTCTATTGATGTTTGTTCCCGTAATTGGACCTGTATTTGGTCTTGTCATAATGTACTCTTCCGGCACTGTCATCGGTGCTATAGCTGCCTCGGGGGGGTATCCTCCAGCCCTTGCATTAGTCGCATTGTTCATAACGCCTGTAGGCTGGCTGGAGTTTGCGGTTTACTCGACAGCGATGGCTGAGAGCGTCTGGTTCTTGCGTCGTCTTTTCCAAAGACGTGCTCTTCGTGAATTCAGGGTTATGGCCGTTTTTGTAACTATCTGTACGGTGGCCTTGGCGGTGGGTGCCATTATAGAAGTAGCGTTAATATCGGCACTTGGCTGATGTAGCGGGGGCACGTTTTCTTAGCAGACGCGAGTAATCTCCAAGCATACGTCAAGCGCTTCCACACTGTGAGTCAACTCGCCCAAACTCAGCACGTCAACTACAGTCCCAGCATACTCTAACAGGTTCGTCTCGGTTATTCTGCCGCTCGCCTCTAACAAGACTTTGCCGAAGAAACCCGCCTTCTTGAGTGATTCTATGGCTTCTCGGATCTTTTTCGGCGAAAAATTGTCCAGCATGATTATGTCGGCTTCAGCCTTCGCCGCCAGTAGAGCATCGGAGACTTTCGTGACTTCAACCTCAATTTTCTTCGCAAATGATGCGTTCAATTTTGCTTTCTTGATTGCCGCTTCAATACTTCCAACAGCTGCGATATGGTTGTTTTTGATTAGAATCATGTCGTCCAAGTGTAGCCTGTGCGGGTCACCACCACCGACCAAGACCGCTTTCTTGTCAAAATAAAGCAAACCCGGCGCTGATTTTCGGGTTGCCGCAATTTTCACAGTTAGCCTGGCTTGTCGAAGTTTTTCAACTAATCGTCTTGTTTTTGTCGCAATGCCGCTCATTCTGGAAAGCAAGTTCAGCAATGTTCGCTCGGCGGAGAGGGTGGTTCGGGCGTCTCCAGAAATCTTGAAAAGGATTTGCCCTTTCTTGACGGCTTCCCCGTCTGTCACGCAGGTTTCAGTTTTGAGTTCGAGGCTTTCAGCCAGAATAATGGCTTCTTCGATTCCGGCGACCACTCCTGATTCTTTGGCGATTATTGCGGCTTCAACTATTTGCCCTTCCTTTACGACCGCTGCAGTTGTAACGTCACCTTGACCAACATCCTCGGCTAACAATTGAAGTAGCTTCTCTTCCAAAATCTTCCGCGGGACAAACATGATTCTTTCCTCTACCCACACCTAACTTAAAACATTTGTTTATTGTTTCACCCTGGATTGCTTCTACGCCTTCCATAAGGGAGAGTGTGCACTTTCCGAGCAGTAGCAAAGAAAGCAAGCAGTGCAAAAGACGTTAGACTGGGTTTGTTTAGGGATATTTAAAATATTCCAGGTGCAATGTTTGGGTTATGAGACTGCTGTACAGTTGCTCCGAACTCGGCTTGGGGCATGCTTCACGAACCCTTGCGCTTGGGAAGAAATTGGAAAGGCGTGGGCATGAAGTCTTCTTCTTCACTGGTGGACGTGCCTATCAACTGTTGCAGCGAGAATTCAAAAAAGTGTACACAGCTACGCCTGTTTCGTGGTATGAGAATGCGCACGGAATAATCACTTCCGCTTCACTCGTTAACATCTTGTTTCCGCTTCCAATCTTCAACGGCGAAAAAAACAAGTTCGAAATCAAAAACTCCAGCGCGATGGAAACAGCGAATCGTTACTACGACCTCAGAAGACACATTAAGGAAATCAACGCCGGACATAGTCATTGCTGATGGCGACATACACGCCTTGAGAATGGCACATAGATGGCGTTTCCCCTCAGTTTACATCACGAACCTCATCAGACCAACTTTCGGATTTTCCTCCTTTCTAAACCCGGGCGAAAGATTCACCGAACGCTACGTGAAAAGTTGCTCCAAGATAATAGTCCCCGACAATCCGCCACCCTTCACGATTAGCGAGTACAACATCGGCGACTTGGACAGCATCGGGATTAGGGACAAAGTCGAGTTTGTGGGCAGTTTCATGGACACCACGCTGGATCAAAGGGTCAGAGACTCATGTTTTTGCTCCAATAAGCGGACCTGTCGGGACGAGGGCGAAGCTTACGCAAATGCTGATTCCAGCGTTCGAAGAGCTTGGAGTTAAAAGCGTGATCAGCTTGGGGATGGTGGGCGAGAAGAAAACCGTGCAGATGGCAAACTGTACTGTGCATTCATGGCTCTCAATCCAAGAGCGAGAGGAGTACATGCGGAACGCGAAACTCGTGGTTTTCAGCGGCGGGCACATAACATGCTTCGAAACCGTCAAGCACGGGAAGCCGAGTGTCTGTGTTCCAACGCAGCCTGAACAGATGGGGAACGGGATGAAGCTTCAGCAGCTGCATTGTTCTGTGGTTGCAAGAAACAAGGAACAGCTGAAGAGCGCAGTTCGAATGGTCGAAGAGCGGATGGTTCTTTTCCGAACCAGCGTGGAGAAGCTGAATGCGTTTTCGAACAAGTTTAACGGTTTGGAACGTGCGGTTGAGATTATCGAAGGAATCGAGAGCTAGTTTTGAATTGCTTATTCTTCGTTGAGAGCTTTCTGCTTTACCGTCCCATGCGGCGCTTCTTCCTCGAAGATTACGGCTTTGAACTTGTAGATTTTTGTGCCTTTCGTCAACCAGGTGTCAGGTGGAAGGCCTGCTTTCATGCAGCATTGGCAAATGAATTCTTCTTCACACCACTTCCATTCCAATGGCACTTGAGGCAGGAGAAGCCCCTTGAAGGGTCCTTTCTCGACGATTAACCCGTGTTCGCCAACCTTGAACTTCTTTACGTATTCTTTTGGGTTGTTTGTCTCTATTAACTCAGGCGGTGTGAGGACGCTTATTTCGAAAACAATTTCGTCAAGCTCTTTCGCGGAGAGAGGCGGAAATCGTGGATCTTGTGTTGCGGCGTTTATAGCTGAGTCGATGACTGCCTCCACGAGAGAAGCGGTGGGGTACGGGTAGCCGATGCAGCCTCTAAGTTGTTTTTCTCCGTGAAAGAGTTTGTTTATCGTGACGAAAACTCCGCATTCTTCGAGCATTTTCTTAGGAGTATTTTCTGGAATCAGGATGTGTTTTCGTGTCTTTAGGTACTCTTTAACGGCGTTTCGTGCGAGTTCAATTAGGAATTTTCCTTCGTCAATGCTTAGTTCGAACGACAAATCATCACTCACCTTTAACGAAGATTATTGCTAATCCTAGAGTCGCTGGGCTGGACTTAACTAAAATGGCGAATTTAGAATTTTATTGATTCTTCGGCTACTCCATCCTTGGTAATTATCAAGAAGTCGATGCCGTCGCCGCTCATGACGTCTCTGCTGATTGCCGACTTGATGGAGCGTGTAACAAGGTCTTTTATATCTTTTAGTTTCATGCCTTCCTTGTATCCTTCTTCCAAGACACCCATGGCCAGTTCTGTTCCTGAACCGACCGCAGCGTACTTGTCGGGAATGAGCGAGCCTAGCACATCAAGCACGTAAAGGGACGGGCCTTCTTCGTCCAAGCCGCCTACGATTGTCTGAGTGATGAGGGGTGCGTATCGGCGATTGAAGAGGATGTTTGCCATGAGCTTGGCTGCTGACCGAACCGAGACTTTCCGTCCAACGTCCATGCTGTAAAGGTTGGCTTGGGCTTCTACTTCTCTGGTTAGGATTTGCATGTCGCCGACCAGTCCTGCGCAGGCTGCGCCGATTTGGTCTGTTATCTTGAAGACTTTTTTAACGCCTTTGCTGACGATGAGGTAACCGTAAGCAACGCGTTTTTCGGAAGCTAGGATTACGCCGTCGTGGAATACGGCTCCGATTGTTGTGGCGCCTGGCATCCACGCCATGCCGCCTTGTTGCGCTTGTGGTGGTCCTTGGGTTTCCATGCTTTTCACCTTTGCGTGATATAAACAAGACAAACTATTAAAGGTTACACGACTGTTAGTTTAGCAGAACTGGATGGACTAGCGAGGTTGGAATGATGATGAAGATTGGTGTTTACACTAAGAATGTTGATGGCGTCTGGTTTGGTGTTGCCTGTGATGAGAAACACGTTTTCGCGACGAGTTTCGGCAGAGATGAGCAAACTGCAGTGCAAAGTCTGACGGATTGTTTACCGCTTGATTCTGATTTTCAAGTGATTTCAGCACCTTCACCTTTCGCTGAGCAAGCTCTCAAGGTCAGTTAAAAGCGTTTATGACGGGAGAGGAGAAGCGCAACAGCTTTCATTGGTCAACGAGCGGTTGTCACCGTTTCAAAATCGAGTACTGGAAGTTACCCGCTTGATCCCAGTTGGCTACGTCGCATCGTATGGCTGCCGTATCCGAAGCGGCTGGTGGCAGTCCACGAGCAGTTGGAGGCGTCATGGCTACAAACCCTTTCGCGCCAATCGTGCCGTGCCATCGCGTGGTCAGGTCGGATTTCACGTTGGGAGGTTACGGTGGAGGCTTGGACCTGAAGGCGGAGATGCTGAATCGCGAAAAACGCGGCAAAAGCTCTCCTTTGGAAGTTCCAGTCGCAGGCAAGAAACTGCGCCTGTTCCCAGTAGAACTCGCCTTAGAGAAAGTTGAAAAAGGAAAATAACCCGCTCGGACTAATGAGTTTTTAAGTGATTGCTTGACCGACCAATTCAAAGTTTTTCATTTTCAAGAACTCGACTGGCTACTCTATTTTCCAAGTGAAGGCAACAAGGGGAAATACTGCGGTTACACCGTCTTGCTGAAGGATAGAAACAAAAGCGGTGCAGACAGTCACGTTAAGCTCGGCGACGTCGTGGAACGGCGCGAGTTTGAGGAGCATTATCCGCACACTGTAGGCTTCTTTAAAGGCGCGGGGGACGAAAAAGCGGACTGCAAGCCGCAGTACATGGAAATCAGGATAATACACAACATTGACGAGTTCTGGTTTTTCCTGAACGCATTAACCTCAACATATCAGTTTTGCAAAACCTATGTATCACAAATCATAATAGTCAGATACCGTCAACGTCAAAGGGCAGTGACTGCTTATGGTTACCCGCGGACTATACGTTGGACGATTTCAGCCTTTTCATCTGGGGCATCTTGAATCCATACAACGCGTTTTGAAAGAGGCTGACGAGGCTAGTCATCGTGATTGGCAGCGCACAGTACAGCCACAACACGAACAACCCGTTCACGGCGGGAGAGAGGCTGGTTATGATTCGCAGGGCTCTGAAGGAAGCGAACATAGATTACTCGCGGGTTTGGGTTGTTCCCGGTCCCGGACGTGCACCTGCACATGCTATGGGTCGCGGCTTTAGAGGGCTACACGCCAAAATTCAACGTTGTCTACTCCAACGAGCCGTTAACGCGCAGGCTTTTCATGGAGGCAGGCTACAAAGTCAAGAGCATACGTTTCTTTGAGCGCAAAGATTACAATTCTACTCTGGTTAGGGAAAAAATGGTTACAAGATGATAGCTGGACGTCGCTGGTTCCTAAGAGCGTGGCTGAATTCATCACCGAAATCGACGGCGTTAACAGGCTCCGCGACCTGAACAGAACAGACAAAGTTTAGAACCCAGCCGCTATCGGGTCGCGCGGCTTCATTATCTTCCCTTAGAAGCATCGTGGCGTAAGAGCCGCGCAACAGCATGAAGCTCATTCTGACTTTCCTTTCCGTAACGCTTTCTTCGTCGTGAGAAATGCATTCTAGCTTGAAATCTCTAATGGGGGAAACAACGGATCGCAATTCGCCCTTCCCGCTAATCCGCGGCATCTCCTGAACCCTGAAAGCCTCACTCTTAACGCATTCCTCTTCCAGAATGCGGTTTTCTATCTGTCCCATCTCACCTTCGGAAAACCGCTGCCCAAACCCGACAAGAGGCAAAGCCACCCGCATCCTTCCAGTCTTTATCGACTCGTTAATTTCAGCGAGCGAACTCGCTTCTGCCAGCTTTCCCGTCTTGTTCATCGGCAGCCCCGAACGCTCCACGCTAACCACGTAATCACCAACTTCCGCCGAGTTCAAGGAGAAACCGTTGGCTAACCTTTCGCTTAAGAAGCGGTTGAACAGGTAAGACTGGTAAGCCTGAACGAAGAGCATTTGAAGCTTAAAGGGCAATTCTCTGAAGGCACCGACAAAATCGTCAGGCTTATCAGCCAAATGACGAAGCATCATCCTTTCGAAGCGGAGCTGCATGGGAAAACTCTCCAAAGCCTCGGCGAAATCCTGGTTTGATTGGAGTTCCTGTCTTACCCGTCGGGAATCCGGATGCTCATGCGGGCTCGGGTTTGCCAGGAACAGCATTGCCGCTTCCCTGAAATCGCCGTTTACGATGGCTTTTCCCACCTAGATGGGTTATTGCCCGCGTGGTGCCGAACCGCTGGTGTCCAAAGAAGTTCGGGATTCCGCCAGCAGCCTCAAGCTCCAACATGGTCTCCGCTAAACGCTCCCTGATGGTTGATTCAGGATGCTTCACTGCTCTGATTGTAATGGTGAAGTGGTTTCCGAGCAGGTAGAACTGTGACAGTTCATCGCGGAAGTACCCGACTGGACGAACCTCGATATCCTTAATACTGATCTTCTCCGCTTCTTCCATCGTGACGTTTTCGACTGTTATGTGTTGGGCTGTGACTGCTTTGGCGTCTTTGATTCCTGCGATGTGGATTCGTGTTTGGTCGATGCCAAGCTGTGCTGCGATGTTTTTGATTGCCACGAACGTGTCCCAGCGGCGTTTCACCAACACGCAAAGCAGGTAGGATCTGGAGCTTTGCGGATGCGCCCAAGGCTGGCTGTCGTCGATGACTTTTTCGATTCTCGCCATTGAACCGTCAACGAGAACTTCCTCAACAAGAAAATCGTCAATTGTCCTGCGAATTACCCCGCCGATACCTGCTGTTCTTAGTGGCGTAAGTGCTCATGCCTAATGTTACGTCGATGGCGGGAACACGCAACCAGAGTACGCCTTCACTACAGTAGTGGGAGTTTGCCGGTTAACCTGTCCATCAATCCTGCAGGAGCAGGTCCAATCCCCAAACAGGTCACAGTGCCTTCAGGAATCTGC
Source organism: Candidatus Bathyarchaeota archaeon (assembly GCA_963749465.1). Lineage (GTDB taxonomy): Archaea > Thermoproteota > Bathyarchaeia > Bathyarchaeales > Bathycorpusculaceae > UBA11855. Next base: position 666,719 of record CAVVMH010000006.1, on the reverse strand, counting down.
GTGAGCCCGCGGTCAACGATTAACGCGTTTGGCAAACCAAGGTCTTTGGCATTGGTCTCAAACTCTAGAAGCTCTTTCTCATCCTTCACTTTAACCGCGATTTTGCGTTGTCCCTCGAAGAGCCAAGCTTCCCACCAAGTCCGGTGACGTTTGCGGGCTTCTTCTGCCGCTGAGACTGCGGCGTGCCCAGCCTGTGCAGCTAGTTTTCCCTTGCCGAGCTTCAGGTCGGAACGAAAAATGATGACTTGCTTGTAGTCGAATTCACCCATGTTCGTTTCTCCCACCGATTCGTCAGACAGGTTGGTTCCTGAGGCTTTAAGCGTTTGCAGACAAGTACAGCCGCACTAGATACGCGAAAGCTGCGTATGCGGCTGGCTTCGTCAACATTTCCAAGAGCAGTTTTCCCTGAAAATCGATTTCATCAACATCCTTCAACGCTTTGCCTAACCCAATCTGGTTGCATACTCGTAGCAAGTCGTCGATTTTCTCGTCAGAGAGGGAGTCGAGGAATCTTCTAATCCTGAGCATCACGCTAAAATCAAATCCAAGCTTGCCAACGCAACCTTTTTGATATTCCTTCAGACAGTTTTCGCTCACGTCATTTCCTCGAATAGCTTCGAAGGCGGTTTCCGCGGCGATTTGCCCACACGTCAACCCGAAGATGACGCCGCCACCAGTTGTTGGCTTCACCTGCGACGCGGCGTCGCCCACAGCCAAGAATCCGTTCGCGTAAGTTTTAGCGATTGGTCCGCCGAGGGTTATGGGATGAAACGACAAGTGCTTAACTCGTGAACCTTTAAGCAGTTTAGATGCTACGGGATGCTTGAGCATCAGTCTCTGGAGCAGGTCTTTCGGGTTCCCAGTTTTTGCGGCAAGCCCAACCTTCGCGGTTTCATTAAACAGCGGTATTATCCACCCGTAGAAGCCAGGCGCAAAGTCTTTCCCGAGAAAAACCTCAACCGCGTCTGATTCCAAGTTCCTGGCGTTTTCAACTTCTGCTTCCACGGCGTGAACAAGACATCTGCCTTGTGGTGCTGCTAAACCTGCTTCCTTAACGAACCTGGACGATATTCCTTCAGCGTCAACGACGACCTTAGCCTCAACCGATTCTGCGATGCCTTTCTGTTCGATGTTTACGCCTTTAACGAACCCAGAGTCAAGAATTAGAGAGCGCAGCTCGGGACCCCATACGATAACGCGCTCCCGCAGCCTCCGCTTTTTCGGCTAAGAATTTGTCGAATAACTCGCGGTTCAACGCACACGTCACTGGACGTTCAAGACGAACAGAAAACGTGACGCCTTGAGGCGAGTGGAAGTTTGCCGCCGAAAAAGTGTTCTCCACGATTCCTTCAGGAAGCGGGTACAACCCTAAGTTTCTCAAGCTTCGGATGCTCAGGTGCCCAGCACAATGCGATGGAACACCGATTTCAGCGTGTTCCTCAAAAACAGTTGTTTCCACGCCAAGCTTTGAAAGGTTCCAGGCGGTGAAGGAGCCGACGGGTCCGCCTCCGACGACCACCGCTTCGGAAACGGGTTTCATCAGCTGAACGCCGAACCGCACTGTAGGAGTTATTGGATGAGCTCGATGCGTCGCTTTCCTCGAGCCATCGAACTGGTGCGGATTTTGCCGCCGACTTCTAACCGCATCAGCAATTCGTTAAAGTCCTTGTACCCTAAGTCTTCAAACTCGTCTTTTAACGCGTCGAATAGGTCATCGTCAACCATGTCACCCTTCTTGGTCAACACCTCTAACAGGCAGTAGTAGGCAGGTCGCGTCTTCCATGTTTTAATCGCTGGCATGACTATTTGCTCCTAAGCGACGGGGGTCGCGGGTTTCTGGACCGTTCGAATCTGTTGCATGAAACTCTTGTACCACTTCTCCATATCAGGCGATATCGATGGACCAACTTCCTTGATGGCTTCTTGGAAATCTTTCATCGTCACTTCTCCTGCGGTCACGTCTCGTCTCAGAGTGTGCATGGCGGCTTCCCTGCACAGCGATTCGATGTCTGCTCCCGAATAGTACCTGGTCACAGAAGCCAGCTGGCAGAGGTCAACGTCTTTAGCTAGCGGCATGCCCTTCGTGTAAATCTTGAAAATCTGAAGTCTGCTCTTCTCATCGGGCTCTGGACACGTAGATGAGCCTGTCGAACCGTCCTGGTCTGAGAACTGCTGAATCCACCATGTCGGGTCTGTTCGTTGCTGCGATGACAACGATGTCTTCAAGCGTCACTATGCCGTCCATTTCGGTGAGGAGCTGGCTGATGACGCGTTCGGAGACGCCGCTGTCAGAGAATCCTCCGCCTCGTCGTGGTGTAAGTGAGTCCATTTCGTCCAGGAACACGACTGTGGGTGCTGCCATGCGGGCTTTCCTGAAGACCTCTCTGATGGCTTTTTCTGATTCGCCGACCCATTTGCTGAAGACCTCGGGGCCTTTGATTGAGATGAAGTTTGCTTCGCTCTCCGTTGCCACCGCTCGTGCCAGCAACGTCTTGCCGCATCCTGGCGGACCATACAGGAGTATGCCTTTGGGCGGCTTAATTCCTAGACGCGTGAAGATCTCAGGGGTTTTCAACGGCCACTCTACCGCTTCCTTCAAGCGCTGTTTCACGTCTTCGAGTCCGCCCGCATCATCCCAGTGTACGGTTGTGACTTCGATGTATACTTCGCGCATGGCGGTTGGCGTGACTTCCTTGTAGGCGTTCATGAAATCATCCATCTTGACCTCCATCTTCTCCAAGACAGCTGGTGGAATCCGTTCTTCTTCAAGATTTATCTGTGGCAAGTACCGTCGGAGCGCTTTCATCGCGGTCTCCCTGCCTAGAGCCGAAAGGTCCGCACCAGTGTATCCGTGAGTCATGTCTGACAGCTTCTTTAAGTCAACATCCTCAGCCAACGGCATACCACGAGTGTGGATTTGAAGCACCTCGTGCCTGCCTGCTTTATCCGGAACTCCGATTTCGATTTCTCTGTCGAACCTGCCGGGTCGCCTTAATGCTGGGTCGAGTGCACCGGGTCTGTTGGTGGCGCCTATGACTATGACGTTGCCTCTTCCCGATAAGCCGTCCATCAATGCGAGAAGTTGTGCAACAACTCGTCTCTCCACTTCGCCTGTGACTTCTTCGCGTTTCGGTGCGATGGCGTCTAGTTCGTCGATGAATATGATGCTTGGAGCGTTCTGTTGAGCCTGCTGGAAGATTTCGCGTAGCCGTGCTTCGGATTCGCCGTAGAATTTGCTCATGATTTCGGGTCCATTAATAGAGTAGAAGTTGGCTTCCGACTCATTGGCTACTGCTCGAGCTAGAAGTGTTTTGCCGCATCCTGGTGGACCGTGCAATAGGACTCCTTTTGGCGGTTCGATGCCGAGACGCTGGAAAAGCTCAGGATGTCTCAGGGGCAGTTCGACCATTTCGCGGACACGTTGAATTTCCTCGTGGAGCCCACCGATATCCTCGTAAGTTGTACGTGGAAGACCCTTAGCTTCGGGTGCGGGTTCATTGAGGATTGTCAAACGTGTTTCGGCTGTGACCTTGACGATGCCGTGGGGGCGAGTTTTGGAGACGGTAAAAGGTATTGCGTGTCCCAAGCATCATGACCAATGTGGTGTCGCCTTCCACGAGGGTGCGTTCCATTAGTCGGTTCTTGACGAAGTTCGTGAAGTCCTCATCCACGTTCAACCGCATATCAACCGGCGCCAAGGTGATGCTTAAGGCCGTTTTGACTTTGGCGGGTCGGACGACGACGTACTCGTTTATGGCTACGCCAGCGTTCTTCCGCGTGAACCCGTCTATGCGGAGTATGTCGCGGTTTTGGTCTTCGCTGTATGCGGGCCAAGCGATGGCAGAAGTGGTGCGTTTGTTGACGATTTCGATTACGTCGCCTGCGCTTATGCCTAGTTTCTGCATTGTTCGCTGGTCGATGCGGGCGATGCCTCTTCCGACGTCGCGTTGTCGAGCGTCCCCGACGCGTAGTTGAATTTCGCTCATTCAGAATCCTCCCATGTTAGTTTGAACAGGTTGAACAGAGCTTAATTCCTATATAAACATTATAACCCTTATTGAAAGCGCTGGATTATACGTTTTTCAAGAATATTGACGTCTTAGCTACGTTTTCGGAACGAGGTGTCGCTTATCTGCTGGATCTGCGCACCATCATTGTTTGTACTTGGCTTACGCCTTTGATGGTTTCGAATTTTTTCTCGAATTCATCCACGAGTCCAGTCATGTCTTCGGGGAACTTAACCTGAACAAGCAAAGCTACTAGCCCGAAAGCTATCGGTTCCTCGCCGTATCCGGTGACTGAAGACTCTTTTGGTAGGCAGTTCTCTATCTCTTTCTTCAACGGGTCAAAACTCTTCACTATGTCTTCGGGAAAAACCTTGTAGGTTACTATGACACTGCCCATTCGCTTGCACCTTACGGTCCTGTGAACCCGCATTTGGGGCATTTGTACGGGCGACCGAACTTTCTGCATTTGCCGTCACGTTTCATGTGGATTTCGCCGCAACTGGGGCAGAGGAATTTTGTAGCTTCGGAGCCTGGAGCTATTGGTTTGCCGCAGCTTGTGCACGTGACAAGCGACAGTGTTGGGGTGGTTGGAGCTTTTTCTTCCATGCCAATTATTCTCCGTGACCGTTTGTTACGCTAGGCTCCTTAATAACTGCTATGCTGTTACGTTCGCAAGTTTATTATTGCTGTATTTTGCCATTAGTGTGGGGAGATGTTTTGGGAGTAAACCTTCGTGGACTCGTTCCGATAGAAAACGTGAAGCTAGAAGACTTGAGCGGGAAAACCATCGCCATTGACGCCTACAACGCGCTTTATCAGTTTCTCGCCATCATACGCCAACCAGATGGCACGCCGCTAAAGGATACGTCGGGCAAAGTCACGAGTCACCTGAGCGGCTTGTTCTATCGAACCAGCAACCTCATCGAGATGGGCATCAAACCCGTCTACGTTTTCGACGGTGCGCCGCCAGTGCTGAAGAGGGTGGAGATTGAGCGTCGTAGGCAGGTGAAAGTGGAGGCTGCGGTTCATTACGAGAAAGCTGTAGCGAAGGGTGACACTGCGAAGATGCGGATGTTTGCGCAGGCAACCACGAGCATGAAAGACTACATGGAAGACGACGCAACCAGGCTTCTCGGCTTGATGGGTTTACCGTGTGTACAGGCTCCAAGCGAGGGCGAAGCACAAGCAGCCCATTTGACGAAGCGTGGGGATGCGGATTACTGCGCCAGCCAAGACTACGACAGCCTACTCTTCGGTGCACCCATGCTGCTGAGGAATGTGACCATCTCAGGAAGACGGAAACTGCCCAGCAAGAACGTTTACGTGGACGTGGTGCCTGAACTTGTCGAGTTGGCGAAGGTCCTGAAAGAGTGCGGAATCACACATGAACAGCTCATAGACGTGGGCATACTTATTGGCACGGACTTCAACCCCGACGGCATCAAAGGCTTAGGACCGAAAACCGCCTTGAAACTGATAAAGCAACACGGGACATTGGAGAACGCTTTGCCACACGTAAAGAATGCTGAACTGCCGCACCCGCCCGAGAGCATACGCGAAATATTTCTACACCCAGATGTCCGAGACGACTACACGCTGGAGTGGAGAGAACCCGACGTTGAAGGAATCGTAAGCTTCCTCGTTCGAGAAAAGGATTTCTCGGAAGACCGCGTCAGGAAAGCTTTGGAGCGAATGCAGCAGGGCGCAACCAAACAGAAGGGCAAGACGACCCTGGAAAAATGGTTCGGTTAGCAGCTAACACCTGTGCCCGTGTTCACCTGTTAAGGGCACGAATGCAACTCCACCGAGGCTTTCTTCCTTGAGTTTTCCGTCCGACCCCTTCGTGATTTTTAGGAGGGATTGGAAGAGTAAAGCGCTTCCTACTGGGATAAGCATGATCCCACCAGGCTTTCAGTTGATCAAGCAAAGGGTTCGGAACTTCGGGAGCGGCTGCGGCAACGAAGATGCGGTCATAAGGCGCCTTTTCAGGATAACCTTTCGAGCCATCAGCGACGATTATGGTGACGCGGTCGCTGTAACCCGTGTTCATTATGTTTTTCCTGGCGCTGTCTGATAAGTTTTGGTTGATTTCTACAGTGTACACATGTCCCCATTCGCTTCTGGGGGCCTCTTTTGGCGCGATTGTTTCGGCGATAGTTGCGGCGTGCCAACCTGAACCTGCTCCAATTTCCAGGATTTTTTGTCCAGTTTCGAGTTGGAGTGCTTCGTTCATTACAGCGACTATGTGTGGGGCTGATATGGTTTGTCCGTAGCCGATTGGTAGAGGTGTATCGGTAGCGCTGTAGGGTTGCGAATCGGATGATAGAAATCTGATACGCGGAACTGCCAGCATGGCTTTGATTACCTTAGGCGAGCGCAGGGTTCCCTGTCGAGTTAGGCAATCGATGAGTTTTTCCCAGTCTGTCTTCTCCAACAGAGCACCGTTTAGGAAAGCGCAAGCGTTCCTTTTTAACGTGATTATTTTATGGGTTAAAATTAGGTGGGTGTTGAGGATGCTGGGTTTGCCGTGGCTGGTTGAAGAGTGACGTTTCTCATTTCTGGGAGACTTGGGAGACTTGCAGCCGGAAAAATGAACTGGCTACTTAACGGTTACCGACTTTGCAAGGTTTCTCGGCATGTCTGGGTTGTAGCCTCTCTCTAGCGCCATGAAGTACGCCAGCATTTGCAGCGGCACCGCAAAAGGTATAGGTGATAGGACCTCGGGGATTCCACAGGGAACACAGACATAATCGTCCGACAATCCCTTGATTTCCTCGTCATCCTCCTCCACAACAGAGATTATCGAGGCGCCTCGTGCTTTCATCTCCATAATGTTGCCGATCAACGTTTTATGCGAACCATCCTTGGGACAAATGAACACGACTGGAAAGCCTGGTTCGATGAGGCTGATGGGACCGTGCTTGCTCTCGCCTGCTGGGAACGCGATTGACGGTACGTATGCTATCTCCATGAGTTTGAGCCTGCCTTCAAAGGCGGTCGCCGTGCTTATTCCCCGTCCGAGGAAGAAGAACACTTTGGCGTCCTTGTATTTGTGAGCGATTTCCTTCATTCTCGCTTCCTGCGTGTTGATTATAGTTAGCACGATGTCGGGCAGCTTTTCCAGTTTCTCTTCAATGTAATCCATCTCGTCTTGCGACACCTTGCCCCTCTTCTTCGCCAGCCGTAACGCCAATTGCGCCATCACCGAAAGCTGTGACGTGAACGTCTTCGTTGCCGCCACCCCAATCTCTGGTCCCGACTGCTGGCCGATATAAACTCTGGAAACACGCGTCAGAGTCGAGCCGATGGCGTTTGTCAAGCCCAGAATAGTCGCTGCCCGCTGCTGCGAAGCAGTAACCGCTGCAAGCGTGTCCGCCGTCTCTCCTGACTGGCTAACAGCAAGGATGGTGCTGTCGATGTTTACCGATTTCCCATGTTGCTCTACGAATTCCGAAGCGTAAACGGGATATGTCGGCAGGAAAGCGAGCTTGGAGAACATGTATGACGCGGCTAGACAAGCGTGGAACGAGGTGCCGCATGCCACTAAGAAGACTTCGCTGGCGCGGTCTAGAAACGTTGAAATCAAGTCAAGATAATGGTCTTGCAATCGTAATGTGTTCTTGAGCGTGGCGGGCTGTTCATGAATCTCTTTAATCATGAAGTGCGGGTAGCCCTGCTTGACTGCCATCTCAGAAGACCATTCGATGACGGTTGGTTCTCTCGTGACTACGGTATTATCTTGGACTTTTCTAATCTCGTAGCCAGTACGTGAAAGGATGATGAGTTCACCGTTCTTTATGAAAACCGCCTTGTTGGTCAACTGGAGGAATGCTGGGATGTCTGAAGCGCAGTAAACAGCGTTATCGCCCACTCCCAAGACTAAGGGGCTTTCGTTTCTAGCGCAGATAATCTTGTCAGGATCGTTGGCTGAAATGACCGCTAGCGCGTAGGACCCGTCTAATCGCTTCGCCGCCTCACGCACCGCATCAGCTAAGCTTAGATCAGGCTTCTCTTTGAGGTTCTCCTCGATAAGATGTGCTATAACCTCGGTGTCTGTTTTCGAAACGAAAATGTGACCACGACTCTCCAATTCGAGCTTCAACTCGGAAAAGTTCTCGATGATTCCGTTGTGCACAACGACTATTTTTCCACTGCAGTCAGCGTGCGGATGCGCGTTAACCTTCAACGGGGCGCCGTGGGTTGCCCACCTTGTGTGTCCGATGCCAATGGTTCCTGGCAATTCGTCGAGGTTGAGGAGTCGGTGGACATCGTCTATTTTTCCTTGGTCTTTCTTGGTGAAGAGGGTGCCATTGTCGATTGTGGTTATGCCCACGGAGTCGTAGCCTCGGTATTCGAGGCGCTTGAGTGATTCGTGTATTAGTAGGTGCTGCTCTTCCTTCAGCTTATGATGCAGCCAAATATTCCACACATTGTAATCAAGTCTCCTGTCTACGGGGTCTTTTTGGCTTATTGAAGACTGTGGTTTGCTAATAAGTATTTTTAAGAAGAATTCTACACTTCTAAAAAAAGTCTTTTAATGGCGTTCGACAAGTTCGGCGTTTGGCATAAATTAACCGTTTGAATTATGGTCATGGCGATTCCTGCCTTCTCTCCAAAAGCTCTTCTATTCATTCGGTGTCTTCCGCCGAAACACCATAAAAAGATTTTTAATAACGCGATGCGCAGTCAATTGCAGGGAAGAAGCGCTATGAACAAGAAACTATTGCTGCAAATCAGCGGCGATGAGCCGAAAGTGAAAGAAATCTGCATGATGCAGAACCCGCAGAAAATGCAGGTGATGTTGGGCAAGATGAGCTGGAAAATTCTAGCAGCCCTCTCAGAACGGGAAATGTACCCCTTGGAACTGGCAAGGCATCTCGGGGTTCACGAACAATTAGTCTACTATTACATCAGGAGATTGGCAAAGGCAGGAGCCATAACGGTTGAACGCGAAGAGAAAAAGAAAGGCGCCATAGCAAAATACTACCGAACCGTCTCATCCGCGTTCGGCGTCGAGTTATCAAACGGATACAAACCTCTGCGAAACCAGCCATCGCTCTTGTCGGTGGATAAGCAGGTACGAAGTTTCTTCCAAGAATTCATAAGCGAAAACGGAACCTTCGAGGGCAAAATAGTCGTAGGCTGCCCCGCGCCGCATGGACCGTTCAAGACCAGCGCGCGTGACGGGCACTATGCTGCGCATCTGACGTTTTTCCTGGGGCAATTCGTCAGGAACCCAAAGGAATTTGCTATTAAACTGGATACTGATGTGAAAGCTGAAAAAGAAGAAAAAAACAACCTGATCCTCGTAGGTGGTCCTGGAACAAACCTGCTCACACAGGAAATAAACGAGCACCTGCCAGTCAAGTTTAATATGCAATCCTCCAATCAAGGCTTCCTTCTCGGCGGCATGGTGTCCCAGAAAACATCGCGGGTTTACACGGCGGACACGGCGGGGTTGATAGCGAAGATTGTGAACCCGTGGGACGAAACTAAACGAATCATAGTCGTGGCTGGCAACAAAGCTGTGGGAACAAAAGCCTGTGTTCTGTCGTTGACGAATTTCTGGAACAAAACATTAGAAAATTATCGTGCGGACGACCGCTTTGGCGCGGTTATCCAGGGTTTCGACTTGGACGGAGACGGAAAAGTGGATGCCATCGAGGTTTCCGAATAAGATTGCCCACGAAAACCTTGAAAGAAGAAGTGACTGCAAGCGGACACGAGAACATTGAAGCTACGCACCCGACAACCCTTGAAATCACGAAGGAGAGAGGGCTGTCACGAAGAGGTGACTGCATAATCGCCGTCGGCGCAGACAAGTCGCTTGCTGATTTTAGCGAAGAATTCAAGGAGAGACTTGCGGAAGCCAAACGCGAAGCTGACGTTGACGATAGAGATCGACGGAATCACAGAGCAAATAAATGCACACGGTTCTCCCAACCTGATTCTTACTCACCCAATCCGACATGGTTGTTAGAAAAAGCAGCTACGTCGACAATCGAACCCTCGCCGTCAACGCAGACAAGGCAGCCTATGATTTGTCAAGGGCGCTCGTGGAAAAACTGCAAAACCCCAAGCAGAAAGCAAGAATCACACTTCGAGTTTCCTGTTAGATAATCTTAACGTCCAAGACGACCTGACACTCGTACGGAGCAGTCTCGCGAACCGTCTTGGCAAGGAGAAACTGGTCAACATATCTTCTGCTGCCAGCAACTGTTTCGGCAAAACGAGCCTTCAAGGCTTCTAACGAGTCGGGTTCGTGGATGAAGCTGTAGAAATGAACCACTCCCCCTTCAGCTTTTAGTGCTTTGCAAGCGATATCAACGAATTCGATTGCTTTCTCGGGCAAATTCATTATCACACGGTCTGCAACGCCTTTCAGTTTTTTTTCCGCAACCAGTCTTGCATCGCCAAGGATTGGGATTAAACGATTCTCCACCCTGTTGAGTCGAATATTGGTTCTAAGCAATTCAATGGCGTCTGGGTTCAGGTCAACGGCATAAACCTTGACATTTGTGTGGTTTTTGGCTATGAGCACGGAGAAAGGTCCCACGCCAGCAAACAAATCCACGATCGATTCGCCATCTTGAACTAGTGAAGCAACTCTCTTGTGTTCGTTGGAGAGCCGAGGCGAAAAATACGCCTTTGCCACGTCAACCTGATAGGAACAGCCGAACTCTTTGTGAATCGTGCTGGTTCGAGGTTCGCCCGCAATCACCTCAAAGTCGCGAAGACGGTAATCTCCGCTGACAGCGCCAGCTTTCGCTAGCACCGTCCGAACGTTTTTATGGGCTTCTAGAATCGCCCCGCCAAGGAGGCTTCTGTGTGTTTCGAGTTCGGGCGGAACCTCGACTATGGCAATGTCGCCGATGATGTCGAGTGCTTTGGGCAAACTCGCCATAAGATGAGGCGGAAGCTGTCCCTCAAGAATTTCCACGATAGTCTTGGAATGCTTTCTTTTCTCTGGAAACATGTGAAGCTTAAGAGTGTAATCGGGCACTTGACCTTGTAGTCTCGTTAGTTCTTGGGCAGATGGCTGGCGTGTTATCGGGACATAAACGTGGTTGGCGTCACTTTGGATTTCAAGTGTCTTGTCGATTATGGCGAGTTTGTTTGCGAAGGCGATGGTTTTCTCTCCGTAAATTTTCAGGATAATGATGCAGAGTGATTCTTTGGGCAATTCTTCAGCCTCTCTTCTCCACCATCCAGAGACCATGCTGCTTCGTAACAGTGAATTGCGTTCCCAGCATCTTCTCTGTCAGCCAAATGTTTGTTTCTAGATGCTCCGTTACCTGCCGCGTGAGAAAAACCGAGGAGCCTTCCGCAAAAGCCATGTAAGGAACCAGCATGTCCGCCAAATGAACATCCACAGTTGGCTTCGCAGAAACCTCGGCGCATAGCCTTTCAGCGGCTTCTCTGCCGACGGTTTCGCTTAATTTTCCGAGTTCTCCGATGGCGTCAGCGCCGATTAGTGCGTTTTCGTCGGTTTCAGCCCATAACACTATTGAGCTGCCTTTTTGGATTGGGTTTGACGTGTCGTTTACAATTTGGATGTCGAAAGAGTAGCCGTTTCTTGCTAGAACCTCTTTGGCGGCGTCTGCTTGGCGTTCAGCCACCTTTCTGTCAGCCAAGAAAGTGCAGACCGAAATGCCTTTCACTTTGTCAAGGTTACCGAAGATTTCCAGGCGAATAGGCTGCAGCTTCTGGCAAGGCTTCACAGTCAACGTTACTTCGCCCATGCCTTTCGGGTAATAACCGTATTTGTGTCACAGTCACGGAAGCGTCGAGACCCATTCTTCTCAAAACTGGCAAGAGAACCATGCGTACATAGTTAATGGTGGGCGCGTTCTGGGTGTCCGTCCCTCCTTTTGACACGTGTAAGATGCACCGCTTCTTTGGCATGAACGCAGATGGGTAGCACAGCCAACAGGAGCATCGGAATATTCCCCGCCGTGCCAATCTCAGCTTCAATGTTGCCACCCTTGATTTCATGCGGTGTAAACCAGAGTTCTCTTGAGCCGAGCGTTGCACCTTCCACTTCCGCGTGGCAGAGACGCGCCGCTGCCAGGACGGCTTCGCGATGTTGAGGTTTCAAGCCGGGTTGCGATCTGCTCTGCCGGATATTGCAGATGTGTAACGGTTGCCCAGTTATCGCTGCCAGCGCGACTGAGAGTCTTAGGATGGTTCCGCTTCCACTTTTCTGGCTTCCATCAATCTCGAACACGTGTGTTTACTGTCCTTTGTATGCTGGAATAGATGTGCAAATAATTAATAAATGCCCTCCATGCTCATAGACTGTGAAGGAGTAGTTGCTTATGACAGCTGACAAAGAGAAACTTGAGAACCTTCTGGAGAGGATTGACGAGATTCTTCTGGTTTTGAAGGGAATTTCAGATGACCTTCGAGTTGTTTCATCGTCTCTGAAGTCTATGGCGGTTGGGCAGATTACGCATCCAGTTCAGCAGCCTCCGGCGCCTGCGGGTCACGAGGGTCTTGAGCGGCAGAAGAGCGTGGAAGACATCCGGATGTCGTTTCCGCAGGACCTTGAGAACTTGCTCAACATCGAGGAAAGAAACGATTACATCATCATTAAGCCACGTCAGTTCTTGGGGTCGGAGAACTTTGCCAAAATCGCCTCTGCGGTGCGCGGGATGGGCGGCGAGTACATAAGCGCGGGGAAAGATAGTCATTTCAGGGTACCGAAGAAAAAGGCTTGAGGCGTCGCTTATCTAATCGTGAAGTCCTTGTATTCGCCCGTGTAGGCTTCTCTTTTTATGTCAACGTCCGTAACCATGGCTCTTGGCGGTCCACGTTTGCAGAAAGTAACTAACGCTTCAACGTCTTGTTCTTCGCCTTCGAAGACTGCTTCAACCGTGCCATCGTCGCGGTTTCGAATCCAGCCTCTCACGTTGGTCCTATCCGCTCTGGTTTTTGTTTCCTGCCTGAAGAATACGCCTTGAACATCACCGCTTACAAGCATATGGGCGCGAGTTTTCACGTTCCAGCCCTTAATCTAGTGTCCCATGCCCCACGGTTCGATTTTCTCGGCCACAGTGTACAAGAACGTGCTAGCCGACGATGGACCCAGATGCTTGAACCGTTTCGTAAGGTCACTGACCACGGCGGAGTAATTCTTGGATTTGTCGAGAGTGTCGAGGTATCTCTGGAACGAACCATGCTGCTTCTTGATGTTCTGGAATTCGATGGCATTCTGGATTGTGGCGCAGACCTTGCTTCGGTTCCTCACGATGCCCTCGTCCTTGAGGAGGCGCTGCACGTCCTTATCGGTGAAGGCTGCGATTTTGCTGATGGAGAATTGTGCGAAGGCTTTCACCGTAGTTGGCCATTTCTTGTCGATGACTTGCCAGTTTAAGCCGGCTTGGAAGATAACGCGGGTCATGTTCTCGAAATATGCCTCGTCGTTTGGGGGACGTTGTTTTCTATACCACCATTCTGGTGGTTTCCATTCTCCTTCCATTAAAATCACTCTACAGGACTGTTTTGAATTATTGAGATTTAAGTGGATGTGACTGCTTAGGCACAGCAACACTTTCAACTATTCACTTCAACTTACCTCTCCTCTGCGCGGGCATGTCGTTGGTTCGCTTGGCTTAAAAGCAGTTTTCAACGTCGAGTTTCTTGGTGAAAAAAGTGCTCAAGAACGGTGGGAAAATTCTGCTTTACGCTTCTTCTGGCGGGTCGGAGAGAAAACGACTGGATTCGGTTCGTGAGGCGGCTGAAGAGACGGCTAAGCGTTTAGCCTTGGGCTTTGAGGTAATTCGTTTCACAAAGTGTTGCAAGCAGATTTACGTTTATTACGAAAACGGTGACGATGAACCTGTGCCAATCTACTGCGATGAGGGCAAAAAGTTTGACCCAGAGGGCATTTGCGAGAGTCTACGGAGAATGATGTTTGTCTTGTCGTTTCATCCTCGGAATAGGGCGTTGCGGACGATGCGCGAGAAGCTTATGGGATTTTCTTGAAGCGGATAACTTGGTTTTCGAGAGCAACTTCATAGACTTGATTTACGTCAAAATCTATGCACAGACTGTCATACTCTTGCTCAGTGAGGAACAGGAGAATTTTTGGGTTGGCGACTTGCGTGCGTTGCGGGAGGAAAGGCATCTGCGTCTGCAAAGCTTGGAAAATGTCGGCGGCAACTTTGGCTTCGTCTGATTGTGGTCGAACAATGTAGCTGTTGATTTCCCTTTCCTCGATAAGTTCTATGCGTTTTCCAAGGTTTCCATCCAAGTCGCGTGTTGATTCAATCTTGTTAACTCTTACTCTGAACATGGCGGGTCACTGTTGCTTAGCATATTTGTAGGGTTAGATTTAACCTATACTGAACAGGAATCATGAAACGGGAAATAAGCAATTCTTAAATCGCCGTTCACACGGCTAAATAACGTCAGAGGGGGATAATTTCTGTGGTTGAAGAACACACGGCATTAACGGTCGCTCATGAACAACTCAAATTGGCAGCCGAGAAGCTCCATTTGGACAAGGGGCTTCATGAGATTCTGAAGCGTCCGAAACGGTCAATTTTAGTGTCTGTTACTATCAAGATGGATGATTGCAGCATCGGCGTCTTCGACGGCTGCCGCGTGCAGCACTGGGACGTGTTGGGTCCTTTCAAGGGCGGCTTGAGGTACCACCCGAACGTGACGCTGGATGAGGTCACGGCTCTGGCGATGTGGATGACATGGAAGTGCGCGGTCGTTGGTTTGCCGTATGGCGGCGCCAAAGGCGGGATAGCGTGCGACGCGAAAAAGTTGTCCATCGGCGAACAGGAACGACTGACGCGAAGGTACGTTAGCTTAATCGCGGATTATCTTGGACCGCATCGGGACGTGCCAGCCCCTGACGTGTATACGAACGCGCAGACGATGGCGTGGATAATGGACACTTACAGCCAGCTTAAAGGCTACAGCATACCCGAAAGCGTCACGGGCAAACCTGTTGAAATCGGCGGTTCCGAAGGCAGAGTGTGCGCAACGTCGCAGGGAGTCTCATTGTGCATTCGTGAAGCCGCTGAAAAACTTGGACATGAAGCTGAAGGGCGCAGCCGTTGCTGTGCAGGGTTTCGGCAACGTCGGCTACAACGCCGCCAGCATACTTCACAGCATGGGCTGCAAGATTGTGGCTGTAAGCGATTCGTCAGGCGGGGTTTACTGCGCGGAAGGGTTGAGCCCGTACAATCTGAGAGTGCACAAGAACAAGACGGGTTCCGTTCAAGGGTTTGAAGGCGCCACCAACGTCACGAACGCTGAGTTGCTAACGAGCAAATGCGATATTCTCGTTCCAGCCGCGCTTGAAAACCAGATAACGAAGAAGAACGCCGACAAAATCAGAGCCCGAATCGTCGCGGAAGGCGCTAACGGACCAACCACGCCAGAAGCCGATAAGATCCTCTATGAGAAAGACGCGTGCCTTATCCCTGACATTCTCGCGAATTCGGGAGGCGTGACCGTTAGCTACTTTGAATGGGTCCAAAACCTCACGCGGGAACACTGGACTCTGGACGAAGTGAACACGAAGTTGGAAGCCAAAATTTCGAAAGCCTTTAGTGATGTGCACAAGCTGTCAGGCAAGGAGGAGAGCGACATGCGCACAGCAGCGTTGATGCTCGGCGTTGGAAGAGTAGCCCACGCACTAAAAACATTAGGACTATGGCCGTGAAAAGAACTGGTTCCTGAGGAAGAAATCAGACGATATTAAGCGCGCCTTTTTTTTGGGTCTCCCGAACGCAGGGGCTATAGAAAGAGATCGCACAACAGTCCTCTCTAGGCTTTTAAGAGTTCTTCCTGGGTTATGTTTACGATTTTTTCCGCTGCGTCTCCGTTTCCGTAAGGTGATTTGCAAGGCAGTTCTTCACGTTTAGCTAAGGCTTCGTTGATAGCCTTTAGTGCTTTGCTTTTGTTTGTTCCAACGACTTTGGCGAACCCTGCTTCAACCGCTTCAGGTCTCTCAGTCGATAATCGCATCACCAGCACTGGTTTTCTGATTGCTGGTGCTGTTGCTTCTTCTTGGATTCCGCCTGAATCAGTGATTATCAATTCGCATTTGCGCATTAGAACAAGGAAGTCTAAGTATCCCAAAGGCGGAAAAACCTGAACATTCTCGTTCCTCTCGATTTGCGCGAGAAGCTTGTGCTGACGAAGCCTCTTTCGCGTTCGTGGATGCATCGAATAAACAACTGGCACAGGAGATTCAGCGAAAATACCCATGAGATTCTTCAGGACACTCAGGTCGTCAACGTTTTCTGCTCTGTGAGCTGTGGCCAAAGCAAACCTGTCAAAATGAATCTTCCCGAGTATGTCGGATTTTCTCTCCGCAATCGGCAGATGCTGGTTAACCGCGTCAATCGCCGTGTTACCCGTCACGAAAATTTTCCCCCAAACATTCTCCCTCTTCAAATTCGCCTCAGACCTCGATGTCGGCGCAAACAGAAACTCCGAAATATGATCTGTCAACCGCCTGTTATGCTCCTCAGGCATCCGCAAATCAAAACTGCGCAAACCAGCTTCTACATGGCCAACTGGAATAACACGCTTGTTTGCAGCCAACGCCGCAGCCAGAACCGTGTTCGTGTCACCCTCAACCAAAACGATGCAAGGCATTGTCTCTTTCAGGAGCTTGTCCATCTGCACCATTATCCGCGCAGTCTGCTCACCTGGCGAAGACGTTCGAACCTTCAAGGCGTAATCGGGTGTGGGAAGCTCAAGGTTCTCGATGAACTGCTGCGACATGTTATAATCGTAATGCTGTCCGCAATGAACGAAAAGGAACGGAAGCCTGTTTTTCTTCAGTGCTCTGACGATTGGCGCCATCTTTATGATTTCTGGTCTCGTGCCGACAACAACCATAACAGGTTTCAATGCGTTCACCTGCTACGTTTTCTTCAAGCAGCCTTCCCTAGGCTCATAAATTGTTCCTTCGCGAAGTAGCTGCCCGAGAATCCGCTCCGTCTCAGTTCTCGGAACCTTGTACTTATTTTCCAGTTCGCTGACTAGCACGGTTTTCTCCACGATTCCCGTTTCCTTCTCCATCTGCATCAACGCGGAAAGCACTACTTGCATCTTATCCCTGACACTTTTCGGTTTCCCAGTCATAATCAGGTCAATGTCCATCTTGTATGAAGACACGTCAATCCCAACCTCCTCCAAAGAACGCTTCATAATCGCAATCGCAGCCTCAGCATCCTCAGCCGAAACCTCCTTCTTCAACGCTACACGCGCTCTAGCCTCAGAAATCCGCACAAGCGACTCAAGCTGCCGAGCAGTAATTGCCACAGGCGAACCCTCAGTCTCGCTAGCCGCACGCATCGCCAAATAGAAATCGCCCAAACGCTTTAACGCGTCATTGGTTAAGACAGGCTTAATCGCTTTGGCGTAGCTCACGTACTTGCGCATGAGTTCGGCAGGAATCTGGCGCTTCCACTGGGCTTGCGCCTCTTCGGTGGATTTCAAGTATGTGTTCACTCATCTTGGTGTCAGCTTCCCTGTTTGGGATGTCTCTGAGCACGAAGATTAGGTCGAACCTGGAGAGAATCGTAACTGGCAACGAGATGTTTTCAGCCACTGTCCTGTGCGGCTCGTACCTGCCCAACGCTGGGTTAGCTGCTGCAAGAATCGCCGTGCGAGCGTTTAACGTGGCCACGATTCCGCCTTTGGCGACTGAGACCGTGTGTTGCTCCATGGCTTCGTGAATAGCTACGCGGTCTTCGGGTCGCATCTTGTCCATTTCGTCGATGCAGGCGATGCCTTTGTCTGCTAGGACGAGTGCGCCTGCTTCGAGGCTCATGCTTCCTCCTTTTTCGCGGATTACGGCTGCGGTTAAGCCTGCTGCGGTTGTTCCTCTGCCTGAAGTGTATAGTCCTCGTGGTGCGATTCTGGCGATGTATTGTAGGAGTTGGCTTTTGGCTGTGCCTGGGTCGCCGATGAGGAGTGCGTTCATTTCGCCTCTGATGGTGATGTCTGGTAGAGATTTGGATACGCCTCCGAATAGGAGGTACATGATGGCTTCTTTGATGTGTTCGTAGCCGTAGATTGATGGGGCTATGGCGGTGATGATTTTTCTGTGTACCGAGGGGTCTTTGGCGATTTGGAGGATTTTTTCTTCTTCTTCGGGTGATGGGGGTGAGCTTTCGGGTTCTTTGCCGAGGACTTCGAGTGAGTTGGCGTCGAGGTGGAGTATAAATGTGCGGAGTTTTCCGATTCCTGGGCGTGAGGGTGCAAGTGCGCGGACGATGCCTACGATGGATACGTGGTCTCCTGGGCGTGCTAGGTCTACGATTTCTGTGCCTACGAGTTTGACGTTTAACGTGCGCGGCAACTGTCCTGGTGGCAGGTCTTCAGGTCTTTCTTGTAGTCGTAGGTCTTGTGAGTCGATGAAAGATGATTCTTCTTGGACGAATTCAAAGGGTCCTTTTTGTCTGCAGGATGGGTCGCTGCATTCGAATGGGGCTTTGAGGAAGGCTCCTGTTTGTTCTATGCGTGTCACTGTTCCGCATCGTTTGCATTTGAATGAGGCTTGCATGACCATGGGTCTGACGGGTGTGGCGCGGACGACGATACCTTCGATCATAACGAGTTTGCCCATTTGCTTTGAGCCGAGTTTGCGGAGTTGTTCGGTTCCGAGGAGTTGGGTGATGCGGACGGTGGTTTTTTCCATTTTTTCGGCGTATTCTTGGTCTTCTATGCCGAGTTGTGCGTAGGCTGCGTTGTCGGCATGTTGGAGGAAGTCGTCGGGTTTTTCGAGGAGTTTTTCGGCGAGTGCTTGGTCGTAGGCGAAGAGTTCTTCGAAGTCTACGGTAATGGATTCTTTGCCTGTGAGTGCCATGTTGCGTATGCGTTGGCGGTATCTTTCTTTTTTGAAGAATTCTAGGAAGCGTTCTTGTGGGTCGATTGTTGCTTGTTTTTGTTCCATTATGGTTCACCTGTGGTTTCGCATTGTAGGATTCGGGTTCTCCAGTTGGTGATTAGTTTTCCGAGTTGGTCGTAGATTAAGCGTTCTTCTGTTGCCATGCGTTTGGTGATTTGTTCGGTTTGTGTTGGACCTGAGGATAACGCGATTATTTTTCTTAGTCGTGAGTTTACGATGTCGCAGGCGAGCTGTTTGGATTTTTCGTATTCTTGCATTTTTTCGAGTTGTGTGGCTTCTTTTTTTGTGTCGTTGAGGTATCTTCGGAGTTTGGGGTAGAAGTCTTCAGGCAATTCAGAAGATTTGTCCTGCGACTTGGACGCGTTCTTTCCATTGAACTTTGTAGAGTTCTGTTGCTCCGAAACGAGCGTCTTCGCGGAAATGCATGATTCCTTGCTTCCGCAAGCTTTTCTGCTATCCAATAGTAAATTTCGTATTCGTTTCCTTCTTCGAATGGACCAATAGTTAATCCTGCAAGCTTGGTTTCAGGATAATTCTTGTTGGCGACAGCTTTCACCAAGCTGTTTTCGAAGCGGAAATCTAAGTGTTTGATTTGAAGTGGCACGTTTTCCTTTCTCCCCTTATTCTCACGACACTTCGCTAAGAAGTGCTGTGGGTTTGAACACTAAAGAGAAGACCAGTTTTAAGCGTTTGCCTCAAAACAAAAAAACGAAAACAGAAGAAAACGGAGGAACTATTTTCGCGATTTTTTGTCTGCTTCCCCTCATAAATGGGTTCAACCAGAAGTTGAATGTGCCCTAACTAGCTGCTCGAGAAAACAATGGTTTATTCTATTCTTGTTGAAATGAATAGGGTCGTTTAAGATATGTAGGTTGTTTTTTTGTCTTCTTCCTTACGTGTCTCTTCAGCCTGCAAGGCTCTTTTCTCTTCTATCGTCTGCAATCGTTGCACCATCTTCTCGGCTTTGGCGATGTCGCCGCTTATGCCTGTCATGTCGAGGTCGAAGTCGAATGCTGACTTGAGAACTTCGAGTACGCTGCTGGCAGCCATCGGGTCAGGCAAGTAACCGCGAGTCTCGCCCAACAGGCAGAGCGCTTCGATCTTCTTGAAGCGTGCCAAGCCGAGGATGAGTCCGGCCGTGCCAACAATCGGGCTTCCTGAACCGCTCACGACAGCTCCCGCCGCCACGGCTTTCGACAAAATTTCCGGAGAGGTGCCTGCCACGAAGACTTTGGGTTTAGCTTCGGTTTCCACACGATACCCCCCGATAGTTACGATTGTCGATACGTTGTGGTTCTTGGCGAACTCTAGCATCTTATCAGCAATCTCGTACTGGCCTTCAATCGTCTGTGATTGGCTGTCACCCGTGAACAGAATCAGGTCATGCTGTCCCTTCATGTTCTTCCAATAATAGAACGCTCCACGTAGTAGGCGGACGCTGCCCTTCTTGTTTACCAGCACAAAATACGGAAAATGTGGCGAGTACAAGTAAGCGAACTTTTGAGCTTTCAACTGCTTAACCAGATAACGTATGGCAATTTTGCCAACAAGACCTAAACCCGGCAAGCCCTCGATCAAAATCGGGTTATTAGGCTCAACCGGCGCGAATTCCTTTATGTAAGTCTCTTTCACGCCGTCACCTGCTCCTTCTTCATCGCCATCCGGTAACGCAGGTACTTGTCGTCAGGAGAGAACTTAGCTGGATGCGGTAAGTGAACGGCGCCGCCACAGTACGGGCAAACATCCTTTTGGAGCGTGTACTTGCCGCACTTCACGCATTTCCTTAGAAGCCAAGCCACCTATTTCTCCCTCTTGAAACTGCCCGTTCCTCCAGCCTTCGTGACGTTCGAGACAACGCTCTCAGCGACCTTCTGCAGCACGTCTTCGGCACGCTTCCAGTCTGGCGCTGAAACCTCAACGCTATACTTCGGCGCGGCAATCACGTAGAATCGCACATCAGAATCCTCTGTTTTCTCTGCTTCCTTCCCGTTCAGGAACGCTTCCTTAATGATCTTAACCCCATTCGGCTTCAGGCAACGGATTTCCAACGTGCCCCTAACCTTCACCAGCTTCACGTGAATCCGTTCTTTCGCCACTTCGGAAAACACTTTGGCGATGTCTTCTGGCACGCCGATCTTCGTCAACGCTTCGGGTCCTTCAATAGCCGCCTTCTCGAAGCCGTCATACAAAGCGTATTTCTCTTCTATCGGGACCACGGCTTTCTCGTAAACTTCCTGAGACGACAGACCCGATTTTCTCCGTAACTGCTTTCAGCAGGGCCTCGGCTTTCCGATCTTTCTTCCAGAATTTAATCTTCTCGATTCTCTCGCGCTTGGTGACACGCCTAAGAGACAAGTCAATGTGACCTTTCTCCACATCCACGCGGAGAACCTTCAAAACCATCTTCTGCCCTTCGCGAACAAAATCACGAATGTTCCTTATCCAAGAAGACGAAATCTCAGAAACATGAAGCAACCCACGCTTGTTGTACTCGTCAAGCTTGGCGTACGCGCCGTAGTCGGTAACGGTTTCTATCGTGGCAATAATCAAATCTCCGATCTCAGGGTACTCGGGCTTCCGTTCCGACATCGCTTTATGCTTCCTACTCTAAGACTGACTGAACGTCGCTATCCTTCAGCTTCGCCTTGCCGCCTGACGGCTCAGCCAAAACGGCACCGCACACGTTACAAGTTACCTTATTCACAGGACTGCCAAAGATCATCTGCTCATTGTTGCATTTGCGGCATCTTACACGTAGGAAGTTACTTTTCGGTTTCGGGATGAGTTTATTCCATTCGCTCATACAATTCTTTCTCCACAGTTAGCCTATTACCAGTTTTCGAAGCCTAATGCCCAAACGGTGCCGCATGTAACCACACACCTTACACTTATACCTGAGCGTCTGCTTCTTCGTGGTCTTCGAAAACTCGCGTTGAAGCGGATACTTTTGTCCACCGTAACCCCTCTTTTCTCTTGCGTGGGCACGCTCACCCTTCGCCAAGGCGCGGCGTTTCCCAGCCTTGTACAATGTAACCGTGTGAACCTGGTGAACCTTACAATGCGGACAGTAAGTCTTGATTTCTTTGGGAACATTCATGGTTATCGCTACCAGCTTTCCAATAGAGAAACACACGCATTCTTATACCTTTTCCGCACGTACCTCTTGAGTTAACTTAATGAGCACATTCATGAAATAATCTACCAGGTTCTTTCTCATGGAGTATCTGGTCGGGACAGGCGGCTGGGCTTACTTCAAAGTTCCAGGCAAAGAATCGCTCAAGGCGTACTCGCAAGTCTTCAACTTCGTCGAGATCAACCACACTTTCTACGAATACCCTGACTCTCGAACGGTGGAAAACTGGCGAAAGAAAGTGCCCAGAGACTTCACGTTTGCCGTGCGTTGCCACCAAGACCTCACCCACAAAATCGGGCTAAAACCCGTTGACGAAAGTTACAGTGTGCTCGCTCGGATGACGGAGTATTGCGGAATCCTGGAGGCGCCGTTCTTGGTTTTGGAGACACCGCGCAGCTACGTTTTGAACAATGAGACAGTGGGTGAGGCGAGGGATTTCTTCTCCTCTGCCAAATTGAGGGACGTGCAGCTGGTCTGGGATGTTAGGGCGCCGGTGACGGTTGAGGTGGCTGGTTTCATGCAGGACTTTGGGATTGTGCAGAGCGTGGACCTTTCGCGGGAACAGCCAGTTGAGACTTCCGACGTGGTTTATTCGAGGTTGTTTGGAAAAGGTTGGCATACTCGATACCAATTCACCGACGACGAGCTACTCGAAATCGACGCGAAACTTCAGAAGGCACAGCCAAGAATCGCAACGTTGGCATACCATGGAATGAGAATGAACACGGATGCAGCACGTTTCAAGATTTACAAAGAAACGGGAAAATTCATGCCTGTCACACAATTCAACGGCGTGGAGTCGGCGAAGTCAGTTCTCTCGGAGGACGCAAAGTTCCCCGCATCCAAGGCGGAGCTTATCAGGCAGCAAGGTTGGAAAGTTGTAGATTTGACTTCGGAGAAGAGAGTTCATCTTTCTGATTTGCTATCTAAAATACCTGATAGAGAATATGACCGTCTGGAGGAAGTTGTAGCGGCTCTGGAGGCTGTCATATGAGCACCGAGAACATTCTTTTAGGAACTTCTGGCTGGAGCTACAAGGAATGGGAAGGTTCTTTTTACGAGAAGGGCGAGAAACGAAAGCTAAGAGCTTACACCAGAGTGTTCAAGACCGCAGAGGTTGATTCCTCGTTCTATCGTGTACCTTCGAAGGGCATGGTGATGGGTTGGCTACGATATTCACCCTCTGATTTCGTTTTCACCGCCAAGCTGCCTAAAGTAATCACGCATAACAAGAGGCTTGGCTTGAAGGGCGACGTTAAGGCGGATTTCGAGAGTTTCCTGGATGTAATGCGGGCTCTGCAGTTGGGAGGCAAGCTGGCGTGCTTGCTGGTTCAGCTTCCTCCGACGTTTAGTTTTGATTTAGGTAGCCTTGAATCCTTTTTTACCCTGTTAGACCCCGTTTTCAGATACGCTGTGGAATTTCGGAATGTATCTTGGTTGAGAGAGGAGACTTGGGAATTGTTAGAGAAGTACGGGGTTGCTTACGTGAATGTCGATGAGCCGTTGCTGCCGCCTGAAGTGCATGTCACGGCAGATTTTACGTATTTCCGATGGCACGGCAGGGGCAAACAGCCATGGTTCGACTATCGCTATTCGGAGCAGGAGTTGGACGAGTGGATGCCGAAAGTGAAAGAAACTGCTGGGAAGGTGAAGAAAATTTACGGGTACTTCAACAATCACTATCACGGATACGCGCCTGAGAATTGCCTGTATCTTCTTGAGAGGCTTGGGCTGATGACAGATGCACAGAAGCAAGCTCAGGCAAAGACTTTGTCGCAGCAGTCAAGACTTAGCCAGTTCATGCACTGATCAGGGAAAGAACTCATCGCGGGTAGCCCCTTTCGCTGTTTTCTGCATTCTGTTCCTAATACGCGCCAAATAGGCGCGGTATCTATATCCTTTTTAGAAAGACTCAAGTTCCTATCGATGCAGGTTCGGTGACTCGTGAGTCCAGACATCAGTGAATTCGCCAAGAAAAATGTTGAGAAGATAATTCTGCTGGCGCCCATAGTGGCGTTTTCTGTGCCGCTTCTTTGGCTGTACCTCCTGAACCCAGCGTCGTTTGACGCGTTGTGGAAGGGCAGAACTTTTCAGCTGTTTTTCGTGTGGCTGATTTTGCTGGAGCTGATCTTGGGTTGGGAAACCCTGCAGAAAGGCAGGATACAAAAGCTGACCTCAGTTAGGTTCGTGGCTTTTTTTATTGCGTTGTTATTGCCCACCGTGTACGTGGTAGTTTCCAACTATTCTGGGTTTAGCACGGCAATTGTTGAGGTCTCAAAGCAGAGCGGCGTCTACTGGTACAATGACATGCCAGCCGCAGTTGAGTACCTCGTCTTCGCGGGTTTCTTCAGCCTAATGACGTTCCTGATTCTGGGATTGAACGGTTTGAAGAGCTTCTCGATTCCAATCCTCTTCTCCGTTATCGTCGGGGCTGTATTCATCATAGACAGCGTTTACCCTAATGGACAGTTTGCCCCGTTCCAGTTTCTCGTTCCAGTAACCACTATGCTCGCCTCGAACACTCTTGGTTTCATGGGGTATAACACAACCCTAGGTCTCTCCCAAGGCAACCTGCCGCAGCTAACCGTGACGGACCCGAGTAACCCATTGAGAACTGCTAGCTTCGGAATAGCTTGGCCTTGTGCAGGAATCGAAAGTCTCCTCATCTTTGCTGTAACGATTATGATATTCCTGAAAAGGATGCCCATTTCTTGGCAAGCGAAAATCGGCTACTTTGCCTTTGGTGCGGGGATCACTTACTTGATCAACATTTTGAGAATCGTGAGCATATACCTTTTCGCCATCGGCGGAGGAGACGTGAATGTGTTCCACCAATCTATCGGACCGTTGTACCCGATTGCGTGGATTGTAACGTATCCGCTGGTTATTTTGGGAAGTCAGAGTCTATGGCACAGAATCGCGAATAGAAATAAAGTCGTATTAGCGAGCCCTGAAAGAACCGTGTCCGACGCTCAAAGCGTAGACTAACTGGAGACCTCAACAACCACTGCCAAGCCCTGCTTTACCAAGATTTTCGCGTTGTCAGCGGGCAACGAAGCCACATCTTCAGCTGCGAAGGGGCCGTAGGTTTTCATGTCGGAGCCGATTATTGAGGGAATTGCCTTCAGGAACCGCAACACAACTCTCACCGAATCGCGTTTCAGGTCTTTTTCAATTGGTGCCCTCAACTGCTCCACCTCTGCCGGCTTAATCGTCGATGTTTGTCCCTCAATCATATTCCTAATTAATCTTCGGTACGCTTCAGCAAAGGGAAGAAAATCTTCACACATCTTCACTTCTTCGCTCGTCAACAGGTCAGAGGGTATCTTTCCCGTTTCGCCAATCGCTCTAACCAGCTTCCGGTATCTTGCCCTCAGAAGTTCCTTAACGATGCGGTTGACGTTCCGCATCTCCCGCTCCAGAAGATTGCCTTTCAACGTTTTCTTATCGACAAGCCCCGTTTCTTCCTTGATTCGTTTCAAGTAATCCGAGACCTGAGCGTAGAAGTCAGCAGGTAAGGGTTGAAGCGTGGGATTCTCGATTTCGCGTTGCCAAGCGGCGTAGAGTTCACCGTACATTTAGTCTTTCACCGCCTCAGCTCTTCCCTTGCAGATGAGCAACACGGCTGCAGCGGTCGGCAACTCGAGTTTCTTATTCGTGTACGGACCAAACGTGTTTTCACCCAATCTGAACTCTGGTGCACAGGAGACAGACACTTTCGCTTTTCCCTCTTTAAAAGCTACTGCTTCAGTGAACGGCGTCGAACTTTGCTAAGTCTGCGGCGGGAAACTCGACCTTCTTCAAGCCCGTTTTCCCATGCAACGTGCCGTTCATCCTGATCAAACGGTGGATGTCGGTGGTGACGACAGTGTCGATATTGGCAGATTCCAGTTCTTTCACGTGGCGAGCTATCTTAAGCCAAGTTTCAGGGCCGACTCCTTTAACGAGCGTCCACCTGTTCTCTTCGATGTACCGATTCAGCAATCGTGTCTTTATTCTGCAGAATCGCTTTGCAGTTTGTTTTATTCCAGCATTTCTCAAATCTCTCTTCGGTGGCATTCAGGATGAATTTCTGCATTCCTGTTTTGATCCGTTTGTTCCAGCCAAAATCATGAAGACTGAAAGGATCTTGCAGAGCTTTTCTATCTGTGATCGTTTCTCTTTTCTGACAAATCGTTAACCCTAATCCAGTAGATGTAGTCAACGATTTCTTTCCGAGCCATTGCATCCAAGGTTCTGACTGCCTCGGTTTCGACGTGAACATGGTATCCGCGGTGGCCTGAAAAGAAAACCCGGAGTTCACTGTCGGAAAACCCAAAATCCTTCTCAAGCATATCAATGAGCTTTGTGGTTTCCTCTCTCGCGGAGCCGATACAGCGTTCACAAGGCCATGTTCTGGCATCGAATTTCTGGCCGCTCGCATGCCGGACAGATTTCAGGCGTGACTCCTTTGCCGCTGAAACCGCACTTGCTGCAGGTCCATTCATCGTGAACCTTGTCACAGGAAGTCGGAATGTGGTCAGCATCAATGTCGAAGACCAAGTCCGCGCCGAGCCAGCCTTTCTTGTCCATATCGGCTTCAGGGTTTTCGTAGTAAGCGCAAGAATGGTAAACGTCAGAGGGTTTGACTTCGCAGAGAAGGTTTCTTAACCCGTTGAGGTTGGTGACGCTTCGGTGCCTGACCATTATTCGTTCTTTGAAGAGGAAGAAAGCAAACTCGCGTTCCTCTATCGCTGAGGGGGCAGGAATCTTCGTGGACGGGTTAGCGTAGAACTCGCTGAACTTTCGACTCACGTATTCCTGCGAAAAAGGGTCCATTCTTCCCCCTCCGTGTCGGGTAACTAATCTGCTTTCGGAAATTTAACCGTTAAGCTTCCAAATGGCTAATGGTTTTCAAGATCTATCCGACGCTGAGCCTGCTTTCAAGCTTTCTTCTGCAGGCTGGTTAGTAACCGATCTTTGCTTCTCTTATAGTACGCCAAGGGGTTCCTGCGCCACGACACAGTTCGTCACGGTTGACGCAGACGTTATGCGTTTGCAGAGTCTCGCAGTTCGGTGGTGTATATCGTGTCCCTGTACCTCGACCTCCCGCGATGTGTTCCACTTGGTAGCGTGTGAGTCGCTCGTTGAAGTCTGAGAAACTCCTGAACAAGCTCGGTTAACTGCTCGGGCGACATGCCCTATGGTGAGGAGAAAGGACGTGAATGTGAATCTGCCAACGTGGGAGAGGTGTCGGCTTGTGGATGCAGCTTCATATAGCGCTTTGATGCAAGGCGGATAAGCTTCTTGAACCACGGTCTTTGGGAAGCCTTCCATCTCGAAGGTGCCGATTTTCTCCGACTGCCAGTTTCTTGAGATTGTCGATGATTTCCACGATTCTGGGCGGCAGCTTCGTCAACTCTGTCGACGCTAGACGTTTGCTCGATGTGCCTTCGAATTTCCTCCTCGAGCAACCGCACAACGTCGGGCTGGTTCAGGTACACGTTGCCGTCAATCATGATGCGGTTCACGAGTTTCCATTCTGGGCTCGTGCTCAACTGCGTAGTGTTTCGTAGGTAGTCGGTGAAAGTGGAGCGCGAAGTCCGTCAGGAACGTCACGATCCATGCCCGCGACAGTAATCTTGAGTTCGCCATCCGAAGTTTTCGGCAACCCTGAGAATCTTTTTCCTTTGACTCTCAAATCCAATATCAACAGACGCTTGCTTTGCCTCGGCGAGGGCGTAGCGTTTGCGAATGTAGGAGTTTTCTGTTGCCGCTGCAAGAAGCAATGCAACGGGATAAGAAGATAATCTCAACGTCTGCAATGCTTCTTCTGGGTTCCTAACCACTCCGTGCGTATTCGATGGCTTCGCGAACTCTGTCTTCAGCGCGACTGAGAATCTGGCACCATCTCGGCGCTCGTCAAATCTTCAATCTGCAAGACTGAGTGGTCGAATGTAATCGGCGGTTTCTTTCAAAAAAGGGTATTTCGCTAAATCGTTCTTGGTGAACTCCACACGGTACGATTGCATTCGCTCATTCACGTTACTCGGTTTCTATTCGCGGAGCGAGGAAGAACGTTAACTTTCCCTCTTTAGTCTGCTGGAAATCAATCCGAACGGGCATGTCCGTGGAGAACTCGATCGTGGCGATGTCTGACGTTGCCGATGCAGCCTTAATGATTTCACTCAAGTAGCTTAAGCTGAAGGTGGCTTTTGAATTTTCCTTCGCCTCGATGTCCAATAGGGCGTCACTTCCCTTTTGCAGGGTAATCGTTGCGCCCATCAAGTCGCCCGTGGCGCTAAGCGTTAACTTGTCAGCTTCCGCCTCTAAACGCACATGGTCGCTCACGAGCTGAGCATCCTCGATGGCTTGGCTCAACCCCTGCGTGGTAGTTTTGGCTTTCACGTTGAACGCGATCTTTGGCGTTGGGACCTCTTCTTCAGAGGCTTCGAGCGTGGGCATGGTGAAGTTGCGACTGTACTTGCCCATAATTTTTATCTGGAGCCGCCCGGTTTTTTCGTCGAGAGAAAGCTCCACTGATTCGTCTTTGCCCGCTCTCTTGAGCAGCTTGAGGAGTTCGCTTATGTTGATGCACATCTTTGTGGGTTCTTGGGCAACGTACTCCTCAAAAATAGTTTTTGGCCATTCAAAATCGATCATGGCGACGCGAGAAGGATCCATCGCTCGCAGCTTCAAACCTTCGGGTTCAATCTTGAATGTGGCTTCGTCCACGAGTATGGAGATGGCGGTTGTCATGTCTCTTAATGATTTAGCGTCAGATACTTTGAGTTTGAACATATCGTTTTTCCTCTCTCTTTATGTGAATATGCTATGCTGCTATTAAGACTTAAGCACTGCACAGAGGCTTTGGCAATTTAACTAAAAAAGCTTTTGCAACTAGAAGAGAAATGAGTTTAGCTGTACTCTCGGAACGTGAAGTTACACTTCGTACAGCGCAAGAACTGTGTTGAAGACTCGTCTGCGCCGCGCGTTTGGACTTGCCATACGTAAGCTGTGTTGTTTCCGCATCTGGGGCATTCGATTCTGACGGTTGGCAGTGTGTTCAGTTTCTGCTCTTCTTTCCCGATTACGGCTACAAACTGCTGGGGCGAGTGCTGGATTACCTTGCCCACTTTGGGTTCGATGGTTTTAGCTGACTCTTGCTTCTTGTAACCACATTTAGGACAGACAAGCATCAAAGAAGCCCCTTTGTCTGTCTTAGATTTCTTTGGCTCGAGACGCGTACCGCATTTCGGGCAAAATTCCATCGACGTTACCCCATATCCGTTTTAAGTTCCCTCTGCAGTGTCTCTTTTAAAGTTTGTCATAGTTTAACTGTACATAACTACAAGTGGCTTATTCCTGAAGCGATGAGATGAGCGACACGCAACGCTTCTGGGATGTTGCTTCGTGTGGAAGTTAACCGCACAATCTTCTCAGCGTCAACCAAGGAGACACCTGCCGAATGCAAGTATATCTTCTCGTCCTCCTTTCTCGTGGAAACTTCGGAGAGTTCTCCTGCGTTCAAGATGGCGTTCCAGCGCTCCTCACTCTTTGGCAAGTGTTTCAGAGCCCGTTGGATTAGGGGCAAGTCAGGGTTCTCTCGCGTTACAGCGATAACGGGAAGACCTGTTGTGACATTCAGAGCTTTAATGTCGACCACGTTGAAGCCTGCGAACGTTATCCCGTTCAGCATTATTACTCTCAGCTGTTTGTGGTGAGGCGAACTAGTAACCATGGAAGAGATTTTCTCAGTTGCGTCGAAGCCGTCCACAAGGATTTCGGTGTGCATAACCCCGTCGAGCCAGTAGCCTCCTCGGAAAACGACGCCGACAACAGGCACTACGCTTTCAACGTGTGGGGTGAAAACCCCGTCGTCGACTCCTAAAACGCGGATTTCGGGCTTAATCGCTCCAAAGCTCTTGCGCGTCAAAACTTTTCCTCAATGTGTTCAAGCGAGAGTTGTGATTGAACCGTTATAAGGTTTAATGAGCAAGGTAACAGCAGAGACCACACGTCATGTGCACCTTCAAACACGCGGAACGATTCCTGAAGAACCACGATAGTCTGTCACAGGTTTTGACCGATAAACCGCTCGCAGCGTTAGGCGATTCTTACGTAAACTTTGTCTATTCATTAGCGCTCTCAAAGAAAACGGGAAAGCCAATGGGAAAGAAAGTGAAGGGCGCGCCCCTTGCGGAGGCAGTGAGAAAAGCAGGGTTGAGGCAGTTTTTGCCAACAAGAATAGACAAGCACACTATCAGCGACGCAGCTGAGGCCTTACTTGTCTATGCTTGGCTTAACAACTTCATTACGCTGGAAGAAAGTGTTGAGGTTTTGGAGAAAACTGACGATTTGGAAGATGGACTAACACGTTTACTTCTAATGGCAAAAGAAAAGGTCAGGCTTTGAGAGCTTTTTCCAGTTCCTTGGCGAAAGCATCGTTTTCTTCTCGGGCTTTTTCTGACGCCTTCCTTAGGGCGTCTTCGGGTTTTGTGGCACCTTTTGTTCTGACGTAGATCACTGGGTTCGATGCCAACGGGTGTGGAACGTCGTATCCAGCCATGTCCACGCTTCTTTCCTCCAAGAGCTTCTTCTGCAGCAGGTTGCAGAGACCGTGCCCTGAGCCTTCAATTTCAATCTTCAATTCCTTGTCCGTTTTCTTAAGCACATTTATCTTCAATCTTGACACAACTCCTCTATTTTGACAAATCATCTTTTCCATAGTCTAACGCGGTCTTGCGACCTTCAATGTTTCCACACTTCGTGCAATGCAAATCACGGTGCCTTTGCTCAAGCAAATTGCCACACCGTGAACAAAAACCGTAAACCACCCCTAAATCAGGGTCCACTGTTGTCAAATGGTAGATTTGATTCTTTTCACTGATGACTTTAGCTCGGATTATGTCGCCTGACCTGCAGGCATCGTTCATCGAGTCAACGTACCTGTCTTGCACGTCAGAAATGTGCAGTATGCCTGAAAAGACTCCTGAAATCTTCTTGGGCCCTACCTGAAAGATTCGGACAAGAGCATTATCAGATTGAGCATTGCCGACCTGTCCCATAACTTTGGTTCCGACTTTTGGCACACTGGCTTCGCTTATTAGCGGATAAACAGAGACTTTTCGGTTAAGCATATCCATCAAAGCGCAACCAACAACTTTGGAGTAGATGACGCCATCCTTGGAGTAAGTTCCAGTATCAGGAATAAACTCCTCGATTACACCTAAGCGTTCCCCGGGCAAAACTAGGTGACCGCTTCTTTGTTCACATGATTTTGCATTCATTAAATCGCCTTTTAACATGGAATAAGATTGAGGTATTTGCGAATGAGTACATCTGTAAGTTTCTAAGCTGCTCAATAAACCTTTTGATTCTCAATCTAAATCTTAGTGTGCTGGCTTCCTTGGCTTCTTATGACGTAAAGGTCGACGACAATATCGTGGCGAAGTTTATTGTGAAAATCGAACATGCGTGGAATCGTCATCAGCAACGCATAAACAGCGGAAACCACGCCTCCACGTTCCTCAACGAAATTCTCGATGAAAGGCGAAGGCTGCACCCGCAAGAGGTCGCCACGAGCACTTTTCAGACGCTGAATTAACTGCATATCTGATTTGGGATGGTTATGAAGCGAATAGACCGAACCGCCAACTTCCAAGGCTTTTTCCAGGAACTTTCTGTCAGCGCCGCGTTTCTGAACCCCGAAGGGAGGATTCTGCAAGACAGTATCAAATTTTCCCGCGATGGCTGCTATGTCGCCTACAATCCACTCTGTTCTTTGACCCAACCCTTGCTTCTCGGCATTCTCGGAAGCAAGAGTCACAGCGACTCTGTCCACGTCGATACCCACAACCATTTTCGCGCCTAAGAAGGCCGCGCCAAGAGCGAGCCTGCCAGTCCCGCAGCCTAAATCCAGAACAGTCTTGCCAACAATGTCGCTATTTCCATAAGCTGCGAGGTAAAGCATGTCAGCGGCAACGCGTTCCGAAATCGTGTATTGTTCGAGACTTGCCTTAGGCGAGGGGTTGATCTCGGTTTCAGACAGGAAACGTTCCAAGTCTAATTTTCGAATAATCCTTTCTTGAGAAGGTTTTCCCATGAGACCTCGCCAGAAACAACCAAAAACTCGTTAACAGTTAAGACGGGCTTTGAGAATTTGGATGGCGCTTCCAACGATATCCGCGGACAAGCCGTGTTGACATACGCCTCGATCGTTGGAAACTCGAGTAGTGCCTCGGGAGTGGCTTCTCCAATGGCGAGAAGGAAGGCGGTTTTCCCGGTCTTCTCAATCGCTTCCTTGATTCGTAAGGCGGTATCTAAGTGCGTTTGTCCTGGTTTCAGTCCAATGAGGATTCCGAAAACCTTGGCTCTCGTCGCTTCTTCAATGGACGACCAACGTTGTTTAAGGGTTTTCTGAGCGTCAGCCGTGATTGAGTAGGATTTGTTCTCGTAAGGGTCAGCGATGATTGTTGGCTTAGCGGTTGCTAAGGCTACTCCTAAAGCGTGAAACCTTCCGCCGCCCACGAACAAGAACGCATCCACTTCGCTGGCTACTGATTTAACGTTGGTATAATTGCAGCCTGTAACTTGACCGGCATAATTGATTTGTCCGGCGTCTCCGACCACGACGGTTTTTCCTGCACGGACAAGAGTTTCTCGAGTCTGGTCTATTGTTTGAATGTGTTGAACAGTTGTTGCCAGGCCTATTCTGCTCCATTTGCTCAGCAAAGGAATGGATTTCTGGACCGCTTGGTCAACCGCAAGCGTTGCTCGAGCTTCAACGTAAATAGTTGGGACTGGCTCGTGCTTAACCATTCTTGCATGCCCAAAATGGATAATCATGTCTACGCCGAGGTGACTTGCTTGGTCAATTGCCAAATCGCAGGCTCCATAGCATGGGTCTGCCGAGATTATCGGAAGCGCTCCAGTCTTCTCAATGATCGCGGCTAATCGTGGGCCTTCAGGCTTCAGTCCCTCGGGAAACTGGAGCAAAACCCGTCTTGCACCGTGTTTGGTGATTTCTTGTTTGATTCGTTCTTCCTCAAAATCGAAACCCTTCATTCTGACACTTCCAAGAGGTAAGAGATGTTTTGGCGAAGAGAAAAGTGGGGAGATTTTGCGTTAGCTTCGACTGTCTAAGGTGTCCATTCCCAATCTTGCTTTGGCTTCCGCAACGGCTGACCGCAAGCGAGAGCGGACTGCTCGGCGAGGCGCTCAAGAATTATCTTCTGCTCTATGCTCGCCACAAGGTTCTTAGTAGCAGCGAGTGCGTCGTTGTTGACTGAGATGCTGTCGATTCCAACGCGAACAAGGAACTCCGCGAAGTCTGGCAGGTTCGATGGTCCTTCGCCGCATATTGAGACTGTGCATCCGTTGGCGTGAGCCACTTTGATCAAGTGCGCTATTATTCTCTTTACCGCTGGGTCTCTTTCGTCGAAATATCCCATCGCCCCGAGGCGCTCGCTGTCTCGGTCGATCATGAGGATTCCCTGCGTCATGTCGTTAGACCCGATTGAGAAGCCATCAACCAGCTTTGAAAACTCGTCTGCCATGATGGCGATTGACGGGGTCTCAGCCATAAACCAGACTTTGAAATCTTTCGACCGCTCCAAGCCTTCCTCGCGCATTATCTCAAAGCATTTCTTAGCTTCCCAAACCGTGCGTACCATGGGAAGCATTACCCAAACGTTCTTCAAGCCCCACTCAGTGCGGCACTTCTTGATGGCTTGGCATTCCAGCCTGAAAGCTTTCTCGTACCATTTGCTGATGTAGCGGCTGCATCCTCTCCAGCCCAGCATCGGGTTGGCTTCCACGATCTCGTACTTTTCGCCGCCCTTCAGTTCTCTGTACTCGTTGGTCTTGAAATCGCTGAAACGAACCACCACCGGACGAGGCTGAATTACCCTTGCTACAGCGGCGATGCCTTCTGAGAGTTTGTCCACGAACCGTTGGCTCTCCCCTGTCTCAACGAAATGCATCGGGTGCTCGCCGATATAGCTGGCAAGGATGAACTCCGTTCGCATCAGACCAATGCCTTCGAACGGCAAGTTCTGGTAATCGTTAATCTTATCGGGAACCCCCAAATTCATGTAAACTTTTGTCGCCGTGACTGGAACAGAAACTGCTGTGGTCATAAACTCGGCTTTGCCTGCATTTCCTTGCTGAGCCGGCTTAGCTGCGTCCGCCAAGATGCCCTCGTAGACTATTCCGTTTCTGGAATCAACAGTGTACTGTTTCCCCGTAAACATGACTTTCGTTGCTGTCTCCGTTCCCACAATGCAGGGAATGGCTAGTTCTCGGCTAACAATTGCGGCGTGAGAGGTTACGCCGCCCTTGTCAGTGACTATGGCGCTGGCCATCTTCATGAAAGGTACAAAGTCCGGGTTAGTCATGTCGGTGACGAGCACGTCGCCCTTGGTCATTTGTTTACCTGCTTCGTCGGGGGTTAAGACAACTTTTGCCACGCCTATGCCGTAGCCTCGTTTTCCAGCGGGCAAACCTTTTACGACGACTTTCAATTCGTCTTCGTGTCTTCCTTCTTCTTTTCCTATTGAGGTTTCCATTGTTTTGCCACTCCAAACGGTTTCAGGACGAGCCTGAACAATGAACATGTTTCTTGGAAAAGGTAAATCCTTGTCAATAGCCCATTCTATGTCCATAGCTTTGCCGTAATGTTGCTCAATCAACTTTGCGTGTTCAGCGAGCCTCATAGATTTCCTCGTCTTCCAAACAAGGGGCCTTCTGCTTCTCTTCAGGCACATCCAAATGGACAGTCTTGCCTGTATTCGGGTCACGGATGTACATGATCGTTTTCCTAGCGATCCTGACGGATTTTATCTTCATCGTGTTCTTGTCAACCACGATGTCATCCGGGTTTACGATGCCAGAAACAACGGTTTCGCCGAGACCGAAGTTGCCTTCGATGACGATTTCATCCTTGTCTCCAGTCACGGGGTTGATAGTGAACATGACGCCTGCGGTTCGGGAGTTGACCATCTTCTGGACTCCGACGCTGATGAAGACTTTTTCGTGGGCGAACCCTTTCTCGTTCCTGTAGAATATGGCTCGGGGTGTGAACAGGCTGGACCAGCATTTCACGACTTTATCCAACAAGTCATCGATACCTTTCACGTTCAGGTATGTTTCCTGTTGACCCGCGAAAGAAGCATCGGGAAGGTCTTCCGCGGTAGCGCTTGATCTTACGGCGACGAAGGTGTCTTTCAGGTTAAGCCGCTTGTTCACGTTCTTGTAAGCTGACTTAATTGCAGCTTCGATATCTTTAGGCATTGGGGACTTCTCGATAAGCTCGCGAATCTTCTTTGAAGCAGTGTCGTATTGTTTCGGGTCGGTAAGGTCAGTTACAGTGTCCGTGATAATCTTGTAAATCTTCTCAGCTATTCGCGTTTGCTCGATAAACTTCTCATAAGAAAAAGCTGTTATGGCAAAGCCAGGCGGAACAGGCATGCCAGCGCTAATCATTTCACCGAGACTTGCGTTCTTGCCGCCAACAATGGGAACGTCTTCTTTCCTGAGATTCTCAAACCATATGACCAGGTCTTTTTTCTCACTCAAGCGTTTCCATCTCCGGTTTGCTGGCTGCTTCTGGAGATTGGATTTTTTCAACTACTATTCTACACGGGGTGGGGAGTTTCGCGCTGCCCCTTTTCAGGGATTCTTTAGCTAATTCCAGCTGGTTGGCTTTGACTCTCACTGTTATGAGGGTCTGGCCTGGTTCGATTCGGGCTGCCGTGCCGATTGCTTTGCCGAAAGACCTTCGCATGCCCTGTTGAAGTCGGTCGGCGTGTGCTCCGAAGATCATCTTGTTTTCTCGCAGGATCTGATGCGGGTATGGCAGGACTACCATCAAGTAGTCGTTGACTAGTTTATCCATGAGGACGCGGTTTGTGGCCACGCGTGCGGCTTCCATGGCGCTGTGGCGGATTTGCACTCTTCTCAAAGCTACGAGCCTTGCTTCGATGTCATAGATAGCTTTGGTGTCTCCCATCGTAAACTTTACAATCTTCGACGGGGGGAAACCTTTTGCATACTTTTTCCTAGTGTAAGCTTGACCTTTTACGGGTCTATAATTGCGCGCATGCATGCTAAACCCTCGTATTTTAGGTTACCCGCTAAGCGCTATTTAAACGATATGCAATTATCCCGTGGACTTTGACGATTTCTTCTCAGTTAATACAGTCGCATAAGCCTGAAGGGAAAGCAATTATTGGGTCGAAGATTAACCTGTCTTACGCGTGTGTGCGCGAATGATGAATGCTTCCAAAAAGGGGCACGTGTTTATTCCAGGAAAGAACTGGCGGTTGTCGTTAGCGGAGCTCGTCTCGTTCCTGGATAATAGAAAAACCGATTTTGCCGTTCGCGAGTTTTCCAGAGAATTCTTCGAAGTTGACATTAATGCGAGCGACAGTTTTGGGTCCGCTGATGATTTTGGCGGCATCATAAAAATCGGTGTCGTGAAAGGGGTTTTTCCGACGCAACTGCTGAAGAACTTCTTTCTCGAGAATGATAAATCAGCTAAAGCGCAGATCAAGGAAAATATTGCGTCCGGCGATTTAGTTGCTGGGATGCTTGGGCAGGCAACGGGTAAGCACTTGTTTGGTGTAAGCGTTTACTGCGCTGACCGTTCTCTTCGGGGTTCTTCCTATAGAATCCATCGTTTTGTGGGCAGCTCGATAAAGAGTGAGCTTGCGGCTGAGGGCGTTAAGTCGGATTTTATGGGTTTTTCAAGAGAAAGGCAGTTTCCGCAGTTGACTCACGTTGAGGTTCTGAAAAAGGAGCTGGTAGAGAAAGGTGCTGAAGTGCTCTTCTGCGTCGGGAGGGAGCAGACGTTGACGGCAACCACTATTGGTGTGCATGACCCGTTTGAATTCCAGAAACGTGACGTTGGCAAACCCGTTGAGCGTAGGATTTTTGCCATGCCGCCGCGGCTGGCGAGGATAATGGTGAACCTGGCTGGTTGCACCCCTGGAAAAACGTTGCTTGATCCCTTCTGCGGTGTGGGTACGATATTACAGGAAGCCTTGTTGTCTGGGGCGCGGGTAGTTGGGGTGGATTTGAATCCTTGGTGCGTTAAGGGTGCGAGGGAGAACCTCGAGTGGCTCACGAGAGAATACGAGCTCAAGGATGCGGATTTCACCTTGTTGCAGGGAGACGCACGGGAATTGTCTTCTCGGGTAAGAGATGTGGATTGTATCGTCACCGAGCCTGATCTGGGTCCAGCGTTGCGTGATTTTCCGACGAATACTTACGCAGAAAGGATAGTCACTAAGCTTGAGCCGTTGTACTTTGGCTTCTTGGAGGATGCCTCTAGAGCTCTTAAGGATGGTGGACGATTGGTTTTCATCTCGCCTTTCTTCCAGACGCGTTCAGGTAAGACAGTAGTGACGCGTTTTGGGGAAAAGGCTATGGAAATCGGTTTTACGCGGGTTTTTCCTTTTAAGAAGGAGTTTTTTGCGCGTGATGGCGAAGCGGAACAGAACCTTGCTGGCATGGTTTCGCTTGTTGATGTTGCAGAGAGGCATAAGACTGGTCGCGAAATTCATGTCTTCCAGAAATAGCAGGTTAAGCTTGTAATCGCTTGTTTTTGAACCAGATTTTAGCTAATTCCTCGTAGTTCGGGAAGACTTTCTTGAGGATGGGCAGGTACATGCGAACTTCTTCTTCTGACATGAATTGGAACTGGAATTCGCCTAGGTATGGTGAGGGTTCGCCGTCGCGGGTTATGAATTCGGTGTGCATGAACGGATCTCCATGTTTGATGACCAAGGGTTTGCGGTCGTTGCTCAAGTTTACGACTTCGAGGACTATGCGCCCGATGAAGCCGCTGTGAATTTTGGCGGCGTTGAGGAAGGATAAGCCCATTCTGCCGTATTTGCTTTTAGCAGTTAGGTGTGCGACCAAATTCGGGGGCGTGAATACGACTTCGTGGGAGACAAGGTTTCTGTGCTCCAAGTATTGCACGGTTGTCTCTTCTTTGACAGTTAGGATGTAGCCGTCTCCGTCGAGGAGATTATAATCGTGCGGGTAAATGACCTTGTAATTATCAATTAATTCTCTGAGTTTATCTCTTCCTAAGATACCCAATTGTTTTGCCTCCGAACTTCTACCAATACAGAAGTGGCACATTATATAATTTTTGGCAGATGCAGACTTTGCAGTCTGTGGGAGTATCTGCTAGCGGAGTTCTTTCCCTCCTTTGCAAAAGGTTGGATAGTTGAGATTGATAAAGTATCAATGTCTTTGAAAAGTTAAAGAAGTTGCGGAAAATTTGAGTTGCGTTTGCTTTTAAAACAAGCAGTCTTCCTTAGGAAAAGTTAACGCCTTACTGAAAGAAGAGTGTTATTTTTGGGCTGTTTCGTACCACTTCAGGATCTCGATTATTACTTTATCTGAGTAACCAATTTCTCCAAGTGCGTTCTTCAAATCATCGAGAGTCTCAATATTCACGTTGCCCCCACCGAGTCACAACAACTCAAATCTATATTTAACCTTTGATTCCGATATAGGAATATGTCCGAAGTCGGGTAGGTCTCTTACGAAGAGGACTCGCCCAATTCAGGCACAGATAACCCTATATTCCTCGCCCAAGTTTTCTCCAAACAGGCAGGTTCAACGAATGCCAACTCAGAAGCAAGTCGTAGAAGCCTTAATGAAGCCCGAAGCCTACGAGGAAAACCCCGGTAGCATTGAACTATGCCAGACCCACATATCCTTCGTGTTCTTAACCAGGAAATTCGTTTACAAGGTTAAGAAAGCGGTGAACTTCGGATTTCTAGACTTCAGCACTCTCGAAAAGAGACGTTTTTTCTGTGAAGAAGAATTGACGCTCAACAGACGTCTCTGCAAAGACATGTACTTAGAAGTCGTCCCAATTAACAAATCCGGCACTATTAAAATCAAGGGTGAAGGAGAAGCCGTTGAGTACGCAGTAAAGATGAAGCGGATGCCTCAGAGCAAGATAATGAGCAAGCTGTTGGAAGAGAACAAAGTGGATAAAACGCTCATAGGAAAAATCGCAAAGATAATCGCGGATTTTCATTCAAAAGCAGAAACGAACAAAAGAATAAGCACCTTCGGCTCCCTGAAAATAATAGAGACAAATTGGCGGGAGAACTTCGACCAAACTAAAGAATATGTTGGCAAAACATTAGCTGCGGAGAGTTTTCAGTTAATTAGTGAGAAGGTCGAGAATTTCACGAAGAAAAACAAGCCATTCTTTGAGGAGAGGGTTGCGAAAGGAAAAGTCAGAGATTGCCATGGCGATATTCACTCGGGCAACATTTTCATCGTGGACAAGGTTTACATTTTCGACGCGATAGAGTTTAACGAGCGATTCAGGTACTCCGATGTTGCCGCTGATGTTGCGTTTCTAGCAATGGATTTGGACTTCAGAGGGCGATCTGACCTGTCAGATTTCTTCGTAAGAAAGTACATTGAGTATTCCAAAGACCAAGAGTTGCATATGCTTCTTCTCTTCTACAAGTGTTACCGCGCATATGTGCGGGGAAAAGTGGTCGGTTTTCGACTCAAAGACCCTAACATAAACGAGCATGAAAAGGCCGCGGCGGTGAAAGAGGCAAAAGCATACTTCACATTAGCCGTAAACTACGCAAAGGCGCTATGACGAGGAAAGGCGAGCTTTAGGCGAACTGGTCAGCGACGTATGCGGGGACGTTTACTGTTCCCATCCGGATTGGTTTCTGATGGCAGTCGCTTCCCCCAGTCATTATTAAACCATGTTCTTTTGCAAACTTCACGTAATGAGAAATTGTCTCGGCGTTATTTCTTGAGTGCCAACACTCCACGCCATCAATTAACGGTAACATCGACTCTTGAACTATTTTGGTTTGTTCAGGTAACAACTTGGTTAGAGCTACCAGCGAGGTTCCGTGAGGGTCGTTCGGATGAGCAAGCACCAGTTTTCCTCCCGCATTCCTCACCAGCTTCGACGCGTCTTCGAGGTAGAGCGGGTACTTAGGAACGTCACACTTCACAAGGTACTTGTCAAACGCTTCCTGCCGGTTTTCGACAATGCCCTTCTTCACCAAGTAGTCGGCGATGTGGGGTCTCCCGAGAGTCCCATCGACTGAAGCTTGAATCAAGGTCAAAATCGTTCTTCGTCAGCTTTTCAATTTCTTCCTTCTCGAATTCCGTGTTGAGTTTTTTCAGGATTTTGGCTGCTCGTTCCTCTCGGTAACGTGCCATCTGTTGAAGCTTCGCGTTTAACTCATTATTTTGTGGGTCGAATTGGTAGCCGAGGAAATCCAGCGGTACCGATTTGCCTTCGCGAGAATTGGGGCAAGAGAAGGTTACGTTCAGCTCAACGCCTGAGATGTAGCGGATTCCCGCCTGTCTTGCTAGCCCAATGGCAACTTCCTGACAGCCGATCGAATCATGATCGGTGATTGACAAAAAAGCTATGTTTCTGAACTTAGCTTCTTTTACGATTTCTTGAGCGGTGAAAGCGCCGTCGGAGCTTTTCGAGTGAACATGCAGGTCTATTATCATTCGAAGGGTGCCAGCTATCTTTTCTCCATTCCGATTACGAACCAATCGCTTGGAGAATCATGACACGTGTCGACCGTCAAATGCATTACCTTGAGCCCCGGATATTTCTTCTTCAAGTCATCCACATCCACGGGTTCAAACTTCTTCTTGTTAGCAAGATAAGCGTCTACTGTCAACGCGTTCGATTCGTATTTCTCCTTGGTTCTTCTTTGAAGCCTAGCGACTGACACTTCTTGTGGACAACTGGTTTGAAGAATGACGAAGTTCATGTTATGTTTTGACGCGATTTCAGCGGCGCGTCGTCGAAGGTCTTGAGCTACAAAAGTAGCATCCAAAATCATACCATTTTTGGTTTTCCCCGCAAGCTCGTCCGCTCGACGGAACACTTCATCATAAACAGACAACCGTTTGCTCATGTTTCCCGCAACTTTTGCATCGAAGACATCTTCACCCTTGAGAACTTCCAGCCGAATCAGGTCGCTCCGAAGGATTGGGTATCCTTTGATCCTCGAGATCTCTTCTGAAGTCTCCGTTTTCCAGGTTGCTGGTAGCCCGCAGGTAATGAGTAGCGTGTTTGGTCCTAGATTAGACTTAATAAACTCGGCAAAGGGTTCTCTCAAGCTCATACCTCGAAATTACGTTCTGGCAAAGCGTAATTAAACTTTTCCAGCCACAAGATCTCAATCCTCACGAACGTTAATCTTCTGATGGTAATCGGTCTGTTGGGGTCAAGGCAAAACTAAATAGTCAGTCCGCAGTGTTCCATAAAGAAGGAATCCAAAAATGGAAACGTTCCAGGTCAAGGACAAGTCACTAGCACCTCAAGGTCACCTGCAGATTGAATGGGCTGCAAAACACATGCCCGTCTTGAACCAGATTAAAAGCCGTTTCAGCAAAGAGAAACCCCTAAAAGGCTTAACGTTGGGCGCATGCCTACACGTAACGAAGGAAACAGCTGTCCTCGCGGAAGCACTAGCCGCAGGAGGCGCCAAAGTCGTATTGTGCGGCTCAAACCCGCTTTCAACCCAAGACGACGTGGCGGCAGCGCTGGCGGATGAGGGGATACACGTTTTCGCTTGGCGAGGTCAGAACACCCAAGAGTATTACCAGTGCATTGACAAAGTTCTGGATTACAATCCAACAATTACGCTGGACGACGGCGCAGACCTAGTCGGCACGCTCCACAGCAAACGAAAAGAGCAGCTGAAGACCGTGAAGGGCGGAACCGAAGAAACGACGACTGGCGTAGTCAGACTAAGAGCCATGGAAAAAGATGGAAGCTTAAAATACGCGATAATCGCCGTAAACGACGCCTACACAAAGTACCTTTTCGACAACCGCTACGGAACAGGTCAGAGCACAATCGACGGAATTCTACGAGCAACAAACACACTTCTGGCAGGCAAAAACTTCGTGGTTGGCGGTTACGGCTGGTGCTCAAGAGGCATAGCCATGCGAGCCCAAGGCTTAGGGGCGAACGTGATAGTAACCGAAGTGAAACCCGTGCGAGCTTTGGAAGCAGCAATGAACGGTTTACGCGTTATGCCGATCGCGGAAGCAGCCGCCGTGGGCGATATTTTCGTCACAGCCACTGGCGACATCAACGTCATAAGAAAAGAACACATGCAAAAAATGAAAGACGGCGCAATAATCGCCAACAGCGGACACTTCAACGTCGAAATCAGCCTAAAAGACTTGGAGGCACTATCCATATCGAGAAGGACAATGAGACCGAACCTTGAAGAGTTCACGTTGAAGGATGGCAGGCATCTGTATCTACTCGCCGAAGGAAGACTCGTTAACCTAGCCGCGGCAGAAGGACATCCTTCAGAAGTCATGGATATGTCATTCGCTAACCAAGCGTTGTGCGCGGAACATATAGCTAAATCAGAAAAGATGACGCCGAAAGTCTACACAGTTCCTTGCGACATCGACGACAACGTTGCTGAATTGAAACTCAAATCGATGGGAGTTACAATCGACAAGCTCACACCCGAACAGCAAAAGTACCTGTCAACTTGGGAAATGGGAACCACCTAGGGTTTTAATGTATCCGAAGACACGGTAAACTTTAAATGATTGAGCCAATAAACATGGCTATAACGTGGTGAATCAATAATGGTTAGCAAAGATCAAGCAATAGGCGGAATCATCTGTCTCGTATGCGTAATTGTGGCTATACTCTATGTCGTAGGACTCTTCTTTTACCAACCAATTGTGGATGCAATACCGGCGTTAGGCTTCTTTGGCGAAGCGTCAGCAGTTCAATTCTGGCTAATCGCCATACCAGTTCTCGTAGGCTTCGTCGCAATCTTGGCAATAGGCGCTTGGATCGGTTGGACAATGGCAACAACCCCCCCACCAAAGCCAATCGAAGAGATAACGACTGAGATGGAAGAAAAGAAAGAGGAACCGAAAGCAGAGGAACCAGCAGCCGACACGATGACAGAAGAGACGAAGCCTGAGAAGAAAAAGAAGAGCTAAAAACCCTCACGATTCAGTCCTTTCAACGCTTCAAGCCGCAATCACTAACTTGTTTTTTTAATATTTTTTGAATATTAACCCTGATTCAGCCTCTCGCACGAACTTTCTTGAGGAAGCTGTTCCTTAAGACCTTTGAGCATACATGGTACTACATTCTTGCAGACGATGCACTCATCAGGAATCTTGTCTTTTTCGGGACGATCACCAAGGTACCCAAGACGGTGAGAACAAATAGATTCTTGCCTCCGAAATCTCGACATCTTCCTCTCTGTTTATGGTGGTTTGCTTATCGGTTGAAGATACCCTTGTCAAACAGTGTGGGCAAGCTTCGTAAACTTCTGGACTGGCTTGGAAATCCAAGGTTTTGAGCGGTTTTCTAAAGACTTTTCTGCAGGATTCATTCGGGCAGGTTATCAGTTCGTCTTGAGCTGGTTTCTGTTGATCCAATGAGACAACGTACCTCCGCGATATGGGATGAAGTCTTCAAGCTTATAGTGTTGATGAAACTGGAATAAGTAGCGAGGCTATTCGATTTCGCACGTTTCTTCTGGAGACGCAAGTTTTCTCAAAGCGTCAACGCCTTTGGCGTAGCCAGAAGCAATTAGAACGTCGCCTAATTCGATTCTCGAGTCTCCCTTGGGGCGCAGAGGTTTTCCACCTCGCTTGATGACCAAGACCCACATGCCTGTTTCCTCATGAACACGAGCTTCCTTCAAGGTCTTGTTAACGAGGGCAGAGTCAGAGGTCACGCATGCTTGAGCAACCGTTTCTTCAGCCTCTTTTATGGCGAGTTTCAACACTGGATGAGGCTCAATCCCTCTGAGGACTACTCCGGCCATTTCGGCGGCGGCGTCCGCGATTTTCTCGGTCGCTACACCTATGCGGATTAATCCCAAGAAACCCGACGCCTCTTCCTTCTTGAAATCGCTCGTCAAAGCGAGCAACTCGAAAGCTGTGTGCAATTTATCAACGTATTCTTCGAGACGCTGCACTTCTTCAGCCAGTTCCCTGCTGTTCAGCATCAACGCGGAATAAGCCAGATCAATCATCAACTCAGAAGTGTCCTTGAGCTCCACCATCCGCGTCACGATCTCCTCAAACTGTTTCTGCTCAGTCATTATTTGCCCTCCAGCTTCGCCAGACTTGACTCGGCAAGCTCCTTGAAGTCTTTAACTCCCTGTGGGGCTCCACGCGTTATGAGCACGTCGCCGCGAAAAACTCGTTCGGAGTCTTTCGGATCGATGATCCAATCCTTGTTTCGGCGAATGGCGATAATGTCAACGCCCATTCTGGAGGCGAAATCCAGCTTGCCTATCTGTTTTCCAGCAATCA
The DNA here is from genome assembly GCA_963749465.1 of Candidatus Bathyarchaeota archaeon. Classification (GTDB taxonomy): domain Archaea; phylum Thermoproteota; class Bathyarchaeia; order Bathyarchaeales; family Bathycorpusculaceae; genus UBA11855. The sequence goes on along the minus strand of CAVVMH010000006.1, from coordinate 622,366 downwards.
CCGATCCCTCTTTCACAGTCGCTTTCGTGAGGTGCTTCTCGACCTTTTCGAAAATCGTACTGACAATCGGGTGAACTCCAATATCCTGCGTTACGATTGCGGCGATGTCAGCGGCGGCGTCGGAGATTTTGTCTGTGGCGGCGGCAACTATAGAAACTCCAATCAACGCCTCAGCGTCCTTGGCGTCTCGTGCTGCCACCATGATTTCCATGTCCAGCAGGTAAGCCAACGTGTCGACTCGCGCTTCAAGTTCCATAATGTCCTCCGCTAGGTCCTTATCGTTGAAGAGAGCAGCGGAGTAGGCTAAATCTATCATGAGTTCGGAGAGGTTTTTCATCTCTAGCAGAAGTTCCCTGACGGGTATGGGTTTGTACTCTATCTTTTCAAAGTGAGGCATCCTTTGAGAAGCTCTCCGCGGTGTTATATTCGTCAAGAGATATTTTAATTATGCTCTGCAAGTTTATCCCACCAAGACCAACGCCGCTAGCAAGGCGATGGACATGAGGCTGTCGGCAAAAGAACTTTCGATTGGAATGACGAAGTTGTCTGGGTCCAGACCTTTCTGGAAAGTCAAGATGGAAATGCCATAAGACAGCAAGATTATTGCAGACACAGCGATAACGTTGGCTATTAGCAGGATTGAGATAAGATTGGAGAAGGTTGACAAGGAAAGCGTGCCGTTCAATGACGGCGCAAGAACTGCCAGAACAAAAAACATGACGATTGAAGCTGCCCAAGCGCTGAGAATGGTTTTAGCGTGGTGCCGAATTGACGAAAGGGAGGGACGCAGCAAACCCAATGCTAGTTTTGTGGTAGCGGTGGATCCCACAACCGAACCTACATCGCCCACCATATCGATCAGCGCAGGGTAAACAGTATAGATTTCTCTTCCGCGGTTCTCCACGACAGCGCTTATGTTCTTTAGCACAGTGCCCGTGACATTTACGATAACGGAGACGAACAACATCGTGTATAGTGATTCTTTCAGGTTTTTTCGGAAGTCTTGCTCTCTGAAATTCTTAGGAATTATATAGAGCACTAAGAGCAAATGCGCAAGGATGATTACGGCGATCACTGATTTGCCAGCGAAGTTGAAAACGAAAAACGCATTTAGTACAATGACGAAGCAAACGGTAATGAAAATGTCCGCGATCGTAGACATGATCGGGTAAACCACGATGTCTGGGTCTAACCCTCTTTTGAACGTGACAAATGCTACTTTAATTGTTACAACTGAAAGAGTTAAACCCAGAGACATTGTAGCCACGACAACTGCCATTATGTCTAAAACGTCTGCGCTCCTTGCCCCCCAGAACACGTAACCGAAAACCAATGAGACCAAGCTCATTACGACGCTTATTACCAGCGTCATCACCACCGTGGCGGAAATCAGTTTGTAGAAGCTCTTTGTATTGTTAAAGAACCTTGGGTACACAGTGCCCAAGTGTAGTGCCGTTCCTAAACGACCGCTGAGTAGTCCATGGATAACGCCCTTAGCGCTGAGGATGGCAGGGTAAACGGCTAAGGCCCAGGGGGAAAGTTCGAAAAGGCCTAATTGCGAAGCGACCACGAAACCTGCTGCGAGTCCGCCTAAGTCAAAGGTGTAAGCAAGCAAAGTTTCTTTGAAAGCCGCAAAGGTGCCCTTTGAGTGACTCTCATGGGTCGTTCTTCGACGCCTCCTTTAGAAGGCTGCACGAACCTGCTTTGAACCATCTCATAGGCACCGCTTCGAGGTTAAACTATGACTCTAAAGTTTCTAAGAAGGGAAGTATAGTGCTTAAATAGGTTTCCTAAACAACTACTGTATTAGGAATACATACTCTAATTTCACAATTGTTTTAATGGTTCATGCCAATGTCTTCTTATGTCAAAGCTGGGAAGCCGAGCATACACTACGTGGATAAAGATCGACGACAGTTTGCCATGGATTGAGCTCAGAGAAACATTTCAAACGAAAATTGAAGCGCAGGAATCGGCAAAAGAGAAGATGAACGCCGTTAAGATAAAGATAATCAAAATTCCTAAACAAAATTAGCCGGAATTGCAAGAATAGAAGAATGCACTAAGACGTGTTTATTTTGTCATGGCAGAGGATGTTGGCTGGTAAACGCACCAAGGATCCTCCTTCAGGTAGTCTCCCTTCAGCTCGGTAGGTTCGTGCAAGTCGCCGCAAAAATCTATGAAATCGCTCGACAACCCGTAGGCGCGGGCACGACAGCCCCCGCACAGATTCCGGTAATCGCAAGCACCGCATTTTCCTTTCAATGTGTCGAAGTCACGCAGGTTCTTGAAGACCTCTGAGCCGAACCATATTTCGCTGAAGGTTTTTTCGCGGACGTTGCCGAGTTTTACGGGTAGGTACGGGCAAGGCGTTATGTCGCCGTTAGGGTAGATGCGGCAATAATAGAGTCCTGCAATGCAGCCTCGAATCCATTGCCTCATGTCCAACCCCATGTTCTTTGCAATGCGCATGAATTGCGGCGCGCACGAAGGCCTAACGTTGAGCCTGTGCTTTCCAGTTTTGGCGAAAGTTGACTTAATCATGCCTTCGTACATGGCGGGAGAAATGTCCGTGATTTTTGTGCCTCTTCCCGTAGGGACGAGGAAGAACAGGTGAAAGTTCTCCACTCCGAGTTCTTCCGCCAAGGACATTATTTCGTCGATTTCGTTGTGATTTTGCTGGGTTACCGTGGTGTTTACTTGGACAAGCACTCCGTTTTGCCTGAGCGCGGTGATGGCTTCGACTGCTTTCTGCCAGGATCCTTTGACGCCTCGGAACTCATCGTGCTTTTCGGGGTTTCGGGAGTCTAGGCTGATTGAAACCGTCTTCACGCCAGCCGCTTTGAGGTTTTTCGCGACCTCTTGGTCTATCAGGCTGCCGTTGCTTCCTAAGCCCATCCTTAGACCTTTTCCAGCACCGTACTGTATCAAGTCGTAAATGTCCGGGCGCAGGAGTGGTTCACCACCGCTGAGTATGAGCAGTGGTCTACTCACGTCGGAGATTTGGTCTATGAGTCGTTTCGCTTCTTCAGTGTTCAACTCGCCTTGCAGTTCATCCTTAGCAGCGTTGATGTAACAATGAGAACATGCCAAGTTGCACTTTCGGGTGACATTCCAGGACACGACGAGGGGAATGAACTCTGCTTTCACTTTCGCGTTCGGCGAGTCAGCGAGTTTCATGTAGAACTCGCATTTTCCGTGGGTGGCGATTCGTTGCGGCTGAGACAACGTAAAAGTGAATGGGAGAACAGTTTCCAACATGGCTTTAGCGTGGGCGTAACAGAAATGTTTGCAAAAAAGCGCCGCGACCGCATCGTTTAGGCCCATTTTGTGGGCGATGTAGCTGTGGCTTCCTGCGACTGGGCAGTTGAAGAATTGCATGTTGCCGTCCAGTTTGGCGATGTTCATTCTGTAGTCGATGAAGTGGTCGCTAAGCATCACGGTTTGTAGTTTTTCTCGTGGCATCCCCACCTTCAGAGTCACGTCGAGAGCTATGTTCACGGTTTCCTCGCCGAATTTTTTCTGAACCCTTTCCATTGCCTGTTGGAGACGCTGCATCCCGTAGATCTTGGCTAATTCTGTCGTTGTTAACAAGCCCTTGATGGTTTCGTATTCTTGTCGTAGGCGCATTTCGACGACGTGGGTGCCCCATTCTTGAAAGAGACTTTCAATGTTTTCGCTTGTAACAACTTCTTTGTTTTCGAGTTTGCTTAGGGTTTTCTTGGTCTTTGCAGCCAATTCAAGGAACAAGGCGATTTTCTCGTCTGTACCCAAGGTTTCAGCGTCTTCCGCGTTTTGTTTGAAGGTAGACTCTAACACAGGTTTCGAGAGCTCGATTACGTCGGAAACAAAATCACCGTAAAACCGCTCCACCTGACCGTCAATCTGTGGTTTTTCGGCCTGAAATTCTTGCAAGAGGAAACGCGTTTCCGCTGCCATCTTGGTCACCATAGCCATATGGTAAAGGAGAGAGCCAGCCATGCCGGGGTCGGTTTGGTTGCCAGCTGAAACGCCGTAAACCACTTCAGAGATTAACCGTTTTGTCTCGTTAAAGTCGCCAGCATCAGCGGCGTCTGAAGCCTTATTTATTTTTGCACGCCTACCACGTAGGAGAAGCGCCCATTTGTGGCATTGCTTTTCGTCAAAGTTTGTTAACGTAACCCACCAGCCAGAGAAATACCATTATCCATGCGAGGTTTAGTAAAAAAGCTAACGGTAAAACGCGGCACGACTGGGCTTGCTGATGCTAAAGCAGAGTGTTTGTGCTAACCAGATAGGCTAATTAACATGTCTCGGCTAGTCAATAGCCAACTTCAAAACGGGTGATACACGTGATTTATGCGTTAATAGGCTTCTTGGCAATGCTCGGAGTAATGGTCGGCATCGGCATAAACCAGCCGAGAGGAACCAGCATCAAAACATGGTGCTACGGGTACCTCGCCATTGCAGTCGTCTTTGACATACTCGTAGTATTAGCATTGGTTAACCAGACCTCGCCCGAGTACGCTTGGCTTACCGAGATTCTGCTTGGGCTTTCAGCGGGCGCCGCCACAGGATTAGCTTTCCACGTGGCTCATCATATTTCTGAGGAAGGGGAACACAGCGAAGGTCCAGACAGTGGAAAAGGCAAAGGCTTGTTCGGGTTTTAGCTGTGCAGTCTAGTGAAGCAGAGCAAGGGTAATGAAAGACGCGGCGAAAAGGACAGCCATCGAACCTATAAGGTTCATTAAGAAATCCAAAGATGGGCCTGCGGCATCCTTCAGTGGGTCGCCTACAGTGTCGCCCACGATTGTGGCTTCGTGAAGTTTTGTGCCTGGTCCTCCCAAGTTTCCTTTTTCCACATATTTCTTTGCATTGTCCCAAGCAGCTCCACCTTGAATCATCATAAGCCCGAGCGGAATTGTTGTAACAAGGTTTCCTGCTATCAAGCCTCCAACGGCTTCAACGCCAATGGTGTAGCCAACAGCCAATGGGACGATGAGCGCGAAGATAGCAGGGAAGAACATGCCTTTCAACGCTCCTCGGGTGCTAATGTCGACGCACTTCGCGTAGTCAGCTTTCGCTTTTCCCTCCCTCAGCCCCGGAATCTCTTTGAATTGTCTCCGAACCTCAGCGACCATTTTGAAGGCTGAATTGCCAACCGCCCGGAGGATTTGAGAAACAAACAAGAAAGAGAGCATCCCACCGATTATCAAACCTGACGACACGACAGGGTTTGCCACATTTATCGCCGATAATCCAGTGGCTTGAACGAAAGCCGAGAAAATAGCCACTTGGGCGAAAGCCGAAGTCCCAAGCGCGTAAACCTTACAGACCGCTTTTGTGGTGTTTCCCACGGCATCCAACTCATCAATTACTTTCAGCGAATCGCATTCCGCGTCCTTGAAAGCCCCTGAAAGCTCAATGACGCCTTTGGCGTTGTCAACTATCGGTCCATAAGCCGACATAGCAATCAAAGTGGCTGTTATCGAAAGAAACCCGACTGCGACCATCGCGATGCCGAAAACGCCGCTGAACAAGTAAGCAAGGACAACTGCTACGGTGAAGACGATGACCGAGAAAGCTGTGCTCTCAAAGCTTCTCGTGAAGCCGAAGATAATGTTCATCGCGGGGCCGCCAACAGAGGCTTTTGCTATACTTTGAACTGGGCTCCTAGTGTCTGACGTGTAGTACAAAGTTATCCACGCAAGTAGCACGATGGTGACGACGCCGATGGCTGTGGCGTAGAATTCTTTGAAGCCCCCAAAAACAAGCCAAGACAGAAAAGCGCTCAGAACTATCACGATGACAGCCGCAAGGTATACTGCGCGGTAAATGGCTCTTTGAGCGTTCCCACCATTAGATCGAATGAAGAAAGAAGCAGCTAAAGATGCGATAATTCCTAGCCCCGCAACGGTCAGAGGGTACACTAACCCGCGAGTTCCATAAACGCTTAAACCAAGAATCATCGCCGCTACAAGTGCCATGACGTAAGACTGGAAAACGTCCGATCCCGTCCCAGCGATGTCTCCCACGTTGTCCCCAACCTGGTCCGCAATCACCGCCGCGTTTCGCGGGTCATCCTCAGGGATTCCCTCTTCGATTTTGCCTACCAAGTCAGCGCCTATATCCGCGGCTTTGGTGTATATCCCTCCGCCCACTCTCGCGAATAATCCTATCAATGAAGCTCCAAACCCCATACCCAGCAGGAGCATGGGATCGCCAACGATGAGGTACATTAAGCCGACACCTGCTATGCCGAGCCCTGCTAGAGATAAACCTGCAATCGTTCCCCCCTTTGAAGAAACTGAAAGCGCGTCTTTCAGGCTTTTGCAGGCGGCATGTGCTGTCCTGGAGTTGGTGTATATCGAAACCCTCATGCCAATGTAAGCCGAAACGCCAGAGAGGATTGCGCCTAATGCGAAAGAAACCGCTACTTGAACTCCCAAGACAAAACCTAGAAGGGCGGTAATGCCCAACCGCGAAGAGCGATGCTACCAGAAACTGCCGAGCCAAGTAAGCGTGAGCTCCTTCCTTTATGGCGTCAGAGATCTCGATCATTCGAGTTGTTCCTTTCGGTCTCCGCAGCAGATCACGCATTAGATAAACCGAGAAGACTATGGCGACAACACCAACAGCAGGTGCGAACAAAAGGTCCCAATTCAAGGAAGTTTTTCTCCGATTTCAAGGAAGCTACTAGCGTTTTCAGCAAAAACAGGGTCTGTCATCAGCTTCGGTCAATCCAAAAAGAACGTACAACAGATCGGCATAAAGGCTTTTCTGGTTAATCCGCCTGACAAAATTGCAAACTCCAGTAAGACCAAGTATCAGCAATACGTCGCAGTCGCAGGAAATGGGGTCGCTTAAGATTGCATGCAGTCGCGCTGATGATGCCCATAAGAGTAGCTCACAATTTCTCCGCCGTCGCATTCGTGGCATTACACTTCGCCATGAGGGTTCTTCTTGCTTCGTTCTCCATTAATGAAAGTAATGTTCTTCGAAAAGAACATGTCTCTTTCTGTGTTTGGTTCCACAAAGGATCGCGGTTCACTCATTTATCGTTTCGACCGGGAGGAGATGACTAACTTCTTCTATCTTTATCTTTTTTAACACTTTTGTTTTGAATTCAAAGTATTGCGGAATTAACGCAATTCATTTAAGTAAATGCGAGAATTCTGCTATTCGTCGTATGAATTGACAACCTTTATATACGCATGAGAAAGAGGAAACTTTCCAAAGGATGAGAGACTATGGGCAGGTCCCTTACTCGAAAGATACTGGAAAAACATCTAGTAGTCGGCGAATATGTACCCGGCAACGAGATAGGCATAAAGATTGATCAAACCCTGACTCAGGACGCCACGGGAACGATGGCGTACCTGCAGTTCGAGGCAATGGGTCTAAAGCAAGTTAAGACCGAGCTTTCCGTTAGCTACGTAGACCACAACACCATCCAGGTGGGTTTCGAGAACGCCGACGACCACAAGTACCTTCAGACAATCGCCGCCAAGTATGGCATAATATACTCAAAGGCAGGAAACGGAATATGCCACCAAGTCCATCTTGAGAGGTTCGGCAAACCTGGAAAGACCCTTCTTGGTTCTGACAGTCACACAACCACCGGAGGCGGTATCGGCATGATAGCCATCGGAGCCGGCGGACTCGATGTCGCGGTTGCCATGGGCGGGGGTGAGTTCTACCTAACATGCCCAAAGGTCTACAAGATAAACCTGAAGGGCAGTCTCCAACCCTGGGTCAGCGCCAAAGACGTAGTCCTGAAGATGCTGGAGATGTTCACGGTGAAAGGCAACGTCGGCGTCATCATAGAATATGCCGGGCCCGGCGTAAAGAACCTCACCGTCCCTGAGAGGGCTACAATCACCAACATGGGCGCAGAGATGGGCGTCACCACCTCGATATTTCCCTCAGATGAGGAGACCAGAAAATTCCTCAAGGCACAAGGCAGGGAAGCGGATTGGGTCGAACTGAAAGCTGACGACGACGCCGAGTATGATCGCGTTGTGGACCTTGATCTCGGCGAATTGGAGCCACTTGCGGCGGCGCCGCACAGTCCAGGCAACATAGTCCGAGTCAGTGATATGAAGGATATGAAGGTGGATCAGGTGATGCTCGGCTCCTGCACCAATTCTTCTTACAAAGAAATAGCCACTGTTGCCAAGATTATGAAAGGCAGAAAAGTTCACCCGGACGTGTCATTCGGGGTTGCGCCAGGCTCAAGACAAGTACTTCAGATGGCGACGAGGGACGGTTACGTTGGTGACCTGCTGGATTCCGGCGCAAGGCTGCTGGAGGCCGCATGTGGATTCTGCATTGGCAATAGCCAGAGCCCCAAGTCAACAGGCGTTTCCCTCAGGACAAGCAACAGAAACTTCGAGGGAAGAAGTGGCACCGCGGACGCGCAGGTCTACCTTGTAAGCCCAGAAGTTGCGGCTGTGGCAGCAATAACGGGCAAAATGACAGACCCACGAAAAGCCGGAATCGAGTACCCAGAGGTCAGCATGCCAACAAAATTCCTCATCGACGACTCCATGTTCATCTTCCCGAAGCCTGCTGACAGGAACGTTGAAGTCGTAAGAGGTCCAAACATCGGCACACCCCCTGTCAACGATAAAATGCCAGAACAAATAATCGGCGTTGTCGGGATAAAGGTAGGCGATAAAATCACGACGGATCACATAATGCCTGCGGGAGCAAGACTCAAGTACCGTTCCAACGTGCCCAAATACTCGGAATACGTCTTCGAGCCCATCGACCCGGCATTTCCCAAGAGAGCTATGGAGGCCAAGAAGAAAGGATTGAATACTGTCGTGGTTGCCGGTGAGTCCTACGGTCAAGGCAGCTCCAGGGAGCATGCTGCACTATGCCCGATGTACCTAGGCGTCAAGGCAATAATAGCCAAGTCTGTTGAGCGAATCCACGCCGCCAACCTTGTGAACTTCGGCATAATCTCGCTTTCTTTCAAGAACATGTCTGATTACGACAAGATAGAGCAAGGCGACCAGATTGAAATACCCGACATCAAGAAGAAACTTCAGAACAACGAGCCAGTCATCTTAGTGAACAAGACCAAGGACCTGAAAATCGAGCTCGGCTACAACCTTTCCCAGAGACAGAAGGACATTCTCTACGAGGGCGGCTTGCTCTCGTACACCGTTAAGTGAGAGGAAGCTGAATGCAAAAAATCAAAGTAAAGAGCACAATCGTCGAGATAGACGGAGACGAAATGGCACGAATAATGTGGAAGATGGTCAAAGAACAGCTCCTTCTGCCGTACCTGGACATGAACCTCGCATATTACGACCTCCAATTGATGAAAAGGGATGAGACAAGCGACAAGATAACCCTCGAAGCCGCGGAAGCCATTAAAAATTATGGCGTCGGTGTGAAATGCGCCACTATCACTCCAAACAAAGACCGCGTAAAAGAGTATAACCTGAAGCAAGAATGGGCAAGTCCCAATGGCACAATCAGAGCCGCGCTTGACGGTACAGTCTTCAGGGCACCCATCCTAGTGAAAAACATTCCGCCCGCTGTAAGTTCATGGAAAAAACCTATCCACATCGGAAGACACGCCTACGGCGACGTCTACAAGAACTGCGAATATAGAGTCCCGGAAGCTGGAAAAGCCGAGATAGTCTTCACAAACAGTACAGGCAAGGAACTGTGGCGAGGAACCATACAAGACTTCAAAGGTCCCGGAATAATACAGGGCATTCACAACACTGACAAATCGATATCCAGCTTTGCCAAATCCTGTTTCACCTACGCCTACGACCAGAAGTTGCACGTGTGGTTCGGAGCCAAAGACACCATCTCCAAAACCTACGATGCACAATTCCGCAAAATATTCGAAGAAGAATACCAAACAAATTGGAAAGCAAAATTCGACGCAGCTAAACTCAACTACTTCTTCACTCTCATTGACGATGCCGTTGCAAGAATAATGAAAACCGAAGGCGGTATGCTTTGGGCTTGCAAGAATTACGATGGCGACGTTATGAGCGACATGCTTGGCTCAGCCTACGGCAGCCTAGCGATGATGACCTCCGTGCTTGTCAGCCCTCAGGGATACTACGAATTCGAAGCTTCTCACGGCACGGTTCAAAAGCACTATTATAAGCACCTGAAGGGCGAAGAGACCTCCAGCAACTCCATGGCCATAATATTTGCTTGGAGCGGCTGCCTTAGAAAGAGGGGCGAGCTGGACATGACACCAGAAGTCGTGGAATTCGCAGAAAAGCTCGAACAGGCAGCTCTCGAAACTGTCGAAAGCGGCATCATGACCGGCGATTTGATGCTCGTTGCCACACCGGACCCGAAGAACAAGAAGGTGCACACTGAAGAGTTCATTGCCGAAGTGGCAAAACGACTCAAGAAAAAGCTTGAATAGAAGGACAAGAAAATGGCGCACAAAGCAATCAGGGAAGCCGACGGAAAGCGCATGCTCGCCCGTCTATTCAAAGACTACTCCAACGGAAAGTACGACATCCCCGACAAGATTGTCACCGTCGGACCAGACACCGACATGACGAAACTGCCGGACCAACACAAGTGGCTGACCACTGAAAAGTTAGTCGTCAAACCCGACCAGCTGATAAAACGCAGGGGAAAGAACAAACTCATCCTTGTCGGCGTAAGCTACGACCAAGCCAAGAAGTGGATTGAAGAGAAGTCTAAGTGCCCAATAACCATCTACGGCAAGTTCGATGCTGACGGAAAGCCCGCGAACAAAGGAACAACTGGGCATCTGACGCACTTCATTATCGAGCCAATGATACCACACAAAGAATCGGAGGAATGCTATCTTGCCATAATGTCTACCAGGGACGGCGACACCATCCTGTTCTACCACGAAGGCGGGGTCAACGTCGGAGATGTAGACACCAAAGCGTCACGCTTGGAAGTGCCCATCGGCACGTTCCCGACATCGGCAGAGATCGAGAAAAAGCTCTTGGGAAAGGTTCCTGCCGACCGAAAGAAGTACCTTTCTGGTTTCATCGAGGCATTGTTCAAATTCTACGCGGACCTAAACTTCACCTATTTGGAGATAAACCCGATTGTGGTGACAAAGGACACAGTCATCCCGCTGGACCTTGCAGCCAAACTGGACAGCACTGCCGAGTTCGAAAGCGGCAATAAGTGGGGCAACATAGAGTTTCCCGCGCCCTTCGGCCGAACCCTCACTAAAGAAGAAGCTTACATCGCGGAACTGGACTCGCAGACGGGGGCTTCTCTCAAGCTCACCATCCTCAACCCTGAAGGAAGAGTCTGGACAATGGTAGCAGGCGGCGGTGCATCAGTAATATACGCGGACACAATCACCGACCTGGGCTGCATGAACGAATTGGCTAATTACGGCGAGTATTCCGGCGATCCGAGCGAGGAGTTCACCTATCTCTATGCCAAAACAATAGTCGACCTCATGACTAGGAAGAAGAACCCGAATGGCAAGTTCCTGCTCATTGGCGGAGGGATAGCGAATTTTACTGATGTGGCTAACACCTTCAAGGGCATAATCAAAGCCCTGAAAGAGTACCAGAAGAAGCTTCAAGAGAATAACGTCAAAATCTATGTCCGCCGTGGCGGACCCAACTACCAGGAAGGCTTGTCGCAGATGAGGCAGCTCGGCGAGAAGCTAGGGGTGCCGATTGAAGTGTATGGAGCGGAAACTCACATGACCAAGATTGTTTCCATGGCCTTGAAGGGAGGAAAGTGACGTGGCAAAGGCAGAGTCAGCCAAGAAAACTAGCAAGTATGAACTGTTTGACAGGAACACCCAGTCTTTCATTTACAACAATCAAGTCATGGCAACGCAGAGGATGCTGGATTTTGATTATGCGTCAGGTCGCGAGACACCTTCAGTCGCGGCAATAATCAACCCTACTGGCTCAGACAGTTTTTCGAAGGTTTTCTTCGGCAAGCGTGAGATTCTGATACCCGTGTACAAGACCATCGAAAAGGCCGCGAGAATGCACCCTAACGCAGATGTGATGATAAACTTCGCATCCTTCAGGTCGGCTGCAGCCTCAACTGAGGAAGCGCTGGCGATACCGCAAATACGGACAATTGTGATAATCGCGGAGGGAGTGCCAGAGAGGCGAATGAAACTAATCACCGCCAAAGCCAAAGCCCTTGGAAAGTTCATCATCGGACCCGCGACTGTCGGAGGAGTAAAAGCCGGCTGCTTCAAAATCGGCAACGCTGGCGGCACAATCGAAAACATCATCGACTCCAAGCTTCACAGGCCAGGTTCCGTGGGATTCGTATCCAAATCCGGTGGCCTAAGCAACGAGGCGTACAACATAATCGCCAGGAACACGGACGGCCTTTATGAGGGCATAGCTATCGGCGGGGACACTTACCCAGGCTCAACACTGCTTGACCACCTTCTCAGGTTCGAGAATATTCCCGCGGTCAAGATGCTCGTATGCTTGGGCGAAGTAGGCGGCAGTGGCGAATACGAAATCGCTGAGGCGTTAAAGAACAGGAAGATTACAAAGCCTCTGGTGATTTGGGTCACAGGAACTTGCTCTAAAGCTTTCAAGACCGAAGTTCAGTTCGGCCATGCGGGCGCAAAAGCAGGCAGTGAGGCGGAGACTGCTGACGCAAAGAACGCTGCTCTCAGGGAGGCTGGGGCTATAGTTCCAGAGTCATATGATGACTACGATCAGAAGATTAAGGCCACCTACGAGAGCCTAGTCAGGAATGGTATAATTAAGCCAAAGCCTGAACCCCCAGTGCCAAAGATTCCGATGGACTACGCCAAGGCGCTGAAAGAAGGCATCATAAGGAAACCCTCCAATTTCATCTGCACCATATCAGACGACCGCGGAGAAGAACTTCTTTACGGCAAATTGCCAATTTCCGAGGTCTTCAAGAAAGACATAGGAATCGGCGGTGTACTCAGCATCCTATGGTTCAAGCGCCAGTTCCCAGCGTATGCGACCAAGTTCATAGAGATGACCATCATGGCCACAGCTGACCATGGACCGGCAGTATCGGGAGCCCATAATGCCATAGTTGCAGCCAGAGCAGGCAAAGACCTGATTTCCTCAGTCGCGAGCGGTATGCTGACAATTGGCCCAAGATTCGGAGGAGCAATCGACGGCGCAGCCCAAATGTTCTCCAACGCCTACGACAAGGGATTAACCCCAGTCCAGTTCGTCGAGGAGATGAAGAATAAGGGCGAGAACATCCAAGGCATCGGACACCTGATAAAAAGCATTCACAACCCAGACATGCGGGTGACAATCATAAAAGAATACGCTAAGAAGAACTTCAAGACCACCCCGCTCCTGGACTTCGCCCTCGAGGTAGAGAAGCTCACAACAGCCAAGAAGGACAACCTTATCCTGAACGTGGATGGCTGCATCGGGGTTTGCTTCGTCGACATGATGAGGAACGAGATGCCGAAGAACGAAGCTGATGAATACATCCAGATGGGAGCCCTGAACGGGCTGTTCGTGGTTGGCAGGACCATCGGCATGACTGCGCACTTCCTGGATCAGAAACGGCTAAAGCAAGGCTTATACAGACACCCGTGGGACGACATTGCCTTCATGACAGATTAGGCACATCTGGGAATCCAGAGAAGGCTTAGGTATTCAAGCATCTGAGCCATTCTAAATGGTCATATCCGCAAAGCCACTCAGTATGAGGTTTTTCCGTATTCTTCAACGGCACAAACCTCACAAAGTGACGGCCGTCAGAAGCTCTAAACAAAATAGCCTTAAAATCACCAAAGTCACTAATGCCTTCAGCAACCTTTTCCATTTTGTTACCGCCCGCTCATTGGCAAAGTATTCTTTGAGTTCAAATATAAGATTAACTTAATTCAGCCTTTTGCCAGTTCGGATTATATTAAGTTTGATCGTTCATCACTAAGATGCTAAGTCTAAACTCCGATTCCGGCATTTAGCATGGAAAGAAGAAGAAGCAATAATGCGCGGCACTTCTTCTTCTATTAAACCTAAACTAACCCTGTCCCAGGAAGAAGACTTTTGTCTATCATCGTTTAGCCTGTTTCTGAAAAAAGCAGGGCAATGCTTCCTTAATTAGAAGTTGTTTGTTCGACTTTATGCTTTGTTAATAAGCTCTAAAAATTTTGCTCATATGTTTTTTCAAGGTCGCAACCATCGTAAAGTTTGAAAGAACAACAACAGCACAAAAAAAACTCATGTTGTTGTTCTACAGCTAGTTTTTCTTCAAGAGAAGATACGAAAAAGAACAAGCCTTCTTCTACAACCCTAAAAGCCACTGAGCTCTCTCTGCAAAGAAGAAAAATTGCTGCCGTAAGATTCATTGTTTTTTCTTCTTCTAATGGGAAGTTGTTGTTCAACCAAAATCAAATCGAACAACAACTACTTTGAGCCACCAGTCCTCAGAAAAAGGAAGCTCAAACAATGGAAGTAGAATGCAGAAAAAAGGAATTCTTTTTTTTCAACATCTGCAACGCCAGGGAAGCGTCCAATTTCATGTTGATGGCGCCGGGGAAGGGATTCGAACCCCTGCGAGCACGAGGCCCACTGGCTAACTTGTCTCTATCTTAGCCCCTCAACTATACTACGAGGATCTCGAGGCCAGCGCGATAACCACTCCGCCACCCCGGCTTCAAAATAAACGATTACGTTGCTGTTTAAAATGCTTTCAGTTGTTGCCTAACTTAACTCACATTTACGCTTCCTGTAAATAAGCGACTTTTAATGGTGTTTTGGGGTTTGGGATAAGTTAGTCCAGCCACACTAAAGGGTTCAAGCGAGTATCGATACTCGGAATATTAATGCTTGAGAAACAATGGATTATACATTAAGATACGCTAAAAATTCTTGCATACATACAGAAGGGAGCAACCTGAAATCAGCTGTGAACAATGCTGCCAAACTAAACGCCTTAGATCTCACTCTGACTGAGCGCTCAGCTCCAAAGATTGCCCTTGAAAAACAGAACATTCAGGAGTCAATACATCGAATGCAAGTGCTCCGAGGCAGAATTTCCAACCTGCGTCTGCAAATTGAGGAGCTTAGGACCGCCATGAACAATAAACATAACGCGACTTCTCTGTGCGTTGAATGTGGGCAACAAACCGAAAACAATGAAGCGGTTATATACAGTACAGCCTCCGAGAGAAGAGCAATCTGCAAAAAATGTTTTTCCGAACTTTGGAAACGCACTGGGGAAGCAAGACTTGCTTGACCAAGATGAACGCGAGTTTCAAATTGAGTTAGCAAGCAAACAAATGAGGCATAAAGCAAAACTAATTACGCTTTTTGGGGTCATAATTCTAGAATTCTCCCTATTCGGGGTGATTAACATCTATCTGAGTTTAACCTTCAACCCTTGGTTAGCAGTAACCACTGCGGCCATGACCGTAATAGGCTTGTTCACCATTCTCCTCTATTTTTGGGATTTACAAGACATCGAAAAAGAAACGCGCAAACTAAAAGAAAAATACACATGGCGGTAGCCAGAATCTCCGTTTTTGTTTTGGAACTGAAACGCAAGAAAGCGAGAAACCGCTGGAATGATGAAAAACTCAACGATGCTTATTCCGAAAACAAAACCAAAGAACAGCTAAATCGGTGTGCTGACCATCATTTTTAAATATTCGGTTACTGTGGTTTAGGTGCTCAAGAGTGATGTTGGATGCCGAAGCAGGAAAAAGGAAAATCTCATTCGATTCGTCCAGTTAGCAGACGCCCACCAAGCTGGTGTAAGTATCAGCCTGAAGAGGTTGAAGCATTCGTGACAAAGCTCGCCAAAGAAGGACACTCAATGAGCAGCATAGGTACCATTCTCCGCGATCAATACGCCATTCCTCTCGTAAAGCCGATAACGGGTAAGAACATAAGCGAAATCTTAAAAGCAGGAGATTTAGCTTCGTCAATGCCTGAAGATTTGGGTAACCTGATTAAGAAGGCGCAGAGTCTGGCTGTTCACATGGAGAAGAACAAGAAGGACCTTCACAACAAGCGGAACATGCAAATAATCGAAGCAAGAATCCACAAGCTATCAAGATATTACAAGCGTGAAGGCGTGTTGCCCAAGAACTGGAAGTACGAGGCAAAAATTGCTTCCGTGACATAACTGTCCTCATCCTTGTTTATTTCACACCTTTTTAGCACGCTAACTTTCAAGAGCTATCTTGTTACTTTTCAGATGATCGATTTACACTCCACACTGAATAACTCTCAATGAAACGTAAGCTGCCACACTTATGAGAGATGCACACAAAACATATTGCCAACGCACACATACACTCATAGAATCGACAGAGCACAAACGTGAAAACATGACCCTGGACAATACCCAGATCAACAGTTTCAATGCTTCAGCATCCCAAGCGGCAAAAACAATTCTAGAAACCGTGGAAAAACATGGCTTCGTCCAAGTTTTCTCACACCTCGACGCAGACGGCGTCGCAGCCGCAGGAATAATCGGAAAAGCACTATCTCGTCTTAACGCACAATTCAAAATCAAGGTGACTCAGTGGGTTGACGACAAAATAATAGGCGAAATAATCGCCGGCAAACCCGACCTTGTGATACTGACAGACTTCGGTAGCGGATACGTTGACTTACTCAACGAAAAACTCCCAAACCAGAAAATCGTAATCTTGGATCATCACCAAATCGTCGGAAACAACACGAACACGGGGTTCGTTCAAGTGAACCCGCATCTGCATGGCGTTGACGGCGCAACGGACGTGAGCGGTTCAGGCGTTGCGTACTTTGCTGCCAAAGCGTTGAAAGCCGAGAACGTGGATTTGTCGCCGATTGCATTAGTTGGCGCTTTGGGAGACATGCAGGACAAGTATGAGCAGCGAAGATTGGGCGGTTTGAACACGGTCATCGTTGAGGACGCAGTGAACGCGGGTTTGGTCAAGGTGGAGAAGGATTTAACTTTCTTCGGCAGAGAAACGCGTTCAATTCATAAGGCGTTGGCGAGTTCAACGAGTCCGTTTATTCCTGGCATAAGCGGTGATGAGGGTGCAGCTGTGGCTTTCCTGAACAGTGTGGGGATTCCGTTGCGCGATGGCGAAAGGTGGCGGGCATTGAGAGACTTGTCTGAGGATGAGAAGAAGCGTTTGTGCACCGGTCTCGCTGAATATTTGTTGTCTAAAGGTTTGCATCTTGAAGTTCCGAAGCTGATCGGGAACATTTACGTGTTGACGGGTGAGGAACCGTGGACTTCGCTAAGAGATGCAAGAGAGTTTAGTGTTCTTTTGAATTCGACGGGGCGTTTGGGTAAACCGAGTCTTGGGATTGCAGTTTGCATGGGCGATAGGGGCGCTGCCCTTGTGGATGCGAACAGGGTCTTGGAGGACTACAGGCGGGATATTAACAAATATTTAACTTGGGTCATGGAGAAGCCTGAACGAATGCGTGAGTTTGGGAATGTTTTTGTGGTTTACGGTGAGAGTGCGGTGAACGAGAAAGTCATTGGCACCGTTGCCTCTATTTTGGCGTATAGTTTGCCGGTTTCTGAGAAGCCCATTCTCGCGTTTGCGAACGTTGAAGAGGAAGGTGTAGCCAAGTTTTCAGCAAGAACGACTGACGCAGTAGTTCAGAAGGGCGTGAACTTGGGTGAGGTGATGCGTGTTGTTTCTGAGAAGCTTGGTGGCAAAGGTGGAGGACACAACATTGCGGCTGGTGCTCAAGTTCCGTTGGATAAGGTTGAGGAATTTGTTCAGCTTGGCAATGAGCTGGTGGGGAGACAGTTGAGGGGTGAAAAGATTGCAAGCGACGATAACGCTTGAGTACGGTAACGCGAAGATTGCTGAAGCTGTTGCTAACGCGGTTTCGCCCGATAATTTCAAAACACCTATTGGATTAACTGTGAAAACGGCTCTAAGAGAGAATGCCGTTGTCACCGAAGTTGCTGCAGAAGGGAAGATGGCTACTTTCATAGCCACCATAGATGACCTGCTTTCCAGTGTGACAGTAGCGGAAAAAGTGGTAAGAACAATTCAAGACAGATAGCGCCATCTTGCTCTTTTTGTTCGTAATCCACTTCATTGTCAATATGATGGCAGACCTGCTGCTCGCAAAATGTTCCATATTCCCTTTCGTAAAGAGAGAATTGTTTAATTGTGCTTTTGGGGTAAAACTTCGTTTTGGATTCCCAGTAATCCTCAAACGGTTCCGAAATATGGTTTTAAAAAATAGAAGAAAATATTGATTTAGTTTCAGCGTTGTTGCGTTGGTGTTTAGACTTTCTTGTTTAGAGTTATTTCCATCGTCGAAACCATTCTGCTTTTGCTTTCGCCTTCGCGTGGTGGCATCTCGGCAGTTCCAATGGCTATCTTTGTGACTTGCAGTTCTTTTACGAACCGGTTTCGGGTAATTTCAGCCACGTCAACAGCTGTGGTTATTGCCTGGCCTCGGGCTTTCAGTGTTATCTCATTTGTTTTTCCTGAAGAGAGGCTTGTGATTATTGCCAGCACGTAGCTCATTGGTGGTTTGTTTCCGACGAAGATTACATCAGAGTTTTCTGTCATTTCTTTTCCTCCTTTTGTGTTTGTGTGTAACGTTGCATTGTCGTGCTTTCTGTCCGGGGACAGAAACGTTACCGCTCCTATCTATCGGAAGACTTCTTAATAAGCTAGACCGAAATCAACGCGACCGATTTATGAAATTGTGAACGTTGTTATAGTGCGGCTTAAATATTGAACGTTAACATACGAAGTGAGCGAACCTGCAATGTTGACGAAGCTGAAGAAAAAAGTCCAGCAATTACTCTCCACAGAGGCTAGGATCGTCCATAGAGTTGGGCTCACTCCGAACATGATAAGCGTGTTGGGCATTGTCCTGTCGGTTCTTGCAGCGGTTGCTTACGCCATGGGCTTTGGTCAACCTATACTATTATTGGTGGCTGTGTTTCTGCTCTTGGCGTCGGGTTTCTTTGACACGCTAGATGGGGTTTTAGCGAGAAATTTTCAGCAAGCTACAGTCTTCGGCGGATTTTTCGACTCTCTCCTTGACAGGTACGCCGATGCCATAGTTTATTCTGGAATAATTATTGGCGGATTGTGCGATGTCTCCTGGGGTTTAGCTGCGCTTGCGGGTTCAATGTTGGTTAGTTATTCTCGGGCAAGGGCTGAGGCGGCAGGAATCAAGATGGAGTCGGTGGGTTTAGCTGAACGGGCTGAACGCATGTTAATCTTAGCTGTCGCGAGCATTGCGGCGTTCTTCTGGCTTCCGTCACTGAACTGGGGTATAATCATTCTTGCAATCCTCTCGAATTTCACCGTTTTACAAAGAGGACTACACGCTTATCGCTGGCTCAAGAAAAAGAAAACGTCTGAAAACTAATATCTTCTTTTTGCGCGTGAATGACGTTCATTTTCCGCGCGAACATTTACGATACCACGATGGACAGCACACGAGATGCAATAATACTTGGTATCAACCCATGAAGCCAAGTACGTGCCTTTCTGCCTAAGCTCCTTTGCTAATTGAGGTTCGACGAAGGACACTCGGCGAGTAGACCTCTTAGCCTTGTCGCGCGGCACCTGAGCCCCACAGTTGGCGCATTGAACGAGGCTGCTACTTCCTTTGCCTCCTTTCGAACGTCCACGACTCTTTCGCTTAAATGGCAATAATCTAAACCTCTACGCTTTTAGCACAATTAGTGAATTCTATCTTATATATCTGCTCGTAAATTCAAGAGCTTTGCAACGTTGGCTTTCGCATCCATCCGCGGTATGATTTTCCCCGACGCCGACGTGAAGAGGCTTGTAACTCCTGGTCCATGCCCCGCCGTAACGCAATTCGTGTGCACAATTATGCCCACTGTTATGGCCCCTTGTCGATAGATTCTTCCGAAAGAATGGTCAGCGTCGATTATTGCAACTAAGTCGCCCAGCCTCAAGTCCTCCAGTCCATACTGCTCAATGACTTTTTCGTCGAAGAGTTGGATGTCATAGTCTCCGGAGAATGTCTGGTTGGAACCTAACCCTGAACCCATGATAGCGGCGGGAACCAAGTGCGTTACTGGAACTTCAAGTTTGTCGCCCTGAGCCTTTGGCTTCAACGCTTTCAAGAAACTTGGATCCATGTTCATAACTTTCACTTCGGGGAAATCCATAAGCTTCAAGCCCACTCCGAAACCTTTCACTAATATCTTGTCACCTAGCTATGAGTTTTTCCATAGCCTCAAGCTTGAAATCAACCAGAACATGTTCTATTCCCCCATGCTTGCCCGTGACAACACCTTTGGCGCCTTTCGCGTCGCCATTCACGACGACCGCTTCGTTCCCAACACACGAGAGAACATTAAATGCTGCATTCGCTCCCTGGCCATACCTCGCATCGTTCTCCTTGTTTTCTACACTGACGCCCGGCTCGACGTGATCTGCTTCCCAACCACAAGCCAAATCGCCAACTCTAACGTTGTACGTTATTCCACCTACTCCAGGTAAGACCGAAGGTGTTCCGGTGGCTGAAACGTTATAAACAGACCTGCCCACAACGGGGCTGGCAACCTCTCCCATAACTGACATCCTGACGAGTTTTTCCGCGTTTGTTTTTAGCATCAGAACGTAACCTCAGGTTATGCTGTTCGTCGCGGATGCTAATAAGCTTGCGTGGCAGCTTCATTTAGGTCAGAATTGCGGCGCTTAGCCTTAGGGTAACTTTTAAATGTGCGATTATGTCTTGTCACTGTTGAAAAGTTCAAGCGTCGAAAAAGAAGTTGTGAGTTGTCTGTGCCATGTCTGAGATTGGAATGAGAACAAGAATGCTCGTCAAAGACGTCATGACTAGCCCAGTCGTAACCATAGCAGAAACAGCAACAGCGAACAAGGTTGCTGAACTAATGCTCGACAACAAAGTAGGCTGCGTAATAGTCGTTGACAAGATGGGACAAGCCATCGGCATCGTGACTGAACGAGACTTAGTTGTAAGAGTTCTCGCCAAGAATCTTGCGCCCTCAGACGTGAAAGCCAAGGATTTCATGACCTGCCCGCTAGTCACTGTGGAGCCAGAAGCCAACGTGACCGATGCAGCGCGAATGATGAGCAAGCAGGACATCAGGCGACTCGGAGTCCTCTACAAAGGCAAACTCGTCGGAATAGTGTCAAGCAAAGACATCTTAGACGTAATGCCCGAACTGCTTGAAATAATGCAAGAGCGAACCCGAATAGAAGGCGCTGGCGGTCCAGAAGCAACCGAAGGCGCGGAAGAAGCACCTCTCTCTGGATATTGTGACCGTTGCGGAGTATACTCTGAGAACTTGAAGGACGTTAACGGGCAAAGCTTGTGCGAAGACTGTCGCGTTGAAGTGGAAGGCGAAAAATAAGCCTCACACACGTTTATCTACCTGACCACACTGAAAATTCTTCAGCCGTTTATCCGCAAAAAACAAGTTTAATTAGCCTTAACCCCGTATTCCCTCTCAGAGCGCGTGCACAACTTGATCATTGACCTACTGCTTACGAACGCCAAAGCCTACGTAAAAAAAGAAATCGTCGACTGCAGCATAGCCGTGGAGAACGGCGAAATCCTCAAGATCGGCAAAGAAACACAGATGCCCAAAGCCGACGAACGAATCAACCTCAAAAACCTCCTCGTACTTCCAGGACTTAATCGACGTCCATGTGCATCTTCGGGATGAAGGAAAAGCGTACAAGGAAGATTTCTACACAGGAACTTCCGCGGCAGCCGCGGGCGGCTTCACCACGGTCTTGGACATGCCTAACAACGACCCAGTAACGATGAGTCCTGAAACCCTGCGGAACCGCATGCGTATTGCGGAAAGAAAAATTTTGGTTAACGTCGGGTTCTACTCCGAATTCCCGAACAAGCTGAAACAAATCAAGGATATCGTGGCGGAGGGTGCTTCTGGGTTCAAACTTTTCATGGCGGACCAGGTGGGCGGGTTGAACATAAACGACGACCACGCGTTGCACGAAGCCTTCATTGAAGTTGGTGAAGCGAACGTTCCCGTCGCCGTTCATGCCGAAGACCACGATTCAATAGCGTCTAAAGTACGGGAGTTGAAGGCAGCCAAGCGTGACGACCCTGCGGCTTTTCTTAAGGCGCACTCGGAGCAGGCCGAGCTCAAAACAGTCGAACGCATCCTCAAAACAAGCGCTGACACTAAAGCGCGGGTGCACTTTTGTCACATGACGACTGGCGAGGGATTAGACCGCGTTGTTGAGGCAAAAAAATCTGGGCGAAAAGTAACCTGCGAAGTGACTCCCAACCACCTGCTGCTCTCAAGCGAGGATTTCGAACGCGTTGGGGGGATGCTGACGATGATGCCACCTCTCCGCAGCAAAACACAGGTTGACGCTCTCTGGAAAGGCATTTCCGAAGGCTCGGTTGACGTATTAGGCTCAGACCACGCGCCCCACACAATGGAAGAGAAATCGGCAAGCAGCATCTGGGACGCTAAGGTTGGCGTGCCTGGCTTAGAAACGACGTTGCCGCTGATGCTGACGATGGTCAAAAAGAACCGTTTAACGTCTGGACACGCTTGTTCGCTTGTTGGCGGAGAAACCCGCCGAAATCTTCAACCTAAACGACAGAGGCCGCTTGGAACAAGGCATGAAAGCAGACCTGGTGGCAATAGACCTCAAGGAAAGATACAAGATTGATGCTTCCAAGCTTCCATTCAAAAGCCAAGTATTCACCCTACGACGGGTGGGAAGTCCAAGGCAAACCCGTCAAGACCTTTGTCAACGGGCATTTGGTCATGGATGAACAGGAAATCGTAGCGAAACCTGGAAGCGGCGGAGTCATTCGGGGAGGCGCCCAGTGAAGTTCGTCGCGGACGGGATGCTGGGGTCGCTGTCCAGGTGGCTTCGCATGATGGGGCACAACGTTGAATACTCAACATCGTTAAACGATGATAAACTGCTTGCTTTGGCGAAGGAAGAAGGGCGCGTTCTTCTCACCAGAGACTTGGAGTTATACAAGCGGTCCACCACGAGGGGAATTGACGCGTTCTACGTGGAGGGCAAGAACGAAGCCGAGCGCCTGGCAGCGATTGCAGGACGGTTTGGAATTGGCTTGAAAGCAGATTTGAGAAGCTCCCGATGCCCGCGATGCAACACCACAATACAAAAAGCAGCTAAGACCTGCATTGCGGAGAAAGTGGAGAAAAACACGTTTGTGCACTATGACGAATTCTGGGAATGCCCAAAATGCGGAAAAGTCTACTGGCAGGGCGCTCACTGGCCAAAGATTCTCGCCACTCTCAAAGAAGCAAGAACCAGGTTGAAGAATAACGCAGGCGTCTAGGCGTTTATCAGAAGCCACTTCAACGGGATGTCTTGGAAGGTTCCGTCTGGCAGCGTTCTCCTGATTGTGATTGGCAGGATGCCGCTTTCGAGTTCCCTTAACGCGATGTCGATGGGACTAGTGAAGGTTCCCTCAACTTCTACGAGTATTGGTGCGCCCATGGATATCTGGAGGGCTCTAGCTCCCACTATTCTCGCTTTCTCGAACCGCGTCATTTTTGGCGGGCCAACAACGACTTTTTCTTGTTGAGATGCTACTTAGTATTCCCCCATCCCTGGATATCCTCCGCCAGGCATTCCTCCTCCTGGTGGTCCTGGAGGCGTTTTCATCTTGCCCGCAGCAATGACGTCATCAATCTTGAGAATCATGCAGGCGGCGTCGTTGGCTGATTTTATTATTTGTTTCTTTACGATGAGGGGTTCAAAAACGCCTATTTTGCTCATGTCTTGAACTTTTCCTTCACGCACTTCTATTCCAGCCCACGTTTCGCCAGCGTCGTGTCTTGACCTTAATTCAGATATTACATCGATTGGCTGTAAGCCGGCGTTTTCCGCAAGTGTTGCGGCGATTGTTTCTAAGGCTTCGGCGAAGATCTTTACCGCTAACTGTTCTTTGCCGGGCAAAGTTTCTGCGTATTTTCTTATGGTGCTTGACATCTCAAGCTCTGGTGCACCGCCTCCAGCTACAACTCTTGGTTCTTCGATTATGTCTCGGACTACGCATAATGCGTCGTGGAGTGACCGTTCTGCCTCGGCGGTGAATCTTTCTGAGCTGCCTCTTATCAAGATGGTGACGGCTTGAGGGTTCTTGCATCCTTCGATGAATGTCATCTTGTCGTCACCAATTTTTCTTTCTTCCACAAGAGCTGCGTATCCAAGGTCTGATGGCGTTATGTCGTCAAGTTTGGTTACTATCTTGCCACCTGTTGCTTTAGCCAGTTTTTCCATGTCTGATTTCTTGGCTCTTCGAATAGCGAGCACGCCTTTCTTGGACAAGAAATGCTGAGCCATGTCGTCGATTCCTTTTTGGCAGATGACCACGTTTGCGCCTGACTTCGTTATTTTTTCCGCCATGTCTTTGAGCATGGTTTCTTCTTGGTTGAGAAATGCTTCGATCTGATCTGGAGTATCAATGTTCAGTTTCGCGTCGTACTCTGTTTTCTCAATCTCCAAGGACGCGTCGAGTAAAGCAATCTTTGCCTTTTCCACTCGCTTGGGCATCCCCGAGTGCACAACTTCTTTGTCTAAGACGATGCCGTTGATGAGGCTTGTCTCGCTCATTGATTCGCCAGATTTCTTCTCCACTTTGACGTCTTCAACGTCGACTTTCCAGTTTTTCCCATCTTTCGTGGCAACCTCAAGCATAGCTTTGACCGCTATATCCGCGAAGTATTCTTTGTAATCCGCGATTAGCTTGCTTGCCATGGCGGTCATGGCAGCTTTCTTTAGATAATCAGACGAGGTTGGGTCAATTTTCAGGGCTATTTTCTCAAGGGTCTCGAGTGCTTTTTCAGCCGCTTTCCTGTACCCGTCAATTATTATTGTGGGATGCACGTTCTTGTCGATGAGTTCCTCGGACCTGCTCAGAAGTTCGCCAGCGATGATGACAGCTGAAGTAGTTCCATCTCCTGCTTCATTATCCTGTGTCTTCGCAACTTCTACCAGCATTTTGGCTGCTGGGTGCTGAATATCCATTTCGTCCAGGATGGTGCGTCCATCGCTGGTTACGGTTACATCGCCGAAGCTGTCGACTAGCATCTTGTCCATTCCCTTTGGACCTAAAGCGCTTCTGACGCTCTCTGCAACAACTTTTGCGGCAATAATATTTCTGTGTTGAGCTTCCCTTCCGCGGGACCGATCCGAGCCTTCCTTCAAAACGAGAACGGGCACTCCGCCTGCTTGTGCATTGGATGACAAATCGAGTTATTCTCCTATAATGCGAACAACAAAAAACACATTGCTATATATGTCTTTTCTATGAATAGCGGGTTAGACTAAGCACTGCTTCCAGTTTTCCATCATTAAACCTAACTATTCTGAGGTAAGTTAGTATACTGATATTTTTGATACGCCTTTTACGTTGAGTAGCTGCGGGATGAGTTCTCCCGGGATTTTCTTGTCCACGATCAGCGTAAGTTTTGGTTCGGGCGAAAGCTCCGGGTCGTCCACGATTGCTTGTCTTATGCCCAAGCCGCCTTTAGTTAACACCATCGCTGAATTAGCCAAAATTCCTGGCATCTTGGCATCAACCGGTGTAATCTCTACAACTCCGAGATTTAGATGTTTAGCGATTTCCTTCAGCGAATGCCCCGCGGGTCGGATTTCTTCAAAAATCATCCTGAGTTCAGGGTTCGAGTCAATTTCGTTTAACGTTTCATTAACAGTTCTTCTATCGACTCCCGCGACTCGTGCGAGACGGACTGGAGGAATTTCGATTTGGTTGAGGAAGATCTCTCTGTTCTTGGCGCTTAAGCCGTTTTCTACGAGGACACGTGCTACTTTTAGACGTTCAGGGTGTCCTTCGAAGTGTTTCTTTATCGTGTTCCACATGCCTTGTTCCTTCGTGTACGTTTTTGTTCAATGAAGTATATATGTGTTGATTTAACTTAATGCAAATCATTCTTGTTAGGTACAGATATGTACACAAAAGCCTTAAATAAAGCGTGAGCGTTTATTTTACAACCTTAAACAAGAGGAAACTGACATGATTTCAAGAAAAATACTACTCGGAGAGGAAGACCTGCCAAAACAATGGTACAACATAATTCCCGACCTACCAAAACCGGTCCCGCCCCCAATAGACCCAGAAACAAAAGCACCGGGCCCGGGCATCATCCCACGAATATTCCCAAAAGAAATTCTCGGTCAAGAGATGAGCCAAGAACGATGGATAAACATTCCCGATGAAGTCAGAGACGTTTACAAACTCTGGAGGCCCACGCCCCTCTTCAGAGCCATCGGACTAGAAAAGTTGCTGAAAACTCCAGCAAAGATTTACTACAAATATGAAGGAACCAGCCCTGCTGGAAGCCACAAACCCAACACCGCCGTCCCACAAGCCTTCTATAACATGAAAGAAGGCACCCAACGCTTATCAACCGAAACAGGCGCAGGACAATGGGGCTCAGCTTTAGCCTTCGCTGCCATGATGTTCGGCCTAAAAGCCACCGTCTACATGGTCCGTGCGAGCTACGATCAGAAGCCTTACAGGAAAATGATGATGCACGCTTTTGGTGCTGAAGTATACGCCAGCCCGAGTGAGCATACTGCGAGCGGCAGAAAAATCCTCGAAGAAGACCCTGACAACAAAGGCAGCTTAGGCATCGCAATAAGCGAGGCTGTTGAGGATGCGCTTGTGAACGAGAAAGAAACCAACTACGCCATAGGCAGCGTATTCAATCACGTTCTACTACATCAGACTGTAGAAGGCTTGGAAGCCCAGAAGCAACTGGAAATCGCAGGAGATTACCCAGACGTAATCTATGGCTGCATCGGCGGAGGCAGCAGCTTTTCAGGACTATTCTGGCCATTCTACCATGACAAAGTCACGGGGAAAGCACCTAAAAACACAAAGTTCGTTGCCACAGAAGCAACAGCCTGTCCCAAAGTCACTCGAGGCGAATACGTGTACGACCACGGCGACACTGCGAGAATAACGCCGCTGGTTCCAATGCACACGTTAGGTCACGACTTCATACCAGCGCCCATCCACGCAGGAGGACTGCGATACCATGGAATAGCTCCAACCATAAGCGTGTTAGCTTCCGAGAAGAAAATAGAAACCGAAGCCTTCAATCAGATAGAAGTCTTCGACGCAGCCAAACTCTTCATCCAAGCTGAAGGCATCATTCCTGCACCTGAACCATCTCACGCAATCAAAGGAGCCATCGACGAAGCTCTAAGATGCAAACAGACAGGAGAAGCAAAAACAATCCTCTTCGTGTTGTGCGGCCACGGCTACTTCGACATGGCAGCGTATGAGGAGTACTTCAACGGCAAACTCCAAGCATATGAATATCCAACTCAGAAAGTCGCAGAATCAATGGATAAACTCAGCAAGCTCTACCCATGGTTGGCGGACGTCAACAAGAAGTTCATAACCTGCGGACCAATGTAAAATCTCATAAGCTCTGAGGAGGGCTTCCCTCCCTCGTTTTCTATTCCATTTGCTCTGTCCAATTGTCTTGCTCAAATCTACTTTTTATCTTTCTTCTCGTTAATGGTAGATTAGTGCTGTCCATGCGTTCCCAAAGCAGCGGATCCGACGATTCAGAGAAACGTCTACCTCAAAAGACAGTTGGCTTCATCGTCAACCCAATCGCGGGCATGGGCGGAGCGGTAGGGCTGAAGGGGACAGACGGGAAAGAAATCCTGAGTAAAGCCCTATCTCTGGGCGCAATGCCAATTGCTCCAGCGAGGGCTGAGTCTTTTCTCTCCGAATTTAGTCGGTACTGCCGGGACGTGAGGCTAGTTGTTGGTGCTGGAAGCATGGGCGAAGAAGAAGCCAAAGCGTGCAGCTTAACACATACCGTTCTCGGCGCGAAAAAAAATGAAACTGATAGCGAAGACACCACAAGAACTGCAAAGCTGATGGCTGACGAAGGTGTCGCCCTTCTTGTTTTCTGCGGGGGAGACGGCACTGCCAGAGATATATTGAACGCGGTGAAAATGCGTTTTCCCGTCCTCGGCGTTCCAACAGGAGTTAAGATGAACAGCGCCGTCTTCGCTGTGACTCCGCAAGCTGCAGCAAGAGTAACAGCAAGGTTTCTGCTGGGCGAGTTGCCACTCAGGGAGGCAGAAGTCATGGACGTCGACGAAAAAGCCTTTCGCGAAGGGCACCTGTCCGCACAACTATACGGGTACGTGTTAGCGCCTTACGAACCGCATCTCATCCAGGAAAACAAAATGGCTAGCCCGATGACGGAGAGCGAACTGCGGAACCAAGCCGCCATAGCCATCTACATCATTGAAGAGATGAAACCCGACGTAATCTACATTGTTGGACCAGGCACCACAACCCGGACCATCGGCGACCTGTTGGACGCGAAAAAAACATTGTTGGGCGTCGACCTTTTCCGCGACAGAATCATGATAGCCCGCGACGTGAATGAAAACCAAATTCTCGACGCCATATCCGGGAAGACTGCCCAAATCATCGTCACACCAATCGGCGGTCAAGGCTTCGTCTTCGGAAGAGGAAACCAACAGTTAAGCCCAAGAGTAATCCACCAAGTCGGCTTGGACAACATAGTCGTGGTTGCTACGGAAAGCAAGTTGAGAAGCCTGAGAACTTTGAGAGTTGACACAGGAGATGCAGATTTGGACGCTATAATTCGAGAACATAAACTCAGGCTGGTAACAGATTACAAAACCGAGCACTCGGCGAAAGTTGAATAGCCACGCCTAGTTTTCTTGCGTCAAGGTTTATATCGAATGCCAAGTTCTCCATTTCGATGTATTCTCAGGAAGTGATACCCGTGCAGAAAAAAGTCATCATCATGGGCGCTGCTGGCAGAGACTTCCATAACTTCAACGTATATTTCAGAAATAACAGAGACTTCAACGTTGTCGCTTTCACCGCCGCCCAAATTCCAGGGATACAATGCAGATTCTATCCACCTGACCTAGCGGGCAACAATTACCCAGACGGCATCCTCGTTTATCCCGAAGCAGATCTACCCCAGCTAATTCGAGAGTTCGACGTTGATGAGGTTTTTTTCGCGTACAGCGACATCTCTAACCAAGACGTAATGCGAAAGGCAGCCACAGTCCTTGCAGAAGGGGCTAATTTCACTCTACTGGGAACTGAGGCAACGATGCTGAAAGCTGACATACCAGTTATCTCCATTTGCGCGGTTCGGACAGGCTCAGGAAAAAGTCAAACATCGCGACAAATCGCGCAAATCCTGAAGCGTAAAGGGAAACGTGTCGTTGTCGTCAGACATCCAATGCCCTACGGCGACTTGAAGAGGCAGATCTGGCAACGTTTTGCCTCCTACGAAGACTTAGACAAGTACAACTGCACGATTGAGGAAAGGGAAGAGTACGAACCTCACATCGACAATGGCATCGTAGTCTACGCCGGGGTTGATTACGCAAGAATCCTCGAAGAAGCCAAGAAAGAGGCGGAAATCATAGTTTGGGACGGCGGAAACAACGACGTGCCATTCTTCAAACCGAACTTACATATTGTTGTTGCGGACCCACACAGGGCGGGACATGAATTAACCTACTACCCCAGCGAGGTTAATGTGCGACTGGCAAACATCGTAATCGTGAACAAAGTCGACACCGCCGACCCCTTGAACGTTGAACGAGTGAAAAAAAACGTGAAACAAATTAACCCAGATGTCTTGATCTTGGACGCAGCCTCGCCCTTCACGGTGGACAGGCCAGAAATCGTCAAGGGAAAAAAAGTTCTAGTGATAGAAGACGGACCAACCGTTACACATGGAAACATGGCATACGGAGTAGCCACGATTGCAGCGAAAAAACTCGAGGCCGAAGAAATCGTTGACCCCAAGCCATACGCTATCGGATCAATAAGAGAAGCGTACACCCAATACCCTCATTTGGGTTCGGTTCTTCCAGCATTGGGATACGGCGAAAAACAGATATCTGATCTGAAAGCAACGATTAACGCCACACCATGCGATGTAGTGTTGATCGGCACTCCAATTGACCTGAGAAGAATTATGACATTTACTAAGCCGACTGTAAGAGTTAAGTATGAGCTTCAAGTACTAGGACCAGTCTGTCTTGAGGAATTGATGGACAATTTTCTGATGAGGAACGTGAAAACGTGACGGTTGAGGAAGATGTTTCCCGTATCAAAGTGAGATTCTTGATCGAAGGCTTAGGCGAAGCCGAGGGCGAATTAGTACGTTTTCTAGCGCCAAGAACGGTAGAAACAATAGTTCGAAAACTACCAGTCGAGGGCAGAGCCGCTTTATGGAAAGAAGAAGTGTACTTCGAGATTCCCCTAAAGATGGGCGAAGAAAAAGCCAAACCTACCGTTGAAACGGGGACCATTGCGTTCTGGCCAATGGACAGCGCCATATGCATCTTCTATGGGCAGTCGCAACCTTATAGTCCAGTTAGTATTTTAGGAAAAGTGACGAAGAATCTGGACTTGTTTAGTCAAATAAAGAGTGGCACAAGAATAAGAGTGGAGCAGTTAGGGAGCTAACGAGCTTTCTTCCCACATTCTTAGAAGCCTTTCGCATTCGTCTCTGACTTCTTTCTCCTTAGTCTTTCTCTTTAATGCTTCTAAAAACTCTATCCGCTTTTCAACAGTGAGCTTCTCCGAGGTTCCACCATAGTAGAGGTCGCCGTCTAAGTACTGCTTCATGTGATGGGTTTTTTGGATGAAGAGGCTGGCGGCGTCAACTGGGTTTTCAACCGCAAATTTGTTCGCCCATAAGGCTGCCTCTGTCTCGCGAAGCTGAGTTAACCCGTCAATTTCGATTATCTGCCTGATGTACGTTCGCAAAAATTCATAATAGCCTGCGGTCTTGACTAATTCTAGAATGCGGTTTACTTTTTGTTTAAAGCCTGGGGTTCCCATGGCTATCAAATCGTGTTTGTAACCTTGGTCAATCAGCTTCTTGGCTTTTTCAACTTCTTGTGCAGTGTAGACTCTTTCTGGGAAACTCAGCGCGGACACTCTCCTCTCTCTGAAAAAATACAAAGAATCCCTGAGCCGCTTAAGCTGCGGCGGGCTTGTAAATTTTTATGTTGTGGCTTCCTGATACAAGCTGAATGGCACCGTTCTTTTCTAACTGCTCAAGGAAGTCTTTGGCAGCGCTGATCCTGATGCCGAATTTTGTGGCAACTGCATACGGGGTTAAAACGCTCATCTTTACGATGTCACCCACGTTTTTCTCATTTTTTGCGTCGGGAGCAATTACGCCTATGATTGTTCGTTTCTCTTTTGGTGGACCTGATTTGTCCCCTTTCTTCTTATCTTTGCCTTTTTCGTCATCTTCCTTGACTTGTTGCCGTTCCATCTGTTTTAAGCCAAGTTTCTTTTTTCCACCCATATTAAACGTGCTTCCTTAAGTTATCGGTTCGGGAACTAGAAGGGTTGGCTTATTTCAACCTTATGCTTGCTCTGCCACTCTTTAAGCGGGACGCCAAGCTTCTTTTCCACTTCAGGTCGATGGATACTGTTCATCGTGCAGAACGGTATTATTCGTCCATCTGGCACCGCATAATGAATTACACAGCGTTGCACGCGTTCCAAGTCAAAGTTGTATGGGTCCATGAAATGCATCGAAGAAACCATTAAAGCCGACCTAGCGAAGTCGCCAAGAGACTGATAGTCACCCTCCATCAGCACGCGGAGAACGTATTTCCTGAGGAAGCTGAACTTCATGTGACGTGCCGCTCCGACGAGGCGAAGCTTAGCTTTGCTCTTGCTTCCTTTTGAAGCGTCGAGGTAGACCTTCTCGAGGGAATCACGGAATTTCTCTATGTTCCCGTAACGTGTGACCGGTGTCAGCTTGCCGTTTTCGACGAAAACGAAAGTTGCCATGCCGCAGTGTGGGTGAGCCGTGAACTCCACGTACCGTTTGTCTTTCAGAGCGCCTACGGCTTTGGAGACTGGAACAACGACAGGAACCGGATAGAAATCTGTGACTTTGATGTTGCCCTTTGTCTGTTCTTCAACCAGCCGCATGAAGTCTGGAATCGTGATACGCATTTTCTCTCGCTCTTGTGGTGGAAGTCTTCCGCAGAGTGAAACTGGCTGCACGTTTACGCATCTTATAACGTCGAAGTTTTTGGCGGCGAAGTTGATGATGTCGCCGAGTTGGCTGTCGTTGACGCCTTTCACTAAGGTTACCACGAGGACTACGCTGTTGAACCCTGCTTGACGAAGGTTTTCGAGAGCTTTCATTTTGATGTCCAGAAGGTCTAAGCCGCGAATGAACTTGTAAACGTCAGGCGTTAACCCGTCAAACTGCAGGTATACTGTGCTGACGCCAGCCGCTTTCAATTCCTTGGTGTATTCCACGCTTTGTGAGATTCGAACTCCGTTCGTGTTTACTTCAACGTGTCTGAAACCGAGTTCTTTTGCTTTTCGAACAAAGTCGAATCAAGTCATTGCGTATGGTTGGTTCGCCACCTGAGAACTGGAGTGCCGTTGCAGGAACGGGTTTAGTTGCACGCAGGTTTTCCAGCATTCCCACAACCTGTTCCTTCGTTGGCTCGTACACGTATCCTGCCGCCGCCGCATTGGCGAAGCAAACTGGACATTTCAAGTTGCACCTATTCGTCACATCGATTATCGCAAGCGCAGTGTGTGACTTGTGTTCAGGGCAGATGCCGCAGTCGAGTGGGCAGTTTCTATCGGTTTTCGTTCGTGGGTTCTCGATTCCTTCGCCGTCGTACCTGAACTTCTCCGCTCGCACGTACTGGTCATAGTCAGACCAGTAGAGTTCTTGGAAAGGACCATGCTCTGGGCATTCTTTCTTGATGAAAACCTTGCCCTCATCCTCGAAAATCGTGGCGTCCAATGCCTTGAGGCATTCGGGGCAGATGCTTTTCGTGTTCTTAATTGGATTCATGACGTTCACTACGCTGAGAAGGGCTTAAGAACAGTGGAATACATAATAAGGTTTCCAAACGTTTCCTAAGGTGAAAAAGGGGAAAGCAATTGTCGGTCAGCGAGAAAACGCGAGAAATTCTGCGGCAGATGGGATTAAACGCTTACGAAACCGACGCTTACATCGTGCTTCTCGAAGGCGGAGAAATGACGGCCATGGAAATTAGCCGCGAAGCCAAAGTCCCCTACAGCAAAACCTACGAAGTTTTAAATTTGCTGAAGCAGAAGGGGTGGATAAAGAGCACGGAAACGCGACCGTTTAAGTATTATCCTGTCCCGCCTCTCGAAGCCACGGCAGCCGCGAAAAGAAGATTGGAAGACGAATACCAAAGTTGGGAGCAACGATTAGCCGAGGAGTTGCAACCGCTTTACGAGAAGCGCGAGCTTGTTGAACGTCCTGATATACTGATTTTACACGGGCAGCAGGCTGTTTTGGCGAAGTTGGAGGAAGTTCTGAAGAAAGCGAATCGCGAGATCATGATTGCTGCGCCAGCGTTTGCGCGTCCGCTAATAGCTCTTGTCGAGTCGCCTCTGAACGGCGTCAAAAAAACGGTAACCGTCAAGCTTATGGCTGCCGGAAAAATTAACGATTGGCTCTTCCTCAAAAAAATCTCCGGAATCTCAGAACTCAAATTCAGAGATCACATGTTCGGCGGCGGCGTCATAGCCGACGGCAAAGAAGCAATGTTGTTTCTAGGCGAGGAAAAACCCACTTTGGTCATATGGAGCAATCATGTGGGTTTGGTTCGGTTTTGCGAGGGAGTATTTTCAGTTTCTCTGGGACTCCTCTAAGACTGCTTAACAGTCTGACTGTTCAGAACTATTCGAGATTGATAGCTGACACGGAAAAAAGGAAATGTCTTCTTTGAATCAGCACAGGCACACCCAAATTCAAAACCTCCCTCTTTTTGGGATAAAAATCGACTAAACCAGAATTAGTAGACGCAAACCAACGTAGTGCCTCACCGAATTTCCAGCCTTCAAAAAAGGGGCTACCGTCTCGGGTGAGCACTGGAATAAAGGTGGAAATGGAAAGACTATGCTTTCTTGGTTTTCAGCGCTTTCCTCAATTCGTCTGCCTTGTCCGTTTTTTCCCAGCAGAAATCGGGATCATCTCTTCCAAAGTGTCCGAACACGGCTGTTTTCTTGTAGATCGGTCTTAGCAGACGTAGTTGTTCGATGATGGCTTTAGGTCGCATGTCAAAGTTCTTCTTCACCAGTTCGAGAATTTCCGCGTCAGGCAGCTTTCCAGTCCCAAAGGTGTCAACGAAGACAGATATTGGATGCGCCAGCCCGATGGCGTAGGAAATCTGAACTCCGCACTCATCAGCTAAACCCGCTGCAACGATGTTCTTGGCGATGTACCTTGCCATGTAGGAACCTGACCTGTCCACCTTTGAAGGGTCTTTGCCCGAGAAACATCCTCCTCCGTGGCTTCCGAAACCTCCATAAGTGTCCACGATGATTTTTCGCCCTGTCAGACCCGAATCCGCCAAGAGTTCCACCAATAACGAACCTTCCAGTTCCGTTAACAACGTATTTCGTTTCCTTGTCAATCATTGATGCAGGTATAATGTTCTTTAATCACCTGGTTGATTATGTCTTCTTGCATTTTTTCTCTGTCGATTTTCTCATTGTGCTGAGAAGCGATGACAACTGCCGTAACCCTGTTTGGCTCCCCCTCGCAATATTCCACAGTAACTTGCGACTTGCAATCTGGTCTCAAGTAAGGCAGAATGCCTTTCTTCCTGCAATCGGCAAGTCTCTTTACAAGCTTATGCGCAAGCGTAATGGGCAAGGGCATCAATTCTTCCGTTTCGTTTGTGGCGTACCCGAACATCATACCTTGGTCTCCAGCGCCTTGCTCATGGTCCTTGGTCTCGTTAACCCCCATAGCAATATCGGGCGATTGCTCCTCAAGCGATACTAGAATGCCGCAGGTTTCCCAATCCAACCCATCCTTCGCGTTGTCCAAACCAATTTCTTTCAGAGTGTTCCTAACAATCTTGGGAATCGACACGTAACACGAAGTTGTTATCTGTCCCGTAACAATCACGTTTCCCTGCATGACCAACGTTTCAGCGTCAACTCTTGCTTTAGGGTCGACACGCAGAATAGCATCCAGAATGCTGTCTGAAACCTGATCCGCAACCTTATCCGGATGCCCTTCTCCAACCGATTCAGAGGTAAACAAACATTTTCCACAAATATTTTTCAAATTGTCCACCTTTATCTTGTAACGAGAGTCTTAATAACTCAACATTTTTCTTAAAAGGCTTTCTCACAAATCACCACTTTCATGATAGGCTTTAGCGTGAGTGAAAAAAGCTTATCACGCCAAACCTGAATAACTAACGTAAACCGAAAACACGGATGGAAAACGCGATGAAGAAACCAGTCTTTACCGAAAACGCTCCGAAACCTTTAGGACCCTACAGTCAAGCGGTGAGAGCAGACAAGTTCCTTTTCGTTTCAGGCCAACTGGCGATAGACCCGAAAGAAGGCAAAATAATCGCTTCAGACATTAAGGGACAAACCATACAAGTCCTTGAGAATATTAAGGCAATCCTTACCGCCGCAAACTACAACTTAAGCGATATCGTTCAAGCGAACGTATACCTCTCGTCAATGGCTTTATTCAGTCAATTCAACAGCACCTATGCAACGTACTTTGAAAAAGATTTTCCAGCAAGAGCCACAGTGGGAATAGAACTGACGCCAGGAGCACTCATAGAAATCTCCATAATAGCATACAAAGAGTAAAATGGCGATTCCACCGCCTGCAGAGCCAGATTCTCAGGAACTCTGTGATAAGTTATAAAAGTCTGCCATTCCAGAATAGAACCGAAGAATCCATGAACTCCGCATTCAAACAATTCATCGAGGATATTGCCAGCCAAAAAGCTCCGGGGCCATCAACGACTTTCACAGTGTCGCACATTTTCTACGCTCTAGATTCGATGGCTAAAAAACCGATTGGCAGGAACAAGCTGGCGAGAAACCTGGAAGTCGGCGAAGGAACGGTACGCACGATAATAAACCGACTGAAAAATTCTGGTTTAATTGAAACCTCAAAAGAAGGATGTAACCTAACTATCAAAGGTCTTATCGTTTGGAAGCAGTTTGAAGAGCTTTTCCCAAAACGTGTCGAACTCGGGGAAACAGAACTGACAAACGCAAAGTACAACTATGCTTTTCTAGTTAAGAACAGAGGCCACAAAGTCAGATCAGGCATAGAACAACGCGACGCTGCCATCGTTGCAGGCGCAAAACAAGCTGCCATTATGGTTTCCAAGCAAGGACACTTAACAATCGAATCTGTAAGCAACAAACTGGAACAACAGTTCCCCACGGCCTCTGACCAAATCCTCAACGTAATTCATCCTGCAGACAACGACGTGGTAGTTCTTGTTGGCGCCGACGCAATGGTAAAAGCGAAACACGGTGCTTTTGCGGCAAGCTGGACATTAATCGGCAGTGATGAATAAGTTAGATTTGCCTAGTAAGTGTATTTTTCTCCTCCAGTCAGAATTCGCTCCAAAATAGTGTTAACATTGTTCAACCCGTCGTTGGTTTTAGCCGAAACCGGCATAAGCATGAACTTCAAGCCCAGCTGACTGATTGCACGTATCATATTTCTGCTGAAGAGCCTTTTTGCCCCTTCCAGCTCGTTTATAGCACTTTCCAAAACATGAGGGTTAGCAGCCCAATCCGTGATTTTGTCAACCTCTTTCTTGGGCAACAAATCAACCTTTGACAGTAGATGCACTTGAGGCTGGAAGAAACGGTTGTAAACCGCTGCCGACAGGAACATATTTGAAACGTAATTCAGCGGGTTTACGGAGAACACGGAGTCAAACAGATAAACTAGCGCTTTAGGCTCCTTCGTGAGTTCGTTCACGATGTAAGGTCCGCTTGCCCGGAAAGCGAATAACTCCATTTGCCCGGGCGTGTCCACGAGTACTAGATCAGCGTTCGCGGCTTCCACATCCCTCGTGACGTTCTCGATTTCATCAGCAATGAGGTCAGCAGCCAAGATTACCGCGCCGTTGGGTCCCAACTCATACTTCTCCATCAGGTTCCCGACGTTCACGTAATTTCGTATGTCCACATCAGGAGAATAGGGCAGCTTAAGCACACCAGGATCAAGATTGACAACAGCGACGTCTTGTTTTGCCATCTTCAACCATTCGCTGAAGGCTGCTGTGAAGAGAGATTTTCCCGAGCCCGCAGTTCCGATTATGAAGACGATTGGCATTGGTTTTTCCTCTGACCGAGTCTGTTAGCCTGTGGGAGTAATAACTTTTCGGTCGTCGCTTGAAGTGTTCTTCTTAAGCCGATTTTCTAAAAATATGCTAACTTCTTTCCCGGATTAACAGGGAATTTTCTTAGCTCGAAAATTCGGGGGTTCGGGTTCCTTTAATGCGAGACTGTCTTGGCGGTTATGTCTTGAAGCGGCAACAGCGATTGCGCCGATGATGACTGAAATGATAGCGACGGCTATCAAGGCAGTTAGGATGAACGGAATAACCGTCGTGCTCATTGTCTCAGTCGTTGATCCAGCGTAGGTTCTGTCGCCAGCCCAGCTTGCTCGTACGGCATAGATTCCGGCTGTGGTGGTTTTCCATGTGTACTCGAAGCTTCCGTCCGATCTTGTTAGCACCGTGCTTAGAATGGTCCATGGATAGCCGCTTACTCCTAGGTATATCGTGACGTTTTCGTTTGGCTTTGTTGGGGAAAGTGACCCTCTGAATGTGACTGTGGTTTCTTCAATTGCGATTGGGGGCCATATTTCCAGAGAAAGGTTGCTGTTTTCCAGTGTTTTGAAGCTTGCCGAAACTTGTCCTGGGGCAAATTTCTCAGCATTTTCGAGGGTGAGAACTTTTGCGCTTGCTTGCTTCATGTTGTCGGGGCATTCTCCGACTTTCCATCCATTAGTCCAGTTTCCGCCAGTGGTTTCGGCAATGTAATAGTCGACGTTTTCATTTGTTATTTTGTAGACTTCTCTCCTAGCATCTTCTGGTGGGTTGGCTAGGTGGACTCCGATGTTCATGTGAGTTTTCTCCTCGTAATCTAACAGTATGACGTCGATGCCGCCTGCTACGATTATTGATGCAGCAACGTAGGAGAAGACATCGCAGTCTCCTTTGTTGTCAATGAAGGTTTCCGCGGGGTATTTTCCAGATTGGGTTTCGACGTATTCCATCTGGTGTACGATCATGAGTGCCCCGTTGACAAAGTCTTCTTCGTTTGGGTAGATTTGTTTGAGGCAGTCGGCTATGGGTTTCACTGCGTAGGGTGTTACAAATTTTGTGAAGTCGGCTAGTTGGTTTAATTGATGGTTTTTTTCTTGGTAGTATTGAAGCAGATTTTCTGAGACAACTACATTGAGTGTGTAACCCGCGTTTTCTCCTTTCTCATCGAGGAGTTGGTAAGAAGTAGTGTGATTTTGCGCAAGGCTGACTGGGATTGTGGCGAAGAAACAGAACACGACTACTATTGCGGCTATCGTCTTTGCTGCTTGCGGCTTCATTGTTCCCCAAAGAATTCTGTTCATGCGACTTTATTGGTCTTGTGGATGGAGAATTAATTTGTGTGATATTTAGCTTGTGACCTGCTGTTCGGGAAAGACTTTTCCGTCGATTCTTATGATCATTTGTGAAAGTTGAGTCACTGCTTTGTTAAGTGTTTCCTGAGCCTTCTTTCTCGTCGGCTGTTGTCATCGAGAAGTGGATTTCCAGATGCGGTTTGTTTTCTTCGCCTCTTGGATGTGACTTCACGTAAACAGGAGGATTCTCAATCATAACTTTGTCAATCAAGGGCGCTAATGCTGATTCCATAACGTCGTCGGCGTAAATGCTTTCTTCGTAAAATGTGGCACCGTGTGAAGCGTGTCTGAGCATTGGTGCTACGGTTTGTTCGAAGATTGCTTCCATTTCGCGTGGCACACCTGGCAAAGCAATGAGGACAGTATCTTCCAAATTTATTTGCACGGCGGGTGCGGTTCCAAGGGGGTTGCGGATTGGTGTTGAGTTTTCTGGGATTGTTGCCATCTTCATGCGAGGTTGAGTTAGTTCTGTATTATTGTTTCTTCTTTTGCGAACGTATGTCTGGTATTTCTCCTTCACCATTTCCAAGGCGTCTTTGTTGATTTCGAGTTTTCGCTTCAGCGCTTTGGCAATGCTTTCTAACGTTTTATCGTCGAAGGTTGGTCCTAAACCTCCAGTGGTTACAATAAAATTGGGTTTTCGCTTGAGCGTTTCTCGGATGGCGCGTGCGGTCTCATTTACGTCGTCTGGTATTATTGTGATGCGTTTGACTTTTATTCCCACGGATGTGGCGCGTTTTGACAACCAGTGAGCGTTTGTGTTTAGTACTTTGCCAATCAACAGTTCGTTGCCGATGCTTATTATTTCCATATCTTGCGTCATTGGTTCCACGCTTTGTGGGTTAGCAATTGAGGGGTGGTTAAACTAGTTTTCCTCGGGATGTTGAGCTTCTACCTGCAAGTTTAATTAAGGATGGTGTTCAACTTTTTTCCATGAAACGAAACCTCTGCTTGATTATAGTGTCATGTCTGTTTCTGTCCTATGTTTTTTTAGCAAGTGTTGCGGCTGATGTCTCTGTTGGCGTGAAACAGGGTGACTGGATCGAGTATAGCGTAGCCTTCACAGGGAGTCCTCCAGTTGAGCATGACGTTGTTTGGGCTAGGATGGAAGTCATGAACGTTACGGGGCGTAGAGTAAACGCCATGTTCATTTCACAGTTGTCTAATGAGTCGATACTTAACGTGGTGGAGGAGTTGGATTTGGAAGCTGGTCGGTTAATTGACTTGTTCATCATTCCTTCGGGATTGAATGTGGGTGACAAGTTTTTTGACCAAGTTGTTGGAGATGTGATGATTGATGCGGTTGAGGTTAGGACATATGCTGGTGCAAGTCGAACTGTGGTTCGTGCGGCGGCTGTGGATACTCAGTGGTTCTGGGACAGGTCGACTGGTGTGGCTGTCGAGGCAAGGACGTCTAACTCGGTTTACACGTTGGATACGATTGTGGTTAGTACCGGATTGTGGAGTCCTCAAATTCTCGGTTTGGACCAAACTGTTTTCTATATATTGTTAATCATCTCTGCTGCCGGGGCAGTCATTGTAGCTGCTGTTCTGGTGTTTCGTAGAAAAAGAGGTTAACCGTGTTTTCGTGTGATGAGCAGAGATTGCACTATGGAGAAAGGTTGTTTTTTCTCTTTTCGGCGGTTTACTTTTTCTTGCTTAGCCACCATTTTAGGTATTCTTTTCGGCGATTTTCCTTCTCTTCTTCAACGCTTTCCTGGCTTGGCTTCAGCTTGTCTCGGAGTTCCATGAGTTCCTGTTGAGTCACGGATAAGCCGCAGCTTTTGCAGACGTAATGTTTGGTGGCTATTTGGTATTGCATTTCTCCGCCGCATTCGGGGCAATAGGGCATTCGAGTTTCACTTGGGTCAGCAATAGCATGATTGAGGGATATTAGTCTTCGCTTGGGGTTCCCAACTTTGTTCGGAGTTAGCCTGGAACTGTGGCTCGGAAGAAAACTTTCACTGGAGCGGAAAGCATTGTCCCGTTTTTTTTAAAAGGGCTAAACGATGATAAGACAAAGTCTTCCTCTTTGGGCAACGTTAGTTTAGCTTTAATAGAAGAAGAAGTGCCACACATTATTGCTTCTTCTTCTCTTGAAATTCTCCCCAAATGTCTAACTGGCAGAAATATTTGTCGTGTTGTTCTTTCAGACCTTGGGAAGCTTTTGAAATGTCTGAACGGCGCATTCATTCTGCTACGGGCGGACACAAAAAACGTAGGTGTAGGAACTCCTGAGAACTGTAGTCAAGCAGAAGCTGAGATCAAAATCGCTGCACTATTTTGTTGAATATTTGTGGTGTGAACGATTTCTATCTTCGGTCTTATTATCGCAAGAAATGAGCGCTCGCTGAGAGGCATATGTTACAGTTGAAACGAAGACTCAGTTGGAATAGTAGAGAAACAATATTTGAAATTCACAATGCTTTTCTTTTCCATAGAACGAATTAAGCGCGCGCTTGATGACCAATGGCCAAAAAAACTTTTGTCACATTGTTAATCATTCTCGTAGTCGGTTTATCTTGGGCTTTCGCTTTGAATCAAGGTTCTTGCGGTCAGGTCTCTGAGGACACAAGTAACTTCGAGTCTTCTTACACGTTTACTGTTCAGAATGGCTACTATCCGGCTGATCATACTCTGTTTGTGTCTTTGTCGCACTCGGTGAGAGACTATTATGCTGGAAAAAGCCACTCTATAAATAGTCAGTTGGATTACGTGAAGTTTGTCACACCAAGCGCTGTCCAATCAATAGCCGAAAACATCCGCGCCATCACTCGCGAAAATCCCTACAACGACGAGCAATTTGCGAACGCAGTACTGATGGTTGTGCGCGAAATCACCTACGTCAAAAGCAACGCCAAATATCCTGTTGAAACACTCGTTAGTAATCAAGCAGACTGTGACGGCCTGTCAATCCTTGCAGCGTCACTAATGAAAGCTGGTGGACTGGACATCGTGCTGCTTTTGTATAATGGCATAAGCCCCTCACACATGAACATCGGAGTCAGCCTCAAACAAATGCCCGTTTCCCATTCTTGGTGGGCGTCTCCTGCGGGCATTGAGTACAATAACAAAACGTATTGGGTTGCTGAATGCACCTCTCTATCAGACTGGACCGTCGGCAACCAACCCAAACTCATCGCCAGCACCGAACCTCAGATTATCCCCTTAACAAACTGCGAGAAAAACTCGCCTGCTCAGGTTTCGTCAAGCTTGGATAGCCCTATGCAGTCGTCTACTATCTCAATCAAGTTAGCTGCAGGATACTCCGAAGCCCGTGACGGCGTCCGCATTGTAAACGTTTCAGGTTCCATTTCCCCAGCTTTACCAAACCAAACGGTAGCGCTCTACGTCAATCAGCCAAACTATGAACCCACAGCTTTTAAGATGGAGACCGACGAGTTTGGCAACTACACCAAGTCTTGGAACGTAACATTACCTGGAACGTATATTATGAAAACGAGTTGGAGCGGGTCCTTCAACCTTTCAGGCTCAGATAGTGACGCTATTACTGTTTTCATCGGCGCTCAACAGCCATTAATCGCAGAATTATCCAGCGAAATCTCAGGCATGCAAGTCAGCGAAATGCAGTATCAGCAATATTCTCCTTGGTATCTGACTCTGCTCAATAAAGGCTCCAAAGAGTTCCTCAAGAGTAACTTGACCGGAACGGATATCGTACTGAGCGGAGATTTCATGGTCCTGAGCGACGGGAATGAAATAGCGCCCGAAGACACTATTATCACGATACCTGCGCACCCCAGAACTTACCGACTGCCAAGAAGTAGGGTAATAGTCACAATTGTGGTGCCTGAAGAAGTAATCATGATTCCGGGCGCTGAGCGACTGAATAGTCATTTCGGTTTCATACTGAAGCAAAACGTACAGGATAATTACACGGCAAGCGTGAAAAGCCTAAATGGCGACGACTTGTCTCAAATCAACCAAAGCCTTGATGAAAGCAGAGCAGTGTTCATCAACGCGTCAAACGTTGCAGCTAAAGAAACTTGGTACAAGGCTATCGCAAAGGTGTCGAGGAATTACCTAGCAGTTGAAGTCCGCGACGAGAACGGAACGCGGCTTGATAGCATGTCGCAAAGTAAGAGTAGTCAAGACCTGAGTGCGCTTGGGGTATTTATGACGTACCAAACAGGTCAAATTATCGCTTTCAAGAACTTGAACGTTGAAGCAATCACTCACAATACTCCGACAATAGCACTGGAAGCTGCTCAAGGGGGTAGTTTTGAGTTTTTGTATCCCTTTGTGAGAGTGTCGTTGCTTTCGGCGGGAACCGTTTTGGCCATTGTTTGTTTGTGGCAAAGGAGAAAAAAGCATTACTCATAATGAAGCAGTGCGTTAAACATTTTCAATCCTACGAGTGCCGGAAAACCTCGAATACAGGTCTGTAGTTTCCTGTCACACTGGTCGACCTCGAAGCAATCATGGAACCATACTTGTTAGATTCCATTCCAGTCGTGGAGACCAAGACGTAGGATTTGACGTATTGTTTACTTCGGCTGACTTCTATTTTGGGTTTGAATTCGTATGTGTGTCTTGAGCCTGAGTCCCACCAGAATGATGCACCGTACTTGTCGTGGTTTTCTCCGTCGACTACAAATACAGAGCCGGCGTAGTCCCGGCCAATTCCACTCGAAGCGAATGTGATGTTGTATTCCCGTTTTCTAAGCAAGTACGCAGGCACAGCAACAACCGCTAAGACTGCCCCAATGGCTACTACGGGAACGTAGTCCATGGGTGGTTGCGGGTTTTCGATGATAACGGGGGTCGCCGTTTGAGTTGGGAAACGCGAAGGCTCTGGAGAAATTGAAGGCGAAGTCGGTGGCTTTGAAAGTTGGGGCAGACTGGAGTCATTCCAATAGAAGAGTTCACTGTATCCGTATGTATTGCCAGGAAGCAAGTTGTAATCATAAATTATATCTAACTTTTGGTCATACTTTGTGAGTAGATAGTTGAGATTGGCGCAGACTTTGCTCGTGATGTTGTCTGCTTCCCAGAAACCCCAAATCTTGTCGTCTGGTCCGCGGAACCCGTAACCGTAGTCTTTCGGCAGAACATACGCAACTCTGTCGCTAGTTTGTGTGTTTTGTCTCGGGTTTTCCTTTGCGTACTCCCAAAATTGTTTCAGCGCGTCAAAATGTTCCTGTTCTCAGAACGCTTTGGGTCCAGCCTTCGTTGGCGTCGAAAAGAATGATATATTTTGCACCGTTCTCGTAGGCTAAAACCAAGTCTTTGTAGAGCTCTGGGCCTGATTCAAGGTAGGGATGCCTGCGTGTAAGTCCATGTGATTACGGCGCCCCAATCTTTGCCATGCATGTTTGCAGCACCTC
This sequence comes from Candidatus Bathyarchaeota archaeon, assembly GCA_963749465.1. Lineage (GTDB taxonomy): Archaea > Thermoproteota > Bathyarchaeia > Bathyarchaeales > Bathycorpusculaceae > UBA11855. Next base: position 578,561 of record CAVVMH010000006.1, on the reverse strand, counting down.
GGCATTGTGCTACGTTGAGCTGTCTGCTGTAGTTCCAGCCGAATTCCGCGAAGACCGTGTCGTACCCAGCTTCATAGTCGAACCAGTAAAGCGCGTAGTCTGAAGTGTACAGGTTGAACTGAGTTGTATTACGATATCTTGCGAACCTGTCTAGATATCCCTTTTCCGTGCTGACGAAACGGGTCGCGGCGTCCGAGTAGTTCGCCGGGGCCTCCATTACCATTCTCCACTCGTGCATGTCTATCTGCCATCCTCCGATTTCGTCGAAAGCGTAGTATCCCAAGAACCGGTCTCCCCAGGTTTTCTTGGCCATTTCAGCCCATGTGGAGTTGCGTCCCAATGATGTGTCCCTGTAGACTATGAAGTTCAAGCCCTTGTCGAATATGTATTGGCAGGTTTCGTTTAGGCGTATTGTGTTGTAGGTGATACCTTTGCATCCCAAGATGAAGAGGTTGGTGTAGGGACTGACCTCGTCGACTAGCCTTTTAGCCTCCGCAACAGAGTCCCCGTAAGCCATATCTACGCCCAAAAAAACGTCTGGAACCTCAACTGCCTTGGCGTTGTAAGACAGGCTAACACCTATGAAAACTTGAAGAAATAGCAGAAAAGCAAGAGCAACTCCGAGTCGCATGGTTTTCAGATGCATATGTATAGACTCTGTAACCAATTAAACATTGCTTGAAGCTGAATGAATCTGTCTTCAAAAGCAACTTCATCAACTTCAACGAATGCACTCTGGACAAAAACAACGAAAATAGGCAAACAATTACAAACCGAGAACCAAAGGGGACCAAAATCTCAAAATTCTCGAAACCGAATGAGAGACGGCCTATATCTTACACAAAAAGGAGAAAAAAGATAGGAGACTGTGCGATTATGCAGAGGCAGCTTGTGCTGGCGGAGGAGGCGGAGAGCTTGGCATCGAGAAGAAAGCTACTGTCAGAAGGATCCACGCCACGAAGATCAGTATCAAACCGATGAGTACTATTGTGAGGATCGCGCCTATCAGCAATAGGAGCCCAGCGGTTTTAAACATGCCATTGCCGGTCTTGTCAGCGAGGGCATCAAATGCTTTTCGAAGGTACACTGCCATCAGTACGTAAAAAATGAAGGCGACGATCAGGGCGATTAGTATGCCGCCAAAGAATGCGACGAGGTTTCCGGTGATGTCTCCTCCGGGTCCAAATGCGAATCCGAGGAAGGACCCTCCGAAAACGACTGCGATTATTAAGAATGCGGCGGCAGCAGCTCCAACTATGCCGAAGATAATGCCATACAGTGCGTTATCGAATATGCCTCTTTCTTTGTAATAGTCAGCTAAGCTCTTCAGGCCTATCATCATAAGGATTAAGCCAACTATGCCTAGGAATGGTACGAATGTGCCGATGACGAGCAGCAAAGCGCCTATGCTTGCGAGTGATTTTCCTTGTTCCATGCTCATTTTTATACCTGTTAGTCTGTTTGTATGGAATCTGCATTAAAGTCTTTTTATCCAGGGACTGCGAAAGATAGTGCATGTATTGTTTTTGCCCCTACAATGGAACATGGCCTTCACTGGTTGTGTGATTATGGTCTTTGGCAACGTTCAGCGGACTCATAACCGTAGTTAAAGTACAATTCGCGCACAAAAGCAAAAACGCAAAAAGTAACTCTGAAGAAGTTGAGATGACTCTCAATAGTATAGTACACAATTACCTTTTTGGATCTTCCACTTGTTGCCCGTCCATCTCGTAGAAAGTTGGTATTTTTGCAAGCTCTCTAATTATGGATGCGGGTCTTGACCACTTGTAGGTTGTATCGGGCAAATATCTTCGCATGTAACGACAGTCTGGATTCACGCATCTGGCGAAGACCTCCCAGTAATGCTCCCTTTCATTCTCTACTTTATTGTAAGTATATGAATAGACCCTGTGTCCGCAGATGCATCGCCCTGGTGTTGGAATAACCTGTTTCATTAAACCAATAATCTTGTCTATCTTCGATAGGAGGCTTTTCCTCTCCTGCGATTCTAATTGTTTTTTCAGCATTTCTTCTATTTGCGACCAGTGCATTTGGGGATTCTCTGTTTTCAGCTGAGCCGCTAGTCTATGTACATCAATTATTTCTTCGTTCAAGACCCACTCGCGAGGTCTACCCGGTTTTCCCGCTTGCGACATCAAGCAATATACGGCTCATCAGAACTTAAACAATTCTCACATACGCGCTACTCTGTTCAGAAAACGCAAATGAGACCCGTGTAAACACGACATTAGGAGAGGTGCGGTCGCCGGGATTTGAACCCGGGTCGTCAGCTTGGGAAGCTGATGTCCTACCAAACTAGACTACGACCGCTTTTCCTTCAAACGAAGATTTGGCTAGATATCGCTTACTTACTGTGGCTCGTAGATTACAGTTATGGAATCTTCCCAGCTAGATAAGTTTTGTTTAGTTTCATGATTGTTGTTGCGCTTCAGGTAACGGTTATCCTTTTTGATAGCAACTGAGACCCGACACACCCGTAACTGATAAAAACTCGTAAGGGCTAAGAACTCATTTTGACATTGATGAAAACAAGATTGTCTCAAACGATTTTCTTAATAGCCGTTTTGTGTACCGCACCAGTTCAAGCTGCACTTGCCCAAAACAAATCGCCAGGCGTGATTGTTGGAAACGAATTCGTTTACAGCCTAAAAAGTAGATGGGCATCGAACGACTCAAACGCTGTCATGCCCAGTGGACTTGCAGACATTAACCTGACAGACTATTACAAAGTCACCGTTACCTCAGTCTCGGGCGCAAACGTATCAACCCACACCGAGTGGCATTATAGAAACGGAACAGACATCGAAACCGACGGCAGCGTGAACACCGAAACCACGGAATATCAAGGCGGATTCTGGGCAATAATCGGCAGCAACCTCGGGGAGAAAGATCGCGTCCACCACAATTTTGATCAGGACCAGAGCACCATCAACGAGACGGTCATGTGGGATTACGTGGGCTACAAAAGGGAAACAAACCACTTGGACCTGGAGTTTTTCAACGAGGAAAGCGACATACCAGGTGCCACTTATACGGAACACGTCAGCACATATTTTGACAGGCAAACAGGCGCGCTTGTTCAACTGGAAGACACCCACACGTATCACAACCCAGACATGGCTTTTGCTGTCATATGGGAACTTGTTTCACAGAACGCTTGGACTGGTGCCAAGAACAACCAAGACCTGACGCCGCAGGTGATTATAGCAGCACTTGTAGTCGCTCTGGTAATTGCTATGCTGGCTGGGCTGCTCTACATTAGAAAAAGGTCCAACAAAAAAGAATAAGCAAACAACTGCCGTTTGCTATGCGTAGCCAGGTTAACCGTGAATCTCCACAGAGCGTGTGGTTCTTCCGTAACCAATAAAAATAAGAAGCGAATATCAACCTTGACCCTCCATGAACCCTAGACTGTACGCAGTAATCATCTCTTTAGTAGCTCTCTTACTCTTCGGAGCAGTGCAATCAGCATTAGCTCAAGACATCGTCGCAGGAGTAAAGGTTGGCGATGAGTTCACTTACACCGTGACGGGTTCTTACTCGTCGGGCGCTCCTCTCGCGGAAGTCCCTGAAGAAGTCATTAATGCCGCAGCGTCCGACTACTTCAAAATAACCATCCTAAACGTGTCGAACCCTGAAGTCGGATACACTTGGTTTTGGCATTTCAAGAACGGAACCGACCAGACCGGTGAGGGCAATGTGAACCTTGAGACAACTGGAAATACTGGTCCATTCTGGCCGATTGTTTCCGCTAACCTAACGTTGGAAGATTCAATACACCCGCATTTTGGTCCACGGAGCACTTTTAACGAGACGGTCAGGTGGACTTACACGAACTACACGAGGGAGACAAACAGGTTGGAGATACAGACTGTGGAACAGCAGAATGAAACGCAAGCCATTAGGACAGTGCATTCAGATGCCTATTTTGATAAGCGAACTGGAATGCTCGTCCAACTTGAAGACCGCGCCGACTATCAGACTCCAGCCTACACGACCTCAATCAGTTGGAAGCTCAGGGGGACGAACGCTTGGGATAGCACAAGTCCTGGCTCCTCTCCGCCTGAACCACTATTTCTCATTGCCAGTTATTATCGCAATAGTGGTTGTCGTGGCTCTCGTGGTAACAATTGGTGTGTGGGCGCTGTCTAATCAAAGAACGAAGGCTAGGCGAAAAGAACTTCTAAAGAAGAAATAGGCTGAACCCTCCACAAGAAAACTCTGCAATCATAGCGACAAATGCAATATTGTTTTCGTTGAAGAAAAAATGGCGGTTGTTTCTGGGTTGTTTTTGCTTGATTATTTTTCTTCTTCAACTCACTTTGCTCTCGATTAGGCAAAACCCGGTAACTCGAATCAAACCGTAACAAAATCGTTATCAACAACAAACCCCAACTGAACACGAGGGAAAGGAGAAAAAACCGCTATGCCCAAAAACTACACATACACGGATGCTGGCGTAAACCGAGAACAACGAGCTGAATCCAAGAAAGCACTTAAACTTCTGGAAGAAACGTACCAGCACAGTCATTATGGGCAGGTAATGCACTTACCCTATGGCAACATATTCCAACTAAACGAAAACGCGTACTTGGATCTTGTTATCGAGGGTGTCGGCACAAAAGTGCTCCTCGCCCAGCTCGCTAACAAATATGACACCATCGGCATTGACGCTGTAGCCATGGCCGTGAACGATGTCATACGTTCAGGCGCTACGCCGCTCGCCATATCAGACAACATCCACGCCCAAGCAAGCAATCCCGATCTGGTAAGGCAATGGCTGACAGGCATCGCCGAAGGTGCCAAAGAAGCCGAATGCCCAGTTACGAGCGGAGAAATCGGCGACGTAGCGGAAATCATAAAGGGCAAAACAGATGGTGCAGGCTTCGACATGGTTGTCGCATCCGTAGGTCATGTCGCCAAAGAAAGAATAATCACTGGGAAAAAACATCAAGCCTGACGATCCGATAATAGGCTTGCCTAGTTCAGGCTTGCACAGCAACGGAATAACACTGGCCAGAAGAATCCTGTTCAAAGAATGGGGTGGAAAACATGACTCACACGCCCGAGTAGACGGATTAAATAAGGAACTTGTGCTCGAAACGTTGGAGCCCACAAAAATCTACGTGAAACCCCTCCTTAAAACTGCCGAGAACATAACCGTTAAAGCAGCCGTTCATGTGACAGGCGACGGTTACCTTAAATTCAATAACCTCAACCGGTTCTCTCCAGAAATAGGTTTCAAGTTCGACAATTTCAAACCGCAACCCATATTTCGTGTAATCCAGGAAACCGCGAAGGAACATGGGATTGACGATAACAGATGAAGAGATGTTCCGCACCTTCAATATGGGATGGGGCTTCGCCATAATCGTGGATAAGAAAGATACAGAAAAAGCGTTGAGCATCCTCGAGAAAACAGGTACCACCCCCGAGTTGATAGGAAAAGTGACCCACACGCAGAAAATCGAGATTCAACACAAAGGTAAGAGACTAATCCTAGCATAATTTTTTGTACTGTTGCTGACGAAAGCGTTTAAATCCCCAACACAGGCATTTACACGCATGAAATACCGAGCGAAAGTCGAAGTTGCCCTCAAACCGGGACATAGCGACCCCGAAGGCGAAACCATATCACGCCTGCTGAAAGAACTCGGCTACACAGTCGATTCAGTCAACGTCAGCAAAGTCTATAATATTATTCTCGAAGCGCAGTCACCTAAAGAAGCCCGAGCTAAGGCAGAAGACATGAGCAAGAGGCTTCTGGCAAACCCGACGAAGGACAATTACAAAATCGCCATTGAGGAGCAACGATGAAAGCCGCCGACCTCTACATTCGCTCAAAAAATGTTTCTTCCCTCCTCAAAGTAAACACGCAAGAAGCTTCTGACGCACAACTCCTGGAGATAAGCGATGAGCTTGGCTTATGCTTGAACCTGCCAGAGATGAAAACTGTTCAAGCCTACTTCAAACGCCAGAAACGCGACCCAACCGACGTTGAAATGCAGACAATCGCGCAAACATGGTCCGAACACTGCTACCACAAGACGTTCAAGGGAAAAATTCGCGTCGGGAACCGCACAATCGACAGCCTCTTCAAGACCTACATAGCCAAGGCGACAAAAGAAATCAACCCACACTGGTGCTTCAGCGTCTTCGAAGACAACGCGGGCATAGTCACTTTTGACAAGGGCTACGGCATCGCAGCCAAAGTTGAAACCCATAACCACCCTTCTGCTGTTGAGCCTTTCGGAGGCGCAGCCACAGGCGTTGGCGGAGTAATCCGCGACATCCTCGGAGTCTGGGCAGACCCAATCGCGTGCACCGATGTTTTGGGTTTCGGACCCTTAAATTACGATTACGCGAAACTTCCAGCGGGCGTTAAGCATCCAAAATACGTTTACATGGGCGTCACCGCGGGCATCAGCGCCTACGGCAATAACATGGGCATCCCTACCGTGAACGGCGCCATCTATTTCGATGAGAGCTACACGGGAAACGTCACGGTTTACTGCGGTTGCATCGGACTCCTACCGCTAAAGACGTTTAGAAAAGACGCCAAACCGGGTCACCTGATTCTGCTGGCTGGTGGAAAAACAGGACGCGACGGAATCCATGGCGTAACCTTCGCCAGCGCTGAGCTTACGGAGAAGTCGGAGGAAATTTCGAGGCCAGCCGTGCAAATCGCCGACCCCATCGAGGAGGAAAAGCTGAAACGCGCCGTAATCGAGATCAGAGACCGTGCATTGGGCTCTGCGATTACTGACTTGGGAGGCGGCGGATTGTCGTCAGCTGTTGGAGAAACCGCGAAAAGATTCTGTTGCGGCGCAATAGTTGAGCTGGACAAGGTGCCGTTGAAGTATTCTGGTTTGGCGCCGTGGGAAATATACATCTCGGAAAGCCAGGAACGGATGCTTTTAACGTTGTCACCTGAGAATCTGGCGAAGGTTTTGGAAGTCTTCGAGAAAGAAGATGTCGCGGCCACAGTCGTCGGAAAACTCACACAAGACAATTGCCTTGTGCTTCGCTATCAAGGTGAAACAGTAGCCAGGTTAGACATGGAGTTCCTTTTCACGTCGCCAGAAAGCGCCAAGACAGCAACATTCGAGAAGGCAAGTTTCGAAGAACCAGTTTTTCCTCAGCCTCAGAATCTTACGCAAACACTCCTTCAAGTATTGGCTGCGCCTAACATTGCCAGCAAAGAAAGCGTCATACGCACTTACGACCACGAAGTCAAGGGCAACACCGCGTTGAAACCGCTTCAGGGCAAGTACGCAGGACCAAACGACGCTGCCGTCATTAAACCCCTCGAAGACTCATGGAAGGGCTTGGCGATTTCGTGCGGGATGAACCCGAACTACGGAAAAATCGACGCCTACTGGATGGCAGCGTCAGCCATAGACGAAGCCATGAGGAACAACGTTGCTGTGGGCGGGCGCCGCATCGCGTTGTTGGATAATTTCACGTGGGGCAACCCCGAGAAACCAGAGCGATTAGGCTCGCTCGTCAGGGCATGCGAAGCGTGTTACGATTTCGCCACGGCTTTTGAGGCGCCGTTCATTTCGGGCAAAGACAGCTTGTACAACGAGTCACCATTGGGTCCAGTAACACCGACCCTGCTCATCACGGCGCTGGGTATCGTGCCCGATATTCGCTCGATAGTTTCGATGGAAACCAAGACGCCCAGCGACGCGATTTACATCGTTGGAGAAACCTTCAATGAGCTTGGCGGCTCAGAATACTACAAGCTGATAGGGCATATCGGCAAAAAAGTTCCCATAGTTCATGGTTCGAAAGCCAGAAAAACATTCAAGAAAATTACCAAAGCAATCGACTTAGGCTTGGTCAAAGCTTGCCACGACCTCTCCGAGGGCGGTTTGGCTGTGGCTGCGGCGGAGATGGCTCTGGCTGGCGGCTTCGGAGTCGAAATGGACTTGGGGAAAGTGCCGAAGAAAGCGGTTGACCGTGACGATTTCGTCCTATTCTCAGAGTCGAACAGCCGTTTTCTCGTTGAAATCCCAGCTAAGGCGAAAGACGAGTTTGAAGCTTTGATGAAGGGAGTTGTTTGCGCTGAAATAGGAAGAGTATCCAAGAATGCTGAACTTACAGTTCAAGGCTTGAACCGAGCCGTAGCAATCGAAGCGTCGTTAGCTGAGCTGCGCAGAAGCTGGAAACAAACCTTAAGCAGTGGAGTGAACCAAGCATGAAACTGGAAGACATCAAAGTCTGCGTCCTACGCGTAGGCGGAACCAACTGCGACTCAGAAGCGCAACGCGCCTTCCAAGAACTCGGCGTCCAAGCGGAAACATTGCACCTGAACGAGTTGCTCAAGCGAGGAAACCTCATGGATTATCAGGTTCTGGTTTTTCCAGGCGGCTTCTCCTTCGGTGACTACGTGAGGGCTGGAGTGATTTGGGCTCAGTGGCTCAAGGCGAAGCTGGGCAGGGAACTGAAAGCATTTGTTGAAGACGACAGGCTGATTCTCGGCATCTGCAACGGCTTCCAAGTGCTTGTGGAGTACGGTTTGCTGCCAGGCTTCGACGGCGCCAGCGCTTTTCCTGAAGCAACGCTTGCCGCGAACATTCCTCAGGGCTACAACTGCCGCTGGGTTTACCTGAAACAAGAAAACAGGGGCAAATGCTTGTTCACGAACAACATTCCTGAGGGGAGAGTGCTCAAGATACCTGTAGCTCACTCGGAGGGACGGTTCTTTTTCGCGAAAGAGAAAGAGCAGAAACTTCTGGAAAGGCTAATCGAAGAAGACATGCTAGTTTTCCGTTACTGCCACAAAAACGGCGAGTACGCAGAAGGCGCTTACCCGACGAATCCAAACGGCTCCTTCCACGACATCGCCGGAATCTGCAACAGAGAAGGCACAATCTTCGGCTTAATGCCGCATCCCGAAAGAGCATTGTGCTGGTGGCAGGAACCCGACTGGACAAGGCAGGAGCAGATGTCGCAGTACGGCGACGGAAAACTGATTTTCGAAAGCGTGATTGACCACTTAATTAAGAAGCGCTAAGTCTTTAGCGTAAGGGAGACCTGCCCTCGCGCCCATTCTCATCACGCATCTTGAAGCCACGAAGTTGCCCAACCTACCGCATTCTTGGAGGGTCTTTTCTTTTAGCAAGCCGTAGAGGAAACCAGCGCAGAAAGCATCCCCAGCACCCGTCGTGTCCACCGTCTTAACTTTGAAAGCCTCAATTAGGTGCCGCTCCCGTCCATCTGTCACGTAGCAGCCGTCGGCGCCGAGTTTGACCGCTACTATTCGAACGCCTAAACCTATCAGGAAATCGGCACCTCTGCAATAATCAGCTTCGCCAGTGATGAGGTTGAGTTCCTTGCTGTTCGGCATTACAACGTGACTTCTTTTGATAATCGGCTCAAGCTGTGCTAAACCTTTCCTCGCGTACAGCGCGCCAGGGTCAAAGCTGACTTTGACGGTTTTAGGAAGATTCTTCAAAAGTTCTTTTTGAGTCTGGAAAGATTTCTCTCCGACGAAAGAAGTCAAATGCAGAAATCGTGTCTGTGAGACATAATCCGGTTTGACCTCATCGAACGTAATCGTGTCGTTGACGCCAGAATCAATGTACAAGGTGCGTTCGCCTTGCTCGTCCACGAAACCCATAATCTTGCCGCTTTCACCCTGCTTTACAAAGGTCACCCCAGAGGTGTCAACCCGTTCCGTGCAGAAGTCTTCGAGCAGCAACGCGCCTTCTCTGTCATTGGCGACTTTGCCGACAAAGCCCACTTTGCAGCCCAGTCTCGCCAACCCGACGATGGTGTTTGCTGCTGAACCGCCGCAAGATTCGCTGTGGGCTCGGATGAAGCTTTCCTCTTCTGCGGCTGCAATGCGGTTGACTTTGAAGAGTTTGTCCACGTTTAGGGCTCCGAAGCCGACGACGTCGAAACTTGTCATGTCATCAGCTCCTGTAGTTTAATCTTGTATTCGCCGAGTTTTCCGCCGTAGTTTCCAGCGGATATGCGCAAAACGCCGTCCACTTTTGATGCTGCTTCGATTCCTGCCTTCATGGCTTCTTTAACGGCTTCGAGGGAGATTCCGTTGATGACTATCTCTGGGATATAACGGACGCCTTCGGGAACCAAAGAGTCCTTTCCTAGCGTCTTTCTGAGTGACGGGCAGTACTGGTGATTTGTCGTCGGACCAATTTGAGGATAATGAGTTTCAGGCTTGGAGCCAGCCGAGCAGACGTCGAAAGGAGTCACCACGCCTTTCACCGTGTGAATAGCTTCCAGCGTTTTCTCCCCCGCTTTTTTCAGCGATGCCTTTGTTTTGCACATAAACCAGAAGTTGGCGCCCATTACTCCACGCGCATATCCCAGATGACGCTCAATGACAAAGTCGGGCACCATCAAGGGCACGACGATGACCTCTCGCCCATTCCGCTTTTCAACCCATTCATAGTCATCGCCGCAGTGCCCAACGCGAGTCATCATGTCCAATTTCCCCTCAGCATTCGGCAAGGCATCATAAACCGCGGTGAAAGGCTTAACAAGAATATCTTGGCGGATTCGATACGAAAGTTCGGCTTCAAACTTCTTCAACGATTCAGCGAAGGATTTCTTCGGGTTGATTTGCCCCCAGACCTGAAGCAACGCGCCTTCCCGCCGGTCGGGGGTTTCTTTTCGGCTGAGCCATTTCTCAACACCGCCTTCAACCCTTCCAATGACCACTGACGGAGTACTGGCTGAGTCGCTAGCCGCTTCGCGAACGGTTTTCCTGTCGTCAGCCGTGACGATTACTCGGCAATAAACCCCCTCAAAAGCCTCAGCGTACGTATCCTCGATTTCGGCTTTAACCATTCTATCCGAGTCTCCCCACAGCTTCACCCCTTACTTTCTTCCTGAACGCGCTGCTCTCGCGAACCAGCGTTTCCATATTTTGAGGTGTTACTATTTGAACCTTGGGCAGCTTGGTCAGGATACAACGTGAACAATTTTTCAAGAACCGACTTGCTCAATTGACGTTTGCTTGAGAGTTTCGTGACTCCAATTTTCCAACACTTGCAAGACATCTTGTTTCTCAAGTTTGCAGAACAATTCGGCGATGACAGCCGTTACCATATTGTTCTCGGACAGCACCGCCACCTCAGCGTTTCTTACTGCATACTCGTTTCCATTAAAAGAAACCGTTAAACCACCGTTTTCCCTGACAAGCTTGAACGCTTCCACGTCAGTGATGCTGTCGCCAACGTACAAGACATCCGACAACTTAACACCCGTCTTTTTGTGCCGCGTCCTTGATGGCTTCCGCTTTCTGGCGTCCACCAATCGGTTTCACGACCCGGAAAACTATGCCAGCGCCCATTCTGCTGATCTTTTCCCAAAATATGCTGTCAAGCTGCATTAATGTTTCTTGGTCTTGCTCTGAAAAATCTTCCAACGATTTCGCAGAGGACGGTATCGTAATCATTGGCATCTCGGCGATTTCGGTCGCAAACTCCTTCAACTGTGAATCTCTCGCGTTCCGGAAACTGGTACTTGTCGAGGTTGAGGCGAGTGCAATACGTGTTCTCGAAAGGAAAACCCAGCTCGTCGCACAGTGCCTTAATGTAGTGTTCATAACTCGTGCTTACGATGAATGAGTCCATCAGGTTCTTGACGTGTTTCAACGTTCCCCTGCTGCCCGCGATTAACAGGAGATTTTCAGCCGAGAAACTCACGTAAACCCTTGTCGGTGACGCCATACGCCTTGAGGAAAGGCAAAATCAACTTCAACGTGTCGCCAGCATTGTATCCCGGCTTCTTGACAACATCTGCCAGCACGTCGTCGTACTTGCTTATGAGGGCGAATAGCCTGTCGCCGTTTGGAACGAAATGCGCTGTTGCCTCGAACGCGTTGTCGTTCTTGCTTATGGGTCCCTCGCAGTCGGAGATGAATAGGCGTTTCACGGGTTGCGCCTCAGCTGCTTCATGTGGCTTACGCATTTGGCGATGTGCTGCTTTGATGCTATGTCAGTTCTGTTCCACAGCGCTCCTCCTTTAATCGCATCGATGCCTTCCAGGGAGATTTTCCTCGCCTCCTCAACAGTATCGCCGACCCCCAAGATGCCGACAACTCGGGACTTCAACCCGTAAGTCGCATTATTTCGTATTTCCATGGAGCCAGGGTACACTCGAATCCTGTTGCCGTACTTGCTGGCTAACGCGTAAGCCGCAGAAAGGTCAACAGGCGTATCAATCTCGGCTCTGTTCACCTTGGTGGGGAAAGCATCAGCGAATCCGCCATAGTTTGGAGGAACCTTATATGTCAAGCACCGTCGCCACCTTTTGAACCTCAACGCGGCTAAGCGTGCCATCAATCATCCTAAAACAGATATCAACAAAATCGTCTTTCAACACGGGCAGGATGTTTATTATCTCTGGGTCTCCAGGGCGACTGTTGTTCTCCAGAATCTTAGGTCCGCCGCGTGTGTGCATGAACGCCAAGTACAATGGTACTCCACGCACCGCGGAAGGGTCGGGCATTTTCGCCGTCCATTCCTTGAAGATTTTTTTCGCTATGGCAAGCTCGTTTTCACGGTCCGCCTTCATCATGAAAGGTAACTGGTCAATTTTGTTTTTGTAGCTGCCCATGCCACCAGTGTTCGGTCCCTTGTCGTCGTCGAAGGCGCGTTTGTGGTCTCGTGTGTCAGGTAGCGGCGCGAGGTGTTTGCCGTCGCAGAAAGCCATGAAGCTGGATTCTTCACCATCGATTTTTTCTTCGATGATAACGGTGCCATACTGAAAGTTGGACATGAAATGCTCAAAGAGCTGTTCTTTGGTAGTGAAGTGGTCACCCCAGACGCCAACGCCCTTGCCAGCTGTTGGCTTGTCAGGCTTGACGACGGCTTGGTTGTCGAGTTCCCTGAGCCACTTATAGACGTCTTGCTTGACGTCGCCTGAAGTTCCGTAGTCTTCTGGGTGGAAAACCTTAAAACGCGGGTTCGCGTCGGGAACGATTTCCTGGAAAAGTTGGCGCTGTTGGACTTTGCTGGCTTCGATAGCGTAGTCTTTTTTTGGGCAAATCACGGGAATTCCGGTTTGCTGCTCTAACAAGTCGCGGACTCCATCAATTATCGGCTTCTCTGGTCCTACCAAAGCGAAGTCTATTTCATCCTTGTTGGCTTCCGCGAATTTGCAGATTTCTTTTATGCCCAAGTCAGGAATGACGACGTGTTTGGCGGCTTTCTCGATGTTGAAGGGGTTGCGTTGTTTGTCCGCGATGTATAGGTTCATTTTGTAGTTTTGGGTTCGAGACGAAAGCATCAACCATGGCAGTTTCTCTTGCCCCGTAACAGACGACGAGTACGCCTACTTTCTGCATGAACAACCCTCTTTGATTAGAGAAAATGAGTGGTGAGGCTTAATTTGTTTTTGCCGCTGGAGAGGAGGCAGGCTTCGTCTGGTTCGTAGATTCTTCCTTTCTCCGTGTACCCGTTGAAGAATCTTGTCTTCATTTCGTCCGCCATTTTCTGCGCTAGTGGCGTGGGGTACTTGCCTGTGATGCATGCCATGCAGAGTTCATCGTGGGTTTCGCCTGTGGCTCGGACTAAGCCCTCTATGGATTGGTAGCACACTTGGTCGGCACCTATGATTTTGGCGATTTCTTCGGTGCTATGTCTTGAGCCGATGAGTTGCCCGTAGCTGGACATGTCGATGCCGTAGAAGCACGGTCCGATGATTCGTGGGAACGTGACGAACATGTAGACTTTCTTGGCGCCTGCCTTGCGGAGTTTCTCTATTATAACTTTGGTGGTGTCTCCGCGGACGATGCTGTCTTCGGTTATTATGACGCGTTTTCCTGCGACTTTGGAGCCGAGAATGTTCACTTTGCGGTCGATTGTTGAGAAACGCTCGTCGTTCAACAGAATGAACGCGCGTTCGGTGACGTATCGGTGTCTGCGGCTGGCGCGTTCCCAGCGTAATCCTGAAGCTTCGTGCACGCCCATGGCGGAGTCATCTCCAGTTTCGGGCACGGACAGAATGATATCTGCGTCTTTGACGATTTCGGGAAATTCGTGGACGATGTTTCTTCCGAAGTCTTCGCGGATTTCGTAAACGTACTTGCCGTCGAAGCGGGAGTCTGGTCTGGCGAAGTAGGCGAATTCGAACGCGCAGAAGGCTTTTCTGGGTTTTTCGATGAGTTGCTCACGTTTGAAACCGCCGTTTTTCGTGACGGTTGCGAGTTCGCCTGGTTCAAGCTCGAAGTCCCTGATTAAGCCGTTGATGTCTAGGCTGACGGTTTCTGAGCTAAAAGCGTAGATTGCTCCATCTGGGCTGTGTCCCGCGCAAAGCGGCTTTACGCCGTGGGGGTCTTTGAAGGCGAAGAAGTCGCCTGTTCCAGTTATGCCTACAACTGAGAACGCTCCGTCTAAACTTAGCATGACCGCCTTTACCGCGGATGCGAGGTCTTTCCCCTTCGTCAGTTCAAGCAGCAGCTTATTGCAGACAAGGTCCGAGTCGCAACTGCATGTGAAATTCGGAAAGTGCCCCGCCATTTCCTGCTTCAGTTGTTGCGTGTTCACGATGTTGCCATTAAAGGAAACTGCAACTTTGATTCCGTTGGCTTCTGCAGTCATAGGCTGTGTGCCCTGCACGATTGACTGGTCGTCGCACTTTCCAGAAGTAGTGTACCTGACGTTACCGATGCCCAAGGAGCCAGGAAGGCGTCCGAACCATTCTTGGATGGCGCTGGTCTTGAGCTTCGGCACTAAGTCGAGGCTTTTGTGAACGAAGAATTTCTCGTTGTTGTAAGTGAGAAAACCGTGAGACTGGTGTCCTCGGTGGTTTTCGGCGCGGAGACCCCAGTAAACATATGGAAAGACGGGCTCGTTTTCGAAGCTTACTATGCCGAAGATACCGCAGCCTATTCTTATCTCCCCTTAAGCCGAGGTTGTGAAGTAGAGCACAAAGGGGTTTATACGCTTTTAGTACATTTTCAGCTAAAAAGCATGGTGACTTTTTGCTTTATTCAGTGTAACTATTGGACTTTAAGTTGCCCTTTTTTCCGGAAGTCAGAATTATTATAGCGCAAGTTGCCAATACTATGGTTGTGATGAGGAGAAATCGATGACTGGAATTCGAAGAAAAGACAAAGAACTCACCGACACAACCGAAATGAAAAGAATCCTGAAAGCGGCAAAATACGTGACCGTGGCACTATGCATGGATAACGAACCCTATCTGGCAACCCTCAGCCACGGATACGACGAAGAAAAAAACTGCCTGTACTTCCACTGTGCGAAGGAAGGCAAGAAAGTCGAAATTCTTCATGCGAACAATCGCGTGTGGGGACAAGCACTAGTCGACCGCGGATACGTTCAGGGTGCCTGCGATCACTTGTACGCTACAACACAGTTTAAGGGGCGAGTGACGTTCGTAGACGACATTGTGGAGAAGGAACACGCGCTGAAGCTGATGGTTGAATCTTTAGACGATAACCCTGAGGAACTCGTCAAGAAGCAATTGTTGCCGCAGTCGGTTCAGAGAGTGAAAATCGGAAGAATAGACATCGAGTACATGAGCGGGAAAAAAGCCGACAAAGTAATAATCGCCCAATAAACTTACGCATACAATCAGACGAATAAGCACTTCATTCTTAGACAGCTGCAGAAGAAAGTGTGACAGGAGGACTTTTTCCTTTTGACGAAGGGGATGTGATTTTTCGTGAGCACTAGAGTTCCGCCTTTCCCTAACTATTTGAAAAAGGGCAATTGACTGTTCCGAGCAACTTGTCGCACCACAGTTACGTTACGCAGCTTGTTTTGATGTTTAACTCCGAAGCTGGCACTACGCGAATCCACCAGTCAAGTGCTTTAAACGAGTCATCATAGTACACGACAAGTCTAGCGACAGAATTCATGGCAGCGTTTGCTGGAACTGCTCCGTTCCAAACCAGGTCTTTCTTTTCGTTTCCGTCAAGCGTCAACGTTTTCGCAGTTCCTTTCCAAGACCAGGAACTGCCTTCAAAAACAACGTTCACAGTCCAGCTGCCTTGATCCCTTCCAGTGTTCTCGAAGGTGATCGTAACCGTGAAAGCGTCTCCTCGACCTTTCTGCACAACACCTGTGTCCTGGGAAGAAACTGTAATCGAATCGTTTGCACCCGCCATCGAGAAATTAACCACAACGGCAACCAACATCGCGACTGAGACGAAGAGCAAAACCTGCTTCTTCTTTCACCATTCTCCTTCCAACTCCATACAATTATGCCATTTCTCGCTATATATCCATTCTGAAAGAATACTTCTATTACACAACTTACAGCCACGTTACGGCGTCAAACGCAACTTATCCCTCGGATAAAAAGTAACCTCGCGAATATTCTTCTTCCCAGTCAAAATCATCGTTAACCTCTCCAAACCAATCGCCCAACCAGCGTGTGGTGGCATGCCGTAATCGAAAGCCTGAAGATGATGCTTGAAAGCTTCAGGATTCAATCCCTGCTCCTGCAAACGACTAATCAAAAGCTCTTTATCTGATATGCGCGTTCCACCAGAAACCAGCTCAATCCAACGCCACATCAAATCAAAACCCTCACACAACTCAGGCTTATCTTCTCGCGGCTTAATGTAAAACGCTTTGGCATGTGTTGGCCAATCAGTAATGAAATAGAAGCTTGGATGCAGTTTGCCCAGAGTTCGGAACGCTTCGGTTGGTATGTCTTCACCCCAAGGAACTTCAACACCACTGTTCTTTAGTTCGCCGAGAATGTCATCGTACGTCAATCGCTTAAACGGCAACTCGGGAACCTCAAACTTGTACTTCAAAGCTGACAGCTCTTTCGGGCACTTCTCCTTAACCGTCCTGCAAACGTGCTGAATTACCTGTTCAAGAAGAGCCATAACATCCTCAGCGTCAGCAAACGCCTCTTCGATGTCCACCGAAATGAACTCGCTCAAGTGCCGACGAGTATGCGACTCTTCAGCCCTGAAAAAGGGTCCAACCTCGAAGACTTTTTCGAGACTCATCACCAACTGCTCTTTGTACAGTTGTGGGCTCTGCGCAAGAAACGCTTTCTCACCGAAATAATCCACCGCGAAAAGTGCTGCTCCACCTTCAGTTGCCGAAGCGATAATTCGCGGTGTGTGAACTTCCAAGAAACCTTTTTCGAAGAGGAAACTCCGAATCGCGTCCAGAGCAACATGTTGCACCTTGAACGCTGCGATGTTCTGTTCCTGGCACAGGTCAAGCGCTCTTGCGTCCAAACGCGCTTCTATGTTGGCAGGTGTTTTGCCGGTGATGTCAATGGGTAACTGAGCCGTGGCTGCGCCGAGAACCTTGATTTGGTTCGGTACAACTTCGATGCCTCTTGGCGTCATCGTGGTTTTTTTCACGGTGCCTTTTACGCCGATGCTGTACCGCTTCTGAAGGATATCAGACTTCGATAAGACTTCGGGTGTAACTCTTTTCTTGGGGATGGTGACTTGCAGTGTGCCTTCTCTGTCTTGCAGTATGATGAAGCGTATTCCGCCCAAATCGCGTATTTCTTGTACCCAGCCGAAAAGTGTGACTTCTTTGCCGTCCATGTCTGGAGTTATGTTTGCTGTATGGTGGGTTCTACTCCAATCGCCAATGGAGTCTAAATTCAATGGTTCTTTCTCCTAGTCGGCGAATTCGACGCGCAAGGACATTTTGCGGACTTGGCGTGCGATTTCTTTTAGGCTGTTCAGGTCTAGGTTTTGTTGTGGTCCGCGTTTTCTTTTGAGGATGACTCTGGTTTCTGTGGTGCCGTCTGGCAGCCAGATCGTGTTTATGGTGAGTATGCTCAGAGGTATGAAGAGGTCTTCTAGAAATTTGCGGTCGTCAACGCCTTGTTCCAGGATACGGACTGATTTACCTGTTTCGTCGCCTATTGCTCTTATGATTTTTCCGCCGTAGCCGAGCATTCGTGGAACATCTCCGTGTCCGACTAGTACGGCTAGGGTTCTGTTGACGTCGACGGCTTTGTAGAAGCAGACGTTTTGGAGGGCTGGGTATTTTTCTTCGAGAGACAGAAGTAGGCGTGCGACTTTTAGGTCTAAGTCGGTGATTTCTCCTGCTCTGACTTTCGCTGAGCATTTTAGGCATAGTATGCCGCTTTTGAGGCAGAAGCTACATAGTTCAGTCTTCATTCTGGTTGCCCTTTCCCGCAAACAAGTGGGGAGCGACTGTTAGGTGTTTTTTATTCGGGTTGTGTGTTTGTTATCGTTGCAGGGTTATTTCTATAGTGCTTACGTTGGTGAGTTGTCCGTTTTCTTCTCGTGCTTGGAGTTGGTCTGTTCCGATGCTTACTTTTTTAACCTTGACGTCGGGTAGGAATCGTCGTCTAACGACTTCTGCGATGTCAATTGCGTGGCTTATGGATCTTCCACGTGCTTTGATATTGACTTCTTTTGAGCCGCTATGGAATAGTGTTATGCAGGCAAGCACGTAGTTCATGGTGGGCTTATTTCCGACGAGCACTGCGTTGCTATCTGGCATGTTGCGCTTCTCCCTAGTTTCCTTTTTTACGGTGTGGCTTAAGGTGATTTTTCTAACAATAAATAGATTGTGGTGAACGATTCACCATTCGAGTTCAAAGTTTTTCAATTAACTGCTAATTCGTTGATGTCTGATGTGGGTTTTTTCATTAATCGCCCATCCATATTTTGGGGACATGTGGAGATAAGCCTATGACATATCTAACTGGTGAGGTTAGTTTATTCGTTTTGTGGTAAAATCTTAAATAACAGGACAATTGTAAACGTTTTATTTCACAAACAGTAGCACAGAGATGATGACTGTGGAACCATTAACGAAACGGTCAGTCCAGCTCCTTAAGACGTTGTATTTGAAGGGCAAATCCACGACGAATTATTCGTTGCGAGTTAAACAAGACGAATTGTCAGAGCAACTTGCTATAAGCAGGCAGGCTTTAAACGTGCACCTTCGGAAGCTGAAGACCGCTGGGTACATTCGCACGGGAAGAGGCTTCATCGACGTCACCGAAAAAGGGCTCAACGCGCTCGGCGTCTCCACCGCTCCAGCGTTCATTCTGCTCAAAGTTTCACCCGTAAAACGAATCCACGTATACGAACGAATCAAGGAACTCGCAGTCACCCGAGCGTTCAGAATCGCGGGAGAAGTCGACGGCCTCATCATCGTGGAGCGAGATAACTTGGATGAAATCCTCAAGCACCTCTACACCATAGACGGCATCGAAGACACCCGCAGCTACGTCACCATCGAGACCATAAAGTAGGACGAACTCGATCTTGAAGCTGTACGAGTATGAAGCAAAAAACATACTCAAAACCTACGGAATACCGACACCACGGGGCGATGTGGTCCCAAACCCGTCCGAAGCACGGACTGCAGCCGCGAACCTGAAGCCGCCGTTCGTCATCAAAGCCCAAGTTTTAGTGGCTGGAAGAGGCAAAGCAGGAGGAATCCTCTTCGCAGAAACGGTTGAAGAAGCCGAAAAAGCCGCTGAAGCCCTTTTCAATAGTACAGGTTAAAGGCATTCCTGTGAAGAAAATCCTCGTGGAGGAGAAAATCTCCATCGTGAAGGAACTGTACTTCAGTATAACCATCGATAGGTTTGAGCGAAGATACGTCCTAATGGCCTCCACGAAAGGCGGCGTCGAAATCGAGGACATAGCCGCAAGAACGCCACAAGAAATTCTCAAAACCCCGATTGACCCGCAAGAGGGCTTCCGCAACTCCGACGCCATGCAAATCGCTGAGAAAATGGGGTATGGCGGCAATCAACTGAATGCATTGACGGGTATTCTTGAGCAACTCTACCGCGCCGGCATGGATTACGACGCGGAACTAATCGAGATAAACCCCCTCGCCGAAACAGCCGATGGCAGATTCGTTGCTGTTGATGCCCGATTGATAATCGACGACAACGCACTGTTCAGACACTCCGAACTTGAAAAGCGGCAGTTTACCGAAGAACGGGAAAACACCCCGAAAGAAATCGAAGCAGCAAAAAACGGACTAGCATACGTCAAGTTGGATGGCGACATTGGAATAGTCGGCAACGGAGCAGGACTCGTAATGGCAACCCTCGACATAGTCCAATATTACGGGGGAAAACCCGCGAACTTCTTGGACTTAGGCGGCGGAGCACCCGTAGAGAGGATAACAGCGGCGCTCGAAATCGTCCTGTCAGACCCGAACGTCAAAGCTGTCTTGGTTAACATCCTGGGCGGAATGACACACTGCGACGACGTTGCCCGAGCAATCATAAAAACAAAACACAAAGCCCGTGTTTCGAAGCCCTTTGTCGTCAGGCTGGTGGGCACCAACGAGGAAGAAGGAAAACGCATACTCACACAAGAAGGCATCGCCGTCTTGGACAGCATGGAGAAAGCAGCCCAAAACGCCGTTCAAATAGCCAAGGAGGTAGCCTAAGCGGGAATAATGATCGACGAAAACACACGAGCGGTTGTCCAGGGAATAACTGGAAAACAGGGTAGCTTCCACACGAAACTTATGCAAGATTACGGGACAAGGGTAGTTGCTGGCGTAACGCCTGGCAAAGGCGGAACCGAAGTCTTTGGCGTTCCAGTTTACGACACCGTGGAAGAAGCAAAGCAAACCCACTCGTCGAACGCCTCCATACTCTTCGTTCCCGCCCAATTCGCAGCAAACGCGGCCCACGAAGCACTGGAAAGCGGAATCAAGACGGTCGTCATTATAACCGAACATGTGCCGCTTAAGGATGCGATTGGGATAATGACTCACGCTGCAAAAGCCAACGCTGCCGTGATTGGTCCAAACACGCCTGGAGCGATAACGCCTGAGAAATGCAAGTTAGGCATAATGCCCTCACACGTTTTCATACCCGGTAACGTCGGCATCATTTCGAGAAGCGGAACCCTCACATACGAAATCGCAGCAGAATTAAGCAAGAACGGGTTGGGGCAATCAACCTGCCTGGGAATCGGCGGAGACATGATAACAGGAATAAACTTCATCGAAGCTTTAGAACTCTTCAAAGCTGACGAGCAGACCAAAGTCATCGTCCTGATAGGCGAGATTGGCGGCAACCTCGAAGAGTTAACTGCCGAGTATATCGATAAAACACATTACCCGAAACCCATAGTCGCTTACGTTGCTGGTCGCGCGGCACCTCCGGAGAAACGAATGGGGCATGCAGGAGCCATAATCATGGGTAATACCGGAACCGCTCGGAGCAAGGTTGAAGCTTTCGAGAACGTTGGCGTGAGAGTGGCTGACAAGCCGAGTGACGTGACTAAGTTGATTGCTTCGGTTCTTAGACGTTGAAGCGAGGTTTAGAGACCAAGACAAAAGGTATATTTGACAGTTAACCATCTGAGTCTTAGCCCAGAAAAGGAAGACCCGAAATGCCGATACTTGACCCAGTTAAGAAGACCATAGCGCAGAAAGCTAGGCTTTACAAGAAAATCTGCCGGGACTGCGGAGGCACAAACGCTGCAACTGCAACGAAGTGTCGCAAGTGCCATGGTAAGAACCTGCGCTGGAAGAAACGCGAACTCGTAAAGTAAAATTTCTGTTACTAAAGCGTTTTAACAAGAGTTTCCATGTTGAAGACGGTATTGGCGCATCCGTTCTTAATCAATGGAATAGCCTGTCCAGCTACGCCTGTGTCTTGAAGAAGTTCACCAGAAATCTTTGTTTCCTCCCCGCATGCCACACCAACAATCCCATCGTACTTGGATGTTTTCAAAATTTTTGCGACGCAAGACCCCCCGGGCAGGATGTAAACATCATAACCTTTTTTCCGGGCTGTTGCATCCGCCTCGTTGACCAAGCAATCGGATGAGCAGTGCGCACAAACGTAAGATGGAATAGTCGCGTCAAAGTTCGCCCTGCATCGGTTGTCCATGTATTTCCTAGAGCAGTGAGGTAGAAAAAGTGCTCTCCTTTTCGTCTGCAGAAACTTTTTCCTCTCAATAAGGTTAACCGCTTGCACGTCAATAAGATCTTGGATGACGACAACCGCGTCTGAAAGGTTCAGCCCCGTTGCTTCCTGAATCTTAAACTTCCTAATCACATCTTGAAGCGTGTTAAAAAGTGTCTTGTGCATCCCTTTCTGGTAACTAATTCTGGCAATCTCGGTGAAGAAGAAACGAGGCACGGGGGACAAGTCGAAAGTGAACTTGTAGGGCATAGACCTGTTTAAGCGAGGCTCATGCTTAAAAATAATACTAGTCCTCAATCAGAATTCGATGTTCAGAAACTCCGTGCTACGGAGGGTTGTTGTCTGGCTTAAGTACTTCTCTAAGAGACTTGATTTCTTCACGAAGCTGGCTAACCTCTACTTCGAGAGCGTTTGCTCGCGACTCCGCAACCCTCTTCAACTCCTCCACCTCGGTCAGCAGAAGCGCTCGCTCGGTCTCCAACGTTTTTATCTTCACCCGCAGCGTCTTCAAAGTCTGGGCTAACCCTTCACGAATCGAGTTTATTCTTTCGACCAAGCCTTCAGCGTTATTCATCTCTGAGGGGGCGCCTCCACAAACCTGCCAGATTAAACGAGTTGAAGCTTAAAAGTCATTTTAAAAATGACGATGCACTCAGAATCATATGCTTATCTCGAACATCAACCGTTCAACGAGTTCCTTGTACCGATTGCGTATAGTAACTTCGGTTACCTGTGCGATCTCAGCAATCTCCCGTTGCGTCTTCCGCTCGCCCGTTAACACGGAAGCGATGTAGCTTGCCGCCGCCGCGATTCCCGTTGGACCGCGTCCAGACGTGAGTTTAAGCTCCTTCGCCGCTGCTAGAATCTTGTGAGCAATCTCCTCGACTTTTCCCTGCATCGTTAACTGATTACTAAACTTTGTTATGTACTGACTAGGTCTAAGCGGCGGAATAGAATAGTTAAGCTCTTTAATCAAGAAACGGTAGCTGCGACCCACTTCCTTCTTGTTAACCGTTGACGACTGCGAAATCTCATCCAAAGTCCGTGGCAATCCGCACTGCCTACATGCAAGGTAGATGGCAGCTGAAGTTACGCCCTGAATCGACCGCCCACGAATCAACCGTTCCTTCACAGCTTTCCGGTAAATCACAGAAGCCGTTTCAAGGATATTCTTGGGCAGGTTCAAATTATTAGAAATTTTCGTGATTTCCGACAACGCGAAAGCCAAATTGCGCTCGGTCGCATCCGAGACTCTTATGCGCCGCTGCCACTTCCTGAGGCGATACACCTGCGCCTTCTGACCAGGAGAGAGGCTTTTACCGTAGACATCTCGGTCATGCCAATCAATTGTGGTTGACAAACCCTTATCATGAATCGTATAAGTCAACGGAGCGCCAACGCGTGTTCGTTTGGACCTCTGCTCATCGTCAAAGGCTCTCCATTCAGGCCCTCTATCAGCGATCTTGGCCGCTACCACGAAGCCGCAGTCCATGCAAACGATTTCAGCGCATTCGTAGTCACGCATAATTCGTGTGCTACCACACTCTGGACAAGACTGAACCTTCGTAGGCTCAATACGCTGCGATGCTTGTGGGGAATCAACACCCTCTCGAACGCTGTTATTGCCACTCATCGATTTCTACCCCTTCCTCTCTCCGAGTCCGAGAGGTAAAGCTGCTTGTTTGCCAAATTTTCAGGCTCCTTCACAACAGGTCTAACAACCGCATAAGGTGCGGGTACTGGACCGATAACGTCAAAAACTCTCCCGACAGTCTTCAGATTTTCATCAACGACAACGGAGCCGATTTTCGGGGCTTTTTCGGCTTTAACGATAATGTTCTGGGATGGTGTCACATTGATAACTCGACCTAGTCTCTGCAAATCCATCCCCCTTCCGAAAAATACTTAGCTCAACGTTTATGTTTATTTAAACCTTTCGACCATTAGGAGTTTCTGAAGTGGACTAAGCTTCATTTTTGAGTCGAAAGCTTCATAAATAAGTTGTGTGGATAAGACTGTGCTTTAAAGGGTGAGGCGTATGTCCAAACCATTCTATGTTAAGTATGAAGCGCCGAAAGAAATTGTCGACGCAGCCTATGAAGCCCTCCAGATTGCTTCAAAATCAGGCGGAGTGAGGAAAGGCACAAACGAAGCCACAAAAGCGGTTGAGCGAGCACAAGCAAAACTTGTGGTTATCGCTGAAGATGTAGACCCGCCAGAAGTCATCGCGCACTTGCCGCTTCTTTGTGATGAACGAAAAATTCCGTACGTTTTCGTGCCCAGCAAAGAAAAACTTGGAACTGCAGTGGGCATTGATGTTCCGTGCGCGGCAGCCTGCATCATAAAAGAAGGAGAAGCCACAGGACTAATCAAAGAAATTATCACGAGGCTTGAGCAGGTTAAAAGAGGAGCCTAGTGATGAGCCGGGAATCGAAAGGACAAGAAGAAGCACTTACCCCTTCAGAAGTTATCCAAGTAATTGGTCGCACAGGCGTAACAGGCGAAATAACGCAGGTTCGAGTTCGCATTCTTGAAGGAAAAGACAAGGGACGAATCATAACACGGAACGTTAAGGGTCCTGTGCGAGTACAAGACATATTGATGCTCAGGGAAACCGAGCGTGAAGCAAAGAAAATCACGAGATAAACCAGCGAAGCAACATTAGAGGTAAGACGCAAAATGCCTAAACCAAGAAAATGCTCGTTCTGCGGCACTGATTTTCCATCTGGTACAGGCATGATGTACGTCAAGAACGACGGGACGATTTTATGGTTCTGTTCAGGAAAATGTAAGAAGAGCACACTGAGCTTCGGAAGAGACGCCCGCAAACTGAAGTGGACGAAGTATTTCGGCAAAGAAGAAAAAGGAAAAGCCTGATCTACAACAAACGCCTTTTTTCTTCTTCTAAAACCGAAAAAAGCCCGCAAGACAACTAGAATAGTGAACATTTGCGAAATTTCCGCAACTTTCAAAAGTGTGAGACATTTCTTTCAGTTTTTGTTGGTAGCGGGGAGTAGATTTGAACTACTGATCTCTGGGTTATGAGCCCAGCGGGTTAATCCTGGCTACCCCACCCCGCTCCGTTTGCGTGAAGACTTTTTCTTTAGTCTCGTCGGATATTAATAGTTTCTTTTTCCTTAGGCGGCAAAAGCATTTTAGTACCGGTTATTAGTTGTTGTTCGTGGTGCCGTTGTGAATGGATAAGCCTTACTTTCGTGAGATCTGTCAGCCGTCTCTTGAGAACCCGATTTTCGTGCAAGGGCTCCCAGGATTCGGTAATGTTGGGAGAATAGCGGCACACCTGTTGATCAAGTTCTGTGGTGCAAAACCCTTTGCGGAATTATACTCGCCGTCTTTTCCAGATTATGTCTCAATTAGCTCGAAAGGCATCGTTCATCTGCCGCGGTACGAGTTCTACTCAGCCACAGTTGACAAGACAAGTCTTATTATAATGACTGGGGAGACGCAGCCCTCGTTCGATGACGTTCTTGCCCATTATCAAGTTTGCGACGAGATCGTGGGGTTCGTCCAGAAACAAGGTTGCCGCTTCATCGTGACCATGGGAGGCGTACCCATAACCGAGGAGAAGGCGCAAGTCTACGTAGCTGCCACTTCGCCGAGGCTTGCTGCGGAGTTTATGGAGAAGGGCGGGGTTATTTACAGTAAGGGCAGAATAGTCGGTGGGACGGGTCTCACTTTGGCGCTCGGGAGAGAACGGGGTCTCGAAGGAATATGCTTGTTGGGCACGACCACGGGTTTCAAGGCAGATAAAGGTGCGGGGTACCAGGTTTTTAAGTTCTTGATGAAGGTCTTAGGAAAAGAGATAAAAGACGGGGCACAAGACAAAACATTAAAACCGAAGGAATAATGGGCACGGGACGAGTTTAGATGGCAGAAGACGAAAGCTCCGGCATGTTTGATATGAATTCGACGTTTATGAAGACTGCGTTAGTGATAGTTGCAGTTCTCCTGATTTTTGCTGGTCCAACCTATATTTCTTATGTGCTAAACGGTGTTCTTGGAGTGAACTATGTGGCTTCCGTGCTGGCAGGTCTTGCGTTGCTCATTGTGGGTTTAGTGCTCTTGTGGTTTCTCATTCGCAAGAAAATCATTCTTTGAAGAGTTGCCTCAGATACCCTAGGGTGCATCATCGGTATCAGCATATTGGATTCTTCATCGGCGTATGAGAGTTAATTGGGGCTTTTATTAAGCATTCTTAAAGCCTAGAGAAAAGCATATTAGATATGCACAGGGCTATAGCTATTATGGAAGCGGACAAGAAAAATCGCCTTAAAGAGATGGTAAACAAGGATGAAACGGCTAAGAGAACAACCATCATACTTGAAAAGGACGAGCGAGAATTCATAGACAAGTTAATCCGAGAAGGAAAAGAGCCTGGCATCAAACCTCTCATCAGCAAGATGCTCGACGTTTACCGGAGCATGATGATCTACGACTGGCGCTACCCAGGAGAATACTACTGTGGAATAAGTCGCATCGCATTCGTCAATGTAGAATTGCTTGAACTCCTAATTCAGCAAATACCGAAAGAAAACTGGCGTGAAAACGGAAGACGAATGGGTGAAGCACTGAAGGTTTCGATGGAAACCACGTTAGGGCTTCAGACAGCAAATCAGGACAACTGGCCGAGCGTGTTCAACAGACTCAAAGTGCAGGGATTCGGAGACATCTACGTGAAGGACAAGTATCTCCTGATTAAAACGCCGTTCATCGGGAACTCGGAAATCTGGGCAGGACTCATTGAAGGATTGTTTGATTTGAGGCTGGATATGAAGACAACAGTTCCGCCGTTGGTTTTCGAGATAAAGGCAAAAAAACCAGTTTAACGCGGGAAAAACATTGTTGCAGGTTGGGACCGCTTCGTCCAGGAAGGTACGTTTATTAGGGAAAATGTGGTTAGTGCGGTTTAGTGGTTAACGATGAGGGATAGCATTCATTCAAGGCGATTGCGTTCATCAACAGTAAAGGCAATATACGCCTAGACGCGAAGTCTTATTCTGAACCCCGCATGTTAACCCGAAGAAAAACCGTTTTCTCCGAAGCAAACGTCAAGCAGAGTTTAGGAATGAAACTAGACTTTTCTTTATCCCGGTTAATAGGTGAAGAATTATGGAAAAAGTGAAATTCGCAATACCAGCAGGCTCCTTAGCCAAGGCAACCTTCGAAATCCTTCAACGTTCAGGATACAAAGTGTCAGGACAAGAACGAACCTACCGACCATCTATAAACGACCCTCAAATTGAGCTAAAAATCCTGCGACCCCAAGAAATCCCCGTCTTTGTCAGCGAAGGCTTACAGGACGTAGGCATTACAGGTCAAGACTGGATTAGAGAAACACATGCTGATGTCGACGTCATACAGAACCTGGAATACGGGCGAATAAGGTTGGTGGTGGCTGTTCCCAAAGCCTTAAGCAAGAACTCTATCGGCGAAATCATGGAGAGTCTTGTGGAGCAAAGGCAAGAACTTCCGCGTATCCACAGAATACCTGAACATCGCATCCGAGTACATCAAGAGCAACCCCGCCTACAAGAAACGCTTCGGCGACTCAGACCCCATGATCGTGACGCCTTGGTGGAAGAAAGGCGACAATCCTCGCGCAAAAATCTTCCTATCCTTCGGCGCTACGGAAGCAAAACCGCCAGAAAACAGCGACTGCATCATCGACGTCACCGAGACCGGTTCAACTATCGAAGCAAACAACCTGAAAATAATCGAGACGATAATGACGTCTTCAGCCGTGCTCGTCGCCAACAAGAAGGCTTTGGATGATTCGGCGAAGAAGGAGAAAATCTGCGACATAATGACACTCCTCAAAGGCGTGGTAGACGGCTCGAAGAGAATCCACATCTTCGTAAACGTAAAGAAAGCGAACCTGCAGAAACTGCTCACGGACCTACCAGCGCTAAAGAACCCCACGATATCGCCGTTAGCGGACGAGAACTGGTTATCTGTCAACACGATCATCGAGAAAGACCACCTGATTGAGTTGTTGCCGAAAATCCGCAAACTCGCCCAAGGAATAGTCGTGTACGAACCCCGACAAGTGCTAGCTCTCGAGGAAACAATGAAGAAGGATAAAAGTGAATGCCCAGCCAGCTCAAAATAAGACTTTGGAACGCCAAAGAACTCCCCACAGACTGGTTTAAGAGAGCACAAGCCCTAGACGAATCCGTTGAGAACGACGTAAAAGCAGTAATAAGCGAAGTTAAGAAAAACGGCGATGCAGCCATCGCCAAATTTACGGAGAAGTTTGACAAAGCAAAAATAGACTCGGGCAACTTTCGAGTATCCCCGCAAGAAATTCAGGCAGCTTACAGCAAAGTCACTAGAGAACAGATTGACGCTCTTAAACTGATGAAGCAGAAAGTAGGAAGCCTTGAAAAATTAACGGTGGAAGACCTTGAAATTCTATCATCAAGTGAAGGCGTGACTGTTCGAAGCGTGGTTTTTCCTGTTGAAAGCGTCGGTTGCTATGTACCTGGTGGACAAGCAGCTTACCCAAGTACGGTCGTTATGACGACTGTTCCAGCTAAGATTGCGGGCGTTCCGAGAATCGTTGTTTGTTCGCCGCCTGACAAAGATGGCAACATAAATCCATTAGTGGTTGTCGCGGCGGACATTTGTGGAGTCAACGAAATCTACAAGGTTGGCGGCGTACAAGCTATAGCTGCATTAGCTTACGGAACCGACATGATTAAGCCTGTGAGAAAAATCGTTGGCCCAGGCAGTAAACACGTAACTATGGCGAAAATTCTTGTTTCGAAAGATGTGGCTATTGATATGCCTGCGGGTCCAAGTGAAGTTCTTGTGTTAGCGGATGAGACGGCAACCCCGAAGTTTGTGGCTGCTGATCTGATTTCGCAAGCAGAACATGGTTCAGACAGCGTGGCTGGATTAATAACTACGTCAAAAAAGGTTGCTGAAGAGGTGGCAGGCTGGCTATCCAAACTGGCAGCTTCAGCAGAAAGACGAGAAATCATTCAAAAATCTCTACAAGCAAACGGCTTCATAATAACCTGCGAAACAATGGATGAAATGATTCGATTAGCAAATATTTTCGCGGCTGAACACTTGGAATTAATGATGGAAAATTCCTTTGAATTTGTGGAAAAAGTTACTTCAGCGGGTTTGATTCTCATTGGCCCTTACAGTCCTGTCGCCCTAAGCGATTACGGTAGTGGAACTAATCACGTGCTACCAACAGGCCAGTTCGCTCACGCGTTCTCAGGTTTGTCAGCTCTGGATTTTACCCGCAGAGTCAACGTCGTCGACTCAACGAAAGAGGGGTTACTTGCGTTAAAGAATCATGTGAAGGTCTTGACGGAAGCCGAAAACCTTCCCAATCACTACAAAGCAGTGGAAACGAGGTTTGAAGATGAAAACTAAATGTAAACGTTGGCTGGACAGGAAAATTGCGAGGCTTCAAGGTCTCGAGAGTTACGGCGCTGAACACACGAATGAGAGCATCGCCAAAAAGTACGGTCTCTCGCCCGACGCAATTCTTAAACTGAATTACAATGAGAACCTGTTTCTGCCCAGAGAAAAGCTTATTCCGCTATTGAAGGAAGTGGCGGAAGAATGTGACCTCAGGATTTACCCTCAGGAAGAAGAGGAACAGGCTCAAAGAGAAAATCGGCGAGTACCTCAATGTTCCCGCGGAATGCGTGGCTATCGGTAACTCCAGCGACGAAGTAATGGACAGAATCATACGCATATTCCTTGAGAAAGGCGACCGCGCAGTCACCTTCACGCCAACGTTCTCCATCTTCAAGTACTGCGTAAATTATGGCGGCGCCGACTTCGTCGGGGTTCCGCTTCGTGACGATTTCACGGTTGATGTTGAGGCGATGCGGGCTGCATTCACGTCTGAAGCTAGACTGCTCTACTTGTGCTCGCCCAACAACCCGACCGCGAATCAGCTTAAGCCCAGAGAGGTTGAAGCTTTGACGGAGGATTTCCCGGGCATAGTGCTCGTGGACGAAGCCTACGCAGAGTACGCTGACTATTCCGTTGTTCCGCTTATCAACAAGTACGAGAATCTCGTTGTGCTGCGGACGTTTTCGAAGGCGTTCGGGCTGGCGGGGCTCAGGCTCGGATACGCCGTTGCAAACCCGACGTTGGCACAGGCAATTGACAAGTTGCCTACACCGTATGCGGTTAACGTTGTTTCGTTGAGCATGGGAAGAAAGCTCTTGGAAAACATGGCGATGGTTAAGCAGTCAGTTGAAGCGTTGAAAGCTGAACGTGGAAGACTGATAAGCAGCTTGAATGAGCTAAAGGGCATCGAAGCGTTCGATTCGAAGACGAACTTCGTCCTGTTCAACACTGACCAGCCTTACGATGATGTTTATCTGAGCCTCCTGAAGCAGGGTTTAGTCATCAAGAAATTGGGCAAACTACTGCAGTACCAGAACTGCCTCCGTTCCACTGTTGGCTTGCCCGAGATGAACAGAAAACTCCTAAAAGCGCTTAACGATTAGATGGGTGAAAAAACATGAGAACCGAAGAAGTCTACAGAAAAACTCGCGAAACCGAAGTCACCGTGAAAGTGAACTTGGAGGGAGAAGGAAAAGCAGACATCAAAACGGGCATCTCCTTCCTCGACCACATAGCTAACTTCCTTTGCTACGCACAGCCTAATCGACGTAACCGCCAAAGTGACGGGCGACCTGAAACACCACGCAATCGAAGACCTCGCCATCTGCCTCGGCGAAGCAGTCAACAAAGCGCTTGGCACACGAGAAGGCATAACCCGTTTCGGATACGCCGCTGCGCCCATGGATTGTTCTCTAGCGTTTGCAGCCGTTGACCTCGTCAAACGTCCATACTTCAAAATCGACCTGAAACTCAGAGGCAAAAAAGTCGAGGACATGGCAACCGAAGACATCAGCTCACTTCTTCGAAAGCTTCGCCACCTCGCTCTGCGCCAACGTTCACGTGTTCACGCAGTACGGCAGCAACGACCACCACAAGGCAGAAGCCGCCGTCAAAGCGCTCGCGCTGTCGCTTAAGCAAGCGGTAGCCATGGACCCGCGAAGAAAAGGCGTGCCCAGTTCTAAAGGAGTTATCTGATGCCTGAAGCAGTGATATTCGACTATGGCGCTGGAAACCTCCTCAGCCTGAAAGTAGCGCTGGAAAAAGTCGGGCTGAACGCGAAAATCGGGTCAACAGCGCAGGCGCTGAAGAAAGCTGATGCCATAGCGTTGCCAGGCGTGGGCAACTTTTCTGCCGCAGCCGAGAAACTCGATCCTGTGAGGCAGGTAATTCTGGACGCAATCGCGAATGGTGTTCCTGTTTTGGGAATCTGCTTGGGTCTGCAGCTTTTTTTCCCACGAAGCGAGGAAGGCGCAGGTAACGGGCTGGGGCTTTACGAAGGCAAAAACGTTTGGCTGCCAGGCTCGGTTAAGGTGCCGCATATGGGTTGGAACACGCTCCGAATTATCAGGCAAAACGGACTGATGGATGGTGTTGAGGACGAATCTTACGTTTACTTCGTGCACTCCCTCTATCCCGTGCCAGCAGACAAGGATTTGGTCTGCACCGAGACAGATTACGGAACAACCTTCGCTTCCGCCGTGGCAACCAAAAATGTGTTCGGAACACAGTTTCACCCTGAAAAGTCAGGCGACGTCGGGTTGAAGATTCTGAAGAACTTCGCCAGAACAGTCAAAAAGTGACACGCCATGAAAGTTATTCCAGCCATTGATTTAATGAACGGAAAAGTGGTGCGGCTGAGCCGCGGCGACCCAGCCACCGCCAAATTCTACGACCAATGGGGAATGCCCGTGCAGGTGGCGATGAAGTGGAAAAGCGAAGGCGCGAGTAGGCTTCACATCATAGATTTGGACGCGGCTTTCGGCACGGGCGACAATACCGCGGTAGTTGCCGATGTCGTGAAAGCTTCTGGTCTCCCGATTCAGGTTGGGGGCGGAATCCGAACCGTTAGCGCAGCAGAGAAGCTTCTCACGCTCGGTGTTAACTATGTTATTCTTGGTGCTTTAGCTTTCAGCAACCCTGAAGCCATATCGCAGATTCAGAAAAAGTTCGGCTCCAACTCGGTAATCGTGGCGTTGGACAACAAGTACGGTAAGGTTATGGTGGAGGGCTGGAAAACCGAAACCGCATTCACGATGGTGCAAGCGTTGGAGAAATTCATTGAACATGGGGTACGAAGTTTTCTGATAACTTCAATATCGCAGGATGGGATGCTTCAGGGACCAGACTTTGGCACGCTCTACCAAGCTGCCACGTATCCTGATGCGGTCGAAATTATCGCCGCAGGCGGAATCGGCACGTTGAACGATTTGGTTGCGCTCAAGAATGTTGGCGTGGAAGGCGTCGTCGTGGGCAAAGCTCTGTATGAGGGTAGGTTTACGTTGAAAGAAGCGATAGAAAAAGTTGGGGGATAAATTAAGCCTATGCCACTAGCCAAAAGAATAGTTCCATGTTTAGACGTTGACCATGGCAGAGTCGTCAAAGGCGTAAACTTCGTAAAACTACGGAACGCTGGTGACCCTGTTGAGTTGGCGAGAAGATATTCGGATGAGGGCGCGGACGAGCTCGTTTTTCTCGACATAACTGCTTCATCGGAAAACCGTGAGACCATGCGCCAGTACGTGGAGGGCGTGGCGAAAGCCATCAACATCCCCTTCACCGTGGGCGGCGGAATCCGCAGCGAAGCGGATGCACGGCTTATTCTGTGCAGCGGAGCAGACAAGACTTCGGTGAACACGGCAGCCGTCGAAAAACCCGTTTTGGTCACGAAGCTGGCTGACATTTTCGGGAAGCAATGCGTGGTCGTGGCGATTGACGCGAAACGAAACCGCAACAAACAAAAAGACAAAATCATGGTCGAAACCGCTGAAGGTCCAGTCTGGTTTGAAGTTTACACTTACGGGGGCAGAAAACCCACGGGAATCGACGCCCTCGAATGGGCGATGAGGGCAGAGGGGCTCGGCGCAGGCGAATTCCTACTTACGTCAATGGACTGCGATGGCACCGAAAACGGCTTTGATTTGGAGTTGACGCGTGCGATTTCCGAGCGGGTGAACGTGCCCGTCATCGCCAGCGGCGGCGCGGGAAAACCCGAACATTTCCTCGAAGCGTTCGTTGAGGGCAAAGCGGACGCGGCGTTGGCTGCGAGCGTTTTTCACTACAACAAGTATCCTGTGCCTGTCGTGAAGGCGTATTTGCGGAAGATGGGGGTGACTATTAGACCATGACGAATACAGAATTAATAACGAAATTAGATTGGAAAAAGAATAATGGGTTGATTCCAGTCGTCGTCCAGGATGCAGAAACTATGATGGTCTTGATGCTAGCATACGCAAACAAAGAAGCGTTAGAGAAAACGCTAAGGACAGGCAAAGCGACTTATTGGAGCCGCAGCAGAAAAGAACTTTGGGTGAAAGGCGAAACCTCAGGGCACACGCAGAAACTCAAAAAAGTCCTTACAGATTGCGACTATGACACGCTGTTATACATAGTAGAACAGAAGGGACCTGCATGTCATACGGGTGAAGTTACATGTTTCCATAATGAATTCGAGTGTCAGCTTCGTTCAACCCGGTAATCCAATTTTTTCCTACATTATAGCAGGAATAGTTTGATTTGAACCTTTGAGCAAATACGTATTCCATCCAAGGATGATTTTTACGACTATATGCCGCTAATTTTTTTAGGCATTAGGGTTGCGACTGTTCAGTCTTGATGCTGCGCTGGAATCGTCTGCGTTGCAGCAACCCTTCAACGATGAATACTGCCATGGCGAACCCGGTGATCAGAATTAGCAACAGGAAGAAAACTTTGAACTCAAAGGTTTCAACCTCGTAATGCAAGCCGAAGACGACGAGTTCAACGACTAGGATGCCCAAGAAAACCAGTGAGTAAACCAGCATCTTCGGAACCAACCGCCGACCAAGCCACATGTACCCAGCCACGCGGGCTTTACGTTTGACCGTGTATTCGCCGAACTCGTTTTTCTCCAACAATCCCAAGTCTTCAAGCTTCTCTAAATGCCTGTAAGCCACGCTGGGACTGCTGAGGCTGGCGCCTTTCATGGCGTCTCTCGCACCGACCGGAGCGCGTTTCTTGACGACATACAAGTAAACGCTTAGCGTGATTCCCTCTAGTTCCTCGTTTCTGGCGTTCGGCACGGTTGCATCCTCGCGAGGGTAACGATTAGTTTAGTTGGTAATTGCGTATTAGCTTTTCTAAACGCCGGAGGATGCTTGCCTTGGTGCGGGAACTAATAGTTTTTAAGAAAAGCCCCATTAATTCTCACTAGGTGTTGTGTCATGTCACTGCACGAAGCCATGCTTTATGAAAAACAACCAGACAAGAAAGTGAAATGCTGCTTATGCGCTAGGCGATGCCTCATCAGCGACGGCGCCAGCGGCTTCTGTCTCGTCAGGAAAAACGAGGTCGGAACCCTTTATTCGCTAAATTATGGGAAAGCGGTGTCCGCGGGCGTCGACCCCATAAGCAAAAAACCCCTCTCTCACTTCAACCCTGGAGCCATGGTCATGTCCATCGCCGCGGCGGGCTGCAACTTCCGCTGCCAATTCTGCGACAACTGGATGATAAGCCAAGACAAAGAAGTAGCGGGAAGAAACTTTCCGCCAGGCGACGTCGTGAAGGCAGCGCGAGAGAAAAACTGCCAAGGAATAAGCTACACCTACACTGAACCGACCATTTACATGGAGTACGCTTATGAAACGGCGAAAATCGCCCGCCAAGTCGGCTTCTTCAACACCTTCGTCACGAACGGGTACATGACACCCGAGGCGGTGAAGACGATTGCACCCGTCTTGGATGCTGCGACGGTCGATTTCAAGGGCGGAGGAGACCCAGAATTCTACAAGAGCGTCTCAGCCGTGCCGAGCGTTGAACCAATTTACGATGCGCTTGAAGGAGCTCAAGATAAACGGCGTTCACATCGAAATCACGAACCTGATTGTTCCAAAGATCGGCGATTCTATGGAGAAAATCAAGGATATGGCAACGTGGATACGTAATTACCTGGGCAAAGATACAGTGTTCCACCTGCTACGTTTCCATCCCGATTACAAGATGACCACGATTCCTGCCACGTCGATGGAGACGATGGAGAAGGCGTACATGACGGCGAAAGAAGCGGGGCTGCCCTACACGTATCTGGGTAATTCTCCTGGGCACCCAGGCGAAAACACGTATTGTCCCAACTGCGGCGAGGCAGTCATCAAAAGGTACAGCTTCGAAATCACCAAGTGGAACCTGACGAAGGACATGCACTGCCCCGTTTGCGCAACCGCCATACCAATAAAAGGGAGGCTTCACCAGTCGGGATCGTCATTCCCATACGCGATCTTCTAGCACCCTGCATCAACGCTGTTACATTTGCTCAAAACTGAAAATTGCCTTGCGAACAACTGCTTTCTTCACAGCATGGAGGGACACAGTTTCCGAGCAGTCACCTTATTCATTTTCAGATAAGCAGAAATGCTTGTCATGCTGAATTATCGACTTATGCCCAAGTATCAAGCGCTGGCGCTAACTACCAAGTTCTGGAAGCCGAACGAGGATTACCTAAACGAAATCATAACCTCTGTCAAGACGAAAGTGCATGACGATGATTTCGTAGTAGTTTCTGAAAAAGCGCTTTCAACCGCTCTGGGCAGAATCGTGGACGAAAGCAAAGTAAAACCTAGCCTTGACGCAAAAATCTTGTCAGGGTTTTGGATGCGCATCGTGTGGGGCTACTTTCTCGGTGTTACGTGCCGTTTTGGGCAACGATTAATCCTCAGGCTCAGACAATTACCCGGTTGAAGACGGAAGCCGACACAAACAAGTCGCACTTCAGCATGCGGGTCTCCTACAAGCTTTGATGTTCGGTTCCGAAGGTGGAATCGACGGGTCAAACTTGCCATACTCCTACGTGAGCATGCCCCTTGAAAACGCAGATGAGCTGGCAGACGAGATTCGCGAAGACATCCGCCTCAAACTGGGCAGACAAGTCGCTGTCATCATAATGGACACAGATAAGACTTACTCGTTCAAGAATTTTCATTTTACTCCTCGCCCAAAACCCTTCAAAGGCATCCACTCCCGTGGAGGCGTGTTCGCTTATGTTGTTGGCCGAATGCTCCAACTCAGAAAAAGGTCAACCCCGATAGCCATCTCTGGCCGCAGATTGCAGGCTGAAGAAGCATTGAAAATCAGCAACATCGCCGACAGAGCTCGGGGTCCAGGTTCAGGAGCCACAGTTTGGGATATGGCTGCAAGGTTCGGAGTAGGCTTCACAAGCGTAAGCTGGGGCATGCTCGCAAAACTCAAACACAAGCCAATCGTCATCGTCAGAAAAAAAACGGCCTAAACAAAAACCGTAACCGTGACCAAGTCGTCGTCTCGAAGTCGAAGCTTTTGCTTCAAGTTCACGGAAGCCACAACCTCTAACACGTCCTCAGGGTAATTCTCAACTTGCGGAATTACCACGCCACACGCCATGCCATCGAGGGCCGCTTTGAACAGTAGGCCAGTGCAATATCCTTGCGAATGACATAAACGCAACTCAGCACCCCTCTCCAGCAAGACTCTGTGCTTCACGTTCTCCTCATTAAGCCGCAGGTTCAACGTTCCAGGATACGGGTCGAAACCCAACTTTTCTTTCACTTGTTGTTTGACCCATTCGAGTTCAACATATTTTCTTCCTTCTCCTCGCCCAGTGAAAACTCTGCCTTCAACTTCAATCTTCAATGTTTGCGTCCTCAACATGGGAAATTGAAACGGTGAAATTAGGAGCCTTTTTCAAACAGCAAATAATGATTGATAGCGGTCGTGTCGCCCGCAGCTTGATAAGTGTGAAGCCGCCAGCCTTTCCTCTGCCACTCTTCGATTGTTGCTGCAACATCTTTATGGTGTCGAACTTGGACACACTCATACTCTTTCATAACATAGTTCCTCTCCAAGAACCAGAAAGACGGAAGCTAATTAAATTTTCCAAGAAACCTGAAAACGAAAAGATAGTTGATTATTTCTGTTCTTTAAGCCAAAGCGCAACCGACTTCAGAACGGTATCAGCAGAAATGTCCACGACCGGCACGATCATCTTCTCCTTCGTCTCAATCGTCGGCTCATACTTCGGCATGAGTGCATAACCAACGAAAGTCCAATAAACCCTGTTACTCTCCAAGAGCGCTCTCGCAACTGCTCCATTAGAGGCGGGAAGCGGAAAATACAAGAAAACCACGCCATCAACCCAGTACAACCCGGCCAGTTTGCCCCCAGCGATAACGGAAGTGAAACGAGCTATCTCCTCGGCAGTCGCAAACCTCGTCTTCTCCATGATCACGATTTCTTTGAAGGGCTCGTACTTGACGGTAACTTCGTTCTTGCTCATTCAACCCTCGCCAAGCCTAATCTGTCGTGAGTTCCCTTTTAACCTTGCCATGCTAGAAAAAGTTATAGAGCAGACACACGTTAAGCCTTCCACACAAGAGGTCCCACGATTTGCCAGAAATCCGCGTAGCACTCGTAGGCGTCGGCAACAGCGCATCCGCACTCATCCAAGGAACCCAATACTACAAAGACGCCAAACAAGACACCACCGTACCCGGCTTGATGCACGTGAACTACGGTGGCTACCACATCCGAGACATCCGATTCGTCGCCGCATTCGAAGTGAACAAAGCCAAAATCGGCAAAGACCTCTCCGAAGCCATATTCACCAAGCCTAACGTGTGCGTAAAATTCGCTGATGTCCCGAACTTAGGCGTAAAAGTTTCTCCCGCCCCAATCCTAGATGGCGTTGCCCCGCACATGCGAGAAACCTTCAACGTCTACGACGACAGCAAAAACAGACAAAGCAAGCGTCGCCAAAATTCTCAAGGAAACCAAAACTCAGGTTCTTGTCAACTACTTGCCTGTAGGCAGCCACGACGCCGTACGCTTCTACGCGCAGTGCGCCATTGATGCTGGGATGCGCGTTCGTGAACTGCATGCC
Organism: Candidatus Bathyarchaeota archaeon; assembly: GCA_963749465.1. Taxonomy (GTDB): domain Archaea; phylum Thermoproteota; class Bathyarchaeia; order Bathyarchaeales; family Bathycorpusculaceae; genus UBA11855. The sequence goes on along the minus strand of CAVVMH010000006.1, from coordinate 540,658 downwards.
TGAATTCATAGGCTCAGACCCTGAAGAAAGCATAAAATTCGAGAAGGCAGGGTTACCCGTGCTTGGGCGACGACATCAAAAGCCAAGTGGGCGCCACCATACTGCACCGCAACCTCGTGCGCCTCTGCCTCGACCGCGGCGTCATCGTGGATGAGACTTACCAGCTCAACTTGGGCGGTGACACGGATTTCCAGAACATGACCGTGGAAAGCCGCCTTAAATCGAAACGAATCAGCAAGACCGAAGCCGTCACAAGCATGGTGCCCTACGCTCTACCCACAAGGATTGGTCCGTCGGACTATGTGCCGTTTCTCAAAAACAAGAAAATCTGCTACATCTCACTAAAAGCAAGAAAATTCGGCGACCGCCCAATCAACATAAGCGTCAAACTCGAAGTAGAAGACTCACCGAACAGCGCAGGCGTCGTCATCGACCTGATTCGCGCCGCAAAAATCGCTTTAGACCGCAAAATCTCAGGCGCCCTACTCAGCATGCCCGCTTACGCCTTTAAGCATCCGCCCGTTCAGGTGCCTGATCCTCAGGCGCGGCAATGGACGGAAGACTGGATAGCGGGCAAAAGAGAACGCTAAGTCCTCTTTGTCATTCTTGACGTGTTCGTGAAAACTTTTAAGCTTCCACCACAATCAGAGTATCTAACTGTTTAGAGGTGCAATGTGAGATGGTTAAGGTTGAAGGGTACGAAGTGCCCGAAGGGCTCTATTACTCGAAGGATTTTGCGTGGATAAAAATCGAAGGCGACAAAGTCCGCATGGGAATAACGGACTACGCGCAGAAATCGCTGCGGGAAATCGTCTACGCCGAATTACCAGCCGCCGGGTCGACGGTGAAGCAGGGCGAACCATACGGAACATTGGAGTCGGTGAAAGCCGTCAGCGACTTAGTTGCCGGCATAAGCGGAACCATAGAGGAAGTCAACACCGAAGTCCAATCGAAACCTGAAACGCTAAACGAAGACCCGTACACGAAAGGCTGGCTCCTCGTCGTGAAACCCGCAAACCTGCAGGCGGAACTACTCAACCTGATGGATTTCAACGCGGCAGTCGACTGGCACAAGGCGCAAGCTCAGGCGAAATAAATGCCAAGACGCATAATCGTTGTCGGCGCCAACGCTTCCGGCGTTGAAGCCGCGTCAGCTGCTCGGAAGAAAGACCGAACCGCTGAGATAACGCTCTTGACCCTGGAAAAAAACGCTGGCTATTCACGTTGCGGCTTACCCTTCGTCATCGGCGGCGTAATCCCAGCGTTCAGGGATTTGATCGTTTATCCACCTGCATACTTTCAGATGCTGAAGCTGAATCTTGCGGACAGAGACGAGAGTCACCGCGGTTAACACGAAAGAGAAGACGGTTTCAGTCGTCAACAAAGACGGCGCAGCAGAAACCCTGCAGTACGACAGCCTAGTGATTGCCACGGGCGCCGACGCGTTCATGCCACCCATAAAAGGAAGAGAAAAACAGGGAATCCTATCGCTCCGCGGCTTGGAAGATGGCGAACGGATCGACGCGGCAGTTAAAGCTGGCGCGAAATCTGCGATTATAATGGGTGCGGGCTTGATCGGGCTGGAAACTGGCGTGGCGTTGATCGAGCGTGGTTTGAAGGTTACGATTGTGGAGATGTTGCCGCAGATTTTGCCTCAGATGCTCGACGCGGATATGGCGAAGATAGTTCAGGAGCATCTTGAAGCGAAGGGCATGTTTATTCTTACGGGTAAGACTGTTGAGGAGTTTCTGGGCGACGAGAAGGTTGCAGCAATTCTGGCTGGCGGAGAACGAATCGAGGCGGATTTATTCATCAGCGCCTTCGGCGTTCGTGCTAACACGAAACTCGCGGTCGACGCTGGCCTACCACTAGGCGAAACAAGAGCGATTAAGACGAATGCAAGGATGGAAACGGACGTGAAAGACGTCTACGCCGTTGGCGATTGCGCGGAATCTCCCAACATGATAACGCACAAACCAATGTGTGCGCAGTTGGGAACCATCGCGGTGAGGCAGGGCAAAGTTGCTGGAGCCAACGCGGCAGGAGACTATGCCTTGTTCACGGGCATACTTGCATCTGCGGTAACTCGGCTTTTTGATGTTGAGGCTGGAGTGACAGGTTTGACGGAAAATGCTGCAGCGAGGAACAGAATCGAAGTTATCACCGGAGCAATCAGCAGCAAGACAAAAGCTGACTACTATCCCACGGCTAAACCCATCAAAGTTAAACTCGTCGTCGAAAAAGAATCCCAGCGGATAATCGGGGCTCAGATAATCGGCGGGGAAGAGGTGACGCAGCGGATTAACGCTTTGTCGTTTGCGATTCAGAAACAAATGACGGTTCGGGAGTTGGCGAAGGCGGACACGGCTTATGCGCCGCCGTTGTGCGAGACTTGGGAGCCCATGGTTTTGGCGGCTGAAATGGTTCTCATGAAACTCCGCTGAGACTTAACCCTTCTTTTCCTTTTTCTGCTCTAACGTGCTTTTTCGTGTGTTCTTTTAGTTTGGAACGAAGGTTTTTCTACTCTCATGTACAATAATATCCTAGGGAATGCAAGAATGACTGATTCAGGAGAGACAATATACTCGACAATGTTCAGCTCCTTGAAGCATCCCGCACGCCGAAAGATTCTTCGCATGCTTTCTGAGAAATCACTGTCATTCTCGGAGTTGCTTGAGGCAATTGAAGTCTCCAGTTCCCACTTGACATATCACCTTGAGAGCCTTGGCGAACTCGTATCCAAGACCGAAGCTGGAGAATACAAGTTGTCAACTTTTGGCGAAGCCGCGGTCAACACGATGAGGATTGTTGAGGATGCACCAGGGGTCCAGTCTAGGAACGGAAAATTTACATCCATAAGATGGAAACCCATTCTTGCAGGCCTTATTATTGGGATTGTTCTACTGGCAAGTTTCTCTGTCATTCAGTATAACGCTCTTAACAGTCTATCCAGAGAGCGTGACGATCTACAAGCAAAGTACGATGAGGTCGTCAGGTCTGGCACAGATAAAGCAATCAGGTTCCTTCGAGATGTGATTGAGCTAGACTTAGCCAAATACGAACAGAATCTCTTGAGTAATACCGTTGACACCCCCTCAGAGTTGGGCGGTATGTCAGAGCAGATACAGCACTATTTGCTTGTCGGCACTGGCAGTAGACTTGAAGTGACCTTCATATTCAGGGACAACATGCTTTCGAAGTATCAATTATCCGTGCTTGAGGGTTCACCGATTTATGAAAAAGCACAACCTTTCACTGCGCTGGATTCAGCGAAGTGGCTACTTCAATTACTTTGGTCCTACGAAAATGCGCCGTATCTTGAGGAGATGAACAGCACGTTATACCAATTCAGTGAGGCAGACAGCATCCAATGACCGAAGGCAACATGAAGTTTAACATGTCAGTGCTAGGCTCCATCACCGAATTGGAATGGTACTATACGGAAAATGGTGTCGACTTCGCACAAAAAGGTCTCAAACTCACCTACAACAACGAAGTCCTGAAAGAGCTGGATGATGGTTACTTCCTTTACAAAATCGGCAACGCCCAACTCAATGTAGACCAAGCTGAAGCAATTCAAGCTGCGAGGAACGAGGTTAAAACTTACTCGTGGACCTCAGGAGGTCAACAAGTCACGGGCTACAAAGTTCTTGACCAACCTGTGTCAGCGGTTTTCGACCCTGCTCCCCGAGAAGAACCATTAGCGCTCATTCCTCGTTGGCGCGTTACGCTCTACCTTGACAACTTGCCAGCAACAACCAACGTCAACCGCTTAGTCGTTATTATCTGGGCAGACACTGGAAAAATCGATGGAATCGCTCACTTAGCCGGCTAAAACCAATCCATATGTTCTCCGGAACCAACTCCAAAACAGACACTAATTCCACCCATCGTCAAACCAAAAGCAAGTGTCCCCCGAACTCAGCCGCTTCGTCGCTGAAGACTGCTAGAATTCATTCTGAAGTTGGGAAAGTTTGATTAGCCCGAAGTGCACATACCTATTGAGGATGATGCGTAAAGAATGAGTTTGTCCCCTTTGAAATGCAAACTTCTGGAACACATGTTGCTGAACGATAAACCCACAAAAGCCACGCAAATAGCCAAAGAATCAGGAAACGACTTCAAACCAGTAATGATGCACTTAATCGGGCTTACTCGCATGGGATACACAGACTCTCCCGCGAAAGGACAATACGTGATAAACCCTAAAGGCAAGAACGCGCTAGGCGTACCTGAAACCAGCAAGGAATGTGCCAAAGCAATCTTGGCGCAAACGTCGCGTGAAAAAGCCTTCCATTTCTACGCCGACTTGGAGAAACCCTTAAACCTCTATGCCAACGGTTTGCCTGATTTCTCTAACAAAATATCCCAAGTCGATGCTAGCGTTCTGGATTTTCACGTTTGCCGCGGCGATTTCGAAAACTGGTTCGCTAGTCTTGGTGACGTTGAACTGGCGAAGAAGATGGCTTTGTTGAAAGGAACGGGAATCCGCGGCGAACAGTTGCGAACTAGACTCTGCGAGATTGTTGAGAATCGTTGCATGGTGTTATCTGGACTTACGTAGGCGGAGTTCTCTTCGGTTATTAGGTGACCGGGCTGACGGGTTTGAAGCGGGCTTCAAGCTTGTCTAGAACCTGACTAATCGTCATGTACTCCATCTCTTCTTCGTTTAACCGAGGAGGTTCAAACTCGCCCATACGTCTCAGCATGACAACGTTGTCCATGGCTTCGCGTCGTGTCCAGCTGAAAGTAGAATAATTGACTAAATCTGCGGTCATTGGCTTTCCGTTTTCATCGCATGAAATCCCACCGTTTGCCACTTGAAAGCCCAAGGCAACGATTCTTGGAGGACGATCGAAAGCCGTACATTTTGCGTCGCATAACCAAGCCAGACTTCAGAAACCATGAAATAATAAGACTGCATAATCAACCATCTGAGGGGCATTGCGTTGAGTGATGTTCGTGTAATTTCAGTGAAAGTTCCAGAAGAAGTCTACAGTGAGATGGTGTTACGCATCCCAGAAGGCGACAGAAGCGGTTTTATCCGCCAAGCCATCGTCGAAAAACTCCAGAACACGCCTCGCGCGGACAAACTTCTCGAGTTGCAAGAGAGAATGAGTAAAATTGAACACGAGTTAGCTGATGTTAGGAAGTACCTTGCGGACTTGGAGTTGCTCACTTACCAGCGGGGGGAGATAAACCCGCACACGTTCTGCATCGACGAGTCCGACCACAAGATAGTCGACTACCTTCTACATTACAAAGGAGGAACAACGCCTGAAATCGCAGAATTCCTGAAAACGAATAGGTGGCTCGTGCTGAATCGACTGAAACGAATCCAAAGAAACTCGAAAAAACAAATCGGCCAATCCTTGATCAACTACTACGCCGGAGAAAAATCTGGAAAGAAAAAAACTTGGTGGATAAATGAGGACCTGATTAAGGAATAACCGTAAACAGTTAAAAACCCAACCTCATATGTCTGAAGCAAGGGCTCGTAGCCGAGTACGGATTAAGGCGTCGGCCTCCGGGCGCTTAATCGCGGAAGATAGCCGAAGAACAGGGGTTCAAATCCCCTCGGGCCCGCTTTTCTCAATCGAATTCATACTGTAATATCAATTCTGATCTTTTTCCGAAAATCTACCTGAATTTTTCGAGGGTCGAAATTTTTCAAAATGCGACTTGCCTCTGTTGTCTGGGCATTAGAAACCACAGGCTTACCACAGAGACACCCACAGCAAACAACACATTACAACACCCAGAATTCTAACGGCAAAGTCATCCGATATTAGCGTCTCTATACATGTGGCTCAGTTTTTCTCGTGGTAGAACCTCAAAGATTTGCTGGCTTAATAAACGGCAGACAAGTAACAACGAAAATAATCTCTCTCTGCCTCTAACCGGAATGTTCATCTAGTGGTCAATCGATGTCCCCAACTATTTTTCACAATTCTGGCAAAGCCTTAAGAAAGGCTCCATATAAGTTACCCATAAGGCGAAAAACCTGAATAGGTGAGCCTATGAAGAAAAGGCTTCTTCCGACATTATTTATCTTGATCGTAATCGGGTTAGCATGGACTGCTGAACTAAGCACAGCCTTAAGCGTCCAGCTCTCTCCAGAGACAGGCAACTATGAAACCAGTTATACCTTCACGGTTCAAAACGGATATTACCGATCTGATTACACCTTGTTTGAATCTTTGCCGCCTTCCCTCAGAGACTATTACCACAGCAAGATACATACCGTAAACAATGAAAAAGATTATGCAAAATTCGTTACACCCAGCGCCGTCCAATCAATCGCGGACAACATCCGAAACATCACGCAAAACACACCTTATAACGACGAAGAGTTTGCAAACGCCGTCTTAATGCTCGTTCGCGGAATTACATATATCCGAAGCGGCGCAAAATACCCCATCGAAACAATCGTTGACAACTTTGCAGACTGTGATGGTCTCTCGATTCTCGCAGCCTCAATAATGAAAGCTGGGGGATTAGACGTAGTCCTGTTACTCTACAAAGGAATAACCCCCACTCATATGAACGTCGGCGTTTCCCTAGAGCAAATGCCCGTTTCCCATCCATGGTGGATAATTCCTTCTGGCATAGAATACGGTAACAAAACATACTGGATAGCTGAAAGCACTTCTCTCGCAGGTTGGGCTGTCGGCGACCGACCCGAACTCCTCGCTCGCGACAAGCCTTTAGTCATCTCGCTTGAGAAGTCTGAAATAGAATCGCCTGCCTCGATCTCATCAAGTTTGAACAGTCAATTGGAGCCGTCTGCGATTTCCATAAACCTATCCTTTGTGACCCCAAACGCCAGTAGCAATGAGCGTTTTCTCCAAGTCTCAGGGGCAATCTCACCAGCTTTTGTTGATAAGCCCGTCGTCGTTTACATAAATCAACCCGGGTATCCCCCCGTCCCTTACTTTACTTTGACCGATCAGTTCGGCAACTACACGTTCCTTTGGAACGTTACATTGCCAGGAACGTACAATATTAGGACAAGCTGGAGTGGCTCCTTTAATTGTTCTGGTTCGGATAGTGAAACCCTCACCGTCTTTTTAGACTCCAAACAACCTCAAATCGCGGCGTTGCCCAGCTATTTCTGGAGTGGTGGTCCTGGTGAAGTCCAGTCGCGAGCATCCTCTGGGTACCTTTCTCTGTTTAATCAGGGCGCAAAAGAATTCCTGAAGAGCAACTTGACCGGAACCGACGTGGTGCTGAGCGGCGAGTTTATCGTCCTCAGCGACGGAGAGGATGTCACCCCTAACATGACAACTGTCACGATACCTTCCTATAAGAAGACGTTTAGGCTACCGCGGAGTAGGCAAATAGTGACGATACAAATACCTGAGGAAACGATAACAGTTCCAGAGTTCGAAGTGATTAACAGCCAATTTGGCTTCATCCTGGAACAGACTGAAGAGAACAGCTACACGGCGACTGTGAAATTGCTAACGGATAATGATGTATCCCAGATACCGCAAAGCCTTAGATGAAAGCAGAGTAATGTTCATGAATGCATCCACGATTGCCCTAAAAAACGCGTGGCACAAAGCCGTAGCACGAGTGTCTAGCAGCGAAGCGGCAGTGGAAATCTACAATGATAATGGGAAACTGTTAGAAAACATGACGAAAAGCACACCTAACTCAGGCTTCGGCGAACTCGAAATTCTCATGAACTATAGAGCAGGCCAGATTGTAGTTTTCAAGAACCTGAAAGTCGAGACTGTCAGTCAAACCCCAAAGGCAACCAGTAATGTTCCGGTTCAAGAGGAAAGTATCGACTTCCTATATCCATACATAAGAATAGCGTTGTTGCTAGCCGGAAGTGTTCTGGCGGTCGTTTACTTGAAAGGAAGAAAAAAGAATACTAAGAACGTCCCGACGGATTAAGCACATCTTCTCAAAACGGTGATTAAGCAAACCTTACGTTCCGCGTATGTATTTCATGACGATTCTTGGCTGACCTAGTGCAGTTCGGATTGTTTTTTGTGGGTTCTTGATGTAGTTAATTAACGATATTCTCCTGTACCTTTTCATCGCCATAGCTGCTATTTCCTTAACTTCGGCAGGCGTGAAATCTTCTGTTCCTATCAGAGGGTTCCCACGGGTTTGTCGTACCTCTGCGAAAGCGCGTGGCGTCAAATTCTCCTGAATGTAACCTTTCTTCTTGCATTCATAGTAGAGTCGGGTGCCGCATGAGGGTGTAGCAACATGAAGCAGCATGCCAACATCAAATTCCTTCTTAAGCCTGAGGGCGAACTCCACCGTTTTCTGCATATCCTCTTTCCTTTCGCCTGGGAACCCGATGATGTAGAACGCCGCAGTGTTTAGTCCTATTTGTTTGCACATCTTTGCAACATTCATAACTGCATTCAAGTCAAGGCTTTTGCTAATTATATCGTCCAAAACATGCTGGTCACCCGATTCGACTCCGAAGAAGACGCTTTGGCATCCTGACCGTTTCATCTTCTTGAGAAGGTTTAATGTCAAGTAGTCGGCTCTTATGCCGTTCGGCGTTTCCCACTTGAACCCGATTTTTCTCTCGAGCAATCTATCGCATATTGCTTCGAATCTCTTCAGGTCGAACGTGAGGTTGTCGTCTTCAAAGAAAATAGTCTTGACCCTGTACGTGTTCACGACGTGCTCAATATGATTAACGACGTAGTCCACCGAGTGAGCTCTGAATGCTTTTCCCATATGCAGGTGGACAGAGCAGAAAACGCAGTTGAAGGGGCAACCTCTGCTGGTTATCATGGAGATCGACCTGTCCTTGAAGCTCCGGTACTCAATCTTTTCTGGGTTCAGGTAGTGCTCCATATCCACCAGATGATAAGCGGGATAAGGCAATTCGTCTAAGTTCTTGATTGGTGGGCGCGGCGGAGTCTGCACTACTTTTCCGCCTTTGCGGTAGACGATTCCCTGAATTTCTTCGATCTTCTTTTGTCCCTCGTGCATTTTGACGATGTCAAGCATAGCGTATTCTCCTTCGCCCGCCACCCCGATGTCGACGTTCTTGGCACCGTTCAAGAACTCCTCGGGCACCGCGCTAACATGAGGACCTCCAACAACGGTTAACACGTCTGGGTCAATTTCCTTAACGATGTTGGCAACTCGACTGGCGTGTTCAACTTGGCACGTGAAAGGGTTCGCTATGCCAACAACGTCCGGCTTCCTCCTTCGCACTTCCTCAGTTATTCTTTCGTAGGGCATTCCAATCTCCGAGGTGTCCGCGATTCTTCGGACAGCAACCTCGTTCGTGAATGCATCAAGAATTTCCACGCTGCTCCCAGCCTTTTCCAAAACAGCGGCTATATACATTAATCCCAGCGGCAGGTTGCCAGCTGGCGCGTCGGAGCCAGGAAAGAACGTTTGCGGCGGATTAACGAGAAGCACTTTCATCTTGTCTAACCTTCATGCATACTTGTGACGGAATATATTAAATTAGTTTGCATGACAATCTCGGTTTCGACTAGTCTTTTTCGTGCGCTACTCTGAGACAGATGGTCTGCTTTTATTAAAGGGAGGAGTCGGGTTTTTAGAGCAAGTAGTTGTTTACGTTTGCTTCTTGAGCCTGTATCTGTCGCAGTAATCTTCGGCAGTGGGAAAAACTTCTTTGACACGTTGGAAGCGTTTCTTCGTGTTAATGCTGTGTTCAAGCTTTATCGTTTCTTTTAGTTTGCTAAACTTCTCTGATTTGCCATCTTCGCGTTTCCTTTCCACTTTTATACAGTCATCAACCATGCAGCTTAATACACAGGCGCTGCAGTAGATGCACAAGTCTTCGGTGATTCCTATTTCGCCAGCCTTCCAGTACAGCGCGTTTGTTGGGCATGCTTTTATGCAGAGTTTGCATTCTTGCCCATGGCAGGTGTGCTTGTTGATTTTGATTCTTCCTTCTGGAAAGAATTCTTTCACACCTGACGCTGCTAAGAGTTCTTCTCGTTGTTTTTTTTTCTGCGCCTTCTCTTCGTTACCCGACAACAAGCCGAAGATGTCAACCTTCGAAGAACTCTCTTGAGGCATCAGCATCCAACTAGCCAATTTCGATTCGAAGCTATAAGAAGTATGAATTATAATTATCTATCCTCCGCGTTCTGCACTTTTACGCCATAAGAGGGGAACTTTTGGGCGCCGAAACAGTATTATCCCGCTTTTTTTCTATTGCATATTCAAACTCTGCAGTTAGTTTCTGCCTTGAGTTGAAAAGAAGAAGATCTCAGTACAGTGTTTTTCTTCTTCTTCCAGAAACACGGGTCTTGTTCTTTCAAAGCAGCGAAAAATCCAATTTGACCAAGGTGCAAAGAGAACAACCGTTGAATTCACCCATGTTGTTGTTCATTTAGTCGAACAAGCGTTGATAGTAGTCGTCGGTGCTAAAAAAAAGCATTGGGACGACTACTTCTCGATACCCAAGTGAATTCAACTAGCTAGCTGGCGCCGATTAATTCTTTGGTTTTTTGAGTGTGAAGAACATGTTATCTGGTCAGGTAGTAATTGCCGAGAGCCAGCCCATCAAGTTGAGAGTTTTCAAAAGTCCACAACGCTTGTTTAGGTGTGCAGACTATCGGATAACCATGGAGGTTGAACGAAGTATTTAGTATTCCTCCAATCCCTGTCCTCTCTTGGAAAGCGGAAAGAACATGATAGTACTCCGGGTTCCAGTCTTCATTCAGAGTCTGAGGTCTGCACGTTTTATCGGATGGGTGAATTCCGGCAAGGATGTCCTCACGTTTATCAGTTGTGTCAAAAGCCATAATCATGTAAGGCGCAGGCTTAGCGTTGACGAGATAGTCCTCCATCTGGTTCTCAATTATTGTGGGTGCAAAGGGCATCCAGAAATCACGATGTTTTATAGCAAAATTGATTTTACCTATAACCTTTAAGTTCCTCGCGTCAGCAAGGATTGACCTGTTCCCCAAACCTCTGGGACCAAACTCTAGTCTCCCATTAAAGCGAGCAACAATTCGTCCATTCGCTACGTGCTCGCCCACGAGCGAATCTATTTCCTTATGATATTGTGCCTTCTTTGTCCAGCCTGTTTCTTTTAACGCCTGCAGTACTTGTTCATCAGAGAAGCTTGGACCATAATAGAGATCAGTAATTGGAACTTTTTCAGGTTGAACACCTTTAAGCTTGCAGTATTTGAAGTATGCCTGAAGCCCAGCGCCAACAGCAGTTCCATCGTCTCCCGCAGCTGGGTAGACGAAAAAGTCTTCCACTTCAGGCATCTCAATTATCCTTTTGTTAGCTTTGACGTTTAAGAATACGCCGCCCGAGCAGACTACTCGATGAATATCAAATATCGTGATGGCATTTCTAACCCAGGTGACTAGTAGGTCTTCAAGATGTTGCTGTGCTGCGGCTGCAATATTATCGAACCTTTGTCTGGTTAACATTGTTTGGAGTTTTGTTTGGATGAACGGGCTTATCTTGTTTTCAAATTCCAGGGGCGCATTTGGGTTCAGTCTGATAATTCGTCTCATAGCCCTTAAGCATGTTTTAGGGTTGCCGTAAGGCGCTAAACCCATTGTTTTGTATTCGTCCTGCCACGGTTTCAACCCTAAATGAACCGTTATTGCACCATAGAATGCGTTTCCCAGCGAATCATAACTTGGGGAGCTGGCTACCCTACGGATTTCTCCTTTGTCAGTTATGCTAACGGTGCTGCTTAATCCATCTCCGGCGCCGTCAGCCGTAAACACAAGAGTTGGCTCTTCATAAGACCACGAGCATGAACGGTAAGCCGCTGAGGCATGAGCCAAATGATGTTCAATAAAAACGGTTTCCTTATCCAAAAGATCAAGGTCGTGTAAGACTTTCCTGATTTGTCGCATTTCTCTGAACTTGTGCAAAACTTTCACGTATAGGTTCGCAAATGTGTGGCTTGAGACGAAGGGCACGTAGCCAATCAGGTGGAGTGCCAGCCATATTCTGGAACTTGTTCGACTCTCTTGAGGCATTCCTTGCGTGGGCTTGGATTTATGCTGAGATGGAGCGTGAACTCGAACCAGATTTGTGATTGCTATGAGGTCGACTTCGGAAGGGTGAACGTTCGCTATCTTGAACACTTCTTTCATGGAGAATTCAGGTGTTCCATCGTAGTGCTTAATGTTCAAGGGCCTTTCTTCTTGAAGAGCCGCTAAGACTTTTCCATCTCTTATCAAAGCTGCACCTGCATCATGACCATCTGAAAAACTAAGCACAGTCACAGGTTTCTTAGGCATATATTCTTCATCAAGTGATTTTACACAACCAATATAAAAGTATAACAAAACACTTACACCAGCCGTGTAAGGGGCATTGCGAGACTAGGATGACATGATTCAACTTTTCACGAAGTTCAACGCCGCAACGTCAAGAACTGCTGAATGCTTTCCAAGAAAGCAGCGAATCCTTCCCGTAGACATTGGCCCCTTCTATTCGAGGTATTGCCGATCTTATAGAGAACGATAGGAGTCGGTTAAGGCTAATGCTATCATCACATAGTTCAAAACGGCTTTTCAATGGACGCATTAATAGCCTTGTTGTGTGCAGGTTTTTTCATGCTGAATACGCCCGATATGATGACCGTGGGTTCCGCATCCAGTTTCAGTGAGTCATGCTTCAGCATCATGCAAATCACTGACACTCAATACCTCAGTTGGTTAGCCCCACACCTGTTTTATGATCAAACAAGCTGGATAGTCAACAACTCTCAGGATTACAATCTGAAAATGGTTGTTCACACAGGTGATCTTGTAGACACGCCAACCCACACTTCAGAATGGGAAGTTGCGAACGCAGCAATGATGACTTTGTTCAATAACGGGATAACGTATTGCTGGGATGCAGGAAACCATGATCAGCTGCCTCCTAACTCGTCTGCCAATCTATGGTTGGGTGATCCCAACACGGGCTGGCTAGGCAGTAAATATCCAGCCTTCAACAAAACAATCATGAGGCAAAAACCCTACTGGGTGAGTGATATTTATGATGGAAAAAACACCGCAGTTGCCTTCAACTACCTAAACTATCGCTTCTTGATTGTAAACCTTGAGTTCCTCGCTAACTCCAGCACTATTGATTGGATGCAGGCACTCATTCGAGGTAACCCAACCGCTAACGTGATTGTTGCCACTCATGATTACTTGAACCGTACAGGTGGATATGGCACTCGTAGCACATCAAACTCTGGCGTTCTGGATTATGTGTGGGGAAATGATTTCAAAGCTCAACTGGATCAGCATCCTAACGTGTTCATGACTTTGAGTGGTCACATCCAGTCAAGAACAATCGGAGCTTACAACCAACGAGTTGGAAGCCGAGAGGAAATTTTCTTTAACCGCCAAGAACTAAACAACAGAACCGGATCAGCCTCAGTCAGAATCTACACCTTTAACATGACAAGCATGCAGGTGAGCGTTTCAACTTACGCCCTTGACACTCAAACGTGGCTAACTGATGACTTTAACAAGTTCAGCTTTCCCATAAACCTGCAGGTTTCTTCACCTTCAACAGACCTGGGGGGCTTGGTGGAGGCTAACTCGCTGATCATTATAGGGGTAATCGCAGTCGCCACACTCGCCATCACTTTTACAGTAAGACGCAGAAGAACCAGACCAAGAGATAGCGAACATGAATAAACTGCAGACAACCGATAATTCAAGAGTCAAAGACTTAATCGTTTCATTCATTGAAATCGCCTCGCAATGTGGATGTGCAATGTCAATTGACGAAGTTGCATTGCTGCTTCCCCATGAATTGGAGCTTAAGGATGTTCGAGAAATAGTTCAGAGCAGCCCACTCATTTCTGTGTCTTCTGGTGCTGAGGCGGAACTCGTGGTGCAGAAGGGGTACGAGCATCTGTTCTCAGAGAGACCTTACAGAAACGATGTGTCAAGGAGATACTTGGAGACGGCCAAGATTTTTATTGATGAGTTGGCTCGCAGAAGTCCGCAGGCGAAGTTGATTGGAGTCTGCGGATCTGTTGCCTACGGAAGCGCTACCACATCTGACGACATTGACATTTTTTTCGTAACGAAAAAACACCGCCTATGGCTTTCCTTTATTAAAGCGCTTCTATTGGCAAGAGCCCACAGCACCAAGACACTAATAAAGGGAGGAAAATCCGATTTCTGTTTCAGTTACGTGGAGGATGAGGAGCATCTTGAATATGAAATCAAGCATCGTCAAACTCCCTTGTTCGCAAGGGAATTTCTGTCAATCCATGTGAACACCGGAATTGACTATTATAGCACGCTCCTAAATGGGGCGAAATGGATGTGCCACATGTATCCAAGACTCTGCAATGCGAAGTTGAATGAATTGGTTGACATGAAGATGTCTAAACCTAAACTCGAGTCTCGCGGATTCAGAATCTTGGATGCCGCAGATTTGTTCTTGTATGTGATTGCAAGAGAGTACTTGCTGCTCAAGGCTTTTTCGCTTAACCTCAAATATCGCAAACAACGTAGAATGAAAGACACGTTTGAAGTGATAATTACTAAGGGTTCCTGCGTCTACAATTCTTCAAGGTACCGTGAATTAGAAAAGATGTATAAGTTGAAGCCAGCATCTGGGTGATGAGTACATGTTCAAACTGGAGCCAGAGGAAGAAATAATCAAGATAACGAAGCCCCATTCAGCTTCATTCTTAGGCAGCCCGATGTTCCTGGTCGGGGCGTTGCTCCTTTTCCTTGGAACTCCACGATGGCTAATAACAACAAATGTTTTCATCAGAATTCTGTTTGTTTCAGCGGGCTTATTGCTTATCGGGATTAGCTACCTCAGACGAGTTTCAGCTTACACATTCACTTTCACTAACCGCAGAGTCGTTTCAAGTTACTCGTTTATCAGGAAAGCGTACCGCGAGATATGGTATGACAACATGATGGAGGTTAAGGTTCTGCAGGACATTTTCGGAAACGCCTGCGGGTACGCTGACGTATGGATGTACGGCTACCAGAACGGCTGGGTGGTTGGAAGAATGCGCGGTGTCCGCTTAGGGGACAGTTACATAGTTGTAAACAGAGCTTGGAAGAAACAAAGCTAGAAATATTCGAAACTACGTTCATGTGTTTGCAGATTGGTGGCAAAGTGAAAATCCTGCTGCTTAACCCTCCACTGCATTACGGGGCTTACAACGAAGCGGGCAGGCTCTACGTTGACAAGTCATATCCTCCCTTAGGCTTAGGGTATATGGCTGCGGTTTTGGAAAAAGAAGGATACAACGTTAACCTCCTTGATCTGGTTGACACAGCCTTCGAAGATATAGAAACGATTCTGAAGAGCGAAAAACCTGACGTTGTGGGAATCAGCTGCAACCTCACGGACTTCAGATGGGGCGCTTTCAAGCTCGCTCAGATCGCCAAACGCGTTAACCCAAACGTTTTAGTGGTCATGGGAGGCTCTCACGCTACCCACATGTATAAGCAGATACTCGAGAATTTTCCAGTTGACTTTATTGTCCGATTCGAAGGCGAATTAACCATCCTAGAATTAGTCAGAGCCTTGGAGTCTAATTCTGATTTAAGAAACGTTAAGGGAATAGCGTACAAAAGCGAAAACGGTATAGTCAGAAACGAGGATAGACCTCCGATAGCAGATTTGGATTCGCTCCCCTTCCCTGCCTACCGCTTCTTCCATCTTGAGAAGTACGTACATTACTCTTCGCCAGTTAGCTTCAAAGGAAAAAATGTAAGTGAGTTAGCAAGCAGCAACATGATGACGAGCAGAGGATGCCCGTACAACTGCCAATACTGCTCTATCGCAACATTCTGGCGCAAATGCAGGTTCAGAAGCGTGCCTAACGTGGTTGACGAAATAGAAACGTTATGCAAAGAGTATGGAATAACGCACTTCAACTTTTTCGACGACGTTTTCACATTAGACAAAGAAAGAGTTATAGAAATATGCAGAGAGATCATGCGAAGAAAGCTAGACATATGCTGGGAATGCGTGACAAGAGTAGACTTCGTTTCGACAAGCATGCTGGAATGGATGAAAAAGGCAGGTTGCCTCAGTATAAGTTACGGAGTTGAATCCGGCTCCCAAACCGTGTTGCAGGCAGTCAACAAGAGACAGACGATTGCCCAGATAGTCAATGCGTTCAAGTTGACGCACGAGGCGGGCATGAAGGCGTATATTCTGTTGATGATTGGGAACCCAAATGAGAGTGATCAGTCAATTAACGAAACCGCAGAGTTGCTGCGTTTAATCAAACCCGACAAAATGCGCGCAACCATTACTATGGTCTATCCCGCAACCGAATTGTACGAAAAGGTCAAGCGAAAGGGGTTGATTAGTGACGATTATTGGTTGACGGAAAAGGCAGCTCCGATATACACGGCAGAAAACGACGTGAAACAACTTAGAAAGTGGGAGAACAAAATCGTTTTTTCATACCATCTCCAACAAGGAAAAGTCTTCAAGTTGTTTCAGATTGTCTTTTACCGGGTAATTTTCAAGAATTTCCGTGAAGCAATCCGCTATCTCGGACCGAGAATAGATGAGAAAATTGAAAAGATTGACCACATGCTACACAGCGCGTGAAAAACATCATGTCCAAAATGACAAGTGTTTGATTTCCTGAAGGTCGATGGCAAACAAACTTGTCATTTCAACTTCTTAAGAAGTTCGCATTCTATTTACTAAATGTCCTAACTTACGCCGAGTTATCTCCTCAGCTTTTTCCAGAGTCTCAGGCTTAATCAAGAAAACACAGGAATATCATGAGAGCAAACGCTAGTTATCAAACCCATAGTACCTCTTACCGTGTGAATGAGAGGTCCATTATTCAAATGAAAACGGGTAATGTCTATCAGAAGCTGAGGCGAGAAGCGCTCAAGCAATGGCGTAAAAACGAAGAGGCTCTGGTTTGCGACGGAGAAAATGTAAACGAAACCTTGAATTGCAATGAGTCCATACAGGTAAGCTCGTTTTGGTTGAAAGGCGAGAATGAATAGGAAAATGAAGGGCAATGGGTCGATGAACGTCTGTTCGGAAATCCAGCCATAGCTGAACATGAAGAGAATGTAGAAAGAAATTATCGAAAGGACAAATTCCTTTTCATCAATCTTGGGTTTTCTGATCCAGAAGATTGTACAAGCCGCTAGGAGAGGAATCCAAAGCAGACGCAACTGCCAAAGCGGCACAATATCTATGCCCTGCAATGCAATAAAACTCCAAAAATTCATCGCCCCAATATTTTGGAGAAACGGGTCAGACTCAAAGACTGGGGTCGAATAAAAGATGGTTCGAAGGAAATATGTGATATCCCACTGGAAGATCGCGAAAACCGCAAGTGTAAACAGCAATGGCACTGCGATTGCAAGAATGGTGAATTTTCCCGCTTCCTTCCTGCCTTTATTCTTAAAGATGAACACAAAGAAAGCTGGCAATGTAACTATGTGGATAGGTTTTCAAAGCAATCGCCAATCCCAGAAGCACAGCCCCAGCTTTACCTCTGTGGCTAGTCACGGCGTAAAATGCCGAGAAAGTCAACAATGCACTCAATGCGTTTATTTGCCCCCATATTGCGCCAACGTAAATGAAGAAACTCCAGCCAAGAATAATCCAAAAAACCTTTCTCGCTGTCCTCAGGTCAAATCGGGTTTCAACGAATTTTCCCACAACAAACGCTAAGGCAAAGTTAGCCAGTATTATTGGCAGTTTGATGGTGAACCGCCAGAGTTCGATGTTATTTCCTAGAAAATGGTAGACATTGTAGGCGAAGGCGCACCAAAATGCCCAAAGTGGAGGATATCCGATGTGATTTGGAGGACCATAAATATTTACGCCCTGGTTCATCCATACGCCAGTTTGAAACCAAACTCTCATGTCATATGGCTGACCCGTCCACAGCGAGAGCGAAGATTCAACTATTATGAAGGAGACGATAAGCACGAAGTAGATTCTTCTGCCTTCAAACAGTTCGTTCAAGGTTTTCCGTAACTCATCTATTGTTTTCAGGCGCAATCGCTTCCGAACAATGGATAGAAAGTCATGCCATCCTTTGGAGATAAAGTTTTTGCGTTGTGTTCGCAGTAGGACTTCGCCGTGTTAATTATGAAAAAAATGAGGCGAAGAAGCCTGTGCTTGCTGACCTTTAGGTTTTTTCACCTATTATGTGCGCGGCGAAACCGGCGAGCCAAAGCAGTATCAGTATGTCGATGATTAATGGAGTTACCTTCATTCCTGAGCCGAGGTCAACGTTGCCAGCCCACAATCCAAGTGCCAATAACGACGCTGCGCCCAGAATGACGGAAAGGTACGATAGGGGTGCCTTTTCGAACTTGTAGGACATAATGGCAGAAAGCCCAAAGAAAACATATCCTATCCCAGCGAAGACGTAGTATTCTGTCGAAGCATACGAACCATACGTGAGTGCTCCCACTCCGAGTGTGCCTATTGCTGCTAAACCTAGCAAGCCTGAAAATATTATTGAGTTAAAGCCCTTTTGTATGAAGTAGACGCTGACAAGCATTAGAACGCCAAGCAGGATAATTGCTGCACTGTAAAGCTCCATGTTGCCGAATTTTTCGCCTACGATTGTTCCTAAGAGGTAGAGGACACTGGCGACGAACAGAATTGAACCCGCGAGGGTTTTGTTTTCGTAGCCCATGTACCAACATAAACCCAGTATGTATATAACATTTTTCTAGGACGCATTCAGTCATGGTCTGCTACGATTACAATATAGACATTAGATTTCAAAACCTATTTCACCATTTCTCATCTGGTTTTTCTTGTGAATATTTTTTAAGAGGAACGGCTCAAGATAACATGGGCAGTCAGATCGTGTCTGATGGAATCACTGTGGAATTTGCGCCTACAACGAAAGCAAGAACATCGGCAACCTGCTCGATAATATTCTAATCAGCAAGAACTTCCCGCCGAATCCGAAGTTTAGTCGTGTGTTCAGGATGCACGGACAACACGGTTCCGATAGTTAAAGAATATGCAAACCAAGATTCACGAGTGCATCTTCATGTCGAAAACGAAAGAAAGGGAAAAGCCTCAGCTGTCAACAACATCCTGAAAAACTGCGAAAGGAAATGCTATACTCTTTATCTCCGCAGACACATTGCCAAACAAAGGCTGTTTCTCCAGACTGGCTTCAAAGATTCAACTTCCAAACGTTGGTATCGTTTGCGGTCACCCTGTGCCAACAAACAGCTCAGATTCACTGGTTGGGAGACTTGTTCAACTTCTATGGCGCTTTCATAGCCACGTTTTTACGGAACTAAACGACGCAGGACTTGCCAGACACGCAACTGAAATCTTCATCATTCGCAAAGGCATCGTTGACAAGATACCGCCTGAAACCGTAAACGACGATGCATATATTGCTTTGACCGCCAAGAAAAAAGGATGGCTCATAAAATACGAAACAGAATCCAATGTTTCAATATGCGGACCTAAAACCTTCCCAGAGTACTTTCAACAAAGACGAAGAATAATTTACGGTCATCACCAAGTTAAGAAAGTTGGCAGGAGAATCTCCTCAGCATCTTATGCATTTGATGCCGCTTCAGCCAGTTAGAGTTCTAAAATTGGGATTATGGCTTTTTAGAAATCAAGATTTTCCCACTTTGCTGGTTTTCTTAATTACGGAGTTGATGGCAAACATCGCTGCAGTACTGACATTCTCCTGAGAAAGCCACATCTTATATGGAGTATTCTTCGTTCAACCAAAGTCTTAAGACCTGTTCCCGCAAAGAAGAGATGACGAGTTAATCGTGAAGATGATAACATTCTATTCCAGAATTGGTTCTGCCATTGTTTTCGGAGCGATAATGCTCATTCTCCTGCCTAGTCGCCCAAATGTTGATCTTTGTCCAAGCAGATGCAAATCCCATTAAACATGTGAGTCGTGATAATTCAAGAGAACCACACTTTTGACAACTACTTTGGGACATACCCGGGCGCAAATGGAATTAATAGCTCGATTGCGCTGCCAACTGCGCCTAATTCAAGCGACTTTGCATCTCCATTTCACCTTTCCAGCGCCGCGCCTCCCATTGACCTTCCTCATTTTCGCGGGGCCGCGCTTGAAGCATATAACAACGGAAAAATGGACGGGTTTGTATATGCCGAGCAATCGAACCTCACTATGGGCTACTTTGACCACCGTGAAATACCC
Organism: Candidatus Bathyarchaeota archaeon; assembly: GCA_963749465.1. Lineage (GTDB taxonomy): Archaea > Thermoproteota > Bathyarchaeia > Bathyarchaeales > Bathycorpusculaceae > UBA11855. Next base: position 520,521 of record CAVVMH010000006.1, on the reverse strand, counting down.
TACTATTGGGATTACGCGTCGCAGTTTGTGCTGGCGGATAACTTCTTTACTTCGGTGATGGGACCGAGTTTGCCAAACCACATTTATCTTTTTGCAGGACAATCAGGCGGGGTTGTCGAAAACGTTGATAACGTCACCCTTAATTTTCCATGCATCATGGACGAATTGGACAAAAATGGAATTTCTTGGAGATATTATGGAGTTAACAACATATTCCATTCTGCAAACCCACTTCCAGCCTTCGAATCCTTCAAGAACAATCAATCAAGGTTCACAAACTGTCTCCCCACAAACAATTCTTCTCAGACATTTCAGAAGGAAAACTAGCAGATGTTGTATGGATTCGAAACGAGTCATTCTCAGAACATCCTCCTCAGAACATAACTAAAGGTCAGAACTTCGTCGTCTCTTTGGTTAACTCCATCATGGAAAGCCCCTATTGGAGTTCAACTGCAATACTCATCACATGGGACGACTATGGAGGCTGGTACGATCACGTAACACCGCCTCAAGTGGACCAAGCAGGATACGGCTTCAGAGTTCCGCTGCTCATAATATCGCCTTACGCAAAAACTGGAATAATAGACCACACCCTCAACGATCTTACTTCCGTATTAAAATTCATAGAAACAACCTTCTCGCTGAAGCCTTTGGCGACAGCAGATGAAAAAGCAAACAATCTAATGGAGGCATTTGATTTCAGTCAGCCTCCAAAGGAACCGCTTGTTTTGCCGGGTCAGTACGTTCCGGATTCCTACCCTCTCCGTCTTCAATCTGATGAAAACGCTGCCCTCAGCTGGCTCAGTAAGGCGCAATATGTACTGCTTGGGATCGTAATAATTTTAGTAATTTCGTTATTAGTAGGGATATACATTAAAAAACGTAAAAAACACGCAAAACTTTCAGCCTTAGGAGACTATCCACATTTAGACAGAATGCTCGCTCAACCTGAGTTTGAACATGAGGGTAATGTACTGTAGTGTCTCAGTTAAGCCCAGCTTACTTGTACCCTTCTCCCGCATTGCGAAAACATAAGGCAATTCTGCCATGTTGTTAACATTGCCTTGTTCGATGATTTCAAGAAGAATCTTGTAACCGATCAGACTGAATCTGGCGTTTTTTAAAACGCTTTTTCTAAACATGAAGAAACCCGAAACCACATCTTCAACTGCTCTGGTCTTTGGCAACAAAAGATGCACAAGAATAACAGCTATCTTGGACATGGCTTCTCTCAGCAAATTCGAGTGCTCAACCATCCCGCCTTTAAGGTACCTCGATGCTAGATCAAGTCATTTCCGCGGTCTTATTTTTCCGAGCATCTCGGGTAAAAGCTCTGGGGGGTGTTGAAGGTCTCCATCCATCACCGCTACGACATCGCCCTTTGCAATTCTTACCCCGTCCATGACGGCTGAGGACAGGCCACCTCTGGACTTTCTTCGAAGAACATGAAAATCCCCGCGTCCCTTTCCAAACCACTCTACCGCCATAGCAGTTCCGTCGGGGCTTCCATCATCAACAAATATGGCCTCGAAATCTACGTTTCTCAAGGATGCAGTGGTTCTCTCTATCAGCTCCTCGACGTTTTCAGCTTCGTTGTATGTTGGTATTACTAAGGAAAGTTCCCGAGGCATGCTACACATTGAGCGAGTGAAGTATTTAAGAAATATCCATCGCAATAGATTACGGTTGGTCGTTGGTGCTTTGAAAACATATGCCACAAAAACGTGTTGCTTCATGCTTCTGAAGCTCTGACAAGTCGAGTTCAGTTCCTGGAATACGTTAACCTGAACAACTCTTAAATTCTAACAAATCATTTCAACTTGCTGGTAGGAGTGAACATCGAAAACTGAGAAAGCCAAGTCGCTGCACACACATATTCTTCTCCGCATTCCTAAGACGATCGAACAAAATTGCCTGATTGAGGAAATCTCTTTGAAAGTTTTGCTCTGCCAGTCGTATATCGGGGTTAGAAGTGGAGAACCGCTTGTTTTTCCGTTAGGACTATCTTATCTCGCTTCGCTAATCAGAGAAAAGCATGAACTGCACTGTTGGGACCCTAATGTATCGGAAAATCCCGTGAAAGAATTGACAAGAATTATCAACAAAATCAACCCTGACGTCGTGGGAATATCATTAAGAAACATTGACAGTGTATTTTCCTTCAACAAGCGCTCGTACTACTTGCCGTTTGTCTCTATGTTGAGGGTCATTCGAGAAAATGCTCCTTCGTGCAAGCTGGTTGTTGGGGGCACTGGCTTTTCCATCTTCGCCGAGGAAATAATGAACAAAAATCCTGCTGTAGATTTGGGAGTAGTTTCTGAAGGTGAGTGTTCTTTTGCTGAATTGTTGGAAAACATCGATCATCCTGAACGCGTAAGAAATCTCTTCGTAAGAAAAGAGGGTAGGCTGTTGTTTACTGGAAAACGAGAATGGGCGAGTTTCGATCGTTTACCTTTTCCTTCTCAGGAAGCTTTTCGACTTGGAGAAGTACAAGAAGCATCCTTATTCAGTTGGTGTGCAATCTAAGAGAGGCTGTGTTTTTGGCTGCGTTTTCTGTTCCAGTAGACTCATCTGGGGGTGCTCTCTGCGTTTACGACCACCCGAGAAGGTGGTTGATGAAATCGAAATGTTGGCGAACGATTTTGGCTTTCAAAGCTTCTCATTTGCTGAGTCTATCTTTAATTCTCCTTTGTCCTACAGTCGTGAATTGTGCAGGGAACTCGTTAGGCGAAAACTGGACATTAAGTGGACAGCAGCATTCAATCCAGCTTTCATAAACCGGCCCTTCGTTGAGGAAGCTGTTCAGGCAGGCTGCGATTTGTTCAGTTTCTCTCCTGATGGAGCCTCGAATAATTCCATGCGTCTTCTGGGCAAGGGTTTTAGCGTGGCTTCTGTTGAAAAGACCATCGCGTTAGCTAGACAGATAGACGGGTTCAATGTGGGTTATTCTTTTCTTTACGATTTGCCTGATTATAATGGCGAACACGTCCTTGGCCTTTTCCGTTTGGTGTCAAATATGACAGCGTCGCTTGGTTCAAAGCTGCGGTTTTTGTCATTCTCGAAATTGCGAATATTTCCTCGCACGCCATTGTACGAGACAGCATTAAATCATGGAAAAATCGAAAAAAACACTGATTTGCTTTTTCCCACCTATTACGAGTCTGGTTCACCAATAAACCCAGCCAGTTTGCTGCCAAACGTTCTGCGTGGCTCCCTAATCATTTTTGACAAGGTTCGAAGGAAGCTGATAGGCGATTCAACATTCAAATTTTGTAGCTGACGGCTAAGAGGGAAGGGCCGTGAAGTGAAAAGACGAACCATTTCGGCTGTTCAAGCTTTCATTTTATTCATCGTAATTGTCTCCTATCGAGTTGTGCGTGCCACCTAGAGTGTAGTTTCCAGCAAGATTCTGGAAGAAGTTATTGTGAAAGATTTGGACATAATCACTGTTCTGCAAAGAGCGGATTCCGTACGATTGGGTTTGGTTTGCTCCAGCTATGTTGCCTAAGAAACAATTTGTGATTTTGATGTATTTGCAGTTTCCGCCTGTCGTTGCATCGTTGCTGATGAAAACGCCGTCCCATATGTTGGGTTGATTGAGATTTCCCCTTGCTCCGGTTCCAGAGAGTATTATGTTGCAGTCTTGAATGCTTACTTGAGTTATCGACATGTTGTACTTTGCCCAGATTTTTATCCCGTTCTGGTTGTTGCTTTTTATCGTACAACCATTGATCAGGATTTCACTCTGAGTCATGTTTAGGCCGTATGAATTAATCAATATGCCGTTGCCCACATTTCCGATAACCAAAGTGTTTGCCACGTTAATTCGGAAACTGTCTACAATTACTATCCCATCCTCGTTGCTTCCTTCAACCAGTGAATCTGACAACACTATTCCATCAGCTCGAGAAATTAGCATTCCAAACTGCTGACTTAGAGTTGCTTCGCACTGAGTTAAGAAAATACTTCTGGGCATGTCGCCCTTTTCCGAAGTCGAGTCAATTCGGAAGCCGTCATAATTTGTGTCACTGTAGCAATTGCGGAAGTAACAATCTTTGCTGCCTTTGAGCCAAATTCCTGCCCCAGTTAAAGGCTCTGATCCGCCATATTCCGTGCCACTGCCGCCCTCCACGTAAACATTGTCCAGTTGCACGTCTGCGCTGTCTTCAATGAGTATCCCAGAGTTGTTGGCGTTAAAAATCATTACGTCTTTAACGTCGACGCCAAACCAGTTCTTGATGTATATGCCGTTTTTAATGAATCTGCCCACACGAGTAGGTGCAGATGTTAAAACAAGGTCTTTGATTGTGACGTGATAAGGGCCACCATAGCCAAAGGCTTGGCTTCCAAGGATGCGTATGCCGTCACTGTTTTGGCTAATTATGAACTGAGATGATGATCCAAATCCGGAGATTTCCAGCCGCCCGTTGCTGGCTCCATTCTGAATGATTAACGGTCCGTCGAGATTTATTGCGCCTGCAAAAACAATCTTTCCACCTGAAGTAGACAACGCGGTTATGCAGTTTTGCCCAACCTGGGTTCCGCTAGCTGCCTGAAAAATCAATAGCTCCCGTTGCTCCATTTTCGGCGTAGTAGTTACCTCTCCCATCAGAAAAGACAAGGTAATTGTAAGCCTCGATAGTTCGAATTGTCTGATAATCAGCAACAAACTTGGCGTAGCTGCCTTGCAGACTGGAATACTGGGATTGAATCGTGTTGTACTGGGACTGAAGCGCACTGTTATTCGAGTTAAGAGTGTTGTACTCTGCTTGTAAGCTATTGTAACGAGATTGCAAATTAGAGAATTGAGATTGAAGATCGACAAATTCAGTTTGAGTTTCGTTATTGTTGGTTCGGGACTCGTTTAATTCTGCTTGAAGACCAGCCATGCGAGAACTTAGATTCGCTAAACTCAGCCTGAAGAGCGCTTTGATCAAGCTGAAGTTTCGCTAAGTTTGAATAGCCCAAGTAACCGACGATTGCGGCCACTGTCAGAAATGCTATGAGTACTACTGCCCAGATTCTAGTGCTTCCAGATTTTCCAGCTTTTTCCTGTCTAACTGACAAGTAACCACCTGTTGCTCAGTAGTGAGTGATTGTCTAAATAAGTGAGCTAAAAACCTTCCCTAATTCAACCACTTTCGACCTTTTATCTAAGAAGTATCACCCGCATCCTGTAGAACATCCGTATCACCCAAGTTTTGCAAGATTGTCTTCTCAACAAAAAGGGGAGCTGCAAGCGAAATCTCATCCTCGGCAATGTTTAAATATCCTTTTTGCGGGTAATTGTTGGTGACTTCTTGGCTATAATACCATTGCCTTTTGACATACCAGACCTGTATGGCATCCTACTGCTTTTGTTGCTGCTAGTCGATCGGGATCGTCATAATCATCTTGATCGCCAAAGTTCTCCTGTTCATTTTGCCTGCAGGCATCATCGCGCTTGTCGTGTGGTTCCTGACGGGAAGCTTGTTCTGGGCAGGTGTGGCTTTTCTGGTGGTAGCGTTTATATCGTTAGTTAGGCGATGACGAAATCAGCCGCAACCTTCGTATAAGAGTAGTCATCAGCAACGGTTTAGAGTCGTCTTTCTCGCTTTTTGGAAAACTTTTTCAAAGTTGAATCCTAACTACTAGGAATGAATCCTAATCGCTAACAAACTGGCGGCTACTCCCATCTGGTTTTTTGGAATAAAACGGTCAGAATATCTTAGAGAGGACAGATCACTCTGCCAAAGGGACTGCACCATAATCCAATAGCCACCTTTCTGGGAGGATTTCGACACAGGGCTAGAACTGAAGTTGTGTGAATGGGCTCGTCATGCCTACAAGCAGCTTCGAGAACTTATCGAGGTGTTCCTCTTCGTTGATGAGAATGTCTTCCAGAATTCGATGCGTTGCGAAGTCGCCTTCTTTGCTCGCCAGTTGCATGGCTTGCTTGTACAAGCTTATGGCTTCTTCCTCAGCCTGAACGTTCTCTTTCAGCATCTCCTCCAAACTGTGTCCGATGTGGACTGGGTCAGAAGTTAAAGTTGGCACGCCGTCTAGGAAGACGAGTCTCTCTGCGAGAATCTCGGCATGTTTCATCTCTGTGATTGCGATTTGTCTGAACGTAGATTCAACCGTTGCGCCTTCGATTCCTTTCGCCATGACATGTTGCCACATATACTGTATAGACACTTGGAGTTCACGGGCTATTCCCTTGTTCAACATTTCCAGAAGTTCTTTAGACGCCATAAAATCACCTGTTCCTGATTATGTGTTCTCGTCGTCTCTTATTTAAGATAATCCGTGCTAACTCTCTTCGCAGAAGCAAAGCGCTTATAACAAGGACACGGCTTAACTCCGAAAACGGTGAAGAAACAAAAATGTGCGAATTTAACGTCATCCTTAACGGCAAAACCCAATTTAAAGACGCAGTGTACGCGAAGGTCGAGGGCAACAACGTCACCGTCAAGAACATTCTTGGTGAAGCAAAAGAGTTCAAGAACTGCAAAATCATCGAAGTCGACGTCAACGCAACACGTTTGGTGCTAGCCCCTCTGAAACTCTAATTTCTCTTTTCTTCTTCAAGCGAGGTACAGTTACGTACAAAACATTAGAGGTAATGGGTCCAGAACACGAATTCTCGACTCGTTGATGAAGAACTAAAACCTCTGCCCATCGCAGACAAAGTCATCAAAGACTACTGCGGAAAAACCGTTAACTTCGTGGAACAAGAAGGCTTCACGTTTCGGCAAAGAACTCCAGTTGCACGTTATGGAATTGAAGGCGAACTGCACCGTTCAAGTCGCCTCAAGTTTTCGAGGAAACCATGCAGAACGGCGTGACGACGCTTTCGGGCATTCTTGAAAAGTACAACGCCTCTCTTCTCGGGACAGGAATGCACCCGCTACTTCAGCTGAGCGATACACAGTGTTTGGCCTCATCGTCACAGAAAAATCTACGAAGAATACGGCAAAATCTTCAACCTAAACCAACATGGATGGCTTAACATTCAGAGCTTTCACCTCAACCTCTCCATACTCAAACGAAGAAGATGGCGTTCTGCTTCACAATCTGCTTGCTGATATGTGCGCTTATCTGCCCGCCATTTCCGCATCATCGCCCATTTACGAGGGGAAAATAGGTTCATATGTGGACAACCGACTCTCGTTTTACAAGACTAATCAACGTGGAAATTCCATCCATCGTGGGAGACGTCGTTCCAGAATACGTTACATCTTTCAACCAGTACAAGCACGAAGTGATCGGAAAATACTCACAGGATTTGGCTCATGCTGGGGCTGGAAAAACGCTTCTTTTCAAGGAATGGGTAAACTGCCGCGGTGTCATATTTCGTTTCGACAGAGCAGCCCTCGAAGTCCGAGTGTTGGACGAACAAGAATGCATAAAATCCGACGTTGCTTTGAGCTGTTTCATTCGTGCCGCTTTGCGAGGTTTAATCGCGAATCACGATGAGCTTCTATCACATGAAATCCTCGTAAGCGATTTCAACTCAGCAATTTCTGAGGGACTGAACGGTATCGTTCTGCATCCTAAGGGAAAGACTACCGTGACGTATGCCGATATCTTTTCAAAGATTGCGTCGGAAAACGCTGACGAAGAGGAAAAGCAGTATCTTTGGCTAATCAAGAAGCGAATTGAAAAAGGCAGCCTCTCAGAAGTAATTCGAGAAAGAGTCACTGCAGAAAGCTCAAAAAACCGACTTTGTGGAAGCGGTTCGAAGCGTTTATTCAAGGCTTATTAAGTGCCTTGTCAACAATGAACCCTTCTTGTAGAGAATGGTCTGAAGAAAAGCGGTCTGTATGTCTGAAGATGCTATGAGAAAAACGTGCTCCTTCGATGTTTGCTGTGAATGTACTCGTAGCTGTTGCCAAGACGCGAAACCTCCTCTTACAGAGGAAAGAATACGAATTATCAAAGACTCCTTGCGGAATCGTGGAACGCTTAAGCGGACGACTCTTTGTCATTTCAGACTATTCTTTCCCAACAGTTGATTCGGCGGGTTTCTGTGTTTTCTACGACAAAGGGTCAAAGAAATGCTTGATTCATGGGGTTAAACCCGAAACATGCAGGGCTGGCCCAATCACTTTTGACATTAACCGTCGCACCCGGAAGGTCGAATGGTTTCTCAAGAAAAACGAATTGTGCCTTTTCGCAGGAAAACTATTCGAGACTCCTGAACAGCTATACGAACACCTCAAAGTGGCGAAGGAAGAAATCACACGCCTGATCGGCGAGCTTGATTCCGCGGCTTTGCTGGCGATTCTGAAAATCGACGAGCCTCAAACATTCAAGATAGGCGAAGACTCATTGCCAAAGGAAGTTCTGGAAAAACTCGATATCGAATAAACTAGTCTACAGAAATCCGGCGTCTCTCAATCTTAGCGCTATGGTTATGTCGCCTTTGAACTTGATTTTACCAGTGAAGAAAGCCTTCTGGGCGCTTAACTTGCCATTAACAAGGTCGACGAAGTCTGCATCTGTCATTCCGATCGTTAGCTTGGGCGACGGATGATTTCCATTTCTTATGTCTATTTTCTGTTCTCTGATGATGACCGTCCAGTCGCCACCGTTGGGACCAGTGAGGTTTACTTGTGCGGTGACGTCGATTCCCTTAGCTTTGTCAGGTTTAAACCTGTTCTGTAGGACCGTGTCGAAAAATTCTTTTGGCGTTTTTACTTCCATTAGCGCAACCGTCTTTGGCTGATTTTCTTGTTTTATGCTTTGTCTGGTTTTTGAATCTTTCCTGTCTTACCTGAACAAGTCAGCCTCTCTTGGTCTCGTCAAGTCTCTTGCGGAAGCGTTCTCCGTTGTCTGGTAAGCGTATCCTCTTATGATGGCGACTGGTACTCCCTCATTGGCTTGGCCGATGACCAGCTCTGCCGCAGATGCCAACTCATCTGCAACCGCAGTCTGCTTAACCCGCAAGACGTAGCCAAAAAGGTCTTTTTCTCCTCGCCTGTCCCGTGTAGGTTTGATTCCAGCCACGCCTATGGTCACGTTTATCTCGCCCATTCTTAAGGGTCGCCCATGAGTATCCGAAATTAAAACGGCGACCTCGTGGCTCGTTAATCTCTTAATTTCATTCCTGATTTTCCGCGCGGACTCGTCAGGATTTCGCGGTAGCAATGCAATGTTTTTTTCGCCTTCGACGTTTGATTTATCGATTCCCGCGTTTGCACAGATTACCCCGTTCCTGTTTTCTGTGATAAGGCTGATTGGACCAACCCGCACGATTTCTTTCGTTTCGCTGAGAACTGCCTCCACGAAGGCTGGGTCTTTCCCAGTTTTCATCGCCAAATCCTTCGCTTGCTCCGACGGAGAAACGGAATCCAAGTTCACGATGGCTCCTTCGGTCTTCGAGACAATCTTGTGTGTTATGACCACGATGTCTCTTTCTTGAATGGGCGTTCCTTGCTTCTCAGCTGCGCTGACGATGAGTTCTGCCAAACTGTCGCATTCAACTATTAATGGCAAGTTTTCCACGGGGATAATCTCGATTTTCTTCAACGCGGTTTCGCTCGCTTCATGGTTTCCGTATGGCTACAGTCATATGGAGCAAGTTTAAACCTTTCTGAAGACGCCATCAAGAGACACGCTCCTGAAAGTTCTTGGCGTTTTCTACCCCCTGACAAAACAGTCTTTGCTGAAACTGAGTCTGGAAAACTGGCGGTGCCGATGAATTAAAAAGGCTTAAAATCGTTCGTCACCAATACTTAAAGTATCGACCTAGTTTCCGTAGCATGGAGAGTTGCCGAGTTTGGGAATCGAGAACCTTGACCACATTTTCAATCCCAAGCGGATAGCGGTCATAGGAGCCAGCGAAAAAGAAGGCTCCATCGGCGCCAAGATTCTGAAAAACTTGACAGGCTGCGGCTTTGCAGGTCAGGTTTTTGCCGTGAACCCTTTCAGGCAGACGGTTCAAGGCTTAACCGCTTATCCGAGCATCAGCCAAGTTCCAGCGAAAGTAGATTTGGCGGTTATAGCTACACCAGCCCAAACGGTTCCTTCCATTGTCGAAGAATGTGGAGCTTCCGGAGTCTCGGGAGCAATCATCGTTTCAGCAGGGTTCAAAGAAGCTGGGCAGCAGGGCAGCAACCTCGAAAGGCAGATACTGGAGCACCAGAAGAAATACGGGTTACGAATTATCGGACTGCACAGCTTCGGTATCATAAGACCCAAAATCAACCTGTGCGCCACTTTCGCCGACAAGCAGGCGAGCAACGGAAGAATAGCGTTTATCTCTCAAAGCGCAGCCTTGTGCGCTTCAGCTTTGGATTGGGCTTGGGATTCTCAAGTCGGGTTCAGCGCGGTCGTCTCCACAGGTTCGATGCTCGATGTTGACGTGGGTGATCTACTCGACTATTTTGGGTTGGACCCGCAGACAAAGAGCATAATGCTTTATGTTGAGTCTTTGAAGAACCCGCGGAAATTCATGAGCGCCGCTCGAGAAATCACACGCGACAAACCAATCATGGTCGTGAAAGCTGGGCGTTTCGTAGAAAGCAGTGAAGCTACGCTTTGTCACAGCGGTGCATTGGCTGGAGAGGACGCGATCTATGACGCTGCATTTAGACGTGCAGGGATTGTTCGCGTCAAAGGCATAAACGACCTTTTCAACTGCGCAGAAGCCTTGACGATGCAGCCTAACCCCTGCGGAAACAGTCTGACGATAATCACCAACGCGGGCGGACCCGCCATATTGGCTACTGACCGTTTGATAGCGAGAGGTGGAAAACTCGCCCAGTTGTCCCCAGAGACGGTTCAGGCATTGAAGGGAATTCTGCCTCTGTATTGCAGCATGGTGAACCCGGTTGACATCTACGAGGAAGCTTCGCCCGATAGATTTCGAAACGTGCTGGAAATCTGCCTCAAGGATTCTAATAGTGACGGTTTTCTGGTGTTATACACGCCTCAGGGCGCAACAGACCCGCTTGCCCTCGCGCAGGTAATTGTTGAATTCGCCAAACAAACGAAGAAGCCGATTCTCACTTGCCTAATGGGTCAAGATGATCGATGCCGAGAAGCCAGAAGGTTTCTGCAAAAAACAGGAACACCGTCGTTCGCCATGCCTGAGGATGCTGTTTCAACCTTCATGTACATGCACCGTTACACACAGAACCTGGAGCTGCTATACCAGACTCCACAGGAGATGTCAGTCGGGCGAACGAATCTTGTTCAGCTCAAGGGGATTCTCAGGCATGTTTTCTGCGAAGGAAGGTCTGTCTTGAGTTTGCCCGAGTCGATGCGTTTCCTAGAAGCGTACAAGATTCCAGCTGTTCGAACGATGGTTGCCCAAACTGTTGACGAAGCCAATTCTCTGTCATCTGAATTGGGTTACCCGGTTGTGATGAAAGCTTTGTCTCCTCAGGTTACGCATAAATCAAAAATCGAAGGCGTAATCCTCAACATTTGGTCTCCCTCAGAACTCAAGGGTTTCTTCGAAGAACTCGAGAAGAAAGTAAGAGCACACAGCGAGATAGCCGAATTTCAAGGTGTGGTGATTCAGCCGATGGTGCGCGAGAAAGGATGGGAACTTTTGTTAGGCTCCAAAAACGATGCCCAGTTTGGCCCAGTAGTTCTATTCGGGACAGGCGGAACAGCTACTGAAGCATTCAACGATGTGAGCATAGGTTTTCCTCCACTAAACCAAGTGCTTGCCAGACGATTAATCGAAGAAACAACAATCTTCAAACGAGCTTCATCCTTCGGTCAAGCTTTCGACGCCGAGCTTATGGAAGATATCCTTGTGAAGTTTTCGCACCTCGTTGCCGATTTTCCCGAAATAGAGGCAATCGACATAAACCCTCTAATTGCTGGCGCAAGCAGGGCGGTGGCTGTTGATGCCCGTATCGCCATAAGTCGGGATAGGTTCATGCGGGAGGTAGCCGATCACCGTGAACAATCACTGATAGCTTCTTACCCGAAGCAGTATGTTGCTAGTCGAAGTTTGAAGAATGGTACAGAAGTCCTGCTGCGACCGATAAAGGCAGAGGATGAGGGTCGGTTCAACGAACTCATCAAATCTCTCTCCGCGGAATCCATGCGTTTCAGGTTCTTCGAGATATTCAAGGAAATGTCCCATGAAAGACTAACTAGGTATTGCAATCTGGATTATGACAGGCAAATCGCGATAGTTGCTGAACTGCAACAGGGCAATGGACAAATAATCGGTGCTGGCAGAGTCATCGCTGAACCCGATGGGAAAAGCGGCGAGTTCGCGGTTCTGGTTTGCGACCCATGGCAGGGTTTAGGGCTTGGGTCAATGCTGATGGACCACATTATTAGTGTGGCGAAGGACATGAGATTGGAGAGAATTTTTGCGCATGTTCTTTCGAACAATTACAAAATGATGCGGTTGTCGGAGAAAAAAGGATTTAAGGTGGAAAAGTTGGATGAAGAGACGTTTAAAGCGTCTCTCAGTCTTTCTTAGGCAATATTCTATTTGTTTCTGAACTTCTGCAGTTTTTGCAGCATCTCTTTGTCGCCTTCAGCGTCTCCAGCGCATGTTGCTATTATGCCGTCAACGAGGCCAACGAGCTTTGCTGCTTTTTCTTCAACAGTATCCATGGTCGCGGCGGTTGGCCACCCAATCATCTTCACGGTCTCTACGTTTTTCGGCGTCCCCACCAGGAAATACGCGTAGATTGGTTTGTTCATTTTCTTGCATTCTTTTGCTACTTGCTCCAGGATTGGGAAGGTTTGGTCTTCTAGCCTCATGAAGTAGATGAAATCCCATGCGCCTTTGGCTCGTTCAATTGTCTCCTCTACAGAACGTCGTGCCGTTAGTAAGCAACCTAGCTTTAGGGTTTTGAGTTTGACGTTTGCGCGTAGAAAGTCTCGGGCTTGTTCGGAGGATGGCAGCATTTTTATGGGTTCGCCAAACTTGGGTTTGTCGCCCATTGTAATTGCTAAGCCATCGACACCCATTATGTCTGCAGCTAAAGCCAATCCTCCCACTTCCACTGGGCCCTTGTAGTGCAGTATGAATATGGGTACGATTTCTTTCTCAGGATACTTGGACTTTAGTACGCAACTTACAACCGTGCCGCTGGCCGCGGGAAAACCGGCAGCACTGTCGGTGACGTTCCATCCGTCAACCAAAGGAGCGATTTCTTCGGCAAGCTTCAGGAATTTGCGTGTTGGTACAAACTCGTTAAGTATTTTCATGTAGATGTCATCTCGGCTTTAAGAGAAGATAGGTTTGGACTAAAAAGCCTTTTGCATATGCAAAACCGCACCTTGAAACGATATGTTTCTCCTTTGGGGGTTTCGCAATCTTACCAATTCTTGAACAGCTTCGCTTTGTTCAGACTTGGAGCGAGGGAGAATGAGAGTATCCGCTTTCGTGTTTGCGGAAAAGGTAGGATGGTCAAAGAATCGACTTTCTGTCAAGTATAGGTTAAATTCCTGTAGCGGAGTTCAGGTGTACTTCGGCTAGACGAATTTCTTTAGGAAAACGTAAATTAGTCTTGATTAGACAGTATTTTCAGCGTTGTGAAAGAGCATGAAAGTTGCGATTTCTGGTAAAGGGGGCGTCGGAAAAACCTTGATTGCGGGAGTTTTAGCCTCTGGTTTCGCGGCGCGAGGGTTGAAGACGATTGCCATTGATGCTGACTCATCGCCTAATCTTGCTTTGACGTTGGGCTTGTCTGCCGAAGAGGCGCGTAAGATCTGTGCCTATTTCAGAGAACAAAGAGCTTGTAGAATCGAAGACGGGAACTGGATACTCTGGCGTTTACCGTTTATCCTTCACAGTGGACGACATCGTCCGAGACTTCGCCGTCAGCACACCTTTGGGCGTGAGCTTGATTGTGATGGGCACGGTTAAAGCCATGGAAGCAGGTTGTATGTGTGCCCCCAACGCCGTCATCCGTGCCATGCTTCGTCATCTTATCGTGGAACGTGATGAAGCTGTTGTTCTGGATTTGGAGGCGGGCGTTGAGCACATTGGGCGGGGCACTGCAAGGCAAGTTGATGACTTGCTTATCGTGGCGGATTCGAACCTGAAGTCCCTGGAAATCGCGAAGCACATTTACGATTTAGCTTCGAGAGCAGGGATGAAGCGTCTTTACCTAGTGGGGAACAGAGTGATGAACTCTGCCCAAGAAGAAGCCATCAGGAGCTTTGCCGAGAAGAACGAATTGCCCGTACTGGCGATAGTTCCGTTTGATGCGAAAGTGACTGAGGCAGATATGCTCGGGGAAACCCCGCTAAGGCATAAGGAGATTGAGGCGGTTCGAGCCATAGACAATATATGCGAGATTCTCCTAAAGAAAAGCACTTGAGGTTTTTGCACTTGAAGACTCTTGTAACGATTGGTCGTGGCGGAACAGGCAAGTCAAGTTTCACGGCTTTGATGGCTAAATGCTTCATCGAAAATGGTCAATCTCCACTTTTGCTTGTGGACGCTGACCCTGACCAGAATCTGGGGGAGATGGTTGGGGTCGACTTGAAGGAGGCGGGAAAATCGACCATAGCTGATCTGCTTGTTAGCACGTTCATTGAACAGGGTGGAACCATGGTTGGTGTTCCGCCTAGTGAGCGCATAGAGAGCAAGATTTGGTCTAACGGCTTGTTTGAGAGCGACAGTTTCGATTTTCTCGCCGTCGGCACCAAGTGGGTTGAAGGCTGCTATTGTATGCCAAACACTGCTTTGAAAGCCGCGTTGGAGTCTTTGACGAAGAACTACAAGTACGTGCTCATCGACTCGCCTGCTGGACTTGAGAATTTGAACAGGCGCATAGCCTCGAAAGTCAACGATGTCTTTGATATTCTTGACCACTCAAAAAAATCCATGGACCACGTTTTAAGGGCGAATCGCATCGCAAAGGAAGTCAACATGGAGTTTGACAACTTCTACCTTGTGGGCGGCTACAGGTTTCCCGCGGAACTCGGAGTTCACGCAGAAACGCAGTTGAACTTCAAGTACTTGGGCAAGATAGTCGCTGACGAAAGATTAGATGAGTATGTTTTGGAAGGTGAGTCGCTTCTCGGTTTGCCCTCGGACAACCCAGCATATCTTTCTGTTAAGGAGATATTGCAAAAGTTAGGTTACATCCAGCTGTAGCGGAGTTTTTTTCTGTCTTAAATGTGCTTACGTTCTTCTCAATCCATCATTACTTTTGTTAATGAAACTCGGAAAAGTTTAAAAACAGTGTAAGCCGTGGATATGAGTAAACCTTTACAGAGGTTAGAAAGTGACGAGTAAAAACGTTCACGTAAAGATTGACGAAATGAAGACCACAACTGGTCTTATCAAGAACCTTGAAGTTTCTATAGGCAGAGTTATTGATGACTCATGGACGGAGCCCATGGGACCAACCCCGATGCCGTCGATGAGCACCTTACGCGATTGGGACATGAAGCTGCTCAACAGGTACAAGCCTTTTTACATGCCGGTTTGCGACCTCTGCTGCCTGTGCACATACGGAAAGTGTGATTTGACAGCAGGAAAACGTGGAGCATGCGGCTTGGACATGGCGGCTCAATCATCCCGCATAGTGCTCATAGCTTGTGCCATCGGAGCGGCAACTCACACGGCTCACTCTCGCCACATGCTTCATCACTTAATAGAGAAGTATGGTCGCCGATTCCCCCTAGACATTGGTGGTTTAAACATTAAAGTTGAAGCGCCCATCACACGCTTGGTCTGTGGCATAAAGCCTGAAACCCTCGGTGACTTGGATGAAGTTTTGGAGTATGCAGAGGGACAGATTACTCAAGTTCTCGCCGTAGCCCACACTGGTCAAGAAGGAAACAACTTGGATTTTGAATCCAAAGCCTTCCACGTGGGCATGGTTGACCACATAGGAATGGAAGTGGGCGACATCGCTCAAGTTTCCACTTTAGGCATGCCCAAAGCTGAACCCGAAGCACCACTAGTTTCGTTAGGCATCGGTACCGTGGACACGACAAAACCAGTCATTATGGCCATCGGTCACAACGTAATTCCATCCGTCGGCATAATCGATTACATGAAAGACAACAATTTAGCTGACAAACTCGAAGTCGTAGGATTATGCTGCACCGCACATGACATTACACGATACTTTAACAGAGGGCGAATCGTCGGTCCAATCAGCTGGCAATTACGTTTCATCCGAGGCGGATTCGCAGACGTAGTTGTGCTAGATGAGCAATGTGTAAGAACTGATGCTTTCGACGAAGCCCGAAAAGTCCACGCTCCAGTTATCGCTGCATCAGAGAAGAATTGCATGGGATTCAAAAACCGCACAGACGACGACGCAGACGCGATTGTTGCAGACCTCGTCAGCGGCAAAGTGCCCGGCGTCCTGATTCTCGATCCTGAAAAAGTAGGCGAAGTCGCAGTCCGAGTCGCCCAAAAAATCGCGCCTGTCCGCAAGAAGCTGAAGAATCTGCCAACCCTAGAAGAACTCGTAAAGGCTGCGAAGAGCTGCAGACAATGCAACATGTGCCGAAGAGCCTGCCCTCAAGATCAAAAAATCCCCGAAGCCATGAAAGCAGCCGCTGAAGGCAACATTGCCCCACTCACCGACATATACGAGTACTGCATTGGATGCGCTCGCTGCGAATCAGCTTGCCCACAAAAACTCAACGTGCACAGCATGATAATCAAAGCCGGCGAAAAACTCATGACGGAAGAAACGAACTTTTGCCGCGTAGGCAGAGGCGCCGTTCAAGACGTAGAGATACGCAACGTCGGTAGCCCTATCGTTCTCGGCGAAATCCCAGGCATCCTCGCAGTCGTCGGATGCAGCAACTATCCAAAAGGCGGCAAAGACGTTTACGACATTTGCAGAGAATTCGCCAGCCGCAGATACATCGTCGTCACTTCAGGCTGCTCAGCCATGTCCGCAGGCAGCTACAAGAACGCAGACGGTAAAACACTCTATGAGGAATTCCCAGGCGGTTTCGAGGCTGGAGGCGTCCTCAACGTCGGCTCATGCGTCGCCAACAGCCACATCGCGGGCGCAGCCATAAAAGTCGCTAACATATTCGCCAAACGCAACCTTAGGGGCAACTACGAGGAAATCGCCGATTACATCTACAACCGTTTGGGCGCAGTCGGCTTAGCTTGGGGTGCGTACTCTCAGAAGGCCGCAGCAATCGCCGCTGGCTTCTGGCGCTTAGGCATTCCAGTCCTTGTTGGCCCGCACGGCAGCAAATACCGTCGTATGCTCTTGGGAAGGGAAGACAAACCCGAAGATTGGGAAGTCCTCGACGCACGCACAGGCAACAAAGTCAACGTTGGTCCAGCACCTGAGCACTTGTTCCAGACTGTTGAAACCCCACAAGAAGCAATGGTTACCATCGCGAAGCTGTGCATAAGACCCAACGACACCTGGAAAGGCCGAAGCATTAAACTCAGCCACTACGTGGACCTGAGCAAACGCTACTACGGAACCATGCCGCAAGATTTGCACTTGTTCGTTCGAACGATGGCTGATGTGCCCATGACGTTGAAAGACGAGTTCGCAAAGATTCTGGAAGCAAAAGGCTGGAAGGAAAACGTCATACCCGACCCGACCTTGCTTCCGAGAATGGTCCGTAAAATGAAGGAGTGAGAATGACATGTCGTGTGAACCTTGGCAATGTGCAGAAGTATCCGCCACAAAGAAAGCTAATCCCATACAGAAACCCGAGATAGCCGTAGCCATGATAAAGAAGGCTCAACGCCCAATCCTCGTAGTAGGCAGCAATGCCACCGAACGATGGATGGAAGGCAAACAACTAATCGAGTACCTCATCGACTTCGCGAAAGCCTCAAAAGTCCCAGTCGTGGCTACAGCCCACATGGTCGGCGAATTCCTCAAACGCGGCTACGAACCAGCAGGCTTCATGTCTGCAATGGATATCGGCAACCGCTTGGTTGATCCTGAATGGCAAGGCTTAGACGGCAAAGGTCACCCTGACCTAGTGCTAATCGTCGGCTTACCCTACTACATGGAAGGTCTCATCCTGTCAGGACTTATGCACTTCGCGCCTGACCTCAAGACCATGACGTTGGACAACATGTATCACCCACATGCTAGCTGGTCTTTCCCAAACGCACCTTGGAAGAGTGGGCTAGCAACCTCAAAGTCATGACTTCAAAATTTGAAGGAGGACAATAAGAAATGTCAATGTTTAAAGACATACCCGTAGACGTTGGCGTAATCTACGAAGGCGAACGCATCCGTAGAAACGACATGCAAGTAGAACTTGGCGGTCCAGGCATAAAAGAAAAGTTTGAACTTGCCAAGGTCAAACCCCTCGACGAAATTGAAGATGGAAAAATAACCATAATCGGCCCCGACATCAAAGACCTGAAAGAAGGCGGCGCCTACCCGCTCGGCGTCCTCGTTGAGGCCGCAGGCGCTAACATTGACCAAGGGCTGGAAGGCGTCATCGAACGACGCATTCACGGCTATATGAACTTCATCGAGGGCTTCATGCACCTTAACCAGCGGTACGACATTTGGCTGCGACTGAGCAAGAAATCCTTCCAGAAAGGCTTGAACAGCTTCGAGCACATCGGCAAGGTGCTGGTCAGGCTTTTCAAGAGCGAACTGCCAATCATCGAGAAAGTTCAGGTAACTTTCATCACCGACCCAGCAAGAGTAGCAGAACTTTATCCCGAAGCCATTCAGGCATACGAGTCCAGAGACGCCAAAGCCAGAGGCTTAAAAGACGAAGACGTTGACAAGTTCTACGGCTGCGCCCTCTGCCAGTCGTTCGCTCCAAGTCACGTTTGCGTAATCACACCCCAACGCTACAGCAACTGCGGTGCCATAAGCTGGTTCGACGGTCGCGCTTCGGCAAGCATCGACCCTAAAGGTCCAGTTTTCGCTGTGGAAAGAGGCGAGCTGGTAAACGCTGAGAAAGGCGAGTTTACAGGAGTAAACGAGGCAGTCAAGAAGAAGACGCTGGGCGAAGTCAGCAAAGTCTGGCTGTACACCGCGTTTGATCATCCACACACATCATGCGGCTGCTTCGAAGCTGTAGCCTTCTACATTCCAGAAGTCGACGGGTTCGGCTTAGTCAACCGAAGCTTCAAAGGCGTAACAGTAAACGGCTTACCCTTCTCGACTATCGCTGATTCTGCAGCAGGTGGACGACAAGTCGACGGATTCCACGGACTCTCAATCGAGTACATGCGTAGCACCAAGTTCTTAGCTGCAGACGGCGGATGGAACCGCGTAGTCTGGTTACCCAAAGAAGTCAAAGAACGAGTAAAAGACTTCATACCCAAAGATGTCGTTGACAAAATTGCCACCGAAGAGAACGCCCAGAACATCGACGCGCTGAAAACGTTCCTGAAGGAGAAAAACCACCCAATCGTCGCAAAATGGGCAGCGGAAGCAGCTCCAGCTGCTGAAGAAGCAGCACCAGTCGAAGCGAGGATGGAGGAAGGCGCCATGATGCCAGTAATGACAGCATCAACCCTGCCCATAATGGCTGGCGGGTTCAAGATAATCCTGAAGGACGCGAAAATCTACGCCGCGAAAGTCATCATAAAAACCGTGAGAGACGAGAAATCTGAGAAGCGGTGACCCCGATTGCCTCATCACGATAAGAAAAAAGTCGACGATTCCGGGTTAGGTTTCAGCCGCGACCTGTTGGAGGCGCTCGCGAAGTTCCAGGAGATTGAACTGGAAAACTTCGAGTTGAACGCGAAGGAGCTGGAAATATCGTTCGAGCCAGGCATGGCGGCGACGGATGATTCCACAGTTGGCCAAGGCGCCTGCTGTTGCCGCCGCTATTGCTGCTGCAAAAGGCAAACCTACCGAATTGTTGCCTGCTAGTTTCATGCCTCCAATCGAGACTTATCCAGGAAAAATTACGGAAGTAAGACTAGGCGCAACGCGAGGCGAAGGTGGCTCACGCGGAAGGTCAATCGTCGTTGGCGGTGAGACTTCACCTGCTTTCTACTCTTTTGAGCGTCCTATGCTGCATCCGCCAGTTGTGACGTTGGATGTTTTTGACATGGAAGTGCCATTGTCTAAAGCGGTGAAGATGCACGTTAAAGAAGTGGTGGGTGACCCTGCGGCGTGGGCGAAGCTGGCGGTGGAAAAGTTCGGCGCAGACATGGTTACGGTGCACATAATCAGCATTGACCCGCTGTTGAAGAACGCGACCCCGAAAGACGCATGCAAGACAGTAGAGAAAGTACTGCAAGCAGTTGACGTACCCTTGGTGATCGGTGGCTGTGGCGACCCGGTTAAGGACGCGGATGTATTCGCTGAGATAACTGAGACGTTTGCTGGCGAACGCTTCCTCATTAGTTCAATAACTCGAGACATGGATGTGGAGCGGTGCGCCAAATTCGTAAAGAAGAACGGACACGCAGCATTATCTTTCACTCCCATGGACCTGAACTTGGCTCGTGAGCTTAATCGCAGGCTTTACGATTTCATGGACAGAGAAGACATCGTGATGGATTTGACGACGGCGGCGTTAGGCTACGGCTTAGACTATGCTTTCACGAACATGGAGCGCGCGAGAATGGGCGGCTTAATGGGCGACGTTGAACTGGCTCATCCTATGAGTTCTGGCACGACGAATGCGTGGGCTGCTCGTGAGGCATGGCTGAAGATGTCGGCTGAATGGGAACCCCGAGAGTTGAGGGGTCCGTTGTGGGAAGTGACGACGGCGTTGACGTTGGCGCTTGCCGGCGTGGACTTATTCATGATGATGCATCCCGCAGCAGTGAAGACGTTGAAAGAAGTGACCGCCAAGCTCGTGAGCGGGAAGAAAGCTGACGCGTGCAAGTTCTTGGACTGGGTTTCAGTGAAACCTTAACAGGTGACTGGTATGAGTGAAAAGAAAGCTGGACTAAGAGAACTAAGCCCCATAGACGTTTACAAACTTCTACCAAAAACGAACTGCAAAGAATGCGGCGTCGAAAACTGCATGGCCTTCGCCACGAAAATAGTCAACCGCGAAATCAACATCGACCAGTGCAAGCCACTGCTGAAGAAGGAAAACGAGAAAGCCTACCAAAAGTTGAAGGATATGCTGAAGCCCGCCGTCAAAGAAGTCGTCGTCGGCGTGGGCGACAACGCCGTCAAACTGGGCGGCAAACTTGTCATGTTCCGACACGAGTTCACATACATGAACCCAACCGCGATTGCGATTGACGTGACCGACGAAATGCCCGAAGCAGAACTGATTAAACGTGTGAAGCAGACGGAGGGTTTCAGTTACGAGTACATCGGTTACACGTTGAAGTTGAACATGGTTGCGGTTCGTTCAACGTCGAATGAGCCTGAAAAGTTCAAAGCTGCCGTGAAGAAAGTCGCCGAAAACACTGGTTTACCGCTGATATTGTGCTCGTTGAACGCGAACGTTCTCGAGGCTGGATTGATGGCTGTTCCAAACGCAAAGCCGCTGCTATACGCGGCGACGATGGATAACTGGAAGGACATGGCAGAACTCGCACTAATGTATCACAGTCCGCTCGTGGTTTCTGCACCTAACGACCTGAGCATGTTAACATCACTGGCCAAAACACTCGTAGCGTACGGTGTTGAGGACTTGGTTCTTGATCCTGGCACGTTCACGAATGACGGGTTAGCTGACACGTTGAACAACTTCACGATGCTGCGCCGGGCGGCATGCAAAAATGGCGAAGAGCTTGCTGGATTCCCGTTGCTGGGTATTCCGATGACAGCTTGGGTGGAAAAGGGCGAATTGGCTGACGAAATCGTCAAGTGGCGCGAAGCCTACCTCGCAGGCATGCTCATAGTTCGTTACGCTGACGCGTTGATTATTCATGGCGCTGACGGTTGGTCGCTCTTGCCAAATGCGGTCTTGCGGCAGAACATTTACACTGACCCGCGAAAGCCAGTTGCTGTTGAGCCAGGACTGAAGGTGTTCGGAACTCCCGACGAGAACTCGCCAGTGTTCTTCACGACGAACTTTGCGTTGACGTACTACACTGTGGCATCGGACATTGAAAGCTCCAAGATGAACGCTTACGTCGTGGTCGTGGACACAGAAGGCAGCGCGGTGGACAGCGGAGTGGCAGGACGAAAGCTGACAGCAGACAAAGTTGCAGAAGCGTTGAAGGCTTCAGGCTTGGAAGGCAAGGTCAAACACAAAACCATAATCATCCCAGGCAAGGCGTCAAGAATAAGCGGCGAAATCGAGGAAGCCAGCGGCTGGAAAGTCAAAGTCGGACCACGCGACAGCAGCGAGATACCGAAGTACATCATCGACAAGTGGCAACCGTAGTTTTCTTTCTCCAATTCTTTTGTCTTTTTTAATTTCTGACTCAGAAACACAACAAATGCGCGAAAGAAAAACTCTTTTATTTAGCGCGCTTAAAGTAACGTGTGGTGATTTTGTTGGACCATACAATTGTGCATTTTGAAATCCCCGCAAATGACGTTGGAGAAACTCAAGAAGTTCTACAGCAACCTCTTCGGCTGGAAAATCGAGAAAATGCCAGGACGAGATCGACTACTGGAGTGTCGAGACAGTGCCTGTTGATAAGAAAGGCATGCCGATGCGTCCCGGAGTTAATGGCGGAATGATGAAAAAGCAGATGCCTGAGCAGAAACCCATCAACTACATTTCAGTGGAATCTGTCGATGAATACTCCAAAAAAGTAGTCGAGCTGGGCGGACAGATTGTCTCTCCAAAGATGGAAATCCCTGGAATGGGATGGTGGGCGTTAGCCTTAGACCCTGAAGGCAACCAAATCGGCTTGTTCGAAATTATGCAGCCAATGAAATAATACCCCTACCTTATCCCTTTTTCTCACATTCACTTCTACGCTTCTGCAAGTTCACAGGGCTTCATAACCGCAACGGTTTCAGTGGTGCTAACAAGTCGAAAACCGATTCCCTTTCTTGACAAAAAACAATATTCACGCTTGGTTATGGGAATAGGAAAAATCGCGCTACAGTTATTCAAGGAGCTCTAATTCTTTGTATCGTTAATCTTAAATATCCGCTTGGCAATATCGCATTTCCATTGTCTGGTGTTCCTTGACTGATGTTGGTCGTCTCAAGTTTCGACCTAACCTGCAATCTTCGCGTGATGAAGCCTGCGAGGTTTTTGGCATCAACGATTAAAGATTTCACGCTCAATTTGAACAACGATTATCGCTACATGAAAACGGGTTATTACGTGTCGTTGCACGCGGAAATTCTCGGCAATCGCGTTATCCCGTCAAGCGAGAACATCATCGACTCCAGCCGAACGCCAATTTTGCTTCTGAGAGCAGCAAGAGCAGGAATTCCAACCCTCCCGTTCATCGTAACCGATTCCATCAAGAAGATAACCAGTGAAATCGGCTTTCCAGTTGTCCTTTATGCCGTAAACCCCTTCATCCACGACGGATACAAAACCGCCAACAACAAAACCGCCCTCTACAGAGCAGTAAAAAGTCTAGGAATGAACTACAAATTCGCCGTCTGCGCACAGCCGCTAAAAGGCGAGATGCACACGTTCAAATCGTTCTTCGGAAAATGCAGCGAAGACCACTGAAGCCCAAAATATCGCTGAAAAAGTTTACGCGCTCTTCAAGATTCCAATCTGCAAACTCCACATCCAAAAAGTCGATGGAAAAGGATACTTATCAGGTCTTCAGCCAATTGAAAAAAACGAACTCGCCCCAAATGACCTAAGAACTATCTCAAAAGAGGTTTCGCTCATTCCCATGCAAGGTGAATTCATAGTGGGTAAAATCGCCTGCTTCGTCGAGAAGTACAACTTCTCCGACCACCGCGAAGAAGCTGCTCTCGAAAACTTCAAACACGCGGCAGAACAAGCTGGTCAAGAATTCCATTTTCTCTTTCGAGAAGACATCAACGAAATTCCACGATACGATGCCGTGTTCATCCGAGCAACCACCGATCCACTTTTCACCTCGTACATAGTCTCAAAAACCGCTTGGGAACTCGGCTTAAGAGTCATTGACGACCCAGAATCCATCCAAATCTGCGCCAACAAAATCCACCAATATGCACTCTTCGAAAAACACAACGTCCCTCATATCCCCACCGCCTTCCTAAACAAAGAAGAACTCCACCACAGAAAAATCGGGGAAATCTTCGACGCGCTAGGTAAACCGGTTGTCATAAAGGCACCGTACACAAGTTTTAGTCGCTATGTGGAAAAAGCCGCTTGCGAAACCAGCTTCCGCGATGTAGCCAAACGCTACTTCAAAAAATCCGACACCATAGCCATCCAAAAATTCGTTCCCACAGCATTTGACTGGAGAATCGGCGTACTTAACGACCAAGTCCTCTATGCCTGCAAATATATGATTCCCAAGGGCAGGTGGAAACATGGCGCAAAACTTAGAGGAAAACCAACTGTAATTTGGGGAAGAACCGTATCCATGAAAAAGCAGAATGCGCCAACAAGAGTAAGAGACGTTGCCCTGAAAGCATGCAGAGTCGTCGGAAAAGGACTCTACGGCGTTGACATCAAAGAAGTTGACGGCGAATACTTGGTTGTGGAAGTGAACGATAACCCAAGCATATACGCAGGATACGAAGACCTCAGAGACAAAGACATCTACAGCAGAATAATCTCGTACCTAACCGAATAGCCAGTATTGTTTTTCGACACGTATTTATTCCAACGTAGCCAACTTGAGTTAAACAGCAACGGATGAAAGACTATGCTCAAACACCCGATAGAAGACTACAACTTCCACGAAGACCTAACAACAGACGAACTCATCAAACAAATGGAAAAAGCATGGGGATTCACCGCAGGAAAAACAGCCGTCGGCGAACAAATCCTCGAACGCATGATAAAAACCCAGGGCTGCGTTAAATTCCTCTCCTTCACGGGAAACCTCGTCGCCACAGGAACAAGAGGCGTGTTCAGAGAACTCGTCAAAAGAAGACTCGTAGATGTCATCATTACCACTTGCGGCACGCTCGATCACGATTTAGCACGGTGCTGGCGAAACTATTATCGCGGCTCATTCGTCATGAACGACTCCAAACTCCACGAAGAAGGCATAAACCGCCTAGGCAACGTTCTCGTCCCCAACGACAGTTACGGCACCATAATCGAACAAAAAATCCAAACCCTCCTCCAAGAACTTTACAAAGAAGGCAAACGCGAACTCTCAGCCAGCCAACTAACCCGAGAAATCGGATTACGATGCTGCAACGAAACATCCATCCTCTACTGGGCAGCAAAACACGGTATACCAGTCTACGTTCCAGGCATCACCGATGGGGCAGTCGGTTATCAAACGTGGCTGTTCAGCCAAGACCACGACTTCCGACTCAATCTCCTCAAAGACTCTGGCGAATTAAACAATATTGTCTTCGACGCCAAGAAAACAGGTGCTTTAATTGTTGGTGGAGGAATAAGCAAGCACCACACTATCTGGTGGAACCAGTTCAAAGACGGCTTAGACTACGTCGTTTACATCAGCACAGCGGACGAATGGGATGGAAGCTTAAGCGGTGCTAGACCTCGGGAAGCGGTTTCGTGGGGAAAAATAAGCGAAAAAGCCAGGCGCATAATGGTGGAAGGTGACGCTTCAGTCCTGCTGCCGCTCATGATAAGCTCTCTGCTGACCAGATTAGAAGAAAAGAAGCCTTAAGAAACGGCTTTGAACAGCCATGACATGTCTGGCGCTTGACGTTTCGTCTTTACTCTCTCGCAGAGCGCATGAGTTATCAACGGCAAAGCAATCGTGGCATCGCAGTAGCAGACTGCTCGTGTTGCCTGTTGCACTGTTTATTTTGCCCCAGCTTATCGCCTCTTCCAAAGTGCAGCCCGATAATCCGCCCCACTGCTGCGAATCCGTAGTTATCTGAATGGCGTACTTGTGCGGATAGTAGTATTCCTGCAAGCCCTTGCGCAGGTGTCCGTCTCTTCCCGGGACACCTTGGTCGTTTGTTTGCGGCGAAACAGAGATTGCGATTAGCTGTGTCAAGTCTTTGGGCACTCCGCCGCCGATGTAGACTACGCCGATGTCTTTCGTTTTGGTGCCGATGTTCACGAACTGGTCAAACTCCTTCACCGAATCCAGCGTCACGCAGTGACCTTGGTTCTTAGCCATCAGGAAAGTCTCGCCGTAAGCGCTGTCAACCATGGCTGGGCTGAAAATTGGGCACATTGTTTTCGTAAGCGATTGCGGCTATAGCTGGGATTTTCTTGTTGCTCAAGAATTTGCCGAGTAAGTAGAAGAATTCTGCTGATGAATAAGGGAAATCGGTCTTCAAAGTCATGACGAAATCGGTCACAAGTTCCTCCATCTTTCGGTAGTCGGTTTCCTTCCCAAAAACGTCATAGTACCTGTTAACATCGTTCTTGAGGAGTTCCTCGTCGTTCACCATGTGGCTGCCCTGCCAGTAACCCAAACCCATAGCGTCTACAATGTCTTCGGAAACATTGGCGCCTGTGCTGACGAGGACATCGATGAAACGGTTTTCGATAAGCCAGTTAATAATGGTCCATTGTCCGGCGGTGCTCATGGAACCCGCGTAACCCATGACGATTGTCAGGTCTTTTTCTTTCAGCATGTTCTCCCAAACGTCAACGGCTTCGCCGAGTTTCCTGCCTTGGTAGGCGGTTTTGCCCATTTCGGTTAGCAGTTGATTAACGCTTTTTGGCTTGACCTTGATGGGTTCAAGTTTCTTTGTGAAGTATGATTCACTCATTAATGTGCACCTTTTGTGTGATGTGATATAGGGGCTGTATTTGAAATTTGTTGTGCATCTACTGGCTTAAACAAATATGATTTCGCCAGTACTCTCGAAACGATAACATTTCCCTTCATAAAAGCGAGAATTTGGAAGTCTTAAGCATTTTTAAGAAACACGAAGGGTATTGTATAGTTGGCAGCGTGTTTCAGGTTGATAGAGTTTAAAACAACCGTCAAGCAGACAAAGATTCTGAATCCCCTGAAGAATTTTGAAGAGGAAACGCTAACTTTCGAGTACAGGACTGACCCGTTGACTGGTAGGAACACGACAGTAATTGACGGGATGTTGGGTTATGTCGGTAAATTCTTATCGTCAGATTCTGAACTGCTCCAGAACTTAGTGGCGAAGACAAGGGCGAATTGCCCGTTTTGCCCAGAAAATGTTCGAACCAAGACTCCGATGTTTCCAAAAGAGTTTTTGCCTGAGGGAAGAATCATCGAGGGCGACACTGTTGTGGTTCCGAATCTGTTGGGCCACGCGGAACGCAGCGTCCTGGCTGTGTTGGGACGGGAGCATCATCTTCAACTGAAAGACTTCACGGCTAAACTGTTGCTTGACGGTTTCAAAGGCGCCATGCGATATCTGAACAGACTCAGCGATGTCGACCCTTCAGCAAGGTTTCCCGTTTTCGCCTTCAATTACCTGCCGCCCGCAGGTTCGTCCATTTTCCACCCGCATATGCAAATCCTATCCCGAGACAGACCTTTCTTCCTCGCAAAACTGCTGTATGAGAAAAGCAAACAGTACTTTGAAAAGAATGGATCAGCCTTCTGGCAGGAATTGGTCGCCGCCGAAAAAAACGGTGAAAGATACCTTTTCCAGACAAACAAAGTGGAATGGTTGGTGCCTTTTGCGCCTCTGCGCGGACTCAACGAAGTTCAGGCTGTCGTGAATGGAAAATCCAACTTCAAAGAGTTGGGCGACGCTGAATGGTTAGGGATAGCGGAAGGACTTTCAGATGTTTTAGGTTTTTATCACTCGCAGGGCTACGTGAGCTTCAACATCGTGCTGTTGTCTGGACCTTTGGATGAGCATTTGGATTTTTATGATGTGAACTTGAGGATAGTGAGCAGACCAGGAATACAACAGTTCAGCTTTACGGATTCTTGGGCTGTTCCCTATCTGCTTTGGGACGGCGAAGCTGTGGAAGAGCCTGAAAGTTTGGCGGCGAGAGTTAGGGAATACTTGAAAAAAGAGTACGCTAGCCAATAATTCGGTCTGGGCTTCATCGTGATTTTCGTTGTTGTAATTCAATAAACCATCCGCTATCAGGAATGCTTATGTAATCAATGTGCTAGTCACCCTTCTACACACCTAAGTCTTATCGAGGATGGAATAATGTTTAATTCCACTGCACATTCAGAATGCTTGATGACGGCAAAGAACTTACCCTGCCGAGTTTCAAGCACAGAAAAAACCAATCCATTCTTAGGTGATACCTAATTACGAAGAATCTTGAAAATCCGAAAATTGCCTATTTTTCCATGGAACTAGGCATAAGAAACGATATTCCAACCTACAGCGGTGGCTTGGGAGTGCTTGCGGGAGACGTTATTCGATCCAGCGCCGACTTAATGGTTCCAATGGTTGCCGTAACGCTAGCCAGCAGGAATGGATACTTAAAACAGAAGATTACGCCAGCAGGTGATCAGCTGGAGTTTCCTGACGTGTGGGAACCTGCTTTTGTTTTGGAAAAAACTCCAGCAACCACAGAAGTTAAGATCGAAAACAGGCAGGTCAAAGTTCAATCTTGGATTTATAGATACAAAAGTCCAAGTGGCGGCGTGGTTCCAATTCTCTTCCTAGACACGGCTGCTGAGGGAAACGACCCTGAAGACCAGAAAATAACGGGTTTTCTCTACGGCGGAGACGAAAAGTACCGCTTGAAACAAGAGGCAATCTTGGGAATTGGCGGCACAAGAATGCTTGAGGCCATGAACTATCAAATAACCAAGTATCATATGAACGAGGGACATTCCGCCCTCCTAACCCTCGAGCTGCTGCGAAAAAACAACATGGACGCTGAAAGCGTGAGGCGCCGATGCATCTTCACCACTCACACTCCGGTAGATGCGGCTTTCGACCGTTTCTCATACGAAATGGTCAAAGAAGTCATAGGTACAGAATTCCCAATTGAAATCATGAAAGAATTCAACGGACACGACAAGCTAAACATGACCCTACTAGCCATGAACCTCAGCAAATACCAGAACGCTGTGACGAAGGAGCACACCAAACATTCCAAGAAACTCTTCCCACAACACCTTATACGCGCCGTCACAAACGGCGTGCATTCATACACTTGGACCTCACAGAGTTTCAGAGACCTCTTCGACAGACACATCCCAGGGTGGGCAGTCGAACCTGAACTCCTCGTCAGAATTGATAGGGTAACCTGCAGCGAAATCTGGGCCGCCCACATCGAAAACAAACGAGTATTGTTGAGTCTTGTCGAGGAGAAAACGGGCGTGAAGATGAACGACTCCGCGTTGACAGTTGGATTTGCTCGAAGAGCCACGGGTTACAAGCGTGCGACGCTTGTATTTTCCGACTTGAAACGATTGCGAGAAGCCAACAAGCGTGGTCCATTGCAGCTTATTTTCGCTGGGAAAGCCCATCCACGTGACCCATCAGGCAAAGCCGAGATTAAGGATATTTTCAGATATGCTGAAAAACTGAAGGACGATATCAAGGTCGTTTATCTGGAAAATTATGACATGCAGATAGCGGCCAAACTCACGTCAGGAGTTGATGTTTGGCTTAACACTCCACTTCCGCCTATGGAGGCTTCTGGAACGAGCGGGATGAAAGCGGCACACAACGGTGTGGTCAACTTCAGCGTGTTAGACGGTTGGTGGATAGAGGGCTGCATGGAAGGTGTTACTGGTTGGGCTATAGGTCCTTCGCCAGACGAAGCGGTGAGTGAGGAGGAGAGGCGACGTCAGGAGTTGGAGGACTTATTCAGCAAACTGAGATACTTGATTATCCCCAAGTTCTACGACGAGAAAGATGAATGGATTGAGATGATGAAGAGCTCGATTGGGAAAATCGCTTATTACTTTAACACTGATAGGATGATGCGGCGGTACATAGCGGATGCCTACTTGACCTAGCCGTTCGAAACGGTGTTTCTTGCTCGTCTGAAGAGGGTTTGCTGAGGTCCTGAACTTGAACGAGTTTAGGAGAAAAGAGAAAATGCAACTTTTCGAAAGTTACCATTTCTTCTTTTGTCCAGGACCTTTTCAGCCCCTCTTTTGCTGCGAATAGATAAAGAAAAGGGGGAAAGAATTTTTCTTGCTTTTTTTCAAGTCAATGCTTCCTGAGTATCATTATTCCGACAATTGCGATTGCGATTATTATGGCGATGACTGCGACTGCGATGCCATAGTATATTGGCGTGATGTCTGTTGGAGGTGTGGTTTCTGGGGTTTCGGGTGTTTGTGGGGCTGGGCCAACTGTCACGGCTGTTGCTGCTCCGGAGCTGCCGTAGGAGTCGTCGCTTGCGAACGAGGCAATTATCGTGTAGGTGCCTTCGGTTGGTGGTGTCCATGCTTTGCTGAATGTGCCGTAGTAGCCGTTCGTTGTTACTGTGCCAATGTCGGTGACTGCGCCCGTGGAATCGATTGCAGTGAGGCTTACGGTTACTCCAGTCAGTGTTTCGTTATTCCAGGCTCCTGTCTGAGGCAGTTGGAAGTGCAGGTATTGCATCTGTGTGGTCATTGAAGCTGCAGAGACACATGGCGTGTTGGGTTGGGCTGGTGACAAGTCCATTACTGTGCCTTTGATTGTTATTGCAGTTCCAAGCGATACAGCAGTGTCTGGCGCGGTGACTGTGGTTGAGCTCTTGCCCTTACCGTAGACGTACAAGTATCCGTCGTCTGGGTTGCCTGCCACGAGATATCCGTCAGCGACTGCTGCTGGGTTCTGAGAGCCCATCATTGTCCATAATCCTTCGCCTGTGATTGCGTCTATGCAGTGAAGTTTCCATCCTCGCGTGCGTGGGTAGGTAGGTGTGTGTTCGGTGTTTGATACGTACATTTTTCCATCAGCAATAAATCCGCCTGAATTGAATGAATAGGTGCCTGAACCGTTTACATCGGTGTATGGAGTTTCATAGGCAACAGCGGGAGCCTCGTAGAACCAGACTATTTTGCCATTGGTCCAGTTGAATGCGTAGATGCCGTCATAGCTTTGCCTGTAGAGGAGGCCGTAAGCGGACTGGTAGGCGTATGCTCCGAAGCTGTCTGATCCCCAAGGATAGCTCATGATTTCGCTCTTCCACACTGGTTCTCCTGTGTGTATGTCGAAAGCCTCATAGAATCCTCTCTCCATCAAGCAAGCGACTAATCCGTGATCAGCAACTAAACAGCTGGTACTGTATCGGGTTTCTGGGTAGGTTCTGTTCCATAGTAGTTGCCCTGTGCTCATGGTGATAGCCTGCATGTATGTCCCATAGTATACACCTAGTCCTGCAGGTGAAAGTCCGACCATCCATACTGCAATGTCATTTTCGAAGTCGAAAGCATATCCAGCATAGCCTAGAATGCCGCCAGGGTAAGTTGGTAGCGTAAACGGTATGCTGATGTTTGTTATTATCCTCGAAGTGAAATTAGTGCTAGTTCCAGCTGTACTCCATTTAATCAAGAAATTCTTGCCGCTAACGGTCTGTATGGTCAGGACGTTGGGGTCAGCGTAAAAGCCCCCAGTTGATGAACCGCCTTGGACACCGCCGATTAATTGCGGGGACATGCCTGTTACGTTGAGTGTTATAGCTCCAGTGTATGGGTTGATTTTGTAAAGTCTGCTGCTTGTGAACGCTAAAAGAGTCACTGAAAAGGTTTGGTCAGCTTCAGCTCCCGGCACTGCGGCGGCTGTTCCTTTGGCGTATGAGATTGCTTGTGGTGTGACGCCGCCTTGTGAGACTGGTATAGCATAATACTGCTCTCCGGTGCGTAGATCGTAGCATACTGCGCAGCTAGTTGGTACACCGTTAACAGGCACTGTCTGTGTTGCGTAGCATCTGCCACTGTATATCACCGAAGGAACAGCAACACTTCCAGTGGCGCTGTATAATCCTGCTGCACCTCCAATTAGTCCACCGATTGCCATTTGCTGTTTCCATAGTACGTGTCCTGTGTTTGGCGCTTGAACGTAAGGAACGAAGTTGTAGCCAGCAATGTACGGGTTCGAGTCTGCAGGCCAGTTGGGACCGCCTCCGACCAAGCCGAAAGCGGGGAAATTCCCGAGTATCGGCCACCACTCTCTGTTCTCCATATGGGCTGGTCTTGTCCAGTAGTCGGTTGGCAGTGGTGGAGGAGGCCACGAATAAACTTGCGCGCTCTGCACCACGAGTTCTTGTTCAGCGGTAGAGGCAGGTTGGTAATAGGCAGAATCGAGGAAATAGCCCGAAGAGTTCGTCACTATGTATCCATTGTACCATTGCCCCGCTGGAAAATACGTTCCAGCGAAATCATACTTGAGTTTCCAGGTGCCAATTGCGTCAACTACGAATTCAAACCATGCAGTGGCGTCGGCACAATAGGAATTCATTGGGCCAACAACCTTCGTAGTGCCGTCAGGTTTCGTGATTGTTACTGTGTTACCTGGTTGGAATCGCATCGGACTAATGGGGGACGTGGTCCAAACGTTTACTAGTACGGTTTGGCCAATTCCAACCGGGTTAGGTCTGAAGCTTAGCCATGCTGCGGTGTCAACTGTAACGCTGGGCGTGGCGCCGGCCGGTAATGCTCCGCTGATTCCTGAACCGTTTCCAACGGGCATTCCGCCGTGTGCTATATCATCTTGGGCTTGGACTGGGAGCGTCGTCAAAGTGATAGAAGTCATCAAAAGAACTATAGCGATTATAGATGTCATCTTAGTTTTTGTTAAGAGTTTCAATTGTTTTTATTCTCCTTTCAATTTTTTCTTGCGTGCGTCAACATGTATGTAAGTTTCTAATAAGACACACTCACCTATCGTGAGTACAAAAAACGTTAATTATTTGAGATTAAAGCTTCCCAGGGTCTTAACTTAACGTGCAATATGTTTTACTACGAAAGCTTGATTCTCGGTTTAAAAACTCTGCAACTGAATATGAGCTTGCTGAGGCTCTGGACTTTAATTAATGAAGACAAGAGAAAATGCAACTTGGAGTTAAACGTTTTCCCAACAGAAAAGAGTGAAACCTGAAATCACAGGTGAATTAGTTTCACCCTTGGACCCCGATGCCACAAAACTTTCCGACTTAAGTTTAGCTCGAGTTTTTCATATTTGTCGTTTGCCCTTAGTCTAAGGCAGTATCGCGTTGTTGCTGGCGTAAAGTTTTTATGCATAATGGTAACACGAAAGTATGAAATAGTGTTACTGAGGTGTTGTGGTGCACATACTCGACGGATACATCGACCCCATAACCGCAGTAGTGATGTTCGCAATATCAATCGCATTTCTCGCTTGGTCGTGGAAAAAAGTCAAAGCGGATTACCCACAATCCTTCGTGGCCCTTCTAGCCATCGCAAGTGCTTTTGTGTTCGCGGCACAAATGATAAACTTCCCAATAATCTTCGGCGCCAGCGGGCACCTCGTTGGCGGCACCTTCCTAGCTGTACTCCTGGGACCATACGCCGCCATGCTCAGCATGACCATAGTTCTTATAATGCAGGCGTTCTTCTTCGCAGACGGCGGCCTTATCGCGTTTGGCGCAAACGTATTCAATATGGCAGTTATTGGCGCCCTAAGTATCTTCATCGTGAGAATGTCTGACTAGAAACTCGAAGAGCACAAGAAGGTTCGCCTCATCTGTCTTCTTCGCATCCTGGTTATCCGTGGTCGTTGGCTCCTT
Organism: Candidatus Bathyarchaeota archaeon; assembly: GCA_963749465.1. GTDB lineage: Archaea > Thermoproteota > Bathyarchaeia > Bathyarchaeales > Bathycorpusculaceae > UBA11855. The sequence continues at coordinate 487,026 of CAVVMH010000006.1, read as the reverse complement.
TGTGGCCGCTCTTGAGATGGGCTGTATCCCCAGCTTTTTCAGCTAGCTGGAGGAATAGCTGTAACGATTCCAGCAATGCTGTTCTGGCACATTATAATTGGTCTTGGCGAAGGCGCAATCACGACAACTCTCGTTATGTCGCTTCAACGGTTGCAACCCGCCCTCATCGGAGGACTAACCATGCTCAAAGGAAAGGTGAAACCATGAAAAAATACCTCGCAACAACAGTGTTCCTCATCGTCTTCTTATCAATCTTAATCCCGTTCGCTTCAAGCAGTCCTGACGGGCTGGAAAAAGTCGCTGCATCCCTTGGCATTGAATCCCAACCAATGTGGAGTGGGCTCATGCCGGACTACTCAGTTGAAGCCTTGAATAACCCCTACGCTTCGACACTGGCTGCAGGCATCATCGGCACACTCATAGTCCTCGGCGCAACCACTATTCTAGGATACACGATTACGAAGCGTTCAACCTCAACTTCAAAAACCAATTAGGTCCTGACAACAAACGCGACCTTGTTGTTGTGCAATAACAATCACATATTATTATATCAAAAAACAAGGAATAACAGGTTATTCTCGAATGAGGGATGAAAAAACATGAAACTCCAAGAATTAATCGACAAAGACGTATTCGTTGAAGGCATGAGACTAGGCAAAATCAAGGGCCTCACTATAGACCCTGAAGAATGGAAAGTCACTCACCTCGAAATTGAGCTGACCAAAGAAGCCACAGAAAAAATACTTGGCGCAACACCCGCTATGACGAAGAGCGTGCGCAACAATCTAGCTATTTCAGCGCTCAATAAAGGAGTCGCGTGCTGCACAGACTCGGGAGTAGACATTAAAGTCTCCAAGGCTCAACTTCATATGTATCTTAGACCAGTCTGATGAACGAGTTTTCCTTCACGTAACTTCTACATTTTTTCTGGCGCTACAACCCCGATCAAACCCAACGCGTTATGCAGCACTATTCGCACAGCCTCAGTCAAGCCCAATCGTGCTTCGCTCAGTTCTTTAGGCTCCGCTTTAATCACGGGTAATGCGCCATAGAATGTGTTGAACTTGTCCGCCAAGGCGTTCGTGTAATCCGCTATCATGTTTGGCTTCAGGTACTCGGCAGCATCAACGAACACGTCTGGAAAACCAGCCAAAGCCAGCACGAGTTCACGCTCCAACCGATCTTTCAACACGCCGAAGTCTGGTGCTTCAGGTGCACATGCGGCTTTGCGCAGTATGCTGCAAGCTCTTGCATGCGTGTACTGAGCGTAAGGTGCACTGTTGGTCTCGAAGTTCAAAACTCTGTCCCAGGTGAAAACCACAGGCTTCGATGCATCCACGTCCACTAACGCGTACCGCACAGCACCTAAACCAACGAAAGCTGCGATTTTCCTTTTCTCCCCTTCACTCAGCATCGGCGAACGCTTCGAAACCTCTTCGAATGCTCGTTCAACCGCTTCGTTCAAAACCTCATCCAACGTAATGTATCGTCCACGTCTGCTACTCATCTTGTAACCAGGCAGCGTGACAAGATTGTAAGCAAAATGCACGAGTTCGTCAGCCTGCCTGCCACAGCCGATGGCATACAAAGCAATTTTCAATTGTAACTGAGCAAGAGATTGCTCCATGCCAATAACGTTAACCACACGCTCAGCCCTGCCAAACTTCCACAACGTATACGCCACATCGCGAGTCGTGTACAATGTAGTCCCATCAGCGCGAACCAGTGTCAACGGTGGAACCTCATAATCCTCGTTTAAGCCCAACTTCGTCTTCAAGCCTAAGGTGCGAACGACTTTGTCAGCGTCAAACTCGAGCACGCCGCCTTCGCTGCGAACGAATGCCGATTTCTTCAGCATCCTCATGGCTTCGCCTACTTGGTTGCTCCACACGAAGTCGCTTTCCCAATCCCACGAGTCATAGCTGACTTCCAACCGTTCCAGCGTTTCCCTGAAACCAGCCAAGCACAAATCGCTTACCTCACGGATTAGTTTTTTCGCTTTTGGTTCGCCATCCTCGTAAGCTCGATTGAGCCTGCCAATCTCTTCCTCTGGGTTCTCCTCCGCGCCGATCTTCTTCAATAACGCTTCAAAAAGCTGGGGAAACTTTCCTTCAAGTTCTTCTGCGATGGTCATCCACTCTGAGATTTCCCTGTTAAGCCGTGCAACTTCGTCGATATTTGAAACAGCCTTCGCCAAATCAAGCGCCCTCTTCAACCGATTCAGCTCGACCAAGCAACTCGTAACCGTGTAAATTTCACCCACAAACAGGTCTGATTTCTTTTCAGGCTTAGGCTTCCCAAGCAACGCGTAACCGTAAGCCACAACGGACGATTGGCGTCCAACATCGTCAATGTAATAGTGCCTTGAAACCGTGTGACCTCGGAACTTGAGGATTCGAGCCAACGCGTCGCCGAGAATGGGATTTCTGGCTTGTCCGATGTGGATTGGGTGAAGCGGGTTAACGCTCGTGTGTTCAACGATTACTTTGACTGGTTTGTCGGTTTTCACGAACCCATATTCGGCACCAAGCTGTCTGACCGAACCCAGAGTTAAATTGCTGAACTTTGCGTAGTCAACGTGGAAGTTCACGTAGCCGCCGGCAGGCGAAACCCGCTCTACCAATCTAAAATCATACTTGTCCAACGCCTTGACCAGTTGTTCGGCAAGAGCCATCGGCTTCAGCCCAAGCTTCTTCGCTAGTTCAAAGCATAGTGATGAGGATAGTTGCCCGAATTCTGGGTTTGGCGGTTGTTTTAACGGTAAGGCGTCAAACTTGATTTCTGGCAAAGTCTTCTTCAGGGCATGCGCTAAAGCCTCTTGGCATTCCGTGCGGAACTCGCCCAGCGGGTTTTGGCTGATCATGAGGTTTGGTTCCTTTTTTGTGGGGTGCGGTAAACGTTTAAGAGGAAGTTGTATTTTAATGTGAAAAACGTTTGCTCACTGAATTGATGGACGAAGTTCTCGATGAAGACGAAGATTGTTTTCTCAGAGAAATGCTTAGGATATGGCACTTGGCACGTTGAAGGTCCGCAGAGAGTGAAGTTGGCTCATGAAATCCTGATGGAGAAGGGCTATGAGTTTCTGGAGCCTAAACCTGCAGAAGAAGATGATTTGCTGAGGGTTCATGATGGGGATTACTTGTGGAACCTGAAGAAGGGCTTAGCTGAAGATTCGGACACACCGGCCTACGACAACATCTACGAGTATGCGAGACTTTCGGCTGGCGGAGCGTTGCTGGCTGCGAAAACAGGCGGTTTTTCGATAATGCGTCCACCAGGACATCACGCTGGGGTTTTCGGTGCGGCTTTGGGCGTTTACACTCGTGGTTTTTGTTACCTTAACAACGTGGCAATCGCTGTGAAGGCGCTTGGCGAAGTGACGTTAATTCTAGACGTTGACGGGCATCATGGGAACGGAACGCAAGAAGTTTTCCAAGGTGATCCGAAAGTGGTTTACGTTTCGGTTCACAGGCATCCGCATTATCCTGGAACGGGTTTTCGTTCTGAGGGTAACTGCCTGAATTTTCCTCTGCCAGGCGATGTTGGCGAAAAACGGTACTTGGAGACGTTGGATAAGGCGTTGAGCATGGTTGAAGATGTTGGCAGGTTTGGTGTGGTGGCTGTTTCGGCAGGTTTCGATACGCATGAGGGCGATTTGGCTTCGCTGGGCTTGATGGAGCATGGTTACTTTGAGATTGGCAAAAGAATTGCTGCTTTGGGGAAGCGGACGTTTTTCGTGTTGGAGGGCGGCTACATGGGTGAAAAAGTTGGCAAAGGAATAGATCAGTTGCTGAAGGGTTTTGAGGGTTAATATCGATTAGGCTACGGATGGAAAGTTTTTTGTTCACAGAAATATTTAGATAGTTAATGCAGCTAGCTTAAGGAAGCATGCAGCAGCAGAAGTTCACCGAAAGAAAATTTGTTTCTGTTGACCCCAGCAAGTGTACGGGTTGCGGAATTTGCGAGTACGCCTGCACACTCGAGAAGGGCGAAGCGGTTTCTAACCCATTGCGTTCGAGGATTCGAACTGTGCGCATGATGCCAATGTTCAATTTTGCGCTAGCCTGCAGGTTCTGTGAAGATGCACCTTGCGTGAAAGCTTGCCCCGAAAAAGCGCTTGCCCAATCGGAGAAAACAGGCATCCTCATGGTTAAAGAGAAGAAGTGTAAGGGCTGCGATTGGTGCATCCAAGCATGTCCACACGGTGGAATCGTCCTTCATCCAGACACGGGAATAGTGATTGCCTGTGACTTATGCAGCGGCGAACCCAAATGCATTGAGTCTTGCCCAGAAGAAGCATTGGAAATTGTTGCGACCGACGAAGCAGCTGAGAAACGCTTCAGCGATGCCATGGATAAGCTTCCAGCAGAAACCGAACGATTAACCGAAGCGGTAAGAAAAAAGGATTTCAAACAAATGCTGGCTGACGCTGAGAAACGAGGCATGAAGGTCAACGAAAAGCTCGAAGCCCTCAATAAGAAAGCACGCGCAAAGAAGCAACCTTAAGTGTCTACCTGCGCGTGGGCAGTTGATAGCCGCTTATTCAATGCGAGATGTTGTTTTGGGCTGCAGATGAGAACGTGAACGGGAGACAATAGGGCATTTAGTGTTCGATTGTTCAAGCTTTCTATGCTCCTGCGGTCAGGGAATAATCTTGCTGGGAAGAGTCTGCAGGAAAAGATGTTGCCTTTGTCGTTAACCTTGGGTAGGGTTTAGTTTAGCTTTAATAGAAGAAGAAGTGCCGCGCATTATTGCTTCTTCTTCTTTCAAGCCTGAAGGCCAAATCGAAGTTTAGGCTTAGCACCTAAATCAGTCAACTCTTCAAGCCAAAACGTTGAGAAGACGTTTGACACAAGTCCGTTATAGAGTCTTGCTCCGAAACGCTTTTATCTTGAATCTTCATCTTTTCATCCAAGGCTCGAAGCTGCAATGTTGAATCTCACGCTTCAAGAAAAGAATGCTTCAGTGCAGTTCTTTAGCTTCGGCTATTATTTTTATTATTATTTTAACTAAGCCCAGGACAAACTGAAAAGTTTTGGTTAAGTTCTGGGCGTGGATGGTTGGTTGAATGGAAAATTTGAAATCTGGCAAAAAAATTGTCGTAAAATTCGGTGGCTCTAGCCTAGCCGATCACGAACGATTGTCGAAAGCGGTAGCTTCCGTCGTCAACGAAGCAAAACGTGGCACGAGAATCGCTGTAGTCGTTTCAGCCATGGGGAAAACAACGGATGTTCTTATGAGTACGGCGAAGAACACGTCGAACGGGAAACTGCAGAAGCATGAGTTGGACGACATTCTCAGCATGGGCGAACGCACCAGCGTGCGCATTTTCTCCGCTGCATTGCGCAACAGCGGCGTGGAATCGCGCTACTTCGATCCATTAGATAACGACTGGCCAATCGTGACGGATTCCGCCTTCTCAAACGCTAACCCGTTGCTGGAAGAATGCAAAACGCGAGTCAAGGAGAATGTTCTACCCATCGTCGAGAAAGGCACGGTGCCCGTCATCGCAGGTTTCGTTGGCAGAACCGTGGACGGCAAAATAACCACGCTCGGAAGAGGCGGAAGCGACACCACAGCGTTCATTCTCGCCGACGCACTTAACGCTGACGAAATCGTATTAGTAACCGACGCGGATGGCATCATGTCAGGCGACCCCAAAGCTGTCCAGCATCCTCGGCGGCTTTCAGAAATCGAGGTTAACACGCTCGTTGGGTTGGCGGATTCGGGCGCGAAGTTCATCCACAGCAAAGCCCTCAAGTACAAACCCAAAACCATCAACGTCCGAGTCATCAACCACGCGTATGGCGACTTAACTCGTGAAGGCACCATAATCACGGGTGCGTTGGCAACGGAGCTCGGCGTGAACATGGCTTACCCATCTCCCGTAGCCGAGATAACCGTGCTCGGCAATCGCATTTCCGAGAACTCCTGGATTGTCCAAGAGATTGTAGAAGAGGCAAAGGCGAATTCAACACTACTCGGCATGAGCATGAACACCAACTCCGCCATACTCTACGTTTCCGAGGAGAAAACCATCGACCAACTAATAAACGACGTACACAAGACGGTGCTGAACAGTCAGGAAACGTTGAAAGCCATGGCAGTCAAGAGGGGCTTGGTCTTCCTGAAAATCAGCGGAGTCGGCTTAGAGGAAACGCACGGCATCATAGGGAAACTCAGCGAAACCCTAAGCCTTAACAGCATAAACATCAGCGGCATCCTCACCATCTCATCCAGCATCCTCGTCTTCATCGACTGGAACGAACGCGAAAACGCTTTACGATTAATAAAACACGCACTAAGGAGTCAAAAAGAATGAACACTGGAAAAACCAGAAGACTAAACCGCATATTCCAAGCGGACAACCGAACCGTCGTGGTTCCCATGGACCATGGCGTAAGCATAGGACCAGTAAAAGGCATAGAAAACATGCAAGACACCATCGCACGCCTACTCAAAGGCGGAGCAGACGCTTTCGTCCTCCACAAAGGAATAGCCAAATGCGTAAACGTCGAAAAAGCCGCGCTCATAGTCCACCTCTCTGCCATCAGCAACCTCACTCCAAACAGTCAATGCAAAATCCAAGTGTGCACCGTTCAGGAAGCCGTTCGCCTCGGAGCAGACGCGGTCTCAGTTCACGTGAACGTCGGCGCTTTGGACGAATGCATAATGCTAGCTACTCTCGGCAAAGTCGCTGATGAATGCGACCAGTACGGGATGCCCCTGCTGGCGATGGTGTACCCGCGAGGACCAAAAATCCAGAACGAACACGAAGCTACTGCCGTAGCCCATGCTGCGCGGATAGGCGCAGAACTTGGAGCAGACATAATCAAAACCAACTACACGGGTGACCCTGAAACATTCAAGCGGGTCTTGGAAGGCTGCCCCGTACCAGTCATAATCGCCGGCGGACCAAAAACCGAAACAACCCAGGCGACTCTCCAGATGGTCTACGATTCGATGGCGGCAGGAGCAGCAGGCTTATCCATCGGACGAAACGTGTTCCAACACAAGAACCCAATGCTTATGGTCAAAGCTCTTGTCGCAATCGTTCACGAAAGTGCCACGGTCGAACGTGCGTTGAAGATTCTGGGTGAAGCGCGTTGAAGGAACTCTGGATAGAAATCCCCGAGTCGGCTCAGCCTGACGAAAGAGAAGACCTTTTCACAGCTGCCAACGAAGCCTGCGCAACCATCCTCGAAGGCAAAACAGCAACTAATCAGGTTGAAAAACGCGAAATAACTGTTTTGGAAAGCTTTGACGTTGAAGAAATCGTCAAGCTGAAAAGGGCAGGAAAGAAAACCGCCCTCAGAATAGCCATAAAAGGCAAACAAGACGAAAACCTCGCAGTCCAAGCTGCCGAAGTCGGTGTGGACTACGTTATTATTGACTGCCGCGACTGGCGAGTCATCCCGCTTGAGAACATCATCGCCAAGACCCGCGGCAAAACCCGATTGATCGCCCAAGTCTCAACCTCTGAAGATGCGCGGCTGGTGCTGGAGACATTGGAGCTGGGAACCGACGGCGTTCTCCTCAAAACCGCCGATGCCGCGGAGCTCGCAAGAGCCATTGCTGCGGTGAAGACAGAAAACATGAAAATCCATCTAATCTCTGCTATCGTCACAGCTGTCAAGCAGATAGGCACGGGCGCCCGTGTTTGCGTGGACACGTGTGACCTCATGCAGCAGGGCGAAGGCATACTCGTGGGTAGCCAATCCGCTGGAATGTTCCTGGTTGAAGCGGAGGTGCATGAGAACCCGTACGTTGCATCGCGCCCGTTCAGGGTTAACGCTGGCTCCCTGCCGTTGTACACGTTGGCATCTATGCAGAACACGCGATACCTCTCCGAGCTGAAGGCGGGCGACGAGGTTCTCATCGTGGACAGAGAGGGCAACGTCAGGACGACGAACGTGGGCAGAGCAAAAATCGAGTTCCGCCCCCTCATGCTCATCGAAGCTGAAGCTCAAGGCATCCAGATTAAAGCGATTCTTCAAAACGCCGAGACCATAAGACTCGTGACTCCGACAGGCTCAAAACCCGTAACTGAGTTAAACGTGGGCGACGAAGTTCTTGTACACGTAGCAGCTTCTGGCGGTAGACACTTCGGCATATCCGTGCCCGAGGAAAAAGTGATTGAACGTTGACCACGAGAATCTGCGTTTCAATTCAGCCCAAGACGATGGCGGAAGCGTTGAAGCTGATTGACCGGGCAGAGGAAGCAAGCGCAGATCTGGTCGAAGTCCGTCTCGACAGCATGCAGAAACATGAGAAACTGGCTGAATTAGCCAAGCACGGGAATGTCCCAAAGATTGCCACGAACAGGCTTGCAAGCTGTCGAGGGCAGTTCAAAGGAACCGAAACTCAACAGAAACAAATCCTCCTCAGCGCAGCCAAGAACGGTTTCGATTTCGTGGACATCGAGTTATCTGCTTCGAACCTAAGAGAGTTCACCACGGAAGTCAGTGAATATGGCGCTAAACCCATTGTTTCCTTCCACGATTTCGAACATTCTCTGGAACTCGCCGAGTTGAACACTGTGCTTGAAAAGGAAATCGCTTGCGGCGCCGATGTGTGCAAAATCGTGACGACTGCAAAGAGAGTTGAAGATAATCTGACGTTGCTGAATTTCACGGCGGCAGCCTGCGCAAGAGCTAATACTGTTTGTTTCGCTATGGGCGATTATGGGAAAATCTCTAGGCTTTTGTCGCCGTTGTTCGGATGCTTCTTCACCTTCGCCGCGCTGGAGAGCGGAGGCGAGACGGCGCCTGGGCAAATGACTATTCAGGAAATGAGAACTGCTTACAAGCTATTGGGGCTGAGATGAGAATGGATATTTCTGGGAGGACCGAGGTCTTTGCAGTCATAGGCGATCCGATTGAGCACACCCTCAGCCCAGCAATGCAGAACGCGGCTTTCGAACATCTGAACCTTGATTTCGTTTTTCTTGCTTTCAGAGTTACATCCGATGAACTGGAGAACGCTGTTCGAGCTGTTCGTGCTTTAGGCATACGCGGGCTAAACGTGACGATGCCACACAAGAATGGCGTCACCGAGTTTCTCGACGAGGCGGACCCTGCTGTGAAGTTCTTGAGGGCAGCCAATACCATCCTCAATCAGCGTGGACGGCTTAGGGGCTTCAACACCGACGGCGTCGGAGCATTAAAAGCTCTGAAAAACAATGGCGTAAACTTGGCTGGGAAGAAGGTGCTTTTGCTCGGTGCTGGCGGGGCCGCGAAAGCCATAGCTTTCTCTCTGATGAAAGAAGTTGATGAACTTTGCATCTTGAACCGAGACGCCGCAAAAGCGCGCGAGTTAGCTAGTGTTCTGGAACCTTGTGGGAAGAAAATCGTTGGCAATGAACTTTCGTCGATGCAGCTTCAGCAGGAGCTTCGGGATTCAGACGTGTTGATTAACGCAACCTTCGTGGGCATGACTCCGTATGCGTCTGAGAGTTTAGTTAAGCCTGATTGGCTTAAGCCAGAATTAACTGTGATGGACATCGTGTACAATCCCATTGAGACTAAGCTTATTCGAGATGCAAGAGCGGCGGGTGCCAAAGTAGTTAACGGTGTTGAAATGCTGCTTTACCAGGGCGCTGCTTCGTTTGAAATCTGGACGGGATGTAAAGCACCTGTTGACGTTATGCGGACGGCAGCCTTGAACCAAATTACGGCGAGAGGAACGCATTGACTCATGGAAGAGCTGAAGCCATAGCCCACGGTGCAGCTACAATCGTGAACGCGATTGCCTTGGGTGAGGGCGCCGCTTTTGGTGTGGATTTGTGGACGAAAGCTGAAGTCACATTAACTGATGAAGCCGCGATTATCAGTGGAGAAATCACATCTGACCCAACCGAAAGCACATTGCTTATTGAGAAAACCGTGTCGCGTGTTTTCCAGTATTTCGGCGTTGAAACAAGCTTCGGCGCCAGAGTGAAAACTTCATCGAACATCCCCATCGCCAGAGGATTGAAGAGCAGCAGCGCAGCCGCAAACTCAGTGGCCCTCGCAACGGTGGCGGCGTTGAGGAAGGAGCTTGACGATTTGACAGTAATTAACCTCGGAGTAGACGCTGCTTTCAACGCAAAAGTCACGATAACAGGCGCTTTCGACGACGCTTGCGCTTCCTATTTCGGAGGCGTTGTAGTCACGGATAACTTGGACAGGAAAATTCTCCAACGCTATCCGCTGCCTGATGACTTGACCGTGCTGTTTCATGTTCCTGCGAAAAAGTCGTACACGGGCGACTCAGATGTTAGTAAGCTTGCGATGGTGAAGCCCTTTGTGCAATCTGCCTTTGAAGAGGCAAAGAAGGGCAACTTTTGGATGGCGCTGACGATGAACGGAACTGTTTACTCCACGGCTTTAGGTTATGATAACTCAGTTGCTACAGATGCTTTGAAGGCTGGTGCAGTGGCTGCTGGACTATGTGGGAAAGGACCAGCTGTGACTGCGGTTGTTTCTGACGACAACATCGATTCTGTGAAGGAAGCATTGCAGCGCCACGAAGGCAAAATCCTCCAAGCTCGTTTTAACCAGGAGAAAGCCAAGGTGGTTTAACCGAATGGTAACCGTCACTGTTAAGAGAACTGAAGAACTGAAAGGGGAAGTTTGTGCACCACCGTCCAAGTCTTACACACAAAGAATGCTAATCGCCTCGTCGCTTTCGTCAGGTACCTCCAAGATTTCTGGACCATTAGTTTCTGATGATACTGAGGCAACGTTGCGAGCGGTGAAAGCTTTTGGTTCAAAAGTCAAGGTGGAGAAAGGTTGCTGGACGGTTGAAGGAGTATCCCAATTAGAGGGAGCAAAAGAGCCGATAGACTGCGGCGAGTCTGGAGCGACTCTGCGCTTCATGATTCCAGTGGCAGCGTTGGCTACTGAGCCTTCAGTGTTCTGCCTCGGGAAGTCTTTGGAGCAGAGACCCGTTGAGCCTTTGCTTGAAAGCCTCAAACAACTCGGGGTTGAGACATCTGTTGAAAACGTCCGCGGCAAATCATTCATAAAAGTTCAGGGCGGAGGAATCGCTGGTGGAAAAACCAGCATCCGCGGCGACGTAAGTTCCCAGTTCATCTCAGGTCTGTTGTTTGCTTGCCCCCTTGCTCGCAACGACACTGAGCTAACCCTGACGACACCGCTCGAATCCAAAGGCTATGTTCAAATGACCCGCGAGGTTCTCGCGAAACACGGCATTGAAATCATCGCCTCAGCAGATTACAGTCACATCCGTATTCCGTCACATCAAACCTACAAGCCTTGTGACGACCGGGTTCCTGGCGATTTCTCATCAGCCGCCTTCCTTTTGGCGGCAGCAGCTATAACCCGCTCAGACGTGACAGTTGTCAATCTTGATTACTCGCTTGTGCAGGGCGACAAAGCCATCGTCAGTATTCTCAAGCAGATGGGAGTCCAGGGGAAAATCTGCAGCGACAAGATCGAGATCAAGGGAACAGGCGACATGCTTGAAGCGATCGACGTGAACGCAAAGGACACACCCGACCTCGTCCCAGTCTGCGCCGCACTCACATGCTACGCAAAAAGCACTTCAAGGATACACGACGCTAAGCGGCTTAAGCTGAAGGAATCCGACAGGCTCTCATCGCTTTATCTTGAGCTTGGAAGAATGGGCGCCGACATCGCCGTGGACGAGGACAGCCTCATCGTAAAGGGACCCTGCAAATTGCATGGAGCAGATATTGATTCACACAACGATCACAGGGTTGCCATGGCTTGCGCCGTTGCAGCTCTCGGAGCAGAAGGCGAAACTAGGATTCATAATGCAGAGTGTGTGAAAAAGTCTTATCCCAGTGTCTTCAATGACTTACGCAGTTTAGGAGCGAATATTGTTGGCGGGAAATTCAATAGGTAAAGAATTCGTGGTAACCTCCTTCGGGGAAAGCCACGGCAAAATCGTAGGCGTCACCATAGACGGCTGCCCAGCGGGACTTCCGCTCACCGAAGCCGATATTCAAGCAGAAGTAGACAGGCGAATCCCAAAGCAGCCGAAAATCGTTTCCGAGAGAATCGAAAAAGACAAAGTGCAGATTCTCTCAGGCGTCTTCAACGGTTTCACCACAGGCGCACCAATCACCATGACCGTGGAGAACCAGGATATTGACTCCAGCGATTACGAAGCCATGAAAGACCTTCCAAGACCAGGGCATGCGGATTACACTGCGCGCTTGAAATATGGGGGCTTCAACGATTACCGCGGAGGTGGACGTTTCTCAGGCAGAATCACGGTAGCCTTAATCATGGCTGGAGCCGTGGCTAAGAAGCTGCTGAACCAGTTCCAGGTTGACGTGTTCGCTTACACGAAAGCTATTGGCAAAGTAAAGATGCGTAAGTCGCTCAGCTACGAGGAAGTGCGCAGCCACCGCTTCGAAACTGCGGTCAGATGCCCCGACGTAGCAACCGCTAAGAAAATGGAGGCCGCTATTGTGGCAGCTAGGAAAGAGGGCGACAGCCTCGGCGGAGTAATCGAAATAATCGGCGCCAACGTCCCAGCCGGAGTCGGTGAACCACTCTTCGACGCATTAGACGCTGACATCGCCAAAGCACTATACACCATTCCCGCAGTGAAAGGCGTCGAGTTCGGCGCAGGATTCAAAGCCGCCTCTCTAAAGGGTTCGGAGAATAACGATGCTTTCCAGCTCTTAAGCGGAATAGTGATTACGTCGACGAATAACCACGGCGGCGTACTAGGCGGAATCAGCTCGGGAATGCCCATCGTCGTCAGAATAGCCGTGAAACCCACGCCGTCCATTGCCAAAGAGCAACAGACCATAGCTTTGTCGACGATGGAGAACGCCACGTTAAGAGTAGTTGGCAGGCATGACCCATGTGTGGTACCCAAAGCAGTTCCTGCCGCAGAGTCAGCTGTGGCGATAACACTCGCAGATCACATGATTCGCGCGGGCTTTATACCGAAAGTTTTGAAGGAGCAGGAAGTAAATGCAAGACATACAGAAACTGAGAAAAAGAATCGACGAAATAGACGAACAGATACTGCGGTTTCTGGGCGAAAGATCAGAGATATGCAGGTCGATTGGATTACTGAAGAAAGAGAGTGAAATGCCCATAACCGATGCCGTGAGAGAGAACGAAGTATATACCAATATCAAAGGAAAAGCTCCTGATTTCGGGCTTGACGGTGATCAGGTAGAAGCGATTTACCGCCAAATAGTTAATATGTGCAGTTCCGTTCAAGAGTTGAAAGAAAAAAGCGAATGAGGCTCTGAACGCGACATGCTGTACGAGATTAACGAGAAAGCCTTAAAACTGGAAAGCCAAGGAAAGAAAATTATCAAGCTGAACCTAGGCGACCCAGACATGGCAACGCCAAACGAAATTATCGAAGCAGCTTATGACTCTATGAAACGAGGAAAAACCAAGTACTCCTCCTCCTATGGCGAATTGCCCCTCCGAAAAAAACTTGGAGAAATCCACGGGGTCTCACCCGACAACGTCGTGATTACTCCTGGCTCGAAATGGGGCGTCTTCTCCACGATGTTCTTGCTGCTGAGGGGGGGCGGAAACGTGGTAATTCCGACGCCTTATTGGACGGCCTATGACCTGATGGCTAAATCACTCGGTGCCGAAGTCCGGCTTCTTAAGACGGAGCTTGGGGACTGTTGGCGAATAGACGTGGAGAAACTCGAGAAGCTCATAGACAGTAACACACGAATGATAATCCTGAACAACCCGAACAACCCCACCAGCAAAGTCATAGAGGACCAAGTTCTTGACGCCATCGTGGAGCTTGCCAACAAAAAGGGCATAACGATTCTCTCCGACGAAGTGTACGGCACCATAAGCTTCGTCAAAACAAAAAGCATCCTCGACTACGGCCAAGAACCACATCTTAACCACAGGCTTCTCGAAAACTTTCACCATGACAGGCTGGCGAATCGGCTACGTCGTCGCCCAAAAGGAACTCATCGACCGCATCACCAAGTTGAACCAGATAACCATAAACAACGTCCCCGTATTCATCCAGGAAGCCGCCTTGAAGGGACTGGAATTGCAGAAACTAATCGCGACCAGAATCAAAAAAGAGTATCAGGAAAGAGCCAGACTCACTTCCAAACAGCTCAGGAATTCGGGGCTAGAATTCACAGAACCAGAGGCGCCCTTCTACGTTTTCCCCCGCAAACGCGGATTGGACAGTGAATGTTTCACGTTGGAGCTTCTCGACAGGGGCGTGGCAGTTGCTCCTGGCACGGCGTTTGGTGATTACAGGGAGCATTTCCGCATTTCGTTAACCGCGCCACGAGAGGAGTTGGCAAAAGCGCTTGACACGATTTGCGAGGCGCTATGATGGTGAAGACAGCCATCCTCGGCGCAGGAAAAATGGGCGTATGGTTCGTCAAGTTCTGCAAGGAAAGCGGAGAAGAGGTAATTCTTGCAGACAGGAACGACGCGAAACTGGCACGGCTGGGCAAAGAGTTGGGAGTTGAAACTGCTGACTTCACAACGGCAGTCCAACAAGCAGACAACGTAATGATATGCGTGTCTATCAGCGCCTTTGAGGATGTCGTCAAGAAAATCGCGCCGTTCGTGCGTGAAGGTCAGCCTGTAATTGATATTTGCTCGGTTAAAGAGCAGCCCGTGAAAATCATGCACCAACACATTAAGAACGGCTTAATTCTTGGTACGCATCCCGTTTTCGGTCCAGGCAGCAAAGGAGTCAAGCACAAAGCCTACATCCTCACGCCCACGAACGCGAAGGAGCGAGCGTTTGCTGAGAAATACAAGGGTTGGCTGGAGAAAGTTGGAGCACGCGTTTTCATTATGACGCCAAAGAAGCATGATGAGCTGATCTCGGTAGTGTTGGGGCTGCCTCACTTCATCGGTTTGGTCGCCTGCGACACGCTTCTGGAGCAAGCCGAGTTCCCCGAAACAAAAAGAGTGGCCGGAACCACTTACAGAATGCTGTTCACATTGGCAGAAGCCACTGCGCTGGAGACACCTGACCTTTATGCTAGTTTGCAGACGGGTTTGCCCGAGATGGGGAAAATCGAAGCACAGTTTATAGCGAAGGCTGAGGAATGGCTGAGCTTGGTGAAGCGGAAGGATTCAGCGGCGATTGTTAAGAAGATGGCGGAGCTCAGGGCGAAGCTTGTTAAGTTGGACAGCGAGTTCGAGAAATCCTACGAAACCATGTATAAGATGCTTGAGGCTGCTGAGAAATAATTTCATGCGGCTTTTGGGTATGACCCTAAGATTTTGATGAATGCAGAGTACTCTTTTAGTGCTTCTAACGCTTCCATGCAGCGCGGTTCGCTTCTGTGTCCTTCAAAATCAAGGTAGAAGTTGTACTCCCAAGGCGTCTGCTTAGTTGGTCGAGACTCGATTTTCGTTAGGCTGATGCCGCGCTTTGCGAACTCGCCGAGGGCTTGATAAAGCGAGCCGGGTTTGTGTGCGGCTGCGAAGATTATTGAAGTTTTGTCGTTTCCTGTTTTCGGTGAGTCTTCTTTGGAGAGAACGAAGAATCGTGTGTAGTTGTTGGGATTGTCTTCAATTTCTCTGGCGAGAATTTTGAGTCCGTAGAGTTCAGCGGCTCTTTCGCTGGCAATTGCCGCGGCGTCTTTGAGGTTTTTTTCCTTGAGCATTTTGGCGCTGCCTGCAGTATCGTAGGTTGGGATGAGATCCCAGCCTGAACGTTCAAGGAAGTTGCGGCATTGGGCAAGGGCTTGGGGATGCGAGTAGACCGTTTTCACCTGCTCTAATGCTGTGCCCTTGTTTGCGACGAGACAGTGTGAAACGCGAACGACGACTTCGCCGCAGACTTTCAAGTCGTGTTTCAGGAACAAGTCGTAAGTCTGGTTGATGCTGCCTTCCAAAGAGTTTTCGATAGGAACAACGCCATGTTGCGCTTCTTGTTTCTCGACGCCTTCGAATACGTCTTTGAAGTCTCGGCAAGGCTTCACGTCAACTGATGAGCCGAAGAACTTGTAGACCGCCATCTCGCTGTAGGCGCCTTTTTCGCCTTGGAAGGCTACTTTCACCGTTTGTTACCCAGCTTCCTCGTTTTTATGAGACACTTGTTTATCCCGTTTATCATTGCCTCAACGCTTGCCATCACGATGTCTTCTCGGGCTGCGCGGGCTGAAACGATGTTGCCTTTCTCGTCTTCCACTTTAATGACGACTTCAGCCACGGCATTTGAACCGCCAGTGATGGCTTCGAGGCGATACTCTTTCAACTTGATTTTCTCAAGGTTATGCGTCAACTTCTGTATAGCTTTCAAAACGGCGTCCACGGGTCCCACTCCTGTTTCAGCCGCTATGTACTCTTTGCCATCAAGGGTTAGCCTCACCGATGCCGTTGGAATTACCTTGATGCCGGTTATTACAGCTAAGTCGGACAAATCAACGACTTTTTCTTCTCCTAAGACTTCACCCATGACCGCCGACGTTAACGCTAGTAAATCCGCGTCCGTTACCATTTTGCCCTTGTCGCCCAAGTCTTTGACTCTTTGGACGATTTCCTTCAGCTGTTCTTCGGTGGGGTGAATTCCTATTTCTTCGAGTTCGGCTTTGATTCCGCGGGTTCCAGCCAGTTTTCCAGCCACCAGCTTCCTTGTTCGTCCGACCAGTTCAGGTTTGATGGGTTCAAACGTCAAAGGCTTAACCGTGACTCCCCTTGTGTGAATACCCGATTCGTGGGCGAACGCGTTTTCGCCGACGATGGCTTTGTTAGCTTGAACCTGTAGCCCTGTTAATGTGGAGACCATTCTGGAGGTGCTGTAGAGCAATCGCGTGTTAACTCGCGTTTTCAGCTTGTAAATCATGTGCAAAGCCATCACAACCTCCTCCAACGAAGCGTTTCCCGCTCTTTCGCCCAAACCATTGATCGTGGCGTGTACTTGTGTAGCGCCAGCTTCCACAGCAGCCAGAGAATTCGCCACAGCCATCCCGAAGTCGTCGTGGCAGTGAACGCTAATCGTCACGTTTACAACCTTTCGCAAGTCTTCGATGAGCTTCTGCATCGTTCTCGGAATCATAATGCCCACGGTGTCCGGAACGTTTAGCCTGTCCATTCCCGCTTTCTCCGCGGCCTGACATATTTTCTTCAGGAAAGTTGGTTGGGTTCGTGTGGCGTCCATCGGAGAAAACTCGCATATCAACCCGTGTTTCTTGACGTATTCTATCGAATCCACGGCTGCTGAAAGCACTTGTTCAGGCGTCATGTTAACTGCGTACTTCATCTGCACGGGGGATGTTGGGATGAACACGTGAACCGCTGGGACATCGCATTCGATGGCGGCGTCTATGTCGCTTCTGTTAGCGCGTGCTAGAGCACAGATTTCCGAGTTTAGCTTGCAGTTTACGATTTCTTTCACGACTTTCTTCTCGCCGTCTGACGATGCGGGAAATCCGGCTTCTATTGAATCTACTCCTAAGAGGCTGAGCTGTCGCGCAATCTCAACCTTGTCGTCAAAGGTCAGCGAAACACCTGGAGATTGTTCACCGTCACGTAGAGTGGTATCGAAAATTCGGATTTGGCTCAACTTAGTGTTCATTGGACTTCAACCTGTGTTTTGCTACTTTCCTTTTCTTCCTTCAAGCAGTTTTGTATGGTCGTTTGAATCGATTTCAATTGTAGCTATATGCTTGTTGCCTCGATGAATCCAAATTTGAACTCCGCTATCGTCACTGCGTCGGTACATGACTTTTAGATTCTTGTCCTTCATGTCAACATCTCTTTATCTATTTCACGCATGCTTACGTTAAAGCCTTGGCGATAGCTTTCGCCATTCCAATCGTTGTGAGTTTTCCGCCGCAGTCAGGCACCGTCCGTTTGTGCTTCAGCGTCTCAACCACGCCTTTTTCAATTGCTTTCCCAGCTTTCAGGCAGTTCGGGTCGTTGTAGCGTTCGCTCAGCCAATCCAGCATCATTTTGGCAGCCAGAATCATCGAGATTGGATTCGCCGTTTGTTTGCCTGCTCTGTTTGGGGCTGAACCGTGAATTGGCTCGAAGAGGGCGAAGTTATCACCGATGTTTGCTCCGGGCGCCATGCCCAATCCGCCGATAAGCTGAGCTGCTTCGTCGGAGAGAATGTCGCCGAACAAGTTCGGAGTAACAAGTACATCGAATTCCTGCGGCTCCTTTATCAAGCGCATCGATGCCGCGTCTACGTACAATTCGTTAAACGCGATGTCAGGGTATTGTTTCGAGACCTCTCGGCAGACGCTAGCGAACAAGCCGTCAGTCACGCGCATGACGTTGGCTTTGTGGATGGCGGTAACTTTCTTTTTGCCGTTCCGCATTCTGGCGATTTCGAAGCCTTTCTTGGCTATTCGCTCAGTGTTTTTTCTGGTGATAACCCGCAGAGCTATAGTTGTGTCGCCTAAAGAGAACTCTAAGCCCTTGTAAAGGTCCTCCGTGTTCTCCCTCGCGAAAAACATGTCAATGTCAGGTCTCATAGCCCCTGAATTAGGGTATGATTTTATCGGGCGCAGGTTAGCGTACAGGTCGAACATCAGCCGTAACTTCACGATGACGTCAGCGGCGGTTTCGCCTACTGGACCTTTTAGGCAGGCGTGGGATGACTTGATTTTTTCCACGGTTTCTTCGGGCAGGGCGACGCCTCTCTTCTGGAACGTTGTGTCGCCAGCTTCCGCTTCGATGATATCCAGTTTCAAACCGAATTTTGCTTGAGCCGATTCCAGAACGGCTAGCGTAGCTTCGGTCAATTCTGGACCGATTCCATCCCCTGGAATCAGGGATATTTTATACGATGTCATTTCTTCTTCATTCTCCTCTGTAAGTTCTCGATTAATCCTCCATCTGAAAGTATTTCCAGTATGAACGCTGGAAGCTTAGTCGCTCGAAGAGTTTTTCCTTTGGACGCGTTGCGCACTTCCCCCTTGTCGAAGTCTACCGCTAGTTCATCACCGTTCTCCACGGCTTCCCAAATGCCTTCACACTCAACCACTGGCAAGCCGATGTTTATAGCGTTACGGAAGAATATCCGCGCAAATGACTCAGCCACCACACACATGACGCCCGAATACTTCAACGCTAATGGTGCTTGCTCTCTGCTAGAACCGCAACCGAAATTCTTGCCTCCGACGACGATTACGCCTTTCTTGGCTTTCTCGGGAAAAGCGGGATCTAACCCTTCCAAGGCATGTTTCGCCAAGTCTTTGGGGTCCATCAGGATTAGATACTTTCCTGGCAGAATCACGTCTGTGTCCACGTTGTTCCCGAATTTCACGATGGGTCCTGTTACTTTCATTGTTTCTTTGCCTCCACTTCCCGTGGGTCAGTTATCCTTCCAGTCAAAGCGGAAGCAGCGACCGTTGCAGGAGACGCTAGGTAGACGCTGGCTTGAGTGCTTCCCATTCGCCCGATGAAGTTCCGGTTCGACGTTGACACGCAGGTTTCGCCCGCGGCTAACAAGCCAATATGCCCGCCTAGGCAAGGTCCGCAAGCTGAACCGCACACTAACGCGCCAGCGTCCGTGAAGATTTCCACTAACCCTTCCTTAACCGCTTGCACGTACACTTCTTGCGAAGCTGGAATTACCAGTGCTCTTACTCCGTCTTTCACGGTTTTGCCCTTCATCACCTGCGCCGCTAACCGCAAGTCCTCCATTCTGCCGTTTGTGCAGGAGCCGATGAACGCTTGCTCAATCGGCGCGTCAACTTCGGAGGCGGGTTTCACGTTGTCCACCGACGAAGGACAGGCCACAACTGGTTCTAATCGTGAAACGTCAAACTCGACGATTTTCTCGTAGTTTGCGTCCTCGTCGCTTTTTATCTCTTCAAACGGCTTGCTGGTTCTGCCTTCCAGAAACTTGCGCGTTGTCTCATCTGGCTCGACGATGCCGTTCTTGGCGCCCATCTCCACGGTCATGTTGCACAAGGTCATCCTGCCTGCCATGCTCATGCCGCGTATGGTTGAGCCCGTGAATTCGGTAGCTTTGTATGTCGCGCCGTCAGCCCCGACTTTCCCGATTATTGATAGGATTAGGTCTTTCGGTGTGACGTAGGGCTTGAACTTGCCTTCTACGTTTATTTTTATGGTTTCTGGAACTTTCAGCCATATTTTGCCCGTGGCAAAAACTGCTGCTGCTTCAGTGGAGCCGATGCCTGTGGCGAATGCTCCCAACGCTCCGTAGGTGCAGGTGTGCGAATCTGCTCCAACCATGACTGAGCCTGGCAGCACATGTCCTTTTTCGGGCATAACTTGGTGGCAGATTCCTCCCCTGCCCACATCGTAGAAGCGTATTCCCTGCTCCTTCGCGAATGCCCTGAGCATTTTGTGAAGTTCCGCCGCCTTCACCGACTCCGCGGGCACCTGATGGTCTAGTATTATCACTATTTTCTTGTTGTCCCAGACGTGGCTTATACCTATGCGTTTGAAGGCTTCAACCGCCAGCGGACCCGTTAGGTCATGGACCATGACCATGTCTACGTTGGCGTCCACTATGTCGCCTGGGTGAACAACCTTTTTTGCTGAGGCTTTTGCCAAGATTTTCTCTGTGATGTTCATTCTTTTCACTTTAGGATAGTGAATAGGAAGATTCGTGTTGTGCGTGGCTGTTGCGGTAGTTAAGGATTCCGAGGTTATTCGTCGATTTTGATTGACTTGATTCCGCGTGCAAGCGCCGTTAAGCCCGTACGTGCCATTTCGATTATGCCGTAGGTTTTCATGAGGTTGAGGAAGGCGTCTATCTTGTCAGGGGTGCCCGTGATTTCGACCATGAGCGATTCGGGAGCAGACGTCGACGACGCGTCCGCGGAAGACTTCGACGCAGTTTATGATGTCGCTACGACTTTTAACGTCGGGAACACTGATCTTCACCAGAGCCAGTTCGCGTGTGACGATGGCGTCGGGTTCTAAAGTGTTGACTTTAATGACGTCGATTAGTTTGTTCATCTGTTTCTCGATTTGTTCGAGGGTTTTTTCGTCACCGCTGACGGTTATGGTCATTCGCGTCACGCCTTTCTGTTCTGTGTGCCCAACGGTGATGCTTTCAATGTTGAAGCCTCTTCGGCGAAACATGTTGGCTACGCTGTGGAGTACACCGGGTTTATTTTCGACGAGGGCTGCAATGACGGTTGTTTTCTGGTTGGTTTCCATTTTTAGTAATCTCCTACTTGCTGGTTTAAGCCGCAACCTGGCGGCACCATCGGCACGACGTCTTCTTCGGAGCCGATGGGGACATCGATGACTGTGGTCACTTTACTCTTCAACGCTTTCTGGACAGCTTTTTGGAATTCGGGGATGGAGCCGACTCGGAAGCCCTGTGCGCCGTACGCTTCTGCGAGTTTGACGAAGTCTGGGTACGTTCCGAGCTTAACGGCCATGTAGCGTTTCTTGTAGAACATGCGTTGCCACTGGGCGACCATGCCGAGGACGCCGTTGTTGAGGACGATTACGGTAACCGGGATGTCTTCCACCACGCTGCACGCCAGTTCCTGCTCGGTCATGATGAAGCTGCCGTCTCCTGCGATGTCGACGACTGGGCGGTCTGGGCAGGCGGTTTTTGCTCCGATGGCGGCTGGGAATCCGAAGCCCATTGTGCCTAATCCGCCGCTGCTTATGAACGTGCGAGGCTTCAACGCCTTGAAGTACAGTGCAGACCACATTTGGTTTTGTCCGACTTCTGTGGTGACGATGGCGTCATCGGGTAACAACTTCCGTAACGCTTGCAGGAGTGATTTCGGTTTCAGCTCAGTGTTTTCTCTGTTTGGCGGGTTTAGCAACGCTTTGGCCTCTTTCACGCGTCGATTCCATGGCGACTCGGGTTTCTTCTTAACCTGCTGGATTAACCGTTCGTAAATAGCAGCTAAGGCTTTTTTCGCGTCCGCCACGATTGGCACGTCGACGTCGATGTTTTTGCCGATTTCGGCTGTGTCTATGTCTATGTGGATTTTTTTTGCTTCGGGGCAGAACGTGTCGGTGTTGCCTGTTGCTCGGTCGCTGAATCGCGTGCCCACAGCTAAGAGGACGTCGGCTTCCAAGAGCAGCTTGTTGGCTAGTGGGTTGCCGTGCATGCCTATGTTGCCGATGCTTAGGGGGTGGATTTCTGGGAAGGCACCTTTGCCCATGAACGTGGTGGCGACGGGCGCGAGCAACAGCTCGGCGATGGTTAGAAGTTCATCGGTTGCGTCACCCGAGATGACTCCGCCGCCCGCTAGGATTACGGGTCGCTCAGCCTCCACGAGGCATTCGACTGCCTTGCGGATTTGCAGCGGGTGGGGGTTGCCTGGCGGTTTGTACCCGCGCAGGTCTATTTTGTCGGTCCACTCGACTTCGCCTGTTGCTGCTTGGATGTCTTTGGGGAAGTCGATGAGGACTGGTCCGGGTCTGCCTGTGGTGGCGATGTAGAAGGCGTTGTTAACGGTGCCTGGGATTTCGGAGACAGTGCGGAGTTGGATGTTGTATTTGGTGATTGGGGTCGTGATGCCGATGATGTCTGCTTCTTGGAATGCGTCGCGTCCGATCATGTATGTTGATTTGCCGCCTTCGGTTGGGACTTGTCCTGTGAGGGCGATGACGGGTGAGCTGTCCAGGTGGGCGTTGGCGATGCCAGTGACTAGGTTCGTAGCGCCTGGACCAGAGGTGGCGAAGCAGACTCCTGGTCTGCCTGAGGCGCGTGCGTAGCCGTCGGCTGCGTGGGCTGCGCCCTGCTCGTGACGAGCGAGGATGTGCCTGATCTTCGGGTGGCTGCATAACGCGTCGTAGACGGGCAGGATGGCTCCGCCCAGGATGCCGAACACTTCCTTAACGCCTTGACGTTCGAGGCTTTCAAGCAGCGCGTTTGCGCCGCTCATCTTGGTTGCTGTCATACTGT
The DNA here is from genome assembly GCA_963749465.1 of Candidatus Bathyarchaeota archaeon. GTDB lineage: Archaea > Thermoproteota > Bathyarchaeia > Bathyarchaeales > Bathycorpusculaceae > UBA11855. Next base: position 464,211 of record CAVVMH010000006.1, on the reverse strand, counting down.
TTGCTCCTTCAACGTTAGAAAATGACCCAGAGTGTACCGTGGAAGATTGCTGTCCAAGAATTTATTATTAACTGTCACGACGGCTACAGGGACTGGGCTAAATAAAGCACTCTGCCGGTACCCGGCGACCCCAACTATCGAGGTGGCGATCCCTCACATGTATGCCTCCGTGAAATCTCCACGTAACAGTAAAAACACACAGCCCCGAACAAATAAAAAGATTACGGTGCACAAATAAAGGTCGGCGAAGAATTGAAATCATCTACGAAAGATATTTGCATTTGGATTCGTTATGAGAGTTTGACCAACTAGGCCTCAAATTTAATTATTCAGAAAAGGAGTGACTGCTTGTGTCGAATCCAAACAGCGTGTAGACACGAAAGGCTATGACTTGAGCGAACTATTTTCCTTTGTTGTTGTAATCTGTTGTTAGTACGTTCATGCAGCCTATTACTGCGTCCATGCTTGCCATCACAATGTCCTCGCGTACGCCCATGGCGGTTGCTGTTCGGTCTCCTTTGCGCATGCGCACCATGACTTCGACCATGGCATCCGTTCCGCCCGTGATGGCTTTCACGTTGTACTGCTCCAAATGAATCGGCTCAACTTCACGAATCGCGTTTTTCACGGCATTTATTGCAGCATCCACGGGTCCAACACCCATCGCTGCCCCTGATACTTCTTTGCCGTTCAGCGTCATCCTCACTGAAGCGGTCGCTGTGACCGTATTGCCGCTTACCACAGTGACTTCTTTGAGTTGAATCGGCTTCACTTTGCCTAATCCGAGAACAGATTCGGCAATCGCGAGCAAATCCGCATCCGTTACGGTCTTGCCTTTGTCGCCGACGGTTTTAACTCGGTTGAAGATTTCTTTCAGCTGTTCTTCGTTAGCCTGCAAACCCATCTCGCTCAACGCCGCCTTGATGCCAGCGGAACCCGAATGTTTCCCAGGCGCCAACCGTCGAGTGCCGCCGACCAGCTCAGGAGAAATCGGTTCGTAAGTATCGGGGTGCGCCAGCATGCCTTGCGTATGGATGCCAGACTCGTGGGTGAACGCGTTTTCGCCGACGATGGCTTTGTTGGGCTGCACGTAAACTCCTGTCAAACGCTGAACGAACTGCGAAATGCTGTACAACTGCTGCGTCTTGATGCCCAGCTTCAGCTTGTATAACGCCATTAACGAAACCACGATTTCTTCTAGCGAGGCGTTGCCTGCGCGTTCGCCTAAGCCGTTTATGGTGGCGTGGAACTGGTTTGCGCCTCCACGCAGCGCAGCCAAAGTGTTAGCGACTGCCATGCCGAAGTCGTTGTGGCAATGTACGCTCACGACGGGCACTTTCAGCGATTCACGTAAGTCTCCGTAGAACTTGTAGCTCCGCTCAGGCGTCAAAACACCAACAGTGTCGCATGCTACAACCCTGTCGGCGCCCGCCTCGATGCCCGTTGAGAACACTTTCTTCAGGTAGCCAAAGTCTGCTCGCGTCGCGTCTTCCGCGGACAACTCCACGATGAGCCCGCAGTCTTTGGCGTGTTTGACCATGTCTTTTGTTATTTGGAGAACTTGTTCACGTGTTTTTTTCAGCTTCGCTTCGATGTGCAAGTCAGAAACTGGTATGATTAGGTGGATGCTGTTTGCGCCCGACTTCGCCACAGCGTCGATGTCGCCACGTGTGCCACGGGACGCGCTGCAGATTTCCGCTTTCAAACCAGCCTCAGCGATAAGTTTGACGGCTTCGAGTTCGCCCTCAGAAACCGCGGCGAAACCCGCCTCGATCACGTCCACGCCAAGGTCATCCAGACGCTGCGCTATTCTTAATTTGTTTTCAGGGGTCAAGGAGACTCCGGGGGTTTGTTCTCCGTCACGTAGGGTAGTGTCAAAAACTCGAATCTTACTTGGAAAGTGGTCTAATAAAGCAATTCCCCATTTTCCATCACTCGCAATCCAAAACAAAGACAACCCCGAACATATAAGATTTACGACTCCCCAATCTAATCGCAGCAAAACAGTCTAGGTTGCCGCTTTAAATAAAGCAGAATGGATTTAGACAATTATCATACTAAAACAGTTTAGAGTCTAGGGTTTACGTATATTTTTGGCGAAGTTGGAAAAGCTAAAGAGTATAGCCACTCAATAAAGAAATCCGATTTGAATGAACACGCAAAACGATAAGGATGACGCAAAAGATGTAGATATAGAAGGTAGTGAAGAAGACGAATACGCTTGGGCATTTGAACTCTTAACATGTGAATTAAGAATCATCAAAAGAACTAATGAACGTTTTTTAAATATTGTTGACTCTGAAGACAAGCGAATAGATACTGAATTGTGGGCTGAAGAAGGCATAGGATTCAAGAATCTACTTGCCGATTTCAGAAAAATCAATGAAAAGAGAAGAATGAGTACTTACAAAAATGCAATTCTTCGATTTAACTCTAAGAACAATTTTCTTAGAAACATGTGTGAAAGTATTGACCTCATGCAGAGTTCTGACCTTGTTCGGAATATGAGCCTCGTTTATTTGGTTGCAGTTTTCGAGAGTTTTATTCAAAGAGTACTTCGGATTTCGTTTAGGAAAAGACCTGAGACTCTTAAAACATGCCAAAAAACCCTCAACTATGAAGAATTATTGAAGTTCAGGAATATAGATGAAGTAAGAGAAGGAATCATTGAAAAAGAAATTATGGTTGTTAATGAAGATATAGAAGAATTGAGAAAGTACATCAAACAAAGATTTGGGATAGAGATTTCTGAATTCGTTGAAGATAGTGAAAAAATACGACAGTTTACTCATATGAAACTGGGAATAGAGACTTCCAAGGCTTATAATTGGAACGAATTCAAAGAGCGTTTCTATAGACGAAATATTCTCATTCACAACTTAGGTATGCCAAACAAACAATATAGACAAAAAACAGGATACGAAGGTGGAAATGAGCATTTGAAAGTTACCATGGAGTACTTAATTGAGTCCATAAGTCTCTTCTCTCAAATTGCTATGAATATTGGATTGGCTTTTGAAGAAAAAATGACGACTGAAAACTAGGGATTCATTTTTGGTTTTCTACGTTATGGTTATTTCTACGCTATGCACATTCAAGATTTTAGCTAAAAGTCAATAATTACAACAGCGTCACAATTATAGCATTGACCCTTGAAGTTAGTTCCCTTCAATTTTTTCATAAACTACAAATGTCCTCTTTCCGCACCTAGGGCAATCCCCCATATGGATATCAACCATATTAGCCACAAGGCTATCAGTATTTTCAGTTTAGATTTAAGACTTGTTAAACGATTCGGATTATGTCTTTTCCTCTATGACGTTACCACAGTTAGAGCATGTCACATTTTTGTAAAGTAGATACATGGGAAAAAGAAACTTGGCTTTCGGCTCAAAAGTGGGTTGTTCAATTATTGGCTTTTCAACCTAAAACCTGTTCCAATGACCGACCATTTTGTTTGGCGTTTTGTTTGCACTCGATATAGTTGGAAAAATGCAAAGTTCTTAAGCTAAATCGGCTTAGATAAAATGTGAGGTCAATTGAATGAGGGACGCGATTAAGATAGTCAACTTAAAACCAGTTGACGAATATACTCCGAAGATGAAGAAAGTGCTAGCTAGCAGAGAAAAGTTTGAAGTTGAGTTGGAATTGGAAGAGAGTCCCGATACTGTTTGGGCAACTATGTTTAGGGATGAATTGATAAAAAGTTCACCGCCAGGCTATTTGCAAAACTCAAGTAAGGACCCGCATCTAAATGATAAGTCAATTACATTCTTTACTTCCATAAGCCAAATTGAAAATGATGGCAAACGGATAGCAAAACTAGTTGATTCAGTTAACGAACAAGCAAAACAAGAAAATAAACAGATTGAAGAAGAAACCAAGAAGGAAAAGGGAGCAGAAGCAGAAGACGAAGCTATAATGAGACAAATGCGTGATGTATTGAAGAAAATAATCTAAAAACAACTCTCCCGCCAGCATAGAGCTTAGGAGTAGAGAACTACGCTATGCGGATTTAAGATTTATTGACTCCGTTCTGATTAGCTTTTGAATTTAATATCTTCTCATATAACTTTTTGGTTATCTTATTGTTCGCATAAAGTGCGTCAACGTTCTTATAAAATTGGTCTCTCACCGAAAGGAGCAGATTATCGATGAATTCATCAACTTCTTTTGCCGTTTCGAGGGAACAGCTACCATGCTTTTGCATAAAGGCTCAATTTCTATCTTCTCTCTTTGTGTTTAGTTTTTGCCACTCTCTCAGGTCTAAACTGTCCTTTCCTGAATATGCCTTTATTCCAAATAGACCTGAAATGATGCCATGTTCAATGAAAATCTGAGCCGACCATTTGACGCTTGTGGTAAGTCTATTGGTGGTGGGGCTGAAGAAAAGAAACGCACTACAATACATACAAACTTAAGCTTAAGTTGACGCCTGTACACATTAGCAGTTTGAAGTGACGTTTGATGACTGCTGATTTGGCATTGGTCAACGCTAACGTTTTAACCATGAACCCAGCAAACCCACACGCCGAAGCAATCGCTATAAAAAACGACCGCATCGTCAAAGTCGGCAAAAACACCGAAATCAACCCACTCATCGGAGAAAACACCAACGCGCTCGACCTGCAGGGAAAAACCGTTCTTCCAGGATTCATAGACACGCACATCCACATTGCAGACTTTGGCAGAACTCTAACGTGGCTTGACCTCAAAAACGCCGACTCCATCAAAACAATCCAACAAAAAATCAAGCAAAAAGCGCAGACAATGCCAAAGGGCAAATGGATTTTAGGTTCAGGATGGAACCAAGATAGCTTAACGGAAAAACGTGCCCCAACAAAGCAAGATCTAGACGAAGCCTCACCAGACAACCCAGTCGTAATCTACCACCAACTCGGACGCACATGCACAGCCAACACAAAAGCTCTTGAAATAGCAGGCATCACGAAAGAAACCACCGCTCCAAAAGACGGCGCAATCGACAAAAACCCACAAAATCACGAACCAACAGGCATCCTTCACGGAAACGCCACAGACCTAATCTGGAACAAAATCCCCCCACCGACCGAACAAGAAACCCTCGAAGCCACCAAAAACGCGTGCCAAAAAATCATCGAAGCAGGAATAACCACCGCACACTGGATAATCTGCACAAACACCGAACTATCAATCGCACAGAAACTCGCCAGCGAAAACCTGCCCCTAAGAAGTCTACGTCATAATCACCGCCAACCTCCTCGAAGCCCTCCCAAACCCAGAACCCAACGAAAACACAAACCCCAACCCAGCGAAAGTTGACGCTGTCTTGATTTTCGCAGATGGCTACCTCGCATCTCAAACCGCAGCATTAAACGAACCATATACCGACAACCCCACCTCAAAAGGAGAACTACTCTACACTCAACCAGAACTAAACCGACTAGTAGCGAAAATCAGCAAATCCAACCTGCAAGTCATAATACACGCCACAGGCGACAAAGCCGTCGAAGCTGCGCTCAAAGCCCTCGAAGCTAATCCAAACAAGGACTCAAACAAAAACCGCCACCGCGTAGAACAAGCAGCCGTCCTCAACAAACAATTAATCAACCGCATAAAAAAACAAAACCTCACAATATCAACCCAGCCAAAAGTCATCGAATCCGAATTCACAGTATGGCAAGCAACCGAACACCTAGGCAACATACGAACACGACTACTTTTCCCCACCAAAACACTCCTCAACAAAAACATACTGGTAATCAGCGGTTCAGACTGCCCCATGGAACCCCTAAACCCCCTCATAGGAATCCAAGCAGCAACAACAAGAAAATTCTCCCCCAACGAACGAATAAAAATCCAAGACGCAATAAACACCTACACCATCAACGCTGCACAAGCAACTTCAGAAGAACACCTCAAAGGATCAATAGAAGAAGGCAAACTCGCAGACCTCACAATCCTATCCAACGACCCAACGTCAACTGCACCGGACAAACTTGCAGACATCAAAGTAGAACTAACCATAATAGGCGGAAAACTGGTCTATCAAAGGCAATAAACGCAAACCAACACATATTTCACCCTGTTTACAGGTATTCAGAATCCATCAAATCGAGGTTTAAGGATTAAATTTATAAACGTGCCCAAACCTATTATGGGAAAAGGGATAAAACTTGGAAGAACCAGGAAAAATTAAAATCAGTGGCATCCTCTGGGGCTTAGTCATTCCGTTGATAATCGGTATTGTCATCGTGGCTTTTCCAGCGATACTTAGACCAGCACTAGATTCATTCTTCCCAGCTGGCGACCCAAACACTGGCGCAGGCGCGTCACCATATGCGTTTCTGACGGTGATTTTCACACACGGCTTCTCTCTGATGGTCGTACTCGGAGTTCCGCTCTTCATAGGCTTAAATTGGAGCAAGTGGGCTGGCGGCGCTGCAGGCTTCATAACAGGTACACTGTACTACCTTGCCTTTGCCGGATATAACATTGCATACTCAACTATTACATATGGTGCTACGCTGAATTTGTATGCTGACCCAAGCTTCATCGGAGACTACATTGTGGCAGGGATTCTAATTGGATACATTGCCGGAGCTCTAAACGCCAAATCCTTCCACTTTAAGCGAAAGCTCGCCGCAGCTCTGACAGCTACAATAACGATAGGCCTGTTTCAGTTCATACTTAACTACACAGTCTCATTCGCATCATGGATGACACGCGGAGACCCAGGATTTGCGCTTTTCACTGCGTTGCTACCGATGATAATCCTTGGTATAGTAGTGCCAATCATCTCCAGGATTACCGCTGGCGGTGAATTGTGGCACCCATAATTACTTTCTTTTTTTAGTTTTTGAAGTTAAGGACGAAAACATCTCAAGGTAGTTTCCCGAACTTCTGGATAAAATACTGCTTATCTATTGCTTATCGCCTTCATTTCAGCTTCGAATACTTAATCCTTGAACGGATGGTCGAAGCCAACGTACTTGTTCGGAAGGCAAAAACAAGCTGATTAAGCACTTTCCGAGTTGCTGAAAAACCATACGTAATTCCCTTCGCAAATTGACGCGGAATGTAGGTAGGTCGGAAGTAGAAACTCTGAAAAGCCTGCTGGTAAAGATCAGCCACCTGCTTCATGTTCAGAGTTGGGGTTTCGAAAATCGGCGTTGCACAATCGTAAAGGTCAAAATCGAATATTCTCACCCAACGGTTCTCCCTTACCATGTCAAACATTGGCGTTCCTGGAAGAGGCGTAGCTATATTGAAGAAAGCAACTTCATCAGGACTGATTTTCTCCGCGAATTTTATTGTGCGCCAAGCAGACTCCTCAGTCTCTCCTGGAAAACCTATCAGCACGTTGGGCACAGGTTTCAGCCCAAGTTCTCGCACCCAGCCTATAGCTCGAATTGTTTGCTCGGTTGAGATGCCCTTCCTCATCTCGTTCAATACATGCTGCGAACCTGATTCAACCCCAAACCAAACCGAAACACAGCCTGCCGCCCGCATCTTGAGCAAGAGTTCTTTCGTGATCATGTCTACGCGGGTCCCACAGTTCCATTTTATCTTCAACCCTCGACTCCTAATCGCCCTGCACAATTCTTCAGTTCTCGGGTTGTCAACTGTAAAGGCGTCGTCACAGAATGTGAACTGAGTCGCATTGTAAGTTTTATTTAGGAATTCAAGCTCATCCACAACGTTTTTCGAGCTGCGAAAACGGTATCTCCGTCCAAACATTCTAACAGCCGCGCAGAACTCGCACCAGTAGACACAGCCTCGGCTCGTCGTCAAATAAAACACGTCTTCATACCTTCGAAGAACATCAAGGGGCCACAGGTGTCGAGCTGGAAATGGAAGTTCATCGAGGTTTTCGATGTACGGTCTGTCAGGATTCCGCACGATTTCCGTGCCTTTCCTGCACGTAGTCCCTACGACATCGTAGTAGCTCTTGCCTTTCTCAATCCTTTGCACCAACTCTAGCAGAGTGTTTTCGCCCTCTTTCCTCACGACAACGTCCAACTGTGGGCATTCATTCAACGCTTCTTTGTCCCAGAACGTTGCGTGGGGTCCGCCGAGCGCGGTTATGCATTTTGGATACTCTTTCTTAGCCACCACCGCTATTCGTAAAGCAGAATTGTAAGTGCGAGTGGTGGCCGTAAACCCAACCACGCTAGGCTGATGTTTTCGGATTTCGCGTCGGAAACCTTCATGCGTAAGTCTCAATGCTTGACAATCAATTACGTCAACTGGAAAGTTGTTTTTCTCCAGGACAGCTGCCAGATAACCTAAACCTAATGGTGGAAAGGGCGGGTGCTGATGTGCCTTCGTCGGGTACGGTGGGTTTACAAGGGTTACGTGGGTTTTCATTTTTCTTCCTTAACGTGGTCTTTCGCAAATACGTGAAACTTGATGTTTAAAGGTTTCGCACTATCGGCAATGCCTCCGACTAAGCCGAGGATTGTTGAAAAACTATGCTGGCAGCATCTTAGAATGGGAACACGAACAGCCTCACGACAACCAGCACGGGCAGAAATAGGAGTATGCTGAGAACTATCGATATGTCTCTGATTTTTAATGCGGTCAATATCTTGTCTGCAGAGAGTTCTTCGGTCTTGTCGCCAACCATGTAATGGCCTGGCTTATCCAACTGCACATGTAATGCTCCAGCGATGGCTGCCATTTGCCACCCGTGGTTTCGGCTGGGAATTTTTTTTCGGTCTCGTTGCGCGATTTTCCAAGCGTTCTTGTAGTCTTCACCAATGATAGCTGCTGCGATTATCATCAAGATTGTCGTTAGTCTGGCTGGGATGTAGTTGACGACGGTGTCGAGGTTTGCGGAGAACCAGCCTAGGTTGATGTTTTCAGGGTCTTTGAAGCCGACCACACCGTCGAGCGTGTTTATGGCTCGGAACGCGATGGCGCCTGAGACGCCGAAGAATGAATAGTAAATTATGGGGGAATGCTTGAAGTCGGTCAAGTTTTCAACCATGGACTCGATGACTGCAGACGCGATTTGGGGGCTGTTCAGGTTCGTCGGGTCCCGTCGCGAGAAATGGTGGTACTTCTTCGCTTCTTCCAAGTCCCCTGCTTCAAGGGCTTTCGCCACTGCTTTTGCTCCGTCGGTTTCGAGTTTTATGCAGATGGTTGTCTTCAGGATTATCCCAGCGAATATGACATAGACGACGAAGCTGAGAAAGACATAGGATGAAATATAAACCAAAATATGTTGGAACAGTAAAAACGATAATTACCACCAAGGCTAGGAGAACACCATTCACCTTCTCTATTCGAGGGTTTCGGCTTTTGAAATACGGTTTCAGCGCTTTCGCCAGCTTTCCCATCCAGATAGTCGGATGTAAATTATGATAAGCCTCTCAACGGTTTCCAAGGAGCAGGGTCGCCGAAAACGAGGTCTAATACTATGGCTAAGACGAGAACCGTGATGGCTACTAAGCACTTCGAGGATTATTTTGTTTCACCGTCTGGTTGCTTTCTGCTAGTTTCGGAGATTTGTTTAATATCAATATCGGTAAAACCCAAAACCATCTCGTGCAGCGTGAAAATAGAAAACTGGGCGTTTAACCGAAAGCATTAATTTTTTGAACCCGCCTAGTTTCGTATTGGTGCAGAAATGCGCGTTTGCCTGATAAACCCGCCTAGAATACAGCCGAAGACTTGGGGCGAACCAAGCGTATACCAGCCCATGGACTTGGTCTACGTGGCGGCAGTCCTCGAAAAACGCCATGAAGTCTCCATTATAGATGCTCCCATGGAAGGCTGGAACAAACTCGAAGAGATAACTGGAAACAGAATCAGGCAAGGCCTATCAAAAGAAGAAATAGCCGCCAGAATCAAACAATGGTCACCAGACATGGCGGTCATAACGGTTCCGTTCTCTGGCTGGTCCCCAGCAGCTTTTGAAACTGCTTCGCTCGTAAAAGAAGTTAACAAGAAAATCGTGACTGCGCTCATAGGGCTGCATCCATCCATTCGACCCCTGGGAATGCCTAGCGCAATCAAACGTTGATTTTGTAGTCATTGGCGAACCCGAACTGACGGTTCTCGAGTTGGCTGACACGCTGGAAACGCGAAACATGGAGAAACTGAAGGAAGTGAAGGGAATCGCCTACCTCGAGAACGGCAAAACAATAAAAACTCCACCAAGACCCGTGATCGAAGATTTAGACTCTTTGCCTTTTCCCGCTAGGCACCTGCTTCCGATGAACGCATTCTTTGAGGCAGCCAAGAAAAGACCCATCAGCGGCAACTTGAAGAAACCCAGCATCAGGATGCTGACAAGCAGAGGCTGCGGACACAATTGCATTTTCTGCTCCAACTACATCGTCATGGGAAGAAAGTGGCGCGCCAGAAGCCCCGAAAACGTCGTGAACGAGATAGAACAGATTGTTCGCACTTACGGCATAAAACAGGTAGACTTCCTTGATGACAACATCACGTTGGACAGAAAGCGAATGGAAGCCATCTGCGACCTGATTAAGGAAAGAAAGCTAGACATTGAATGGTGCACGCCCAACGGGGTACGAGCAGACTGTCTCGACGAAGAACTCCTCCGTAAAATGAAGGCGTCGGGCTGCAAGAGAATACTAATCGCTCCCGAATCAGGCGTGCAACGCATCGTAGACCAGGTTATCAGGAAAAAGCAAGATCTACAGAAAGTAGAGAACGCTGTTGTCAGCAGCCAGAAAAGTCGGGATTGAAGTCGGCTGCTTTTTCATTTTGGGGTTCATCGGCGAAACAAAAGAGGACATGAAAGCCACTATAGCGTTCGCGCACAAGCTGAGGAGACTGGGGGCAGACCGCTTCTACTTCAGCTACGCAACACCACTGTATGGCACCGAGCTTTACGAACAAGCCAAACGAGGCGGGTTCCTGAAGCCAGGTCTTACCGACGAAGCGTTGGCAGCGGTCGAACCCCTAATCGAAACACCGGAGTTCACAGCAGACGACCTTCGTATGCTGTGCGCGGAAGCCAACTTAGTAAACCCAACTCTCACTCGCGACAGATTCGCTAGAGCGGTACGAAACCCGAAAAAGGCAATAAAAACCCTGTTTGCCAGACGAAGAATGACTCATCAGGCAAAAACAACACATGCATAGAATCGCTCTTTACGGGACGGGTCATTCAAGCAAGATAAGCCTCTCTGCTGTTTGCATGGGTTACGATTTGAAAGTGCCTTTGATTCGCCAGAGGATATGGTTCATTGCTGTTCTCGCCATTATTCTGCCGTAGAAGTTGCGTTGGAACATGTGACGAAGCACGTATTTTGGTGAGTAGTAGCTGTCGTAAAAGTTTTTTCGCAGTTCCTTGACTTCTTCATCTGACAGGTTGGGGTTTTCGAATACGGGTGTTACGGTGTCGTATCGGCTCCAATCGGTTGACATTTTCAGCCCCATTTGTTCAACGACTCGGCGAAGCTCTGTGCCCGGGTAAGGAGTTGCCACGCACAGGTACACATCGTCTGGTTCCGCTCTTCTGATAAAGTCAAACGTCTGTTTTCGCAGTTCTCTTGTTTCCCCTGGGTAACCGATGATGATGGATATAGAAACGAACAAGCCTGCTTCTTTCGCCATCCTGATTGCTTTCTCGTTCTGTTCCACGGTAGTTCGCTTGTTCACGGCGTCCAAGATTGTTTGACATCCCGATTCTACTCCGAAGAAGACTTGCTGGCAGTTAGTTTCCTTCATCTTAGCCAAGATTTCTTTCGAGACCTGGTCTACTCGTGTTTGGCAGTCCCAAGGGATACCGATTCTTTCTGGCTTTGATTTCATCGCAGATTTTGAATATCCTATTCTTGTCAAGCGTGAGTGTATCGTCGTAGAATGTGAACGAGTCAGCGTTGTAAACGTTCTTAATATGTTCCAATTCGTCAACGATGTTTTTTGGGCTTCTTGCCCTGTATTCTTTGCCGAAAATGCGGGAAGTCGTGCAGAAAGAGCACTGGAATGGGCATCCTCTGCTCGTTATCATGGGAAGAAACAGTTTGCCGTATAGCAAATATTTCTGTAAAGCGAATTGGTTGTACGCTGGGTACGGCAGGTCGTCGAGGTTTTGGATTGCGGGTCGATTAGGCGTTTGAATTGTGTCTTCGCCTTTTCTGAACGTTATTCCTTTTATGTTCTGGAAGTTACGTGGTTCGGATGCGTTCGTTGCCAGTTCTAGGAGTGTTTGTTCTCCTTCACCTCTCACCACAACGTCAACGGCTGCTTCGTCGGCGAGAATTTGTTTGTCCATGAAGGTGGCGTGTGGACCTCCAACGGCAATGGTTGCTTCGGGGCATGCTTCTCTTCCGATACGCGCGGACTCCTGTGACGCTTGTATGGTTGGCGTCATGGACGTGATGCCTACAAGGTCAGGTTTGAACGATTCCAAGCTCTTCTTTAATGCATCGCTGTCCATTCCCATTGCTGGGCAATCAATAACTGTGATTTCATGCTCGTTTTTTTCCAGCACAGCTGCAAGATACGCTAAGCCGATTGGTACGTAGAGTTGGTGATGAAAAACTCCTTTCAGAGTCGGTGGATTAACCAGCGCGACCTTAGCTTTCTTGCTCATTATCTTCCAAGACTCTTACGCTGTGTCATCTGCAGGCCTTATCTTCGACTTCAGTTTTCTTCTGTAATGCGCTAAAGCTGTTTTTGTTGCCGAGTAACCATAAACGCCACCTTTGCGGAACATACGCAGAACATAGCCAGGGTGCACGTAGAATCTTTGTAAGGCTTCCTCGCGGATCTTTCTCAGTTCCTTCATGTTCATGGTCGGAGTTTCGAAGGTTGGGGTTGCCGTGTCGTACTTGTTGAAATCTTCGATTTTCAGCCAGCCTTTTTCCTTCACGTAATCATACATTGGGGTTCCCGGGTATGGTGTGGCAATATAGTAGCCTACGTCGTCGGGTTTTATCTCTTCGACGAATTTTATAGTTTCGCGGGCTGTTTCAGGTGTTTCTTCTGGGAAGCCGAGGATTACGCTGGCCACGGTCATTAGACCGCTGTCTTTCGCCATTTTGAAGGCTTTCTTTGTCTTTTCAAGCGTAAGTCCTTTTGCCATGGCGTCTAAGACTTGTTTGGACCCTGCTTCGACACCGAACCAGACTGCGAGACATCCCGCTTTCTTCATCTCGTCGAGAAGTTCTTTGGTGACCATATCTACGCGGGTTTCGCAGTCCCACAATATCTTGAGTTTTCGCTTTTGGATTTCTTCGCATATTTGGAAGGCGCGTTTCTGGTCAACGCTGAATGCGTCGTCGTAAAAGGTGAACTGCCTAGCGCCGAACTTATCGTATAGGAATTGGAGTTCTTCGATGACGCTTTCTGGGCTGCGCATGCGATATCTTCTGCCGAACATTCTGACGGCTGAGCAGAAGTTGCACCAGAACGTGCATCCTCGGCTGGTTGAGAGTGGGAATATGACTTTGCCATACTTCTGCAAGTGGCTGAGGGGGAACAAGTGATGGGCTGGAAACGGGAGCTCATCCAAATTCTCTATATACGGTCTTTCTTCGTTCTGCACTATTTTCCCGCTTTTCCTGCAGGTTGTCCCTTGCAAGTCGTCAAAACTCTTGCCTGCTTCGACACGTTGAGCTAGTTCCAGCACGGTGTATTCGCCCTCTTTTCGGACGACAACGTCTAGTTCTGGGCATTCTTTGAGTGCGTTTTCATCCCAGAAAGTGGCGTGTGGTCCTCCAATTGCTGTTACGCAGTTTGGGTGGGTCTCTTTCGCTGTCTTCAAGGCTTGTAGTGCGGATTTGTAGGTGAGTGTGGTTGAGGTTACGCCGACTATGCTTGGTTGGCGTTTGCCGATTTCGTTCTTGAAGTCTTCTTGGGTGAATTTGAGTGCTTGGCAGTCGATTATGTCAACTGGAAACTCATTTTTCTCCAGAACTGCAGCTATGTATCCTAAGCCTAATGGGATGAATGGCGGGTGCTGGTGTGCCCCAGGTGGGTAAGGTGGATTTACGAGGGTTACGTGCGGCTTCATTTCTGTTCCCTGATGTTAGTTTTCGAGTGACTAGTGGATTAGATTGATTAATATATGTTTTCGGTGGGGTTCATTTTCGGTTAGATGTTGTTTTATGAGATAATCGTGATGGTTTTGTTGGGATTTTTCAGAGCTGAGAACAAGTGCAAACTAAATATCTTGTTTAGCCGAAGATTGGTCATGGGCAGAAGCCTTAAATTGTTTTGGCAATTGGATTAAAAGCCAATGTTGAGGACGCTTAAGCGACGTGTTCACGGTTTGTTGTGGGTGCTTTCGAACCCTGCACAGTTAAAGCATATCCTGATCAGGGAAACGAGGCACAGGCAACGTTACCAGAGCAAAGCTGCGTGGACGGCTTGGCAGGAGTTCGACACGCATGATGCGGTTGGGCAGCACAGCACGATGACGGCTTATGTTCGTCCATTGAACCTTGCGAGAATCCAGATTTTCTCCCAAATGATTAGCGGTGTGGGAACAGGTTTGCGGGTTCTAGACGTTGGGTGTGGTGACGGAGTTATCAGCGAGCCAATCGCAAAACTTGGCAACGAGGTAGCTTCGGTGGATTTGCCCACGATCACCATGCTGGCCCACAAACGTGATGTTTCAATGGTTGCGTCTGGCGATGCTGAGCATCTGGCTTTCGCCGAGAACAGTTTTGACGTTGTCCTTGCTTCAGAAGTGATTGAGCATCTGTGGAATCCACATGCGTTCGTTGATGAGGCTTACAGAGTCCTCAAACCAGAAGGCTGGCTAATTCTTGAAACCCCTGAAGGAAAAGACAGCCTAAGATACGATGCACACAAGAACTGGTTCGACGAAGACGTCGTCAAACAAATGGCAGACAAACAATTTACCGTTAAACAAACCAAACGGCTTAAACCCGAACTGGGAGCACCAACAAGCACTATAATCCTGCTCCTGCAAAAGAAAAGTGCCAAAGCTTAGTGAACTATTGCTCGGAAACATGCCCAATACCGTTTTTCAATCAACACAATGTTGATATCTTCGGATTTCGTCGAATCAAGAAACTTATTAAGCCATTCCCTGCGTTTTCCGCTGAGCCTGAGCCGAGTCTACGTTTCACAAAGTTGAGTACGCCTTCGCGTCTGATTCTTCGAAGAATGCGTTTGGGCGCTCCGTTGTGCTCTCGGAAGAAGCGTCGCTGAATCTCCATCAGAGAGTTGTAGTCGAAGTCTTCTGTCTTCACGGTCAGGAGGAACTCGTCCAAGCGGTCGTACTTGCCCGTCTGCAATAGCTCTTGGTAGAGGCTGCTGTCGGGGTAAGCTATGAAAACGTTGAATTGGCACCAGTCAGGGTCAAGCTTGTCCGCGAACTTGCGTGTGGCTTCCAAGTCTTCGCGGGTCTCGTCGGGAAACCCTAGCATGAATGAGCAAGCAACCTTGATGCCAACTTGCTTGCAGAGTCGGAACGCATTCTCCGTTTGCTCAAGCGTGATAGTCCTGTTAATCCTCTTTAATATGCGCTGGGAACCTGACTCCACGCCGAACCAAATCGCCTTGCAGCCTGCATCCCGCATCCTCTCGAGAAGCTCCTTGCTGACCAGATCGGTTCGGGTGTCGCAGACCCATTCGAGATCCAAGCCGCTCTTCTTTAGCAGGTCGCAGAGCTCTTCGGTTTGTTTTTTCTTGATGGTGAAGTTGTCGTTAATGAAGTATATGCCCCGTGTGCCGAACTTTTCAACCATGTGCCTGACTTCATCCAGAACTCTGTCTGGGCTGAACATGCGGCAAGCGTTTCCCCACAGCTTCTTGGTCTCGCAGAACGCGCAGCTGAACGGGCAGCCACGCGAAATGTTCATCACGTCGGCTGGTTTGGCGTTGAGGAACTCGATTGTCCTGTCGTAGAGGTGCATGGGCAGCAGGTGCCTGGCAGGAAAAGGAATCTCATCCATGTTTTCTATAAATTTGGGCGCGTTCTTCACCAAGGCGTCATTGCGTTTGTAACCTACTCCCGCGATCGCGGCAAGGTCGGCCTCGTTCTTGCCAGATGTGATGTGCCGTGCCAGCTCTGCCATGGCGCGTTCGCCTTCGCCCATAACCACGTAATCAATCTCAGGCTTCTCGAGCAAGCTATCGGGCAGGTACGAAGCATGCCAGCCGCCAACAACCACTTTGCACGACGGCAGCGTTTCCTTCACTGCCTGCGCGGTTTCGAGGCATCGGCGGTAAGTGGCGGAGCCGCAAGTTATACCCACGATTTCCGGGTTAAGCCCAGCAACTAACTGCCTAACTTCGTCGATTGGCTTGTTGAGCATGTAATTGTCGAGCATTTCCACTTGGAAACCTGCTTTCTCAAGAGAAGCGGCAACATACGACAAACCCAGAGGCGGCAGCTTTTTGCCCTGATACCATGGCGCATTCGACGGTGGCGCCGTCGTCATCAGAAGAATCGCCTTACCAGTTCCTTCAGGGTTGGGCGTTTTCTCTGTTGATTGGTCGAACACGTCGTTGCCTCTTTAACCGTATCGCTTAACAATTTTGAATACGGTGTTTATAAGCGTTAACCGAATGTAGTGATAATTTATGAAAGTTCAAGCGAAGGAGTTGTGCGTTTCTAAGCGGGCTTTCCTAAAGCTCTCTTCAAAGCATCAACGAGCTTGGCGTTGTCATTGCTGATCTGACAGTGACTCTGAAGAAACTATCGTCCAACCCCACAAACGTGCTGCAATCCCTTATGAGCATGCGCTCCTTAGCCAGTTCCTCACGCAGCCCAGTCGACGTAAACCTCGGGTTCAAAATCTTCACGAGCAGGAAATTCGTTTCCGATGGAAAAACACGCAACCCGCCGGTTTCAGTCAGCATCTTCGCAAACTGCGCTCGTTCCCTCGCAATCGTTTGCTTCGTGTTTTCGATGAATTCCTTGTCGTTAAACGCTGCCAGCGTCGCATAACCTGCCAGAGTGTTAATGCTCCATGGCTGCCTAACCGTCTGAAGCGTGTCGATGAGGTTTTCTGCTGCAATGCCGTAGCCGAAGCGTATTCCGGGCATGCCGTAGAATTTTGTGACTGACCTTATGACGAAGAGGTTCTCATACTCCTTCACGTAGCCAGCCATCGTGGCGTCTTCGCCTTTGGCTGCGAACTCGATGTAGTTCTCGTCCACGCTTAGGATGATGTCTTTCTTTTTGCAGAAGTCAGCGAGGTCCAGAATCGTGTCGCGGCTGTAAAGCGTTCCTGACGGGCTGTGGGGATTGCAGATACAAATCAAGCGTGTGTCGCTCGTCACTGCCTTCTTCACGGCTTCCGTTTCCAGAGCGAAGTTTTCTGGGAGTTGCACGAAGACCGCTTCGCCGTGAACTCTTAACACGGCTTTCTCGTACTCGGTGAACGATGGGACGGGAATCACAGCCTTAAAGTTGCACTCAAAAACCTCGGCAATCATGTAAATGAGCTCGATGGAGCCGTTCCCCAAGATGACGTTTGCTTCGTCAACGCCGTGTCCGATGTAATTGGCGACTTCCGAAATCAACTCCTTCGGGTTCGGGTCAGGATAAAACCTGATTAGTTTGGCCTGCTGTTTTACGGCTTCTACGGCTTTTGGTGAGGGTCCGAGAAAGTTGATGGGTCCGCTGAAGTCGAGAACTTTTTCGAGGGGGATGTTGTATTTTCTGCTGAAGCCCCATACATCTCCACCGTGGCTTACGAATCTGCGTTTTTTACACGGGCTCGACATGGGTCTTCGTCTCCATCAGCTTACCAATCTCATATTCAATGTGCCGCTGCTCCTTAAAATGGTTATTATAAACGTTCACAACCTTATAGAGCCAATAGATTACGCCGAAACCTAACGTCATCACAGTAATTAACGCGTACTTTCTTATCGAGATGCTCTGCGGCACGTAATTCCAACTTGGCAGAAAAACAGTGAGGAAGTCTCGCTGGCGTTTCTCGTGAAGCAGCAAATCCTTTGAAAGCAGGTACGTAATGACGAAGACTGGAACAACAAGGATTATCGAAGCACCCCAGAGTTTCGCGTTCCTATCCGGAATAGATGTTGTTTGCCACCCTTTGTTGAAAAAAGCTGCGACCCGCTGTTCAAACTCAACCTGCCGCCTGAAATGTCCGTTTCTTCGCTCCACAGAGAAGTAAAACATCGGGAAAAAAGCTAATCCAAAACTCGCAATCGACCCGAGAAACCACATGGAAAACCATATTTTCCTATCGGGTTCCATTCCTGTCAGCATGCGGTTTCGCATCTTAGCCCTCTGCTCTCTGTTTGGGTACTTAACAAAATTCACAGCCAAACTTTATAAATTATCTCATTCAGCATCATAACTAAATGAGCCAAAAGGCGACGTCTGCTTTCAATCGTGGTTCCCGATTATAATGAGGAACACACAATAGGCGACATAATCGACCGTCTGAAAGCAACATTGCAGAAAAACGGGCTAAAAAGCGAGATAATAGTCGTAGACGACCACTCAAGAGACAGGTCCGCCGAAATCAGCTTCGAGCAAACACGCCAAGGTTTACTCCCTGAAGCAGCACATGGGAAAAGGTTTCGCCCTTCGAGCTGGCTTCAGGAAAGCAAAAGGTGAAATAATAGTCACGATAGACTCAGACGGGTCAAACCGCCCGGAGGAGTTACCCCTTTTGCTTAAACCTATTCTTCAAGGTAAAGCCGACTTGGTTATTGGCTCAAGATTCTCGGGAAACGTCGCCTACGTCTGGCAAGAGGTTCAACGCGGCAGGCGTCCGCATCTTCAACTTGATGATTAGGATTCTCACGGGTGCATCGGTTTCTGATTCTCAATCAGGCTACCGTGCGATGAAATCGGAGGTCTTGAATGACCTGAGGTTGAAATCGGGTACGTACGAAATTGAGTCGGAGATGCTCGTGAAAATCGCTCGACGAGGGTTTAGAGTCAGAGAGGTGCCTGTGAGTTTTGAGCAGCGGACCTACGGGAAATCCACGTTGGACCCGATTGTTGATGGGTTCAAAATTCTAATGTCCATCGTAACGTCTTACTTGAAGGGTTGAGCGATAACCGTGAACGATGCTGAATTCCCCAAAGTTTCCATTGTCATAACATCTCGGAACAACGAGCAGACGATTGGTGACTGCCTGAAAAGCATCTTTGAGCCTCGACTACCCAAAAGAACTCATTGAAGTTATCGTTATCGACGCAGTCTCCAGTGACAAGACCCTGCAGATAGCCGAGACATACCCAGTCAAAGCCTTCTCCAAGCCACTCAACGCTCCTGCCGCGTACAACTTTGCCATGAAAATCGCCAGCTACGACATCCTCGGTTTCGTCGACGCGGACGCGAAGGTGGAGCAAGATTGGCTGAAGAAGCTAATTGCACGTTTGGATGAACCGAAGATGGCGGGAGTCAGCGGCAACATCGAAACATGGAACGCTGAGAACCCTTGGGCGAGAAGCATCGGATACGACATTAAAATCTCGCTACGCAAGAATAGGCAAGTACGTCGGGCGCGTGGCCACGATGAACCTGCTGCTCAAGAAAAGCGTGCTGGAAGAGGTTGGCGGTTTCGACGAAGGCTTCCCCTCACAGTACGATACAGAACTGGGATTCAGGATAAGCCGCTTGGGCTACAGGATTGCTTTCGAACGAAACGCAACGTGTTACCACTTCAACAGACCCACGGTGCGGGCTTACTTCAGGCAGCAGCGCCAGTACGGCAAGAACACGGTTAGATTGTACTTTAAGTATTCTGGCTTGGCGAAGGGCGACGAAATTACGGATTTCGGCATGAACATCCAACCCGCCCTGATACTTGCCGCTTTGGGCTTTTTCCTTCTCGGAATCCCAGAAATCCTGCGCCCATTATGGTGGGTTTCAGCCTTCATCTTGCTATTCATGTTTGTCTACTTCGTTTTTTCCGCGGCAAAGGTCTCCATTAAGTTTAAGGATAGTTCTGCAATGCGGCTTATTGTGCTCTATTACGTCAGGACTTTTGCATGGCTGATAGGTGCTGCAATCACAGCTGGAAACGTTCTCAGGAACAGGAAAGGTGGAGCGAAGTGACGAAGGTTTGCTTCATCTCGCCCGAGTACCTTCCGCTGTCAGGCGGCACAGGAGCCTACGTCTACTACCTTTCTATGAGAACTAATGAAGCTCGGATACAAGGTGAGCATCGTCACTGGCTACGACGAAGCCCGAGACATCCAAGTGAACCCGCAGCTTAACGTCTACTTCCTCAAGGTGTTCAAGGCACCCGTCGTTAAGTCGTTCATGTTCGCAGCCTCTTCGCTCCGAAAGTTGAACAGAGTTCGCGACACCGCCAACGTAGACATTACGCATGTTAACTTGCCGTTGGTGCCTAACTTCGCTGTTCCCGCAAGACTTCGGAAGAACTTTGGTTTCCACGGTGCATTCGACGTGGAAGGGTGAGGCTGAAGCCATACGCGGAGAACCGTATAGCAGGCTGAACTCGAACGAGAAGTTCTTGGTCAGCTTCAACTGGTTCTTAAGAATTTTTGAGGAACGCATGCTTAAACGCGCCAAGAGAATAATCGCCGTCAGCGATTTCACTCGCAGGGAACTACATCAATACTACGAGCATTACGACAACAAAGTCCGCGTCGTCCACAACGGCGTCGACATCGACAAGTTCAAGCCAGCCGTGGACAAACGCAAAGTTAAGCAGGAATTGGGCTTCAACCCCGACGACATAGCAATACTCTCGGTCGGTCGCCTATACGCCCGAAAAGGATTGTTCACGTTAATCGAGAGCATGCCCCGCGTGGTTAAACGGTTCAAGAACGCCAAATTCATCATCTCTGGGAAGGGACAGAGCAACGAGATGAAGAAGCTCATTGCCCACGCGGAACGGCTCGGAGTCCGCGACAACATAGTCTTCACAGGCTACTACCCAGACAAGAAGCTGCCGAAGCTGTACCAAGCGGCGGATGTTTTCGCGTTCTCCACGTTCTACGAGCACCATCCCTTCGCCGTGCTGGAAGCGCTCTCAAGCCAGCTACCTGTCGTGACCACCAACGTGGGCGGCATCCCAGAAACCATCACGAACGGCAAGAACGGCTTCATGTGCCAACCATTCAACCCCACAGAATTCTCTGACAGGATACTATACCTTCTCGAACATCCTCGAGGCGGCTCAGGAAATGGCACTTCAAGCCCGCAAAACCATCGTGGAGCGGTTTGACTGGCGCATAGTCGTCCAAAAAGTCCTCAAAGTCTACGATGAAGCATTGAGTTAGCTTGGCTCGCTTGGCACTTGTCTGTACGTATTAGTCACTTTCTGAAAGAGTTTGACGACATCCAGCGAGCAGAAGAGCACTTTCGTCAAGTACTCATGCTTGTAAATCTCCATCTGCGCCTTCACGGGCAAATCTATTTTTGGACGTTCGAAGTTTCGCTGCACCTCAGAAACCTTCAAGCCGCTCAGTGATATGGATTGCTCGTTGAATCCCGTTCTTTTAGCAATGTAGTTCAGGTAGTTGATTTCTTTCAACCTCAACCCCATTATCTTCGACGCAATTATGTCCGTTGCCAACGCGTCGTTGCTTGTCAGCAATAAGTCCATCTTGACGGGCTTTCCTTTGGTGGGTCCGTTTCCTTCCACTGCCACTCGTGCATCCATCACCGTGAGTTGCGGCTTGAGGATAGCGTAGAGGTTGTAGAAGACTTCGCTCAGGTATGGGTGCAGGTAGATGCGTTTGTTGCTGGGTACGCATCCGAACAGGTTCTTGATGGCTCCGCTGTACGCGGTGAACTCGTGCGTCTTCATCAACGCCAAATCAACAACCGCGTCAGCGTCCAGCACGGTCTTGGGCAGGAGCAGTTCCTTCAATGCGATGCCGTTCTCGATTTTCACTCTAACCAATTTATCCTCAGAAAGATTAACCACTTTGCCGCCTGCTGTCTTCACGGCCGCCTCAACCCCAGTTTTCTCGAAAGCCGTTTGGCAGGGATAGTTGAAACCGTTGGACTCGCCGACCACTACTTCCTCAGCAGAATCGCGAAGCAGACCGACCATTTCACGAATCAACTTGGGGCTGGTGACTACTCCTGGCACGTATTCGGGATGGCTCAAGTTGGGCTTAACGAAAATTTTCCGTTTCCCGCGCAGCCCAGCACCCTTGACTGCCTCCTTGAGAATTTCAAAGGTGTCTTCGTGTGCTCGGATGATTTTGACTGTTTTCGACTCCATTCCTAAACACCTTCCGCTTTCTTTGCCAACACACAGCCCGGGTCGGGACCTTGTATGTCCTCGTAGTAAGCTTTCGCTCTGGCTCTGCATCCCCCACAAGTGTATTTGTAGCTGCATTTTCCGCAGGCGCCCATTCAGATTATCCCTGTCGCGTAGCTCGTTGAAGAGGATCGAGTTCAACCAAACGTCGCTGAATTTCTCCGTCTTCAGGTTGCCGACGTTGATGGGTAGGAAAACGCATGGGTGCACATCTCCTTGCGGAGAAAGCGAGCAGTAGAGTCTTCCAGCGCCGCAACCGCCGATGAAATCCGCTAACGGCACGGCTTTTCTGCTTACTTTTGCGGTTTGCATGTGCGCCATCGACATAGTCACTTCACCAGTGCCCGAAGGTCCTTGACATTGTAATGCGACTCTGGCGAGTTGAGGCGCGGTTGTGAGGATGGTGGTTTTGCAGCCCTTCGACATCCGGTTCAAAAGGTAACGCATTAATTCCTCCCGTTCTTCAGGCTCGAGGTCTTGGTCGCGGAGCGCTTTTCCTCGTCCTGTGGGGATAAAGTTGAAGTACGTGAACCGTTCGGCGCCGATTTCAATCGCCAAATCAATGATTGCTGGCATCTCTGCCAAGTTGCTCTTTGTAGCTGTCGTCGCTATGCAGGCGCACAATTCCTCTTCCACGCAATTCTTTAAGCCCGTGACCGCTTTGTCGAAGGCTCCGTGGACTCCGCGGAACTCGTCGTGAGTTTGAGCGGTGGCGCCATCCACGCTTACTTCAACATAGTTCACTCCCGTTTGCTTCAGTTTTTTCACGTTCTCTTTCGTCAACAGTGTTCCGTTCGTGGCAACTGAGACGTAGAGTCCGCATTTGACAGCGTGGCGGGCGACTTCGAAGAAGTCTTTCCTCGAGAGCGGTTCGCCACCTGAAAAAGCTAGAGCGGTTACGCCAGCATCTGCCAACTGGTTCACGACGTCGATGGCTTCCAGAGTGGTGAGTTCTTTTTCCCCGACGACGCCTGAGTTCGAGTAACAGTGCTTGCAGCTAAGGTTGCATTTGTGCGTGAAATCCCATACCACGAGGAATGGAGCGTAAATGCTCAGCGGCTTCTTAATTCCCAAGAACGCGAACGTCCTAGTCAAGTTCATTACCGCTCTTCTCGCATAAGGGTCAGCCAACAACTTCTCTGCTTTTTCCCGCTTCACGTTCAGGCTTCTGCGGAGAAATTCTATCCAGAAACCGATGACCTGCGAGTACAAACCGCTGCAACTGGCACATCTTCTGTCGGTTTTTCCGACGTAATCATCCAAAGCTGCCTCCAGCACGGTTCTGCCACACATTCCGCATTTTTTCAGGGATAGTCGTAGCATTTTCTTCGTCATGGGCAGAGTTATGACTGCGTTCCAGAAACTGTCGTGGCTAAGCAGACTCATCGGTGTTCCCCTGAAGCAGCTTGACTCCATGTTAGATTGGAGGCGTGACGGTGTTAAATATTTCTCCTAAGAACAATTCGACAGTGATTCAGGTTCCAAAACTTGTGCATCTGCATTTCACGAGTGTTGGTTTTCCCTTAGCTGATGAAAAGACATTAACGAAAAAACAGCAAAGAAGACCCCAGTCACCGCGAAAACAGGAGCATAGCCCACGGCTTGAGCCGCAAATCCCGCGGTCAAGACAGACGCAAACTCCGCCAAACGCATGGGCACATGAAGCCATCCAATGTCTACGGAAACGTTCTTCCGGTTTAACGCGACTCTGGCGACGAGGTGCTCGAAAAAAGCCACACCGAACCCGCGCACAAAAGCGAGGGCAAAGAGCAACGCGGGGAAGAAGAATCCCGAACCTGCCAAGAAGACAGAGGCCAAAATGGCAATCGCGCTTTGAATCACGATACGCCTGAAGCTGAGGGACGTTCTCAACGTGAGGAAGGTAGTGACCGAAGCTATAAAATTGTAAAACATGAATAGCCCACCTATCACGACGTAGCTATAACCCATCTGTTGAGTCATGAAGACGGGTAACAGAAGCGTGAGCAGAGGATAAGTTGCGATACTGTTGAACATTAACGCTATAGAAGCCCACCAGAAAGCAGAACCTTTTCCCCTCGGATCAAGCAGTTTCAGAAGGTTCTTCTTTTCAGGATTCGATGTTCGCCGTCCAGTCTTCCAGAGCAACCCTGCTGGAATTCCGATAGCTGCGGACGTGACCATCAACAAGACTATTGTCCAGGAGAAACCGGTATACGCGATGCCTATGCCTGCTGCCGCGCTGCCGATGGCGGTTGCCAACCAGATTATTGCATTGTTCCTTGTGGCTTCCCGCCCTTCCCGCTTTGGCGACAGGTGAAAGATGGCGGTTCGGTTAACAGCCCAGTAGGAGGCGTCTCTTAAACCCTCAAAGAATTTGCCTGCGAAGAACGCTGGAAGCGAAGACGCCACGTAGTAAATCGCTGTGGAAACGAATGTGGCTGGCCAGTTCACTAGAAGGAAAATGTGCGACCAGCCTATCTGGTCCGCGACGGCGGCGAACAACAGGCGAGCCGCCAAGAAAACGAGGGGCAAAACTGATAGCACTGTGCCAATCTCAGCCAAGTTTACGTTCTGAGCTACGAGCAACAATGGAATTATTAGTGTGAGCGCTCCGGCCACAAAATTATTCAGGAAGGTTATGGCGTTGACCCGTCTCATCTCGGATTTCACCTCTCATTCAGTTTAGCTTTCCGTGATCGGCAATTCTGGAAGATTGCCCTAATTAAGACTTCAGGTCTCCCGTATGGTTTATTAGCCACATCAATTTTCGCCGATTTCCAGGTCCTCAGATGTCAATGATCATCAATACTTTGTTTTCTTCGGTTATGATAACGCTTGTTTCGCTTTTCCATAATAGATCTTCGCCGTTCGACGATGCGTTGGCAAAACAACTAAATACTTGACAGGAGCGTGTATATTTAATGAAGAAATTAATCATAACAATTGTAATATTGATAATTGCAGTTAGCATCGCTATAGCAGCAATTCTCTCAGTTCAAGGACCCGCGGAAACCGTTGTGACGGGCGTTGTTGCAGGAAACACGTTTACGTACGACTTAAAGAGCTTCGCTACAGTCAACGAGGACAATGTTACTCTTCCTCAAGGTGCCTCAGAGTATAACAACACCGAATGGTACAAAGTTACTATAACCTCAGTGTCAGGTCCAACGGTCTCGTTTAACACTACATGGCATTTCGTTAACGGAACTGAAATCGAGAACACCGGCTACGTTAACGTGTTAACGGGAGAAGACAATAAAGTATTTTGGGCAATCTACCCGGCTAACTTAACTGTAAACCAGCTAGTCAGTCCCCAAGGCACGGATGGCAATTACGTTAACGAAACAGACACCAGAAGCTACACGAATGGCGATAGGGTAACATGCATTATAACGTTGCAGAACGAGTTTCCCGACGCGAGTAACCCCGCAAGGGTGTACGATGATTATCTGTACATATATTTTGATAAGATTACTGGAATGCTCGTTGAGTTGAAAGATATCCAGTTATACAATAGTCCAGAAGTCATCTTAACGTATGACTGGGTACTCATAGATTCAAACGTGTGGACAGTGTAGCATAGTTTCTTCTATTTTCATTATTCTGCTTGAAAACTTAGAATTCTTCTTTTTAGATTTCTCTCATGTTGAATGACTAATAGACAAAAAGAAAAAGGAAGATTTGTTGAGTGTGCGCGCTTACGTTTATTGACGCTTTCTGCTGAGTACAAACACAGCAACTGCTACACTAACCACGATTGCTATGATTATGCCTGCTACTGCGGGAATGAAGTATTGATCGGCAATTGACACTTTTTCCGGTTCAGTCACAACGACCTGTTCTACTGGCTTGTCTTGAACAGCTAATACAGTTTCAGCATATGATCCATAGTAGGCTTTGGAACCAGCGAACGTAGCATAAACAGTGTATGTACCATTACTTGTTGGTGTAAAGACAAGCTTGAACATGCCGCTTGCATCGGTTGTTGTGTCGCCTAGGTGGACATAGTTGTTGTTTGGATCCATCGCATCGATGCTTACTGGTACGCCTAAGACGTTGGTGGGTTGTTGGAATTGCTTGTAAACGTAGAGCATCCATTCACTCATGTTGCCGTCGGAAACTGCTGGGACTCCGTTCGGGAAGCGAAGTTTCGCATTGTCGCTTGTTGTGCCTGGAGAGAGATCCATCACGGTGCCTTTTATTATGACTGGCGTTCCGAATGGTGCAGCGATGTCTGGTGCTGTAACAGTGGCTGCGCTGGGACCTTTGCCGATAGCATACACTTGTTGGTCATAGGTGTCCATTGTAGCGATTATGCTGTCGCCGATTATGCCTCGTCCACCCCAGCGGGTCTGTCGGAAGGCGCCATTGATTCTCCAGATTTCTTCGCCTGTAGTAGCGTTGAGGCAGATGAACGGTGCGCCTCGAGGTTTAGGTTCCTGTGCAGAGTGTTCCATCGATCCGATGTAGAGTTTCCCTTCTGTCACGACGACGGGCATTAGCCACCAGTTGAGGCCTAGGTAGGATTCGGTGTAGGGATCAGTTGCATTATATGTCCATATCAGTTTGCCCGTAGAGCTGTTGTAGGCGTACACTGTTCCACCGCAGGATGCTGAAATATACATGTCGTAGTCGATGATGTGGGAGTAGGTCGGTGAATCATCCCATGCATCTTGAAAGTTCTGCGAGAACTCTGTTGCCCACATGTAGTTGCCCGTTTTGAGGTTGAAGCCGTAGCTCCTTCTGGTTTCTCTGACCCAAAGGACTGCAACTTGGGATGCTTGACTCCATGAAACAAATCCGCTCTGCATGCCACTACCCACTGACACGTTCCCGGCTCTCCATTCTGCCGGAGGTGCCCAGCTTGTGTTGTACAGTAGGGTTCCCATGGTTGTGGGGTTTATGCTCATAGCCCACAGGTTTACCTCACTTAGGGTCGCGCGTGTTCCGATTATTTTGTCGTCAACGAAGGCTCTTGAGATGCTCGTGCTTGGCAGGGTTGTGCCAGCCACGTTCATGCTGGGTACCGATACGTTTCTGTCGTATCCCCGCAAATTGGAACTGCGTGTAACGGTGCCTGATGCGTTATAGGTAGAACCGAGTACTTGGCTTCCCCAGCTTTCCTGCATTCCAGTCTTGCCGTTTGTAACTACCCAGCTTGAGTTCCACTGCAGCAAATAATAGTTTCGATTCGTGGCGTTTCCGTAATTCACAAGAGAGTACAACAAAATCTCGCCGTTTGGTCCGTAGTATCTTGTGCCTGAGGGCACGTTTGTCATGTTGAATTGCGGGTTGCCGGTCTTCGCGTCGAAATAAATCCAAGTTGTCCCTGTCCCTGTACCACCACCACTAGTAGTGCACACCAGGTAAGAGAAGGCAGCGCGGTTATTTCTGGACCACCAGAAGATTGTCTGACCGAAGCCAATTCTTAGGTTGGTGATGTTGTAGGCAGTGAGAGTTTTGCTCCATAGTGTTTTTCCTGTGTGCAGGTCTACTGCGACGACTTCTTGTTGTGGGTTGCCTGAGATGTATTTGTTGTAGTAGAGTACTCCGCCGATGATTAATGAGCCTGACCATTTGCCTTCATACGCATCTCCAGTTTCGTAGCCGTTCTTGTATGTGTCTCCTCCTGCTATTCCGCCCATCATGTCGCCGATCGGGGTCGACCAAAGTACATGTGCACTTTCTGGTCCAGCATTATAGGGGGCAAATAAGTTATTGAGGTTGGTGGGGGTAGGGATCAACCAACTGCCCATCATGGTGTACCAGTCTTGAAGCTGAGAGTCCGCAGGTCGGGTCCAGTATTCGTTTGGAAGTGGTTGCCATGGATAAGACGGTGTCGGGTCTTGTTGCACGACGAGCGCTAACTTGTCGCTTTGGCCTGCTGAATAGAGTCCTCGACTATTTGTAGTGTTGTACCATTGCTGCGGGAAGTTGGTCTGCAAATAGTACGTACCGAGCTGATCAGGAACGAAGGTTATTCCCGCTGTTCCTGTTGACCAAGTCTTTGGTGGCGTGAGAGTCTCTTTTGTTCCGTCAGGCTTCGTGATGGTTACAGTTACGTTCCAGCCGTCGTTCTCAGCGTTTAAGTAGTTAATGGCGCCGTAGTTGATCAAGACCTGTTGGTTAATGCCACACGGATTCGGAACGGCATCAACGAACGGATAGGATGTGATCGTGGACGTTGTCTGCGCGTTAACGTTTGGCAATGCAAAAAGTGTGACTGCTATAGATGATATTAGGAATATTGCGATAGCAGAAGACATAGTTTTCTTATTTAACATTTTCATTTTTCTCCTGATTTTTCAATATAGCGCATGGAAAGCCATTTAAGACTTGTGGAAGTTTCCACCAAAGACACTATAATCGAAAGAAATTAGCGAATTTGACGTCTGAAGTTCTGACTTTGAGAGTTCAAAATCAATAAATCATAGTCCCTAGAAGTCTATCACAAAGAATGGAACAAGATAATAAAAAAAGGAAAGTTGTTGGTATTTGGCTGTGTGTTTATTGGCGTTTTCTAAGCACTAAAATTGCTAGCACGGCACCGACTGCGATGATTGCTATAATGATGCCAGCGACTGCAGGTACAAAGTATTGCTCGGTGATTGGCACAGGTTGAGGCTCAACGACTGGCTCTGCAACTTTTTCCTGAACACCTAATGCAGTTTGTGCGTATGAACCGTAATAGGCTTTGGAACCAGCGAAAGTAGCGTATACAGTGTATTTGCCTGCATTTTCTGGTGTGACCATTAAGCTGAATGTTCCGCTTGCATCAGTTGTTGTGTCGCCTAGGTGGACATAGTTGTTGTTTGGATCCATCGCATCAATACTTACTGCAACGCCAGTAACGTCTGTTGGTTGCTTGAATTGTTTGTAGACGTAGAGCATCCACTCGCTTTGGCTAGCATCAGACATTGCCGGGACTCCGTTCGGGAAGCGTAGCTTTGCGTTGTCACTTTCTGTCCCAGGAGATATGTCCATGACGGTGCCCGTTATAACGATAGGTTGACCGAATGCTGCTGCAAGACCAGGTGCAGTGACTGTGGTTGAGCTTGGACCTTTGCCTATACCGTACACTTGTTGATCATAGGTATCCATTGTAGTGATGATGCTGTCGCCCATGAGTCCACGTCCGCCCCACCTTGTCTGTCGGAAAAGACCATCTGCTCGCCAAATGAGTTCGCCTGTTGTCGCGTTGAGTGCGTAGAACGGTGCGCCTCGTGGTTTAGGATCTACTGGAGAGTGTTCCATCGTGCCAAGGTAGATTATTCCATCCGTGACGGCGACGGGTACTGTCCACCAGTCATTGCCAAGGTAGGATTCATGGTACGGGTCTACTGAGTCGTAAGTCCATAGCAATTTTCCTGTCGTGGCGTTGTATGCGTAGACTGTGCCACCCACGGTTCCTGAAATGAGTTGTCCATATGCGAAGACTCTGTCAGGACCGAAGGTTAAACTGACTGTGTCGCTCCAGGCATCATGGAATTTCTGTGGTTCAGTTTCGTATAGATATTGACCATTTCTAAGGTTGAAGCCGTAGTGTACTCTGTTCTCTTTGGTGAAGTAGACGCCAACTTGGTCTGCTCGACTCCATGCAGTCCAACCAGATTGTCCTATGCCGCCTATTGTTATGTTGCCTTGAACCCATTCTGCAGGTGCCGCCCAAGTTGTGTTGTACAACAGAGTCCCCATGTTTGCATCGTTTATGCTCAAAGCCCAAAGGTTGACTTCTCGTTGGGTTACACGTTGTCCGATTAGTTTGTCGCCGACGAAGGCCATTGTTGCACTTCCAGGCAGTGTGTAGTTGGCTGTATTCAATGCAGATATTGAGATGTTCCTGTCGTATCCTCGTAAATTGCGACTGTTTGTAACGGTGCCAGATGCGTTGTATTGTTGGTTTAGAACTTGGCTTCCCCAACTTTCCTGCATTCCAGTCTTTCCGTTTTGGACGACCCAGCTTGAGTTCCATTGAAGTAGACGCCAGTTTGGAAATGAAGCATTGCCGATGTTCGTTACAGAGTATTTCAGAATTTCGCCAGCTGGACCGAAGTAGTTGGTGCCTCCGGGTACATTTGTCATGTTAAACTGCAAATTGCCGGTGAGAGCGTCGAAATAGTACCAGGTCGTGCCACTAGTGCATATTAGATAAGAGAATGAAGCGCGGTTGTTTCTAGAGTCCCAGAAAATTGTCTGGCCTTGGCTAATTCTCAGATTGTTCAAGAGTGTCTTTGACCACATTGTTTTTCCGGTGTGAAGGTCTACTGCGACGACTTCTTGTTGTGGGTTGC
Organism: Candidatus Bathyarchaeota archaeon; assembly: GCA_963749465.1. Classification (GTDB taxonomy): domain Archaea; phylum Thermoproteota; class Bathyarchaeia; order Bathyarchaeales; family Bathycorpusculaceae; genus UBA11855. Next base: position 433,765 of record CAVVMH010000006.1, on the reverse strand, counting down.
CTGAGATGAATTTGTTGTAGTAGAGTACGCCGCTGATGATTACTGAGCCTGCGAATTTGCCTTCGTAAGCATCTCCAATTTCGTATCCGTGGTTCCCAGTGCCTCCGGCTACTAGTCCGCCATCGTCAAAGCCTCCTCCTGTTAGTCCACCCATCATGTCGCCGACTGGTTGTGACCATAGTATGTGTGCAGTCTCTGGTCCATCATTGTATGGTGCGTATAAGTTCAGAGGTTTATTAATCAGCCAGCTTCCCATGATAGTGTACCAGTCTCTCAGTTGTGAGTCTGCTGGTCGTGTCCAGTATTCATTTGGAATAGGCTGCCATGGATAAGACGGGGCTGGTTCTTGTGTAACATTGAGTTCTAGCACTTCGCTTTTAGTAGCTGGATAAGTAATGTTGTTGTAGGTCTGTACAAGGAAGTTTGTATTCAAGAGGTAAGTGCCAATTTGGTCAGGAACATACGTCCAACCAGCTGTACCGGTGGACCATGTCTTTATTGGTCCGAGCGTTTCTGTTTGGCCATCAGGTTTTGTAATACTCACAGTCACGTTCCAGCCATCGTTCTCAGCATTTAGGAAGTTGAGGGCTCCGACGTTGAGTAAGGTTGCCTGGTTAACACCTACTGGGTTTGGTACGGCATCGATGAAAGGGTAAGCTTTGCCCGTGGATTGTGCGTTAGCGTTTGGCAATGCAAAAAGTGTGACCGCTATAGATGATATCAGGAATATAGCAATAGCAGAAGACATAGCTTTCTTGTTTAGAGTTTTCATTTTTCGTTTTTCTCCTTAAAGTTTATGACAATTGTCATGCGGCGAGGGGTATTTAAGAATTGCGAATTTTTCCCATCAATCGGCCATTTCGCGAAAAAAGCAGAGCAAAAACTCATCAACCATGCAAGAAATAATCAAAAATCTGTTCGGCAAGTAAACAGCGTAAATTTCGGAAAATCGGGGATTTTTAGCAGCTCATTTTAACCAAAACCGAACCAATAGCAAGTTTATTCAGCTTTTTAGCCTTAAAATAATGAGGGGTAATCGCTACCGAGCTCTAGCGTTCGTCGGTCCGCATCATCCTTTCCGCCACTTCCAAATCTTTCAAAGTGTTTATGTTCAGCAGCACTTCTGTTTCATCGCTTACGATGGCACTTGTTTCGATTTTGCCCTCTTCTTGAATTTTCGTGCCGTTGACGATGTTAACTCCCGAAACTGCGTACCACACGCCCTTGTATTCGTCAGTTGAGGAAACGGAAAGCCCCAATCGTTTACGCTTCTCTATGGGCACGAAGACAGCCAAGAACTCTTTTCCCGAAACTTCAAACGCGTCTATGATTTTGTCAAGGAACTTGCCTGTTACCGCTGGCAAGTCCGCAGGAATTGTCAAGACCGCACCTGCCAAACCAACATCCCGAACTGCCTGCTTCAAATCGTCGTGATATCCCTTCGCATTCGTGTGCACAACCTTCCAGCCCTTGGTCTCGCAATGCTTCTCGGTTTCGGGTGTGTTCCCACTGGTCACCACGTAAAACATCGCCACCTTCTTAGCCGAAGCCACGGCATCTGCAACCCAGTCAACCAACGGCTTACCCAGAAACGGTAACAACGGTTTCTCAACGGGCAAACCCATCCGCTTGCCCTTGCCCCCAGCCATAATTAAAGCAGGAACATTCAAAGCGCCAATACACCTGCCAAGAAAACCAGAGTCACCGCTCTCGCGCTCTCATTCGTCGCACCAATCATGTCGCCAGAAACGCCCCCGAACACGATTTTCCCCACCCTCTCCATCAACACTCCCAACAGTATGCCGACTCCGATGACCAGCAATCCTGTCCAACCAAGCAGCGGAACCGCAATCATAAAAGCAATAGCGTAAGCGATAACGTTGCGTTTTCTTTTCGCCTTCACCATGAACCGCGCACCCAATCCCTTGCTTGTGGGCTGCCCAGCCGCCATTATCGTAACCATCGCCAACTTGGCCGACACTTCTGCCACGATGATTGCTCGAAAGGCTAACTCCATGTTAATGAAAAACAAGCCCAGAAACGCCAGAAACTCAACGAAAATGGCAAGAAACGCTCCCTTATAGGTTACAATCCAGGCATGAGCCGCTTCCCGCCTTTCCTCCAGTCTATGTAAGCCTATGGCGTTGCCCAAGTCTACTAACCCGTCAAAATGTTGCAACCCCGTTAGGACAAGGAGGAACGCCAACGTCATGATTGCCAGCGCAAACCTGAGCAGAAAAACAGCGGGAACCTGAACCAGCAAATTAACAAACCCTAACAAGCCTGAAATTATGAAGCCGCTGAGCAGGAAGTATCCTGCTGCAAACAACCCGATTAACCCACCCATCAACGGGAACAAGAACATGTACTCGGCAGATGTTGCCACGAAGTCTTCTCCGCTGCCCATGGGGATAATCGTGAGGAAAGCAAGCAAATCCCTAAAAGTTTTTATAGCATTCGACTTGGACATATACCCTATTCACTCACCCAAATGGGCATATAGACTTTGTTGTGAACATCATGGCGGAACTCAGAGGCAAGCGGATACTGGTCACGGGCGGTGCAGGCTTCATCGGCTTCCACCTCTGCAAGAAACTAACCGACCTCGGTCTCGACGTAACTATATATGATAACTTGTCAAGCGGCAAAATGGAAAACGTCAAAGATGTTCCCAAAGCGAAGTTCGTGAAAGGAGACATCCTCGACCTCAAGAAGCTCTGTAACATCGAAAAGGCCGACGTAATCTTCCATCTAGCCGCGCAAGTGGTTGTTCCTTACTCTATGGAAAACCCCACCGAAGACTTTGACACTAACGCTCGCGGAACACTTAATGTTCTTGAAAAAGCACGCAAGGATGGTTCACGACTTGTTTTCGCCTCAAGCGCCGCAGTTTACGGTAACCCGACCCAGATGCCAACTTCAGAAACCTACGGGTTTCACCCCTTCTCCTGCTACGGACTTTCCAAAGTGGTCGGTGAAGAGTACTGCCAAATGTACGTAATCCAATACGGCTTAGAAATAACTACCTTGAGGTTCGCAAATGTTTACGGTTCCAGATGTCACGGAGTTATCAACGATTTCCTGGACAAACTCACCAAAAACCCCGCCAAGCTTGAGATAATCGGGACAGGAGAGCAATCCAGAGACTTCGTAAACATCTCCGACATCGTCGAAGCCCTAATACTGGCTGGCACGAAAGAAAACGCTGTTGGTCAAACGTTCAACCTGGGCTTCGGCAAAACAACTAAGATAATAGACCTTGCCCAACATGATTCTCCGAATCCTCAACCTTTCAGGAAAAACGGTCGTGACGACCACTGGAGTTTCATGGCAAGGCGATATAAACACGATATGGTTTAACATAGATAAAGCGAAAAAAGAGCTAGGCTGGACTCCGAAGATAACTCTGGAAGAACACTTGAAAAAGCTGATTGCAGAGAGGAAAATGCCGCATGCCGACAACGTCAGCCTCTAAGGGTTTAATCGCGCTTACTGCGGCTTCCGTACTGGCTCATGACTGGCGGCTTGTCGCTCTTAACAGCCTTCGCAATAACAAAGTCAATCCTCGATCCGGTTACGATTTTGCTGGTCTTTTTCTCCATGGCGTTCATCACGTCCGCAGGCTTCGCCCTGAACGACTATTTTGACAGGGAAAGCGACGCCGTGATCAAGCCGAAACGCCCCATACCTTCAGGTGCCCTTAACCTGAAGCAAGTCGTTATCGTCTCAGCAGTATTCTTTTCACTATTGGCTTGGTTCTTGCGCTCCTGATAAACTGGCTCAGCTTCGTAATTCTGTTCATAGACTCTATCTTGCTTGTCATCTATTCTGCCCTCGTGAAACGCTGGTCGGGTTTCGCCGCAAACATGCTGGTCGGCTTGCTCGTTGGCACAGCCTTCCTCTTACGGTGAAGCCACAGTCTCTGGTACCATAAGCCTAGCCTCGTTAAGCCTGTACCCAATTTTTCTAGGAACCGTCGGAGGCAACATCCTGCGAGATGTCCTAAGTTCCGAGGGAGATTCCAAGGTTGGTTATCCAGACTCTTCCGCAGAAAATCGGCAACCGAGGAGCCGTGTCCATTGCCGCCATCTTCTTTGTAATCACTGCTGTTCTTGCGCCACTTCCATACTTCCTCGCCGACTTCAGGCAATACTACGTTTTTCTAATACTGTCGTGGGGCATACTCCTTATCTACGCCTCTATTCGCCTAGTTGCGGCACCCGCGACGATTCGAGAACGTAAAACGCTACGAACGATTAATCACAATGTCCATGCTCCTGCTCATACTCGCGTTGATTGCTGAGGCGTTTGCCCCATGAAAAAGGCAACAACGAGCATCTGTCCCGTTTGCCAGAAAAAAATACCAGCCCAGCTAACCCAAGCAAACGACAAAATCCTATTAACCAAGACCTGCCCCGAACACGGCGATTTCTCTTTCACTCACTGGCAGAGCCCCAGCATTTACAAGTTCGCGCAACGACTAGACAACTTTCAGTACTTTGAAGACACGTTAGCGCCGAAGAACCCTGAAGGCTGCCCTTACATATGTGAATCCTGCGACAGCCATGTCTCAAGTACCGTCATCGGCGTTATCGACGTCACCAAACGATGCGACCTTAGGTGCGCTATCTGCTTCTCAACCTACTCCGATCATCAGGTGGACTATGAACCCAGCAAAGAGGAACTTGTAAGAATGCTGACCTTTCTCAGTCAACGCAACCCCAAACCCCCAGCTATCCTGTTCTCAGGCGGCGAACCATTAGAACGAGAAGACATGCATGAAATCATCGGCGCAGCACACAAATTGAAGTTCATGACGATTCTGGCAACTAACGGGATTCGTCTAGCTGAATCGCCTGAAACCGCGGCTAAACTGAAGCAACAAGGCTTAAACATCGTCTACCTGCAGTTTGACAGCTTCGAGCGATCAGTTGTACGAAAAAATACGGGGTCGTAAACTCGTCGACGTCAAGATGAAAGCGATCGACGTCTGCCGTGAGCACGACATCGAAATTATCTTAGTTAACACTCTGATGCGGGGTTTCAACGACGCCGAGGTCGGCGACGTCGTCAAGTTTGCGGGACGCAACTCCGACATCATCAGAGGCGTAATCTTCCAGCCTGTCGCTTTCACGGGAAGAGCATCTGATAACCCGTTCCGAGACGCATGGAGAGACTGGCGATTCGTCGAAGAAGTCGAGAACCAGACTCAAAGTCAGATAACATCGTCCGATTTCTTCCCCATGTCCGTGATGGTTTCGCCCATCATGATTATGCGGAAGTTCATGAAGAAGCCGTGGCCACTATTCTCCTGCAGCCCCGAATGCGGAGTTGTCAACTGGATGTATGTCTCGAAAAGAGGCAGAATCATCCCCATAAACCATTTTGTGAATTTCGAAAAGTTCTTCGGAAGCATCCAGAAGACCGCAAGGTCTGTGGAGACGAAGGGACAGTTGTCTCTTCTTTCGACGTTGTTCTTTGCGGCGATGCGGTCGTTGAATTGGCCTCTCGTGACGAAGGAGATTGGGGTCTTCACGTTAATGAAGACCATCCTGAAAACCCATATTTCCCCGAGTTACGAGTCGTTGGGCGCGCTGCGCAGGAGAATTTTTCTGTTAGGCTGCATGGCATTCATGGACCCGTACAGTTTCGACGTGAACCGCGTGCGACGGTGCGTGGTGCACTACGTGACTCCTGACTTGAAGGTTATCCCGTTCTGCGCCTACAACAACGTGCATAGGACTGAAACGGAGAAGGAATACGCGCTAAGCCAGGGTAAGGCCGCGAGAAGTTTAGGATAGAACGGCGTCTACGTTTCGAACGACTGCGTTTCCTGAGAACTCGAGTTCTCCTACCTCGTTCTGTATCCATAATTCAAATACAATTGAGTGGCTTCCCGTCTCATGAAGCGTAACGGGTACTTGGATTTCCCATTTCTCGCCGTCCGCCAACGTCTTCGAGTAAGTGTTTATGGCTTCTATCTCGGCTGGGAACAAGGGGATGGTCTCGTTGATCACTTTCAGCTGGACTTCGGAGGGCAGGGTTTGTCCCATGTGGTTCACGACTTCGATGTTGAAAATGTACATTCTGGTTAACGGTTAGCGTGTCGATATAATCCACTGCTTGTCCCTGGGAATCAAGGACATCAATAGTGGTGTACCCTTCTGGTTGGGGATCGAAAAAGCACGTAGTATCCAGCCACTACGCCAGCAACGATTATGAGTGCAGCAGCCACGGCAATTACCACGCCTTTGTCGTCAGCCCGTGTTCAGGGCGTCGCCGATTTTCTTGAGCGTTCCTGAGTGGGTTTTCACTTTGTGAATCCCTTTAACATGGTTGTGAATATTTCGATGCCTGACTTGAATTTTCTAAGCTTGGTTTTTCCATACTTGCGTTGTTTGTAGACTGATTTGACTTCGACCATCTTGAAGCCTTTCTTGGCGAATTTCACGAGCATTTCGGTGGCAAATGACATGTCGGTCTCTTTGAAATCCACTTTTTCGATGGCTGAATGACTGATTGCTCGGAAGCCTGATTGGGTGTCGCTTAGGAACTGTTGGTAGAGGAAGTCGAAGCACCAGGTTATGATTTTGTTGCCGACGAAGTTCATGAAGCCCATTGCTTTGTTGGGGTCGTACATGCGGGTTGCCATGCAGAGTTCGGCGTCTGTTTCCACCATTCTTTCGAGCAGGTGGTTGATGTGTTTGAACTCGTAGGTTCCGTCGCCGTCAACCATGACGACTATATCGCCTTTAGCGTATTTCATCCCTTTTCTGAGTGCTAGACCGTAGCCGCGTCGGGGTTCGATAATGAGCTTGCAGAAGTTTGTGTCTTTGACGATTTCTAGGGTGCCGTCGGTGGAGTTGCCGTCGACGACGATTATCTCGTTCGGATAAGCCAGCTCTTCATGGATGGTCGTCAGGGCTTCCTTTATGTTACCCGCTTCGTTGAGCGTTGGGATTATGACTGAGACCATTTCCACTTTCGTCGTCATCGCTTGAGCTCCTTTCGGAGGGTATATAGTTTCTGTAGCTTCATCTTAAATAAGTTCTTCGTATATTTCCATTAAGCTTTTAACGTTTGTTTCCCAGCTGAATTTGCGTTCAGCGACTGTCCGCAACGTGGTTTTAATGTCTGAGAGTTGCGTTTTGCTGAATTCGAGTATCGCTTTCGCCATCTCCGCAGGACTGTCGGCGGGCACGAGTGTTCCGCAGCCCTCAGTCATGACTTCTCCGATGCCGCCAACGTTTGTGGCGACGACGGGTAACCCTGTTGACATGGCTTCAAGCGCCACCAAGGGTAAGCCTTCACCTGATTTGCTTGGAAGTACGAAGAGGTCGGCGGCGTTGTAATACGCTGGCAGGTCCTCGTCGGAGACGAAGCCTGCGAGGCTGAATTTTTCGGCCAGTCCGAGTTGCCTTATTCTCGCTTGTACCGAGTCGCGGTCGGGTCCTGTTCCGACGGCTAGGAAAACGAGTTTTGGGTTCTGTTTGACCGCGATTTCGGCGCTTTGGATTAGCGTGTCGATTCCGTTCTTGTAGACGAGTCTGCGGACGGTTAGGACGACGACGGAGTCGATTGGGATTCCGAGCTTCCTTCTGACCGCGGCTCTTGCAGCATTTGAAGGTTTGAATCGGTCGATGTCGACGCCGTTCCTGAGCACGCTAGTTTTTTCTGGGGTTGCTCCAAGGCTCAACACGTATTTCCGCGTTGCATCGCTTACCGCAACGATTCTGTCTGCGTTCTTGATAACCTGTTTTCCCACTGTGGAGTCGTTCAGCCATTCGACGTGGTCCCACAAGCCGCTTTCATACTTAATGAACGTGTTGTGTTGCGTGAGCACCACGGGCTTCCCGACGAACTTGGCGAGTTTGGCGGCATACAGTGACGAGAGGTAAGGGTGACCGTGAACATGAACGATTTCGCTGGCGAGGACACATTTGAGGAAGGGTTTGAAACTGTTTATTTGCGGAATGGGGTAGGGGATGCCTAAGCCGAATGCGGCGTTCAAGGAATCGAAGCAGCGAACTTTGATGCCGTCCACGACGTAGCTACTAGTTGTATTCATCCTGCTCGTCAAAACCGTAACGTCAAACCCGCATCGCATCAGCCGTTTGCCCTGCTCATAAACAACCCTCTCAATCCCGCCAACGTGCGGCAGAAACGTGTGTGTGACAATGCAGAGGCGCTTCGGAACCATGACGTTTCAACAGCGCTACATCCTCAACCCGCAAACTATTATAAACTTACGGTGAAAAACTCACGAAGGAAGCAAACCTTGTTTAGCTATTCTTTTAAGGTTTGCTCGGTGAAGTCCTACGCCTTGGATGAAGCAGCAGACGGTTAATCGTTTGGGCGCTTCTTCGACATTTGGCAATCTTCAGGCAAAAAAAGCTAAAACAAGAAGTAGTAGTACAGGTTAATTTTTTTTCAGCATGTACTACTACTTCTATTCCAAGGCGCTGAATCTTTTTGCCGATGCAATCACGAGTTTTACCCATGCCTTGGCTATTACCCGAACAGACTCTTAATTCTCAAGAATCTGCATAAGATAAGAAGGCTATAGAAAAAAATCGCGCAAGAAGTCCTAAATTTCCCGAGGACAAGTGTTAACCAGAATCTTAGCAATCAATAAATACGTCACAACTGTTAGTCTCCATTTATTCGGGAAGTGAGTCGTGATGCCGCAACGCGTTAAATGCCAAGGATGCAGTCACCTTTTATATGAAGGAGAAGAACTCAAACCCCCCGACGAAATCCTCTCCCAATACAACGGGCAATGCCCCAAATGCAACAAGAAACTCTCACTTTTACCACTCGACGTCGAAGTAAAACCCGACAGATAAGAGCCTCTGCAGTGGACAAGTCTTGGCAGAAAACATTTTCGCAGAAACCCACTGGGAACAAGCCGCAAAAACCCGCATGGGCAAATACCTAACACAAATAGAAACCATTTTCATCCAAAACTCCATAAACCTATCACAAACAGAAACAATCATGGACGTTGGCGCAGAAGCAGGAAGATTCTCCCAATTCTCAAAAACCAAAACCACAGAAACCATCAGCATAGACATCGACAAATATGGACTCAAAAGACTCAAACATAAAGCAGAAAACACAAACGGCATCCAAGCAGACGCCCGAAAAACCCCTTTAAAAAAAGAAGTCTTCGATGCCATATTCATGATAGAAGTCCTCGACTACATCCCTGAACTACACCAAGCTTTAGCCGAATGCCGCCGAACTCTGAAACCAAACGCCTCACTTATCCTTTCATTTGGCAACAAGTCCAGCTTGAAAGCCAAACTCAGAGAGCTAAGCGGAAAATCATACCAGCACTCATACCGCAAAGTTATCCAAGCCCTCACCGAGACAGGGTTCCAAGTTAAGAAGAAAACCGGGTACAACTGGCTTCTCTTTGGGCGAATGTCTGAAAATCGCTTAATTCCAGTTCTGGCCACGATGGAAAGGGTTTTCGGGTTCAGAAAAATCCCTAGCTTAAGTCCTTGGGTAATCGTACACGCTGTCAAATCCGACTAAGCACTGGAGGTTACTTTTTCGGAAAGCATAAATAAACCACTCTAGTGATAATTAGCAATCGCTAACCGCAAGATTAAATAAAACACTTCATAAACCAGTACAAAGAGATGGCTCAAGTTGGGGATAAAGGAGACATTGTCAAAAGAACAGGTCACAGACAGGCTGAAGAACATTGGACGATTACGCCTCAACCTCAGCCACGGCAGAATAATATCCCTATCAGCATTACTTCTAATTCTCTTCGTCGCCTTCACCATCAGAATTATGCCCTTACGCTGGGAAATCCCACAAGGCACCGTTCGGCTCAACGAATTCGACCCCTACTACCAATTCATCCTCACTAGGCAAATGGTGCAAAACGGGTTACTCTCGCCTTACTACCCAGAACCATGGATTTTCGAGCAACTCTGGCATCCTGCAGGCTTAGATATGTCGCGTTCCCTTCCAGGTTTGCCCATGACAGCCGCAACCCTATACTCCATCATCTCAATCTTCGGCGTTAACATTGACTTGATGGCATTCGCCTCATTCATACCCGCCATTTTCGGAGCATTAACTTGTTTGATGATTTATTTCGTTGGCAAAGACTTCGGGGGAAAGCCCGTTGGTTTGCTGGCGGCCCTTTTCCTGGCTTTGTCGCCTGGCTACATCCAGAGAACCGCGCTTGGCTTCTTCGACACGGAAGTTCCAGGTATCTTCGCTCTCGTCTTATTCACCTTCTTATTCCTGAGGGCAAACGATGAGAATCGAACTCTGCGCTCCTCCATGCTGTACACTCTCGGATCAGCCTTAACGTTAGGTTACTTCGTGCTGTCTTGGGGTGCAGCTTATTACATACTCGGTTTGGCGTCTATTTTCGTTTTCGTGCTGTTACTGTTGAAACGGTACACCCCGCGTTTGCTAATCTCATACAGCTTAACCTTCGGCATTGCGCTTTTCATCGCAACTAAGTGGCCTGAAATTTCACTGGGATACCTCACGTCTGGTCCAGTAATTCCGGTTTTAGGCGTATTCCTTCTGCTTTGCCTCGCAGAAGTCTTACGCAACAACATTTCGGTCAGAACAAAACTCTTGCTCGTCGTCGGTGCTGTGGTCGTGGTTGTTGGAGGTTTTGTTGTCGTCTGGCAGCTTGGCTACATCGAAAGCATAGCCGGAAAATTCATAACGGTTTTGGATCCTTTCCTTCGCGAAGCGAACCCTCTCATTGCGTCAGTTGCCGAACACCGGATTTCAACATGGGGTAACATCTACTACGATTTAGGCATTGGACTAGTCTTCTTCCTCACGGGCATGTACTTCACGCTGAAAAACCCCACTAACAAGAACGTGTTCTTACTGCTCTTCGGGCTGACTTCCCTCTACTTCGCGGCATCCATGGTCCGGTTACTGGCCGTTTTTGCACCAGCGTTTGCTTTGTTGGCTGCAACTGGAGTTGTCGGTGTCCTCAAGCCATTTTACACGCTGCTTAGGGAAGCACCACGAATCGTCGTCAAGACCAAACGTGGCTTGGCAAGAGTGAGCAAGGAGTACAGCGCAGTCGCAATCTTCTTGGTCTTTATTCTGATAATGACGAACCTCGCTTTCATGCCGCAAAACAAGGACACCCCAGGTATACCTAGAGCCTATGGCTCGGCTTACGGTCCAATAGCTATCAGTGCAAGCAGTCTTCCGATAGCTCCAAGCGGACCCGTGCAAGAGTGGACGAACCTGCTACAATGGACCCAGAGTAATCTTAATTCTGGAACCGTCGTTTGTTCTTGGTGGGATTATGGCTACTGGCTAGGCATCCTCGGCAACGTAACGACTATAGCAGACAACGCCACTGTAAACGCCACGCAGATAGAAAACGTGGGCTTCATAATGATGGCTAACGAAACGCAATCTCTAAAGATGCTTCGTCAGTACGATGCCAAGTATATACTAGTATTCATTACAATTGGAATTTCCGACAAGCAACAATCAGTACTTCGCTGATTTCGGTTCATTTGGGGACGAAGCCAAATGGTTCTGGATGGCTAAGAATCTCAGGAGGAGCACGCGACAGACTCACCAAGGCAGGGTTCATGGATGAACAGTCAGCTTGGTCAGATGAAACAACATTTGGCTCAACAGACCAATCCTCAGGACAATGGACGTGGAACGATGCTGGAACAAACTCGACGGTTTACAAGCTGATGAGTTTTGCAAAGGATAGTTGGGGACAAATCTCCGGTACTCCGAATGGCGTCTCAACGAACTTCGGCGGAATCGCACCCACATACTTCAAGAAAGCCTATTTCTCTGGCGAAGACACTCACCCGCTTGCGTATGGAGGCATAGTTCCGATAGTGGCTCTGTATGAGATAGACTGGGCTAAATACGACAGCGACATGGGCATTACGGGTTAGCGTGAGGTGACACTGGCGTGTTTCCACGCGTTCCCGACCAACACAAACAAGGCAAACCTCTAATCCCGAACGGTTTAGGCGTAATCTACGTCCTGTTTACAACCGTCTATCTTTTCTTGTTATACTTCTCGGGTATAGTTAAACCAGTAAACGGAATATCTGCTCCCTTAACCCTGGCAGTTTGCATTCTGTTCGGTGGTTTCATGGGGTCTGCTGGATGATTGGATGGACCTTAAGTGGCGCTACAAAGCTTTCATGCCGTTGATTGCTGCGTTGCCGCTCATGTATTATGCGATCGTTAATTCGGAGACCGTTGAGAACTTCCATTATCACTCCCCATTTTCGGGATGATTGATTTTGGAAGCTACTACTATTTTCTCATCATTCCGCTTATTGTTATGATTGTGACAAATGCCATCAACATGCTTGGCGGGTTGAACGGTTTAGAATCAGTTTGTCCAGCCATAGTCCTAATTGGCTTGCTGGGCATATCAGAGCTGTCCTCTCAGCCATTTACGTTTATGTTTGTTCCCGTGCTGTTTTGGCTTGTTCTCTCAATTTTTAACATTCGGGGCAAAATTTTCGTGGGAAACTCGGGCTCCTTTGCCATCGGCATGACTATTGCATCATTTGCCATCGTCGCGGACGTGAAGTCAGGCTTGCTGGTTTCGATACTTCCATACGTGTTTAACTCCGTGCTTATACTGCTGACCATCTTCTTCATCAGGAAAAAAGCCGTAGTGGCATTTGAAGGGAAGAAGCTGGTTTCCGACCACAGACGCAGCCTAGTTACGCTAATCACGTACAAAAGACCGCTAACTGAACGGCAAGTGGTCGCGATTATCTCGTTGATAGTTGCACTCTTCACCGTTCTAGCAGTCTTGGTGGAGATTTTCTAAGTTCGGCTGCTATCCAAGGAATCTTTCCAGTTTGGTTAACCCGATGATTTCGTCGAAGCTCAAGCCCAATGCGTCAAGGACTTGATCGAAAGTGCTGTGCAAGTAAGCGATGTACTTGTCGGCGTCAATCTCGTTCTTGCTAGCAAGTTCGACGGGTTTTACGTGAGGTTCTCGGATGACTTTTACAAAACTGATTAAGTCACCAGCTCTGAGTTCAACTCCGGTTTTCTCGAGGAGTTTGGCGGCTTTAACGTGCTGGGGTGTGGTTTTCGTGTAATGCTCAAGCTCTTCGCCTAATACAACATGGAAGGCGAGTTCGTTGGTGCTTTCCCATTCTCTTCTCTTCAGCCTAGTGTAGCGTTCGCGGACGATTTCGGCTATGTCTTTTTTGGCTTTCTCGAATTCCGCTGGGTTCTTAACTTTTGCAAGGCGTTCTTTCATGTCGTTGAAAGCGTTCTTGATGAAGATTGGGATGTGTTTCTTTTTTCCTGTTAAGCCTTTCACGTCAACTGTACCGTCTTCGAGAACGCCGAGGTAGTTTTTCTTGCGGCTGCTGAAAACCGCGTAACGGTAAACCTTGTCGACGTCGATGCTCATCTTCAACTCGTGCTCAGTCCAGTGTGCTAAGTCTTCGACTTGTTCTTTGGATGGGTTCTTGAGGAAGAGGCTGTCTGTATCGCCGTAAAGCACTTGGATGCCTATCGCTTCCGCGTGAGTAAGTATTTGGGTGATGCTGTGTCTTCCTATGGCTGCTGTGGCTTCAGCTACTGGTGGACAGTAAAGGTCGAAACTGTCAGCGCCGAAAACGCCGTAGCTGGCGTTCAGGATGACTTTTAGTGCACCTTGGGTAATGTTGTACCAGCTTCTCAGCTCGGCTGGCAGGGTTTTGTCTTTGCTTCTTTGTTTGTACCACCTTACGCGTAAATCGCGGAGTGATCCGATTAGGAGACTTTCTAAGGCGCGTTTCTTTGTGCATGCCCAGTGCGGTGTGCCTGGGATTAGATTGCTTCGGCATTCTGGGTGTGGACAGAGTATGCTTTGGTAGCCGAGGTTCCAGACTTTGATTATAGACGGGTACAGGCTGGGGAAGTCCATGACGGCTACGTTGAAGTGTACGCCCGGTGTGGGGTCGACGACTATGGCGCCTTTGTATTTTTTTCCTTTTATGATGGCTGTTGTGGATGTTTTGCCTTTTCGTGTGAGAATGTCTTCGGAGTTTGGGATGAGCATGTTGCGTCTTCGGTGTTCGCGGTGCATGAAGTTGCGTATCCATCGGCTTACGCCTTGCCGGCTTACATCTTCCATGGGCATGCTGCTGATTCTGGCTAGGACGAGGATGAGTTTCATGGCTGAGTCGTCTTCGAAGCTGGTGAGTTTGTAGGCGATTTCTGAATCGCGATAGCAGTACTGTGCGAGTTCGGTGTAGGTGAGTTCGGCGAAGGTTTTTTCAAGCTTGATTTTCTCTGTGTTGATTAATGCGGTGCCAACATCATCGAGTGTTACGTCGCGGTAGCGGTAGTTGAAGGCGTAGATTTGGATTGAGCGGTTGTAGAAGAACTTGTACAAATCAATGTGAACGCCGTATTTCAGCAAGCAGACTCGTTTGCCCACATCGATTGGGATTTCGTTTCTCTGGAACCCGAGGTTCATCGCGCGGTGCACCAGGTATCGGAGGTCGAAATCATCACCGTTGAAGGTTAGGATGAAGGGGTATTCCATTAGGATGTCGAATATGGCTCTGAGAAGTTTTTCTTCTGAATCAACGTATTCGATGGTTACGCCTGGTGGCAGCGGGGTGTTTCCTATTCGTATTCCTTCGTTTTCGCGTTTAAGCATGAGAACCTTTTTTACGTCATCTGAAGTGTACAGGCTGCAACAGATTACTGGGCATACGGCTTCGCGTGGGTCTGGGACTCGTGTGGAGGTTGGTGAGTAGACTTCGATGTCTATGGCTGCTCTGCGGAACTTGGGTGCTGGATACTCGAGCAATCGTGCCCATTCTTGGATGAACTCGTGTTCTTCTTCTGTGGCTTCCGTGAATATGGATTGGATTTGAGTGAGAGTTTTTTCGGTTTCTGGCAAAGTGACTGGGATTAGGTTGTGGTTTTTGACTTCGAAAATCATGCCTGGCAAAAATTGCTTGTCGTAGATGTAGGATTGGTAGTATTTTATTCGGGCTTCCCAGACTTTAGGTTCTTCCGCGTTTGCCATACTGTTCTGGTTTCGTGGGTAGTCTTCGGGGATGATGTCTCTGATCGTGCCTTGAGGTTTTCCTCCAATGGCTAACGGGTCGTTTGTAACGATTTTCGTGACCTTTACGTCCTTAAAGGTGAGCGGGTCGAACTTTTCCTCAGTTTCAAAGTGGTCGAAACCTTCATGCTGCATTAAGCGTGGGATTTTCCGCAACTCATCTTCTGAAAGATTCGTGAGACAGTACGGCTTATGCCCTGTGTTGTCGTACCAGAAGTAAATTCTGCCACTGACTGGCTCGTAAAGTTTAATGACCGCTTTTCGTTGTCGTCCATCATAAGTGGCTGAGACGAAGTATGATGGGGGAAGATTCTCAGGAGCAATAGGCGGAAAAGCTGGACGCTTCTTCAGTTTCTGCGCAGTTTCAACAGGAAGGGGTTGCGTTACTACTGCTTTCGTTTCCTCCTGCGCAGGCTTCTTCACCACTGGACCAAAATCAAACAGACTTCGCTGTGACATCAGGCTTCGTAACCTTGCTACCAGTATGCTTAGCAGAGACTAAAATGTTTACTTACACCAAAACAAAACTGCAACACTAACATCGAGTTCTTCCTCGGCTGTTGTGCTCGTGACAATCCACAGCCCCTAAGTCAAGTTTTTTGCTCTGTTGCTAGGCTTTTCCGATTAGGCACACTAACCTTATTTCGTCGTTGGATGAATCATACCGTATTCGCGAGTGAGCCGTGGATTGGCGAAATACACCTTAATCATCACCGAGAAGCCTGATGCAGCCGCAAGAATAGCTACAGCTTTGGACTTGGAGGGAAAGCCCACAAGAATTCTGGACCATGGGGTTCCTTACTATGAGGCAAAGAGGGACAACAGTCTTGTCGTCGTTCCTGCGTTGGGTCACCTGTATACGGTTGCCAGCGATAAGAAAGGCAGTGGCTACCCAGTTTTCGAGTTCAAGTGGGTTCCACTGTACTTGGCTGAACGCGGCGCCAAGCGAACACGCGTGTGGCTTCAAATCATCGCGAAACTGGCGAAGAACGCCGAGGCTTTCGTAGACGCTTGCGATTACGATGTTGAAGGCAGTATCATCGGCTACTGTATCCTCAAGTACGCTTGCGGCGGGAAAGAGTCGGAGGCAAAACGAATGAAGTACTCGACTCTGATGAAAGAAGAAGTTCAGGAATCGTACGCGAATGCTTTGCCCAGCTTGGACTTCAGTCTCATAGAAGCAGGATTGGCGAGGCACGAGGTTGACTGGCTTTACGGCGTAAACCTATCCCGAGCATTGACGCAGGCGGCGAAAAAGCACAGTGGACGTTACACGACTCTGAGCACTGGGCGAGTGCAGGGACCAACGCTCAAGTATCTTGCCATGCGGGAAAAGACAATTAGATGTTTCGTGCCTATACCATATTGGACCATAACAGCCACGATAAGCATCGACAACACTGTTTTCGAGGTTCCTTACGAGAAGAAAACAGTTGTAACCAAGGACGAGGCAAAAGCCATCGTCAAAGCCTGCAAAGGCAAGAACGGCAAAATAGAAAAAATAGAAACGAAAAAACTCCTCGTGCCGCCTCCGACGCCTTTCGACCTTGGTTCCCTTCAGAACGAAGCTTACAGGCTCTTCAAATACACGCCAATGTTCACATCAAAAATCGCTCAGCGCTTATACTTGGACGCTTTGATATCTTATCCCCGGACAAGCAGCCAGAAACTTCCACCCACAATTGGCTACGAAGACATTTTGGAGAAGCTGGCTAAGAGTCGTGAACACGGAAAACCCGCTCGTGAACTTCTAAGGAAGCCTAAGCTTGAGCCGAAGGAAGGAAGAAACTTTGACCCAGCGCATCCAGCCATCTATCCCACAGGCAACCTGCCAGAAAGGATTTTGGACAGCGCTGAGAAGAACATCTGGGACCTCATTGTTAGAAGGTTCATGGCTGTCTTCGGCGAACCTGCAGTGGAAGACACGGTTAAGGTCACCCTGAGCATTGGTGGATACAAGTTTCTACTCGAAGGAAAAGAGACCTTGGATGAAGGCTGGCTCCACTTCTACAAGCCCTACGCTCATTCAAGAGATGCTCAGCTACCGCGAATGGTGGAGGGGCAAGAAGTCGACGTTAAAAAAATAATCTCACATGACGAATTCACCCGGCCACCGCCCAGATACAACCCTAGCAGTCTCCTAAAAAGGATGCAAAACGAAAACCTTGGAACGAAGGCAACGAGAGCGGGAACTATCCAAACACTCTACGACAGGAAATACATCGCTGAACAGAGAATCTGCACCACCGACCTCGGTTTCGAAGTCATCAACGTTCTCCAGAAACACTGCCCAACCATCCTGTCGTCCACAATGACATCGGGTCTCGAAGAAAAAATGAGCGAAATCCAAGAAAAAAACGAAAAAAGAGAGAACGTCGTGAACCAAACCATCGAAACCTTGAAACCCGTAACAGAAAGGTTGAAGGAAAAGGAAACCGTAATCGGCGAGCAACTGAGCCGTGTCCTCAGAAAAGCTGAACAGGACGAGAGAACTGTTGGTGTATGTCCCACCTGCAAGACGGGAAAGCTAATCATCGTCCACTCGAGAAAGTCGGGCAAACGGTTTGTCGGCTGCACAAACTACTTCGAGGGCACATGCAAAACCGCGTTTCCTCTTCCGCAAAAAGGCATCGTGAAACCGCTAGGTGCCACCTGCAAATGTTGCGGTTCGCCAACGGTGCAGGTTTGGACTAGGAGGAAACGTTCCTGGAAGCTTTGCCTCAACCCAGAATGCCCGTTGAAAAAGGGAGGCAGCAAGTTTACATGAAGTGCAAGATTTGCGGTCGGGAAACCGACGGAGGAGACTTTTGCCCATTTCATGCAAAAGCGAATGAGAATATTTTGCGGTCTTTTGGTCTTTGGAAGAAAGGTTTAAAGATTCCTTGGAAAGATTACTTAAGAGAGATACGGAAGAATTGCCTCACCGGAGAATGGGCAAGAGAAGTAGCGGAATACCTAATTAAGAACGAGGAAATGCAAAATGACAAAAAGAGCTAAAAGACAAGCCTCATCGATGTCTTTCTCACTGGGCCGCTGGTTCAGAAAAATCACAGAATCCAAGCCGTCATCAGCAACGTTCATAATAATCATGGTTGCAATAACCACTTTCCTAATGGGCGGAGGCATCTACCAAATAACTGCACAGACCCCGATAGCATTCTACTCTGGATCACGTTTCTTCTTCGTCTACACGTATGAGCTAGACCCGTCCCGCAACGGTCTGAACGGCCAACTCGGGATGGACACGGTAATCTCTGCAATGCTTTATGCGTTCGGTCTCATAGGTTTGCTACTAATGTACCGGAGCACAAAGAACGCTTACAACCCACGGTTGGCATACATGACCCTAATACTTGGGGCTACCCTAGTAGTGTTTGCCTATCTATTCTTAGAAACTGTCATCCGCGTAAAAACTGGCTGACAAACTTCCTACCAAGGGTTGCTCTTCAGCTTAAGCTTGTAAGCCACGAAATTAGTCAACAAGTGAATTGGGGGCGTAATTATCAACATAGCTATTGCTAGCTCAGGCGAGATTATTGATAATGGCAACGAGAAAACTATTGCTCCCACCACGAAGTCAATCTGGTCCACTATCGGAAGCAATCCGCCAGGAGCAATGTTTAGTCTCCTTTTCAGAAATGCACCTGCTAAGTCGCCCAGAAGAGCACCTAATGGGGAAAGTAGGCTAAACAAGAGTGGATAACCAAAAAGGAAGTATTCCGTTAAACCAACCAACCCGCCTATTGCCAAACCGAAGAAGAATCCCCTGAAAGTCTTGTTCTTCCCGAAAACTCGCCTTCCATCGAAAAAATTCTTGCCAAAATCCATCGGCAATCCGCCACCCGCGAGAACGGGCGCGGCGTTCGCGCAGTACGCGGGAAAAATGAGTTTAAATGCCTCTAAAGCCAGCGTAGCGATATCCATGACCGTTCAACCATCAAACCATCAAAAGGGATAATCGTGAATTCCAGAGGAGTCTATCCGCAAATTGCACGTGATTTCACGATCTCGCTGAGGTTTCTCTAGCACAGCTTTAACTACTTGCGGGTTCTCGGTGGGTTTCATGGCGATTATTGTGTCCGCCCAGAATTTTAACACTCTGGTACCCACCGGTTCAACAGCTCCCTCGATTTCGCCGAAGACACTCCGCACCTGACTAACCAAAATCATCGGAATTTTCTTTATCCTCGCTGTCTGCGCTATGATCGCCATCTGCCTGTTCAACTCACGATTCAGCCCGAAAGCCTTGCCCGAAGATTCCGCCACCCTAACGCGGTAGAGTGAAGTGATAGTGTCGAAAACAACTAACCCAGAGTTCTTCACCGTGTACTCCGCCAAGCGGTCGACGACAGCTGTTTGCTCCCTGAAATCCTTCGGTCTGACCAGAACTATCAGTTCAGCTATTTCGTCGAATTTTCCAGCCGCCAGTTGAGAGAGCCGTTTAGCGGAAAAAGTGCCATCGCAATCCACGTAAAGGGTTTTGAGGCCCTGCATAGCGCAGTTGACGGCGCATTGCATCGCCAACGTCGACTTGCCCGTTTCCGCTTCACCGTAGAATAAGCGTAACGCTTTCCTGAGTGATGCCGCCGTTCAAGTGGTTATCGATGCAGCCGCAGCCGGTTAAGATTTTCCGTGTCACTTTGATACACGTCAACGGATATAAGTGCAGAAGCCTAATAACTTGTTTTGTCCTTAGACGAAAGTCCGATAGGAGTTTGCATGAAGGAAAAGGTTGCTGTCGCGACGGTCTCGGGAAAAGCCTACTTCCTTTTAGTCAACGAGTTGAAAGAGAGAGGCATCGACTTTCTAAGCATCATTCCAGGTCAGCCCGTGCCCGCAGAAGCGAAAGTGGTCGTGACAACGGAGAAAGAGAAGCCGCTGATAAACCACGAGAAAATCCTGGTTTATGACGAAAACAAGGCGCCGAATCTCGTCGTGAACGAAGCCCTCAAGATTCTCCGCGGAAAAGAAAGGTACGAAAAAATCGTCGTGGGAATAGACCCGGGCGAAGTTTTCGGGTTAGCGGTCGTTGCCGACGGCAAAGTCACCGAGACAAAAAACTGTTTCGGGACGCGTGAAGTTTTGGTCGAGCTGAAGAACATGGTAAAGATGTTCGACACCTTCACTAAGGTTGTCGTGAAAATCGGAAACGGCGTGCCAGTTTACAGGGAGTTGCTGGCAAGTCTGGATTCCGAATTGCCACGGGAAGTGGTTTTGGTGGTGGTTGGCGAAGCGGGGACGGACCGTCCAGCAAGGAGGGAAAGTCATAGACGTGGGCTCAGGGATATAGCTTCCGCGATACGTATTGCTTCGAGGACTGGACGCGCTTATGTCCGTAAGAAAGAGAACTCCGTGAGTGCATAAATCAAGTTTTGAAGAAGCTGGAGATTTCCTTGGCTAACGCTCCGTTTTCGTAGGGCACGAGCTTCAAATGGTCAGTTAACCATGATGGGAGGAAGCCGCGGCAATAGCTTGTTGCGTAGCGGTAGTCGAGGAAAACTATAGCGCCTTTGTCTTCCAGTGTTCTAATTGGTCGTCCAGCGGCTTGGCTTGCTTTTTTCATAGCGGGAAGGATGTATCCGTATTCTCGACCGAGTTTGGGGAACCGTTTTTCGAAATATTCGATTTGGGCTTTGACTCGGGGTGTGGGTTCCGCGTATGGCACGCCGACGACGATAACGGAATTCATCTGGTTCCCAGGGAAGTCTACACCTTCGGAGGTGCGTCCGCCTAGAACGCCTAGGAAGACTGCGCCTTCTTGTTTAGAAGAATCTTTGAATTCAGACACCATTCTCTCGTTTGCCTTCGACGTCATACCGCGTCGTTCACGGAACAACGGCTTCCTTAATGCTTTGTCCAATCCTTCGTAGATTAACGCGTTTAGCACATCGTATGAGGCGACGAAGACGCCGGTGTTTACGGGAGTGTTCTCCACCACTTCGCCTATTCTTCGTATGATTGATCTGGTACATGGCGGGGGTTCGCTTCTCCATGGCTGTGGTGACGCCTAGGCAAACCATGGACAGCACATGTTCCTTTGGAAATGGAGAGGGCAAAACCAATTGCACGGTATTTTCTGGAAGTTTGGTAATCCTAGCGAAGGCTTCCAAGGGCTGAAGAGTCCCCGACATGACCACGCTGGAGTACGCCGTCGAGAAAACCTGCTGCGTGATTTTTGACGGGTCTAACGCCACTATCTCAAGCTTCGCAGTCATTGCCTTCTCGCGTGTCATATATTTGCTGGCAACGTTCACGAAGGATTCGTCGCCCAACGTCTCCAGCCACTTTAGGAGGAACTCGCTTAACCCGTGGATGTAGGAGCGTGGGTTCTTGCCCTCGGAGAGCAGGCTCCTCTTTATCAAACTCCCAACTTCGTGGGCGTGCTCGAAGAAGTCTCGGGGATTGCTTATGCTGCCTTGCTTTTTCACTATTTCCATGATTGTTTCAGGAGCGATTATGGCTTCTTTGCCGATGCTCTCGGTGAGTTTCTCGACTTCTTCTCGCATGAGTTTGGCGAACGCGCTGATGTCTTGATGTTCGTATTTGTTTGCTTCAAGTTCCGCCTGTTTTAACACGAACAATGTCAGGTTGCTGCTGGCGATTTCGATGGCTGTGTCGGGCAGGTTGTGGGCTTCGTCAACGACCAAAATGACTTTTTGAAAGTAAGAATCCAAATGCTTCATGAATGAGGTTCGGATGGCTGGGTCGAAAACGTATAGGTAGCTCAACGCTACTACGTTCATTTCTGGCAATGCTGCCTTCACCAGTTCGTAGGGGCAAATGTGTTTTTTTCGGCAGATTTGCTGAATTTCTGAGGCTTTGTGAGGGCAAGAAGTGATTTGGTCTTTGACCTGCATGAAATCCTCCGCATACTCCTCCATGTTCGTGTAGTAGGCGCAGCGGTCTTTGGCTTTCAGCATCTCGCAGATTTCCATGAGCGACTTAGCATCAACACCGCGCCCGAAGGAATCCGAGTTGAGGCACATTTCGTTGCGTCCGCGGAGAGAAATGCCAGAAACGGGCTGTTTCTTGGAGATTTCTTTGAGTTCTTCTATTACTCGGTCGTGCTGCCGATGGGTTCGAGCGACGTATAATATTTTCAGGTCTTTCTCGATGGCGGTTGGAAGACACGCCGACAAAGCGGAAATTGTCTTGCCTAAGCCGTTGCTTCCTTCGATAAGAACCGAACGACGTTCTTCAACGGCATTGTGCACGGTGCTGATGAATTTGTCCTGGAACGGTCTCACGCTGGTGTATGGGAAGTATGGAACGACTTCTTTGGGCAAGTCAATCATGGCTGCTTCCACAACCCCTTAGAAGGGCATTCTAGGCTAACTGGGCATTCATCGCACAGTGGTTTTCGCGCCTTGCAGTATCTTCGTCCATGCGCTATGAGCAACAAGTGAACCGCCAAGTATTGGCTCGGTTCGTAAAGTGATTGAAGGCTCTTACGGACGGCTTCGTAGTCCCCGTTTTCTGATGCAAAGCCCAGCCGCTTCGCCACGCGATTCACATGAGTATCAACAGGGATGGTCGGTTGACTTGCCGAAAACAGCAAAACAACATCCGCCGTCTTCGGTCCCACACCAGGGAACTGCATCAAGATTTTCCTTGCCTCTTCAAGCGGCAACGACAATATGGGCTTGAGTGTTCCGTTGTATTTTTCGAGGATGGTTGTTGCAGCTTGTTTTATTGTTTTGGCTTTGCTCTTGTACAAGCCTGAAATGCGTATTGCATCTTCAATTTTGCCGAGTTCGGCTTTCGCGAGGACTTCGGGCGTTATTTCGAACCTCTTCGACAGGGCTTCGAAGGCTCTGGCTGTGTTCATGTCCGCTGTGTTCTGGGAAAGAATCGTGGTAACTAACGTTTCAAACGAGTCTCTTCGAGATTTAACCCATTTTGGCAGTGTCAGTGTCTGCTGCAGTATCCGCAGAATTGTTGCTGCTCGCTTTTTTGTCGTGTTGTCGCCTCCCCTTCGTGAAAATGAATAGAGAAGTGAAGCGTTCAGGCTATAAATATCATCTGGACGAAAGCTGGGTAACGCGGAGTCGAAGTTCCAAAGGAAAAAGTCTGGTCACGAGCAACCTCCCACCGTTTCGCATGACCTTTTACTGCCTATCTCAATCGAAATTGCGGCGTGGTGAAGTCTTTTTAAGCTGTTGCCTCATAGAACCAACAGTGACACGGGATGGAACACTGGGACAGGACATTCGAAGCGGCAAAAGCCGACCGCGCCAAAGTCATAAAAGAAGAACTGGTCGAGCAGGATACGAGGTTTCTCGCGGTTTACTTGGAAGCCAACAATTCCTGCCTAGTCCTGCTTAGTGAACGAGAAGACAAACTCGGAACGCTTGCGATTGCTGTCCCAAAACCTAAAGACTTGCTTGGTCCAGTCTCCTCCTCTGTGCTCTTAGGCGATAAGAACGCGGTTTCTGCCCGTATGTTCGCCGAGTACGTGGCAGCGAAGAAAGGAAAAATCGCGCTCGTTTCCGTTTACCTTGACAAGTTAAGCGAGATGCAAGCCCAAGCGTTTTTCATGCATCTTATCGAAAAAGTGATGAAGAAGGAAACATGAAGGCGAAAGAGAGAAAGAAGCCACAGGAGCATGAACTTTCCCCTCAAGATAGCGAAACTTGGCGGAGCAAGATGATTCGCAGGCTGTTGCCAGCTGATTTTGACGACATCCTAACAGTCGTTAACGACGCGGCTCAAGCCTACAAAGGCGTTATCCCTACAGATTGTTGGAAAGAGCCGTACATGCCCGCAGACGAGGTTAGGCAAGAGGTTGAGGACGGAGTGGGATTCTATGGCTGGACAGAAAACGGCATCCTCGTCGGCGTGATGGGCATACAACAGGTAAGAGACGTCACGCTGATTAGACACGCGTACGTGCTTACGAGCCGTCAAAGAGAAGGAATAGGCGAAAAACTGCTAAACCACCTCTTAAGCTTAGCTCGAACCAGTGACGTTCTGGTTGGCACCTGGGAAACCGCTTGGTGGGCTGTCCGCTTCTACGAGAAACATGGGTTCAGGTTGGTATCGAAAGAGGAGAAGAACAGGCTTCTTAGAGAATACTGGAACATTCCTGAAAGACAGGTTGAAACTTCAGTCGTGCTCAAGATACGTAATAACTCTCGTTCAGTCTCGTCGAAACAGCTGACTCCACCATTTAAGAACCGGATTACGCATTGAGTTTGTGGCATCGAGAAATGAAGAAGACACTTGTCCTGAAGGTCAACCCGCTGAAACCAGAGGCGGCAAAAGTTCGAGTTGCAGCCGAATTCATAAAGAAAGGCGGGTTGGTGGCGTTTCCAACAGAAACTGTCTACGGCTTAGGGGCAGACGCGCTAAACACCAAAGCAGTTCTAGCGCTGTTCAAGGCGAAAAAGCGTCCTTTGGATAATCCACCAATCGTTCACGTGGAAAACGTTGATGATGTTTACAAACTTGCGAAGTATGTTCCGCCTAAAGCTGTGTTGCTGATGAAGCGGTTCTGGCCTGGGCCACTGACTTTGGTTCTTGAACGGTCGGAGATTGTTCCCGACGTAACGGTTGCGGGTTTAAGCACCGTTGCCATTAGGATGCCGAAGAACAAAGTTGCTCTTGCTTTAATCCGAGAAAGCCAGTGCCCGATTGCCGCGCCCAGCGCGAACTTAGCGGGTAAGCCAAGCCCGACTACCGCCCAGCACGTTTTCGATGACTTGAACGGTAGAATAGACGCGATTCTGGACGGTGGTCCAACGTGCATCGGTGTGGAATCAACCGTTCTGGACCTTAGTGTCAACCCGCCTCTGGTTCTTCGTCCTGGCGGAACACCCTTCGAAGCGCTGAAGAAGGTCGCTTGGCAACGTGAAGCTTCACCCATTCGTCGCAGCCGAGAAGGAATTAGCAGTTGCTGAGGCAAGGTCGCCTGGAATGAAACACAAACATTACGCGCCGAACGCGAAACTAGTTCTCGTCGAGGGCTCTGTACCAGCAGTCATTGAAAAAGTTCGAGAGCTTGATCGCTTCATGCACACGTATGGGCAACAGGGTGGGAGTTTTGGCTACGGATGAAACCGCGGCGAAGTATGAGGCTGACGTAGTCAAATCTCTGGGCAGCCGCTTCAACCTGGACGCCATTGCTCAGAACCTGTTCAGGCTGTTAAGAGAGTTCGACGAGGAAGGCGTTGACGTAATAATCGCCGAGGGCGTGCCCGCCGAAGGCTTGGGGTTGGCGGTTATGAACAGGCTTCGCAAAGCGTCAGGATACAACATCGTCAAATCAGAATAGTAAACCATTATCCGCTGGGAAAAACTTATATTCGCGCGTTAGTTGTTCCGTTTAGAATTCAACGTATTCGTGTACAGAGGAAATTGGTGAATAAAAAATGTCTTCAAGTGGATCAAACATACCAGTCATAGTATTAAAAGAAGGAACGGGTAGAACAACCGGACGCGACGCCCAAAAGAATAACATAATGGCTGCCAAAATCGTGGCTGAAGCCGTGAAGAGCACTCTTGGGTCCCTGTGGGATGGACAAGATGCTTGTAACAAGCTTCGGAGACGTAGCCATAACCAACGATGGGGCAACCATAATGAAGGAGCTTGATGTGCAGCACCCCGCGGCGAAGATGCTCGTGGAAGTTGCGAAAGCTCAGGATAACGAGGTTGGCGACGGGACGACGACCGCGGTGGTTTTGGCTGGAGAGTTATTGTCTAAAGCCGAAGCGCTCCTCGACAAGAACGTTCATCCATTAACGATTATCGAAGGCTACAAGAAAGCTGCTGAGAAAGCACAGGAAGTCTTGGATAAAATAGCGATTCCAGTAAAGTTTACCGATGACAAAACTCTGAGAAACATAGCCTCAACATCGCTGTCAGGCAAAAGCAACGTCGTCGCTTCAGAACCGTTTGTGAAACTAACCGTAGAAGCGGTGAAACAGGTATCCGAGGAAGTTGACGGCAAGTACAAAGCCGACATCGACCTCATCAAGATTGTTAAAAAGAGCGGCAAAAGCCTTGACGAAACAGAACTCGTCAAAGGAATGGTTATCGACAAAGAAGTTGCCAGCTCACAAATGCCCAAACTCATCGAGAACGCCAAAATCGCGTTGCTTAACGAGAAGCTCGAGATTGAGAAAACCGAGTTCGACGCGAAAATAAACATTGAAAGCCCAGACCAGATGCAACGGTTCTTGGACGAAGAAGAACGAATGCTGAAGGAGATGGCGGCTGACGTGAGCAAAGCAGGCGCTAACGTTCTTTTCTGCGAGAAAGGTATAGACGACATGGTATTGCATTTCCTTGCGAAGAGTGGCATCTTAGCAGTTAAGAGCGTAAGCAGCAGCGACATGGAAAAAATGTCACGCGCTACAGGAGGCAAAATCCTCTCAAGCCTCAAAGACCTCCACGCGGACGCATTGGGGAAAGCCAAGAAAGTTGAAGAAGTCAAGATCGGCGACGACAAACTCATTTACGTGCGAGAATGCAAGAACCCCAAAGCAGTCACGATAGTGATTAGGGGCGGTTCAACTCACATAATCGACGAAGCAGAACGCTCGTTGCACGACGGCTTATGCGTTGTTCGAAACGTTATTGAAGACGGAAAAATAGTGGCTGGCGGCGGCGCACCCGAAGCAGAAGTGGCGAAAGCCCTGCGAAGTTACGCAGTTAAGGTTGGTGGACGCGAACAATTAGCAGTTGAAGCTTACGCAGAAGCCATGGAAGTAGTCCCATTGACTTTGGCGGAGAACGCAGGGTTAGACCCGATAGACGTTATGGTGGCGCTTAGAGCTAAACACGACGAACCAGACGGCAAGTATTTCGGTATCGAAGTCACCACTGGCAAGATAAAGAACATGTGCGACCTAATCGTTCTCGAACCACTCCGCGTGAAGCTGCAAGTCATCAAGTCAGCCACGGAAGCAGCAAACATGATTCTGAAGATCGATGACCTCATCGCGGTCAAAGGCGGTGGAAAAATGCCTCCGATGCCTCCAGGCGGTATGGGCGGTGGCATGGGTGGAATGGGCGGTATGGGTGGTATGGGCGGAATGCCCCCGTACTAAACAAGCCAACAACTCCCTTCTTTTCAGTTTTTGAACTCTTCGCCAAATTTTATATCTGTGAAATACTCCAGAGTAATCTCTGAAAAGGTTCGTTCAGGAACAGTTCTTAGGGAGCGATGGCTGTGAAGCATGTTAAAATCTCGGCGTTTGATTGTCCAGACGCGTGGTTCCAAGCGTTAAACCACATTTGGAGCGAGGGCGACGTTTTCAGAGTCGGCTACGGTTCGGAGGAAACGGACACAAAAAAGCTCAACCTGTCCATTGAGATCTTACATCCTGAGAACCGACCGCTCGTTAGTGATAAAGCTCCTTGCGATATGAAGTATGTGCAATGGTATGCGTTAACGTATTTGTGGTGTGGGGAGAAGCAGGACGAGACGTACACGTATGGGAGCAGGCTGCGGGAACCCGTGGACCAGGTGGAAGAGGCGGTTAAACGTTACGTGCAGGAGCAGCGGGACAGACAAGTCACCCTCGTTGTAAGATTACCCGACGACATCAAGAAGTTCCGCGGCAAAGAACGCCACGAACCTCCATGCCTCAGCCTCATCGATACCGAAATCCTCGAAGGCAAAATGCACCTAACATGTTACTTTAGGTCATGGGACGCCTACGCGGGTTTGCCAGCCAACATCGCGGGACTGCAATTGTTTAACGAGGCGTTCGTGAAGGAGATTAACAGCCGCGGAGACCTCGCGTTGGAAACGGGCAAGCTCATTTTCCACAGCAAGAACTGCCATGTGTACGAAAGACAGTATAAGCTGGTGAAGGAGCTGTTGTCGCCGCAGACAGGTTCGAAGACGCCGAGGATGGCGCAGACCATGAAAGCCACCGAGGAAGACCAACAACTGCAAGAGTAGAACCCGCAGGTCAATAGCACACTTGGCTCCCATTAGCAAATCTATGCAGAAACCAGTAGAGGTTCTAACTGCGCCGTTGAAAGAGATTTTGTCCGCACTACTTCTACCAGAATAGTTCTGAATAAGAAAGTGCCAATGAGGCGCTGTAGGAGAAGAAGAAAAAAAAGGTCTTCGGAAAACAGCAATTCCTTTTTCTTTCGGTTTATTGATCGTAACAAACCTTACAAAGAACGTCTGGAAAGAAACACTCCATGAACATCGTTATTTCCCTGAATTCCTCTTGATGATTGCTTCTTCAAGCTCTTTTTCATCAAAGTCTGCAGAGAGCCTAATCGCACCGTCCACCATAACGCATGAATCTTGGATGCCGTATTCACGAGCTTCTTTTGACTTGGTAGATTTCATATGGAATTCCACAGAATCATTAAACTTTGCAGTCACTCGACCAATTTTCTCCATCAAAGGCGCGTAAGTACATGCGCAGGAGCTAAAAGGGAAAAAGGCTTCAACCTTCAGTTTATTCTTCCTCACAGCAAAATACTCCCCACTGCATATCCGATAATGATTATGCCAATCACGAGAAAAGCAACTCCAAAACCCTTGGTTAACCACTCGCCCTTTTCAGATATTTTCTGGCTAATCATCTTCCGAGTAGTCGCCAACACAGTACTCAGCAAAATCACTGGCAAAGCATGACCTAAACCAAACATAAGAAGCAACAGACCTCCATGGAAAGGAGTCGGGGCAGTAAACATCGTTAAGAGAACGGCGGGCAAGACGATAGAAAGCGAGCATGGACCCAAAGCCACAGAAATCACTAGCCCAAAGAGGAAAGAGCTAACGACGTAGTTGTATTTGGAAAAGCGTGTAAGTGCGCTCAATTTCAGACTATTGGCGCGTTCGTTTACAGAGCTTCCGATTCCAGTTTTCAACCCAATCTTCTTGAAAAAACCCAGATTGTTGATTCCGAAGAAAATGAGAAGAACCCCTGATGCACCAAGAAATAGCTGATAATTAAGCAATTCTAAAGGAACAAGAGAGGTTACAGCGTAGCCGAGGAAAAAGAAAACCAGGCACATAGCCACTGCAAAGCTACTGCCGATTACGAAACCCTTCAAAGTGCTTTTGCCAATTCCCGTTGCATATGCCAAATAGACCGAAATCAAAGCGATTGAGCAAGGCGAAAGAAATGTCGCTATTCCCAATACGAATAGGCCAGCGTACTCCTCGAACATTCTTCTGTCATGCCTTTGAAAGCTCGTTCATTCTCGAAGAAAGCCTCTCAGAAGAGACGCCTTGAGTGTACACCTGCACTATATTGAAATCCCTATCCACGAGAACAACTGACCCATCACCGATTTCATGAGGCCCATAGGCATTAACAATGTCTAGTGCGCCATCGTCATAGTCGTTTCCCAAAATCCAGGAGACACCATACTTCGTGCGTAGCACATCAAGATCGCTGCTTTCACATGTTGCTACAGCAATTGTCAGAAAAGCTGCTGGTTCTTTTCCACACAGGTTGTTACATACGCTCTTCAGGTGAGGGAGTTGGTATTCATTTATAGGGTTAATTTGCCCATGACAGCCAACAGCCATGAAATGTAGTCCTATTACTTTTCCCTTAAATTGGCTAAGAGAGACTTGGCTTCCATTTATGTCAGTCAGGGAGAAGTCGGGTGCGGAAACCGTTTCCGGAGAAATACTCTCTCCACCACCGAATGTTGGAGGTTTTTGTCCTTCAGTATACTGCCACATTCCATAAGCTGTTAGAATCAAAACGATGAGAGCCACTCCTGAGAATATTCTTCCCATGGGAAATTTTCGCGGTCTGCTTTTGGCATCTCTCCTTTTCTGCATTTGATGTCCGTCTTCAGGTCGCTGTTGTTTCATTTGTCTCTCACGTTGTGTTTCCTTCCAACTTTTCTTCTTTTCGTTCGGCATTAGCTATCACTTCCCGTTTAACTTCTTGGAAGATATCACATAATAAAATTTAAATATTGTTATAGTTTTAGGTACATGAGGCACAATAGTCCGATTTGAAATTACATTAGACCTCCTAAGGCTTACATTGGTCAAAATGCAGGTAATATGAAATGGAAGACGGTCATGTCAGGGTCAGAGCTTGGGACGAATTCAAACGCTTAGTCAGCGAAAAGAGACCTGGCTCAATTGTGTTTATTCTTGAACAGTGCGGCTTTTCGCCAAACAAAGAACTCACCTCGATCAAGCTCATAATGCTTCATGATAGGCGCTACTATATTTTCATAGACACTGCCAAAGGCAACGCCCTCAGACAAATGGGTATTCCTTTTCACAAAGACAGAAATGGAATCCCTAACTTGGATGAGGATGAAGTCAAAGCATTCCTTGAGAAACAATTTGAGAGAGAGAACGTGAAAGTTTTCTCTTTCTGGACATATTGAATGGCTAGATTGTTATCTCGGGTTCGATTACTAACTCAGCTTTTATTGATTGAGCTATAAGGCTGAACTTTTCTGCTAACGCTAAAGCACGTCTCACCGTCTTTTCTCCGCAGTTACGAACTTTTATCTTAGGTCGAAGTATCATCTTTTTGAAAACCGACGTCTGGTCCAGCAATTCCTCAACGAAGCCTTCCGCCTCGCACTCATAAGAAACTAAATCAATCCTCATTTTTTCAACGATCCAGATGAACATCAATTGGAAACACATGTTCAAAGCTCCCACGAACGCATCCTCAGGGGTAAGCACGTTGGGTTGGCCATATAATGCCGCTGGAGCCGAGAAATCAAATTGCGCGCCGTTTCCACCCTTGATCTCTCCTACGTGACCACCCTTCCAAATTACTGTTGTCTGGTATGTTGTCATGTTCCATCATCTACCTCTTGCAAAGGAATACTGTTCATGGTAGCAACAATTTCCGCAGCCACCTTCATAGCCACTTTTTTTCCCTTATGATTTAGCTCTCGCCTTGAACCGGTATTCTTCACGCCCCATTCTTTCAGTAGGTCGGAGACTACTACTGAGTGTGCTATCTTTCCACTGAACTTCTCAACAGCACGCTGGGCACATCTTTTCTCGCATCCTTCAACCGCTACTGTCGGATATTCCTTGGCGAACATCCGCTCACCCTGCTCTCCAATTGAGAAGAGAGGGAGACAGATAGTAACTGTATTGTCGGGTCTTAACTTTTCCAATACAAAACGAGTCGCTATCCTGGAGATAGTCCCTTCAACGCAACATTCGCCACTGCAGGAGACCACTCCTATCACAAGGTCACTCATGAAACAACACCTTTATGGTTCAATTCATCTATTTTTGCCGCAATCTTCTTAGCCAATATCCGAGCTAGTTTTCGTCCATCCTCATCAAGAAAGGTTACCTCTTTAGGTTTTAGGTTCCTGTTTTCCCTGAGAATGTTGACTACTCTAAAATTTGCGACTAATTTAGCATCTGAGAGTTCAAGGCTTTTCTTCGCACATTCATTAGGGCAGCCGTCGATGGCGATGCATCCATGAGATTTGACCGAGAGTATAGCATCCTCATCTCCCGATACTAAGAGGGAGAGACAGATGGTGTCTGTCTTTCCCTTCTTCAGGTCTTCGACAACGCAATATGTTGCCTCTCTGCTGATGGTGCCAAATGGTTTTCCTATGCCACTGCAGGGAATGATAAGGAAGGGATCAGACATATCCTACACCTCTCTTTTGCTACTCTTCAGTTCATTAATCCTTGATTTCATTAATTCAAAATATTTCTCTGCTGTCATAAGGTACTGCTTATCTTCTTCAAGATGGGAGAGTGAGATTAAGGCTATCCAGCCTTCCCCATAAGGATCTTGGTTAATCAATTCAGGCTTTTCATTAAGTATTGTATTGACCTCTGTGATGATACCGTAGAATGGAGAGGCTATTGGCAAGACTGCCTTTATTGTTTCGAAATTGGAGATCTCCTCCCCTCGTCTTACAGTGCTTCCCTTTTTGGGGAGTTCTACAAATGTAACATCTCCCCCTCGTCTTTGAAGGAAGTCTGTAACACCGAATTGAGCTTCGCAATTCTTAATCTTAGCCCAGACATCGTCCTCGGTGTAAAGTAAACCCTTCTTTACATTGAAGATGAACTTGTCAGCTACTTCTTGATAGAAATCGTCGCTCATATCTATCAGTCCAATATGTTATCGCATATTCAATGCTTGTTTATTGTTTGCCTGGCACGCTAGCTTTCTATTATACTTCACATCGGTGATGCGCGTGAAGCTTGAAAGCTGTGTATTTTTGTAGCGCATGCCAGATTAGGCTTTTCGTGGGTGCCTGTTCGTCGGCGATTATTTCCAAAAGCTATAATAATATTTAAATATTGTTATTGATACGCATATTTGCCGACACAAAGAAAGCACTATGACGCAAGGAAGCGACACGTTTGAAGGAAGAAAAATTTGAAGGAGTTCCAAGAAACAAAATACCTTGGGCTCCAAAGATAGACTACGAGAAGTGCGTCACTTGCGGGAAATGCGTAGATTACTGCCACAATCGTGTCTTCGAATTTGAGGAGAAAGACGGAGAAAAGAGAACAGTCGTAAGAACCCCCAACGCATGCGTCGTGTTCTGTCGAGGCTGCGAAGATATATGCCCCGCTCAAGCTATCACGCATCCCTCAGAAGAGGAAACCCAAAAGATAATCGACAAGCTGAAAGAACCCAAAGCTTAACCAAGTCTTAAGTTTGCAGAACCTTGTAATTCTGATTTCCGGTTTCTTTCGTACATCTCTGTGAAATACGAAAACTTGAGCAAGAGCGTTCAAAAAATGGTGCCGAAAAACGACACATAGAAAAGAACCCGAAATAGTATCTCTTACTAGTTCATGCAGCGAGAGCGATTTGAAATGTAGGTTTTCTTCAGAGGTCCTTGTGAGCTGAAGGTGAATATTCTTGAATAACTCAGACATGAAAAAAAACTTACAAGAAACAAACTTGGAAAATGGGCTAGAAAACCAAGAAGTAAAGAAGAGGCTTGTAGAGAATGGTTACAATGATGATCTTCTTTAAAGGTAAGGTGAATGCCGTTGTTTAATTCCGATGGTCCATGGTTTCCAATAATTTTTTCCGATAAATGCGATGGCTGCGCTAAAACTGGAAAACCGCGCTGCGTCGAATTCTGCCCAAACGGCGTTTTCTTATTTCAAAATGGAAAGGCAGCAGTTGCTAACCCAGCTAAATGCGGGAGCACTTGTAGTACACTTCATTGTACAGCCTGTGCACCTCTTTGCCATAACAGGGCAATAAGCTTTCCCACGAGCAATTCAACGAATTCGCAAGTGGCGCAGGAAAACAAGAATCTGGTTCGGAAGACCGTCTGCCCGAAATGTGGAAAGAACTTCTGGACAAATAGGGACAGTGACGTCTGTTTTGACTGCGAACGCTAAAAAAGGTCGGAGTTTACACAATGACATTTTGCCTGCTTTCTTCTACAGTAAGCCACAATTTATTACAATAGATTTAACTACGTGAATATGTTATGGCTTACTTCACGCAGGTGCACATGATTTGAAGGATAAAGATGTAAAAAAGGCAGTAAAACAAGCTTATTCCAGAATAGCCTCCGAAAGCGAATCTTGTTCTTGTTGCAGCTGCAGCTGTAATGACCAGGACGCTGCACAAGAAATTTCCAAAAGCATTGGATATTCAGACGAAGAACTGAACGCTGTTCCCGAAGCTAATCTAGGCTTAGGCTGCGGCAATCCAACAGCACTCGGCAGCATAGAAGAAGGTGATGTCGTGCTTGATCTTGGCAGTGGCGCAGGATTTGACGCTTTCTTAGCCGCAAAGAAAGTTGGCAAGTCGGGAAAAGTCATCGGAGTTGATATGACAGAAGAAATGGTAAAAAAGGCTCGATCAATTGCCACAAAGTATGGTCATGCTAATGTTGAGTTCAGATTGGGCGACATCGAAAACCTACCTGTTGAAAACGAGTCAATAGATGTTATTATTAGCAACTGTGTGATAAATCTCGCCCCAGACAAATCCAAAGTATTCAATGAAGCGTATCGAGTACTGAGAAAAGGCGGAAAAATCTATCTTTCCGACATCGTCCTTCTAAAAGAACTCAGCGAAAAACAAAAGAACGATAAAGAATTGCTTTCTGGCTGTGTAGCCGGGGCCTTGCTAAAAAAGGATTATCTGCGCAAGATTGAAACGGCAGGTTTCAAGGTAAAGATTCTCGCAGAAGACAAAGAGATAAGCGAAAGGCAGTACCAGGGAATCGCGCTTGAAAGCATCAAGCTTGAAGCCACAAAAGAATAGAAGAGCTCCAAGTAATCTTAATTGGTTTACGAGCCTCTTAAAGAAAAATAAGCTTTTCGAACTTCTCGTTGCGATTATCGTTAGCGTCTATTTTGCAGTGCTCCATGCCTCAAGAACGCTCTAGCTATGAATGGCACTATTATGCCTGAAAGTACACGCGGCAAGAAGGTAAGCAAGATGCCAAGTACGTTTGCTTCTCCCAGAATAGGCGAAAACTGACCAACGAAAACGACCAATAAAGATCCCATGATTCCAGATATGATTCCTGCCGCAAGCATTCTTCGATAGTTGTCTGAACGTTTGTTCAAGGCTCCTGCGATGTAGCCTATCAGCATAGCGCTGACTAGGTTGCCCAGTAGACTAATATCGCTCCTGCCTTGAGCGGCGTAAAGTTGATCAGCATAATATAACACATAGAGGCTACCGAGAAGAAATCCGGAGGCTCCGCCTGCCCACTGGTTCCAAATTAACCCGATCAGCATTGGCACGCCCACGATAACGATAGCTTCCAACAGGGGATACTTTAGTCCTATTAGGGATGGAGTTGAAACCATTGAAACGCCAACAATAAGCAAAGCTACGATTGTCGGAATAACAACTCCAAGAATTACGTCGCCCAACTTCCATGTGCCCCATTTTTTGGTTGTTTGATCTGAAGTCTTCATTCCTCTTCACCATACGCCGAACTGATTTCAAAACTGAGGTTTTGTCTCGACCGTTTTTTTGGACTTTTTTCGTGGGAAGTATTTTCTAGTGCGCAGTCCGAGCCAGACTAGTGACAGCATCAGGGGCACTTCAAATAACGGACCAATAACTGTGGCTAATGCCGCTCCTGACCCGATTCCATATAGTGTGACTGCAACAGCTATCGCCACCTCAAAATGGCTGCTGCTACCGATTAGTGTTGTATCAATGGCGTTTTCGTATTTCCATCCCAAGAAATACCCGAGAGGATACGTCCACGCAATCATAGTAGCGTAATGTAGCAAATTCGGAACAGCAATGTAAGCCACGAGAAGGGGGTCGTTTAGAATTGTTTGTCCAGCAAAAGAAAAAAGCACTACTAGCGTCAAAAGCAGAGCGACTATGGAGATTTTGCCAACTGCGGCAGTGTACACGTTCTTGAACCATTCTTCACCCTTATTCCGAATAATGAGTCTACGGGATAAGGCGCCAGAGGCCACTGGAAGCGCGATAAAAGCTAGAACGCTGAGGGCTATCAGATCCCACGGCACTGGAATGCTGCTGACGCCCAGGTATAGTGCTGCTAGAGGGGCGTAAAGAACCAGCATAAACAATGCGTTCACTGCGGTGTTGATTAGGCCTTGAGCCATGTTTCCTTTGGCGAGCAGCATCCACCACATAACCATAGCGGTGCACGGCGACAAACCAAGAAGTATGACTCCTGCGATGTATTGCGGGTTCCCAGCAAGGAAATAATTAGCGTAAACGGTCATAATGATTGGAGCCACAACCCAGTTGGCAATTAGAGTTACCAAAAGGGGTTTAGGGTTTCGCGAAGCCATTTTCACATCGCTAAATCGAATGCCCAAAACGGTCGGGTACATCATGAAAAACAAAAGTATTCCTATGGGGATGGATAAGCTCGCAAATTTGAGAGAGTCCATCAATTCGCCGAAAGCAGGGACGAACTTTCCAACAAGCAGACCTACAACGATGCATATTGCGATCCATACTGTCAAGTACTTCTCCCACAGACCAAGAGAGAGCTCTTCCTTCACATGTTCCGCATGTTCTTCATTAGTTTCCACTTGTTCCACTCCCAGCTTAATGATGATGTGAGTAACGTATTCAAATACTTAAATATGTTGTTTCAAAATCAGGCGCTCGACAAATCCAATTGCAGCAAACTCATAGTCCAAGCTGGTTCATGCAGACTGTAGAAAACCCATTTTCCCTCTTTTCGATCCTTTACCAATCCAACATTTTCCAAAATTCTGAGATGATGAGAAGCCGTCGGTTGCGTTAAATCCAGAGCCACCATCACTTCGCAGACACACAGCTCCCGCACTGTCAGTAACCCCAAAATTCTCAGCCTTGTAGTGTCGGCAAGAGCTTTGAAGAACTTGCCTTTCCTTAGGGCGCCTTCTTTGCTTATGTTCTTTTCAGCTAACTCCTTCAACTCGACTGCGTATTCGGAAGCTTTCTCACACGAACAGATGCCTGACTCCGCCAACCGCTTCAATCTCTTATCTACTTTTGAAGAGGGCATTTTATCCTCAGAATACGTGAAAAGCAACAACATATTTAAATACGTTGTTAAAGCCTCTATTTTGGCGATGCCCCACGAAGCGCATACTTTTTGTCTGTGTTGAAAATGCCGGAAGAAGTCAGATGGCAGAAGCCTTCGCAAACTACTACGGAAAAGGAAAACTAGTAGTCTCAAGTGCGGGTAACAAGCCCGCCGACAAGGTTAACCCAGTGGTAGTAGAGGCAATGATGGAGAAAGGCATTGACATTTCAATGAATAAGCCACAGCTGCTCACCTTCCAGATGGCACAAGACGCCGACCTGATCGTTACAATGGGTTGCAATGACCAAGGAATATGCCCAGGACCCTTCTTCAAACCTACAGTTGATTGGAAGCTTGAAGACCCGAAAGGCAAACCGATTGAAAAGGTAAGAGAAATCAGAGACGAAATCGAACAAAGAGTCCAAAAACTAGTTGCTGAACAAGCTCAGACTTGAAAATTTCTCTGCAAAAAGAAGTGGAGGCTTAGAATTTGGGGATATATGTTGGACTGAAGGAAAAAGTGAAACCAGAGATTTTCGAGTCAGAAACAGAGCCGACTAAAGAAACTCATCCCAAATACGATATCATTTATGGTCCCTTCAAGACAATTAAAGACGCAGAGAATTACGTTAATGCCATGGGCGGATTTAGCTTGCGGCGAGGGCTAAATTCAAAGCAGATTGTATAATGCCTTCGAAGTGCTCACGCAAGTGTTCCTCTTATTGCGTCTGCCTTTAGCCTAAGCGAATCCATTGAATCCTCATAGTTTAGGCAGGAGTCTCCCTCTTTCTCCGGGTCTTTTAGGGCGCAACGTCCTTTTTTCCAGTTTATGCAATTCTCACGTTCGCATAATGGGTAATCCATTGATTGCGTCTTCCAAATTGGTTGTGCTCTTCAGGCAGTCTACATGATCTGTTCGAGCATTTTTGTTGTGAATGTGTTGACAAGTTCAGGTGTTATGCCGTCAATAATTCTGAATATACGTTGGTCTGTTATTGAGTAGAGTCTTCTGTTTCCTTCTTTTCTGTCTCTAAGTATTCCGCAGTCCTTTAGGATTTTTAGGTGTCGAGAGACTACTGGCTGGATGAGCTTCACGTGAGGAACTATCTTGCATACACATTTTTCGCCGTCACGCAGAAAGTCCAGTATGTCAAGCCTGACTGGGTCTGAGAGAGCCTTGAAGATTTTGGCTTTGAACCTATTCTTGCTGTCTATTTGTGAGGACATTAGAAGAATAGGGAAAGTAAATATTTAAATATTGTTATGTAACAAAGGATTGTTTTTGGCTTAAGCACAACTTGAGTAACTCCGAATAACCTAACCATCTTGTTCGTTTTTCAAGTTTGAAATTCGTTAAAGCGTTTTTTTGCGCTGTGAGCCGGAACGCATGAACGGACACGCTTTAACAAAAAGCTATTATAGCATTCTATCTAATGAGCGCTGGATAGTCGGAAATCGCTCGATCAGACAGAAGACCTGTCGGAAACAGAACAAAGTAAAGGCTGTGAAAAATGAATAAGAAGGTATTGAGCTCAGTTGTTGCTATAGTTGTATGTGCTTTGGTAGTTGTTTTTCTTCTCGAGTCATATTTTACTCCACCTCAAGAGGCCACGGAAGAAATGGATTTTGTTGTCAGCGGGACAAATGATTGCCTTAGGTTTCTGAACAGTACAGTGTCGACCGTTTACATACCGTTCAGGACAGGCGCAAATGAGAATTGGCAATTGACGATAAACGCCACCAAAATGCCAGGAGGCGCCAACGGATGGACTGACGTATACATCTACAAAGGCTACTGGGATGAAGGAAACGACCACAAGTGCATGTCCGAGGACCTGTATTCGATTTTGAGTGATATGCGAAGCGTTGGTTCTCAAATACGTGGTGATACCCCCTTCAAAGAAACCTTCGGCGGGTCAACTCCTCAAAGCTACACAGTGTTCTTTATTTTTCCACCTGGGGGACAAGCCACGTTCCACATAACGTACAACAAAGCGTGAAAGTAAAACTGGAGTTGAGCCTACTTTCTCTTCCAGAACGGAGGCGTCAACATAGGTCACATTCACCGTTTTTTTCAAGAATAAACTCTAATGGGGATCTTGGATGCCTAACAACGTTAGTCTTTCTTTGCTCAGTATTCCTCGGGCTTCATTTGCTGGAGCAAAAATCAAGCCTCCACGGGTCAATTCAACTTGCTCGTTGCCCACTGAGAAGGTTCCTTTACCGTCTATGACATAGAAGCACACGCCGTACGGTTCAGGACGTGAAGGTATCTCTTGACCGGATTCCAGACAAATCAGCACCACGTTGAAATTTGCGGTTTTCAACAAATCTTTTTTCACTGGGCGACGATCTTCTATGGTACTCAGCAAGCCTTGTTTCTGAGAAAACTCTGCAAGTTTGTTCAAATCAAATACTACTGTCAATTTCTACGCCTTACCATTTCCTCTTTTTCTATGAAATAATTATCGTAAAACTGGACTAAACTGCCCATTAGTTGCATGCGTCCCTTCACCATTTCCAGCCTCATTTAGACTCATCTTATCATGCCCTATGAACGGATTATGTCTTGTGTAGAGCAACTCCGTACCACATGAAAACTTTGGCTATGACTGCAACTATTGCTCCTGCAGCTATTCGAGTCGCTACATTAATCGCAAATCCAGTAAAGTCGAAAGGCACGACGTTGGAAGGCGAAAGCTGAAACATTCCAAGCAGGAAGAACCCGCCTACAGCTGTTGTTGCCATTCCAACGATAAGCATTCTCCGCAAGTTCTCAGAGCGCTTGTTCAAAGCTCCAGCCATGTATCCTATCAGCATGGCGCTAAGAACCCAGCCCAACAGGGTTGGACCAAGGTTAATGCCTCCACCGGTGCGGAAAGACCCCGTGTACAGGCCGTACTTGACAGCATACCACATCGACCAGACGGTGCCCATTAGAAAGCCCGAGGCCCCACCTGCCCATCGGTTCCAAACCAGCCCAAGCAACAATGGAACCGCGACGGTAATAGCAAGCTCCTCTATTTCGCTTATGATGCCAATAACGATTCCTGAAGAGCCGCTCATCCCTCCACCGCTTCTCAAGGATGAACTGAGCAGAGAAAGCCCAGCTATAACCAAAACCACAACGATAGGCACTATGATTCCATATTTTATGTCGCTTCGATTCCATTCCTTCCATCCAAGGCTCATAAACCTCACCAATTAGGCGACTAGTCTGACTATAGTAACATTTAAATTTTGTTATATACTCGCGTAGCAAATTGCCCGCTTCATCAGTGGGCCACAAGCTATCAGTGGGGAACTTTAGCTAGTTATCAAGCCATCTGAAAAGCTCTAAATTTCATGCGTCATTCTTTTTCATCGGATACCCGAGGTTCTCCCACGCGTTCATGCCGCCCAACACGTTGTAGACTTCTTTGAAGCTTTTTCGCTTGAAGATGCTTGCGCCGATGCTGGAGCGGTTGCCAACGGAGCACGTTACCGCGATGGGCTTGTTCTTAGGTAGCGAACCCTACTTTCTCTTCAAGGTCTCCGAAGAAAATCCTTTTCGCGCCTTCCGCGTAGCCTTCTCTCCATTCGCTGGGTTCTCGGACATCCAACAGAAGCACTTCCTTTTTCTCAAGTTTCGGTTTGAGTTGCTGAACTGACAGGGTGCCCAGACTACTTATCGGTTTGCCAGCCTCCTGCCACTCGCTGATGCCCTTGCAGAGGTAACCGCACATGTTGTCGAAACCTAACCGCTGAAAACGAGCTGCAACCTGCTTAATGTCGCCTTGCTCGTTCAAGCACGAAGACTATGTATTGGTCGAGTGGGATGACCCAGCCGGGATAAACACTCGTTCCGCCCAGCCAGATGCTCAGTGAGCCGGGAATGTGGCTGCCTGCGAAAG
Source organism: Candidatus Bathyarchaeota archaeon (assembly GCA_963749465.1). GTDB lineage: Archaea > Thermoproteota > Bathyarchaeia > Bathyarchaeales > Bathycorpusculaceae > UBA11855. The sequence continues at coordinate 393,351 of CAVVMH010000006.1, read as the reverse complement.
CGTACGGGTTGCGTGTGTCTACAACGAGCATGTTGGGTTCTTTCATGTGGTCTTCGAAGTCAGCGATATTCATGGGTCGGGGAAACGCGAGCTCGCTTAAGAGCGGCGGACCTTTCAGGTTGTACTCTTCCATTTTCTTGAAATACTTGGGCACGACCATCTCCTCGCCCAAAGCCCGCTTAACGAAAGCCTCCTTGTCAAGCTGGAGATACGGGTTCGTCTTCTTCTCGTACCCGAGGGTAGTCGGCTCTTGACTGCTTATGTCGTTGCCGCACACGCTGCCCGCGCCGTGAGCAGGATAAACCAGCACATGGTCGCCCAACGGTAATAATTTCTCGCGGAGGCTCACGTACAATTCCGATGCCTGCTTAGGCTGCAGTTTCTTGCCGTAAAGGTCGGTTCTTCCGACTGAACCCGCGAAGAGCGTGTCGCCCGTAAAAACCATCAGTGCCTCTTTTTCGTTTCCAGAAGCGTAAACTGCGTAGCACAGTGATTCCTTTGTGTGCCCCGGTGTATGCAAAACCTTGATTTTCAAGCTGCCAACGTTGAGGCTGTCGCCGTCGCTCAAGCAGTGTTCGCCGTACTTGAACGCCAACGCTTTGCTGTGGCCAATCTCGGCTTCCGTCATGTTCTGCAGCTCAAGGGAGCCTGTGACGTAGTCTTCGTTTCGGTGGGTTTCAAGGATGTACTTGATTTTGACGCAGGCGTTTTCAGCTAGATGCTTGTAGATTTGGCAGTCGCGTCGCGGGTCGACCACTACGGCTTCTTCATCGTCGGATAGGAAGTAACTTCGGTGAGCTAAACCTTCGGATTTGACTGTTTCGAGCTTCATCTTTCAACTTCCTAAGGATGATTAGTTAGAGAATACTGGAGCGAGTTGGGATGTTGCTTAGTCTTTCCAGTCTAAGAGGCGTCTTTCACCTTCGAGCTTTTTCAAATCCGTCAAGTCCTGCACCACTTCAATCGCGCCCAAGTATTTGCCGTCGCCGTCTCGCACCGCGAAGAACCTGATGAGGAGGAATCGGTTGTTGAGGGTTATCCAGAACTCGGCAACATTCTTCTTGCCAGTCTTGAACGACTCGACGATTCTGCCGACGATGTGGAGGCTTTTTTCGGGGTGGCAGAGTGCGACTTTTCTGCCGATGACGGCTTTAGTGCGTACGAAGAAGCGTTTGTCGGGCTTGTTGAAGTACTGTACGGTGTCGTTTGCGTCAACGAAGGTGACGTCAACTGGCAGAGTGTTTAGCAAGGCTTCTAGCTGTTCTTTCGTGAGGTTTCCAGTCTCGAAGTTTAATACGCCTGCGGGTACTGGTGTTTGTGCGGTTTTTGCTTTGGCAGCAGCAGTAGCCGTCAGTTCGGGCGGTGTGAAGCAGCAGTACCCGATTTCATCAAACTCTTTCCTTACGTCTATCCATTCGGCTTCGGTGACGACGCTCATGGCGGCTGGGAAGAGGATGTTGTTCTCCTTGTAGAAGTGGCTGGCGAGCAGGTCGCTTAGGGCTTTGGCGGTTTCCCAGAGTTTGCCCTTGAAATCTTGGAAAGCTTTGAGCGTTGACGTCTTTTATGAGTTGCTGTAGCTTCTTTTTCTGTTCGCGTATCTGGTCATGTTCCATCCACATTATGGCTGGCGGTTCGGTGATGCCGTGTTTCTCGACGATTGGGAAGAGCACGTTTTCTTCCCGCAGGTAGTGTTTTTCTGAGTCTGTGAAGTCTTCGGTTACGTGTTCGACTTGGTGGATTTCTTCAGTGACGTAGCGTAAATCGTTGATTTTGAGGATTTTGTTTGCGAGTGAAATGAGTTTCTCCGCTAGTTGGAGCATTATTTTGTGTTCTTCCATGAGGATGCTGATGGGTTGGCTGGGCTTCATGTTAGGCATCTGTTTTTCGAGTTGTTCTTTGAAGATGGACATGTGGACGTCGCAGAGTTTGCGCATTTCGTCTCTTTTCATGCCTTCCTTGGCAAGTTCCTCTTCGATCTTGGCTATCTCCAAGGAGTCGGTGCCTTCAAAGACGCTTCGAAACTTCTCTTTAACTTGTTCAGGTGGTACTCCGGCGTGAAGCTGCCTTATTGCCTCTTTAATTTGAGCTTTTTTATCCTCAGACAATTCTAAACTCTCCCTCGAGAATCGTAGACTGTTGATTATTATTAGTTCGTGAAGATTAAGGGTTACGCTTTTCGATGGTTGGAAGCTCAGCGGGCAAATCCAGTTTAGGAGAACAACAACGCTCTTTTTTCTGGTGATGCTGTTGTTGTTCTTTCAATAAGCCAAGCGAAATCAGCTTCTGGCGAACGCCTTCACTGGAGTATTTTCCTTCAAAGTTGAGGGCAAGGGCGCTATAGTCTGTAGTTCCTGACGTGATCGCGTGGAGCGAATCGTCAGCAGTCACGTTTTAATTTTGGCGGGTTTTTTGGTTTTCTTCTCAAATTCGGTGAGCGTGCCATAACGTATGCCGTTTTTCTATAGGTTGGTTGCCTCCCGAGAAAATTACCTTAGTAATAAAACATATATACCTTAAACAACAAACACAGAAGAGGCGACCGAAAATTGATGACCCCTTGTGAAGTCGCAGTCAAATGCGCTCTACCTTCTGTCCGTGCCATGGTGGCATCAGAACTTATGAACAAGCACAGCTTGAACCAAGCCCAGGTAGCGAAGCTTCTTGGAATAAGCCAGCCCGCCATAAGCCTCTACCAGAAGAAACTTCGCGGTAACTCGCTTGACATGTGGAATGATACGGACATAACGTCATCGGTGGCAAAGCACGCCGAGTTTCTTATGAACGGCGGCAACGAATCGAAGAGTAACCTAGCGTGGTTCTGCGGAATCTGTAAGACACTGCGGTCTAAGGGTTATCTATGCAAAATCCACAAGGACTTGGACCCAACGTTGGACATTGACAACTGCGATTTTTGCAAAGATTTGGAACCCGTTACGACGATGAACGTGTAAACGAGTAAGTTTTGAACGGTCAAGCCTTATAGCTTGGGAAACACAAACTTCTCTAGCAGCTTAATCCACGAGCATATAGAGGCAACGAACATGGGTTACTCCGAGACATGGAAGATTCTGGAAGAAATCATCATAGAACTCCGAAAAAAAGGCTTTACCACACCTGAAACAGTGATGAGCGACCTGAAATCAGCCAAAACAATGATTAGGCTCATTGACGCCGCCGAAGAAGGCAGAGGCGAGATTGGTCCGAAAATCGAACAGTACTTGGCAAGCGTCGAAGCTTACCTTGTAACCGAAGCGCAGAAATGTTTTCCCTCGGAGCGGATTGACGAGTGGCTTCGTCGGCTGCAGGGGTCCTCTTGCGACGTATGTGGTCAACCGAAATCCGCAAACCAAGAAAAAGAATCCAGATTCGTTCCTGGTCTACCCCGCGACCAAAAATGGGTTCGCGTCACACCTATAACCAGCCTACCCCCGGAAAAGCTGAAACAGCTCGCCGACGAATCAAATCTCATGGTGAAACCAGAAAAGGACAGTCATGTGATTGTTTACGGGAAAGCCGAAGACATTAAAGATTTCATCAAGAAAATGACGAAGCAAGCATCAAAGAGCGAAGGCGAAATTTTCGAGAAATAATTGACTGCACAGCTCACTCACCAAAAGAATGTTTGCTATTCACGATTCTGAACCGAGGGCCAGAAGAATATCGTGAAACTCGAAATGCTAAGGGCTATAGTTTTGGTGTGAAGAACAGAAGCAGGCAATTACAGAACTAGGTTTCAAGAAGCGTTTCTGAGAAACCGCCGTTTAACAGATTTTTCAGCCCCGTAAATTGGAATACAGGATAACCGACCATTATTTGAACCCAGAAAGTCAAAAGCCGAGTTAGAGTCGTCGCAGCACCTGCGATGACGATGGGAACCCCGAGCGCTGAATAAAGACTAATCATTGTGATTTCCACCGCGCCAACAGGGAAACCTGCGGTAAGCGTTTCAACCGTTGAGGACACGCTGTAGACCATTGCCAAGCTAACTAGTGATATGGCGGTGAAGTTTAATGAATAGAACACCATCAAGTACACAAGTAACGTGAAAACCCAGGCCACGACAGCGTAGATAATCGGTTTCACCAGAAGCAATGGACGTTTCTTGTAGGTTCTGAAAGCTTCGCTGAATGAATAAAGCGAGACCCGTAATTTCTCTCTCTGCTGCTCCTGCTTAGTTTTACTCTTAGTGACAATCTTCACAAAAACCATGAAGACTGAGACCAGTTTTTCCGCGGCACTTTCTTTAAGAGCAAGATAAAGTACCGCACCTATCATAGCAATCGTGCCAACCGAAACAAGAAGCAACGTGCCCAACAGGTAGATTGGCATTTTCTGAGTGGCAACAAGAATTATCGAACCAGCAAGTAATCCGCCAGTATAAACGAAAGTGCTTAGCATTCTTGAAGTTATGATGGGTGCAGCTGTTGTTCCGAGGTTTTGGTTGGTTTCTTTTTTGGCAAGGTATATTCGGGTAACCTCTCCGCAGACAGTTTCGCATGGAATTACCATTTCCACGAAGTTGCCAATCCAGTTGTATAGGAACACTTTTTTCACCTTCATCTTCACGTCGAGTCCTTGAAGCAGGCTGTGCCATATCATCGAATCAAAAAAGACGCTCAATAAAAGTGCTGCAATCGCAATCGAGTAGTATAGAGAGTATTGTTGAAAGTTGAGCTGACTAATGAGTTCAAAAAGCGAGCCAATTCCAACGAAGGATGTTAGATATACTATGAAGGCTAACAAGCCGAGCAGCATTAGGATTACGGATTTGTGCTTGCTCACTGCTTTAGGTAAACGCAATTTCTTGTTCTCCTTTTTATCGCCTTATACGGAAAGACGAGGTTCTCTCAGTGCTTTTCTGAAGCCTTTTTTGGATTTGGGCGCTCCGTGACAGTGGAACCTCGCATTCCAATATGACATACGTAATTCCTCGATTTAGACTTAACGGTCAGTTCAAGCACATCCAAAGTCGCCGTTTTATGATCCCGTTCCTAATACCATTAGATAGATGCTTTGTCGTCTATTACCTACATCAGGTCGATATTCATAAATGTCTGTGACTGTGTTACGCCTCTAACAACCGAGCTTTGATAACAACGGCACACTAAAGTAGCATTGAGCCAGAAAAATGAAGATTGGGCTTAGATCTTTGGGAAAGTTATTCACCCTTCAACCAAGTAGACGGTGACAATGTCGCCCAAATCATTGGCTTCTAGTGTTCGGGCGAAGTGCGGAAATCTCTGGAGTTACTGTCCAGAACAAGGCTTAGCACGGGTATTATAATTTATATATACATCATAAGCAATCAAGATACAGAGGATTCAATTGGCGTTCGGCGACTTAAACGACCCTGCAACCATCGCGCTAATCGCGTCAGTGGTGATACTTGCCTGCGCAATCGTCATCTTCGGCATGAGAAGACGCACAAGAAAACCCAAGAAACCAGTTGAGAGTGAAGCTGAACCGAAGCTCAGCGGGTTACCGTTTAGAATCACCAAAAGCGTTCAAGGTGGTGATGCTTCTCACGCGAAGGATGAACTGCGTATTCTTGATTTGGAACGCGAAATCCTCAGCGATGCGATTAGGCGACTTTATGAAGCGCATGCTGAAGGCAAGATCAGCGAGCAGGAACGTGAACGTCTCGCTGGAACGTACAAGGCAAGGATGGGAACCGTGAAGGATTCCATCGCGAAAGATGAAACAATCGTGGCGTTACATGAGCTTGAAGGCATGCAAGAAGACTTGATGAAGCTTTTCAGTGAACGCTTCGGAGAATTAAGCAGCAAAGTTGAGGAACTGCGAACGAGAATCGATGTGAAACCGCTTAAGGAGATTAAGGTGCAGCTTCCAACCCAGGAACGTGCTTCGGAGAAGAAGGAGAAAGCGGACGAGGAAGAAGAGATGGAAGAAGCTGAGGGCGAAGGTGAGAAGCCGAAGAAGCGGAAGAAAGCAGAACCTGAAAAGCCAAGCGCTAAAACCGAAGCGGAACAGCGCATCGAGCAAATCAGAGGCGAAGTGGAGAAAGTTTTGGACAAGCTGGGACAGATGGAAATTGAAACCTGAGCAAGTTGAAGAGATCAAACGGAAAGCCGCTTTAGAAGCTGTCAAACATGTTAAAGATCACGCAGTTGTCGGTTTGGGAAGTGGAAGCACAGCTGCTTTTGCCATTGAAGCTATTGGTGAAAGAATAAAACGTGAGAACCTCAGCGTGAAAGGGGTTCCTACAAGCACACAGGCTTTTTTGTTGGCGGTGAAGCATGGAATTCCAGTTACCACGTTGGAAGAGCATCCCGAAATTGACGTGGCTATCGATGGTGTGGATCAGGTGGATGCTGACTTGAATTTGATTAAGGGTATGGGTGCTGCGTTGGCGAGGGAGAAAATCGTGGCTTCTGCGTCACGAATGAACGTCATCATCGGTGATGTTGGCAAGCGGGTGAAGGTTCTCGGTGAAAATGGTCAAGCTGTGCCTGTGGAGGTTTTGCCATTTGCCGAGAAAGTCGTGCAACAGCGCATCGTGAAATTGGGTGGAAAACCTGTGTTGCGGGAGGGGAAAGGCAAGCTTGGTCCAGTCATAACTGACAACGGAAACATGGTTGTTGACGTGGTTTTTGGGTTGATTGCTGATGTTGCAGGTTTGGAGGTGCGGTTGAAGATGATTCCTGGCGTTGTTGAAACAGGGTTGTTTGTTGGTTTGGCTGATGTTGTTTATCTCGGGTCTGTCTCCGGTGTGGAGAAGCTCGAGGCAAAACGAAGTCGCATCGTGCGTTAGTTTGCAGTTTTGGAGATGTCATACACGCGGAAGTACAAGGGAACGAGTGTTGAAGAAATTGTTAGCGGTCTAGATGAGGAAACTGCAGCGTTGATAGGAAAGCTGCGGTCGCTCGCAAAAAAGACTCTTCCTGATGTCGTGGAAACGGTTAAGTGGGGAAACATAACTTACCTGCTTGGCGGCAAAAACCTTGCTTGGATAATCATTTACAAAGACCATGTGGACTTTGGTTTCTTCAGAGGAGCAGAACTCGATTCACCATTGCTGGAAGGCACAGGGAAGGGCTTACGGCACATCAAAATAAAAAACAAAAGCGACATAGATGAGGCTGAAATAGCGAAGGCTGATGAAGAAAGCCGCAGAACTCGAAGAAAAACATAAACCTTAACGACTCTAGTCCTCAGCGAGCTTGCAGCCCAATTCATTAATCCGTAAGAATATGACCGCTTTACTTGTTTAACGCTGGGGAATTTGAGATTTGACCTGAAGTTTTGGAACAGAACGGTCTCTAAGCCTTTTCCTTGATTGATTTTTCATACTTTTGATTGAGGTTTTCTATAGCATTGAACATCTCTTGATTGCACAGGTATATGATTCTCTCATCGTTTGAACCGTTGCTTAAATCTGCAAAGTTGGCGATGTATGCCGTCAAAACATTCTTCGGGTATTTGTTCAATCGGTTCATGACTCTATCAAAGCATTCTTGTTCCATTTCTTTTTCTTGTTCTCTTTTTCGGTTTTTCCAAATCAAGTGTTGCCAACCTCTTGCCTATCGTGAATATTGCGATATGAAATAAGCATTATGGATGTCTAATCAAGAATGCACGAACTGGGTCAAGATTCTTCTCGCGCTGTTGGTTTCAGCTTCTCGTCTCTTTTTGGCGAAATGTAATCGTTCAAAAGGTAGTTTTGGAACTGCGAAATTTGGCTTTGCGTCTTCACTCGTTCAAATTCATCAAAAAGTTTTTCAGGGGTTTTCTTAACCCGTGTAAGGAAAATCTCAAAATTAGCTTAGTCATTGTTCCGTGTGACTTTGTTGTGTGAAAGCCACGAATTAATGTCCAGATTTCCAGTATTAGAATTTCAGTAACAATAACCATTAGATTACGTTAGAAACGTTTGAAAGGGTAGGGAGTCATTTATTGAGATGCCCCTGAGCAAAGCCTAAATGGAATATCATTACCATAAAAAAGGAAAAGGAAAAAGGTTAGCGGATAAAAACCGCTTATGGCTGCTGGAACTACGAAGGCTGGAGAAACGAAACTTCCGCCTTTACCGCTAACTAGGGTGACTGTGTAGGTTGCATCTACTGTGAGCTGCAGCTGGAACTGTGAAAGGTATGTTTGCTAAAACGCCAGCATCAAGTGCGCCTCCTGTGGCTAGTGGTGTTCCAACAATGTTGCCGTTTGCATCTTTGACAATGGCAGACGTGATAGTAACTGTTCCACTACCTGTATTCTGAGCTAGACACTAGATTAGCTGCCAGTTACATCTACTCCTTGTATTGCTACTTTTTCTTGTCCTGCTGTGCCGCCTCCAGTCATTGATGCGATGGTTCCTGATGTGAACATGTAAACAACTATGCCTGCGATTACTGCGATGGCGATGAGAATGAGGGTAGCGAATATTGGTGACAATCCTCTAGTGCTTTTTCTGAAACTTTTCATTTTTTCTTTGCACCTCCCTCTCGGATTTTTTTGTTTCATCACTACATTTGGTCAGTTTACTTATAAACACAGTATTTCTGTTGGGAATATTACAGTTTACGACAAGACCTTAAATTAAAATATCAGTTGGGAAGCGTTTTTCAGCTCAATAATAGAAAGTCTAATTCTCCGTTAATAGTTCTGTCTCGACTTTGCTGCGTTTAGCGGCTTTATTCATGAAGAAGTCGTTCAATCTCGTTTTTTTCAACGCCTTTTACTAGCAGGTGTTTCTGTTTCGAAGTTGCACCCGAGATAAGTTCCACTTCGGCGTGAAAGAGCCTTGAGAGTTCCTTTATGATTTCTTTGTTCACTTTGCCTTTAACTGGTTCTTCGGTAGAGAAAACGAGAATCTCGTCGCCGTCTATTTTGACTTCGAATTTTGGCTGGTTTGGCTTCACGAAAACCTTGATTAACGTGCCGTCTTTGGTCTCGGTGAGTTTCATGCGGGAATGCACTCAGCTTCCGCTTTTCGCGTCTGCAACGCCCAACTGAACTTCTTCTGCAGCGTCTTTGGATAGAACTTCTCCAAATCGAAATCGACTTTCCGTGCCCACTTCACGTAAGCCGCAGGGTCAATGTACGATTTCAGTGACGTCCCCAAATTGTACTCCTTCGTCTGCTTCATCAAGTCCAAGTCAAGCCTTGCTTTCTCAACCCTGGCTGCCCAAGCGTCGGTTTTCTTTCCTTCCGCCTTCTTCTCAGCTAATTTCGCTTTGAGCTCTTTGAGCCGTGCTTCCTTCTGGGCTACGCGTTCGTCGAAGGTTGGCGGGATTTTCCTCTTATGATTCGCCACTTCAGCCACTTTCAAGTTAGCCATCTTCGCGGCGAAGCTTTTCTTGTAATCGGGGTCTTGCTTGGTGACGCCGCTTTTCTCCAATTCTTCTTTTACGGTTGCTGTGCAGCGCCAAGTCCTGAATACCTTCGCGGTTAAGCCTGGCATTTTTTCTGAGAGAAAACGGGAAACCTTCTTCGAATCAACACCTTCGAAGAGGTGTTCTTTGCTGGTTTTCATGAATTCCGCTATGTTTCTGATTGCGGCTTCGGGTGCCTTCACGTCTTTAATCCACCGCACCGAGTCCTTGCCCAGAAAATCAAAGTGAACCGTGTCACCTTCGATCTTGATGTGTTCTGGCCTCAGCGTAATCGCGCCCACGGTATCTGCTTCGTCAGGGTCTTTTTCGTCACCAACCCTCATGTTCGGCTTCAAGATAAGCCAAGACACAGTCGCCACTTTTCTTCTGTTCACGTCTTTGTCGTCAAGGTTGCGAAGAATGTGGTTTTCAATCTGCCCAATCTGCTTGCCGAGCAACTCGGCTTTCTTGAATTTTTCTTTTTCGCGGTTTTGTTTGAGAAACGCTGAGTCCGAGAACCAGACGTATTTGACTTTGCCCGTCAGTTTGTCAATCCATTTGGCAACGTACATCTTGTTCGGTTCCCACGTGGTCTTCCACCCTTCGGGTTTTGCGGCGTCAGGTGAAAGATTCAAAATTATGTCTTCTTGGCTTGGTCCTTCTTTCCATTTTCCACGTTGCGGATGGTCGCCTCGTCCCGCGAAAAGGCATGAAGGTTCTGCGGTCCAATTAGCTATCTCCAATTTCTGTCCGTCAACTTCAGCGTAACCCAGTTTTTGTTTTAGTTCTTCACGTTTGATTTTGCGTTCTTCAGCTTGGCGTTTCTTCTCGGTTGGCAACAGGATGAGTTTGTTCTGCTTGTCTTTCTCGAGATAGTTGACGACTTCAGAAAAATCAACCTCAGAATGAATAACGGCTATTCGGGTTGCACACGGCATTTGCCTCGGAAGCCTCAATTTTCTTCAAGTAATCTGAAGCGAAAACTTCCAAGAATCCCAACGACGGATTTTCCACCTTAAGTTGCTTTAGGAATTCGCGCATGAAGTTCTTCATGAAAACCTTGTCAGGCGGCGACAAAGCAGACTGCCTTTTCCTAATCCACGCCACAGCCATCTGCTCGCTCTTCACAGTTAATGGAATGGTTTGCCCTTGAATCTTCACTTTGAATCCTTTAAGCTCGTATTTCGGAACGTATATTCCGTTGTGTTTCAGGCTTTTCAAAACATGCTTCATTCAAGGAGCATCTCGTGTTCGATGTTTTTTGACGAGTGGAAACTTTGCCGTTTTTCCGTTGCTTTTCCATGTTTTGGGCGATTCTTCCTTAAAAACCTTCACCAACAGAAATGCCTATTCGTCGGGGAAAAAGTTGTTGAGCTTCTTGGAAGCCCTTGTTTTCTGCAGTTTACAGTACAAATCCTCCACGATTCGCCGTTCGACGTAGCCCTTGTGTGGACGAAAGCCACCCGAGAAACCTCCAGGAATATGCAGTAGTTCGTGGATGAGCGTTTTCTCTTTCTCCACATTGGACATTTTGTCGTAAATCTCCGAGATAACCTCAATCGTGTAAGAGGGCGGAGTGTTGAGCACGTCCTGCCACAGCCTGCCTAGCCCGTGAATTCGCGCTATCGTTCGCTTGGCTTTGCTGCCCTTGCTCCTCACGCAGTAAACAAACTGAGGGACAACATGAAACAGTTCAAGTTCCTCGGTTATCTGGTCAACCTGCTTCTTGATTTCTGGGGCTTCACAGTATTTTATTGGCATAGCAACTCTCTCACGCTGCTGAGTACTTTGTGCTTATGAGTTAAAAAGGTTAAACCCACGGCATCGATGTCAGCGCCTGAGAAGTTTTTTCAGCTCCATCCAAAACGTAGCCACAAAAGCCACCCCGATAACCAAAGCCCAGTTCCAGAAGCTAAGACTGGTGATTCTCAGCGACTCATTCACAAACGGCAGGCTCGTCCCAACCAGCAAGGTCACAACCGCAAACAGTGCCCACAAAACCATCACCCTGTTGGATAAGAACCCCAACTTGACCAGTGGTTCCTTGTCAGAGCGGAAGTTGAGCGCGAGGAAGATGTGTCCCACCATCCAGGTGGCGAAGGCAACGGTCTGGGAAAGAACCAGCCTCTCAGCGTACGCTAAGTCTGGGTTGTTGAACCACGTGAACAGATACGTGGCCGATACAGCCGCGAAGAGACTTAACGCGCCCAGCGCTATGGTGATTAGCATGTTTTTGTTCATGAACTTCTCCCTCGGGTCCACTGGCGGTTTATTCATTACGTCGTCTTCTCCGGGTTCCGCCACGAACGTGGCTGAGGCGGCAAGGTCCATGAAAAGCTCCAAAATTATGAGTTGGATAGGGTCGAATGGCATCGGAATTCCGAGTGCGATAGGCAAGCAGGAAGATGGATACGACGGCAACTTTGCAAGCGAGGTAGTAGCGGACGCCTTTCTTGAGGTTGCTGAAAAGTTTGCGCCCCGTAGCGTCCTGCATAACGATGTTTCCTGACCCATCTTTTATGAGATAGCCATTAATGGTTATTGCGACGCCGCCAGTGTTTTGCACTAATGCTACTGGTGCAGTTTCCCTGATCTGATTTCTGACGCCTTGTATTGCTGCTTTTTCTTGTCCTGCTGTGCCGCCTCCAGTCATTGAAGCGATGGTTCCTGATGTGAACATGTAGACGACTATGCCTGCGATTACTGCGATGGCGATGAGAATTAGAGTAGCGAATATTGGCGACAATCCTCTAGTGCTTTTTCTGAAACTTTTCATTTTTTCTTTGCACCTCCCTCTTGGATTTTTTTGTTTCATCACTACATTTGGTCAGTTTACTTATAAACACAGTATTTCTGTTGGGAATATTACAGTTTACGACAAGACCTTAAATTAAGATGTCAGTTGGGGAGCGTTTTTCAGCTCAATAATGGAAAGACTAATTCTCAGTGAATAGTTCTGTCTCGACGTTGCTGCGTTTGGTGGCTTTGTTCATGAAGAAGTCGTTCTATCTCGCTTCTTTCAACTCCTTTTAACAGCAGGTGTTTCTGTTTCGAAGTTGCACCCGAGATAAGTTCCACTTCGGCGTGAAAGAGTTTTGAGAGTTCCTTTATGATTTCTTTGTTCACTTTGCCTTTAACTGGTTCTTCGGTAGAGAAAACGAGAATCTCGTCGCCGTCGATTTTGACTTCGAATTTTGGCTGGTTTGGCTTCACGAAAACCTCGATTAACGTGCCGTCTTTGGTTTCGGTGAGTTTCATGCGGGGATGCACTCGGCTTCCGCTTTTCCGCGTCTGCAGTGCCCAACTGAACTTCTTCTGCAGCGTCTTGGGATAGAACTTCTCCAAGTCGAAATCGACTTTCCGTGCCCACTTCACGTATGCCGCCGGGTCAATGTACGATTTCAGCGACGTGCCCAAATTGTACTCTTTCGTCTGCTTCATCAAGTCCAAGTCAAGCTTTGCTTTTTCAACTCTGGCTGCCGAAGCGTCGGTTTTCTTTGCCTTCCGCCTTCTTCTCAGCTAATTGCGCTTTGAGCTCTTTGAGTCGGGCTTCCTTCTGGGCTACGCGTTCGTCGAAGGTTGGCGGGATTTTCCGCTTGTGGTTCGCCACTTCAGCCACTTTCAGGTTAGCCATCTTGGCGGCGAAGCTCTTCCTGTAATCGGGGTCTTGCTTCGTGACGCCGCTTTTCTCCAGTTCTTCCTTCACAGTTGCCGTGCATCGCCAAGTTCTGAACACCTTGGCGGTTAACCCTGGCATTTTTTCGGAGAGAAACCGCGAAACCTTCTTGGAATCTACGCCTTCGAAGAGGTGTTCTTTGCTGGTTTTCATGAATTCCTCAATGTTCCTGAATGGCTGATTCGTGGTGCTTTCACGTCTTTAATCCATCGAACCGAGTCCTTGCCCAGAAAATCAAAGTGAACCGTGTCGCCTTCGATCTTGATGTGTTCTGGTCTCAGCGTAATCGCGCCTACCGTGTCTGCTTCGTCAGGGTCTTTTTCGTCGCCAACCCTCATGTTCGGCTTCAAGATAAGCCAAGACACCGTCGCCACTTTTCGTCTGTTCTCGTCTTTGGCGTCGAGGTTCCGAAGAATGTGGTTTTCGATTTTCCCTATCTGCTTGCCCAACATCTCGGCTTTCTTGAATTTCTCCTTCTCGCGGTTCTGCTTGAGAAACGCTGAGTCCGAGAACCAGACGTACTTGACTTTGCCAGTTAGCTTGTCCATCCCACTTGGCAACGTACATTTTGTCTGGTTCCCAGACGACGCCTTTCCAGTTGCCAGGCGGAACAGGGCTGTCCTTGGAGAGATTTAGGATTATGTCTTCTTCGCGTGGTCCTTCTTTCCATTTTCCCCGTTGCGGATGGTCGCCGCGTCCAGCGAAAAGGCACGAAGGCTCAGCCGTCCAGTTGGCTATTTCCAGTTTTTGCCCGTCAACCTCAGCGACAGCCCAACTTTTGCTTTGAGTTCTTCACGTTTGATTTTGCGTTCTTCAGCTTGGCGTTTCTTCTCGGTCGGCAGCAAGTTGAGCTTTGTTCTGTTTGTCCTGTCTCGAGATAGTCGACGATTTCAGAAAAATCAATCTCCGAATGAATCGGCGCTTTTGGGTCGCAAACGTCGTTTGCCTCCAGATTCTCGATTTTCTTCACGTATTCTGAGGCGAAAGACTGCCAAGAATCCCAAGCGACGGATTTTCCAGCTTTAAGTTGTTCCAGGAATTCCCGCATGAAGTTCTTCATGAAAACCTTGTCAGGCGGCGACAGCGCAGACTGCCTTTTCCTTATCCACGCCACAGCCATCTGCTCGCTCTTCACAGTTAACGGAATGGTTTGCCCTTGAATCTTCACTTTGAATCCTTTAAGCTCGTATTGTGGGACGTATATTCCGTTGTGTTTCAGGCTTTTCAAAACATGCTTCATTCAATGAGCATCTCGTGTTCGATGTTTTTTGACGAGTGGAAACTTTGCCGTTTTTCCGTTGCTTTTCCATGTTTTGGGCGATTCTTCCTTAAAAACCTTCACCAACAGAAATGCCTATTCGTCGGGGAAAAAGTGGTTGAGCTTCTTGGAGCCCGTGTTTTCTGCAGTTTACAGTACAAATCCTCCACGATTCGCCGTTCCACGTAGCCCTTGTGCGGACGAAAACCGCCCGAGAAACCTCCTGGAATGTGCAGAAGTTCGTGGATGAGCGTTTTCTCTTTCTCCACGCTGGACATTTTGTCGTAAATCTCCGAGATAACCTCAATCGTGTACGATGGCGGAATGTTGAGCACGTCCTGCCACAGCCTGCCTAACCCGTGAATCCGCGCAATCGTTCGCTTGGCTTTGCTGCCTTTGCTCCTCACGCAGTAAACAAACTGGGGGACAACGTGGAACAGTTCGAGTTCCTCGGTTATCTGGTCAACCTGCTTCTTGATTTCTGGGGCTTCACAGTATTTTATTGGCATGGCAACTTCCTCACGCTGCTGAGTACTTTGTGCTTATGAGTTAAAAAGGTTAAACCCACGGCATCGATGTCAGCGCTTGAGAAGTTTTTTCAGCTCCATCCAGAACGTCGCCACAAAAGCCACCCCGACAACCAGAGCCCAGTTCCAGAGGCTAAGGCTCGTGATTCTCAGCGACTCATTCACGAACGGCAGGCTCGTCCCAACCAGCAACGTCACAACCGCAAGCAGTGCCCACAAAACCATCACCCTGTTCGAAAAGAACCCCAGCTTGACCAGTGGTTCCTTGTCGGAGCGGAAGTTGAGCGCGAGGAAGATGTGCCCCACCATCCAAGTGGCGAAGGCAACGGTCTGGGAAAGAACCAGCCTCTCAGCGTACGCCAAGCTCGGGTTGTTGAACCACGTGAACAGATACGTTGCCGATACAGCCGCGAAGAGACTTAACGCGCCCAGCGCTATGGTGATTAGCATGTTTCGGTTCATGAACTTCTCCCTCGGGTCCACTGGCGGCTTATTCATTACGTCGTCTTCTTCGGGTTCCGCCACGAACGTGGCTGAGGCGGCAAGGTCCATGAAAAGCTCCAGAATTATGAGTTGGATAGGGTCGAATGGCATCGGAATTCCGAGTGCGATGGGAAGCAGGAAGATGGATACGACGGCAACTTTGCAGGCGAGGTAGTAGCGGACGCCTTTCTTGAGGTTGCTGAAGAGTTTGCGCCCCTCCTTGACCGCGGTAACAATGGTGGCAAAGTTGTCGTCCGCCAAGCACCATGTCCGCCGTTTCCTTAGCCACATCAGTTCCGCGAATGCCCATGGCTATACCGATGTGTGCCTCTTTCAGGGCAGGAGCATCGTTCACGCCGTCGCCCGTGACAGCCACGACTTCCCCGTTTTCTCGCAGCAACCTCACGAGCCGGAGCTTGTCTTCTGGGGTCACGCGGGCAAAGATGAAAGTGTCTCGCAACGCGGTCTTTAGGGCTTCATCGGTCATTCCCACGATTTCGTTGCCCGTGAGGACTTTGTCGCTGTCAATCCCCACTTGCGCGGCGATGGTTCTCGCGGTTTCCGGGTGGTCTCCCGTGATCATGACGACTCTTATTCCTGCTTTCTGGCACTGAGCAATGGCGTCTTTGACTTCGGGTCGTGGAGGGTCCATGAAGCCGACGATGCCGACGAAGACGAGGTTCCGTTCAAGTTGCTCTCTTTTCTCTTCTTCCGCAGCTGTCAATCGTCGGTAAGCGAAGCCTAGAAGGCGTTGTCCCAACTTCGCCATCGCCGAGATGCTTTCGGCAACGTGTTTCCTCGTTTCGTCGGATAGTTCAGCTTCGGCGCCGTTAACGAGTATTCTATTTGAGTTGGCGAGAACGTTCTCTGGGGCACCGCTTGACAGGATGATGATGGATTTCCCGTACTCGTACACGTAAGAAGCTAGTTTGCGTTTGTTATCGAAACTCAACTCGTCCTTGAGGCTCCAGTTTTCCCGAAGTTTCGAGACTTCAATGCCTAGCCCTTTTAGAGTTTCGAGGATCGCCTGAGACATCGGGTTGCTCAACACAGCCCCGTACGCGCCTATCTTGTGTGGCAGTCGCTTGCAAGCAAAGCCGTCTTCAACGCTTCCCTCTCGTTCTCCTTGAAATCTCGGCTTTGGACGATTCTGCCGTCGAAGTAGAGGCTCTCCAACCTCATCTTGCTCTCAGTGATGGTTCCCGTTTTGTCGGTGGCAATGACGGTCACGTTGCCGAGAGTTTCCGCAGCGCGAAGTCGCTTGACGAGCGCGTTCTTCTTGGAAAGGGCGTAGGCTCCGATGCCCAGGACCATGGTGATGATAATGGGCATCTCTTCAGGAATCACGACGAACGCCAACGCAAGACCTGTTAGGATAAGCGTTGTCGGTTGGGCGCCGCCTCGCAGGAATTCCAATGCGGGAATGAGGATGCTGAAGAAAATTGCAATCCATACCAGAGTCTTGGACAACTGCTTCATGGACAGTTGCAGCGGCGTCTTCGGCTCTTTCGCCTCTTTAGTTATTCCCGCGATTCTTCCAAGCTCGGTCTGGATGCCCGTCGCTGTGACTACGGCTTTTGCTCTTCCCTTAGTAACGACTGTTCCCGCGAAAACCATGTTCTGCTGCTCATTACTTCTGGCTTCGGCTGGCAAAATCAAGGCGGCGTCCTTAACTGCGGGAAACGACTCGCCCGTTAGAGATGCTTCGTCTACTTCCAAGCCGACTGCGTCCAAGAGTCTGGCGTCTGCTGGTACCCTCTGTCCTGGTTTCAGGAGCAGTATGTCTCCTGGGACTACCTGGGTGGTTTGTATTTCGGTTGGTTTTCCGTTTCTGAGAACAATCGTCGTGGGCGACGCCAGCTTTTTCAACGCGGCTATGGAGCGTTTGGCTCGGTACTCGTTCCAGACTTCGACGAGGACGAGGATTGTTACGACAGTGATTATTGTTAAGGCGTCTGCTATGTTGGGGTCTAGGATGCCGTAGAGTACGCCGACGGCGAGGAGCAGAAGAATCATGGGTTCGGTTACTTCTTCGCGCAGAATTGCTAAGAAACGGATTTCTCTCTCCTCAACAAGCTTGTTCGGTCCAGTCTTGGCTAAGCGTTGGGTTGCCTCTTCATTCGTCAAGCCTGTTTCCGCATTCACGTCTAAGGAACGGGTTGCCTCATTTGCATTCTTTGAGTGCCACTGGCTCATTTTTCGTCACCCCGAATCCTCGACTGAGTAGAGTTGGCTAGAGTTTTGGTTTGCCCTAAAAAGATTGCGCATTGAGATTAGGCTGCTTCACGATTTCCCTGAAGTTAGGCTTGCAGTGGAAACTCGATGCTTTGCATCATCTACGTTTTCGAAGCCACGAGTGGTTAAGCCCGTTTACCGACCAGTTATTTTTTGCAGTGATCCTCCTGAATAGTGTATGCAAACTGACCATTCAGACCACTTTCTGGTTTTGTCAGTCCATTTTCTGGTACGCATCACACATGTTTTGTCAAGAATCTTTGACTGGAAATTGGACGTTTTTGGTTTTTTAGTCAAGAAATCTTGACAAAAATCCCTTTTAGTGCCCTGATTGCTGTATTACATGGGTAAAGGTTTGTAGAAGCACGCGTGGTTCCACATGGCAACTGATAAGATTCCAATAGGCAGTCCATCACTGAAGTTGGTAGTTGTCCCAGCCGTGCTTGGGTACACGGCGCTTGTTCTCTACCTTTTTTACTTCGTTGGCATAGGGGAGCTGATTCTAGTTGTCGAAAGAGTAAACGTAGGCATATACGCACTAGCCATCGCCAGCGTTATGATATCACTCACCTTCCACACTCTGGTCTGGTTCCAGCTCCTTAAGGCACTGTCAATATCCCTTAGCTTCCGCAAAACGACCATTCTATACTGGGTCGGAGTATTCGTGGACAACCTGATTCCTGGAGGATGGTCAGGTGACCTGTTCAAGGCTTACCTGCTAAACAAAGACCCAGCCGTACAAAGTGGCAAAGCCGTGGCGTCCGTTGTCGCCAAAAACATGTACGAGGCCATATTCAATTTGTTCAACATGATTTTAGGCATAGTTCTGCTTTTATTGAATTACACACTTGAAGGCTCTCTTCTCCTTGCACTCGGAGGCGTAATGATGCTGCTCACCTTACCTCTGATAATCTTGCTTGTGGTCAGTTTCAAGCTTGAAGGAGCGAAAAAAGTAATAGCCGCATTATTCGGCGGTCTCTCCCGAATTAGCAGAAACCGCTGGCACCTCAACGAACTTCAAGCGAAAATCAACAAAGCCTTGGGAGACTATCATGAGGGAATGAAGATTTTGATACGAAACCCGAGAATGCTTTTCAAACCTATGATACTTTCCTTCTTTGCATGGGGCTTCGAAATCATCACGCTACTTTTCGTGTTTGCCGCATTGGGACAACTGATTGCACCTGACAAAATCATAATCGTTCGCTCCATAGCTGGCAACGTTGAATCTCAAGGATACGCATTCGCGGGGTACGCCCAAATTATTACAAGTGAAATCTACAGGGCGCTGGGAGTGCCATTCATCATAGGCGCCTCAGTAGCCTTACTCGGAGGAGCTGCAATTTTCTGGTTGAAAACTGGAGTTTCCTACATTGCGTTTCACTACACAGTATTTTACAGACACTCAAAACTCACCAACGAGGCATCAAGAATCGAAGAGCCCGCTGTAAGCGAATAAGCGTAATCGTTAGTCTACAACGCTCTGCTTCTCAAGCGGCGATACGAAAACATAACTTGCAGACGGTTATTTACTACATATCCATCATTTTCTCTACGTAAATCGTAAAATTTTTACTTAAAACGCAAAACTTAAATACCGCCCAACGACAATGTTTGCTCCACAGGAGAACAAAAAACATGACATTATTCAGCGGTTGCTACACCGCATTAGTCACTCCGATGACGAAACTCCGCGACGTAGACTATGAAGGCTTGCGGAACCTAGTCGAATTTCAAGTTCGCGAAGGCGTGAATGGCATCCTAGCCGTTGGCACCACGGGTGAAAGCCCAACTTTAGACTGGAACGAGCACAACAAAGTCATTGAAAGAACGAAAGAGGATGCTGGCGAAAAATGCGTAACAATAGCGGGAACAGGCAGCAACAGCACACAGGAAACCTTAGAAGCTACCGCGCACGCCCAGCACATCGGCATTCGCAACGTTTTGCTCGTTGACCCGTACTATAACGGACCCAGCAGCATGGAGATACGTCGGGAATACGTCGAACCTGTTGCAAGACAATTCCCAGAAGTCCAAGTTATCCCTTACGTTATTCCAGGCAGAACGGGAACCCAACTTCTACCCCAAGACCTCGCAATCCTACATGAGCAATATCCGAACGTGCGTACAGTCAAGGAAGCCACAGGCGACCTTGAGAACATGAAGCTGACCCGAAAACTCTGCGGCGACGATTACGACATACTCTCAGGCGACGACGACAAAACTTTCGCCATGATGACCACGCCAGAAATCGGCGCATCAGGTGTCATTTCCGTTGTGTCAAACATTGCTCCACGTGCTGTTGGAGCGATGGTTCATTTCATCCTCGACGGCAAAATGAACGAAGCGAAGGAACTTGCTCAGGCTTTACAGCCACTCTTCAGCATCGTAACCGTGAAAACCACAGAACAAACCAACTTTGGACCAGCCACCTGCAAGGCAAGAAACCCTCTCGCCTACAAGACGCTAATGAACATTCTCGGCATGCCGTCAGGACCATGCAGACAACCTCTTGGAAGAATGACTCAACGAGGACTTGACGTGATTTTGGCAGCGGCCCGAAAAGTCTACGAGACCAACCCGCAAATCCTTCTGCCCATAGCAGACTATTTCGACGTGAACATTCAAGACCGATTGTACAATGAGCGATTCTGGCAGGGACTCACGTATGCTTAAGCTCTGCGTGGCAGGCGCAGCGGGCAAGATGGGCAACGCCATCATCCGCGAAGCCGCAGCTAAAGGCTTTCAAGTGGTCGGCGCCGTAGAAGCAGCAAACAACCCATTTGTAGGCAAGAGCCTCCAGGAACTCGGCATTAGGCGACTTCGACACGCAAATCGTTGGTCCCGAAGGAATAACCGAAGCTGTTAGGGAAGCGGACGTCTACGTAACTTTCACCGCGCCAGCAGCGGAAGTGCAAAACATACCAACCGTCGCCAACCTTGGCAAACGAATAGTCTTAGGAACCACAGGCTTCACCGAAGAACAAAACCACGAAGTCCAAAGAGCCGTTCAGAACAAAGTTCCAGCCGTCTTCTCACCAAACTACTCCGTCGGCATAAACATCCTATTCAAGATA
Organism: Candidatus Bathyarchaeota archaeon; assembly: GCA_963749465.1. Lineage (GTDB taxonomy): Archaea > Thermoproteota > Bathyarchaeia > Bathyarchaeales > Bathycorpusculaceae > UBA11855. The sequence continues at coordinate 372,766 of CAVVMH010000006.1, read as the reverse complement.
GCACAAGCCTTGAAAGCTTTCCCACCTGAATACAACTTCAGCATAAACGAAATTCACCACACTGGAAAGAAGGACGCGCCAAGCGGAACAGCAAAAAAACTCGGAGAAATAATCGCAGGAATCCGCGGCTACTCAAAAACTGTGTATGGACGCGAAGGCATCAGCCCCCGAAAACCTGAGGAACTCGAAATAACCGCGTTACGTGCTGGCGGAGTCCCAGGCATCCATGACCTCATAGTGGCAGGACCATACGAAATGCTACGGATTGAACACACAGCTTTTTCCCGCAATGTTTTCGCGCAAGGCGCTGTATACGCTGCAGAATGGATAAGCAAGCAAACCGAGCCGCGAATCTTCAGCATGGAGGACGTACTCGGACTCTCCTAACTCACACATAGCAACCATTAACGTTTTATTGAAGAAAACCAACTCAGAAGGCAATGGAAGCGATAGGCAATGGGAATGAAACGTAAAGTAGCAATCCTCGGCGCCACAGGCGCAGTGGGACAACGATACATCCAGCTACTGCAAAGTCACCCGTGGTTCCAAATCGAGGTGCTCGCAGCCTCAGAACGATCGGCGGGCAAGCGTTACCGCGATGCATGCAACTGGGTCATGGAGTCGAACCTTCCGAAGGAAATCGCGGAAATGACAGTTGCAGACACTACAGTTGACTCAGTGGAAAAAGCGGGCAACGTAGACCTCGTGTTCTCATCATTGCCAGGCGACTTGGCGGGTCCAGTCGAGTCAGAATTCGCAGCATTGTACCCGGTCTTCAGCAAAGCATCAGCGCACAGGATGGAGCAAGACGTTCCCCTCCTAATTCCCGAGGTTAACCCTGAACACTTAGCGGTCATTACAATCCAGCAAAAAGCAAGAGGCTGGAAAGGCTTCATCTCAACAGATCCCAACTGCTCCACCATCCAACTCGCCATTTCGCTGAAACCGCTCATGAGCTTCGGGCTGAAGCAAGTCATTGTTTCGACCATGCAAGCTTTAAGCGGCGCTGGATACCCAGGCGTGCCGTCGCTAGACATTATCGACAACGTCGTTCCATACATTGCGAAGGAAGAGGAGAAAATGGAAGCTGAAGCCCTAAAAATATTGGGCACTTTCGACGGCAATATAGTGCAGAATGCCGATTTTCAGTTAAGCGCGAGCTGCAATCGCGTTCACGTAAAGGACGGTCATCTGGAATCAGTATTCGTGAAACTCGAGGACGAGCCATCGGTCAAGGAGGTTGAGGAAGCCTTCGCTAGCTTCCAGGGCGAACCGCAGAAACTGAAGCTTCCGTCAGCGCCACAGCACCCCATCGTCGTGCGGAAGGAGCAGAACAGACCTCAGCCGCGTTTCGACAGAGACGAGGGCAAAGGCATGAGCATCGTTGTCGGCCGAGTCAGGAGAGACCCGATAATGACCATGAAGTACATGTGTCTGGGACATAACACCATCCGAGGCGGTGCGGGAGCGGGAATCCTAAGCGCAGAATTGACTGTTGCTAAAGGACTTGCGTAAATTAATCTATCGCAGATGTGAATAATTACGAGTCAAAGGTGAAAAAATGATGCAGATGATTCGTGACCCTTTCGAGAACAGGAACGGCGAACTCTACGTCGACGGCGTCTCCACCCTGGAGTTAGCTAAGAAGTACGACACTCCATTATACGTCATCAGCGAGAAACGCATCAGGGAAAACTACGATCGTCTACGCAAAGCGTTAGTCTCAAACTACAACAAGGTGAGAATACACTACGCGGCTAAAGCAAACTCGAACCTCTCAGTCCTGAAAATTCTGGAGAATACAGGTGCATACTTAGACGTTGTCAGCCCCGGCGAGGTCTTCATGGCTCTCACGAGTGGTTTTCCGACGGACAGGATTCTCTTTACGGGGACGAGCGTGCAGAACTGACGAATTGAAGTACCTCGTAGACTCGAACATTACAATTAACGTGGACTCACTGTCTCAACTTGACAGGCTGCTCAAGCTGTCGGTTCCAAAAATCCTCTCCGTAAGAGTCAACCCAGAGGTCGGTGCAGGACTTCATAGTCACGTCATAACTGCGGGCAAGCAATCAAAATTCGGCTTATGGGAAGCCGATGCCCTGAAGGCTTACGAGACCGCTAAGAAGGCGGGAGTTGAACAGTTCGGGATACAGATGCACGTTGGCTCAGGAGTCTTAGACCCGAAGCCTTTCGTTCAAGCACTGGAAAAGCTCCTGAACATCGCAAAGAAAGTTCACGAAAAGCTCGGAATCACGTTCGAGTTCGTGGACATGGGTGGCGGCTTAGGCGTACCGTACAAGCCAGACGAGCAAGAGCTGGACTTGGAGGTCTTCTGCGAAAATGTGCTTATCCCTGTTCAAGAGCCGAATCGAGGAAGATGGTCTGGGCGAACCATTCTTCTGCGTGGAGCCTGGCAGATACCTCGTAGCTGACGCAAGCATACTCCTCACAGCCGTAAACACGATTAAAGTTACGCCTTTCAAGAAGTTTATCGGCGTTGACGCGGGCTTCAACACGCTGGTAAGACCAACCATGTATGGCTCATACCATCACATAGTAGTGGCGAACAATCTGAACGCTCCAGAAGAAGCCGAGTATGATGTTGTGGGACCAATCTGCGAGTCGGGTGACGCGTTGGCGAAAGATAGGCGTTTGCCCATGGTGCAAGAGGGCGATTTGCTGGCGGTTCTAAACGCTGGGGCGTACGGTTTCGCCATGAGTTCTCAGTACAACGCTAGGCCGCGGGCTGCAGAGGTTCTCGTCAAGGACGGCAAGGTCACGCTTGTTCGAGAGCGAGAGCAACTTGACGATTTGGTGAAGCGACAACGAATGGCAGAGTGACTAAAGTGCAGTTCTGGAAGATGCACGGCTTAGGCAACGACTTCATCGTAATAGACAACAGAGACGGAAAAATCAGCGATGCGGAAGCGGCTGGTTTAGCACGTACACTCTGTGAGAGACACTTGTCCATAGGTGCTGACGGGCTTCTTCTATTGTCAAACTCGGAGATAGCGGACGCGCGAATGCGGACTTTTAACGCTGACGGAAGCGAAGCGGAGATGTGCGGTAACGGCGTGCGATGCTTCGCCAAATATATATATGAAAACGGCATCGTCACGAAAAAGGAGTTGTCGGTGGAGACTTTGGCTGGCTTGAAGAACGTTTGGCTAACCGTTCAGAACGAAGCAGTCGAAGCCGTCAAGGTGGACATGGGAACGCCCGAGTGGGAAAGAAGCAAGATTCCGATGTTGGGTCAAGGCACATGCATAAACCAGGATTTACGGGTGGACGAAGAAAACTACAAAGTCACTTGCCTTTCCATGGGGAACCCTCACTGCGTAATCTTCGTGGAAAACGTTGACGAGTGTCCAGTCGAATACGTGGGTCCACTTGTCGAGAACCATGAAGCGTTTCCAAAACGGACGAACGTGGAGTTCGTTCAAGCTCTTGGGCAAGAACGAGTTGAAGGTTAGGGTTTGGGAGCGAGGCTGCGGAGAAACAATGGCTTGCGGCACGGGTGCCTGTGCGTCCGCCGTAGCCGCTAACCGCTTGGGAAAAGTAGGCAGCAGAGTCAAAGTCCATCTAAGAGGGGGAGACTTGCAGTTAGATGTGGGCGAGCGCGTGTTCATGACTGGTCCCGCTGAGAAAGTTTTTGAAGGCAAACTGCTATGAGAGTGAGCGAATGAAACCTGATTTTGCAGACCGCGTGAAGATGCTTCCGCCGTACCTTTTCGCGGAGATTGAACGGTTGATTAAGGAGAAGAGAAGTCAAGGCGTAGACCTCATTTCCCTGAGCATTGGCGACCCTGACCTTCCGCCACCAAAGTTTATTATCGATGCGTTGAAAGCCGAAGTTGCGGATTTGAAAAACCACAATTACTCTTTCAGCCAAGGGGAACCTGACTTTCGCCAAGCCGTCTCAGACTGGTACAAGAAACGGTTCCACGTCGACCTGAAACAAGACCAGGTGGTTGCGTTGTTAGGCTCGAAGGAAGGCATCGCCAACATCGGCAGAGCCTTCGTGAATGCGGGTGACAGAGTTCTCGTACCTGACCCAGCATACCCCGTGTACGCTAACGGAACGACGATATTGAATGAGGCTGTGCCTGTCTCGATGCCGTTGCTCGAGGAGAACGGGTTCATGCCCGACTTTGACTCTGTTAATCCCAAACGGGTTAAGATGATGTTTCTGAATTATCCGAATAACCCTACAGCCGCTACCGCTGACAAGAAGTTCCTCAAGGAAGCGGTGGACTTCGCCGTTGACAACAACATAATCCTCTGTTATGACAACGCATACTCGGAGGTAAGTTTCGATGGGTACAAGCCGCCTAGCATCCTCGAAATTGACGGCGCTATGGATGTTGCAGTGGAGTTTCACTCGTGCAGCAAAACTTTTTGCATGACTGGTGACCGCATAGCTTTCGCTGTTGGAAACAAGCAACTCATTAGCGGGTTGACGAAAGTGAAATCGCAAGTTGATTCTGGACCGCCAGTATACATCCAGAAAGTTGCCACTAAAGCACTCCAAAGCTACGTCAGCGATGAACCACCTGAATTCCTGAAGAAGAATAATCAGATTTACGCTGAAAGAAGAGACGTTCTTGTTGACCTTCTTTGCCGAATCGGTTTCAAATGCGAAAAGCCAAAAGCCACTTTCTACGTTTGGGCAAACTGTAAATCTGACTCGATGGAATTCGCCACCAAGCTACTTAACGTGGGAGTTGCTGTTACACCAGGCATAGGTTTCGGACAACAAGGAGAAAACTACGTTCGGATAGCTTTAACGCAACCGAAAGATAGGATAGAAGAAGCCTGCGAAAGAATTAGCAAGATACTTGGGTAAGTCGTCAGCAAAGCGTCTGCGCGTTCGCGTTTAAATCCACGTCCACTTCAGACTGTGTATATACTTTATATATTGTCTTAAATCATGTTACTGGTATGAGCTCCAAAAAACTTGGCTTCGAAGAATCCTTAGCAACCAAGGTTATTTCATCTGAAAGATGTGCGCAATGCGGCGCGTGTGTTGTGTCGTGTCCATTGGGCTGCTTAGAATACGCTAAGGGAAAACCGAACTTGATAAAGGAATGCAAACTCTGCGGAATATGCTCCCAAGTTTGCCCCAGGTACGAGTTTGATTTGGCAAAAGCGGAGAAATTTGTTTTCGGCAGAGAAAGAAAACCCGATGAAGAATTCGGAGTCTATCGGAGATTCGTGGCGGCTCAAGCAACAGACGAACGAATTGCGAAGGTTAAGCAAGACGGCGGCGTCGCCACAGCACTTATGCTGTTCGCTCTAGAGAAAGGATTAATCGACAGTGCACTAGTTGCGGGAGCTAATCCAGAAATGCCCTTTTATCCCGTTCCAAAGTTGGCCACAACTGCCCAAGAGCTCACAGAAGCTGCCGGCACGAAGTATTTCTGTTCACCTAATGTCCTTGCGTTACCTGAAGTTCTCAAACAGAAGAAGACCAGTGCAGCTTTTGTTGGAACACCCTGTCAAATCCACGCCGTTAGAAACATGCAAATGGCAGGTTTGAAGAGACTTACTGGTTCATTGAAATTTTCAATTGGTCTAATGTGCTCGGAATGCTTCGTGTACGAAGGTCTGATGGAAGAACATATTCGTGGAAAACTTGGAATTGTTCCGAGTGACATTAGGAAGATGAACATCAAGGGAAAAATGATGGTCACCACAGACTCAGGGGTCACAGCAATTCCTCTTGCCGACGTCAAACAGTATGTTCGAAAAAGCTGCGGTGTCTGTGATGACTTCAGCTCTGAATTGGCGGACATCTCCGTGGGCGGTTTAGGATTAGACGGCTGGACCTTCACAATCATCCGCTCTGAAAAGGGCGAAGAACTCTTCTCCAGCGCAGAAAAAGCAGGAGCTATAGTTACTAAACCTTTGGAAGAAGGAGCGTTCTCGCTGAGTCTGTTGAGTAAACTCACCAAGAAGAAACGAGAGAAAGTTGCGCAGCCTCAAAAAGCATAGAACAAAGAGAATTTGAAAAGCAATATTGTTTTCTTTTCTGAAACAGAGCAAGGACTAGTGGCAACAACGTGGTGCTTGGCGTAAATGCTGGGCAACGAAGGAGTTTGCTTAATATTGGTATATATTAAATACTACATGTATTTACAGATTGGAATTTGTAGGTTTGGGGCGGAAAAGTTTGGAACGAAGAATCATGTCATTAGGCAGATCATCCATGGTAATTTCTCTTCCAAAGAACTGGATGCAGTTAAACGAATTAAACAAAGGCGATGTTGTTTCATTCGCAATTCAACGCGACCGTTCGCTTGTTGTTTATCCAAGTGCTCAGAAGAAGACTGAGACCAAAGAAATAACCCTCCACGTCGGGTCTAATGACGACGAAGGCTTGATTACACGAAAAATAATCGGATGCTACTTGAACGGGTACACTGGCATTACACTGATATCCGCAAATATCTTCTCCATCCCGCAAAGAAAATCTATCAGAAACATAGCCGGAATGCTCTACATGAGAATCATGGAGTCCGATGCAAAAGGTATCTACATCCAAGCTCTCATGGACGAATCCAAAGCATCACTTGAACAAGCAATCCAGAGGATGCACCTGATCTCTCAATCAATGTGCGAAGACGCCTTCACCGCATTGAAGACCAATAATCTTGAGTTGGCGAAAGCCGTATTCTCCATGGACGACGACGTAGATCACTTCACTCTCTTCATACTGCGACTCCTTAGAAACGCTGCACAAAACCCGGTCTTGGCAAACGAGCTCCGCGTAGACCCTTTAGATTGCATGGAATACGAAACTTTAGTTTACTCGATGGAACACGCGGCAGACTATGCGGCAGATGTGGCGCGACATATGATAATGCTAGAGGGAACAAAAGAAGAAATGCCCAACGACATCTGCGAACTTATTCATACGGCAGGAACACTCGCCGTTGGGATATACCTCAAATCGGTTAACACTTTCTTTTCCATAGATGTCCCAGTCGCAGTTGAAATCTTGAAAAATCAACAAAGAATTGACGTGCTTGACCAGGAGATCGCTTCAAAAGCGTTCACAGGTAAGCCGAAAAATGCGCAGTTAGTCTGCGCCATATGCTCTATGCGCGATAATATAAAAAGAATTGCGGATTGCGCGGCTGACATCGCTGAGATTGCCATAAACCGCGCATTTAAGGCTTCTACTTAGAGCCTTTAGAAGCGGGGTAGCTTAATGTCAGCGTCATCTTAGCAGGGAACAGGTCCTTCTCCAGTAGTTTCCGAGCCATTGGCAATGCAACGTTGTAGTTGTACACGTCTTTTCCAGGGGTTCGAGCTTCGCGTAGTATCTCTTTCTCCAGCTTATGTTTCAGTTCGCCCACGGCGAGTGCTCCGATGGTGAAGATTCCTGGCATCATCTCTTTCATGTCGTCTTTGAGCTCAATTCCTTCTACTCCGAGCGGTGGAACAGCGTTTATGTCGAGCAGTACCTTCATGTGTTTGACTTCGTTCAGCATCTCTTTGTCGATAATTCGGACGCCTCTAACACCAGCGCACATGATTACGTCGGCTTTCTTGATGATCTCGATTTTTGATGCGGCTGTTGGAGCGAAAATGCCTTGCACTTGGACTCCGTGGTCTTTGGCGAGAAGTTTCGATATGCCCTCAGCGTGTTCTTTTCCGTCGACTCTTTTCGGGTTCAGGCTGGCGATCATTACGTTGCAGCCCATCTTCGCTAGGAGAACAGCTGCGATTTGTCCGACGGCTCCTGTTCCCATAATCGCGCATGTTTTGTCCTTAAGATCTCCAAGCTTATTCGCTAAGAGAGCATTTTCAGCTTTGGCAACCATTGCGGCTGCTGTGGTGTATGCTCCAGCGGGGTCGATTATTATGTTTCCTTTGAACGGCGGGAACATTGCGTTCTTTATGGCTTCAAAGATTTCTTCGGCTTTTTCAGCGTTTTTTCCTCCGATCATGAAAACGGTGTTCTTGGCTCCTTTTGGTCCTCTGGAAAGCAGAGCATCCAAGGCTATTGTTTTGCTGTCTTCAGCTGTCACGTTTTCGTAAGGGACGACCGCGTTATAGCCTGCATCGTATGCCATACAGATGTCAAAGGGACTGGCTTTCGGGTCTGTATCCAGGTAGAATAGCAGAGAGGGCGGGTTTTCCCCACCTTTTCCGATGACTGGCTTTACTTGAACCTGAATAGATTGCAGCCAGTTTTCCAACTCGGGAGCGGACGGAACTTCAGCAGTCGCCGAGATGACTTTCTTAGAGAGTTTCGCGACCTCGACTTTAGCATTTAGTGGTTCTAGCAGCTGCTTAATTCCGGTCACGTGGTTTGGGCTGCATATGTGTAGGCAGGTGACTTCTTCTTTTCCCTCGATTTCTCTGGCATGATTCATAATGCCCATTGCCATCCAGCTTTCTCTGACTGAGAAGTTGACTTCTGCTTCTTTTTCCTCTATCTCCGATTGCAAGCCTTGTCCGTAGGCGATTAAGTATTCCTTTTCCATCGACTCGTCTTTAGCGCCCTGTTTGGTTAGGGCGTCCAGAGCCTTCAATACGCCGTTTCTCAGTTCCAGTCTCTTATCCAAGGAGGTTGCAAGGTAGTTTTTGGCGTTTTCGTCAATGTCAACGGGGAAGAATGGAACGTTGGCCTTTCTGAAGACTTCGGCTGAAACGTTGGCTTCGTAGAACTCTTTCTGGGAACGCATGCCTAGCTCTTCAGTAGCGTAGTCGACGTTTACTTTGGCGATAACGGCTTCTAGGAATTTGTAAAAGCCTATGGATGGTTTGAAAAGGGGGTTCAACGGGTTGGCAGTTGTCTCGGTTAGTTGGAATGGTTCATTGTATTCTTTTTCGACGATTAAGACGTTAAGTTTCTTTTTTGCTAATGGTTTTAATTCGAGTGTTTCCATCATGATTACCCTATTTTGGAAGTAAGGCGTTGGCAAATATATACTTGGTCGAAATACCTTATTTACGAATATGTAAGGTATATACAAATGAGTTAATAAGCTATGCTGGTCAGCTTTAAACGCCGCTCTGTTCCTTCGGCTCCTCGTCGAAGACTGGGTCAAGCATCAGTTTGGTCTTGTTTTTCAGTCTGCCGTCTTTCGCGTGGGGTTTCCTCATGACGCTGTCGTTGGCTTTCTCGATCTCGCGCGCTTCTTCTGCGAGTCGGGCGGCTGTTTGAGCAATTTCGTGGGCCGAGGCAACTAAGGGAATGTACTTTTCGCTTTCTTTTTCCACGAAGCATGCTAACGCGTTTATTTCGGCCACTTTTTCTGCCAGTCCGTAAGCTGCCATGGCTTTGGCTCTTGCGTACGAGTTGCTAAGCACGGAGTTGTCGCGGATGGCGGCTATGTCTATGACCAGTTTTGGCAGAATAGGAGGTTGTCCTGCTTCGATTGCGTAGATTGCTTTGTCGATTTCTTGCTGAACCATCCTGTAAACCCCCGTGATGGCGAGCACTTTACTGATGTTTGAGTTGAAAACCGCCATCTCCGTCGGGTCCAAGAATTCCTTTCTTGCACCGATGAGCGGGTCGCCACTGATTATGATGTAGCCTAATCCCTGTTTTTCAAGGTCCGCTTTCACTCGTTTCCCAGGTGCATCGGTGATGACTATGCTGGGTTTCCCGCTGGCTGCAAACGTTTCTCTGGCTTTGGCTGGACCCGGCAAAGCCGTGTTTGGAGAGATTACCACAAACAGGTCAGAGTTAAATTCCATCATCTTGGGAAGAGCTTCCTCAACGTCTTCAAGCGCCATCTTGGAGCCAGTGGTTACCGTTCGGACTTTGATGTCCTTCCTGTCAGCTAATTCGTCAAGTAGGAGTTCAAGTAAGGGTGATGTTCCGATATTGCCGCATTTGAAAATTCCAATCTTCTTGAACTGTATCTCTGTCAATTTTGCATCGACTCTCAATTTGATACGTAGCATGTGCTTTTAAGAGTTATTATAAATGCACGCTCCCTTCATCATGAAGTGTTATTTCTTTTCTCGAATCGATATGTGAAATTGTGTCAGTTTTGGAGATAATCTTAATATATACGCGTATATATAATTAATACATAAGGTGGTTTTACCATGGAGAAATTTGAAGCATTGCAAACCATAGACAATTTCTGCAAGGTCCTTGTCAAGAAGGCGACAGAGGACAACTCGCAAAAAGACAACAAGACAAGAGAATAATTCATTAGCGAAAACAGCATTCGAGAAAACCAAATGGTATAGACCTTTGAGAGAGGCTAGTTCTGCCACGGGAAACAATGCAAAATCCGAAATTGAAGAACCATTGGTCGACATCTTCGACGAGGAAGACCACATCCGAATCTTGGTGCAATGTCGCTGTCGAGAGCAACAAGTAACTTTCCATCCGTGCACAGATGGAATCACGGTTTGTAGAGAAGAATGCCGCAAGGAAAAAGGCGGTCCAGAAACGTGTAATGATGTTTGCCGAAAGCTAAGTATTCCAACTAGTGAATTGCAGCTGGGAAACATGGAGTTCGTGATTGCTAAGTGTAATAATAACAACACTCTGGAAGCAATGATTCCAAAAGTAAAGAATAAGTCTGGTAACTCCGCCTCCTAAATTAGCTAGAACCGACGAGCGGGCAAAGAAGAAATAGTAACAGAAGAATCTCTACCTTCTTTATTGTCGAGTCTTATGTTTATATACAGTTAGATTTTCGAGTGGATCAAAATATGAGAAGTTGGATTTCCGGGAGAAAATCGGACTTTCCCTAAATTTTTCCCAACTACACTAGGAAACGCGAGCAACTCTCACCACAATTGTTTAATAACCATATTTAGAGAGTTGTAGCAATAAACCCTACAGAAGGTAACGTGATGTCGCTCCAGGAAAACCTCGAGAAACTCTCAAACGCTTGCGGCGTAACTGGCAGAGAAGAAGAAGTCCGAAACCTGATGGTCAAAATGCTGAAGCCCTACGCTGACCAGGTAGTGGTAGACAGGCTGGAAAATGTTATTGCTCTCAAGAAAGGCAAGAAGAACGCTCCCAAAGTCATGCTCGCTGCTCACATGGACGAAATCGGTTTAATGGTCAAAACCATAAGCAAAGAAGGCTTCCTGCAATTCTCGAAAATGGGCGGAATCGACGACCGCATCCTCAACGCACAAAAAGTAATGGTCTACACACGCAACGGTGCATTACACGGAGTAATCGGGTCCAAACCACCCCATATACAGAAAGAAGAAGAACGCAAGAAAATCATAACTTATGATGAACTCTTCATCGACATAGGCGCAGAAAGCAAAGAAGATGCAGCCAAAATGGGCGTCAAAGTCGGAGACCCGGTGGGATTCGACTCAAAATACGCCAAAATCGGTAAGGACACAGTCATCGGCAAAGCGTTTGACGACAGAGTTGGAATCGCAGTAATGATTGAAGCTCTAAGACTTCTGGAAAAAACAGAATGCACGGTATACGCCGTGGGAACGGTACAAGAAGAAGTCGGTTTAAGAGGCGCAACAACTGCCGCCTTCAGCATAGAACCAGACGTTGGAATAGCATTGGACGTTACAGTGGCAGGCGACGTTCCAGGAGTCAGAGAATTCGACACCACAGTGAAGATGGGTAAAGGTCCAGCGTTGACAGTCTCAGACTCAGGGTTGATAACCCACCCCAAAATCCTACGATTGCTCCTCGACACAGCTGAAGAAAGCAAAATCCCTTACCAGCTGGAAACTGGGTTGATGGGCTCAACCGACGCTGCCCGAATCTCACTTTCGAGGCAAGGAGTCCCGAGCGGCACCATATCAATCGCAACACGGTACATTCATAGCCCAGTCGGAATGCTCAGCCTCAAAGACGCAGAAGAATCAGCAAAACTAACGGTAGCCGTAATCCAAAACATCCAGAAATCCTTCTAACTTTCCCCGACAAAGAATAGAGCTGTAAGAATGGAGAAAACAGGAAAATTCGAGTTTTTAGAACACACTGCTGATATCCTCATAGCCGCTCACGGTCAAACGCTTGAAGAAGCTTTCGAAAACGCCGCACTCGCCATGTTCGAGGTAATGACCGACACCACAAAAATCAACGCGACTCAAGAAGACGCGGTCGAGGTTGAAGCCGAAGACGAGTACGCCTTATTGTACAGTTGGCTTGAAGCGCTACTCGTGAAGTTTGAAGTCAACGGCATGCTCTTCTCAAAATTCAAAATCACCAGTCTGCAAGACAACCCCGAAGGTTTTAAACTCAAAGCTAACGTCTGGGGCGAAAAGTATAACGCGGAAAAGCACCCGCAGAAAGTAGCCGTTAAAGCTGTAACTTACCACCGCATGGAAATAATAAAAGAAATAGACAAGGTTACGCTAGAATTCATCCTCGACATCTAGGCTATCTTTAGCCTCTGCAAATCTTTGACGATTTCATCCACGACGGTTTCTGGCGGCATGTCTAGCTTGTCGCAGTGAGCGACGACGAAAGGCACTTTTTTCTCTCTGAAAATTTGCACAATCGGCTGCGTTTGCTCCTCGTAAAGCTGAAGCCTTTTCTTTATGACTTCTGGCGTGTCATCCGAACGCTGGTATAATGGTCCACCGCACTTGTCGCAGACTCCTTCAACTTTTGGTTTCAAGAAACGCACATTATAGACAGTACCGCAGTTTTTGCATATCCGTCTGGTTGACAATCGCTCGATTATTATCCAGTCTGGAACCATAAGGAGAATGACAACATCTATTTTCGTTATTCCATCTAGTGTCTTGGCTTGAACAATGGTTCGCGGGTACCCATCCAAAATGAACCCTTTCCCGCTCGGAACCTTTGCTAAGCGTTGCTTTAAGACCGCGTTCACGACGTCATCGGGCACTAAGAGCCCCTTCTCAACGTAACCCTTAACCTGCCTACCCCACTCAGAGTCTTCCGTCATGATTTCTCGGAAGATGTCGCCCATGGCAATCACATCCACCCCAAGCCGACTTTGTAATCTCGAAGCATACGTTCCCTTTCCAGAACCTGGGGCACCGAAAATAATAGCCTTCATTCTGACTCAGCCTCAACTCTTCGCTATGAGGATAAGAACCGCGTAATTAATTTTTGCCCCGTAAACAAAGAGAAACGGTTTCGTCCTTCACCGATAGCTTCGGACTCGTTGATTGAGAATAATGTGAAAGTGTTCGTGGATTTCGGCGGCAAAGTCAAAGTCTTGTTTCCTTGTCAAAACTGTTTTATATCCAGCTCAATCCTTGATTGTTGGAAGGTTGTTTGCATGGGCGAAGATGCAGGGCGTCAAGCTCCAGAAAGAGTCCCTCTGGAAAAAATCGACGATTACACATGGAGTATTCCTAAGTACAAACCGGGAATGCGCGTTCCAGGCATGGTCTTCGCGAACGATGCCTTGATGGAGAAGATGCAAACTGACCGAACACTGTGGCAATGCGCTAACGTTGCTCATTTGCCAGGAATCTACAAGTACGCTGTCACTTTGCCGGATGGACATGAGGGCTACGGTTTTCCCATAGGAGGCGTGGCTGCAACCGATTACGATGAAGGCGTGATTAGTCCAGGCGGCGTCGGATATGACATAAACTGTGGCGTTCGGCTCCTGTCAACAACCCTCTCAGAGCAAGAGATAAGACCTAAACTCTCTCAATTGGCTGGCGCGATTTTTGACAACGTGCCTTCAGGGCTGGGAAGTTCCAGAAAAGATTTCAAAGTAACCAACGGCGACCTGAATAGACTCGTGGTAGAAGGAGTTCAATGGGCTATAAACAAAGGATTAGGATGGCCCGAGGACGCCGAACACTGCGAGGAGGGTGGCTGCATGAAGAACGCCGACCCCAGCAAAGTATCGTCCACAGCCAAGAGCAGGGGATTAAGTCAGATTGGCACGCTCGGGTCGGGGAATCATTTTCTTGAAATCCAGAAAGTGGATAAGATTTTGGATTCGCGGACTGCTAAGGCATTCGGCATCGAGCACGAAGGTCAGGTCACTGTTATGATTCATTGTGGTTCTCGGGGTTTCGGTCACCAAGTGTGTTCCGACTACCTTCGAGTTATGGAGCACGCGGTGCAGAAGTACAAGATTACGTTGCCCGACAGGGAGTTGGCGTGCGCTCCAGGAACCAGCAGCGAAGCTCAGGATTACATTCAAGCTATGGCGTGTGCGGTTAACTATGCTTTTTGCAATCGACAAGCCATCATGCACTGGGTGAGGCAGAGCTTTCAGCAGGTTTATCATGAAGACCCTGAGAAATTCGGGCTGAAGCTTGTTTACGACGTCGCCCATAACATTGCTAAGACGGAAACTCACAGAGTCAACGGTGCCTCGAAGAAAGTCTGGGTGCATAGGAAAGGCGCTACAAGAGCATTTCCGCCCGAGCACGCCGAGGTTCCAGCTGACTATCGGTCTGCGGGTCAACCTGTACTTCTTCCAGGCAGCATGGGGACGAGTTCGTGGGTTCTGGTCGGAACAGAAAGGGCGATGGACTTGACTTTTGGCTCCACAGCACACGGTGCTGGGCGTATGATGAGTCGTTCGGCTGCCAAGCGGCAGTTCTGGGGCAGCGACGTCAAAGCGGCGTTGGAGAAACGCGGGATAGTCGTGCGGGCTGCCAGTCCTTCGGTGTTGGCTGAGGAGGCTGACCCAGCGTACAAGAACGTCGATGTTGTTGCAGATGTTAGCGACCGGATTGGCATTGCTACGAAGGTTGCGAGGCTCGTGCCCATTGCAGTAGTTAAAGGATAGGTTGAGGAAAAGGCTTTTCGTTCACTATTTCAGTGAAAGAAACATTTCCAGTTAGATTCACGGTGTACCTTGCAGATACTTTGACTTTCTTTCTTTATACGATTCAGTGTTTTTGTAATTACGGCAAAGCTAAAAAGGGAAAAATACCCAAATACGCTTACAAATTGTTTGGGAGAAATGGAAGAGATGTTTAGTGCAAAAGAGTTTATTGAAAAGGCTCTTGAAGAAATAAGGAAAAGCGTTGGTGAGAGTAGAGTAATCTCTGCTTGCTCAGGCGGTGTTGACAGCACGGTAACAACCTTTCTGGCTCATAAAGCTGTGGGAGAGAAACTGATCGCTGTTTTCATCGATGACGGGCTTCGGAGAGAAGGCGAACCAGAGTTTGTGATGCAAACCCTTAAGGATTTAGGCATCAAAGCTAAGTACATTGATGCCAAGAAAGAGTTCTTTGAGGTTTTCAAGGGGAAGATAGATGCAGAAGAGAAACGCAAGGCGTTCAGGGACAAGTTCTACAAGACTTTAGGCAAAGCAGCCAAGGAGGAGAAGATCGGGTTCATTGCCCAAGGAACAATTAAAGCTGATGTCATAGAAACTGTGAAAGGAATTAAGTCTCAGCACAATGTTCTGTCACAGATTGGCATCAATCCCGAGAGCTACGGGTACAAGATTCTGGAGCCTTTGAGGGAGTTGTTTAAACCTGACGTCAGAAAGGTGGCTCGTGAACTGGGCTTGTCCAAGGAGGTCTCTGAGAGAATGCCTTTTCCAGGCCCTGCCTTATCGCTGAGAGTTCTTGGCGAGGTCACCCCTGAAAGGGTTGCTATTGTGCGGAAGGCAACTGAGATCGTGGAGAAAGAAACCAAAGGATTGGGTACTTTCCAGAACTTTGCAGTGCTTCATAACGATATGGCAACAGGAATTAAGAATGGAAAAAGAGTCTATGGGAACATTGTTACTGTGAGGATTGTGGAGTCAGAGGATGCCGTAACAGCCAAAGCCAAACAAGCCCCATATAGAATACTTATGCGGATTGCGAAGAGGATAACTGAAGAAAATCCAAGTGTCGTTAGATGCCTCTACGATTTGACGGATAAGCCACCCTCAACGATAGAATTCGAATAAACAATAAGCAAATTCAACCAGCATCCCCCTTTTCATATTTCTTCATAGAGATTTCCGTTTTCTAGAGCTGAAAGTTAATATCTTCTCAAGGCGCAACTATGCTCGTGGCGTTTCCATAGAACGCCTATATGAGTGTGATATCCTTCAAGGACGAATGCGGTATCTGCGGAAGGGTTCTTTCGAGTTATCGTTTGAAGAAGTGTGAGCGGTGCAAACGCTTATACTGCCGAGATTGCATGGTGCCCGACGTCGCCACTGGCGATCCAACTGCATTGCTATGCCTTCACTGTGCAAGACGTGTTGTTTCACCTCGAATTGTTTCGAAGTATGATGGGCTTGCGCGACACTTGAAGTTCAGGGCTGCTTTCACAAACGTCGTAAAGCTGGGTTTAGCAAGGATGGACGGCTTGATCGGAAGCAACCTTCCCGATGGAGGCATACCGCGACGAATCGTGGTGGAGCAACTCACCTTCTACCGCTCACGCGAGAAGCTGGTTAGATGCTGGCTGGGAAGTACAAGAAGTGAACCTGAAAGAAGCAGTTGTCACCTTCAAGAAAGTTCGTGAATTGCCTCGGGTGCGCGGTCGCGGACGTAAGCGGACGGACGAGATTTCGAAGCCTTTCACACCTGTTCCTGTGCGACCATTGAAATCGAAGATCCCCTCCAAGACTAAGGCTTCCAAGTTGTATGCGCGGATATTGAATCTGGAGCGTCAAAGGAATGCGGCGCGTGGTTACGCTAAAGGCCTTAAGCCTAGGTCTCAACATGAGAAGAGACTTTTCAAGCCGAATGAGAAGCCACGGCGGTGAGCGTTAAGAACTTCTTGTTTTTTCTTTCGAGTTTGCGTCGATTAGCTGTGCTATTGAAAGAATTTTGAACTGACAAAAGAGTACCGCTGTTCTTTATTACCCAGATAGGCTTAAATCAAGCCTCAAATATGGACTTAGCGTGCGCGGCCGTCGTCTAGTCTGGTTTAGGACATTAGCCTTCCAAGCTAATGATCCCGGGTTCAAATCCCGGCGACCGCACCACAATCCTATCATTTTTCGCTAATTGAGTTATCACAAGTATTATATTCCAGCTCTAACAAACCCAGAAAAGGTAAAAAATGAAGTCTCTGACTATTGTTGTTATGTTAATGGTGATGACGTTGCCTTCAGTTGCATACGTGGGTCTTGTTCCTCAGGCAAAAGCAGACGACAACGTCGTTATCTTGTCTCATACGATCTTTCAAGATTATGGTCCTCCTCCATCCTCTGTGGATAAGGGCGACTATCAGGTTGCCGGAGAGGTGCAAAACGTTGGAACACAAGCCCTTCACTTCAATGTTACTGCCGAGTTCTACAACTCAAACAACGAAATTATCGGTAGCGGATTCCTATCCGACTCACATACCTCTTACTTACACGTTCTTCTACCTGGCAAGAAATCCCCTTTTGTGATATTCTTTTCTAGGTTTAATGAAGTAGGCGATTTCAGACCCGTTGATCATTACAGCTTGACAATCACGTCTTCCCCGGCAAATCTCTATCAGTCAGGGTTCGAGATAATGTCACAGAGTTCGCATGAAACCCGTGGAACGCTTTTAATAGAGGGTGAGATTAAAAACATCGGAACCGAGTACGTTGACGGTTTCATGGTTTTTGCAACATTCTACAATGAGACTGGCGAAGTCGTGGCAGTTGGCATTGAAGGCGGCAGTTACGCTGGTGGAAAGGGTTTTCCTCCAAACCAGACAGCCTACTTCTCAACAAAGGTTGAAGATTTTAATCAGTATGGAGGAAGACTGCAACGTATTGACAGGTACGAGTTAACGGCTGAAGGCTATGATTACAGTTTGTGGACAGCTGACGGTCAGCTAATTGATCCCGAAATCGTGTATGTTCTAGGTTCTGTGCCAAAGCAAGAGGAAGAAACTCCGACCCAACCTGAAGATTCGCCCATAGTCCTCTATGCTGCAATAGCAGCCATCGTAGCCATCTTAATCATATTAACCCTGCTTGTTCTCAGGAAACGAGGCGCCAGAAAGAAAAAAATTGCGCAGTAAACCGTTCGAAACCCGCGACGACCATGGCATTATTGTTCATTTAATTTTCGTTAAAGTTCATACTTTGCCTTTTGGTAGCTATTTGCGGTTAGATTGCCAGGAGTGATGTTCAAAATAACGCATTTTCCATACGAATATTACCCAGAAAATGCATTAATATGTCAATAACTTCCGGAAGGCTAACTTTGTTACTTCGAAGTTCGAAGCCTTAATCGCGAAAATCGTTATAACACCATCAATGCAATCCATTCGAATATGAGAAGCACTATTCCGCTCGCAAACATAGAGGACGACCAGAAGTTCGATTCCGATTTACTGAAGCGGCTGGCAAGAGTTGTTGAGATGCTGCAGAACTTGGAAGACTAGCTGCCTCGCGATTATAACATGGTGAATTGTTTTTCGAGATTGCCTTCTTGGTGCAGAAACATCCTTCCATGCATGTGTCAATTTTCATGCTTTTAAACAATAAAAGACCCCATCGGATAACGAAAAACGAAGATACATCAACGTTTTTGTGCTGAAAGCTTTTCTTCACGAAATCCTCCTTAGCAGGTGCGGAGCAAAAGATGAAGAATGGAGCATTTGAAAGCCACAAAACAAGTAATCACTGAAATGAACGAAAGCTATGTAGACCTGCTTAGAGCGACAAAAGAAACCACTCGCAATGCCAAAGCCGCGAAACAACTGTGGCGCGCAGGCTACAAATCCAAACTCATCAAAATAGGCGTAACACTAATCATGATTCCAGAACCCACCCCGATATCTCCAACCGTGGGCGCCTGTTTCATAGCAGCCGGCGCCGTTCAAAAAGCAGTCAGAAACCGTGCACTATTCATGGAAGACATTAAGAAAACTTTCCAGAGTGCACTAAACGAAATTTCCACAACAACACAAAACATTTAGTCTCAACAAAACCCCACAACTAAATTCCAGACATCCGAGCGGCACAACCAAGATTCTCTTCTCAAAAGGAAGGGGTAGACTTTCACGCAACAATCTGCACCTAAATAGCGAAAAGGTGAAAAGCAACTGTTCAGTGAATAGTGGCAAGGTGACGTTGAAAATGACCGAAGTGAACATTGCAACCATTCAATTAGAAGGGGCAAAACAGGACTTTGTCCTGAGCAAGAAAGAATTTCAAGACTGGAAGTTGCGGTTACCACGGGCAAGGAAAAATGATGGCTGGAGGAAAAAACTACCAGGTCAGTATTTTGTGCGTGGAAATCGGTTCTAAGAAGAAAGAGACAAAACCGTAAGAACGATTTCAAACCAACTTTTAGTTTCTTCTGCGTTTCGAATGTCTTATGGTAACATTTCCGCTTTGATTATTACGACATCTTGCACTGGTTTAGGGCTTTCGCTGCTTGGATCATCCACTTGAACGTGCGATATTGCCTCAGCAATATCCATTCCTTGGATTACGGTTCCGAAAACCGTGTAGCTAGTGTCAAACTCGGCGTAACGATGTGTACCGCTGTTGTCTACGACGTTGATGAAGAACTGGCTCGTTGCGGTGTTCGGACCTCCGTTCGCCATGGCAATCGTTCCTTTGACGTTAGTGTTGTTGCTGCCAATCTCATCTGGAATCGAAGCTACTGATGCGTTTACTTGTCCTCCCTGAATCATAAATCCCTCGACTACCCTGTGGAAGATAGTGCCATCATACAGACCCTGCTGCACCAAGTTCTTGAAGTTGCCTGATGTTATGGGCTTATCATCCCGCAATTCTATGATTATGTTGCCCATTGATGTTTGCAGCAAAACTTTGCCTTGAACAGTCATCTCGGCGAAAACAGCTGTCAAGTTACGGTTCTCCGACATGGCCACAACATAGGGATTCGCAGAACCCACAGAAGTACCGTTAAGCAGCCACTCCTTCAGTATCATGCGAGAACCCGGAGTAGCCTGAACAGCAACCAATGTTCCAGAATTATACGTCTGAGTTCCAGTAGCATTGGTAGATCCAGAACCTCCAACATCAACAAACAGCCCGTACCGAGGGATGGGCTGACCGAACACATAAAAAGCTACGGCTGCCACAATAACTACCAAGAAAATCACGCCTAACGCGATTCCTATCTTCCTGTTTCTTCGTGACCTGCGTGCGGTAGATTTCAGTTTGTGGGGCATAATTGAAACCTTGCAATGGATTCATGGCGGCTTTTTATTTAAACTTATTTCAACAACTGAGATTACAATGTCCAGATTAACCTGAGCAATTCTTCATTGTCTGGACGAGTTTGGGAAAATTGTCGCAGATTTCCTTCAAATCTCGGATGGTCAGATCTGGTTTTGCACTGCATTTCTGAAGATCTGCAACGGTGTTGAATCGTGATTCAACAAATATCGTTTTCATTCCGAGCGCTTTTGCACCCTCGATGTCTTCTGTTGGGCTGTCTCCGATGAAGATAGTTTCTTCGGCTTTGGCCTGTAGAATCCTTAACGCTTCGCTGAAAATGATCTTGTGCGGTTTTCGCCATCCCACGCCTTCCGAAACCAACACGGCGTTGAAATACTGGTTTATTCCGAGTTTTCTGAGACTTGCGTAGATGGCAGGAGCATACGTGAAGTTCGAGACCAAGCCAACTCTGCAGTGTTCAGCCGCGACTTCAATTAGTTTCTTTGCGTTTGGTCTTAGCTTGAGTGAGTCGATGAAGTCTTGGAAGAATACGTTAAGTGCGGCTTTGAGTCGAGGGTCTTCACGGTCGGTTTTGCATCTGATTTTGTTGAGGGTTTCGGAAACCCAGACGGCGTTCGTAACTTCTTTCAGTTCTTCGTAGCGTATTTTTCGGTATTTCTCATGGGCTTCAGCGTAAGCTTTCATGAACTCTTCCCTTTGGCTTTTCAGCCCTGCTTCGCATAATCCTCTATGGAGTTTCCGTTTTGAAGCTTCTAACGTGTATTTGCGTGGCTCAACCAGTGTGCCAATGTAGTCAAAAATGATAGCTTTGCAGTCCATGTGTGGTCTCCTGTTCAGTTTTTATTCTTACTTGTGGGTTTTTGCTGGTCGCGAGAAACAATTCTAATTATCCATTTCTGAGTCTGTTCATTTATGGGGTAGATGTGAAGCTACCTTCTTGATTTGTTGTGCAATGGCCGTTTCGTGAAGCATTTCCGGGTTTCCAATGGCTTCTTCAACCTTGGGGTCGAACGGGATTTGTCCAAGATAAGCCAAGCCTAACTTTTCAACTTGCGTTTTTATGGTGTCTTGCCTGTTAATTTTCATGTTCTCGATGACGCCTAATATTGGAATCTTCAGTTCCTGCAGTAGATTTGCGAGTTTTTTCACTGTTACAAACGCTAACTGTGAAGGCGTCGTGACTATTAGGAATTCGATGTTTTTTACGAGTCGGATAAGGTCGAGAACTGCGTCTCCGATGCCTGGTGGCATGTCGATGACGAGATAGTCGAGTTTGCTCCATCGGGTAACGCAGAGCAGTTCGATTAATGCATTCGATGTGTCTTCTCCTCTCAGCGGTGCGGCTTTATCAAACGTGTAATAGACGAGAGACATGTATTCTAGGCCGTTGACTACTGGCGGCACTAAGCCTTTGTCCTCTTTTGGTTGCGTGTTGTGTGCTCCCAAGATTAGGTGGGTTGTTGGACTGGTGAAGTCTAGGTCGAAGAGACCCACTTTGCATCCGTTGCGGGCTAATGTCATGGCTAATGTTGTGGCTATGAGGCTTTTTCCTACACCGCCTTTGCCGCTTGAAACGGCTATTATTCTGCTTATCCATTTGAGTCTGTCAGAAATTGTGCTTGTTCTGGGGTCAACCAAGCTTATCTGGCTCCTTTTATGTTTTCAAGCCAGATTCCTCGTCCGCATGTGATTTCGAAGTCTGGGCTTCCACAGCGCGGGCACTTAACGTAGGTGTGCGCCACTTCTGGGATGAAGTGTATGGCTTCAGTGGTGGCAGCGTCAAATTTGTTTTTCTTAAAAAGCCAAGTGCAGCCACAATCCCTGCATTTTAGTGTGGTTTTCGCTCGTGTTACGTGGAATTTTGCTTTCTTAAATTTATCCGGCTTCAGTTGATTAAGCGCGAATTTGAGAATTTCCCGTTCGACTTGTTGGAGCTCGCCGATTTTCACGTTGACTTCGGAGACCTCGACGAGATTCTCCTTCTCGGCTATTTCAGATGCCGCTTTTATAACGGCTTCGGCTAAAGCCCATTCATGCATGGAAAATCCATAGTCGTAGAATCAGTTAAAGATATTGCAGGAGCTATGATTGTTGCTCGGACTGAGCCGTGGTGTTTGGCGTGCTTATTTAAATATTTAAACACGGATTTTGCAGGACATTTCCGAAAGGATATAATCATTAACTGACTTAGTTCAGAAGTAATTGTTGTCGCTGCTTTTGCTAAAATCGTTTCTTCTAGTGTGCTGGCCAAACGTGCAGGGAATCGCCAATCTGTTGGTCAATCCTTTCAATGCCGGGGATTGCTGAGATGCTGGCGTGAGTTTTCATGAGTTGCTCGGGACTGGAGAAAGGAGCAAGAGCGTTAATGTTGTATGGTCCAATCAGCTTTAGGGCGGCGATGATGTTCGGTATCTTGATTAAGCTGTCAAAAACATCTTTCACCCAACTTTTGGATGAGACTTTAATGTTGTAACTTGCATATCCCGAATATCCGAGCTTTCGCAGATTGATAACCAACGTTGAGTATGCAACCCAATCCTTCTTCAGTTTCTTATACCTGCAAATCACCGTTTTGGTGGACATTCCTATTTGTTTGGCTATTGTGCTAAAGGGCATACGAGCATTCTGAGATAGAATTTTGAGAATTGCCTCATCGATGTCGTCCATTGAAGGATTTAGTTTATTATTGGACGGACTGCTCTTTCCTTGTTCTTGATTGACAAAGCTCGTTGAGCTTGTCTTGACTTTTGCCACATCGCGGTCAATCTTCATTGCATCCGCGTTTGAAGTTCCAGGGAATGCTTCAATCACGAGATTTCTAGGATATGCCATTTTTTCAATTTCAGACCATATCATTACGTCTATGTCGTTAATGTTTGGAATTTTTTTCAGTGAATCGACAAATGGCGCCAAATCATCCATGTGCTTGAGGCTTAGAATGCTGCGGATGTTGTATTTGCCGAGTTCAACAAAATTCATGCTTATTTCGGGTTTTTTCTTAAGGCATTCCAAAACTTCGTTTTCTTTTCCTGGTTGGGTGATTATCCCGAGCCATGATAGACAATTGAGTCCTACAGCTTTTGGGTGTAAAGATATGATTTCGCGGACTATAAGGCCCTCTTTCTTTAGTCTTTCATATCTTCTTCTCACGGAATCGATTGACACTTGGCAGTCTTTGGCTAATTGTAAATAGGTTGTTCGAGGATCTTCTTGCAGAATACCTATAATTTTTATGTCAGTTTCATCAATGCGTGGCCGATTTAACAAGTCATCTGCTCCCGATTTCTCATGGAGTACTTTCGCGTGGCTATTATAGTTTCTTAAATGCTCTCGTATTAATCTAACGTTAAAACAGAAAGTATTCACTTGTTTCCGAAAAGAGCAGATTACTATCTGAATGCATGTTTCAAAGAATGACTTGCGTGCAAATCACCAACAAGGATTGTTGTGTCTGTGCTCGGTTTTTCGTGGTTTTGATTGATAAGAGTTATTAACTGATTTGCGTTTAGGTTTAACCATGGCAAATCAAGTTCATTGTGCTCACATTCTGGTAAAAACAGAGTCCGAAGCTAAGGCTGTTCTTGAGCGGATTAAGAAGGGTGAGAAATTCGCGACCATTGCTACTTCAGTTTCGCTTTGTCCTTCAGGGAAAAAGGGTGGCGACTTGGGCAAGTTCGGTCGTGGGAGCATGGTGAAGGAGTTTGAGAATGCGGCGTTCGCGCTTGAGAAAGGTGAGATTTCGGCTATTGTGAAGACGAAGTTTGGGTATCACATTATCAAGCGGTTGGAATAATTCTCATTTAACGGTCTTGTCGTTTCTTATCTCTTTTAATTCGAGAACTATTCTTCGCGAGTTAGGGTTTTCCAGGACGTTGAGGTTAATATCTGAAAAGATATGTCTTTTACAGATATATTTATAAGCGATAACTATGAGTAATCTATTAACGAACAAAGGAGAATAACAATTATGCCGAAAGCAAGAGATCCCGTCTGCGGAATGGACGTGGACACGGAAACAGCCATAAGCCGCAAAATCGGCGACCGCACCTACTACTTCTGCAGCCAATCCTGCGCCGACGTCTACACGCAGCCTGAACGCGAACTTAAAGCATATGAAACGCAGAGTTGTCATCACGCTGTTAGGAGTCGTTGCGGCAGCGAGCTTGCGAATCGTCTTCATCTTCGGCTTGCTGGCGGCATAATGCTCCTCAACCTCATAGGCGAACTGAAAGTCTACAGTCTTGTCGTATTCCTCGTCTCCACACCCGTCGTGTGGGTAGCAGGCTTCAGCATAATCAAAGGTGCGTACCTGTCGCTTAAGAATCTGAAGCTATAAACATGGATGTCCTCGTCACCGCGGGTGTACTCGCAGGCTGGACCTACGGTGCCATAAACGCGATCTTCTTCC
The DNA here is from genome assembly GCA_963749465.1 of Candidatus Bathyarchaeota archaeon. Lineage (GTDB taxonomy): Archaea > Thermoproteota > Bathyarchaeia > Bathyarchaeales > Bathycorpusculaceae > UBA11855. The sequence goes on along the minus strand of CAVVMH010000006.1, from coordinate 348,349 downwards.
CATCATTCGCTGACGCCGAAGGCTACCTCGAAGTGTCAATCGGCATCCTCGCCTTCGTCCTCCTCGGCAAATACATGGAAGACTACTATTCGACGCAGCTCCGCAGCCTCCATAAGAAAACTGCTCGAACTCAAACCAACCATGGCGCGAGTCCTCCTCGACGGAAAAGAAATCGAACTCCCCATCGAAGACGTCCAAGTTGGCACCATGATACTCGTGAAGCCAGGCGAAAAAATCCCCATCGACGGCGTCGTCACCGCAGGCTACAGCTCAGTTGATGAGAAGCTAATCACGGGTGAAAGCATACCCGTCGAGAAGAACGTCGGCGACGAAGTCATCGGCGCCACCATAAACAAGAACGGCGTCCTCACGATAAGGGCAACCAGAGTTGGCGACGACACCGCCCTAAGCCAGATAGTGCACTTAGTGGAAGAAGCCCAAGCGTCGAGCGCTCCAATCCAGAAATTCGCCGATCGCATCGTCGGAAAATTCGTCATAATCGTCTTCACCGTAGCAGCAATCTCATTTGCCTACTGGTACCTAACAACAGGTTTCGCAACCGCCTTCTTCGCGTTGCTCGCGGTGCTCCTAATCGCCTGCCCCTGCACGCTGGGAATAGCCACACCAACCGCTATCCTCGCAGGCGTCGGCAAAGGCGCAGAATACGGCGTGCTGCTCCGAAGCGGCGAATACGTCGAGAAAGCCCGAAAACTCACTACAGTAGTCTTCGACAAGACAGGAACACTAACTAAAGGCGAACCCTCAGTGACAGACGTGAAACCCTTTGGTGCATTCACGGAAGCAGATGTGATACGTTATGCAGCAGTCGCCGAGAAAGGCTCCGAACACCCGCTGGCAGAGGCGATACTGAAAAAAGCCAAAGAAGTCAAACGTGGCGCTGGCAGACGCGGAACAGTTCGAAGCGCTGCCGGGACGCGGAGTCCAATGCACCGTCGAAGGAAAAACCCTTCTACTCGGAAACCGCAAACTCATGCAGGAAAAAAGCATCCCCACCGCACAGCTTGGAAGATACGCTCGCAACCCTGGAGAGTCAAGGAAAAACCGCCATGCTGCTCGCAGTCGATGGTGAACCCGCAGGAATCATCGCCGCAATGGACACGACGAAAGAAAACGCTGCCGAAGCAGTCGCGCAGCTGAAGGAGATGAATCTCGAAGTTGCTATGCTCACGGGTGACAACGAACGAACCGCGCAAGCCATTGCCAAACAACTAGGCATCGAAACCGTTATCGCAAACGTGTTGCCCTGGCAGAAAGTGGACGTCATCAAGAAACTGCAAAACGAAAAGAAGGTGGTCGCTATGGTTGGAGACGGCATAAACGACGCGCCAGCCTTAGCGCAGGCGGACATTGGCATAGCCATCGGAAGTGGCACGGACATCGCGAAGGAAACAGGAGGAATCGTGCTCATAAAAGACGACTTGCGAGATGTCGTAATTGCGATAGAGTTGAGCAAGAAGACCATGCGAAAGATCAACACGAACCTCTTCTGGGCGTTCGCTTACAACGTCGTCATGATTCCTGTCGCAGCCGCGGGATTGCTTAATCCGATGTACGCAGCAGGCGCCATGGCAATAAGCTGCCTAACAGTCGTGAGCAACTCGGCAACGCTAAAGTTCGCCAAGTTCAAGGTTCGAAAAGTTTAACACAAACCCGAAACAAGTCAAGCAGGAGGTGCAAAAATAAATGGCAAAAGACCCAGTTTGCGGCATGATGGTGGACGAGAAGAAAGCCAAGCTCAAATCAGACTACAAGGGCACAACATACTACTTCTGCGCCCCATCCTGCAAGGCAACGTTCGACAAAGACCCAACTAAATATACAGGCGGCTCAGCAGGAAAAACAGGGCACGGCTGTTGTTGCGGCGGACACTGCTAAAATCCGCCACGCAATTTTTTTTCTTACTTTTTCTTACGCGCTTTTTCAAGAGCCTTATCTACTTCTTCTCTTATCGTGAACCCGCCGATGTGCAGAATCGGCTCCTTCGTCTCGGGGTCTGTCACCATCGTCGCAGTGCATGGAAAGCTATGATGGGCTTTCGCGATGGCATCGTAGAGCTCGTCTTGTTTCGTGGAGACTCCTGCGAGTTTCCTTGCAATGTACCATGTGCTTCCGCATGGAGCGCTTCGCCTGACCGCCGCATACTCGATAACCTCGTCCTTGCCGATGGTTGTGGTTGAAATCTCAAGTAGCGGTCGCCCAACCCTTGTCTCCTCAATGAAACTGGCAATAATTGGTTTATCTCTCTCAGGTTCAAGCGTACAGAAGGGCTTCGGAAAAGAACATTCCAAACCCAATTCATTACACTTCGCCTCCATCTGCTTCCGCACGCCCGTTGGAAACTCTTGCCAATCCTCAATTGGCGCGATTAGCGCTTTTATTCCTGCTTTCTTCAGGTGCTCGGGTAGCTCTAGCAACAAGTCTTTATGCAATCCCGATGCGAGGCAGAGGTCGGCTTCGGGCAGTTTTTTGGGCATAAATTCTTCAGGGTTGTCAACAAATGCTGGCAGGTCGGCAGGGCTTGGCAGCTGAATGGCTGCGCGGACGTTCCTGACGAAGCTGTAGACGTTATACTTGCAGGATTCGCAGTAGAGCCCGCAGCTTTTGCAGTAGCTGGGGTCGTTGATTAGGTTTCGGATTACGCGTTCCATGAAATCCTTGCTATATATGAAGACGACTGACAGTCCTTTCTCTTTCTGGCTCATTCTAAACGCAGTCCCTTTCTACTTGAATGCTCCGAGCACTACATGTTCCGCAAACAAATCCTCATTGAACGCTCCCACGAACTCAATTTTCTCGTTGATGATTATCTTCGGAACCCCGATAACTGAGTATTTCTGTGCTAACGCCGGAAATTCACCCGCATCAATGACGTCAGCAGTTATCATGTCGCTCTCAACCGCCAGCTTGTGCGCGATGGACGCTGCAACGGGACAGTGAGGGCAAGTTAGGGTGACGAAAACTTGGATATGAACGGGTAATTTAACGTCGGCAAGTATGGCTTTCGTTTTTTCAGAAAGGTCAGTTGATCCACGTGACACGTTAACGACCGCGCCAATTAACGTTTGCAGTTCGTAGCCGTATGGGATTCCATAGATTCTTACGCCAAAATCCTTCTTTCCAATAATCGCCAGCGCGGGAATCTTGTCTATCTTGTATTCTTTTGTCTTGTCGCCGTTTGCCATGAAATCGTAAACTTCAACCGTTAACTTATCGCTCAACGTGGCCAGTTCCTGTACAAGTTGCCTCGTGTCTGAGCAGAACCTGCACTCGATTTCCTGCGTGAACATCACGATTTTCACGGGGTCAATCATTCGTTCTTTCAGGTCGTTCCTGAGTGCTTCTTTCTTGTCTTCGGGTAGTAAACTCATTTTCAACAGGCCTCTAACAGGACTTTTGCATCGTTTTCTTTAACGTGCCTCACAAGTCCTTGTGGAATAATCTTGTGCAGTCTTACATATTATCTTTGTGAGGGGCAATGTTTCGTGACGAAACCAATATTAACTCGCCGCAACAGACACTTCTCATCTTTTGACGGCTAAGAAAAGGAGCATGTGCACATTGGGTAAACTTTATGCTAGAGCAAGAATAATCCACAACTTCGAGATTGCCCTAGACAACGGCAGGTCCCACGGTCAAATCGTAGACCAACCCTCGGAGACGTCTCAAGGTCTTGGACCAACGCCTCTGGAATTATGCGTTATGAGCCATGCGGGATGCTACGCAACCATCTGCGCGTTAACGGCCAAGAAAATGCGGCTACCACTCAAAGGCTGTGACGTTAAAGTTGAGGCAGTGAAGAGTCCAGAAACAGGCACAATATCGGAAGAGAGCTTTGACATCATTTTCAGGGTTGATGCGCCTGAGGATCGTGTGCAGAGGCTGCATGAGTTGACATTGAAGAATTGCCCTGTGGGGATTCTTTTTGAGAAGGCTGGCGTAGAAATATCTTATAACTTGAAAACAGTAAAGGAGTAATCTGGTGAGTTAAAATGAACAAAGTTACCATAGCGGAAGATATTTTCTGGGTTGGTGTTGTAGACTGGAACATACGCGATTTCCACGGCTACATCACGAGCAGGGGAACCACGTACAACGCTTACTTGATCCTTGACCAGAAAACCGTTCTCGTTGACACCGTCAAGCACACGTTCGTCAAAGAACTCACCAAGAACATTCAGGATGTCACGGATTTCGACAAGATCGACTACATAATCGTTAACCATGTTGAGATGGACCATTCAAGCGCGTTGCCGATGATTGCCGAGAAAGCCAAGAACGCTACCATAATCGCCAGCGAGAAAGGCAAAGAAGCCATAATCTGCCACTACGGGGACCACTTCAACATCCAAACTGTCAAAACAGGCGACGAATTGAAACTCGGCGACCGCACCCTCACATTCGTCGAAGCGCCCATGCTTCACTGGCCCGACAGCATGATGACCTACGTCACACCCGACAAGATTCTCATGCCCAACGACGCCTTCGGGCAACACCTCGCAAGCAGCCAACGCTTCGACGACGAAGTAGACGAGCATGTCCTGATGGAGGAAGCCACGAAATACTACGCCAACATCCTCATGCCGCTTGGACCGCTAATTACAAGAAAAATTCAGGAAGTCACCCAACTCGGAGTAGCACCCAGGATGATTGCGCCAAGCCACGGTATAATCTGGCGCTCCAACCCCTCCAGAATCGTCAACGCGTACCTGCATTGGAGCGAAGGCAAACCCAAGAAGAAAGTCTCCATCGTTTACGACACGATGTGGGGCAGCACCGACAAGATGGCAATGGCAATAGCTGAAGGAGCAACTTCAGAAAACGTGGAAGTGAAGATTCTGAAGTTGCGAGCCACAGACCTAACTGAAGTCGTGACTCAAATCTTGGACTCGAAAGCAGTCATAGTTGGTTCGCCAACGCTGAACAACCAGATGTTCCCAACATTAGGATACTTCCTCACCTACATCACTGGGTTGAAACCGAAGAACAAAGTTTGGAGTTTCTTCGGCTCTTACGGTTGGGGAGGCGGCGCTGTGAGAGGCATGACCGAGATGGCACGCAAAGCAGGGTTCGAAGTGCATGAACCTGGAATCGAAGTCAAGTACATTCCGTCTGCTGAAGACTTGAAGAAGTGCTTTGAGCTGGGAAAACAAATCGCCGCAGAAGTTAATGCTTAGTACATCTTCGCTACTTTGGGGTTAGTCATGCGCTAGCTACCAAAAAAAGTGAAGCGAAGGCTTTTTTGGTAGAGCTTTTATCTTTATATTCAGAACGAAAAAGAGGTATTTTAAATGAAAATTGTAGAGTTTAGGGAGGTAGGCACTTCTGGGGTCTTCATTGCTCACACAGAAGCCAATCAGATAAACTCAATGGATCTATTACAGCAGAATGGCTTTAGGGCACTAACTTTTCAAGAGGCACTAATGAAGATAGACCAGAACCCAGAATTAAAGGAGCGGTTGAAAGGCAGATGGTTATATCTGGACGGAAAAGGCTCTGAATTGTCAGGATTTTACATGTTCAACGAGAAGGGAGAACTTTCAAAGATCTCTGGACCGGCCATCCTGAAGAAAGGACAAGGAGATTTAGAGAAGTTTGTTTTTGTTTTGAAAGGTTCTCAGCCGTTGTCGCTCCTCGTGCAAACGGACGACTTCGCCCGTTATGGCGGGTTCCGTTTCGGCCTCTATGCTAGCTATGGCCATTCCGATGTTGCTGGGGTGGTGGTAGGGGTTAGAGACTAAACTTTAGTGTTTTTTATGTTTCTTAAAGTAAATCAACAAACCCGCACCTGCTATCGCAACTGCAGCAATTACGAGTACAACAAGAAAAGGGTTTATTGTTGGATTTGAAGACGCAGTAGTGTCTGCTATAGTTGTGTCTGGAGGAACAGGCTTAGAAGAATTGGCTATTGACATAGTTTTCATTAATGGATGGCTATCGCTATTATTTTCATCAATGATGTATGGTTTGTCTCCTATTCCATCACCATTAGTGTCTGTTCCTTTATAGTCGCTCCAATAGTTTCCATTGATTGTTGTTTATTGAGCGATTGTATCCGAATGTTAGGTAGTAACTTTCATTTGCACCAAACTGAACTACGTTTGAAATGTAGTTGTTGTTGGATATGGTGTTCCTGTTGGAGCCATAGATGGATGTTCCAAGCCCTGAACGTGATATGTTGTTCCCAACTACCATGTTGTCGTTTGAATATTGAAAATTAATAGCTGTGTCTTTGCAGTTTGTGATTGTGTTTTCTGTAATCGTGTTGTTGTTGCTCTTTTGCCAAATCTGGATTCCCTCAACACATGACTCAATGTAGTTTCTGTTTATCAAATTCCTATTGGCAAAGTTAAGCTGGATTGCTGATGAAAGCCCAATTGATTGTAAAATATTCCCAGTAATGTTGTTTTCGAAGCCAAACAGCACTATGCCATTTGTGGTGTCTGTTATCTTGTTTCCCAAAATATTGCAACAGTTTGCAGAAACTGATATTCCTGCCCAACCATCATAAATGGTAAAACCTGTTACAGTGACACCGTTTGCTGCTACCTTTAGTCCTGCAGTCACATCAATTACGGTTGAATCTCTATCTTCTCCAACTAACAAAATGGATTTGTTGACCACTGGGTTTTCTACGTAAACACCTTTCCTTACATAAACTGTGTCTCCTTCAACAGCATTACTTATTGCTTCTTGAATGGTAGAATAATCATCTGGAACAATGAGTGTTTTTGGATTATCTGGGAAATAGCTTGGCATTGCATTCACCAAACTGACAGCTTGTAATCCAGCTATCGCTAAAACTACTGCTAAAAGAAGAGCCAAACTCACTTCTCTTTTCTTCACTTAAGCATCAAGAGTACTTGTTTATTGATGTTAAAAGGAGTTTTTGTCAAATTTCCTTGACTACCATTTAGTCAAAGTTTCTTGACTGCTCCAGTTTGTTGCCCATCATCTTCAGAAAGACCATTGGAGTCCAAGGCTGGAGGAGCTTAAACAGAATCGATGATTCTTGACCGTGTTATTCTACTTTGTTGCATGGTGTGCGATCAGGCTTAAACGTGCCTGTGGTCGATAAGAAACAACCTTGATATTACGCCTTGAGTCCACTAAGTCTCTTGCCTAGTTCATCGAATATGAGGCGCTTTTTCTCGTTGTTCAAATGAAAGGCGACTCTGGAGACCATTTCATTCGAGATAGTGAAGATGTAGTTTAGTTTTATCACGCTGTCTTTGATGGCGCCCTCACTCTTGGTTAGCGGTATTCCCTTCATCTTAAGATTGCTAGTTATGCCTGCTACCACGACATTTCCCAGTTCTTCAAATAGAACCACTGCTGGTCTGGTCTTTACTTCAGCACTGTCTGTAAATTGCACGCTTGCGACGATGACGTCTCCGGCTTTAAGCACGTTCCCAAGCCTCGTCTTCGGTGTTGTCCCACAATTCCTTCATTTTTGCCTGCTGAATCCTGTGAAGGAACTCGTCATATTGCCTTCTGGCTTTAGATTCCTTTGCCATTTTTATTAGATTAGCGATTGTTTCGTTGTAGGTTTCTCTGGGATATCTTCGGATGCTTTTCAGCTCTTTGACTATGGATTTCTTAAGCTGGATGGTTGTGGCTTCTTCGTTCATTATGATTTCCTATAATTACTATATAACTTATTATAATAAACCTTTCATTAACAAACGACAGGATGCTGGTGAAGGTGCAGAAAAAGCAAGAACGGGGCTTGATATAGGTTTGAGGTCCACGGAACACTAACAAAATTTTTTCAGGTCTTCTTCTTCTATCAGAGACAAACAGCTCTTAAAAGAACAACAACAGCAGCGCTGAAAATTTGATTGTTGTTGTTCTTCTCTGATGAAAAGGGTTTACCCAGTCACACTTGCCTTTCACTTCTCAGCCATTTCTGGTAGCCTTCTCTGAGGAGAAAATGCTCCTGGTCAAAAAAGATTCCTTTTCTTCTGAAGAGAAACTAAGGCTAAAAACATTAACGCAGGATCACAGTGCCCACGCTCTTTGAACTAACACCAAATTCACTAACTAGCTGTAATGCTTAACAAATCAGTTGCCGAAGAAAAAAGGCATGGAAATGAGGTTTACTGAAGGTTCGGGGTAGGCAAGGTTCTGCAGAAAGATCATCTTCACTAGATTCTCTTTAAAAACGTATCACATTTGTGACAGAATTTCTGCTTAGACCCTCTCACTCGCCTTTGCTGAAACAATTTCCTGCGAGCGCTAAATTCGATTTAACTAGTGGGTTTAATGGTTTTTTTCTCGTGGTGGAAGAGAAAAAGTTTGGGAGTGTGCAGCTTTAGGCGATGTTTTTTTGCTTCGGGATTAGTTCCGCTTTCATCTTGGGTCGTTTGACTTCTACGTGGGCTTTTTCAGGCGGGTTTAAAGAATTTCTCTTTAGGTGACGCACAAATCGGGCATTTTTCTGGCGGTGAACTTTCAACCGTGTTTCCGCAGACGCTGCAGACGTAATAGTCAACTTTCTCCATGTCTTTCTTGTTTTTCATTGCGTCGATGGCTTTCTGGAACAGTCCTGCATGAATTTGCTCGACTTTGTTGGCTACGTTGAAGCTCCAAGCTGCCTGCTTTACGTCTTCTTGCTGGGCTTCGGCTAAGAATTCGGGGTACATCTTCTTAAACTCGTATGTTTCGCCTGAAACCGCTGTGCCCAAATTGTCCAGCGTAGATTTGACTTGTCCAGTTATTTGCACATGGTTCAGTGCATGCACTGTTTCGGCTTCTGCGGCGGCTTTGAACAGTTTAGCGGCTTGAGTGTAGCCTTCTTCCTCCGCTTTTTTTGCAAACGCCAAGTATAGCCTGTTGGCTTGGGATTCGCCTGCAAAAGCAGCCTTCAAATTCTCATCAGTCTTAGTCATAACAAAACCCTCACGAAAATACTAACAAAGAGTAGGTTATAAGGTGTACTGGTGAGGGCTTCGAGATTCTTGGAGTCATTCATCGCATTTTCTGGAAACGATAATTCTTAAATAAGTCTTGAGCTTTCACGTATCTTAGAGATTCTTCGTCGTGAAAACCGAGATGTGTTTTGTATGGAAAACAAACGTTTAACCACCAACCAAGGTGTCCCTGTCTCAGATAATCAGAGTTCTCTAACTGTTGGCGAACGAGGTCCTGTTTTGTTGCAGGATGTGCATTTGATTGAGAAATTAGCCCACTTTGACCGCGAAAGAATCCCCGAGCGTGTGGTGCATGCTAAAGGTGCTGGTGCACACGGTTATTTCCAAGCTTACAAGAGCATGGCAGAGTACACGTTTGCAAAGTTCCTTCAAGACCCAGAGAAACAAACGCCCGTTTTCGTTCGATTCTCCACTGTGGTTGGCTCACGAGGGTCAGCTGACACGGCACGCGACCCAAGGGGGTTTGCCGTAAAGTTCTACACGGAAGATGGAAATTACGATCTCGTCGGAAACAACCTGCCCGTCTTCTTTATTCGCGATGCCATCAAGTTTCCCGATATGGTGCATGCTTTCAAGCCTGCGCCTGACACCGGCTATCCCACAAGCTCGTCTGCGAACAGTCGCTTCTGGGATTTCATTTCGCTGACTCCCGAGTCAACTCACATGATTACGTGGCTCTTCTCTGACAGGGGAACGGTGCGAAGCTACGGGAGAATGGAAGGCTTCGGCGTTAACACTTACATGTGGGTGAATGCGCAAGGCAAAGCCGTCTACATCAAGTACCATTGGAAACCAAAGGCTGGTATAGAAACAATCGACCGCCACGAAGCCACACGACTAGCGGGCGAGGACCCTGACGTCGCGACCAGAGACCTGCACGACACAATCGCCTCTGGAAAAAACGTGGAATTCGAATTATACGTTCAAACCATGGAAATTGCCGATGAGCTGAAGCAAACGTTTGACCCGCTTGATCCGACAAAAACTTGGCCTGAAGACAAGTTCCCGTTGATGCCTGTCGGTAAGATGGTGCTTAACCGAAACCCCGATAACTTTTTCGCTGAAGTCGAGCAAGCTGCTTTCTGCCCAGCGTCAATCGTTCCAGGAATCGAGTTGTCAGCTGACAAGCTCCTGCAAGGGAGAATCTTCTCTTACGCGGACACTCAACGCTACCGAGTTGGACCCAACTACCTGCAACTTCCCGTTAATCGACCACGAGTTCCAGTCAATAACGATCAGCAAGATGGAGCTATGCAACAGCACGCTTCTTACGGTGGAGGAACCGTCAACTACGAACCAAACACGCTAGGAGGCGGAATGCCAAAGGAGGCACAACCTATCGCTACTGTCAGAACTCACGTCGAGGGCGAGATAGACCGCCGAAAAATAAGCCTTAAAAATGATTTCGCGCAAGCAGGCGAACGCTACCGCTCACTCAGCAAGATAGACCAAGACCATTTGGTTGACAACATTGCCGATTCTCTGGGCAAGGCAGACGTGCCAATACAGAAGCGCATGGTTGAAAACCTCATGAAGGCAGATGCAGAGCTGGGTAGGTGAGTTGCAGAAAAACTGAACATCCAACCAGCCTCAACAGTCGCTCTACCTCCCGCATAAGCTTCTGGCACCGTAGCAAACTTGGTCGTCCTCATTCTTTTCTTTCTTACGACAGCTGCGGCCTTCAAACGGGTGATTGGTCATGGCAAAGTATATTAGTCGTGTTTTGCTCTGTGACCTTTCAGTTTTTGGTGACCAAAAATGGAAATGACCAAATCTTTTGTTTTACCCAAACTGCCATACGACTACACAGCACTTGCACCGTACATTTCTGAGCAGCAGCTCATGCTTCACCACGACAAACACCACTTGGCATACGTGAACGGCGCCAACGCCATCTTCGACAAACTCGACAATGCACGCAAAGAAAACACAGATTTAGACATGAAAGCCACGCTGAAGGAGCTTTCCTTCCACGTTGGCGGACACTTGTTGCACTCGATTTTCTGGGAGAACCTGGCGCCAGCAGGCAAGGGCGGCGGAAAACCCGGCGGAGCAATCGGTGACATGATTGACAAGGAGTTCGGGAGCTTCGGGCGGTTCAAAGCTGAATTCACGAAAGCAGCCGCAAGCGTTGAAGGCTCAGGATGGGCAGCGTTAGCAGTGCAACAATGCGTGGATAGACCCCTAATTGTGCAGATTGAGAAGCACAACGTGAACGTGTACCCGTCGTTCCAGGTTTTGCTGGTTCTGGACGTTTGGGAGCACGCGTACTACTTGGACTACAAGAACGACCGCGCTAAATTCGTGGAAGCCTTCTGGAACCTCGTCAATTGGGATTATGTCAACAAAGTGCTCAAAGCCATGTAGTAAATATTCTCCAACTATCCTTTTCTTTTTAAAGAATCAATAGTCTCTCTCTATTAATGCAAAATAGAGAAAAATAGAGGCGCCTTTCGTTCAGCGCTTCGCGTTTAGGGCGGGGTAATCTTTATGGCTTGAGTTGGGCATTGCATCTCGCAAGCCAAGCACTGTATGCAGTCCTTTTCTCGTGCGGGGTCCGATTTCTTCTCCGACATCGAATGTCCTTTCGCTTCTCCCCAATCGTAGAGTGATACGGGGCAAACGTCGATGCATACGCCGTCTCCGACGCAGACATCCCAGTCGACAGCCACGTTCGTTCCGTGGATTCCTTGCCTCGTTGGAAGGTCTACGGGTCCCCAGACTTTGTGTCCGTTGTGTTCGCTTACAACCTGTCGTTTGGTTTGAAAATCAGGGTCTATCGGCAAAAACTTCACCTGCAATACTCGGGCTGGATGGCAAATATTAGGCTTTCTCTTACAATCTAGTTCTCTGTCCAAAAGATATTTTGGGAGAATTCGCCCTTAACGTTGAGCTGACTTGCACATGGAGAAATATTACCTTCCCGAAGGCATGCAGTACGCCACTCTTGAAGAGCGAAGAAGGTTTTATACTGAAGAGTTCGACCTCGAAAAAGTGGCGAAGTGGCTTGGAAAGCGAATAGGCAGGTTGAAGTTCGCGGTCATCATTGGTAGACACACGCGGGTATTCCCAGAAAAATACAGCGAAGACGCAGACACAACGATAATAATTGACGAATACAAGAACCTACGCGATGTGCGCAGCCAATTCATCGAATTTCTCCCCGAATCAGCTTATTACGACCGAAACGTTTACGACGAAAACGACCGCAAAACTGGACAGGAACTCGCGTTTGACCTTGATCCTGAAAACATCACGTGCCCGATTCACGGTAGTCTTGCAGACAAGATGAAGCGTGGGCAGGGCTTAGGTTTCTGCTCTCTTGAGTTGGACATGGTTAAGCAGCAAGCACTAGACCTGCATGAGCACCTTGAGAAAGAATATTCAAACCTGAAAATCGTCTACTCTGGAAGAGGCTTCCACATCCACGTTTTCGACGAAGAAGCATACGGGTTAAAAGAAAAAGAGAGGCGCGAAATTGCGCGGACCGTGAAGAAGAAGGGTTTCGCCATTGACGAGTGGGTCACAGTGGGCGAGATGCGTCTGATTCGGTTGCCTTACAGTCTGCATGGGTTGGTGTCGAGAATAGTTGTGCCTTTGGAGAAAAGTGAGTTGGAACGGTTCGACCCCGTTCACGATGAAAGGTGCATTCCCAAGTTTCTGCGTGGCTAACGGCTATTTCTTCTTGACTTCTGCGGCTTTCTTCTCTTTCTTCTGGTAGTAGACTTTCTTCTTCTTTTCCTCTTCTGCCTTCTTAACTTTTGACATGAATAATCACTGGTTTTACTATTCTTGGAACGCGGGATAAAAAACTTTCCAATTCTGGTGGGAACAGCATAATTGAAAAGTTTATTTGGCAACCAGGTCTTTTCTTAAGCGGAAAGGCTTCTCTATGGAACGTTTTGATGTTCTCGTTATCGGAACAGGCTCAGGTATGATTGTGGCATCGACTGCGGTTGAGAACGGGTTCAAAACTGCAGTCGTGGATAGCGGACCGATGGGCGGAACCTGCCTCAACAAGGGTTGCGTTCCCTCAAAGATGCTCATCTACCCCTCCGATGTCGTCGCCATGCTCAACGAGGCGCAAGCGCTGGGCGTTCACGGCACAGTGACATCCGTGGATTTCAAGAACATAATGGACAGGATGCACAAGCTCGTCAACGAAGATTCAGGTTCGCAGGCTCAGTGCGGTGAGGGAAACGCCAAACCTCAAGTGGTTCAACCAGCCAGGCGAATTCATATCCGACTACACCATGCAGATAGGCGAAGAAACTGTTCGGGCCGAAATGGTCTTCATCGTCTCTGGAGCAAGACCGGGAATTCCAAAGTTCAAGGGAATCGAAGCGGTGGATTACTTGACCAGCGACACTGTACTGAATTTGGAAACCCCGCCTAAGAGCATAATAATCGTCGGCGGAGGCTACATTGGCGCCGAATACGGACATTTCTTCTCAGGTATCGGGACGAAGACCACGGTGATCCAGCGTCCGGTGCGGATTGTGCCGGATGAGGAGCCTGAAATCTCCGAGTTGCTGAAGAAGGAATTGGAGAAGCGAATGGAAATCCACGTTGGCTTTGAAGTTGTGGAAGTCAAGCAACAAGGTGGAGTGAAAACCGTTGTTGCCAGGAACCGTGAAGACGGCAGCCTCCGAGAATTCCAAGCAGAGGCATTGATGATTGCCACGGGGCGCGTTCCCAACTCCGACATCTTGAAGCCTGAGAAGACCGGCGTGAAGCTGGACGAAAATGGCTTCATCAAGGTGAACGAATTCCTCGAGACAAGCAAGAAGCATATCTGGGCTTTCGGCGACGCCATCGGCAGAGAAATGTTCAAGCACGTAGCGAACTTCGAGGCGGGAATCGCGTGGCACAACGCCGTCCACGACCACAAGGTCGAAATGGATTACTCGGCTGCGCCACACGCTGTTTTCACGCATCCGCAGGTGGCATCGGTCGGGTTGAAAGAGGCTGAAGCAAGGCAGCAGGGCTATGGGTTTCTGATTGGCGTGGCGCATTATCGTGATACGGCTATGGGTGGAGCGATGGGTGAACCTGAAGGCTTTGTTAAAGTCCTCGTCGAAAAAGAAACGGGCAAAATCCTCGGCGGACACATCATCGGTCCCGAAGCTTCAAGCCTCATACAGGAAATCGTCAACGCCATGACCGCAGACGACAAAAGCTACGGCGTCATCGCAAGGTCAATGCACATACACCCAGCACTGTCCGAAGTGGTTCAGCAAGCCTTCGGCAACTTGCACCCAGCATAAGGAGATTTTATGGAAAAGCTCAATCAGTTTTTCGAGTCTAAGATTGAAATCCCAAGAATCAAACATGGAAATAAACAAACACTTGATACGCTGATTAGTGAAGAGGCTTTGCTGTTTGCAAAATATCTGAGACATAAAAGAAAAGAATGGATTCCGAGGCTACTAAGCGCGCGTATTTGTTAAAGAAGTAATGGAACAATGATTGACATAAATTTCGATTTTCACGCAGACTCTTATGGGAAAGACCCTGATGTGTATAGCTCGACTCTCAAAAAATATCACAAAATTCTTTGGAGCAAATCATTGCCGAATGGTAAAATATTTAGTTTACAGGACGACAAAGCTGGCGCATATCTATATCATAAATCTGAACTTGGTCAATTCATTTTAGGGAGCGATGCAATTTCGCACTCGTACAAACACCATAAACGCAAACAATGGTTGACTCGACAAATCTCCGAAGCAGTTAACCAAGTTTATTCTTCTGGAAGCACAATTGGAGCGTATATCATTTTTCCTAACAATAAAATTAACAACAAACAGACTATCAACGGTGCACGTGGGTGTAACGGCAAAATTGACGACAGATTTGATTTAACATTAGAGTGTATTAGACGATTTTTTCTTGGGTTTTTCATGTCCGCTACACGATGTGTTCTTGCGATACAAAGAATTTTTTGGTTTATTTAGGGATTTTCGTGGCTATGTTGACTTCTTTTTATTACAAGATTTAGTGACAGAAAATTACGCAGAGATTAAGTTCTATCTGCCATTCGATAATTTTATGAGCCCTCCAAATTTTCATAGCGTAAATGATTACTTAATTTATCAAGAAAGGGTGATTGATTTTATAAATAAAAGAAGTCGCAGAATTGATAGGGTGTATAATGGGGAGAAAATTGAGTGAAAATAGCGCGCGGTTTCTATATCCTAAACACTAGAAATTTTATTGATTGTTCGCTAATATAATTTATATTCTCTAAAGAACAACTCTTTAGGCATGGAATCCTATCGCTGTGTTGTCTGCCAAGAGGAAATAACTGCTAAAGAACACGGTTATTCGACAAACTTGTTTAATATGGCTCTTTGTCGGAAACATCAGGATATCCAAAAACAAATCAGGGCAAAAGCAGAGACCGAACAAAAAACAAAACCTATAGCAATAGAATCTAAAACCGCTTCTGGAATCAAAAATTCCTTCTGTGTTGTGTGCCAAGAGGAAATAACGCCTAAAGAGTACAGTTACTCCATGAATTTGTTTGATATGGCTCTTTGCAGGAAGCATCAAAAAATACAGAAGCAAATTAGGGCAAAAACAGAATCTGAACAAAAAACAAATTCAATAACAATAGGGGCTAAAACAACTTCAAATGTCGAATCTAAAGAAACAGAAATACCAGTCCAAACTGCACCCATCCCAGAAAAAGTTGACAATACCCTAATTCAATGGCTAATTGAATGGGCAGAAGCTAAACCAATTAATCTAGCTGTAGGTTCAAGAC
Source organism: Candidatus Bathyarchaeota archaeon (assembly GCA_963749465.1). GTDB lineage: Archaea > Thermoproteota > Bathyarchaeia > Bathyarchaeales > Bathycorpusculaceae > UBA11855. The sequence goes on along the minus strand of CAVVMH010000006.1, from coordinate 332,629 downwards.
AATTCTTTTTAGAAGGGTTAAGGCTTGAAGAATTAGCCAGAGACCTTATTGAAAAAGCTAAAGACGAAATCTTAGTTACAAGCCCTTATGTTGATAGTTGTCACCCCATAACACTTTTAACGGAAGCAAAGGAAAGACGAGTAAATGTTAGAATTGTTACTAGCAGACCAACAAAGGACAAAAATGACGTCAAAAAAGTAGAATGCCATGCCCTTTTGAGAAAAAAAGGAGTGAACATTCATTACATCAATACTATCCACGCCAAAATCATAATTATTGACCATAAAGTAGCGATAGTCTCTTCAATGAACCTATACAGCGGTTCAACAGGAGGAGGACTGCTTGAAGCAGGAATAGTATCCTTCGAAAGCAGAGTTGTAGAGTCCGCAAGTAAATATGTTACTGATTTATTGGCAAAAACAGAATCTCCCGATATAACCACTTACTCCAAGTATAATAATTGGAGACGCTGATTTTAGAAAAATCATTCACAGTACAATACAGGGCTGAGATGTTCCGCCCTTTCTTTGTCTTAGAGTCTTTGTCATTTTTCAGCTAAAAGTGACAGCCACAGAGTGACAGAGCGTGAGAGACGGACAGACATTAGGCACGCGGGGGTGTGCATGGGTGAAAGTAAGCGTAGTCGTAAGCGTTAGCGAGTTCGAGAGAGAAAGACTAAAATTTAATATTAACCTTCAATAATACAGTCTATTGGCAGGAAGAAGAAATGGACCCACTGGAGATAGCGTTAATTGCTTTAGCCGTACTTTTCATAGGTTTTATAGCCGCTTTAGGATTGTACATTGTTAAGCAATGGGAAAAAGTCGCTGTCCTCAGATTCGGAAAAATAATCAAAATCGCAAGCACAGGGATTAACTTCAAAATTCCCTTTGTTGACTCGCTCTATCGAGTTGATATGCGAATGCAGACCATAGACTTGAGAGGACAGTCCGCGATAACCAAGGACAGCATTTCAGTTAGTCTAGACGCAGTTGTTTTCATGAAAGTGGAAGACCCCGAGAAAGTAATTCTTAACGTCGTGAACTACATCGAAGCGGTCACAAAATACGCACAAACATCAATGAGAAACATTGTCGGACAATACAAACTAGACGAGTTGCTATCCAGCAGAGACAAAGTCGCTGCCTCAATAAAGAGCATAATTGACGAGTTGGCCCAGCAATGGGGGATCGACATAGCAAGGACTGAGCTACAGGAAATAAACTTGCCACAAAACATGCAGCGGGCTTTTGCGGTTCAGGCTGAATCAGAGCGCGAATCCAGAGCAATAGTAATAAAGTCTGCTGCTGAGTTAGAAGCTGCTACAAACCTTCAGAAAGCAGCCGCAATCTTGGCAGAAAATGATGCGTTGCAACTGAGAATTTTGGAAACCATAAAGCAGGTTAGCAAGGACCAGAGCAACACGATCATCTTTGCGTTACCAACGGAAACTCTGAAGAGCATTGGCGCAGGAGGGTTGGCGGCTATGGCTTCAATAAATAGTAGCGACGCAAGAAAACGAGCCCAAAATAAACAGGAACAAACGCAAGAGACAGAAGAAACCGAAGAATAAGGAAAAGAATAGAAGCAAGCGGCTATTTCTTAGACTAAAATATAGCACACCACATTTTTTGGATGCAGTGCGAATATGTATAAGCTGCGAAGCATGTATAACTGGAAATGCAGCCTAATCAGGAGAGACGCCAAATCAAGCCAGGCATCCGCGTAAAGATAGTCTTGAAGCAGCACCAGCGAAGCGGCATATTAACCGAGGGCATCGTCAAAGATATCCTCACGAGTAGCTCAACTCATCCCCACGGGATCAAGGTGCGACTTGCAGACGGTAAAGTCGGCAGAGTACAGTCAATAATAAAATAATTAAACCCAAAAAGCCAAATTCATGAAAGCATGATTTTCGAAAAAGTTAATATTAATCCGCAAGCTAAGCATAGCGAGTGAACTATCATGGCGTTTTCTAAAGTTCCAGGTAAACGAAACGACCACAAAGTCGTCGTGTACGCTCTCAGCACATGCGTCTGGTGCAAAATGACCAAACAATTCCTCAAAGACAACGACATAGGATTCGAATTCATCGACGTAGACATGACCGAACCCGAAGAGAAAGAACAAATCCGACAGCAAATCCAAAGCAAAGGCGGCAGCCTCAACTACCCAACCACCATCGTAGACGACAAAAAAGTGATTACAGGTTTCCGCAAAGACCAATTGAAGGAAGCGCTAGGACTTTGACAATCATCAATCGAAGCCGTCCGCGCCCGCGCAGAAGCCGACGCCAACACCTTCGGCTACCACCTAACACCCGACCCAGACCTCCTCCAAGGCCTCCTGGAAGGGCTGAAAACAAACGAGGAACGATACGGCTACCCCTCATGCCCATGCAGACTAGCCTCAGGCAAACTCGAAATTGACAGAGACATAATCTGCCCATGCGACTACCGAGACCCAGACGTCGCCGAATTCGGAGCCTGCTACTGCCGACTGTACGTAAACAACAAAGTCTACCAAAGCAAGGAACTGCCCACTGTTCCCGAACGCAGACCCATGGAAAAACAAGCCCTCGCCTTTGCAACCGCCGCCAAACCGACAGAAACAAAACCTGAAGCAGCCAAAACCGAAACAAAACCAATTGGCGAAACAAAACAAAAGTTATGGTACTGCAAACAATGCGGCTACGTCGTGTTCAGAGACGACCCACCATACATTTGCCCGATTTGCAAGGCGAAGAAGGAAATGTTCGCGGAATTGAAGCCGCAAATCGACTTCTTAGGATAAGCCTCTTTTCTTCTATTTTGTGATTTCTACTTCGATTTTTTTCCAGTCCTCTCTTATCCCACGCAGCGAAGTGACCGCGCCCACAATCGTCCCAGTCAAGATTTTGCTGACGAACTCGTTGAGAGGAATCTCCTTACCATCTATCATAAGCTTCATCTCCATCCAATCCACCTCGCAGTATCTGTTGAGTTCTCGATAGTAAAAGTTTTTGTACAGAGAACCCAGCGTATAGTTGAGGCTTAAACATCGTGAAGCGACCCGAAATTTACCTGGAACCCAAAGCCCGCGCGACTAAAAATCATGGAGCTGCTCGAAAAAGAGTACTCCAACGCCGAGATTGCCTTGGAATACACGAACCCCCTGGAGCTGCTCATCGCCACCATCCTCTCCGCCCAAGCCACCGACGAACAAATCAACGCAATAACGCCGAAATTATTCAAGAAGTACAAAACCCCAGAAGACTACGCCAACGCTGATTTAACCGCGCTGGAGCAAGACATTAAGTCCTCAGGCTTCTACCACAACAAAGCCAAAAACATCAAAAACTGTGCCAAGACGCTCGTCGAAAAGTTCCATTCCAAAGTTCCTAAAACAATGGATGAACTGCTTGAGCTTCCAGGCGTGGGACGAAAAACCGCCAACATCGTCTTAGCCAACGCATTCGGCGTTGTCGAAGGAGTAGCCGTGGACACTCACGTTGGCAGGCTTGCCCAACGGCTTGGTCTCAGCGAGAATGACGACCCGAAGAAGATTGAAGCGGACCTGATGAAAATCGTTCCCAAAGACAAGTGGATGAGGATAACTGACCTGCTCATCTTCCACGGCAGAAGAGTATGCACCGCAAAGAAGCCTAACTGCCCGGGATGCGTCCTAAACAAGATTTGCCCATGCGCTTTCGCTTTCGGCTGAGAAACGCTATCGATTTATAGACCGTTAGCTCTACGTTTACTCGAGGTTTTTCGATTGCTAAATACAATAAAGGTAGGAGATAAAGCACCTGACTTCACGTTACCTGACACGGACTTAAAACCACGAAGCCTCAAAGAATTCATAGGAAACAAAACCCTCTTAGCATTCTTCGTAGGCGCTTTCACATCGGTCTGCACGAAGGAGATGTGCACCTTCCGCGATTCAATGGCACGGCTAATTGACCTGAAAGCCCAAATAGTCGGCATAGCCGTGACCGACCCGTTCTCGAACAAAGCATTCGCCGAGAAAAACAGGCTATCATTCCCCATACTAAGCGACTACAAACGGGAAGTCATCAAAGCATACGGCATCCAACTGCCAGACTTCGCAGGACTCAAAGACTACTCGACAGCTAAACGCTCTATATTCATTCTAGACAAGGACGGCATCGTGCGCTACGTATGGATAACGGATAATCCCGCAGTGGAACCCAACTATGGCGAAATCGAAGACTTCCTTGCAAAAATGCAATGAGAACGCATCTTTCATTCTTTCTTTTTCATCAACACCGTGTAAAAGTATCGTGTGGCTCCATCGCCTTCAATCGAAGGATAATGCTTGAACTCCCCCATTTCAAATAAACCTGAAAACAAGTCGATTAGTTGTTGCCTCGTGAAATGATTCCAACCTCGCCCGTTTTTGTAGCTAAAGCAAGTGAGCATGTAGATACCTCTTTTCTTGAGGACGCGGTGAACCCCTTTTATGAATTTAGCCCTGTCCTCGGGTTTCACGTGGTGGAAGCAGCCCATGTCGAAAACGAAATCGAACTCTTCATCCTCAAACGGTAATTCAAGGAAGTCCTGGACCTTGAAGGAAACGTGAACACTTGCTTGGGCAGCCTTTTTCTCCGCGTAACCAATAGCAGTTGGCGAAATGTCAATCCCCGTCATTTCAAACCCTTTCTCGGCAAGGTAAACTGTATTCGTTCCCGCTCCACAGCAAATATCCAGTGCCTTCCCTTTCTTCAACACGCCCTTTTCGACGTATTCGCGCAGGATTGGTCTGGGCTTACCAAGCTCCCACCCCAACTCTTCAAGAGGATACTTTTTGTAGATCTGGTCCCACTCATTGTTGCTAGAAACCATCGAAGCTCGTCTCTTAGCTTCTTTTCTTTTGGAACGATTTTAGTTTATCTGTCACCCAAGTGAAACAGGATGTAAAGTTCACGTAAGAGTTATTAGAATGAAAAAACTCCCTCTCAACCGTTCCACGGTGAATTATTAGATGTCTTTCGCCATTGAAGAGCTGCCCGACGTTATCAGAATAATCGTACTCTTAAACCTCAGCAAAGGGCGTCGAATGCACAAGACAACGCTCAAGCGGCGAATAGACAAAGTCTGTGTGAGTCTTGCCTGCGTTGACATGAATGAGTTGGAAAAAGCCCTCAAAGAAATGGCCGCCGAAGGTCTCATCACCGAACAAGATGACACAGTGCAGCTTACTGAACACGGGCTTAAGCTAGGCAAAGAATGGGAAAGTCTACTTCTAAAGAAGGAACCCATCCTCGAAATCGTCGCCGGTCTAGTCGATGGTTCAATAACCGGCATAGTAGTTATCTTGTCTTCGTTTATCGCCGCTTTGGGAACGAAGACAATTCTTTTCGCGGCTCTTCTAACCTTGAGTGCCGTTGCCATCACCAATTTCTCGAGTTTTCTCCTCGGCGGAATCACCGAGGACTTAGCAGACATAATGACTTTGCAGAACTTGATGAACTACAGCTTGAACGATATTCCCGACAAAGCTGAGCGTGACAAATCTCTTATGCTCGTCAAGAGGCTGTTCACAGTTTTGGACAAGGAGATTCACAGGTCAAACCTTTACGCGGCTATTATCTGCGGTACCACGACGTTCATCGCAGGCATAATTCCCATAGCAACTTTCATACTGCTGTTGGATGAAAGTCCCCTGAACATAGTGCTGTCCTTAGCTATAGTTGGAGCCATAGTTGGGGTGTTCCTAGTTCGCTATCGTTCCAAAAAAACCCGAGTGAACTGGAAAATAACACTAATCGAAACCGCAGTCATCGTGGTCATCGCAACTCTCGCGTCGTTGCTGCTCGCCCCGTTGGCGTAAGAATTTCTTTGCTATTTCGCTTTCTTAACCTTGAACAATCGTTTGTGTTCTTGCATAATGCACTTGTCCATGACGACGGTTAAGCCAGCTTTTCGAGCAGCTGCTGCGGCTTTTTCGTTGACTATTCCGAGCTGCATCCAAACCACATGCGGATTTCCATGCATCTGCTCTGAGTTTGGCCGCTTGCTCTACAACGGCGGAACATCGTCAGGTCGTCTGAAAACGTCAACTATAGTCAATTTCCTTCTGAATCTCAATTGGCATGTCCAAAAGGCTCTTGTAGCTTTTTTCATCTAGGACCTCGTCAGCAAACGGGTTCACAGGAATGATTCGGTAACCGTGCTTTTTCAGGTATTTGGCTACTCGGTAGCTGTCTTTTTCAGGTTCTCTTGAGAGACCCACGACCGCAATGGTTTTGCATGTGCTGAGGATTTCTCTTATCTCGTTTTTGCTCAAAGTCAAGTCTTCTTTAGGGTGTTTGGCTTAGTCTGGTCTCGAAGAAGTGTTCTCTTCGGTTGCGTATGGCGAATATTCGGACCGTGTCGCCGACCTTGCGTTTGTAGACTTCTTTGACCAGGTCTTCTATTCGTCGGGTTTCCGTGTTGTCTATTTCGAGGATTATGTCCCCGTCAACCATTCCAGCCTCATATGCTGGGCTTCCCTCCGCCACGTTCGTCACCAGCACGCCATGATCGACTGGTAAACCGTAGTATCGAGCTATTTCCTGACTTATGCTTAAGCCTATGACTCCGAGCCACGGTCTTCGCGAACCGCCTTCTGCTACCATGTCGTTGGTGCAGGTTTTCGCGGAGTTGATGGGTATGGCGAAGCCTATGCCTTGGGCGAATGGAATGATGGCGGTGCTGATTGCTACTACTTTGCCGTCGATGTCTACAAGTGGGCCGCCGCTGTTGCCTGGGTTGATGGATGCGTCTGTTTGCACAAGGTTCTCAATCAAGCCTCTTTCCGATTCTATTGTTCGGTTGACAGCACTCACGACGCCTGAGGTGACGCTTGGTCCTCCTGCTAAACCGAAGGGATTTCCGATAGCGTAGACTCTTTGCCCTACTCGGAGTTTGTCTGAGTCTCCGAGTTCTGCGGCTTGGAGGTCTTTGCCGCTGACTCTCATGACGGCTATGTCGTGGACTGCGCATGATCCCACTACTTTGCCGTCTAGGACTTGGTTGTTCCAGAGGGTGACGTTGATTTTTTCGGCTCCTCCGACGACGTGGTTGTTGGTGAGGATTAAGCCCGAAGAGTCGATTATTGTGCCTGAGCCCATTCCCGCGACGGGGACGGCTTGGTAGAATATGTTGTGGACGAGTTTTACGGTGCTTATGTTAACTACGCTTTTGCTAGCTTTCTCTATTATGTCGAGGACCCTGTTCTCGTCGTAGTTTGACATGCTTTTTCGCTCATGAATAACCTGAGTTTTGGTTCTAAAAGGTTTTGATTGTATTTTTTTGGTTTTGAATGGTCGTGTGAACTTCTTCGGCGTAACCTATATAGGTATGACAAACGTTATATTAACTATGACGTATGTCATGACGGGTCTCTCTCAAATGCACGTTTTACACCCAATCTCTCACTCCTACCCGTCACGACATACGCCACAATAACACGGAGCTCGAAAGCATGATTGAAGATGCGTTGAGCAAGCCCAAGAACGGGATGAATAATCAAGATTTAGTGGAAATGTTGAAGGATTTAGGGGCACGATGCAGAACATGCGCCCCAGTGAACCCGCTTGAGTGTGTTACACGCTGCAACCTCTGGAGATTGAAGAATGAGCTAAGGCAGCTACGGAATACCATGGACGACCCGAACTTCATAAAAGAGCTTTTCAACGTCTTGAAAAACGGTACACGCCTCCAAATCTTGAGAACGATCGTGAAAGGCAAGCACTCAGTAGGCAGAATTCAAGAGGAACTCAAAAAAGCAGGGTATTCACACAGTTGTGACACGATTAACGAAGAATACCTCCAGCCCTTGGTGCATGTTGGACTCGCTGCAGAAGCACAAGAGCAGTACTACGCCACAACGTTCGGTGGAAAGCTCACCGAAGTGCTGGAAGAATTTTCCGTTTTTGTGGACGTTCTGCCCGCTCACTCCGAGTGTTATGAGGAAACTCTCCTCGACGCAATGCTCTCTGGACCTAAGACCTTTGAGGACATGGCGGCTTTTGTCTCTCCTAAAATTGCCTCTCGCATCCTGAAAAGGTTGAAAGTATCGAATTTGACAGAGACGCCTGAGGAAAGGGACTACGTTTTCTTTTTCCGTTCAAAACGTGACCCAGGCAAGGAATCGTTCTCACAAACCGAGAGAAAAGTCTACAATAACATTCCTGACGACGGAATTGCAGCAAGAAAATTAGCTGAGAAGACCGATATTAGCCTTAGGCGGACTTACAAGTACTTGCGGGAACTGAAAGGGAAGAAACTTGTGTTCACACGCAAAACTCCAAAAGTCTATCGCTTGACGGAAAAAGGCGAGAAGCTGGCTCAACTGCTACGCGGTCTCCAAGAAGTCGTTGAGGACGTCTGGCAGTCTTCGTGGCATGTGGTCACAACCGAGAAATCGTAAACTCAGTTAACCCTTTTTCTTCACAGTTTTGCCCTTCTCAACAACAGCGCATTCAGCGTTACGCTGATGGAACTTACTGACATGGTAACAGCTCCAAACTCTGGAGCCAGAACAATGCCAAATGGCACCAGGACTCCAGCCGCTATCGGAATCGCCACAACATTATACCCTGTTGCCCAGACAAGGTTCTGATTCATCTTCTGCATCGTCTTCTTGCTTAACCGAATAAGCACCGCGACGTCTCTAGGATCATTCTTAATTAGAACTACATCGGCGGATTCAACGGCGACGTCGGTGCCCGCTCCGATTGCCACGCCCACGTCAGCTTGAACCAGCGCGGGTGCATCGTTTATTCCGTCGCCAACCATTGCCACTCTCTTTCCCTGCGTCTGAAGCGTCTTTATGCTAGTTGCCTTTTGATCCGGCAGAACCTCGGCGAAAAATGTATCTAAACCCAATTCCTTAGCAACGTACGCAGCGGTCTGCTTGTTATCGCCCGTGAGCATAGCAACCTCCAACCCCTGTTCCTTCAAAGCTGTAATGGCTTCTCTGGATTCATCCTTGATGATGTCGGCCATAGCGATTAGACCTTGAATTTTTTCATTTGTGGCAACATAAACGACGGTTTTGCCTTCCGAAGCCAATTTGGACACTTTTTGCTCGTGTTCTTCGAGTTTGATGCCCAAGTCTTTCATCAGGTTAGCGTTCCCGATAAAAACCTCTTTCGCGCTCACGATCGCTCGGGTGCCTTTTCCAGGAATCGCTGCAAACTTATCCACGCTCCCGAGTTGTAAGCCATCTTCTTGCGCTTTCTTGACGATTCCTTTCGCGATAACGTGTTCTGAGTTCACCTCTATCGAAGCTGCGTTTTCCAACAGTTCTTTTTCGTTCCAGTCGCCGAGCTTGACGATGTCTGTGACTCCGAACTCGCCCTTAGTGAGTGTTCCTGTCTTGTCAAAAACCACGATGTCCACCAGTTTAGCGATTTGCAGGGCTTTGGCGTTCTTTATTAGTATGCCTTTTTTGGCGGCGAGCGTGGTTGATATTGCCGTGACGGCGGGGATTGCCAGTCCTAACGCGTGTGGACAGGTGATGACGATTACGGTAATGGCGAGGGAAAGCGCAAAAAGACTTCCCGCGCCGATTCCAAACCAGAAGAGGAAGGTGCCGCTGCCTACGAAGATCGCTATCAGCGTCAAGTAGAATGCTGCTTTGTCCGCGAGCCTTTGAACTTGAGGTTTGGAAGTCATGGACTGCTCGACGAGCTTTATGATCTGGGCGACGGCTGTCTCTTCACCTGTTTTTGCCACTTTAACTTGGACTGCGCCCTCAGCGTTTAGCGTTCCGCCTATTACGTTGCTGCCGGCTCGCTTTTCCACGGGTTTTGATTCGCCTGTGACCAATGACTCGTTTACCGAGGTTTCTCCCTTAGTCACCACACCATCTATGGGGATTTTTTCGCCAGGCTTCACCAGAATAATATCTCCAACTTTGAGTTCAGCAGTCGGGACTTCAACGACTTTGTCGTCCCTCAGGAGGTTGGCGGTTGGCGGAATGAGCTTAACAAGCTGCTTCAGCGCTCCTGCGGCGCTTCTTTCAGCTTTCATCTCCATCCAGTGCCCGAAAAGAATGAACGAGGCTAATGTGCTGATTTCCCAGTAGAAATCTGCTGCCGTGAAGAAGAAGGTGGCACCGACGCTGTACAGGTAGCCTGCCAGCAACGCAATGCTGACGAGGACGTTCATATCAAGCGTGCGAATCCTGAACGCTGCGATTGAACCTTTGTAGAAGACGAATCCGCCGTACAAAATGACGATTGAGGCGAAAATCACCAGAAGAACACTCCATACCGGCGACGAGGGAAGCGAATACCCCGCCCAACCTTGGACAGAAGGAGACAATATCAGGACGGGGATGGTGAAAACGGCGGCTACTATGAAGCGGTTCTTGAGCTCAGACTCCATCATGGCATGGTGGTCATGCTTGGCGGGCATCTTCATTTTTATGGCTTCGTGTTCCACCTTGCCCATTTCGTGATGCGGCTGTCCTTCCTCGCAATGGATTTTGCATTTTTCCAGTGCTTTGACAACATCGTTGGCGCTGGCCATGCCCCTGTGTACTTTGACTGTTAATCGGTTGGAAACCGGGTCAAAGGCGGATTCGAGAACGTGAGGAATACTGTTTACGATTTCCTCAATCTTGCAGGAGCACTCGGGAGAAATATAGTCGCGGACGTTCAATTCGATCGTTTCAGATTCATGTTCCATGCAGAAACACGACCACAAAAACGTGTATGGCTAGCGTCTCAGAGAATAAAAAAGTATTGCCCCGATAGTGTCTTCACCTGGTGCTTTATGTAATTGAAGGGAAGACTCCTTCGAGCCAGTAGCTAGTTTACCTTTGGTGAAGCTATCTCAATACGATATTAGGATTGAAGTGTTTTTGCTATCCGCCTGGGGCTCCATGGAACGGCGAGCCTTCCCACAAGCTTTCCCACCATTCGTCTTCAGTTATGGTTTCGGCTCTGACGATGCTTTCCAGAATTGTTTTTAGCATGGCGTGATGTCTTTTTTCGTCCATGAAGATGGTGTTCAAGAGGAATTTGACTTTGTTGTTTTCGATGGTTGGCATCATCTTTTCGAGTTTCTTTATCAGTTCTGCTTCCATCTCGATGTGCTTTTCGACTAGCGCTCGTTGTGTGTCGAGGTTTTCCTGGCTTAGAGCCTGTGAAACATCGGTCAAGAGCTTGACGGCTGCGGCATAGAGCTCCGCGTGTTTCACCGAGTCCAGCGAGATGCCTTTCAGGACGGCTTTAACGGGCGGGTTCTTGATGTCTGCTACGCCTTTGTTTAGCGAGATGACGATTTCATTCTCGATGGCTATCTGTCGTTTGATGAATTCCAGTAAGTCGTTTTTTTCGCTCACGCTCTTTCTCTCCATGTAGGAAATTGCTATGTTTGGTGAATAAGGGTTTCGGAAACACGCTTCCCAAGCTCTCGGCACATGTTCAAGGTTTTCTGGTCTGGAGTGTAATTCGCAAGCAAAGGCGGCTCGGTTACGTGCATCTCGAACTTGTTCTTCATGATTTCCAAGACGAGTTTTGGTGCTTCGCCGGTCCAGCCATAAGAGCCGAAGGCTGCGCCTGCTTTTCCTTTCAGACTTATGCCTTTCTTGGCGGCTTCTTCGAAGAGGTGTTTCACGTCGATGGGCATGTCATGATGATATGTTGCGACCCCAACGATGATGGCATCGAACCGGTTCAGGTCGTCAACATCCACATGGTACTCCATGTCCACCTCGGTGTTAGCGACGTTTCTCGCTCCTTCGACGACGGCGCTCGCCATCTTCTCCGTGTTTCCAGTTTGACTGTAATACAAAACCAGTATTTTCGACATAGAACCATTACCAATACCCATTTGGGCGTATAATGAAATATGAACTTTTTCATAGACAAGTTAATTCGAGAAACGCAGTGTACCAGAAGATGATCGACCTGGGTTTGAAAGAAGAAGAAGAAGCAATAATGCGTGGCACTTCTTCTTCTATTAACACTAAACTTGAGTTCAAAATCAAGAATGTTTCCAAAGTCAAAAAAGACACTGACTCGGACGCAGCGAAGCTTGACTGTGCAAAAGTGAAAAAAAAGAAAAAGAAATGTTGTTAGATTTTCTTTGTCTTAACAGCGTTTTCCAGAGCAACTACGCCTGGAAGTTTCTTGCCCATGAGGAACTCGATGAGCGCTCCACCAGCTGTGCTGATGTAGCCGATTTTTTTGGTTAAGCCGTATTCTTCGATTGCTGCGATTGTGTTTCCTCCGCCTGCAAGGCTGAATGCTTTCGAATTTGCGATTGCTTCAAGGACTTTTTTGGTGCCGTAGTTAAATTCCTTGTTCTCGTAGACTCCCATTGGACCACTGACCACGATGCTTTTGGCTTGGTTGATTAGTTTAGCGTAGTTTTCCACTGTTTTCGCGCCGATGTCGAAAATGCTGTATTCAGTCGGCAACTGGGTCACTGAAATTTCCTTACGCTTACCCTTCACGTCTAAGGCAACGTCAACAGGAACCTGCACCTTATCGCCAAACTGCTTCATCAACGCCTGAATCCCCGGAATCAGCCCCGTCAACTCCTTCTTCTCCAAGAACGCCATGTTCCCCTTGCCCAAATCCACACCCTTAGCAGCCAAGAACAACTGACTCGTTACACCACCAACCAACACGTAATCCGCGATCCTGTTGCCAAGCACGTACTTGCTGATCTCCAAAGAATCGTCGGCTTTCGCGCCACCCATAACGTAAACGCATGGCTTCTCAGGCTTCTCCAACGTGTGACTAAGCGACGTCAATTCACGCTCCATAATGCGTCCAGCAGCGCTAGGCAAAACAGCGGTGAATCCCACCATCGAAACATGCCCCCGATGTGCAGCAGCAAACGCATCATTCACGAACAGGTCGGCTAACGGTGCAAGCGCTTGTACGAATTCTGTTTTGGCGTGTTGTTCAGGTGTGCCATTCTTGGTTTCCCCGTCGAAACTACGCACGTTCTCCAGCACGAGGATTTCTCCGCCCTTCAACGATTTGATCACCAGCTTCGCTTTCTCGCCGAAGGTGTCGTCAACATATTTCACTGGGCATTTGAGAATTTTCCCGAGGATTTCGGCGTGCTGCTTCAGCGGTGTATAATCTGCGTCGCCTTTCCTACCTTGATGCGCAAGGACAACGGTTCGTGCGCCTTTCTCCGCGAGTTCTTTCAGGGTGGTTTCAGCGTGTGCTTTTATTCGCACGTCGCTGGTGACTTTCTTGGTATTTGGGTCGATTTCGCTGTTAAAGTCAACTCTTACTAAGACAACTTTGTCTTTCACTTGGAAATCGTCTAGTGTTTTGTACTTTGCCATTTTTTAGTTCACTCTCTCTTGTCGGGTTTTGCTGAGAAAGAAAAGTGGAATGATGGGTTTTAAAGTTTAGCGGTTCAGTCTAAAGGCCTGCTTTTTTGCCCACCATCTCGATGAGCTCAACCATTCGGCAGCTGAATCCCCATTCGTTGTCGTACCATGCGAAGACCTTTACGAAGTTGCTTTTTTCGCCCATGACCATGGTTAAGCCTGCATCGAAGACTGCGCTATAGGTGCTGTGCAACACGTCTGTGCTGACAATCGGGTCTTCCGTGTACTGCAGAATGCCTTTTAGTGGTCCTTCTGCGGCTTTCTTCATGGCAGCGTTGATGTCTTCTTTGGTCACGTCTTTGCCTAGGATTGCGGTTAAGTCAACAATTGATACATCTGGTGTGGGTACTCGCAAGGAATAGCCGTTCATCTTGCCCGTGCACGATGGCAGAACTAAGCCAATGGCTTTTGCTGCTCCTGTGCTCGTTGGGATGATGTTGACTGCTGCTGCTCGTGCTCTGCGTAGGTCTTTGTGAACGAGGTCTTGGACTTTTTGGTCGTTGGTGTAGCTGTGGCAAGTTGTCATGAAGGCTTTTTCTAGGCCGAAGCTGTCAGATAGGACTTTGCTGACTGGTGCGAGGCAGTTCGTTGTACATGATGCGTTGCTGAGTATGTTATGTTTTTCTGCGTCGTACTTGTCGCCGTTTACGCCAAGAACAATGGTCACATCTGGGTTTTCAGCTGGTGCTGATATGAGCACTTTTTTAGCTCCTGCGGTTAAGTGCTTGCTTGCGCCTTCACGGTTCGTGAACAAACCTGTAGATTCAACAGCAAGATAAACACCAAGGTCTTTCCAGGGCAAAGCTGTTGGATCTCTCTGCGCTAGAACTTTCAGGTCTTTACCGTTGACAACGAGTTTGTCGGGGAAAGCTTCGACTGTTCCGTTAAAACGTCCATGAACAGAGTCGTACTTCAACAGGTGCGCGTTTGTTTTTGCGTCTGCAAGGTCGTTGATGGCGACGAAATCGATCTTCGCGTTGCGTTCCAATGCAGCTCTGTACAGTAGTCTTCCAATTCTTCCAAAACCGTTGATTCCAACTTTTATAGCCATTCTTCAAATCACCTAAATTGCTTCCGACAGTAACAACAGGTTTAACCTAATTAATTTTCCGACACCAACACACAAAACAACTTATAACTACACAGAGACTCGATTAGTTGAAGACTTGCTGCTCACGTTGACTATACCCCCCTTATTTTAAGCGGGTAATGTTGGATCGCTCAGTCAAGAAATCTTGACTAAGACATAGTCAAGGAACCTTTACAAAAACGCATTTATTTGCAGATTTGCTGGCTCTAATTAGGTGTGTTAGATGGTGAAATCGCAAATAGCTGTATTTCTAATATTCCTGATGGTTGGCGGTTTCTTGTTAACTGGCTTTACAGTTTGCGTGTTAGCACAAGAGTCAACGTTAACATCAGCTCCAACAAAGTCAGACGAAGACCCTCAACCGTATTCAGATGATTTTAGTACGGATTCAGGCGCGTGGCAGTATCTAGGAAGCGCGTACAGAGACAAAACAAACCAGAATCTGGTTTTAACTACGTCTTCAAATGACCAAACAGGAGTTGCCTTTTTCAAAGCTCCTATTCAAGACTCATTCACAGCTAAACTTTGCTGCAAAGGCAGCGGAGATGGGTTCCTATTCTTCTTCTACAAACAGAAGTATCCTTCAACAATCGATTGGGAGGAAAGTTATGGGGATAATGGAGTTGCTGGTGGTCGTTTAGGGTTCAACACTCAATCGATTATCCCTGGATACGGAATTGAATTTGACGGCTGGGCAAACATTGCTTATGAATTCGATGACATCGTTGGAGGCAGACCGAATCCCTCAGCCGACCCGTCCGACAATCATATCGCGCTAATAAAAGATTTTACTGGTAATCATTTAACCTATGTCAATGACCAAAGAATTTACGACAATGTTTGGCATCAGGTTTCTATTGACGTTCAGGGTTCTTCTGTTACCGTTTATCTTGACCAAGCGTTAACGCTTCAATGGAGCGGAGTTCTGGACAGAACTTATGATGGGCTTGGATTCAGCGGCTCTAACGGACAAGTCGAAGCTAGCTGGCACCTAATAGACAACTTTTCAATTACTACTCGTAATTTGCAAAAACCGCTTCTTACTCTCTCATGTAAAAGTTCAACGTCCTACTCGTTCTTCAACGTGGAAATCAAAGGCAGTTTAGCCAGCGATGGAACTGCTATCCCAAACGCTCCAGTTCTGCTCTCCTACAGTGCCACGGGAGGAAAATCCTGGCAAGACCTCACTCTCGTGTACACAGGCCCTGATGGAGGCTATTCTGTTGCATGGCTACCCCCAGTGACAGGTAACTACCTAGTGAAAGCAACTTACGAGGGAGACGGTGAAATCTTGGGAACATCTGAAACGGTTAACTTCGCAGTGGCACAGTTTGCTGAAAGAGGCATTTTTTCAGTTTCATCAAACTCAACTGTATCCAGCTTTGCTTTCGATTCTGAAAGACAGGAACTAAAATTCACAGTGACTGGAGAATCTGGCACAACTGGATATGCTGACGTGTACGTTGCGAAAAGCCTTGTTGGAAACATTGCTAATGTCAAAGCTTACTTGGATGGTGGTGAGATAGATATACACAGCTACATCCGTCAGTGACTCTTGGTTGTTACACTTCTCCTATCACCACAGTACCCATCAAGTCGCTGTGAAGTTTGGCTTACAAACACCTGAATCATTGCTTCAAAATCCATTAGCCTTAACACTCATAATTGGAGGAGTTCTAGCGCTTCCCTCCACCATCGCTTTCCTGTTCATAAGAAAAAGAAGTTCAAACAGCAAACTCGGATAAGCTAAGGTTCCATCCACCGCTGTGCCGTCTTATCATAATAGCGTTTTTCTTGAACCATGTTTTCTAAAGCTTTAGGATTTCCGCAATTTTCCGTGGGTTGAAAACCACGAACCGCGAGGTCCTCAAGTTGCTTCCGATCTTTGAGACCAACCCCGCTGCGTCAGTCCCGAGCTTACACGTTAACGCATGCTCGAACATTCCTAAAGACTCAATTGTTATAATGTCCCTGTCCAATCCCGTGTATTTCAGCATCCTCTTAACCTCGCTGACGGCGGCTCCGAGGACGATTAGCCTGTCGAGCAAGGATTCCCGCCAATCCGCGAACCGTTCAAGCTGCCCATTTGCCAGCTCGGCTTCCACAATTTTTTCATCCCTGTTCACCTCGGTGATCTCGACGTTTATGGGCAGGTCATTGCAGAAACCAAATAACTCGGCAATTTTCCTGAGAGCAAGTTTTCGCCCATCCGCCAGCGTCGCTTGCAAGTGACGAAGAGGAATTGTAGCGTGAACAATCTGAGGTTGGAAGACACCAACGTCAACGAACAGCGCATCTTGATTCTTCCCCAGATTCACAATATACCCTTTCAACGTGGCGAATTTTTCCACGTTCTCCAAACTTACAGGGCAGAAGCCGAACTCTTTTCGCATGAAGTTTGTTGCTATAGCTTCGTCTTCACCCGAAAGTGTCACTTGAACCCATCTGCCCGCCACAGCAGAGGTAACTTTTGTTTCAACATTCAACCCTTCAAGATTGAGCTTTAGCAGCTTCTCAATCTGCTTCAACTGACCTGCTGACTGTGTTCTTGTAAGCAGCGTTAATTGGGTCATGGTCAATCGCCTAGGAGCGCAGTTATTTCTTCGTGAAGTTTTCGAACCCTTTCCGCGGCTTCGGGCTTTGACTCTCTGTAAAGTTGGTCGATAGCCAACTCAACGGAGACTCGTTTGCCCTTTTCAATAAGCTTGTCAGCGTAAGAAACCACTTTCTCTTCAAGAGTTAATGGGACATACAAATCGTCTGTTGGCCAACCCAACGCTTTAGCCTCGTTCGCTGTAATTCCGCCTCCAACGTGTCGTTTTATTATAGAGACCACTGGTTTCGGCAACCCAGATTGCGTAGCGATTTCGGCGCCTTTTATTGCGTGGTCGACGGTGTGGGTCCTGGAGCGACCGATGTCATGGAGTAAAGCGCCTATCTCCACGAGCTCCAAATCAACTTTGAATCCCTTTTTGTTCAGAATTTCTGCCGTTTCCAGAGCAAGTCTCGCTACCGCTTGGCAGTGGTTCACAACTTTGATTGAGCATCCGTTTTCTATGAGAAGTTTTAGTGCGCGCTCCCTAGAGGGAAGCGTCTCACTCACCTAGTTCCTTCCTCAACTGTCCAACTTTCGTTGACAATTTCTCAACGATCATCCCGTTTTCTGAATGCGCCAGAGGCTTTCCACAAGTGGAACATTGAAAAACCAGTTCAACCGCTTCCTCAAAAGGTACACGTTTACATCCCGAAGTGCCGCAGGAGTAGAAATCATGGTTCTTCTCGTATTCCAATCTCACGCTGAGTTTTTCAAGCACACGACGCTTCTGACTCAAAATGAAGCCTTCAAGTTGGTCGGGTTGCAGTCTCCAATGGAAAATGAACCACCCTGTCTTGGGGTCGCGGGTTCTTCTTAAGCTCACCAAAGAATGGTCATAAAGCTTGTAGAGTATTTTGCGAACAGAATTGAGCCGAATCCCAGTTTTGCTTGCAATCTCATCGTCCGTGGTTTCTTCAGTGTTCTTCAGGTTCTCGATGAGTTTAACGGCGTCTTCTTCGCCAAGCGCAGTCGCCACGCGCATCAAAGTTGCGTCATCAATAGTCGATAACATAATGTGTAGTCCTTTGTCTCCACCAATAATAGCACATTGCTACAATAAAACTCTTCTTGACATTTCAGCCTAAAATCCACGGTCCACTTCGATTTTCTTTCCTCTAACCTGACCAACCACTCGAACCTTCGCGTTTCCGAAACCCCTTGACAACTCTTTTCCCTCAAAGAATCGGTCCAAGAAAACTGCAACCGCCGCGCATTCAGAATGCGGCTGATTTCCGACAGCCACGTTGAAATCCGAGACCTCCGCTGAGTAAAACTCAGGAGGAACCTTCTGGCTTCCGACAAGCAACAAGACGTTTTTCCCGCTAGCTCTTATTCTAATGAGAGCGTCGCTCGATTCTACGTTTTCTCCGTAAATGGTCAGGTGAACGACTGTGCCGCCTTTCGCTTTCCAATCCGTCAACGCGGTTTTCCATGGCGTGCCCATCTCGAAACGGAAGCTGCCGCCCCAACTTTTGGTAACTTTCTCGACCGAGGCTTTCAAATGCTCGTCAAACGTGTCCGACAGTATGAAGCCTGATGCACCAAAAGCCCTTGCTGCCAGAGCAACGTGAGTTGTGAGCCTAACGTCGCGTTGCGGTCTGTGTCCCCAGCGCAGCACCACGATTTCGCGGGTGCTCGCTTCGTTACTGTGGGGCGGTTCGGATGGCTGGGCGAGTTTCGAATTTGCCACTCAACTCCTCCACTCGTTTTCTTACACCTTCAACGAACGATGGCTCTGCTTCGAACACGACTTGAACTGAGTTACCTACGTAATCGGTTTTTTTAACGTATGCGCCGTTGTGAACCCATGAAAGAAACGGCATCGCCTGGTTTGTCAGGGGAACCGTGAACGACGCTTCAAGGAGGGCTGCGAATTTTTTCAGCGCTTCCTGCTTCAACGTCTCAAGGTTGGTTCCATGCAATGCGGAGATGAGAACGGGGTTCCTGACTTTCTCAGCTAATCGCGTCGAGTTTCTGTGTTTTCTCCTCTTCGGAGAGCAAGTCAACCTTGTTCAGCGCAGATATCAAAGGTATGCCTGAAGCGCCAATGCGATTGATGGTGTCCAGGCAGACACGGTTTTTCTTCAGGATTACTTCCAACGGTTCGCTAAAGTCCAAGACCAAGATTATCACGTCGGAGTAGATGGTTTCTTCCAGCGTCGAATGAAACGCTTCTATGAGCGTCAATGGCAATCGGTCGATGAACCCCACGGTGTCTGTGAGGAGGAACTCTCTTCCCGATAGCTCTATCATACGTGTGGTGGTGGATAGCGTGGTGAAAAGTGTCTTGTTTCCGACACGCAACGTTTCCGTTGTTAAAGCGTTAAATAGACAGGTTTTTCCCGCGCTCGTGTATCCCGCCAACGATATGGCGCAGAAACCCAGTTCTTCTCGTCTTTCTCGATGCAGGAGTCGTTTTTCGCGGATTCGGACGAGTTTTTTCTGGATGGTCTGAATCTGAAGTTTTATGGCGTCGGAGTAAACGTCTGCTTCGTAAGCGCCTAGCCCCATGAACCCTGGTAGTTCGCCCTTCCTGGTTAATCGCACTTTTTCTTTGGCATGAGTCAGTTCGTATTTCATGGTGGCGAGTTGGATTTGGAGTTTGGCTTCGGTGGTGGTGGCTCTTTTCGTGAAGATTTCGAGAATCAGCTGGAAACGGTCGATGGCTTCGACGCCTGTGGCTTTCGCCAAGTTGTAGCTTTGAAGCGATTTGAGAGTGTTATCAAAGAGGATTTTTTCGGCGCCTTTCTCCTTCACGAGTGCAGCAAGTTCTTCTACTTTTCCTGCGCCGATTTGGTAACGTGCGTCTGGAGTTCGAGTCTGCTCCATTCGAGCGACAACGGTGTAACCGGCGGATTCTGCGAGTTTTTCGAGTTCGTTTAGGCTTGATTCTTCACGGTTTAGGCGACGTTGCACTATGATGGCTTTCGTTCGGTCTGCTCCTCCGCGGTTTTGTTGTTGAGTTGGATGAGGTCGCCTAGGGTTACTTCGCGATTGGCTGTTTTCGGAGCCAGCGTGGCGGCTTTTTCTTCGGTTATAGGGGTGAGCAATTTGATTTTTAGGGCGTGTTCGAGTTTTGTGGCGAGAATGTTGCTGGGTTGGATTTTGCCGGTTTCGAGTTTTCCGATGACTGAGGTTTTCTCGTTGATTTTTTTGGCGAGTTCTTCGTGGGTTAAGCCGAGTTTCTCTCGGGCTTGGCGTATCTTTGAGGTGTAATCTTCGATGATTTCCTGAGTTATTTCAACTTTTATTTCGGTCTTCTTTTTCTGTGTGCATGACTGGAATGCGAGCGGATGGTTTGCCGAGTGGCTTCGGCTTGGGCGTGTATTCGTCTTGAGTGACGACTTTCCCGTGTTTCGAGCATTCGACGCATACGGTTAGTCTTGCGCCTTCGATTAAGGCTGTGATGGGGTTTGTGTGGATTTTCTGTCCGCAGACTTCGCATCGCACTCAGTTTTCACCTGTGGATTGAGCTTATTATGTTGGTTGTGTTTATAGTTGTCGAAGGAACATCATGGGCTCAATTGATGATCCGATGCGGAGAATTCGAAGCGTGGCGGATTACCAGTTTGGACGAGGTGTGGGTTCTGCGCTTTTTCCTGATTCTGTGGAGATTCAGTTTTCGAGGGCGACTGGGAGAATTAGGTACGTGAACTTGAACGGTGAAAGGCTTGCGACGCTTCGTCCGACGGATGGGTTGCTTTCGTTGAGCGTTGTCGCTGCGCGTTTGATGGTTGAGAGGTTAGGTTTGTGGGATGTTTGGTGACAGTGAGGAGTGATGTTGCGCAGTTTGTGGCTGACGGCGGCGACGTGTTTGCGGTTCATGTTGTCAAGGTTGACTGATGGTGTGCGTGCGAAGGATGAGGTTATCGTGGTGGATGAAGGCGGCAGGGTTGTTGGCGTTGGGCGTGCGGTGTTGTCGGGTTCTGAGATGCGTGCGTTCAAGACTGGTGTTGCGGTTAAAGTGCGGCATGGGTGCGGCTGAGAAGGATAAACGTTAAGTTGGTTGATTTTTTCGCCAACTGTGTTTTGCATGTCGTTTATGAGGTCTTGTGGCGAAGCCCAGTCTTTTTGCGTTTTCTTCAACATAATAACTCTGTGAAACAATCAAAGGCGTACAAGTACTCCTAGTAGCAGTAGACGCTAACAATAACCCAACAACCATAGGCACAACAACAACTGACAGTAGCGGCAACTTCGCAATGGAGTGGACACCCAATTTCCAAAGCAAGTACACAATCACAGCAACCTTCGCAGGCAGTGACTCATACGGCGACTCATGGGCAGAAACCGGACTCTCAGTAGGACCAGCACCAGCAGCACCACCAACAGTCGATATTCCAACACCACAGACTACACAATGACCATCGTTGGCATGGGTATCGCCATAATCATCGTGGTCGCCATAGTCGGCGCCCTGATACTCATGAAAAAGAAATAAGCAGACAACCAGAGCCAAAAATCATCTTCCTCTTTCTTTCTTTGTCAAAAAACACCAAAAATTCTAATCGAATAAGTATATGAACCTCCTAGCTGAAAGTATGAACACGTGAACTCAACATGCAACGACGTGTGAACCCCAGAGAAGCCAAACGCATGATGCAACGCATGGGCATGAGCATGGACGGCGTCGAAGACGTCACCGAAGTCATCATCCGAACAAACAGCAAAGAAATCGTTATCGAACAGCCCGAGGTAGCGATACTGAACATGCAAGGACAACGAATCTACCAAGTCGTCGGTGGAACAGTCACCGAGAGAAAACCAGAACGCACAGCTGCATCAAAACCCGTCGTATCCGAGGAAGACGCACGACTTGTCGCAGACCAAACGGGCAAGAGCGTGGAAGAAGCCAAGAAAGCACTCATAGAATGTGAAGGCGACTTGGCAAAAGCCATACTGCTGTTACAGTCATAATATTGTGCTCACGTTGTGTTACCCCTCCTTTTCATAAAGGCACATTTTGGGCTTAGAACTAATTTTAGACCAAAACGACAGCGTCCTTGAATGGGTATTTTATATATTAGTTGTTGTATCATTTGGTCTCGTGTGAAATTTGATGGAGCCTTACGTTTCTGACGTCGCCGTTGTGGGGCATTTCTCTGTGGACAGCATACTCCTGCCCAGCAGACCTCACGCATTCATGATGTTAGGCGGCAGCGTAACCTACGTTTCCCTCGTGACGAAACGGCTGGAAGCATCCGCCAGCATCATCAGCAAAGTAGGCGGGGACTTTCCAGAAGCTTACCTCTGGTGGCTTAGAGAAGAAGGCATAGACCTGTCAGGCGTAGTGAAGCATGAGGCAGAGCAGTCAACTCGTTTCGAACTCGAGTACAGCAGCGACCTGGCAACGAGGACCATGCGGTTAAAGGGTAGAGCATCGCCCATAACCCTCGCCGACCTGCCCAGCCAGACACGCGCCAAAGCCCTACACATCGCACCCATCGACGGAGAAATAAGCTACGAATTGGCTGAGGAACTAAAAAAACGCGCAAATGTCCTCTCCCTAGACCCTCAAGGACTGCTCAGAACATTCGACGAAGCAGGCAACGTTTACTGCTGCGCCCCAACAGACAGACACCTGCTAAGCCTACTTAACGTTTACAAGTCTTCACTCGACGAAATCATCGCCCTCACAGGGCAAACCGACATCAAACTCGCGCTAAAAGCAATCCATGATTTCGGAGTCGACAACGTTATCGTCACCATGGGCGCCAAAGGCGCAGTGCTCAGCGTGGCAGGAACCCTCTACAACATACCCGCTTGCACAGGCAACCCAGTCGTCGACCCCACAGGCGCGGGGGACGTGTTCATCGGCGCCTTCCTCACCGAATACACCCGAGCAAAAGACTCCTTATGGTGCGCATGCGTGGGCAGTGCCGCCGCCTCCGTCGTCGTTGAAGGCCTAGGCGCCACCAGCATCGGCGAAAAAGAAGAAATCTACCGCCGAGCCGAAGCCATATACGAAAAAGGAATTAAGCAATAATCCACATTGTACACTGAAAGGTGACTTTTATGGGACGAATCGACAAAGGAGTAAAATGCAGCGCATCAGGATGCGGCAACGAAGCCGAGCGATCAATCTCAACCGACAAAGCCAAACACGCAGGGCTCAAAGTCGGAAGCGGGGAAAAACGCGTCTACCTCTGCCACGAGCACTACAAGGAATTCAAGAAAAAGACCAAGAAGGACAAGGTCGTCGACAAATGGCGTTACGGCGTCTAAGAAAATGAGTGAACCAGCATGAGAATTCTACAATTACACGCCAACTCCGTCGTCTTCACTCCAATAGAAAAAGAAATAGCTCTGGCGGAAGAAGCCGAGAAAAAAGAAAACCACATAGAAGAAGTCGTCCTACTCTTAACCGCAGTAGAGGAAGGCGACAACGAGTCTTTAGCAGAGAAAGCCGTAAACGACGTCCGCGCTTTTCTCGGCAAACTAAAAGTTAACCGTATCCTCATTTACCCTTATGCTCATCTGAGCAGCAACCTGGCCAAGCCCATAGAAGCGTTGAAAGTGCTCAAAGCCATGGAAGCCTACGCCAAGCAGAAAGGCGTGGAAACTCACCGCGCTCCCTTCGGGTGGAACAAGCAGTTCGCCGTTTCGGTCAAAGGTCATCCGCTAGCAGAACAATCACGTTCCTACGCGCCAGCTATCGCGGAAGCCGAAGCCGAACCGGACAAAGAAAAAGAATCCAAAGCCCTCAAAGCAGAGGAGAAACTCAAATCATTCTGGCACATTCTCCAGCCCAACGGCGAACTCGTACCGGCAGAAAACTTCAACTTCAAAGGACACAAAAACCTCGAAAAATTCTCCAAATACGAAATCTCCAAAGTCCGAGCCGTCACCCAAATGCCACCACATGTACCGCTGATGAAGCGGCTGGAGATAGCAGATTACGAGGCGGGCAGCGATCCGGGCAACCTCCGCTGGTACCCAAAAGGGCGGCTGATAAAATCGCTCTTGGAGCAGTTCGTCACCGCTCAGATGGCAGCGTACGGTGCCATGGAAGTCGAAACCCCAATCATGTACGACTACAACCACCCGAGCCTTGCCGATTACTTGAATCGTTTCCCAGCACGACAGTATCTGTTGAAAACCGAGGATAAAGAACTCTTCCTCCGCTTCGCTGCTTGCTTCGGGCAGTTCCTCATGATGCACGACGCCCAATTCAGCTACAAGCAGATGCCCCTCAAACTCTACGAGCTGACACGCTACAGCTTCCGGCGTGAGAAAAGCGGAGAAGTCTGCGGCTTAAGACGTTTGCGAGCCTTCACTATGCCTGACTGCCACGCATTCTGCACCGACCTGGAACAGGCGAAAAAAGAGTTTAAGACCAGATTCAACCTGTCCATAAAAGTCCTCAACGAAGTCGGCTTGTCAAAAGAAGACTTCGAAGTCGCCATCCGCTTCACCAAAGACTTCTACGAAGAAAACAAACCGTTCATTGAGGAACTTGCCCAAATATTCGGCAAACCAATGCTGGTAGAAATGTGGGCTGAACGCTTCTTCTACTTTAGGCTCAAATGGGACGCCAACTTCGTCGACAACCAAGACAAAGCAGCCGCACTCAGCACAGACCAGATAGACGTCGAGAACGCCAAACGATACGAAATAACTTACGTGGACGAAAAGGGCGAGAAACAACTACCGCT
This sequence comes from Candidatus Bathyarchaeota archaeon, assembly GCA_963749465.1. Lineage (GTDB taxonomy): Archaea > Thermoproteota > Bathyarchaeia > Bathyarchaeales > Bathycorpusculaceae > UBA11855. Next base: position 307,929 of record CAVVMH010000006.1, on the reverse strand, counting down.
CATCCTGCATTGCTCACCGAGCGGCGCCATCGAACGCTGCATCTACGCTCTTCTGGAAAAAGCTTTTCGAGAACAACAAAAGGGAAAGTCACCCATGCTGCCTCTCTGGCTTTCGCCTACACAGGTTAGGCTGATACCCCTCTCGGACCAGTTCTTAGAGAAAGTCGAAGAAATCGCTGCAGAAATAGAGTCGCAATGCATCCGCGTGGACGTTGATGACCGAGCGTATGACTCTGCAGAAGCGCATCCGAGAGGCAGAGACCGACTGGGTTCCGTATGTGGTCGTGGTGGGACAGAAGGAGATAGAGTCTGGCGAGCTATCGATAAGGGTCAGGGAAGAGCAGAGCAAACAGACAAACATGAAACTGGAGAAGTTGACGGCGAAAATCAAAGAACAAATCGAAGGCAAGCCTTTTAAGCCATTGCCTTTGCCGCGTAGTCTTTCTAAGCGCCCCCAGTTCCATGGATAATAAACGAATCGTATAGAGCATTGCCAAAACCTATATCAAATCAGACCGAGACTATCCAAATCATCAAACGAAGGGTACACATATGGGCAATGAGCAACTAATCTACATAGACGGAGAATACTACCCGAAATCACAAGCAAAAATCAGCGTCTTCGACCATGGGCTTCTCTACGGAGACGGTGTTTTCGAAGGAATACGCGCCTACAACGGCAGTGTCTTTAAACTCAAAGAACACATCGACCGCCTGTACCAGTCAGCTCACTCAATGATGCTCCAGATACCCTTGACAAAAGATCAGGTTACTGAAGCCGTCCTGGAGACACTGAGAAAGAACAACATGAAAGATGCCTACATCCGCTTAGTTGTCACCAGAGGTGTGGGCGACCTCGGGCTTGACCCTCGCAAGTGCCCGAAAGCCACAGTAATCATAATCGCAGGCGCTATCGTGCTGCACGGGAACGAAGCTAAAGAAAAGGGAATAACAACGCTCGTTTCATGGGTTAGACGACACCCAGTTGACGCCACCAGTCACGAGATAAAATCATTAAACTACCTCAACAGCGTCATGGCAAAAATCGAAGCCAACGCAGCAGGAGCCGACGAAGCCATATGCCTCGACAAGAACGGTTTCGTGGCTGAAGGCGTTGGCGAGAACATCTTCATCGTCAAGAACGGAAGACTATTCACTCCGCCAGTCTGCAGCGGCGCATTACCCGGAATAACCGCCCAAGTGACCGCTAGACTCGCCGCGAAGCTCGGAGTAGAGGTTACAGAATCTAACATCACGCCGTACCAGCTGTTCAACGCTGACGAAGTCTTCTTCACCGGAACCGCCGCCGAAATCGTTCCAATCCGAGAAGTGAATAAGAGGCCGATAGGCGACGGAAAACCTGGTCCAATCACCAAAAAACTAATTGCTGCATTCCAGAAAGTGGTTGCCGACCCGAAAGAAGGCGTCCGAATCTAGCTTAACCGTGACCCACGCGTTTAGGCGCTTCTTTTTTCGTTTTCTTTTTCATGAACCGCTCGACTTCGTTAAAAGCCTCTTCCAGCATATCGACAGGGGGAAGCGTCACTGCTCGGAAATGCCCCGCGCCATACACAGGGTCGAAGCCTGAGCCGTTAACTGTGAGCACGCCAGTTTCTTTCAGCAGGTGCAGCACGAAGTCGAAGTCAGTTTTCCATCGTGAGCCCACGTCATGGATTTTTGGGAAGACGTAGAATGCTCCTTCTGGCTTTGCGCAGCTTATTCCCTCGATTTCGTTCAGTCGCTTCCACGCGTACTCGCCTCGTTCCTTGAGTTTCGCCTTGTAGGCTTCGATTTCTTCCTGAGGTCCGTTCAGCGCAGCAACGCCCGCTTTCTGGACTGGAGTATTCGCGCAAATGCGTATACGGCACTCTTTCTCAATTGCTTGTTTCAACTCAGTCAGCTTATTGCCCAACGCCTTGAAGTACACGTACCCAAGTCGCCAGCCCGTCATTCGGTACACTTTTGAGAAACCGTTCAACCCGACCACAGGAATGTCTTTCGCCAAATAGGCGGTGCTAGCGAAGTCTTCAGTAAACGTTAAACGGTCATAGATTTCGTCCGATATAACTAGAAGGTTGTTTTCTCCAGCAATATCCAGCATCTGTTTCACAACCTTCTTGCCGTAAACAGCGCCAGTGGGGTTATTCGGGTTAGTGATTACCAACGCGCAAGTTTTCGCCGACACCTTGCTCCTCAAATCATCAACGTCTGGCTGCCAACCTTCCTCCTCAATAGTCTCATACGAGACTGGCGTGCCGCCGAAGAACTTCGCGTAAGAAATGTACGGCGGGTATGTGGGTCCTGGAAACAGAATCTCATCCCCCTCCTCCACGAGCGCAGCAAGCGTCATCTCTATTCCCTCCGAGATGCCTGACGTGACGAGAACGTCGTCAGCTGAGATGGTGACACCGTTGACGCGCTTCTCTTTCATGGCAATAGCTTCTCTTAATTCTGGTATTCCTTCAGAAGGCGAATAGTAACTATCATTCTCCTTCACCGCTTGGCACAAGGCTTGTTTAACGTGTTCGGGCGCTGGAAAATCGAAAGCGCCAGGATCACCTATGTTCAAACAGTACAGTTTCTTCCCTGCCTGCAAGAGATGCTCAGTGTGCGCCATGATATCGCGAATAGCGTACTCGATGGTGCTTACTCTTGCAGTTACCTTTACACGCGTCAATGTTCAGACCCTGTGAAGCAAAGACTGGGTGTCCGAAAAAATAAAGGTTCCTAGAACTGGTGAAAGCTAGTTTCGGTTAGCGCGTTTTTCACTGGGTTATTAGTTGAGATTGAGTGTTCATCAACCTTTATTTGCGCATTGAACAGTACTACATAGTATTCGTAAAGGTGTGTTAAATGTTCGGTTGGCAAGGTCGCATCCTACACCTTAACCTGACCAAGAGCAAGTCGGTAACCGAAACCTACGACGCAATCTTCGCCTTCAACTTCTTAGGCGGAAGAGGTTTCGCAGCAAAGATTCTCTGGGATCAGCTTAAGGCAGGAACCGACCCGCTGTCGCCCGAGAACAAGCTGGTTTTCGCGACTGGTCCCCTGACTGGTTTTGGCATACCCAACAGCGGCAAACTCGTGGTTGCCTCGAAAAGCCCTTTGACAGGCGGCTATGGAGACGGCAACATCGGCACTAGGGCTGCCGTACAAATGCGAAAAGCGGGCTACGACGCAGTAGTCGTCGAAGGCAAGGCAAAAAAGCCCGTTTTCATTCACGTTAAGGATAAGATTGCCGAATTCGTGGATGCTCAAGATTTCTGGGGGTTGAACTCTTTTGAGACAGAGAAGCGGTTGAAGCCGCTTTACGAGAGCTCGGCAGGCATCGTCGGCATCGGCCCAGCTGGAGAGAACCTCGTGAAGTTTGCGACTGTGGTTTCTCAGGAAGGTCGTTCTGGCGGGAGACCGGGAATGGGCGCAGTTATGGGTTCAAAGAACCTTAAAGCAATCGTATTTGAAGGATCAGGAGTTCTGCCCGCGGCTAATCCAATGGAGTTGAAGGAGTTGAGCGCTGCAAGCTATAGAGAAGTGGTGACGAAGCCTGGTTTCGAGTTTTGGAAAAAGCAGGGCACGATGAATACGATAGAATGGAGTCAAGAGAACTGTGTGCTGCCAACGTTGAACTTCCAGGAGGGCGTTTTTGATGACGCGTCGGACATCGGCGGGGACGCCATGGAGAAGATCAAGATTTCTAATCGTGGATGTCCGCAATGCAACATGACGTGTGGTAACATCGTGAAGGATTCTGATGGAAGAGAGTCTGAGCTTGACTATGAGAACGTGGCGATGCTAGGCTCCAACATTGGCTTAGGCAACTTGGGGCAGGTGGCGGCTTTGAACCGCGTCGCCGACGAGCTCGGGTTGGACACGATTTCGCTCGGCAACGTGCTTGGCTTCATCATGGAGGCATCGGAGAAGAAATTGATCCCGGAGAGAATTCTTTGGGGGAATTTTGAAGACACCAAAGCTTTGGTAAATGACATAGCCTTCAGACGCGGCTTAGGCAACACCCTCGCCGAAGGCGTGAAACACACTGCCGAAAAGATTGGGCACGAGTCGAGCGACTGGGCAATGCATGTCAAAGGCTTAGAAATATCTGCTTACGACTGCCACACAGTGCCCGCAATGGCATTATCATACGGGACAAGCCCAATAGGTGCACATCACAAGGATGCGTGGATTATCGGATGGGAAATAACATATGGTACGGGAAAACTACAGTGAAGAGAAAGTTGCCCGACTCATCGATGTTCAGCGTCTCCGCGGCGGCGTCTTTGAGGCGCTGACTCTTTGCCGTTTTCCAAACGCCCAGCTCGGTTTAGAGCTTGAGTGGTATCCGAAGTTTCTCAAAGCGACGACTGGGAGGGAATTGTCATGGAACACTCTGAACCAGATTGCGGATAGAACGAGTCATTTGATTAGAGCCTTCTGGGTGCGGGAGTTTGGCAGAAACTGGAGCAAGACGATGGATATTCCACCCAAGAGGTGGTTTAATGAGCCGTTGAAGAAGGGGCCGTTCAAGGGCTCAAAGCTTGACGCTCACAAGTTCGACGGCATGTTAAACAAATACTATCAAAAGAGGGGCTGGGATGAGAGAGGGATTCCAAAAAAGAGCACGCTCAAGAAGTTCGGCTTAGGAGATGCGGCAAATCAGCTTAACAAGGTAGTCTTGTTGTCCGAATAAGATACTGCCGTTTCAGTAGGACCTTGCGAAGTAAACTGTTTCTTCCGCATTTTCACCGCAGACGATGCAGCCTGTCTTAGGCGTTTCTCGCTCGAACGGTCGAAGTCTGATGGTGGCGCCTGTCTCGTCTTTCACCTTTGCTTCGCATGTCGCTTTTCCGCACCAGGCCGCTTTGATGAATCCTCCTTTGGTTTTGAGCGTATCCTTGAACTCTTCATAAGTTTGGACTGTCGTGATTTTGTTCTCTAGGTCCACGCGAGCTTTTGCGTAGAGGTTGTGCTGGATCTCCGTGAGAAGATTCTCGACAGTAGCTTACCATGTCTTGTTCTTTAACAGCCATTTTCTGTCCGGTGTCACGTCTCACCATCATCACCTGCTGCTGCTTCAGGTCTCGTGGTCCAATCTCGATGCGGATTGGGACGCCTTTGAGTTCCCACTGGTTGAATTTCCATCCTGGCGTGTACTCTTCCCTATCGTCTAACACGACGAGGATGCCTTTCTCCTTGAGTATTGTGTGTAGTTCTTTTGCTTTGGCGGCTATGGCGGCTGGTTCAGCCCCTTTGTACGGAATGGGCACGATAACGACTTGCACGGGCGCCACTTTCGGCGGCAGAACCAAGCCCTTGTCGTCACCGTGAACCATGATAACGGCGCCTATAAGCCTCGTAGTAATCCCCCAGCTAGTCTGCCACACGTCGTGTTTTTGCTCGTCTTCGCCGATGAACGTGATGTCGAAGACCTTGGCAAAGTTCTGTCCCAGGTTGTGGCTGGTGCCCATCTGCAACGCTTTGCCGTCGGGCATCATGGCTTCCATCGTGGTCGTGTACAGTGCACCTGCGAATTTTTCGCTTTCAGTCTTCTTGCCCACTAGCACAGGAATGGCCAGCCACGTTTCCACGAGGTCCTTGTATTCGCCGAGAGCGTAGAAAACCTCTTTTTCCGCCTCCTCAGCCGTCGCGTGCACTGTGTGGCCTTCTTGCCAGAGGAACTCCCGTGTGCGGAGGAAGGGTTTGGTGGCTTTGGTTTCCCACCTGACGATGTTACACCACTGGTTAAGCTTGATGGGTAAGTCTCTCCAGCTTCGAATCCACTTGGCGAAGGTCGCGTACATGATGGTTTCCGAAGTTGGTCTGATAGCGAGTTTCTCTTCGAGCGGTGTACTTCCCCCTTCGGTTATCCATGCGACCTCGGGAATGAATCCCGCGAAATGCTCGCTTTCCTTTTTCAGCAGGCTTTCAGGTATGAACATGGGGAAGTAGACGTTGCCGTGGCCAGTCGCCTTGATTTTCTTGTTGAAAACCTCCTGTATCTTCTCCCAGATGGCGTACGAGTGTTCGCGGAGTATCATGCAGCCTTTTATTGGCGCGTACTCTGCCATTCCCGATTTGAGAACGACTTCCGTGTACCATTCGGAGAAGTCTTCGTTTTTCTTGACGGTTACTCCAGTATCCGACATAGCTTAGCTCTCGCATTCAGTTTCACGACAGCAGAATATAACCATAACGCAGCGGTGATGGTTGTCAGGTCGTGAAAGGTATCTGTTCTTGTCGAGAACAGTTTTGTTCTTCGGGGAGAATTATTAGCCACATCCGCATGGGTTGTTAGCGGTGAAAAACCGTGAAAATAGAAAAAAACCTAATCCTATACAGCGCAATTGCTCTGATGGTCGGAATCGCTTCAATCGTGCCATTGACATTCTTAATGTCTGCAAAAGCTGAAACACCGCCCGAAGAACAACCCCAATTCAGCGTGAATGTTCCCTATGCGTACATCGCCAATTACTGGGACAATTCCGACGGAACAAACAAAACTGGAACAAACAAAAACCCTTCGGTATTCACGATTGCTCTAAACGCAACTCCTAACTTTGACCCGCAAACGGTCGCACAAGATGCAATATTCGAAAATTACCAGATCGAAATAGTGTCGGATAAAGGATCTGTAGGAAATGTGACATACTCTGTCTACATCAACTGCAATTCCTCCGAACCACCATTTCAGGCTTTCAACTTCTACCGAGACCACTGGTTCGACTACAATTCTACCAGAGATTCTTTCATAATGTATAACTCACTTAACGGCAAATCCATTATCTTCAAGACTGGCCGCGGACTAGAACTGGAACAGAAGCTTAGGCGCGCCTGAAACGTTAACTATCAGTGTTCGAAGACAAGGCTGGATAATACTCAACAACAACTCCACAACTGCATATCTAGCAGACCCTGAACCCATTCTGCAAATCCAACTTGAAAAATTCGGCGATGGCTTCCTCTACAACAACCTCATCCCTGAAGACGAAATGTTAAAAATCGATCCTTTCCTGCCAAATGCAAAGGCAGATTATTAGTTAAGACATTAAAGGTGGCATGCGTGGCTAGCGAAGAGATCGAGGGCAATACACTAAACGTCTACGCATACGTTGCCAAAGAGGGCAGACCTGTCGGTACAAGAGACGTCACGAGAGGCGCGAACCTGAGCAGCCCCAGCGTGGCGCACAGGCACCTGCAGAAGCTCGAAGCTTTAGGATTGCTGGAGAAGAACGAGTACGGAGACTACATGCTTAAAGAGAAAACCAGCGTCAGCGGACACGTTTGGGTGGGCAGAAACCTCGTGCCACGACTGACGTTCTACTCCTTCTTTTTCATGGGCGCTTTCGGCGCAGAAATCGCAATAATCGCATTAAGTTTTGTCGTGGGCGGTCTGGTGGTTGAGACGAGTTTTCTTTTCTTAACAGTAATGACCGCAGTGGCCATGATACTATTCTCAATTGAAGCTACCTCACTGCGCAGAAAAATCAACCACAAACGCCAAAAAGATAATCCTGAGAAGAAGGAAGAAGAAAACAACAGTCAACCTTAAACTGGACGAGCGAAATCGCCCCAAAACAATTAAGCACTAAAGCTTCCAGCCAATGTTTTGCCTTTATTAAAAGGCGGGGTAGCTAGCAGAGAGCAACAGAACACAAATCCTGTATTTCATCAGTAGATTTACCGTTCTCTCAAGGCTAAGCCTTATCACTTTGGAACAGCAATCATGAAATTGGTTTTCGTTATGGATTCAGCGGAAGCAGCCAAAAACGCCTTGGAATGCGTGTTAGAGGCGAAGAAAAACGAGAAGTTAGTCATTTTCTGCGACGACGTTCGTGCCGAAGTTGGAGAAGCATTTCACGAAGGCGCAAGAAATCTCGGAATGCAAACCAATCTCATCGTGTTAAAAACTAACGAGAAAGTTTTCCGAAAAGAACTCCCGCCTCAATACAATCATTTTCTCACGACGGAAAGACCCGACATCTACATCAACCTACTGCGAGGAACCAGAGAAGAAACGCCGTTCAGAATAAAACTCATCCATGCTGAAGCGGGAAAACACCAAACACGATTGGGGCATTGCCCCGGAATAACAATGGATATGCTCACCGAAGGCGCGTTAGCCCTAACAGCGGCAGAACATAGAATTATGCAAACTTTTGCCAACAAGCTAATGAAGAAATTGGCAGACGCTGTTAAGATTGAAATTACGAATCCGACGGGAACAAACCTTACGTTCAGCGTGGAAAACCGCGCGTTCTTCACGGACACGAAAATCGATTGGGAAACGTTGAAGTGGATGAACTTACCCACGGGTGAAGTCATCGTTGCACCAGTTGAAAACTCGCTCGAAGGCACAGCTGGTCTGCGACATGGCAATCGGAGGCATAGGACCGCTGAAAACGCCTTTCACGATAACCGCCAAGAACGGCACAGTCACAAGAAACCCGCTCAGAGGATGCTAACGTGAAAAAACGAGTAGACGACTCCTTGGCAACCGACGACATGGCAAAAGTCGTGGGCGAATTCGCTTTCGGCATAAACCCCAAAGCCCGCTTCGTCGAAGAATTCCTCGAAACCGAAAAAATCAAAGGCACCATCCACATCGCGTTTGGCGATAACCTCGACTTCCCCTCTGGAAAGAACAACAGCGCCAACCACATGGACTTCCTAATCAACAAACCAACCGTCAAAGTCCACAAGAAAAACAAACTTACCGTGGAAATTTTGAAAGAGGGAATTTTCCAGATTCCAAATCTTTCAAAACTTGAAACCGTTGTAGACAGAAACGAGCATGACAGCTTACGTTGGGCAAAACAGCTTAAATCCCGCCAGGCAAATACACTTCTAACAATCAAAATCACGAAGGTAAACTCACATGAGAAGTGACGAAATCAAACAAGGCGTCGAACGCGCAGCACATCGCGCTCTGCTCAAAGCATTAGGCTTAACGGACAGTGACATAGCTAAACCGTTCATTGGTATCGCGAACAGCTACACAAGTATCGTTCCAGGTCATATCCATCTTCGGCAACTCGCGGAAGCAGCCAAAGAAGGTATCCTCCAAGCAGGCGGAACACCGTTCGAATTTAACACCATAGCGGTTTGCGACGGATTAGCCATGGGGCACGAAGGCATGCGTTACTCGTTACCGTCGCGTGAACTCATCGCCGACTCAGTCGAAGTCATGGCGCAAGCACACCGCCTTGATGGCTTGGTGCTTATCAGCAACTGCGACAAAGTAACACCTGGCATGCTCATGGCAGCAGCACGCATCGACATACCAGCAATAAGCCTAACAGGTGGAGCAATGGCCTCTGGTGTTTTAGCAGGCGAAAAAGTCGGCGTCACCAACGTCTTCGAAGCCATGGGCAAAGTCTACGCTGACAAAATGAACGAAAAAGACCTGGCACAACTCGAAAATGCGGCTTGCCCAGGATGCGGCTCTTGCAACGGCATGTTTACCGCTAACACAATGGCATGCCTAACTGAAGCTTTGGGCATGTCGCTTCCAGGCTGCGCAACCGCTTTAGCAGTATCAGCGGCGAAGCAACGCATTGCCAAGGAAACAGGGGCTCAAATCGTCAACCTCATTAACTCCAACATCACGCCAAGCCGAATCCTTACGCCCAACGCCTTCGAAAACGCGGCAGCAGTCGATATGGCGCTAGGCGGAAGCACAAACAGCGTGCTGCATCTTTCAGCAATCGCTAAAGAAGCAGGAACCACGCTTTCGCTGGCAAAATATGACGAAATAGGCAGGAAAGTTCCACACTTGTGCAGCATGGTGCCAAGCGGACCGTACGACTTGGAAGATTTAGACAACGCCGGAGGGATACAGGCGTTGATGAAAGAGTTGAAGTCGCTGTTGAACCTTAATGCTTTTACGGTGACTGGGAAAACGATTAGTGAGAACCTGAAGAACGCCGAAGTCTTGAATAGCGAGGTTATTCACCCGTTGACGAAGCCAGTGCATGATAGTGGTGGAATCGCGATTTTGACAGGCAACCTTGCGCCGAAAGGGGCTGTCGTCAAAACTGTGGCTGTCTCAGCGAAAATGATGAAGCACACTGGTCCCGCTAGGGTGTTTGATTCAGAGCGTGAAGCGGTTGAAGCCATGCGGAAACGCGGAATAAAATCTGGCGACGTTGTGATTATTCGTTATGAAGGTCCTGTTGGAGGTCCTGGAATGCCTGAGATGCTCGTGCCTACAGCCACGATTTCTGGCATGGGCTTGAGCGAGTCCGTTGCGCTAATAACGGATGGGCGTTTTTCAGGTGCAACTCGTGGACCGTGCATTGGGCATGTTTCGCCTGAAGCAGCCGTTGGTGGACCAATTGCAGTCCTGCGTGACGGTGACGTGGTTGAGGTGGATGTAGTTGGGCGAAGGTTGAGTGTGCGCTTGACTGATGCGGAATTACAGGCGCGATTGGCTGCTTGGAAGCCGAGGAAGCCGAAGATAACGAAGGGTTACTTGAGCAGGTATGTGCCGACATCCATGGAGTAAGCGTTTCTTCTGGGATAAGGCTTAAATCTCTGCAAAACCAGTCTCCTAGAGATATAAAATGCGCAGAGTAAACCTTTTCTTAGCCATTCTCATCGTTTCACTTGTCTCTCTAACAATCCTCATTGTGGCAGGAATGTACGTTTTCACTGCCTCACAGCAATCGCCATCAAGCTGGATGAACGGGATGTGGGGAAACATGGGCGGAATGATGAATGGCAACACGCAGCCTACAGTTCAGAACCCCGCATTGCCTTATTTCGGAGTAGCCTTCGTGGTTCTCATCGGCGTTGCTGTGGCTGGCGTAGTTGGCTTGGCATATTACGTTGCGCTTCCAGAAATAAAGAGTGGGACTCCACCTGTAGTTTGTGAAACTGTTCCGAAGGTGACTGTTGAACAGGAACAAGAAACTGCTTGCACGCCGCTTGAGTGCGATTGTGAAAACGCTTTCAGACGAGGAGCGCAAAGTCATCGAGGTTCTGAACTCACATGACGGGAAGTACCTGCAGAAATACATTCGAAGCGAAGCTGGGTTGAGCAGGCTCCAGACACATAGAATAGTTGCTCGTCTATCGGAACGCGGAATCGTCACACTGGAGAAGACGGGGAACACGAATCAGGTTCTGCTGGCAGACTGGCTGAAGAAGTAGCCTGACTGCAATGCGAATTTTTCGCTTTTGGCAACCTTTTTGAAGCACTTGCACATAAGGACAATAAACACCCGAGATTTTCTGAGAATTCGATTAGCAAAAACATATACCTTATATCCGAGCCAACTACACGGTAAAAACCAGCGTCAAGAAACGAGGTCTGCATATGTCTAGCGTGGTTGTTTCATTGTCTGGCGGAAAAGACTCCATGTACGCACTTTACGCCGCCTTAAAAGAAGGACTAAAAGTGGACTATTTGATGTTCATTAAAATCGGCGGCAAAGCCCACTTAGACAACAAATGGTTGATGAAACTCGTTTCGGAATCCATAGGAATCCCAGCAGTCACTGTAGGCGGAAGAATCTCGGACATAAGGAAAGCGCTCAAGAAGCTGAAAGCAGGCACGTTTATTTCAGGCGTGATGACGACACCCGAACACATTGACTATTACAGAGAGATATGCGACCCAATTCAAGTGAAGCATTATGCGCCGCTTTGGGGAAAAAACCCGTTTACCGCGCTGGCTGAAATGAGGCAACTAGGCTTTCGGATGTTGGTGATCGAAGTGGACACGTCAATGGGGGCTAACAGGAACTGGCTTGGAAGCGAAATAGACGATGACATAATTCATGAACTTGAAAAGTTGAAAGCCGAACGAAGCATCAACCCCATCGGCGAATTCGGCGAATACCACACGATTGTTCTGGACTGTCCAATCTACAAAAAGAGAATAAACGTCACCAAATCTAAAACCGTTTGGAAGAAATCAAAGGGATGCTTCGAGATAAAAAAGGCAGAACTTCAGCCAAAAACGGCCATGCAGGCATAAGAACACAAAAGATTCTACACAGTTTTTCGATACCTGAAATAGGCGTAAACAGCGACCACAACAACAATCACAATCGACAGCCCAATAATGACATAAACATAATCTGGTAGCATCGCAGTCGTCGAGCCTTGGCCAGGTGATTGTACAGCCGTTATGGAAGTCGTGAAACAGTAAACGTTCCAGTCGTTGTTTCCTATGTATAATCTTCCGTCCACCAAAGTTGGAGAGGACCAACTTGCCGAAGGCGTGGTGTAAGTTGAAAGTTTCTCACCGGTTGTAGCGTTTAGGATAAAGATATGGCGTTGGCTGGTAACGATGTACAATTTATCATCGGCATAAGAGGGTGAAACGTAAAGCTCGTCTCCCGTGTAGGAACTCCAGATTTTTTCGCCGGTAGTTGCGTTGAGGCACGCTATGTCGAATTTGTCGATTATGAAGAGTCTGCCGTCTAGGTATATTGGGGAGGAAACTATGAACTCGGTTGCGGCTGGGTTATTAAGTGTCCATCGCGTGTCGCCTGTGGCTGCATCTATTGCATAATATTCTCGCAAGTTGGTCGAGGCGAAGACCATGCCGTTTGCCACCGTGGGCGAACCTGCCATATCTGTTCCTCCCGTAAATTGCTGCTGGTATTGAAGAGACTTCCTCCACATCAACCCTCCAACATCAGCGTTTAGCTTGTAAAGCGCGCCTTCTGTCGGCTCTTCCGAAGTAATGTAAACCGCGCCGTCTGCGACAGTTGGAGAAGACGTGATTGGTCCTTGCGTCTCAAACTCCCAAACCACAGCGCCGCTGTTCGCATCAAGAGCATACAAGTTTCCGTCCAGCGACCCAACGTATACTCGGTCACCAACCACTGCGGGGGATGAACGAAGCATAACTGCTGCGCCAGACGTGTGGGGCAAATTGCCGTTGACAAACCTTCTCCAGAGAAGATTTCCCTTGTAGGCGTCAAGGCAGTAGACGTATCCATCATCGCCTCCCGTGAAAACTTTGCCGTTTCCCACGGCAGGTGAAGATTCAATGGTGCCAAGTGTTGTAAAGTTCCATATCAGTTCTCCGCTCCATGCGTTGATGGCGTAGATGTTTTTGTCTTCTGAACCAACGTATAGAATCCCATCTTCGATGCTTGGTGAAGACATCACTGCTCCGTTGGTTGTGTATTTCCAGACTAAAGTTAAATTCGACGGACCACCCTTGCCGATTGAAGAGCGGACGGCATCATGGCGGAACATAGGCCATGAACCATCACTTACTTTAGATGAATTGCTGCCGAAAGCCCACACTTGACCTTTCACGACATATTCGCTCCCTGAGGTCGCATCGACCGCTGTCGTTACATCACCGGGGATTAAGTACAGTTTGCCGTACGCGACAGCAACAGATTCACGTGGAGCATAAGCTTCAATCGGAAGTTTCCAAATAACCTCGCCCGTGTAAGCGTTCAGGCATGCAAACTCTGAAGCACCTGTTTCCTCGCCGAATGTTGCATTTTGTCCGGTTGTCACGTAGACTTTGCCATCGGCAACAGTTGGGTTTCCTGGAAAAAGCATTGTGCCTGGTCCCTTGTATTTCCAAGCCAGGTTCCCAGTTTCTACGTCTATGGCGTATATGTTCCCATCTTTGTTGGGTTCGTAAACCATGCCGTACGCAACCGCGCAGCCTATAGTAAAGTACCCGACCGAGTTAGCGTTATACGTCCACAGGGTTTCACCGTTTGTCGCATTGAAGCAATACATTGTGTTATCGTCGGTGCCTCCGCGGAGGAATCGACCCTGATAATAGGAGCCAGAGAAGATCATGGGCGATTTTGTTGGGGTGCTCCAAAGAACCTTGCCGGTCTTAGCGTCGATTGCCATCTGCACATCCTTGAAAGACCCGGGGAACACTTTGCCTTCGCCGTATGTTACTCCTGAGCCGACCCTGCCGCCTCCTGGAACATAAGTTTTCCATGCCATCGTTGGAGGTTGGGACGGGTTGGAGAAGTCCCATGCTTCAACGTAGGATAGGTTTTTGAGGTAGAACATTTTTTCCACTTCGCTGTAGACGTTGGCGTTGAAGTTTCCCGTGTCCGCGCTGAATGAGTTGCTGGTCCATAAGATGGTGCCTGTTTGCGGGTCAAGGCAAGTGCCCTCAACTATCATGTGGGTACCGTCGATTTTGTACGCTACCGGCCAAGTTCCATTCATAGGAATCTCTGTAGCCCATAGGGTGTTTCCCGTGTCTCTGTCAAGGGCTAAGACCGAAGTGTCCGTGGTGGCAAAAACCATGCCATTAAACGCTGCTATGAAGCTTCGAATTTGGGGCACATCAGCTTTCCACAGTATGTCTGGGTTTGACGGGGCTGGACCCGAAGAAAAACGTGAAAAAGCGGCGTCGCCTGTCCATTGTGGCCACTCAAATTGTAATAGGCGTTGGCTGTTTTGGACGCTTTGGGCGTTGACGATGTTTTGACCACTTGAAATGAGGGTGAACGTTGATACTAGCAACGTCATAGCTATGGAAAAAACAAGCCTGAGATGACGTGTTCGTGTTTTTCTCGTCTTTTAGCCCCCAAACAACCGACAACGACGCAACTAGTGCATAAGTTTTTGTTGTACTATAAACTTTACGGCAAAAACCAGTGCCAGCTCTTTTAAATGCCTGGGATCTTCAGAATCGTCTAGAACCGTGCAAGAAAGAAAAATCGGTGACACCGCACAATCTTTTTAGGTCGGAAAAGTCAAGGTAACCATTGAATCACGTAAAGGAACTTTAGGAGAATCACTGGTTTGGCGAATAAGGGACCATTACTCATGACTTCTTGGAGGGCAACAGGTGCCTGCAACGCTCGCTGCGCCTATTGTAACGTGGACGCCACAGGAAAACATGGTGAGAAAGAACTGACCACAAAAGAGGCGTTGCACCTTGTTGATGAAGTTTATCGCTTCGGAGTGAAATGGTTCGGGTTGAAGGGTGGCGAACCACTTCTGAGAAAGGACATATTCGAGATTGTCACTTACGCCAAAAGCCTCGGACTAAACGTATGTCTGTTGACGAATGGTTGTTTCGTGGATGGGGAAATCTATGACAATCTAGTTAAGAATCAGGTCTGGACGTCCGTGAGCATCGACGGTCCCGAGGAAGTTAATGATATTCTGCGTGGAAAGGGTTCGTATCAGAAGGCGTTGGCTGCTATACAGAAATTGTCCAAAGGAAAAATCTTGAACGGTTTAGCTGCGGCTATCACTTCCGTTAACTACAGACACCTCGATCATGTCTGCGAGTTAGCTGACAAGTATCACGCTAACTTCGTGTGGTTTAATCATCTGGTTCCGAGTGGGCGCGCCAAGGAATCACAGGACTTGACTCCGACGCCTGAGCAGTACGAGTGGGTCTTGAACCATATTTGGGATTTGAGTTGTAAGTACGAGGGCAAGTTCGACATACACGTTCATTGTCCCCATTACGCCCGTGTTGTTAAGATGCGAAACCCACCCAACTTCGACGAATGGTATGAACGTAAATTTCACGGGAAATGCACTTACTTCGCGTTCGGCGGATACATCAGTGTTACCGAGAACGGTAATCTTATTCCCTGCTTCTACAGTGATCTGCGGCCTTCAGAGCCGATGAGGCTGGGGAACATACGTCAGAACACGCTGAAACTGGTTTGGGAGGACATGAAGAACTCGCCTTACTACAGCAGCTTCAGAAACCGAAACGTGTTGAAAGGGAAGTGCGGCGTTTGCGAGTACCGAGAAATCTGCGGAGGCTGCAGAAACAGGTCTTACGCGATGACGGGTGATATCTACGAGTCCGACCCGGCGTGTATCTACGTGCCCAAGAGTTTGAGCAAAAAGTAGTCGATCTTCCAGATTGAAAAAACTTATGACTTCCAGCAGTTGGGTTCCCACATGGCAAATTTGCCTGTGTTAACCACGTTGGTGCCCCCGTTTGTTGTCTTAAGTGTCTTTCTTTGAAGAAGAAACGCCAAGTAAAACAAGCAAACACAAATTGCGTTCAATTAAGTTTGAAGAAAGAGTTTTATCGAACCTGTCTCACTTGTTTGTGAACCCGAATGAAAACCTGGCTCATTTACGTTATCGTCGGTTCTTTGCTCGCGGTGCTGCTGTTTGCAGGAATCCATGCCTATCTCGAAAGCCAAGGTAACTCCAGCTCACCAGATATTTTTTTCGGCGTTGACGCTGCTTACGATAACATGGAGAGCCTCAAGAAACGCGTGGACGAAGTGAAAGGCTACACGAACTTCTTCATAATAGGCAGCTATGGAATAACATTCGACGAAACGAAGGTTAGCGAGATGGGTCAATATATTTACGATAATGGGCTTTCCTTCGCCGTTTTCGCGCACACAAACAGGGACAGCAATATTCCACTTAACCAGTCCGAATGGAGTTCATATGCTAGAAATAGATGGGGTGAACGATTCTGGGGATTGTACGCCTACGATGAGCCTGGAGGACACCAGATAGATAGTGACCCAGTTTTCATGACTGTAAACGCATCAGACAGCTACTCGGACGCTGCAGACAAATTCGTTTCAGGAAACTAAGGGATGATGCACTGTTGGATTTTATTCCTCTCGATTCGCCTTTGATGACCTCAGACTACGCGTTATACGAGTTCGACTACAAAGCAGGATACGACGTAATCTTGGCTGAACTCGCATGGAACCACAGCAGACCCATAAACATCGCCCTTGCGAGAGGCGCAGCCACGGTGCACGGCAAAGACTGGGGAGTAATGTTAACTTACACGTACACTACGGAACCGTACCTTGCCCCTGGGAAACAAATCTACGACGACTTGGTCTTGGCTTACGAGAACGGGGCGAAATACTTTTGGTGTTCGACTACGCCAAGGACCCAGAGACCAACGCCACTTACGGAATCTTAAAACCTGAACATTTGGAAGCTATGCAGCAATTCTGGCAATACGTCAAACACAACCCGAAACCCGACGTGCCCAGCGAGAGAGTTGCGTATGTTCTTCCGAAAGATTACGGGTACGGGTTCCGAGGACCAGCCGACTCCATCTGGGGACTCTGGGGACCCGACGAACTCTCGAGCAAAATCTGGAACGAAGCAAATGAGCTCTCAGAGCAGCATGGGTCGGCGTTGGATATCATTTACGAAGACAGTATACTAACTCATGCTCTTCCGTACTATACTCTTGTGTTTTGGAATGGAACAATCTTAACGCACTAAGTGATTTTTTTCTTTGTTACTGGCTCTTTTGTTTTTGGTGCTTTGCGTCTTTTTAGGTGAACTGCCAAAACTGCGGAGATGAATATGGCTGAAGCTCCAGACACAAATGCAACCGTCAACGTTGTTGGGAAAGTTCAGGCACATTTACCGTGAAGTGGATTGTTTCGGAAGCTACAACGTTGCCAGCCTCGTCGGTCGCGTACATTGTGACGTTATGGCTTCCATTAACCAAATTAGTTAGGGTTATGTTTCCAGCGATAGTCACGTTGTCTTTTCCATTGAGACTGTACCCTGTCCAATTAACAGGTGTATTCACCGTGAAGACCAATGGCGCACTGGATTCATTGTATGCTTGGTTACGTGGCGACAAGAGCGATATTCTTGGTGCAGTGATTTCTGGCACAAAAGAGATTCCAAATGGCTTAAGAAGTGGATATCTGTCGACGACGGTGGGAGTTGTGCTGCTAACGTACGGAGTGTTGCCTATTCCTGTGTTGCCAATCTCTGTAGCTTGCGGGTTCCTGCCGGTGTAGTCGCTCCAGTAGTTGCCGCCCGAAAGGTAGCCATTATCCCATGGAGGCGAAGTAGCGTTAGTGTGATTTTGAGGGAAACTGAATATTAGGAGTAGATACCCGCCAGTGTTTTCCTCCACGTTGAGGAAGTTGTTGTGGTAGACGCGGAAGTTGCCGTTGTCCGTGCTTATGAAGAACGTGGTTAGTTTGCTGAGTGTTACGTTGTTGGCTTCTATCAGTGTTCCTGAGCTTGAAGTTATCCAGAAACCGGACACATAATTTCCCAGTTTTATTTGATTTTTGGAGATGATATTGTTGTTTCCTACAATCCGTTCTGGTCCGATGTTGTTTCCTGTGATTTTGTAATCATTAGCGTAGACTGCTACGTCGAGAACGTTATTTGTGAAATTATTGGCGACGATTGTGTTATTGTCAAAGACTCCAAGAACGCCAACTTGCCAGCCTGAAATGCAAACGTTTGCAACTGTTACGTTAGTGCATGTCAAATTTACGCCTGCTAAGTCGCGAACCTCGATTCCTGGTCCTTGGATCGTAAAACCGCCGCCGTCGATGATTATATTGTTTCGTTCCACAATCAGAGTGTTGTAGAGGTTGTTTGTAATTCTATAAATATCTCGTACATGGCTGATGGATGCGGTTGAGGGTTCGACGCTGCCGTCAGGTCTGATGTAAACAGAAGGGAATTGCTGTGCCCTGGCAATTTGGACACCACCCAACGACGAAGCTAAGAATGCAAAAACAAATACCGCTTGCACGATAGTTGTCTTTCTCATGACTATTAGTCATTGGCGAGTTCCTTTTAGTTCTACTCAAGGAACACTCTGTTCCAAACATGGAACACCAATCAAAAACTAAATCGCGCCCTCTTCCTAAACCGGAACGCCTCAACCAGAAAAACGACGGCGGCAACAACCGTCACGATAATTAGCAGCCAGAAAGCGCCCTGCACAGAAGCGCCCACAAACAGGTGTGGCAACAACACGACGACTTCCGCGATTAACACGCCGATGAAGATGAACCCGAAAACTGCGAAGCTCGGTATGAGAGTTTTTCCAACCCAAACGTAGCCTTTCATGCCCATCTTCTCCTTCACAACATAATTGCCATATGCGTCTTTGGCGACTAAGCCTAAATCCATCAGTTTCTGCAGATTTCTGTAAGCCACGCTGGGGCTGCTGAGGTCTGCGCCGCGCATCACGTCTCTAGGTCCAACAGGCTTCCCCACTTTGACGAGGTATACGTACGTCTGAAACGTGGTGGCGTTCAGTTCTTCGTCGGACTCCAAGTATAGCACACTCCCAGAACGGAACCTATGCAAGTCTGCACTTAAAAAAGCAGTCGCGTTAAAGATATTGCAGCGCTATTTAGGAGAAAAGAATCGAATCGCATTCACCGACAAGTCTTAAACGCCTCTCGTGTTTTTAGAAAAACTATAAAAGCCTAAACCACATTCAAAAATTGTACACCTCACCGCTCGAATTCGACCTTAGAAGCCGAACTTTGCTAGTTCATTCTGTCTAAGGAAGCCTTTTCTTACGGAAAGCCATATAAATCGCTATTACGCTGTTGATTGCGCAGTCGGAGAAATAAAAATGCCAAAATGGGGATACTCAATCCTAACAGAAGCGCTGGACCCAGAAAAAACAGCGAAAGCCAGCGGAAGAGAAATCAAAGTATCCCATAAACACTCGCGAGAGGTCTGTAAAACAATCAAAGGCATGACCCTCACAAACGCCAAGACATACCTCCGAGACGTCATCGACAAAAAGAAACCCGTCCCAATCACCCGATACAACAAGAAAGTCGGACACAGACACGGATTAGTAAAAGCCTTCTCCGGAAGATACCCCATCAAAGCTGCAGCAAAAATCCTCACCATCCTCGAAGCTGCGGAAGCCAACGCCGAAAACAAAAACCTAGACACAGACCGCCTAACCATTCTCCACGCAGCTGCATACCCAGGCTCAAAAATGAAACGTTTCACTCCACGAGCGCATGGCAGAGCCTCACCAAAATACGAAACATTAACACACATAGAAATCGTTCTCAACGAGAAACCCGCACCTGGAGAAGAACCATAACATGAGCATAGTCAAACGCTTCATCACCGAATCCATTAAAAAAACAGAAATCGACGAATTCCTCCAAAAAAAACTCTCACGAGCAGGCTACGGCGGGGTAAACCTCTCCAAAACCCCACTCGGCACACACGTCGTCGTCTACGCCATGAGACCCGGATTAGTCATCGGTCGTGGTGGCGAAACAATAAAGGAACTTGCCCGCTCCTTAGAGGAAAACTTCAAAGTGTCTAATCCGCAAATTTCTGTCTCTGAGATCGAAGTCCCAGAACTGAATGCTTACGTTATCGGAGAACGTGTGGCTTCCGCTCTCGAACGTGGGGTTCACTTCAGACGTGCTGCTTTCTGGGCTTTGAATCAAGTTATGGATGCTGGCGCTTTGGGCGTGGAAATCGTGATAAGCGGCAAACTGCGGACCGAGAGAGCCAGGTTTGAGAAATTCCGCGCAGGATACTTTCCACGATGCGGTGAACCAGCTCTGAGGCAGATGCGGAAAGCAGAAGTTCATGTTCAACTTAAACCTGGAATCATAGGCGTAAGAGTCAAGTTGATGCCCGGAGATGCTGTGTTTCCTGACAAAATCCAGATTCTCACTCCGCCTCCCGTTGAGGAGAAACCTGAAGCGCTTGAAAGAAGAGGCGAAGGAAGAGGTCGCGGAAGCAACAGTTGAGGTTAAGGAGGCGCCGGAAGAGAAGAAAATTGAGGCTAAGGAGCACGTCGAGAGCGAGGGTGCAGCAAAAGAAACGCCTGACGAAAAACTCGAAGAGAAGCCTCAAGAACCCGTCAAGGGTGAAGGCGCAGCTGAGGAGGCACCTCATTAATGCCCATCTTAAGGCTTAGAGAAATAGGCGGCATGTCGTCGGACGAACGCAGCAAGAAGCTCTCAGAGCTCAGGGCAGAGTTGTCTAGACTGCGAACCATGGTCAGAGCAGGCGGCGCTGTGGAGAACCCGGCGAGAATACGCGAATTGCGCAAGACCATCGCTAAGGTATTGACAGTTGAGAGTGAGCAGAAACTCGGCATAAGGAAGAAAGAAACAAAGCCCGAGAAACCCGCAAAAGCTGTTAAGAAAGTGAAGAAGACGAAAGAAACGAAGGAGACGAAGCAGGAATGAAGATAACCCCTGATATCATTAACGGTGAATTCATCGGAACTGAAGGCAGCATCGCAGAGAGTAGGCACTCTGGGTACGTTGGAGTTTCAGGGAAAGTAATTGATGAGTCGAAGAATACCTTTACGATTCTGCAAGATGGAAAACGGAACAAGGTCATTAAAGAAGCAGCCGTTTTCCGTTTCAGGTTTTGCGACGGCGCTGTAGTTGAGATTGATGGCAAACTCTTGGTTGGCAGGTCTGAGGACCGTTTGAAGAAGAGCATAAAGAGGTTATGGTAATGTCGATGTCTTTTAAGAAACCTAAGAAGACCTGTGAGGACCGCAACTGTCCGTTCCACGGGTCTTTGTCTGTTCGAGGTCGCGTTCTAGAAGGTGTTGTTGCCAGCGCGAAGATGGACAAAACTGTTATTGTGGAACGCAAGTACCTTCAGTTTTCGTCAAAGTTTGTTAGGTACGAGCGACGGCACAGTCACATTCCTTCGCATAACCCGCCGTGTTTGGATGTGAAGGAAGGCGAACGGGTCAGGATAGCGGAATGTCGTCCCCTCAGCAAGACGGTTTCTTTCGTCGTGATGGAGAAGTTGGAGGGGCAATAATATGGCTGCTAAGGCGAAACAAAGAGCCCTCGTTGCGAAAGGTATGCTCGCTCACGGGCAGAAAATTTCCCGCGGCCTTTTGGCAGGTTCGGCTTTGAGATGCACGGACAACACTGGGGCGCGGATGCTGCGTTTGATTCAGGCTATGGGATACAAGGGACGCATTAGACGATACCCGTCCGCGACTGTGGGAGACAAGGTTACTGTTTCTGTCCGCCAGGGAACACCGGACATGAGGAAGAAGATCTTTCAAGCAGTTATCGTTAGACAGAGGAAAGCTTTTCGAAGGATTGAAGGCGTCTGGGTTCAGTTCGAAGACAACGCTGCAGTCATAATTACTCCAGACGGTGAAATGAAGGGCTCGGAAATCCGCGGTCCCGTAGCCAGAGAAGCCGCTGAGAGATGGCCGCGAATAGCGAGCGCTTCCAGCACGATCGTGTAGGTGAACAAAGATGCAAGCAACAAAATCCGTTAAAGACCCAGGAAAACAGCGCAGTCGACTGTTTAACGCGCCTGCTCATCTGCGTCACAAGCTAATGTCGGCACATCTTGCCCCAGAACTTATGAAGTCGCACGGCACCAGAACTCTTCCGGTTAGAAAAGGCGACACTGTTCGAATAATGCGGGGAGATCACGAGGGGTTCGAAGGGAAAGTCTCCACCGTCGACCTAAAGAATTACCGCCTCTTCCTTGAGGGATTGACACGTGAAAAGGTTGATGGGACTGTCATCTTCGTCTCGGTTCATCCTTCGAAAGTCCTGATCAAGAGTCTTAATCTTAACGACAAATGGCGAAAACGAACGATTGAGAGAAAGAAATCGTTACAGAAGAAAGAGGAGCCGGTTGTGAAGAAACCCGTAGTCAAAGCTGCCAAACCCGAAGCTAAGGAAGAGAAACCCGCCAAAGAAAAGGCTAAACCTGTAGAGGCTGAAACCAAGCCAGTCGAATCCAAGGCGCAGCCCGTTGAAGCTGAAGCCGAGGCGGTGGCGAAAGTCAAAGAAGAGAAAGCCGTTGAAAAGAAAGTGAAGGCAGTTAAGGCGCCAGTCAAAAAGGCTGAGGCGAAAGCTGAAATCCCTGAAATAGTGGAAGTGGAGAAAAAACCCGCCAAGAAAGCGCTTACTGCAACAAAAACCGCGGAGAAGAAGCCCGTTGCAACTGCTAGAAAGAAGAAAGAGGCGCCAAAGGAGCAAAAGCCTCCAGAGGAGCCAAAACCGCTAGCGGAAGAAAAGCCTGTCGAGAAAAAAGCCACGGCACCTGCTAAGAAAACGACAAGGAAGAAAGCGCCTGCCAAGAGCAAGGTCGAAAAAGAAGGAGGAGCATAAGGTTTGGGAAAGAGAGGAAAAACAGGAAGATTGAAACGATACCCCGCGCCAAGCTTCTGGCCCATTCATCGAAAGGAGTTTGCTTGGGTAGTGAAACCATCAGCTGGACCTCATTCGCTCGAAAACTGTCTATCTCTAACACTAGTCATGCGTGACATCCTTGGAGTAGCCAAGACGAAGAAAGAAGTCGGCATGATATTGTCTAAAGGCACAATCATGGTCGATGGCAAGATAAGACGAAGAGCTGATTTTCCAGTGGGTTTGATGGACGTTATTAGCATGCCTGACGTTGACAAGTTCTTCCGAGTATTACCATCCCACAAGGGCTTAATCCTTAGCCCCATCAGCAAGAAGGAATCGGAATTCAAGCTGTGCAGAGTTGAAGACAAAACAACAATTGCGAAAGGAGCACAGATTGCCCTTCACGACGGTTCGAACATATTAGTAAAAATGTCAGATCCGAAGAACCCCAAAGAAGTACTGTATGAATCCTTTGACATTCTGAAATTGAGTCTGCCAGACAAGCAGGTAGTTGACGTCGCAAAAACTAAGGAAGGCAAATTAGCAATCATTACAGGCGGCAAGAACATCGGAAAACAAGGCAGAATAGTTGAGATAGAGAAGACAGAAGCCAAAAAACGCAGAAACGCCCTTGTCATAATTGAGGATGAGAACGGCAACCGCTATCAAACAATCTTGGAGTTCATTTTCGCAATAGGCGAAGACCAATCAATGACATCGGAGGCGCCTTCAGTTGTCTGAGGAAACAATAGCAAAGAAGTGGGAAACGCAACCGATGCTCAAGCCCAAGATTGAAAAAGTTGTCGTTAACCTTAACGTTGGGAAGTCCGGTGAGCCTCTGGAGAAAGCCTCCAAAGTCCTGAAAGAATTAACCAATCAGACGCCCATTAAGAGAAAAGCCAAGGATACGATAAGGGATTTTGGAATAAGGATGGGTGAACCAATCGCAGTTGTGGTGACACTGAGAAAACAGAAGGCGATTGATTTTCTGAAAAAGGTCTTGCCCGTCGTGGATAATAAGATTTCTCGTTCATCATTTGACAAACAGGGTAATTTTGCCTTCGGAATAAAAGAGCACATTGAAATCGCAGGCGTGAGATACGACCCAGATGTTGGCATTTTCGGCATGGACGTTTGCGTAACCATGGTTCGCCCTGGTTATCGCGTCAAAACCAAAAGGCGACGAACCGCGGTTGTTGGTCAAAAACACATCTTGAAGCCTGAAGAATCAGTGGCTTTCATAAAGGAAACTTTGGGAGTCGAAGTTATTTAAGAGGAGAAACAGGAATGGGAAAAGAACAGGTCAAGAAAGTACGGAAATACGGCAAAGGCGCACACCCCTGCCAAAGATGCGGTTCCTACGGGCCAGTGATCCGACGTTACAATTTATATCTATGTAGGCACTGTTTTAGGGAGGCAGCTCCTAAACTCGGATTCAAAAAATATGAATAGTGAGGAAGAAAGATGGACACGTTGACCAATGGTTTGATAACAATAATAAACAACGAGATGCGCAACAAACGCGAGTGCGTGATTAGCCCCGCCTCCAAACTTTTGGGTCGCGTGCTTCGTATAATGCAGTTAAACGGCTATATCGGAGAATTCGAGTTCATCGACGACGGACGCTCAGGCAAATTCAAAGTTCAACTTCTCGGGCGTATAAACAAATGCGGCGCCGTGAAGCCCCGTTTCGCCGTCAAAGTCGATGGGTTCGAGAATTGGGAGAAGAAATTCCTACCCTCAAGAGACGTGGGAATCATGGTCGTTTCAACTTCACAAGGCGTGATTGCACACAAGGAAGCTGAAGAAAAGAACTTGGGAGGAAGGTTACTAGCCTTCGTCTACTAGCGAGGTATCATCATGCGACAGCCCGAAATCTCAAGAATCATTCAAGCCCCCGAGGGAGTGACAATAAACCTCGAAGGGAAGAAAGTCACTGTCAAAGGCGCTAAGGGAACGCTGAAGAGAGATTTTTCTTTCATCCCCATCTCAATCAACGCCGACGGTAACACAGTCCGGGTTTGGGCTGAATGGCCACGCAAGAAAGAAGCAGCACTCATAGGCACTATTCATTCTCATATTCAAAACATGATTAACGGCGTCCAGAAAGGTTTCACATACAAAATCAAAATCGTCTTCTCTCACTTTCCAATCTCGGTTAAAGTCCAAGGTCAAACAGTCCTGGTAGAGAACTTCACAGGAGAACGCCGAGCAAGGAAGGCGAAAATTCTCGGCGATGTCAAGGTGAAGGTCGAAGCCGAAGATGTGGTGGTCCAAGGCTTAAACCTGGAAGATGTAAGTCAAACCGCGGCCAATATTGAACAAGTCACTAAAGTGAAGCGGAAAGACCCGCGAATCTTCTTGGACGGCTTGTACGTTTATGAACGAAACGAGGGGATGGAGTAGAATGGCTGAGAAGAAACCCTCCATCTCACGGAAACTCTTGAGATTGAGGAAACGCGCTAAAAACAAGAAACCAGAGTTTCTGCGGTCAGAAAGCTGGCGCTACAGCAAGATGAGCGAGAGCTGGCGCAGACCCCGCGGTTTAGACCACAAGATGAGACGCAAAATCAAAGGATGGCCGCCAATGGTTAGCACTGGCTACAAGGGACCAAAACTTGCCCGTGGGCTTCATCCTTCTGGTCTCAGAGAAGTTCTCGTACACAACGTAAACGAGGCAGCTGCAGTTGATCCAAAGATTCAGGCTGCCAGAATCGCACATACCGTTGGCAAGAAGAAACGCGCACTCATTATTGCAGAAGCAAAGAAGAATAAACTGTTGATTCTGAACCCAGGTGTCTCGGAAGCGGGCGAAGAAGCCGAAGAGAAACCTGAGGAGCTAGAAGAGCCGACTCGTCGAGGCAGAAGAGGTACAAAAAAAGAAAACTGCGAAACCAAAACGCGGACTCCTTGGCAGAACACTCACGAGAAAGGCACAAAAACCCGCCAAGAAGAAATCTGAGAAGCCGAAAAAAGCGCAGAAAACTACGAAAACCGAGGAAGAGTTGAAGGGCAATGACCAACCTATCGAGTCAACGACGTTTAGCAGCCAGGATACTTAACATAGGTCAGAACAGAGTGTGGATTGATCCAGCGCGAGTTGAAGATGTCGAAGGCGTCATAACTCGGGAAGAAGTTAGAAAACTAATTCACGAAAAAATCATCAAATCCTTGCCCGAGAAAGGCGTGAGTCGCGCTCGTGCAAAAACCGTGCTCGAGAAAAAGCGGAAGGGTAGACGAAAAGGTCCAGGTAGCCACGTGGGCAGCGGGCACGCGGGTGTCACGAAGAAGGACGCGTGGATGCTAAAGATTCGTTCTCTGCGGAAGAAGCTGCGGGAGCTTAAGGCGAGCAGAGTTATCACCGAAACTACTTACACGCAGTATTACAGGATGGCTGGCAGCGGACGATTCAGTTCAGTCGCTGATTTGGAACGCTACTTGAAAGCGCACGAACTCTGGAGGAAACGTTAGATGGCCAGAAACGCTCGTTACCGTGTTCAGCTTAGGCGGAGACGGGAAGGAAAGACTGATTACCAAGCGAGGAAGGCTCTGGTTGTCTCCGGAAAACCTCGGCTTGTCGCTCGAAAGTCAATCAAGAACATGGTAGCTCAGATTGTATTCGCGAAGGCGCACGGCGACGAAGTATTGGCTTCCGCGCACAGCAGTGAGTTGACGAAGTTCGGGTGGAAGGCGTCAACTGGAAACGTGCCGTCCGCTTATTTGACTGGTCTTCTCTGCGGGCTGCGAGCGAAGAAAGAGGGCGTAACTGAGGCTGTTTTCGACATAGGGTTGATTCCGCCCACAAAAGGCTCAAGGCTATTTGCCACGTTAAACGGCATCTTGGATGCTGGCTTGGAGGTTCCCCACAGCGAAGAGAAACTCGTCAAGGAGCGCATAAATGGGGTTCACATCGCTTCGTACGGGAAGAAGCTGGGCGCAGGTTCCGAGGGTTACACTGCAAAGTTCTCAGGCTATCTGGAGAAGAGCTTTGCTCCTGAGAAGCTTCCTGAGCACTTCAAGCAGGTTAAAGCGGATATTGTTAACTCCTTCAAGAGTGAGGATAAGAAAGCATGATGTCACGTCAAAGAGAGAGACCAACTTCAAACTTAGAGGAATGGGTTCCTAAGACCCGTTTGGGCAAGTTGATTCAAGAGGGAAAGATAACGTCAATTGACGAGGTCTTCTTGAGCGGCTTGAAAATCAGCGAACCACAGATTGTCGACGCGTTGCTCCCGGACCTTCAGGAAGAAGTAATAAACGTTAACTTGGTTCAGAAGCAGACTGACGCTGGAGAGAAGTCAAGGTTCAAAGCTATTGTCGCAGTGGGTAACAGGGACGGGTACATTGGCTTAGGCGGTGGAAAGGCCAGTCAAGTGCGAAATGCCATAGAAAAAGCGTCCGTTAACGCGCGATTGAACATCGTTCCAGTGAAGCGTGGATGCGGCAGCTGGGAATGCGGCTGCGGGAAACCTCATTCAATTCCGTTCCAGGTTGAGGGCAAATGTGGCGGCGTTCGAGTAGTCATCGTCCCTGGTCCAAGAGGGTTGGGTTTGGTGGCGAGCGAGGTTTCAAAAGTAATCTTAGGTTTGGCAGGCGTAAAGGATTTGTGGATGAGGAGTTACGGTTCCACGCGGACGGTTCCTTCGTATGCTTGTGCGATTTTTGACGGGTTGAAGAAAACCTATGGTTTGATTACTACGTCGGATTGGGTGAAGTAGAGTGTCTGCGAAAGTTGAAGAGTGCAAGTGTTTTGCCGTCGTGAAGGTTCGCGGGACGATTAGCGCCCAACGTGAAGCTAGAGAAACCCTTGAGATGTTACGATTAAGCAAGAGCAATCACGCTGTGCTTGTCCGCAATAACCCGTCGATGAAAGGTATGTTGAAGCGTGTGCAGAGTTATGTGACGTGGGGAGAAATCTCAAAAGAAATGTTGGCTGAGTTGCTCGCGAAGCGGGGTCGACTTTTAGGCGACAAGGAGCTCACAGAGGAATATGCCAAAAAAGTCGGATGCAAATCGATGAGCGATCTGGCAGAAGCCATCGCAAGCTGCAAAGTAGACTACGCGAAGCTGCCTGAGATTCAACCAGTCTTCAAGCTGCATCCTCCAAGGAAGGGTTTCAAGGGAACGACGAAGAAGAATTTCCGAGCTGGCGGCGAAGCTGGCTACCGTGGCGAAGCCATAAACGACCTCGTGAAGCGCATGGCATAAGCCTTGGACATTTAACTCATCATTATGCCAACACGCGCAAGCAAGCACATTTGTCTTAAGGAAACACCAATCAGCATAAGCCTTCATGTGAGAGGCTGAAGTTTTTTTCAGAGCACCATTTTTAGTCATTCCGAAACCATCTAAGAAAGGCTATAAGGCAAGAAATTGCGTCGCATGCTGAGCCAAGCTTGCAGAATCTGCAGTTTGAGCAGCAGTTTTTTCTACTCTTTCATGTGCGATACGTTTTATAGCAACGGTTGAAATTGCCTTTGTATTTGGGGTAAGACAGCATGAGCGCAAAGTGGCGAAGAAGCAGAAAATACCTGAAATGGCTATACCCCACGAACCTGAATCCCCTCCCCATAAAGCTCAAGATTCTTAGGGTTCAGAAATTCAAAACGCCACTTGGCACACACCCCAGGAGATACCATCTCCCAAAAAGGTTCGGAAAGGAAAACCTCAAAGAACCCACAACCATTAATCGACATTTTCCAAGAAGAAAGCTGGCTAACCATAGTCGCCGAAATCGCAGGCTTTAATAAGGAAACATTGAAGATAGATGTGAAAGACCAGAAAATAACGCTGTCAGCAAAAGCCAAAGACCGAAGATACTATAAAAGTTTAAATCTGCCGAAAGTAGTCATTCCAAACATCATCCACACCACCTACAAAAATGGTGTCCTCGAAATAAAGCTAAAGAAAGCCTTCAAAGAAGAAACCATCAAGAAACAAGTCGGGTAAGAACAATATGCCCCATAAACTCAGAAAAATCAGAAAAACACGCGGTTCACGTACTCAAGGTTACGGAAGGATAGGTCAACACAGAAAAACAGGCTCAAGACCATACCGCAAAGCAGGAAGACACAAACAAACTTGGAGCTACGTAACCACATACGAACCCGACTACTTCGGCAAACACGGCTTCACCTCGCCACAAAGCCTCCACAGAAACACCGATGTCATAAATCTAGCCAAACTCGAAGCACTCTCAACCCAACTACCACCCCAAACAGAAGGACAACCAATCATAGACCTAACAAGCTTAGGCTACGCAAAACTCCTTGGCACAGGCAAACTCACCAAACCTCTAACCGTCAAAGTCCAATCAGCCTCAAAAACCGCAGTCGAAAAAGTTAAACAAGCAGGCGGAAAAATTCTAACCGCGTCCCAGGAAAACGGAGAGTAAAAATAGTCAATGGCTGGAAGATTCCTAAACCTCTTCAAACCCATTGGAAGAATACTCCCCGAAATAAAGAAAGCAGAACGCAAAGTTAGCTTCAACGAAAAAATCTTCTGGACCGCACTCGTCCTAATCATTTACCTCGTAATGTCCGAAATTCCGCTCTATGGGTTAGGTGACGTGGGCAAAGAATACACCGCTCTGAGAGTAATTTTCGCCTCAAACCGCGGAACACTCATGGAACTCGGTATTGGACCAATTGTAACAGCAGGCTTAATACTCCAACTGCTGGTTGGCTCAGCCATTATACAATGCGACATGGGTAACTCAGAGGACCGAAGCCTGTTCACGTCAGCAAGCAAAGTTTTCTCAATAGCGCTCACAGGCATTCAGGCTTCAGCTTACTTGATAAGCGGCATGTACGGTAGCATACCGGCCACAGCGACCATAATCATCTTCATCCAACTATTAGCCGCAGGGATAGTCGTCATGCTGCTTGACGAACTGGTTCAGAAAGGTTGGGGTTTGGGCAGCGGAATCAGCTTATTCATTATGGCGGGCGTTGCACAGCAAATCTTGTGGCAGTCGTTCTCGCCGGGAACTGGTTTGTTTGTCAATAGGCTTAGTGGGTTGTTAAGTGGTCAGTTGTCTTTGCCATTGTGGGTTTTAGGGGATGCGTCTGGTGCGTATGGTAGTTTGATTGGGTTTGTGGCTACGATTGGTGCGTTTTTGGTAGCTATTTATTTGGAGGGTGTGCGGATCGAGATTCCGATGACGTACGCGGGTTACAAGGGTTTCCGCAGTCGTTATCCCATAAAGTTACTGTATGTTTCTAACTTGCCGGTTATTTTTGCATCTGCCCTCTTTGCGAACGTGTTCTTCTTTTCGCAGCTTTTTTGGAATTCGCAGGCTAAACCTGCGCCTGGAACGAATCTTCTGGTTGACATATTTGGTCAGTATGATGCTACGAAGGGTAGCAGAGCTGTGGGTGGTTTGGCTTATTATGTTTCGTCTCCGCAGAATTTGCAGGGTGTGGCAGATGATCCGCTGCGGGCTCTTGTTTACTTGGGAATTCTTGTGGCGTTCTGTGCGGTTTTCTCGTTGATTTGGCTTGAGGTAGGCGGTTTGGGTCCTGCAAAAGTGGCGCAGCAGCTGATGGATTCTGGGATGGAGATTCCTGGTTACAGGCGCTCAGGGAAACCCATAGAGTTGATTCTTAAGCGGTACATTCCTGTAGTCACCATTCTGGGTGGCGTAGTGGTGGCTTTGATTGCGGGACTATCCGATTTCTTTGGAGCCTTCGGTTCGGGAACGGGTATCCTGCTGTCAGTAGGCATTATTTACCAGTATTATGAGTTGTTAATGCGTGAAAGAGCGGCGGAAATGTTCCCAGCGTTCAGAAGAATACTCGGAGAATAATCGCGAACTCTAATATTCAGCCGAGTTTACAGCCCCTCTTTTTATTATTTCAACCACTCTCACCTTAGACCTCTAATGCTTTGGAGACTCTATAGCCTCATATCTAAAACTGGAATGTTGTCTTTCCTGGTTCTTCGGTAACAATTGGGGACGAAGGTAACTGTTAAGGGGAAAGTTTAAAATGTTCTCATTGTAGTAAGTGTCAATCGCAAACGTGGAAGGTTACCGAGTAAAGGAGAATGTCTGGTTGAAGAAAAAAGCGTTGACAGTCGTTATTTCAGTGTTGCTGAGTTCAGTGCTACTTTGTATAGCCCTCGCAACTGTTCTTGCACAGACTGGAACCAGCATACAAACTGTTAGTCCATCGTCTGGACTGATTGGCTCACAAGTTAACGTGAAAGGAACAATCGACACGCCCAATGGGTCTTATTTAATCAATTTTGGGAGTCAACTTGTAATCAGCAACACTTCAGACGGATATTCTGTTGACAAAAACTTTAACGTACCTGATCTCCCGGCAGGAATTTACAACATAACACTGCAGGATACAACTTCAAATCAAACGGCAACTCAGAGTTTTACCATAACGGAGATACCGACGGGTTTTTCCGCGATGCCATGGTCAACGTTCACCATAATGGGCATCTCCATTGTCATCGCCTTTCTTAACAGCGGCATCAACAGGCTCTTAGTCACTCACTTCATAGGATGGGAACAATACAAGTCCATGCAGAAAGAAACGTCTGAGTGGCGCTCCCAACAGATGGCAGCGATGCGCGCAAACGACAAGAAACAACTTGAGAAGCTCAAGAAGAAAGAATCTCAGATAACGGCTATGCAGAAGAAAATGGCTAAACCCCAGATGATCCTGTTCGGCGTCTCCTTCATCTACATCGTCGTCTGGATTTTCTTCCTCACACCAACTTACGGTCCAAGACCCGTCGCGTACCTGCCAGGTTTCCAAGGTACACTGGGTTTTGGCGCAAACGGGGCGATGGGAGTTTTCTACTGGTACCCGATCTGCTCACTTCTCTTCGGAACGCTCGCATCAAAAATAATCGGTGTACTGCCTATGGAATAGCTTGCAACTGAGGCAGCCGAATGAGCAAAAAACCTGCGAAAAGCTATAGCCGAAAAGGACTGGTTATCTGCATTTCTGGAATGGCGGGAACGGGAAAAAGTACCCTTGCCAAGAAACTCGCCGAAAAATACGGTTTGAAGTACTATTCTGGCGGAGACGCGCTGAAAGCATTAGCAGCCGAAGAAGGCTACGACGCGTCCAGGAATGGCTGGTGGGAAAGCGCCGTGGGACTAAAATTCCTTAAGCAGAGAAAAGGCGACGCAAAATTTGACAAAGCAGTGGACCAAAAACTCTTGGAGTACGCGGAAAAAGGCAACGTATTATTGGACAGCTGGACGATGCCTTGGCTGCTGAAAACTGGTTTCAAGATATGGCTGCTGGCTTCAATGGAGAAAAGAGCTGCGAGGGTTGCCAAGCGAGACAAAATCACCGTGGAAAAAGCTATGAAGGTTCTCAAGGCGAAAGAGGACGGCACGAAAGCCATCTATAAGCAACTCTACGGGTTCACGTTGGACGAAGACTTCAAGCCTTTCGACCTGGTTTTGGACACCGATAACTTGAGCGCTGAAGAAGTTTTCCAGGTTCTCTGCAGAGTAATCGACAACATGTTGCTGAAAAAGAAAAACACCTCGCAGTGAATGTTTCCAGTCATCTTTAACTCTTCGTTGTCGCTGCTTTGGTCAGGGATTCGGCTAAGCTATTCTCGCATCTGATTAGACGTTGTAGTTGCATAGCGCCTCTAGCTGCTATTTCTACTTCTAACTTGAGACGCTTACGCTTAATCAGCTGTATTTGGCCCTAATGTGAGATTGAACTAAGTAAAATATGACTAGAATGCTGTAGGTAATTTCGCCGTAACAAGCAAACTTTGGAATTCCTGGAACGCTTGGCAAATCCAGCAAAGTCAAAGAATCAGCAACGATAACAAAGACCAAGACTGCGATGGTGCCGAGCCAGCCCCAGCGCTTCTGCAACCAAAGCAGAACTGCGAAAAGCAGGGTCAAGAAGCCGAAAACGATTGTGTAGACGCTGTAAATGTCAGCGGAAGACGATGAACCGATGATGCCCGCAAACGGGGTTATTCGAGGGGCGGTTAGAAGCCAAAATCCGAATACAACATGAATAAATCCGACAAGTACCTGAGCCGCTGTCAATAAGACGATGCCCAGGCTTCTGCCCTTGTACGTGATAGGTGAATGTGTGTTGTTCATGGAGGCGTTTCCGTAGCCTATTTTCAGGTAATTTGTTAAAATGTCTTTCCTCAGCCAGCGCATCCAGAAGCTGATAGAACACCAGTTTGCGAAGTGTCTCTGCCGCATGGCTCACGTTTTGAGCATAGTTTATATGTAAATCTTGTTTTACTAATTATGTGTGACCTGTTGTGTCCGTAGATGAGAAAGACATCCGTAGAGTCCTGCTTAGGCATCCATGGTTATCTTACGAGTATGCTCGGCGCATAGCTGAAGACTTGAAACGGAAAACCCACAGTACCCCTAAGGGTCGCAGAACCTACAACAGAGAATACATGAGACTGCGTCGAGCCGAAAAGAAGGGTGAAGTCTCAGATGTTGCAGGAGTCGTTACCGGCAAATATCTGAAAAAGAAGAGACGAATAGAGGAATAAGGCTTAAACGGTGAGAATTGGAAACTGCTATTCGAGTTTTTCTCCGCACATCGGGCACGTTAAGGGCCAGCCCAGTAGCCCTTTCAGGATGAATTGTGTTCCGCAGTAGAAGCAGAAGCAGATGTTGCATCTTGGGCAGTGGTGGTTTTCTCCTTGAATGCGGGAGCCGCACGCGTCACATTGCCTGGTTAGGCGAGTCGCATCGCTTTCATCTGGCATTTGGGCAGATAAAAAAGCAGCTGATGAAAAGAACAAAGCGTAGCGTGGACTGTTCTGTTAAAGTGCAGTCTGAATCGTAGCTGCTGCGTTCTAGCATCATGGTTTGGCAGCCACTCGTTAGAATCAATGTCGAAGAGATTGACTTGCGGACACTGGAGCATCAAAATTAATATCATCTGTTGCAAATTGAAAGGTTTTCGTATTTTCAAGGAAGAAAAATAAA
This sequence comes from Candidatus Bathyarchaeota archaeon, assembly GCA_963749465.1. Classification (GTDB taxonomy): domain Archaea; phylum Thermoproteota; class Bathyarchaeia; order Bathyarchaeales; family Bathycorpusculaceae; genus UBA11855. The sequence continues at coordinate 274,125 of CAVVMH010000006.1, read as the reverse complement.
CATCGCCAAACTTTGCGCAGCGGATTTTTTTTCGAATGAGAATAGGGCGTAACTATAGAAGAATGCGCCAGTAAGGAAGATGTGCATGTTTGGCTGGGCTGCGGTAGTTAGCATGTTCATTTGTAACATTTTCATATGAAAATTTACTCGATGTTCCTCTTTCTGATATGTTCTGTCGCAAGAAACACCGCTTAAGTGTTCGGTAAGGGTAAACCGCTTACGTAAAATTAGGAAAAGGGAAAAAACAAATGAAAAAACGAATAGCAATAGCTACGATACTCTTTCTATCAATAACACTCTGCGCACTAACAGTAATTGCCGCAGCAGAAGAAACACAAAACACACCAACCATCTGGACAGACAAAGCAGACTACGCACCAGAAGAGCTAGTAACCATTTATGGAGCGAACTTCACAGCAAACGCTCCAATCGCGGTCAACGTGACTAGGCCAGACGGAACAACCACAAGTTCGCTAGACAACTTATCCGGACCATACGCAGTCGCAATAGTCTACTTGCCAAACGGAATGAGTGACGAAGCAGGAAATTCTATTCCAAAGATGAAAAGCTTCTCCCACGAATGAGAGAGGAAAGGAAACGTCCCGAAAAATATGTCTCAACAGTTGTAATCCATGAACTCTACAACTTCACACTAGAACGGGAAGGGACGAGAAACAGCGAAGCTAAGAGTAGCATTGCTGAAGCAGGAATTCAAGGTCTGAACTTACAAAGATACGCGGGCTTTCTCGTGAATGGCAGGGTTGCTGCACGGGATGCTTGGCGACTCAACTACTGAGTTGCGATTCGTTTCCTGAAGTGCACGCTCTCGGTTGTTTTGGCGCTCTTGCTCCAACAGCCAAAGAAACACACTTTCGTTTTTGTCGTGGCTCAATTTGGCATCTTACCCAAACTGTATTATATATTAATATATAATAATCACTGCTCCGTCCACAAACATATTCCAAAAACAGACACATTCTGAAACCACACCTATTCTAAAAAACGGGTAATTCCCAAAAACCACCCCCCGAATCAAACCTGACCAACGCAAAGCGCCCGCAGTGACCTGCCCTTTTTCAGGCTCTTTAATCTTTAAATTATAGTTGCACTTTCTGCACCATTCTCAGTTCGACATAGGCATGTTAAGTTACTCTGCTTTTTATATTCAAAGATCCACCCAAACGACCAGCAAAAATTTTAGAAACACATTGCACGAGCTTAACAAAACTGTCGCTTGTTGTTGGGGTCCTACAGTCACAATACTTTAAGAGGACAAAGAAACAATCTGCTTCCGCTAATCTAACAGAGCTCGAGGTCAGTAGCGGTGATTTTGTGAGCAAAGCCAACATGAAGAGTTCTATGTGTCCGGTATGCGGATGGAACGTGAAAACGCCATGGGGCGAAATTGACATTCTGGACCATGTTTCGCACACCCAAAAAGGACTTTGCAAAGTTGACAAAGATGAATGGCAAAAGGAGGTGAATATGTTTTGATTTTTGTAAGTTTAGGCAAAATGAGGAAGAAACCTGACAAGGCACTGGCTGGGAACGCCACCGAAAAGGTGGAGGAGTTCAAGAAGAAAGGAATAAACATTCTGAACTGGTACTGGACTCTGGGGCGCTATGACACGGTCGTTGTTTTTGAAGCAGCAAATGAAAAAGAAGCGCTAAAATTCTCCTTAGGCGTAGCAGAGTTCGTAGCCACAGAGACGCTGGTAGCCATCCCAAGGCAAGAAGCAATACAACTCCTTTAACTCCCAAATTGAACTGTAATTGAAATCAAATACTGAAAGAGGTGAAAAAACACATGACGAAAAAAATGCTAACACCAGAAGAGCACCATGAGGTAGTAGTAAAAGGGCTTTACGAACAGATGAAGCCGGTCTTTGACTCGTCAGAGCAGCCGATTTTCCTGTACCTCGACGATAACCACAAAGCCTGCAACAGCAAATTTGCGAAGATGCTGGGCTTCAAGTCGCCACAGGAATGGGCTGAGACACCAAGCGTCTTAGGAGTGTCTGTTGCAGAGAAAAGTCGGGAAACATTGGAGACGGCGTATTGGGATGCGATGAAGAAGAAGACAGCCTCGACGATTCAGGTTACGTGGATGAAGAAAGGCGGAGGCACATTCGATTCAACGGTTGTTCTCGTGCCCATGTTCTTTGACGGACACCTTTTCTCCGTTCACTTCGTGACAAACGTGGTTTCATAGACAAACTTCTTCTAAAAGTGAGGGTCGCGTACGCTGCCTATTCGGCGGTTTCTACTCTTGGAAACCCCTCTTTCTTTTTGCTTCAGCATATGCAAAATAGCTTTTTCTCTTTAGATGAAATCAGACGCGAATGAATGTTTTCGGGATGAGTAATAAATACGAGAAGAGCATCTCTATTTATTGCTAGACAGGCAAATTTGAAGGCTTAGACCATGGATGAAAAACCAATTGTGATAAAATTCTTCGCGCCTGTTATTGATGTTACAATTAACGCTTTGATGAACAACATTGACACAAAAATGAAACAAGGAAAGACGGCTTTCAAAATTCTTATTTCTTCGCCAGGAGGTTCAGTCTTTCATGGCTTGAGTGCGTACAATTATCTGAAGGGATTACCCGCAAAAGTAACTACGCACAATTTTGGCAGCGTGGACTCGATAGGCGTAGTTCTTTTCTGCGGTGGCTCTGAAAGACTATCAGTACCGCAAGCCAGATTTTTGCTTCACGGCGTGACAGCAAGCTTCAGAAATGAAAATTTGGAAGAAAAACAACTTGAAGAGAGATTGAAAGGATTAATAATCGATACAGAAAACATAGCAAAGGTAATCGCAGCAAATACGGGCAAAAGCGCAAAAGAGGTAACGAATGCAATGCTTGAAAGAACAACATTGAACCCTGAAGAAGCTCGTTCCTGGGGACTTGTGCATGAAATCAAATCTGAATTGTTTGAAGCTGGAAGTGAAGTTATCTCTATACAATTTGAGCAGCGACAACAACAGCAGCAATGAGACGCGTGTGTTTGAATCTCCGAAGCAAAAAGCATGGGAAAATTTAGGATCTGCGCGTGCTAAGAGGTAAAATCGTTACCAACGACGAGCTAACTCCGTTTTTTCCTTTTTTGGAAGATTGCAGTATTTAGACTAGTTTGTATCTCCCTCTATCGACTCTGATAATCTCATCCTTTTGCACAAGTAAAATGAAGTTTGAATCACTACTCAAAAACAACAAGGTTTTTACTCAAACATTGTTGAATGAACATAACAGAAGTCTTAGACTGTCCACTATGCTAAGACTTGAAATGGGCAAACACCCGACTTGAAGAAAATTGAGTTGGTAATATGAAGACAGAGAATACCTGCGTCAACTGTGCTGCGTTAGAGTGTAGCGTTAGGCTTGAGTGTGAAGATAATGAACTCCCGATTGATACTCAGGAACCAAAAACAGAAAATGAGGAGACAAACGTCACCGTTCAAATCGTGGTACCAAACCTGGCTGACAAAGCCGTCCCTGAGAATTGGTTTTAGTGAAAGATCGGTTTTGAATGCTCTAGACTAGTGGTATGGTTGACCGTGCCAAAAATTATGTTGGCTGGAGAGTTCAACTATAAAATCTCTTGAAAACTTTGCAGATTGCCAATGTAATCCAAAGGTCCAGGTCCTTGTCTTTTCCTCTCACCAGCCTCAGCTTCCAGGCTCCATTTTGTAGCTGGTTTATCACAAACCACTTGATTGCTTTCTTAATCTGCGGTTTTTCCGTGTTAAAGCCAATGAGTGAAAGAGAGTAAAGCGGAAAAGCCCAACGTGCTTTAAAAAAGAATAGGACTAAATTTTGGTCCAACCAGCCAAATCGATTCTGCTTTTTGCTACTTAACGCTCTAACGTTCAATAGGTGGAAACAGGGACCTACACAAAGTGCACGTATTGACTCGATGGGCAATTGCCTTGGAAGGTCTTACGAGGTTCTAAGCAGTATTTGTTCAGGTATTCCTTCTTTTTCAAGCACCAGGTATCTTAGCCCTTCAGTTTCACAGAGTGAGTCAATTGATGCCAATGATTCTTTCACTTTTAGCAGAGACATTAGTCGTTGTTGGCGATTTCTCACCACGGTTTCAATCGCACCGAGTTCATGAAGAGGTGTAGCGTCCAGGACTATTTCTAAGCCGTTTACTTCCAACTGGTTTTGGCTTTCTTTTGGCAACTTTTTTCGTGTTGTTTTGGTGATTACCTCGTGTAGTCTCCTTAATTTTTCAGCTACTATTTTTGTTTCTTCCAGTTGACGTAAGTATTGGCCGAGCGCGCTTTTTGTTTCACTTATTTCTTTTTCAATTTCTTCAGTTATTTCCATGGGTGAACTATATTCTTTTATTGTTACAAATGGGTTTTTCTGGGCTTTCATTTCTGTGTTTGTTTGCGCTGGTGGAGTAGTGTTTTCTACAAGTTGAACTATTTTGCCGGGACTTTCCGTTGCTCCGCTTGATTCTTTTGTTATTTGAGGTGTCTCTTCTTCATCCGTTTTAGGTGTTTTCTTTTGTTTGCCGAACATTTTGCATCAGAATATCTAAAGTATTAATATATAATAATCTCTATTCTGTAACAAACAACATTCTAGAAACGGACATATTCCAAAAAACAAACAAATCAATAATCATCGTCCGCTTAACTCCCAAGCTCCCTTTCTTTTCTATTGGCCAAAAATTTCTTTGGTGTTGTTCACTTAGAATTTGGCCAGGAATGTCATTTATCTTATTCGGTTTTTTCTTTTCGCCTTGGTGTTTCTTCGTGAGGCTCATACCATCCAGTAATTTCCTTGCGGGTTTTTTTTGAATAGCCCATTTTCTCTAATTCTTCTTTAAGCTGGGAGAAGCTACTCAAGCCTCACAAACAAAGTAGCTCACTTCTGGAATAAGAAGCAATGTTTTTGAACGTTATGTTCAACTTTTTGAACCATGCTGTTCAAAAGTGCTGTTTTAAGTTGAACGCTGCAGTTGCGTACGCAGGGAAAAAGTATGTCAAACGACAAACGACGCATCGGTTTGTTCGGAGCCACGGGCGTTCTGGTTGCGGCATTAATAATTGCCAGTTTCGTATTTGCAGGCAACATTTTCCAAGCTTCAGGCAAAGGCGTTCTGACCATACAGGTAATGGATAAACCCGTTGAACTAAAGCATCTCTACATAACAATAGACTGGGTCAGAATACAAGGTGAAAACGGCTGGATAGACCTCACTTTGAAGACTGAACCCTTCTACTTCGACTTGCTGGAACTGGAAACCGTTTCTGAAACATTGTCTGAAACAGAGATCCCGTCTGGGAGCTACTCGATGATACAAATGCATGTACTAACTGCAAGCGCAACATATCCAGATGACACAACCGCTGAACTCAACGTTCCAAGCGATGTCATAAAAGTACTCTTGCAACCAAATCTCAACCTGGAAAGTGGCGAACAAGTCACTGTGCTGATCGACCTACAGCCAGAAGACCTTAACGCAATAGCCATAAGCCACAGCCTTAACCTGCGTCCAGTAATAAAAGCCGTAGTACCTTAAACAGTATGTCCAAGAGATGAAATAATGAAAAAACCTGCTCAATATAGGAGAGTTTCATGATGGACGTCTTAGTAAACTCAGTCTTTATGACCGTTGGACCTTGCCTCGTCATTGGTGCAGCTTTCGGTGTTGCTGCAATGGCAAAACGTAACCAAGTAATCTCGTTCGACGATGCAAAGTTGATCTGGACAATGCACACGAAAGACAGCGGATGCAACCAGCGGAAATGGCAAATAATAAAACGTAAGAAAAACAAGATTGTAGGCTTTCGATGTGAGTGCGGCTACGAGTACAAGCAGAAACGGCCACTGTTCCTTTAGACTACCTGAGGCGTAGCTAAAAACAATACACCCTCACCCCTTTTTGTTTTTTTTAAAGTGATAGTACCAAGTAAGAAATAGAATTGAACAAGAGAGATTCCTGAGGTATGTACATCTTCTTGACTGAAAACAAATAGTGTTATGTCATCTTTTCCAGAACTCTAAACACTTAATGTCAACTAGTCAATTGTCTTCAGAATGCGCTTGCTGTTCTGTTATCGTCAAGCTTTTTTGCGAAGCCGCACATTTCTCTTGTTTCTTGACGTTTCTGCTTGTAACCTATTTCTAACAATTTCTTAAGGCGTCCGTAGGTCTCTTCATCAATTGAGCTTTCTTTCAGTAGCCTATCCAAGCCGGCAATTCCTTTGTTTAGACGCTCTCGCTGCTCTGTTCTTTCCTTTATGTAGACACGTCGAGTCTTCTGCAGTTTGCAGTATGCAACTTCCTCTTTTCCAGCACAGTGGAATAATGCCTTAATTTGTGATGACACTGGGTTCCATTTATGGCCTATTTCGCTTTTCTTGTTGAACATGAAAGTCTTCCCCTTTCTCCAAAGGTTCAACATGGAATGTTTGCTTAATAACACGTATTTCGGTATCGCAATATATCATATGCAAAGAGCTCTGCCTTGAAATTGGTGGAGGCAAGTTCTTGCCGAAACAATCGGAAATGAAAGAAGGTAATCGAGCCACTTTAAGGACGATGAAGACAGAAATTTACCCGAACGCTCTTCAGTCTGCTAACGAAGGTTTTCGAGTTCATGCCAAACTTGGAGCCTTAGCGCTCTCTCTAAACAGGAATTTTCTGTTTTTCCACTGGTCTTTAGCCAACGTTAGGTTTCCATATGGGCTTCCATGGAGCGAGTAAAAAATGTAGCAAAGGTAAGTACACTGTGAGCATTGACGGTAGGTCTTTCTCAGGACGTCAAATTTATCGCTTTTCCATTTCTCGGGTAAGTCAAAAACCGACCCTGCAAAGTTGTGTATATGACACCCCGCTATTCTGCCCGAGTGATCCACAACGAAGAAGTTTCGAAGAGCCTGGCAGTTCCAAGTTCTTCTGTCTTCTGAGTACAGGCTTCGTAGAGCTCTCAACAACTTCGTCGTCATCAGAATATTTCTGTTCTTCTTCTTCATCTCAATCAGCGCATCGCAGAGGTTAACCATCGCCTGCTTGTCTCTTATCACGAACTCGTCGTTCGCTTTGCCTATCCTGAAAAGCTGATTCTGGTTAGCTTCGATTGACATGTCATACGAGTACAAGCAGTACCAAACTGGAATCCCTCTCTCTGAAAAGTAGTTTGTGATGTCCACTATCTCGTGAAGGTTCATCTGCGAGATCGTAGGCGTGACAGCAACGCTTATCCCTTCGTTCTTGAGCGTTTCCACGGCGTCCATGGCTTTTCTCCAAGCACCTTGGACACCTTTAATGTAGTCGTTCTTGGCTTCGTCCAAGCTGTCGATGGATATGGCGGCGAAATCTACATTGCGCAAAGCGTCGATTTTCTTGACGGCCATGCTGCCGTTGTCATAAACCGTGGTTACGAAACTGCGCGAGGCGTACTCGATAATTTCCTGGGCATCATCCCGCAGAAGCGGGTCTCCGCCTGAAAACACGATTTCAACGATGCCGAGTTTCTTCAGAATATCCAATCCGCGTTTAATTTCTGGCGCCGACAGTTCGTTCTGGTCTTGTTCTTGCCAGATGTTGCAGCCCCTGCACCTGTAGTTGCACTTCCTCGTAATCATCCATTGAACATGATGCGGCTTGCCGGGAACAAGCGAACGCGCCGCAACAGTCGCCGCCTTCTTGAAGCCTGAAGTCAATATAGTTCGTCACTAGCCGCTTTATTGATATGGAAGTAGTCGATTATGAACTATAAAAACCATGCAGCGATGTCAAGCTGATAAGATGGACAAAACAAGCATGCACTTTGAGAAGAATTACTTCAATTACTTGAACTATTCTCAGAAAGAACAAATGATTAAACGTCACGTACTTGAATCTCTGAAATGGGCGTCAAAAGTTCTACAAAGAGATTTACTGGATGGTGCAGGGAGAAGTGCTTTGGATGTGGGTTGCGCCTACGGTTACGGCGTGAGCCTTCTAAATTCACTGGGCTATAATGCTTTAGGCACAGATATTTCATCATACGGCTTGACTCAGGGAAAAGAAAGGTTGCGAGAGAGTGTTTTTGTGGTTTGTGATGCCCAGGAAAATCTTCCCTTCAAGGGAAAATTTGATTTGGTTACGTGTTTTGAAGTCCTTGAGCATCTTAAGAATCCTTTGAGCGCCGTCCAAAACATGTACGAATCGTGCAAGGACGTTTTGCTTTGCACGACACCGAACAAGACCACGGAGCGAATTTTCAAGAGAATCTCGAGAGGGTTTGACAAGACTCATATAAATGTGAAGACTCCTTCGGAGTGGAGCGAGCAAATTCGAAGCCGCATAGACTGCAGGTTTATGTGAGTAGACTGTTTTGCAGATTCGAATTTCAAGGTTGCCAACGCATTGGTTTTTAAGTCATTTAAGGTACCCTTCGGGATGGAAACAAGGATAATAGTGAAGAAATAGGTGCTTCATTAGTGAATACGCAACCTGTAGACGTCGTTCTGCTTACTAAGAACAGTGATAGAGTTCTGGAAAAGTGTCTGAACTCGGTCTTCAGGAACGTGATGGTGAACCGTCTGATAGTGGTGGACGGTTGCTCAACCGACGCTACCTTAGAAATCGTGGAAAAATTCTCCAAGAAATACGGAAATGTGATGGTAGTTGAGGACAGAGGCACGCGTGGGAGTGCGAGAATGAAGGGAATCAGGCAGGTCAAAACAGATTGGTTCCTGTTTGTTGACAGCGATGTCACTTTGTGCAACGATTGGTTGGACAAGGCGAATAAAAATGTGGGTGAAGATGTGGGGGCAGTCTGGGGAATAGAGATATGGGACGGCATTCAGAAGTCGGTTGTTCTAAAGCTTTTCTTGAAGATAACGAGACGGATTTTCGATATAAGAGGTGGTACGCATGATTTGTTGGTGCGTTATGAAGCTGTTAAAGACATTGATATCCCTGAGAATCTACACGTGTTTGAAGATGCTTTCATTAAAGAATGGGTGGCTAAGAGAGGCTACAAGCTGATTGCCACTTACGACCCGTATTGCATTCATTTTAGACCCCCAGTCGTTTGGACCTTCAAAGGTAGCTTAGACATAATCCGTGACGCTCTGAGGTTTGGGTCGCTTACAAAAATGCCCAAGTTGTTCATAGCTTATGGGTTTTACACAGCATACGTCGTGTATCGAAACGTATTTCAAAAGAAGCTAACTTAAAAACATAAGCGCCTACACTGTAATTGGAAGAATAAGCTTTGAAGATTTCAGTAGTGATAAGAACCAAAGACAAAGAAAAGTACTTTGATTCTCTACTGGAAAACTTGGCTCAACAAACTGTCCGAGTTTCTGAGATAATTGTGGCGGACAATTATTCTTCTGAGGAACAACTGCAAAGTCTGAAAAGAGACCTTGAGGGATTTAAGAGAAAACACTTCAAGAATGGGAGAATCAGGTTGATTCCTTTTTCTAACGATGATTTTTCCCATGCGTATTCAACTAATTTGGCGGTAAGCATTGCTGAGAATGAATTGGTGTGCATAACAAACGCTCATTCACTTCCCACTTCATCTTGTTGGCTGCAGGGGGGATTGAAGCATTTTGAAGACCCGCAGGTAGCGGGGGTCAGCGGGTTTTTCCTTCCTCATAAAGAGGCGGCTGTTTTCGGAAGGGCTGACGCTACGTTGTATTATTTCTCTCAGAAAATAAGCGCTCACCCCGTTTGGTGTTCCACCATTAATTGCATAATCCGGAAATCGTTGTGGGCGAAGTATCCGTTTGATGAGAATCTGCCGAAAATCATCCCTGAAACCAAAGAATATGGGTCGGAAGACTATGATTGGAGTAGGGAAATGGCGGCTAGAGGCTTCAGGATAGTAATAGACCCTTTGTTCAGTGTTTTTCACTCTCATCATGAAAAGTTAAATGAGATGTCTAGGAACTTGAGAAACTATTTTGTTTACAGGAAACTCCAGCAGAAGATAAACTCGTTTTCAAGACCAAGAAATTCTTCCAGCAGAGTTTTCCAAGCAACGGATGTAGTGTCGAGAACAATAGATGTTTGCGCTTAACGATTAGACTTGGATAAGCTGTTTAATCATTGTTTTCTTAAGGCAAGCCACAAGTGATCCGACAATGGTCTTGGCAAATCTTGAACGCTGTCATCCTTTCTCACCAGCAAGCGTTTGTTAACGTTACCACCGAATTCGCCTATTGCAGCCGCGTAGATGTGCTCACGCTCAAGATTCTCGATTATTTCGCTCGCTTTATCCGCTTCAGCTGCTATTAGCAATGCACCTGAACTAATCAGCTGCAACGGGTCCACCTCGAAGAATCGGCAGATTTTCGCGGTCTCAGGCTCAACGACGATTCTATCCTCAAACACCTTGGCTCCCAAGTTCGAGGCGTCTGCCATCTCATGGATTCCGCCTACGACGCCGCCTTCAGTGGGGTCATGCATGGCGTGGACTCCGCCTGTCCTGTACGCCGTTAATGCATCTTTGACAACGCTGATTTGGTTGTAGAATTTCTTCGCATTACTCAGCATTGAGGAGTCCAATGTTTTCATTAACTGTTGTTCTCTGTCCGAGGCTAGAATCGCCGTGCCCTCTATCCCCGCGCTCTTGGTCAAGATTATCTTGTCTCCCTCTTTGGCTCCGCCTGCGGTCACGTAGTTGCCTTTGTCGGTTAATCCCATCACGCAGCCTACAACAATCGGGTTCGCTAAGCCAGGCGTTGACTCGCAGTGTCCTCCGACGATGGCGATTCCCAACTCTTTGGCCGCCGCGTCCATCTGAGTGCAAATGCTCTCGACGGTTTTCTTGTCAGCGTTCTCTGGAAGCATTATGCAAGAGAAAAGGAAAGATTGGCTCCACTCCGAACGTGGCAATGTCGTTGGCGTTCACGTTGACGGCTGACCAGCCAATCCGATCAACAGCGCCTGTAATCGGGTCCATTGAAACGATTAGATTTTTGTTTCCCACTTCCAGGACTGCGCCGTCGATTCCAGCAGTTGGTCCTACTGTGACTTCTTTGCGTTCGGCTCCTAGATTCTTGAAAACGACCTCTTTCAAGATGTCGATGGGGATTTTCCCGGGCGGCAGTTGCATGGTTGCTCTCTCTGCAGGTCTTTGGTTAATCTAGCTTTTAAGCTGTGGGAAAACTCGATGAACGGCGTACATGATTGGTACTGCTATGACTAACCCGACAGCCATTTGTACGACGTTAAATGGAACTTCGAAGATTGCTGCTGGCAATGAATAGCCCAGCACTAGTTGCTCGTAAATGAAGTATCCCGCTATCATTTCAAGTCCTCCTATAACGACGGAAATTACGGCACTTACACCAGAACTTAAACCATGCTTTTGCAATTGTCTGCCCAGAAATCCGACGATCGCTCCTTCCAAACCCTTTATCACCAACGTTCCAGGAGCAAACTGCGCCGCGCCAGGAACCAAGACATCTGCTATGGCTACGCTGCCCCCCGCAAAAGCGCCCACGAAAGGACCAAAGATGAGCGCTGCCACGTAGACTACTGCCTCGCCTAAGTTGAAGTAGCCGCTGGTAGCCACTATCGGTATTACCAACGATGCCGTCACTGCTGCAGCAAGTGCTCCGAATATAGCTGCCAACGCTAACTTGAGCGGCGTATTGAGGTTGAGTTGTTTACTTCCCACAGTAATCTCCACACGGTACAATCGCTATATCTTGAGGAAGTTTCTTTTAAACCCTATATTAACTCTTCAAAACAAAACTCACTTTCCCAAATCTCGGTTTGCCTTTTTAAAAGGGGGGAGTCACACATGAGCACAACAGCCAACAGGCTGTGTGGAAGGGGAAAATTCTAAATGGGAGAATCCTGCTGATATTAGCGCGTCAAAAGAGTTGAAAGTTATGAGTGAAAAACCAGTCCGAGAAGACTCAGTCAAGATGCATAAAGAAGCTAACAACTTGATGGATGCAGGAAAATACGAGGAAGCAAGAGACCTCTTCCTGCGAACCGCTGAACTCTACCGTAAATCGCAGAACTATTTCGACTCCACAACGATGCTGTACAAAGCTGGCGAATGCGACTTCGCGCTAAAAAACTATGACAAAGCTGTTGAGAGCTTCATGAAATCCGCTGATCTCTCGTTCCTCAAGGGTTTCGACAGGTTCGGTGTGAGCGCGCTAGACTACGCTAAAGACTGCTACAACGCTTTGGGGAACAAGGAGAAAGTGCAGGAGCTGGAGAAGAAAATCAAAGAGGTTAAAGCGAAACTCGAAAGCGCCTTCTAAGCACACATAATCGCTTGGAACGCTCGCCAAGCATCTTTTTTATCGTCTACAGTCCATAAGGTAAAGGTAATGCCAACGCTTTTCAAGTCTCTCGCCGAAGTACTCGAAAAGGTAGAAGCCACCAAGAAGCGGACCAAAACCGTAGGGTTAGTCTCAGACTTCCTTCGCACCTTAGAACCAGCAGAGCTGGAACCCGCAATCTCCATGATTCTCGGCAGAGCCTTCCCAAAATGGAGCCAAAAAACCCTCGACTTAAGCTGGACGACCTTGAACACGGTTCTGAGGCGCATTACACAGGTTGACTGGAGCGTCTTCACCGAAGCCTTCAGCAGCACAGGCGACATCGGATCAGCGACAAAGGCACTTTTCGAGAAAACCCGAGTTCAAAAGCAAACGCTGCTTATCCAAAAACAGTTAACCATCAACGAAGTCAGAGAAACATTCGACGCCATAGCCGCAATGTCGGGATCAGGCTCCAAACAACGCAAAGAACGCTTAACAGAAGCCTTATTCAGCCAAGTAACACCTGCCGAAGCCAAGTACCTCGTGAAAATTCTCACGGGAGAAATGCGAACAGGGTTCCACGAGGGCTTAATGGAGCAAGCAGTCGCCAAAGCTTTCGATATCCCGTTGGCGTCGGTGCAGAACGCGAGCATGGCATTAGGCGATGTCGGCGAAGCAGCCGTCGTTAGCCAAAACAGGCGGCAAACAAGCCTTGGCCATCCTTGGCTTCAGGGTCTTCAGACCGGTAAAACCCATGCTGGCACAATTAGCCGACAACGTTGACGAAGCCCTGAAAACGCATGGCGGTGAGACAGCGTTCGAGTACAAGTACGATGGCGCAAGAATCCAAATCCACAAGCTGAACGATGAAGTGAGAATTTTCAGCCGACGCCTCACAGACGCCACACAGAGCCTGCCAGAAATCGTTGAAACCGTGAAACGAAACATCAAAACCAAAGAAGCAATTCTGGAAGGCGAAGTAATCGCCACAGACGCATCAGGCTTCCCGATCCCGTTCCAGCATTTAATGCGAAGGTTCAAACGTGTCCACGGAATAGCGGACACAGCGGAAAGAATCCCGCTCCAGCTGTACCTGTTCGATATTCTTCATTTGAACGGCGAAAGCCTGATCCGCCTGACTTACGCGCAAAGGAGGCAAATCCTTTCCGAAAACGCAGGCAATATCCCGCTAACAAAACAAATCGTAACCAGAAACAAAGCAACAGCAAATAAATTCCTAAAGGAAGCCGTGAACGCTGGACACGAAGGGTTAATGGCGAAGAAGCTTGACAGCCCTTACACGCCTGGAACCAGAGGAAAACGTTGGCTCAAGATAAAAACCGTCCTCGAACCCTTAGATCTGGTGATTTCGGCTGCTGAGTACGGGTATGGACGAAGACACGGTTGGCTCTCAAACTATTACCTTGCGGCAAGAGACGCTGAAACGGGCGAATTTCTCGAGTTGGGCAAAACGTTCAAGGGCTTAACCGACGCCGAAATCATCGAGATGACGAAGCGACTGAAAGAGTTAGCCGTCAGCGAAGACCGGTGGCGTGTAATCGTCCAACCCAAGATTGTTGTTGAAGTGGCTTATAACGAGATTCAACGTAGCCCAACCTACAAGAGCCAGATGGCGCTCCGGTTCGCACGGATTTCCAGAATAAGAGACGACAAAAACCCGGAAGACGCCGACACCATCCAGAGAGTCAAAGAAATCTATGAGAAGCAATTCGCGAAAAAAGGCAGATATAAAACCGAATAACACACAGAATAGCATGGAGCATGACAAAATGAAACCCGAGGACAGAAAAGCCTTCGCCACCGAATTCTTCAATCGCCAGGTAATCATGAAGGAACTGGGTCAAAGAGGACAAAACAAACTGGCGAAAGCCAAGGTCGCCATTGTCGGCGCAGGCGGACTCGGCACGGTTTCCTCGCTTTACCTCGCATTAGCAGGTGTCGGCTGTCTTCGCTTAATCGACCAAGACACGGTGGAAACGCAGAACCTGCACAGGCAAATCCTCTACACCATGGACGACCTTCAATACCCGAAAGTGGAAGCCGCGGCGAAACGCTTGCGAAAACTGAACCCGCTATTACAGGTTGAAGCCATCTCCGAGAACGTGCATGCCACAAACGTCGAGAAGCTCTTGGCTGGAGTGGACATCGTCGTGGATGGTCTGGACAATATGCTCACACGGTACTTGGTAAACCGTGCATGCGTGAAGATGCAGGTTCCTTACGTTTTCGGCGCTGCCATAGGCATGGAGGGGAACCTCTCTGTCTTCGCAACGCCAGAAACACCATGCTTGGAATGCGTAATGCCCAATCTCTCGGACAGCGAACTGCAAACCTGCAACACTCGCGGCGTCCTCGGTGCAACGCCGGGCATAATTGGAGCGATGCAAGCGATGGAAGCTATCAAGCTGATTTCTGGCGTTGGCACACCGTTGAAGGGCAAGCTCATGGTTTGCGACTTCAACGATATGTCCTTTGCCACTATTGACATTTCAAAAAGGGCAAACTGTCCCGCCTGCCAGGGCGAAAAAGCTTCTGCGGCCTTGGGCGAAAAACTTGTCTGGCTTTGCGGACGCGAAACGGCCAACATCAATCCTGAAACTCCCCTGAAGATTGACCTTACCACTGTTTACGTACAGATCAGAAAACAATTCAAGGTTCGCGTTAAATCGCAATTGGCAGTTATGTTTGATTATGGAGATTTGGAGGTTAGCTTATTCAACGGTGGGCGAATGCTCATCAAGAACGTAAAGAGCGAAAAAGCTGCATTGAGTGCATACAAAGAAATTCTGAAAGAGCTGAACTTGAAGAAGTGATGTTTAGTCAAGAACCAGCCATTTGGCCCTTTAAGGTTTTAGCAAAGACCTGATATCCCATGTCCATCCTTCCCTGGCAGCAAGGTTTGCCTGCGATTCAAAAAGTTCGGCAGGAACCAATATTTTTATTACACTCTCAACTCTAGACCTTCGGTGCTGGGGTGGCCGAATGGTTCAGGCGGTAGCCTGCAGAGCTGCTCTATATGGGTTCAATTCCCATCCCCAGCTTCTTTTCGCGAAAGGGCGCGTTTTTTGCTTCCTTAAAGTTACCGGATTCCGTAACGCTGTTTCCCCCGCAATATCTCATCGGCATTCTCTAATTCAAAATAGTTTGGTAGAAGTAGTAGTCGGAGCAAAAAAATCAGAGTCCACGACTACTTCTCGACTATGGTGTTAGCTGTCCATGCAGAACGTTGCCTCGCTACTCGTTTTTCTGGAGTCTTATGATTGTATTCAGAAAAAAGGGAAAAAGAACTGCGGAGAAACTACTTATTGGCGATGTCGCCACTTTGATTGGGTTCAATTCCCATCCCCGCCTCCACGGCATAATTCTCAGCTTTTGGGAGATAATGTTTTTCGGCAAATCGTGTATACCCTCCTGAAAGTCTTCATACTTCTTTAGTATTGGACAGGTCTCCTAAACCGCCTAGCAGCCTAGACCGCTCTCGATAGGAGTATTGTCCTCTCCTACACTCTAATTTTACCTCCACTACCTCTATCATCTTAGTTTTCCTTAAGAGGTCGCGTCCTAAAGCATTCAATCCGCCTTCGTTGGCGCACCGTAAGTCTTAAAACTCAATCGAATCTAAATAGAGCTGAAGTGAACCCTGATGGTTTATTGCAGCAAATGTGGGACTCAAAACCCTGATACTGCCACAACATGCTCCAATTGCGGAGCACCCCTGTACACTGTAGGTCAGCGATACCCAGGAAGCGAACGCGAACATTACCGGAGAGTAGAAAACGAATGCTTTGGTCTCCCTAACGGCGGAGCAATAGCCAGCCTAGTATTTGGTGCAATAATAGTCCTCATCGGCTTAAGCTTGTTCTTGCAAACAACCTACAACATAAACATAAACTTCTGGCCTCTCATACTAGTGATCATTGGATTGCTGATCGTTGCCGGTGCACTCTACGGGCGCCGAAGACGATAGCATTTCATTCACGCCATTCGCAACCTTCACATCTAAAGCAAATTCGCTTGTTGTTCCACTCAGAAAACAGTATCCTCGCCAACAGCAAGAAAAGAATCAGACCAAGAACATAAAGATCTATCAAGAAACTCTTTCCCAGCGCATCTGCCGTAACTAAGATTATGAAAGAACCAAGGACAAACAAAGCGTTAACCATCAGCTTAATCCAGCCGCCGAATTTGAATTGAACCAAGCCCAACAACAATCCACCATAGCCGACAAAGAAAATCGCTGGAGCAGCTGGCAAAGGAACGAACCCAACAAAGAAATAAAACAGCGTCCCAATGAGAGCAACCACCGCTCCTACAAGCATGCCCGTACAAGCAGCGCAAAGAACAACCTTTTGAATCGTTATTCGATTACCTGAAAACGCCTCACAATCAGGATGATGACCGCTGAAATGCATTCTCCTGAGCGGAACTCCGCGGTCACTTTGCTCCAGAAATTCGGATTGTTTTTTAAACATGAATGCTTTTTCACATTTATTCGGGTAAAAAACGGCAGAGATTCCCATTATGCAGATACCAGCGTACAATGAACCTATCAAAGGTTTGCCGAACAAGATATCGATTTGATAGTTGCCTGGTTGTGATAGAAGCAGCGGGATGCTTACCAGTCCAAAGACAGAAACGATGACTGCAAATTTCAAGAAAAACGAGGATTGACGTTTTGGGCTCAGGCAATGTTTTTCACGCCTAGAATAAGGATTTAATCTGTTCCAGCACTCCGCTCTGAGCCATGTGCCAAAAAACCTTTCTCTTGAGCTGGTTACTGGAGAAAAGACCCTTGAACCTTCTCCCCCACGAACCATAAAAGTCTCTGTAACACCCGTATAGTTCTTCTTGAACCTCCTTCACAGATAAAGTCTCCGTTGGCATAATCGCATGAACCATGTCATAATGCAGCCAGTTACGATCCATAATCCACCCGTTCCGTTCCGCTTCTTGATAGATCTCGGTTCCAGGAAAAGGCGTCAAAATCCCAAACATTACGAAGTCGGGGTCTAACTCATTAGCAAACTCTCTCAGTTGCACTATCGATTCATGCGTATCTTTCCTTTGACCTATGATGAACATTGCATGAGTGAAAATGTCGTTTTCCTGCAGGAGCTTAACAGCCGTTTTTGCATCCTCTGGAGTTATGCCTTTCTTGTACCCTTCAAGCGTTGATGGGTTTGAATTCTCGACTCCAAGCAAAACCCAGTTCAGCCCAGATTCTCGCAGTCTCGGCAAAGCCTCTCTATTCCTAATGATGTCGTCACATCTTGCCTGGACAAACCACGAAACATCATCTGGCATTTCGCGCTTGATAATTTCCTCCGCAATTTCCTTTGGCCGAGTTCCCGTCCCAAAATTGTCATCAGTTAACCAAATAAACTCGCTTCCAAAAGATTTGCTGCAATAATCCATCTCGTCAGCGATTCGCTTTGCCGATTTCACTCTCCACTGTCCCCCCCAATGCCGCCACTGAGTACAGAAAGTGCACTCGTGCGAGCATCCACGAGATCCTTCAATCAAAGCATAGGGCGCTTTTTCCCCCGCCATAACTGAAAAATGATACTTATGAACAACGTCTTTAACGAGGTGATATCCTGGAAAAGGAAGATCTTCGAGATTTTCAATCAATTGCCGAGGCGGGTTGTGAACAACTTTCCCATCCTGCCTGAATGATAACCCATTAATCTTTGGAAAGAGCTGATTTCTTACCGGAGCACTTCACGAGTTCTGCAAAGGTTCGCTCGCCTTCACCTCGAACGATAACGTCTATTTCCGGATAGGCTGCAAGGCTTTCCTGAGCGGTAGCCGTGAAATGCTGCCCCCCAGTTACCGTAAGAGCGTTGGGTACAATTCTTTTCGCGGTTTCAAGAGTCTTCACTACCGCGTAGGTATTGCAAGTTGCTAACGAGCTCGAGGCGACAACGTCAGGATTGGACAACGCGATACGTTTCTCCATACTCTTCCAATCCACTTTCTCAGCATTACAATCCAATACTTCCAAGCTGCACATCTTTGACTTCTCTCTCAAGATAAGCCGCAAGTTGAATAATCCCGTAGGGCGGCGGAAGATACTCACCCATCACAAACCAAATATCCTTCGGAGGCTCAATGAAGAGAACTTTCAAATCCGCTCATCTCCGAAATAACATTTGCATTTCAGGTTATTAGACTGTCGGGAGAGAAGTTGAAAAAAGAACAGTGTTCAGAACTCTTCTCTCTTGTTCAGATGTCCTCGAAGTTTTGTCCTGTAGAGATGAATGACATTTCACGATTGTGATATTGATTGGTTTTTAAATTAGAGCTTTACGATTTGCTCGTCCAGCTACTAATAAGTCAAGGAGAGATTGACCTACGCTGAAGAAGCTCAGTAATTTTATATACTGAGACTTCGGAATAGAATTTGGAGGATGCTGATGGCAGCAGGAAATTCCCTTCTAAAAGTGACAAATATCATCGCATTCGTCCTGACCGTCGCAGTCAATGGCTTAGCAGGTAGCACCACGGTTCTGGGAGGCAAGAACACGGCACAAATTTCCGATGCAAATCCCACTTTGATAACTCCCGCTGGCTACGTGTTTTCCATCTGGGGAGTAATCTATATACTATTAGGAGTTTTCGTCGTCTATCAAGCACTGCCAAATCAACAAGGAAAAGACTTCCAAAAGAGAATTGGCTGGCTCTTTGTCCTCAGCAGCATAGTCAATATTGCATGGCTTTTCCTCTGGCAGTTCGAGTTACTCACCTTATCTGTTAGTTCTAATGTTTCTTCTCCTGACAACACTTATTCTTATTTATCTCCGCCTTGGAATCGGGAAGTCCACGGTTTCAATTCGCGAAAAACTGGCTGTTCACATACCCTTCAGCGTTTACCTTGGCTGGATCACAATAGCCTCAATCGCAAACGTATCCGTTGCACTAGTTTCATTGAACTGGGATGGTTTCGGAATAAGCCCTGAAATATGGGCTATTCTAATAGTAATAGTCGCTTTGGTGATTTCAATACTGGTCGTAACTACAAGAAAAGATATCGCCTACGGATTAGTGATTGTCTGGGCGCTGATCGGGATTGCGGTAAAACAAAGTGGGAACCAAAACATCGTGTACTTGACGGTAGCAAGTTCCATTATCTTACTGTTGGCGATGGCTGCCACCATCCTCCTAACCAGACTGAGAAAAAGATGAGGACGCCACAATAGAGGTTTGCAGTAGAACTCAATTGGACATACACGTTAGTCCTTAGAATAATAGCTTTGAAATGGACGTGAAGAAAATGGCTGAAGAAAAGAAAAAGGGAAAAGCAGAGGAAACTGCAGAAAAAACTGGCGAAGTAGTGGGAAAAAGTCTTAAGAAGGGTTTTGGGGTGGCCAAGGGAATCGGTTCAGGATTGAAGAAAAGTGTCAAAGGAGACGACAAAAAAAGAAAGATAAATAGAACGACTTTGCAATAGTTGTTCTATTCCCCTCATTCTTGCCACGTTGCGCTTACTAACCATGATTTTGAACAAATGTTAAATTCAGACACGTAGGCGTTCAAGCATTTTGACGTATCGAATGCTTTAAGTACTAATTGTGAACAAACAGAGAAGCGTGGTTCAAATGTCGACGGACCAAAAAATGCTCGATGAATTAAAGAAGATTCGCGAAGCACTCGAACCCAAGCCTGCACCGCCAGCGCCTGCACCGCCGAAAGGACTCTGGAACGAATTCAAAGATTTCCTGAGCAAATTCAAAGTCGTTGGACTCGCCATAGCTTTCATTCTAGGTCTCTACCTGGGCCAAGTGATTCAAGCGCTAGTGAAGGATATTCTGTTGCCTTTGATTGGGCTCGCACTGCCGGGAATGGGAGACTTAGCAACCTTAGGCGTTACGGTAGGAAGCCAAACCTTTGGGATCGGCGACTTCCTGGTGGCTGTGATAACCTTCATAATCGTAGCCTTCGTAGTCTTCATCTTGGTTAAAGTCGCCAAGAAAATGCACATGCTTGACTTGTAGCATCGTGAATTTTTTTCTCCTTTTTTTCTCTCAGAAAAATGAAACAAGCGCACACTTTGTACATAGTGAAGCATTGAAGAACTGATTTTTGAATCCTGTTTAGACTGCACTGGGCAATTTTTTGGTGGCTTTAATAACTTACATAATCGTGGCTTTCGTGATCTTCCTCATCGTGAAAGTCAGCAAGAAATGGGGCTTTGACTAAAAACAAAACTCCCTTTTTTTAATTTTGTGCAGGGACATCTATACTATTATTTAGCTTCAAACTCTCCCTTTGGTTGTGAAAATATTCAATTTGCACCTAGCGACATACCGCAAATGTGGATTTCAAATTCATAAGTCAGTTAAGTAATGGCGATGTACTCTGAGCATAATCTTCAGAGGAAACATAATGGGCTATCAAATCAATAGAAAAAGCAGAAGAGAGCTGAAAAACAAAATGGCCACGGTCTTCAGCGAGAATATCAAGACACTATCAACCGACCTCCAGGGCGTGTTGCTGGATGACCTTGTTACAGCTCTTGAAAACAGATTGAACGTTTTGAAACAGGATAAATCAAAACACGCAATTTGTGACGGCAATTACAGGATGTGCTGAATTTGAGACGATCCAAACTTGAAATGTATGTTGACATCTTGAAAGTTCTTGCGCAGCGCGGACCGCTGAAGCTAACACACATCATGTACAAAGCCAACGTGAACTGCTCCGTTCTCAGCGAATACTTAGAGTTTCTACTAAAACAGGAACTCGTGGAAGAAAGAAATGTTAAGAAAAACAGAAAAGTCTACGCTGTTACACAACATGGTCTAACAGTGCTCAAATCATTCAGAGAACTCAGTATGGCTCTGCCAATAGTTGAAGAAGGAAGACAAGTACCTCCACTTTTCTAGAAACCAGCACTACGAGGTCCAGTATTAGTCTCTGTGCGTGACCTCTGCAAGAGAGATTGAAAAAGCTTTACGACCACCACAACGAGCTAACATTCACTTTCTCTTCTCGGACGCCCACAGAAGAGAACGGCTAATCGGACAAACACTCAGCTAGCAATAAATTTTACCCAAAAAAGGGGAAGTTGATTTTGGTTGAATGTTGCCTCTATGCTCGCTTCCGAAGTATCAATACGGCAATGGCGACCGCGATGACTACCGCGATTATTATGGCTACTGCTGCACTAATGATGGTCATCGTGTAGTCTGCTGGTGTCGGTGCCAGTGGAAATTCTATTTGTGTTGGCGCTGCACCCACTGAAACAGCGGTTGTTGATAATGAGCTGCCGTAAGAGTCGTCTCCCGCGAATGATGCGATGATCTCGTAGGTGCCCTCTTTTGTCGGAGTCCACGCAAAGTTGAATGCCCCTGAGTAGCCATTGGTTGTGACTGAGCCTAAGTCGATTACGGTGCCGTCTGAGCCTATAGCAGTTAATACCACTGGAACCCCAGCTATCGTTTCATCGTTGAAGAGTCCACCCTGTGGCATTTTTAGATGCAAATACTCCATTTGCAGCGTCATTGAATCTTTGCTGACACATGGCGTACCAGTCTGAGCAGGTGACAAATCAAGCACTGTACCTTTTATCAAAACGCCCGTTCCCAATGGAACAGCAACGTCAGGTGCCGTGACTGTAGTTGCGCTTTTACCTTTGCCGATTACGTACATGTAACCATCCCAGGAATTTGCTGCTACCAAGTAACCATCAGCGACAGCGCCATAAGTCAATGGATTATTTAGTTTCCATACAAGTTCGCCGTTGGTCATGTTGATGGCGTGGAAGCCCCAGCCTCTGGTGATTGGCCAAGTGGTGGTATGTTCGCTGTTTGCCACGAAGAGTTTTCCGTCAGCAATATCGCCATCTCCGTTGAACGAGTAAACCTCGGTGCCGTTCTCATCCGTGTAGGGCGTTTCGAAGTCTGCATACGTGGGCGCTTTGTACATCCAGACTATTTTGCCGTCAGTCCAATTGAAGGCGTAGACGCCGTCGTAAGCGTATCTAATCACCATACCGTAAGCCGAAGAGATTGCGTAAGCTCCGAAGCCAGCATCTGACCATGGATAGTCACATTTTTCACTTCTGAACCACTTACCTGTAAAGCCATCGAATATAACGAAGTATCCGCCTTGTGCCATTGCTGCGACTTTTCCGTGGTCCATTATGACAGGGCCAGAGTGGTAGAGAATATCTGGGTATTCGGTTGTCGTTAAGTTATATATCAGCGCGCCTGTTGACAGCCTATAAAACTGGCAGACGATTTGCCACCTTAATTTGTCAAAGGGCTGGCCATACTGTGGATTAGACTGTCCGTATGTGTCTGTCACGACAGCACCTAAGTTGTTCTCGTAGTCTTGGAAAGTAGGTAGGCTGCTTCTCTCATAGGTAGTGTTGCTTACTATTCTACTGGTGAAGTTTGTGCTTGTTCCGCGTGTCGTCCAGTTAATCAAACGGTATCTTTGTGCCCCTGCAGCGGCGCCGAGATCCTGTATGTTCACGACATAGCCGCCTATTTGGTTGTGGAAGGTGCCTCCAGATAATGGCGCAATCGAGATGTTCGACGTCATAGCTCCAGTCCAGGGATTAATCTTCCTCAGATATGCGCCGCTTAGCGACAAAAGCTCTGCTGACCATGTTTGACCCGCTATTTCCTGCCCAGCAATGGTCTCAAGATTTGCCACTGGATTGACATATGAAATCCAGGTTGGCGTGATTCCTCCAGCTATTTCGTAGTATATTTCTCCGGTTCGTAGATCATAGCACTGGGCAACACTTGTTCCGTTTGCTTTCGTGACAGTCTGGTAGCATCTTCCCGAATAAATTACGCTTGGAAAGCCTGGACTGCTCGTCGTGCCGTATTGTCCGGCTGGTCCACCGATGAGGCCAGCTACGGCGCCCAATCTCTTCCATAATATATGTGCAGTGTTTGGCGCTTGAATCCACGGATAGAAGTCAGCCGTCGGCTGTTCTTGTTTGGTCGTGCCAGGATATAGTGCGTCCCAGTTAGCGTAGTCAAAGCCCACATAGCCAGTACCAGGCCAGTTTCCTAGAATCGGCCACCACCCTCTGTTATTCAGTGATGCGGGGCGCGTCCAGTAATCGGTTGGCAGGGCTAACGGCCAAGACCACACCAGGTCTTGCTGTACGGTGAGTGTTTCTTCTGGAGTGGAGCTGGGCTTGTAGTAGCATTCGTTGAATAGGTTAGTTCCGCTATACTCAAGATTTTGTCCTGAGCTGTTCGTTACGATTGCTCCGTTGTAGTATCGTCCTGCTGGGAAATACGTTCCAATGAATTCAAATTTGAATTTGTATTCTCCAATTACGTCGGGAACGTATGAGAACCAGTTTGCGGCGGTAGCAGGTTCTGAACTTACAGTTCTGACGTCTTTGGTTCCGTCTGGCTTCGTGATTGTAATCACATATCCCTTGGGTATGATTATGTTGTTTGAAGGTAGTGCGGGGTTAATCCAAAAGTTAACCAACACTTCCTGTCCAATGCCTACGACTCTGGGTCTGAAGCTGAGATAGGCTCTAGTAGCAGATTGTCTGGCAACGGTTTTACCAGCGGGGATTGGGCCGCTGATTGGTTGTTCCGCAGCGAGCTGGGCTGCAGCTGGCTGAACTGACATCATTAATGGTATAGAAGTAGCAATCAAAAGAACTGCAGCGATTGCAGCAATTGTTTTTGCCTTGTTTGTTGACAAATGCATTTTCCTTTTCTCCTTAGGTATACGCAAGCCTTGAAAGCAAGCTTGCGGGTTCCATTTCTGTCTTTAAGTTGTATTTAAAATCTTGTGAGCTTCGAGTGTTTCCGCCAGTATCCACTAAAGTAGCTATAATTTGCTGGAGCATAGTTTCAACAACTATGAGAATACCAAGAGTACCGCATGTGGCTGAATGGCTTCTCAAACAAATAAAGAATGGGAACGTTAGCTTTTCTTCTTTCTAATTCTGACATACAAATATGCGCATACGAAGACTATTGCGATGATGGAGATTGCAATCAGCGAATAAAGCTCGAAGGAAGGCGACGAAAGTGGTGGAACCAACGGCTGCCCTGATGATTCGCCAAAGCAGAAAACAGTACCATCTCTCGACACGACGTAAAGTTTGCCGTAGGCGACAGCGGGGGAAGACTTGACTTCTGTTCCAATTCTATAATTCCAAAGTCTTGTTCCCGAAGTGGCATTTAAACTATAGATATTTCCGTCGTTTGAGCCTATGAAGAGTTTGCCATCAGCAATAGCAGGGGAAGACGCCACCGAACCCCTTGTGGGGTAATTCCAAACTACCGCGCCATCGACAGGATTCAAACAGTAAACGTTTTTGTCCCATGAGCCCACGAAGACCATTCCGTATGCAACAGCAGGAGACGAGAATACGGCCGGTGGGGCATCGCAACTCCATATTATTGTTCCGGTGTTCGCGTCTAGGCAATGGATTTGTGACCCAACCCACCCTTGTGGTGACCCACCATCCGCAAAAAAGACTTTTCCGCCAGCAACAGCTGGAGAATCGCTGATATCACTTGACGCTGTGTACGTCCATAGAACTGCTCCTGTGTTCGCTTCCAAAGCAAAAAAGGTGTTATGGCTTCCTGCAAAGACCTTGCCATCAGCAACTGCCGGATTAAAGGGCCAATCCCCGGTGTTATGTTTCCATTGTAACTCTCCCGTATTCGCGTCGAAGCAATAGAGATTGAAATCAGCTGATCCTGTGAACACCTTGCCTTCAGTAACCGCAACAAAAGAAAACAGGTCGTCTCCAGTTTTGTATTTCCATATGACTGCTCCAGTGGTTGCATTCAAGCAGTACATGTAGTCGTCTATCGATCCTACGAAGACCTTTCCGTCTGCAACAGCAGGGGATGCTCTGTTGGGGTGATACTGTTCTTCCGTAAATTCCATGGTTAATTCGCTTCTGTATCTCCACACGAATTCTCCTGTCGTCGCGTTTAGGCAATAGACATAATTGTCCTCGGACTGTATGAAGAGTCTATCATCGGCAACAGCGGGAGAAGCACACATGACCCCTCCCGTAAGTGAGTAATTCCATAATAGACTGGGTGTGTTGGGCGCTGGGCTTTCAGTGTACCCTGTAAACCCAGCGTCGTGATGGAACATAGGCCACGGGTATGTTGTTTGGTCTCCTTGCGGGGTAGGCTGGCCTGATGCTGACTGGTAGACGGTTGCTGACGCTGAAAAAGTCACCGTTAAAGCCATCAAGATTACAAATAGTCGTTTAGGCTTCTCAGAAATCAAGCCATGTCATCGTTTAGTTACTCCTCCTCTATACCTTTTAAGTTATTCGAAAAAAGCAGTGTCGTTCTGCTTAGATGAAGGAAGAATAACCTGCTTTTCATCCTTTCCGTATATCGTGTGCATATCAGATACTTTCGCTCAAGTCTTCAGTAAGACTAATTGCAAATCCGAAATCCTGCTGATTGAAAAAGGGTTTTCAGGGTGACATATCTGCCTGAGATAGGGGTTCAAATCCACCAATAGATTCAAACACACTGGATTAGATTTCTTATTTCAGAAATGCAAGCTTAGTCGGGTCGCTTAAAGCAAAAAGCAGAAGAAGCGCATCTCTACGGGTCTTCTTCACTATCAGAGACAAAGTCTTGGAAGAACAACTGAAAATTCGATTGCTGTTATTCCTTCTCTCAGCTAGTTCCAGTTCCCTTTATTGCATAGTTGGTATCGGACATAAGCTGCTTTTATTGAGGATTGATTTGCAAAAAGCCTTTATTCACCAAACGAAAATACCAACCTGAGAACAGGAAATGACCGCCACTCCCACAGAATTAACCGTAAAAGCCCGCCTGAGAAACTTCGGCGACGGAGTCATAACGATTGATAGTGACGCCTTAAGATTCTACATTGAATCTGGACGTTTCAAAAAGAATCGGAAAATCATCCGAGAGATACCGCTGACTGATGTTGAAAATTCCGAACTACAGGGAAACGACTTGAGCGTCGCTTGGAAAGGCGTCACTGAAATGTTTGCGGTAAAACAAACTTCTCAGATTGAAGCGATTCACGAAAGAATCACAGATGCTTTAAAAAAGAACAAGGACGACACGGAAAAAAAGGAAGCTGCTGAGGGAAAACAGGCTGAACTCGGTCACCTAACAGTGAACGCGATGGAAACGGCTGATTCATTGTTCATCATTCTAAGAAATCTGCATGGACGAGTAGACTGGAAACTCGTTGAAAGCATCTTTAAGAAATCTGAGGAAAATGTCAAAAACCTAGCAAACCATGCTAACTCGGTGTGTTTGGATGTTAGACCACTCTCCGCAGCCGTGCAGAAACGACATCCAAAAGAAATCGCTGAAAAAACACACGATGCTCTGAGAGTTCTGTATGAACATTTTAGCGGGCTATCTTCACCGGTCGCGAGTAGTGAACAAATACTTCCGAATCGTCGTGCTTCAATATTAGCAATTCAAGCAAACTACATTTTGAACGACATGATTTTGGGCACGATTGTCGCTGATGACGATATTGGAAAAGAAGGTACTGAGCTACTTAGAGTTCTTGATGACTTGTCAAAGTTGCCCGGCTCAAAAACCGAAGCCAACCAAGTTAAAGCAGCATTGGACAAACTCTGTGTGGAGACGGAGAATCAAAATCTGATTTTAACTGAAATTCATTCAATGCTTGGGCAACAGCTGAAAGAACTACTAGTTCCCGTATCAGGCAAGTAGCGTTACGAATCCTCGATTCGTTTTTGGCAATGGCAGGACAATTCCGTCTTGGTTCTTCGAACCGTTTTGCTTCATCCCTAAACACTTCCTTTCAGCCGACCAAAAATTGGTTTGTTAAGAAAATTTGACTTGGGCTAGTCAAGAAACCCTTACAAGAACCCTTTAATCAGAGACCACCCGAAAGTTACGTGAACAAAAATGAGTAGAAGGGACTTAGCGCAAGTGTTATATCCCATGTGTGATAGTAGAATTTGCCTAAAGGGGAGTAAGTTGAAAACAAAAATCTTAGCAATCAGCGTATTCATTCTATTAGCATCCACGTATCTATTTTGTATATCGACCACTTTTGCTGCCGTTGGCGGCGGTGAGTGGATAACGGAATATCGAATCGAAGACGCAACTACAGGAAATTTAATTCTTTCGAAAGATTTTACGACAGGAGCGAGCAGCGGTAACGGCCAAATAAGTGACGGAGCGCAACTAAAAGTAACGGTCACAATTGATGTTGCAACGAGCAATCCGTCATCGAGCTTAACCCTAAGCACCGAAATGCAGCATCCATCAGATCTTGATCATTACTGGGTTCACGGGACGAGTGATGATTACAGTCTGGGAGGCAATTACAATCCCAATGCTGCAAGTTTCTCATTCAGCCAAGCCGCAGGAATCCTGACAATCTCATGCTATGGCGAGGCGTCAGGAAAAGTAACGACGACTGTCGGCGGAATAACTTTACACAAAGCAGTTCCAATCAATCTAATTGCATTGAAAGACCCTAGTGGCACGCTTTTGGATGCGGTCAGACAAAACATTACCGACTCTGCGATTAACGAGTACAACACTAAACTGAGGGCGAAGCAGGACACTTTGGCAGGATACGCAGGCTCAGGAGTAGACCCAGGATACGTCGAACTCTACCAAAACGTAATAACTCAATCCAAAGCCGTGGCAGACCAAGGACTAACAGACAATGCAGTAGCAATGTTGGACAGCTTAGACGTCGCCAGCCCGCCAGCAGGTGCAGTGATGCAAATCCTGTTTCTACCGTTAATAGTTGTCTTCGCAGTTGTAGCGGTCTTGTTCGCTTTCCTATTCATGAGAAACAGAGGAAAAGTGAGCTACTTTAAGCTCGTCGTCGAGGACCAGATCAAAGACCTAGAAGGCTTAACCCTGCGAGCGTCCAAAATTGACCGTACCATCTCTTCGAATTTGTCAAGCATTGAAGACAGGCTAAAACGTTTAGTTGGGATGTGACAAGCACGCGAATATACCAAAACAGCGTTCAACTGATAGGACTGGGCTCAGCAGGCACGAACATCGTCGAGAATTTCCTGACCAGCAAGAAAACCATGGAACTCCTCGGAAACGACATCACGAGGCTTTCACTGCTGGCAATCGACATAGCTGACCCTGAAATAAGAAGCCTCCAAGAAACAAACGAAAAAATAATGAAGGCAATGGCTAAATCGGGCATACCCCGAGAAAGAATGCGACTTGTCGCTCAATCAGTGAAATTCCCAACCGCAGAGGCGATGTTCGACTTCATCAATCAAAAATACAACGAGTACCTCGTCGCCGAAGGCTCTAAAATCGAAAAATTCACCCCATGGCTCCACTCCACAATGGCTATCCCACCCATGGCTGGAGGCGCAGGACGAAGACGAGCGCTCGCCAAAGCAATCTACGCTCTAAACTACTATCAACTTGGCATAATCAGAAACTGCATCAACGCCTTCAAGGAACAAGCTCTCTCATCCATAATCACCCCAACCATTGTCCTATTCTACGGTTTAGGCGGCGGCACAGGAAGCGGAATATTCTTCGACTTCGCCAGACACCTGAGAAAAGTGCTAGGCTCCGGCGTCCCGATAATAGCGTTCGTGGTAACCCCGTGCGGTGGAGACGACCCACCAGCAAAAGGATGCTCAGCATTCGTATCGATGAACGAGCTTGAGCTCCTCACCAACAAGGAGTACAATGAATACGTCACGAAAACGTACGGCGATTACTATCGAAATCCTTTGAACGCATTGATATATCTGCCGTTGCTCCCCGCGTATACTAAAGCAGGCAACATTGTTACCGCCCGACACGAAATCGACGACATGGTCACTGACATGCTCTACGTATTGATGGATTTCGACTTAGCTGACCTAATGGGTGGAATAGGCACCGAAGTTGGGCTCACCGACAACTCAGCTCACACGTTAGGCATGATCAAAGTGATATACCCCGTGGACGAGTACATCTCAGCCTTCAAGGTAAACTTCGAAAAACTCCAATTACTTCATGACGAGAGAAAAGAAAAACTCGAGATATTAGATGGAATAAATGAAATCCTAAACGAGTGCAACCATGAAGTACGCAACATCTACAAAAATTACCTGATTAAGACTGGAACCTTCAATGAAGAGCAGTTTGAAGAAAAGGTCAAATCAGTCATCTACAGCAACCCAAGACTCGAAGACGACTTAAACCTACACGTCAAAGGCATTGAAATTCAAGCGAGAAACTGGATAGAAGAACTGATGAAGTTCCTGTCAACCATAAAACGGATGGGCAAAACTGGACCTATCGAAGAAGCTGTGATAAACTTGGCTTTGCACAAAGAAGGGTCGAGAAAAGTTGACAACCTTGAAACCCTGCTCACGAACCTCACAAAGACACATCTCGAATTCTGTGAAAGGAAACAAGCGATACTTGAACGCCTGAAACAGCTAATTCCAAGCTCACAAGTCTTCACCGTCCGGCAGAAGAGAATCCTAGAAGACTTCATCAACTTATCAGAAGTCGCTGAAAAATCACTTAACATCATGAAATTCTACGACCATACACGATACTTAGCTGACACGCTAATGGGATACTGCGAAGTTCTCCCCGAAGCTGAAGCAGACCAGAAAGAACTGAAAGAAATACAATCCGAACTGGCGACCATATACTTAACAGTTCAACTGATGCTCAGAACACCCACTGATGAAGCAAAGATGATCGAGGAACACGTGGCTTACCTGAACGAAATCGTTTCAAAACGCATGGAAAAACGAAGCGTCGTCGACAACGAAGCGATGCGAGTTCAGGAATCAAAGAGACGGAAGGAATTCGACAGGTCGAAAATGGAAGCTCAGATGCGAAAGACATTCAGCTCAAAACGGTACGCCCGAGAACAACTCATAGGGATTGAACGCGAGCTCAAGAGAATCGGGGAGGAAGAGGCTTACGCGCTTGAGAACCTCCAGAAAATGGATGACGCAATCAAGCTGTACGATACATTAGCTAAGAAACTTGGCATCACCTCAGAATACCGCAAGAGACTGAACAAAATCGTGGACTTATACAACGAATACGAAGAAAAACTCCGCAAGATAATTGAGCCGAAAAAATACTTTGAGAGGTCAACTGAGCTTACCGAAAGCGAACAGATGAAGATAATTTTCAAGATACTGATGGAGCAAGAGGAAACACTCACTAATGACGTAATTCTCAAAGAAATTGTAGATGTTAACCACTACAAGGACTACATGAAGAGTCTAATACGAGTCTTCAAAACACCAAGCGTCATGGGGTTCAAGCCAGTCTACAAGTCTGACTACATCTGGGTCACAGTTCAGTGTCCACCAAGCCTGTGGAGCGAAGATCTCAATCAAGAGTTGTACACGGCCCTTGCAGGATACGTGACCAGCGAAGTATCAAGAACAATAACCGTCCGAATGTCTGAAGCCAGAGACCCATGGATAACCCGGATTCTAGTAGTCGGAGGCAGAGGAAAACCAGAAGACCTTGAAGCTTATGACGAAATGCAACTGTTGTACAGCAAATCCAACGATTTCGAGCGACATCTCTCGCGGTCATATCTCATCGAGCATGGAGTATCAGCAAAGCAAATCGTCGACGAATTAAATAACAACAACAAGAAAAAGTAAGCTATTGACTCGCGATTAAGCCCTTAACGATAGCTTGCCAATCTTCTTCTTTTATCAGTCCTTTTTTCACGGTTTCATTCTTAACTTCAGCAGATTTCTTCTGGAAAAAAGCCGTTAACTGCGTTAAATCGAAGCCTCCTGCGAGCACGACGGCATCTACTCGGTCGCTTTCTTCATCAACATATATCGGTTCACTCACGAAGATAGATTTGAGGTTCGGCATCTTTTTTGACCATTTGGCGGTTGCCAACTCGATTTTTCCCCTCGTGAGTTTTTCCTTGAGATGCAACGGAACCCGAACAAGAATGTAGAGCACCGAGGCACTTGCAAGATCAAACGTCAAGAAAGGATTGAGCGATGCAGCGTTAAGAATGTTCTTGAACGAGCCATAAATCTTGAAGCTTGCGCCCGTTACGGCCAGCATAGTGTATAGTTTGACGTTAAATGATCTGGAGAGCTCGCTGAGTTCCTGTGTGAACGCTTCCTTTTCCAACATCATGCCCAGCACGTAATCAATTATGACGTTACCCTTCATCCTTGACCCGTCTCTATATACTCCCACGAAATCCTCAACGTAGTCTCTGTCCAAAAGCACAATGGCTGCGGCGTTACTGGATGCGCACATTCCAATGGACGCGAAAGCGTTAAAATGCGCATCTGATGGCTGCGCTTTTGAAGGAAGTACCGCTAATGCTGCTGAATTCGCATTCGAGGCGTTGAACTGTGAAATTAGCACGGGTAACAAAGCACTACCGAGCCCTTCCCATAAAGACGCAAGAAAAATGTTTTCGTGCAGCCCTTCTATTCTGCTTTTTAATTGTGCACTGAAAGATTCGTTTTTCGAGAGGTAGGAAGCGATGTCAAACCAGAAGTGCGTGTCAACATCTGGGCCAATGTCTACGACATCATGCGGGTCAGCACTGGGCGTTTCTTTGCTTGATTTCTGGAGGAAGATTGGCTGAGAGTCGCCGATTTTCTTAGCGAAGGTTTCTTTTAGGAGTATTTTCGCAGGGTAATCACCTATGCATATCAAACTTCGTGTAGGCCGGACGGGCTTTAACTGTGCAATGTGTTTCCTAATGCTTTCGATTACATCGAAGGTGCCTTCAGTGGTTTCCGCAGCTGTTACCATGACAAGCTTTAAGAATGGTTTGATAAAATAAGGTTTTAGGTTATCCCGATTGAAGTTACCCACAAAGGCGGCTATTCCTCAGGCGCCTGCATGGATTAAGCAGCGTTGGAAGAAGTTCAACGAAAAAGAGGCTAAAGAGCGTTCGCTTGAGACCAGACGCCTCAGGGTTTTCACATTCGCGTTAACGTTCGTGGGCATGGTTTTAGGCTTGTCCTTCATTCCGCTTTTTCCTCAGCCCTTGCCTATACTCATTTCATTCATGGTTGCCGCCGTCACGTATGGCTACCCACAGGTAGGCATGCCGATTGGATGTGGAGTAATCGGGTTAGGCTTGATATACCAGTTGTCCATCCTGAACTTCGTGTCTACGGCCAGCGATGATCCCAATGTTCGCTTGGCTATAATCGTCGTTTGGCTGTTCTTGTTCATCATTCCTCCAATAATTTTTCATCGTCAGAAAGCAGCCCTGGCTATTGACCTAGGTCTCATCGCTGCCATGACGTTTTTCTTTGACCAGACATATTTCTTGGCTGTTCCGTTAATTCTGACATCTTGGGTTCTGTTCAAGAAGAATTCAGCGCTTTCAGTTTTGTACACCGGTTTGATCTTCGTTCCTCTTCTGCTGATGCAATACCTCAAGACAATCCTGCAGGTAACCCGAACAGACTGGTGGCTAGACCCCACCGCTGTTCCAGCTGTTTACGCCCCATTGACAGGAATTTTCAAAGACGTCCAGACTTCCATGGTCCAATTCAGGCTGTATGACACAAACAAGATAGTTACTACGATAACTGACCAGATTTACACGAATCCAAATCCTGCGAGACTTACATTGCTTGATGCGCTCAAGCAGTATCGAGATTCTCTGCCTGGCATCATGCTTTTCTTTGCAATCGTTGCCGCTCTCGTTCTGGCGGTCGTTCTCATAATTAAGAACGCTCGCACAGAGTTCAGGCGAGAGGTTTCTTCCGGTCATTACAGCGACTATCGCTGCCGCGTTGTTCTTTGTGTGTTTAGGCGCTCTACAGCTTCCTTTGGCCATTAGCGGCAAAATCGACGGCGCACGAGCTGCAGCAGCTATTGCCGCGACTCTTGCGTTTACATTGCCTCCCGCGTTGATTACTTATTCTCCGAAGAAGAATGCATCGAACGAAATGATTGTGGCAAAAGCGAAAGAGCTCATAGGGAGGCTTCAGACGTTTGAGGAAACCTTGAACACGGTCAAGAGCAGCATTCCCGTCGACGTGACTTCTGTGGACGGAAAAATGGTTATTATCAAAGACAAACTCAATGATACTTTCAACAAAGCGGTAGCCGGGTACTACGAAGCCTCCGAAGTAGACCGCAAGTTCGACGAGCTTGACAAGGGTTTGAGCGTTGAGATTGAAGGGTTATTCTCCGAACTGGACATCATACTCAGAGAGTACCATACATTGGTCAACTGCGAATACTCTGCATGGGTGGGAAAGCTCAAAGCAGTAGGATTAAAAGTCGAACCTACAGTCACAGCGGAGTTTCAGAATGATTTGCCCCTTGAAACTAGAATTGAACGCATTAAAGAAATACTGAACGCAGGTAGGGGTCTGGCGAAAGAAGTCGTGCCGATGGTTGAGCAAATCTACGGTGTCATGCGTTCCCTGTACGACCCGGACCTTCCCGAAGAAAGCCGAGCAATTTCTTTTGCCAAGGAAAAACTTGAAGAAAAATCTCCTCCATGGGTAGCTATTGATGCGCTTCTTGTTTCATTAAACAACTGGAGACGTCAATACAGCGATGACATTCTCAGGTCTGTGGAGAGCCTCAAAGTTTCATTGAGTTACATCGTCAGGCTGAATACTGAGATTGAAACCTTGTCGCCAGCATTAGAGGGCGATGATTTCTCCCGTATCTCGACTCTAACAAAAGCGGCTGAGAGCATCGAGATTGGCATTGAGGAGAAATCGCTTAATGTTACAGAAGTAACCGTGGTAAGCAACGTGTTTCAGTCCTCTTTGAGCATTGCCAAGGATATTCTCCTAATTCTTAATGAAGAGATGCTGAGCAAAGAAAAATCGATTGAAAGCTTGTTGCCTAAGAGTGAGTATTTGTGGGAAAAGAACATCACCCTCAAAGAACGCATGGCGATTGCTGTTGAAACGGTTTCGAACCCGTCAAGACACAGCCTTAAGGAAACATTGGAGAACTTGCCAAAATTCCTAGCCAACTTGGACGAATGCGCTGCAACAATAATCGTTTACCATGAGCGAAAGGAACTCCTGCTGAACTACCCGAAAGCACAAATAGCGATTGAAACTCGGCTCGAAGAAAAGAATCGCGTCTTGCCCAAAGACTTGCCTTTTGAAGCCAGGTACGCGGAAGAGTTCTTGAGACTTTTTTACAGCCATAGGTACCCCGAGTTCTCGTTCGATGAGGAAAACATGATTCTTGCAAAGAAGACCTGAATGGTGAAATAAGCTGTCTGCAACACATGACCAGCAAAGCGATTGGAATTTCCGCTTAGTAGACAGCAGGCAAGTCAAGATTAAAGGTAAGAGCGATGATGTCCGCAGAGTAAGTGTTATCGACATTTTGACTGGTCTGCCTTTCCCGCTTCTTGCGGCAACAGACTTTCCGATGGACTCATTGGACGTTGACAAAGCCTACTTTGCGACTTTCAAAGTCTACACCCTGAAGAAGGTGGAAGGGGTGCCTGCCGATTTTGTCGAATTCTTCGAGATCCTGGACGTGAATCAAAGCGTAGTGGACTTCATCAAAGCTTACTGGCTCTACCCAAAATACATAAAATTCGAACTCGTCGAAGCAGAACGACTGTAAACAAAATATGGCTTGAAACGGTCTAGGAGAGATACTCTATTAAAAAACAGCTAGTTCTGTTGGGTGATTTCCTCTCTTGCTCCAAAAACTCTCCCGCTCCTTATGAAGCCCTAGCAAGCCATTAAGAAGTCAATAAGCATTGCAGCACTCTGTTCCACTGCACCCAAGAAATAATTCTCTTCCAAATTAGGAAATACTTATGTGGCTACCACACCTTAGATTTCTAAGGTACTGTAATGAGAATCAGAGGTTGGCTCCTTCTCGTGGTACTAGCAGTCTCCGTCGCGCTGCCCTTCATGTATGCATACCATGCATGGAATGCCGTCGAAGAGGACGAGTTTCACTTCGGAGTCACTTACGGGTTCAACACCTTTCAAGAAGCCAGAATCTTGATAGACAAGGTGAAAGACTACACCGATGTATTCGTCGTCGATTCCCGGGACGTCACCTTCGCCGCCAACGAGACTCTGTTAACTGACATATGTAATTATGCAGCTGGAGCGGGTCTCAAGTTCATCGTTTATTTCGACCTCATCTCCGAATTCACGTACCCTTGGCATCAAGGATGGTTAACGACTGCGAAAACGCGATGGGGCGACAAATTCTTAGGCATCTACCTCCACGATGAGCTCGGCGGGAAACAAATCGACGGCAACATCAACGGAACGCGACAATTTCCGAACGCGTCCAGCTACACCGACGCCGCCAACAAGTTCGTTAACATAATAGCAGGCTACAACAGCACCCAGTTCGCCAAGAACAACAACATTCCGCTTTTCACGTCGGACTATGTTCTCTGCTGGTTCGACTATCTGGGAGGCTACGACACCATCTTCGTGGAGCTAGGCTGGGGCCTCAACACCACGCAACAGATAGCGATGTGCAGGGGTGCAGCCAACACGCAGGGCAAGGACTGGGGCGCAATAATCCTCTGGAAAACCCGCGAGCCACCATACTTGGGTAGCGGGCAAGAAATTTTCAATGAAATGGTTGCAGCATACAAGGCAGGCGCCAAATACGTCACTCGTGTTCAACTTTCCCAGGTACCCCGAGACAAACCCCTATGGCGTCCTAGGCGAGGAGCACTTCACAGCCATGAAAAACTTCCGTGAATACGTAAAAACTTACCCAAGAAACTTGTACGGGCGATTTGAAGGCCGCGTGGCATATGTTTTACCCAAAGACTACGGGTGGGGCGCTCGATGGCCTGACGACAACATCTGGGGTCTATGGCCAGCAGACGAGAAGGCACCGCTAATTTGGGAGAACATGAACAAACTAATCGCGAGATACGGGTTTGAATTGGACATCGTTTTCGACGACGCCCGATTCACTCCTCAAGGCAAATATCCGACGGTTTATGCGTGGAACGCCACAATCAATTAGCCTCGGCAATCGTCTGCCCAGCTCGTACGGTCCTTTCGTGAGTTTCTCAGCCCCGTCTTTCAGTACGAGAACTGTGTCCTCAATTCGAACGCCACCGTAGTCTGGCAGGTAGATTCCAGGCTCATTTGTCACAACGTTGCCGACTTGCAGCCTCTCTTTGCTTGCAGAGTTCAACGTGGGAGCCTCGTGAATATCCAAACCTACCCCGTGACCTAGCCCATGCACGAAGCACTCGCCGTAGCCTGCCTCCTCAATTATTTCTCTCGCACGGGCATCAACGTCTCTAGCCCTGACGTTTGGCTTTATGACTGCGAACGCTTCTTCATGTGCCTTCTTCACAATCGCGTGAAGTTTTAACTGTTTATCAGAAGGTTTTCCTGCCACAAGCGTCCGAGTCATGTCAGAACGGTAAGCTTGGTAAACGGCGCCGAAGTCAACGACCACTAGTTCTCCCTTGCGGATTTTTCGTTCGGTGCAGCCACCATGGGGAAACGCAGATGCTGGACCTGATGAGACAGCGGTGTCGAATGCTGTGCCGTAGGAGCCGTGTTTTCGCATGGCGTACTCGATTTCCGCCGCCACCTCAATCTCGGACAATCCAGCACGCAGCACTTCATAAGCAGTTTCCATTCCTAGACTCGTTAACTCGCCGGCCTTACGCATCAACGCGATTTCTGTCTCATCCTTCACCGAACGCATCTGAGAAACGAACGTGGGATTAACCTTCAGGCTCGCTTCGCCTCTTGTTTTCCTCTTTAAGCTTCGCCAGCCTTCAACGCTTAAAACATCCAGGGCGAGGTTCTTGATTCCAGCTTCTTTGACTTGAGCAGCGATTTTCGCCATTAAATCTTCGCCACGTTTCACCTGTTCAACCTTGAAGCTTTTCGCTTCGTTTCGTGTTTGCTCGTAGTTTACGCTGTAAACGTAGATCGTGGCTTCGCCATTTCTGGGAACCAGAAGGGAAACGTTGCCTGGAAGGCCTGTGAAGTAGATGAGGTTTGATGGGTTGAAAATGAGGTAGCCATCGAAATCTGCTTCGTCAAAAGCAACTCGCTTTAACGCGGCAAGTCTCTGCATGAATGTCACCGCAGAAAGATTGGGTGGCTTGGAGGTTTAACGTTTGCCCTGTCTAGCCGCCGGTCACGACTGGCATGATTGCCACCTTGTCTCGGTCCTTGAGTCGGGTGTCTAGGCTGTTCAATAGGTTAATCATCAACCCGTTTACGGCCATGATGTGGTAAGGTTTCAGGGTCGTGTCTTTGGGGTCGTAGATAGCTTTCATGAAGGGTTCGCCGTGTTTCTCGGCGAGTAATGTGAGCAGGTCGCGGACTGAAGCTTCGGGTTTGAGTTCGATGCTTTCGGCTTGTGTTATGCCCAACGTTTGTTTTATGTAGCCTAAGTATTCAACTGTCACTCTCAAAGGGTGAGTCTCCTTGTCAGCTAAGAATACTGACTGTTGGCGAGTTTATTTATCCGTTTCTTAAAGGAAACTCGTCTGTTTACTTCGAAAGGGATTTCGACATCCGTTTTGTATGCTGATTCATAACGGAATCAGATTAAAAGTTCAACATCCAGTTTCAATGGAAAATTCCATTAACTTAATATACTTTTCACATGGTCTAATAAGCTCAACGACGTAACAGGGGAACAAAAAGTAATGTTCAGTTATGCAGGTAAAATTCTCCGAGTCGACCTAACGAGTGGAAAAATCTCCACCGAACCATTAACTGAGGAAACGGCCAAAAACTACATCGGCGGCATTGGACTGGGCATCCGCCTGCTCATGGACAACAGCAAGCCAGGCACCGACGCCTTCGACCCAGACAACCCGATAATCTTCGCCACCGGTCCATTAAGCGGCACAATGGGACCGACTGCTGGCAACGGCTACGCAGTAGTCTCAAAATCACCTGCCACAGGAGGCGTAGGCGAAGCAAAGGCGCATGGCTTCTTCGGTCCTGACTTGAAACGTGCAGGATACGACGCCGTTATTATCACGGGCAAGGCACCGAAGTTGTCTTACTTGTGGATTGACGACGACAAAGTAGAGATCAAGAACGCCGAACACCTTAAGAACGAAACAGTTTATCACACCGATGTCAAAATCAAGGATGAACTCGGCGATTTTTACATCAGAGTCTCAGCCATAGGTGAATCGGGCGAGAAACTCTGCCGGTTCGCAGCAATCATTAACGACGAGTTCCGTGCTATTGGGCGTACGGGCATGGGTGCCGTGATGGGTTCCAAGAACCTGAAGGCTGTCGCTGTCAGGGGAACGCACGATGTTAACGTTGCGAATTTGGACGGGTTCAAGGAATACATCAAGATGATTCATGAACGCATGAAGGGTCCAGCCACGAAGAAATACAAGACGCTGGGCACTCCAGAGAACGTGTTGGTTTTGAACTCGCTTTCGGCTTTGGCAACGAGGAACTGGACTAACGCCACGTTCGAGGGCGCCGAAAGAGTCAGCGGCGAATACTTGAACGAGCATTACGTGAAGAAAATCGTCGGGTGCGCCACATGCGGTATGCGTTGTGACCACATCGCTGTCGTTCCTGAAGGACCCTACCAGGGTTCCACAAGCCGATTAGAGTTTGAGTGCCTCTGGAGTATGGGACCATTATGCGGGGTTGATAGACTTGACGCCGTTATTGAGGCGATGCGTATCGTAAACGAGTATGGCATGGACGGCATAAGCATCGGCGTAGTCGTCGCTTTCGCGATGGACTGCTACGAGCATGGCGTGATCACGAAGGAGCAAACGGAAGGCATCGACCTGCGCTTCGGAAACGCAGAAGCATTAATCGCGATAATCCACAAGATTGGTAAACGTGAAGGCTGGCTGGGTAACGCGTTGGCTGAGGGTGTGGCGAAGGCTGCTGAGATAATCGGCGGTGACGCCTACAAGTACGCTTGCCACATCAAGGGCTTAGAGCTTCCAGGTTACGACTTGCGAACGTTAAAAACTGCTGCGTTAGGGTTCAGTGTTTCGTTCCGTGGTGCCTGCCACTTGAGAAACGGGGCATACTCGCCTGACGTGAAGGGCAAAGTGAACCGCTTCAAGATCGAGGCAGGTCGCGGCAAGATGATTACCGACGAGAGCAAGATGTACAACGTCATTGACTCTCTTATTGTTTGCAAGTTCAGCAGAGGAACGTATTATGATGGCTGGAAGGACTTGGCAAACTACTACACGCTGGCTACAGGGTTACCCATGACGGTGGAAGAAATGGCTACAGCAGGCGACAGGATTGAAAACCTTGCTAGGCTGTTCAACATACGCGAAGGTAAAGGCACGAGAAAATACGACACGATTCCCTGGAAGATAAAGAACGTTCCTGTGCCAGACGAGGGACCAGCCAAAGGCGTAGTCGTGAACGAGGAGGAATTCCAAATCGGCTTAGACGATTACTACGCCTCAAGAGGTTGGACGGCGGATGGCATGCCGACAGTTGAGAAGCTTAACTCGCTGGGGCTTGGGAAATACGCTTACCTCGTGGCTCAGCAGCCGCTGATGCCCGTTCAAGGAGGGGCATAGACATGGTGCGACCACAAGATAGAAAATTCGTCACAGCCGACCCAGAGAAGTGCATAGGCTGCTTAGTATGCGAGTACGCCTGCTCCATGACGAAGGAAAAGACGTTCAACCCGACGAAGTCGAGAATCCGCGCACTACGCTTAGGTCCGCTTAACAACTTGGCGGTCACTTGCAGACACTGTGAAGAACCAGCTTGCGTGGCTGCGTGCCCACGTGACGCGCTGTCGCAGGACGAGAACACGGGCGTGATAACAGTTGACGAACAAGCCTGCAACGGCTGCGCCTGGTGCATTAGCGCGTGCCAATTCGGCGCCATGATGATTCACCCAGAGAAGAAAGTGGTGTTCACGTGTGACAGCTGCAAAGAACTAGGTGAGCCTCAATGCGTGAAGTGGTGCCCCGAAGAAGCGTTGACTTATGTTTCAGCTCAGGAGCTGGCGCAGAAATCAAGAATATCAGCCGTGAAGAACCTTTTCCAAGAAGCCAAAGAGAAGAAATCAGAAAAATAGGTAAACCATTTCTCTTCACTTTTTCCTTCTTCTTTCTTACCGCAAATCGCGAATTTTTCAATCGTTTAACGGGTTATTTAGATTCAGTGTTATAATTAGAGGGGCAACAAACGGAAAATAGGCAGCATTACACTTAGAATCGTGACATTCGGTTTCATCGTTTTAGCCCATTAAGTTAATATAGTTTCCAAGCGGCTTATTAAAAACCTGAACATGGAGGAATAGCGAGTCTTGTTCGGTTACGCTGGCAGAATTCTCATTGTTGATTTGGACACGGGAAGAACCCGCACAGAGCCGCTAAACATGGATATCGCCAGGAAGTACATTGGCGGAATTGGTTTAGGTATGCGTTTGTGGCTGGACCACACGAAACAGGGTGTTGACCCAATTGGCCCCGAAAACACGCTGGTCGTTGCACTCGGTCCCATTTCTGGAACCATGTTCCCAACAGCCGGAAACGGACATGCATTCATAGCCAAATCACCCGCAACTAACCTCCTCGGCGAAGCCGTGTCGCATGGCACTTTCGGCGCAGAACTCAAACGCGCAGGATATGACGCAATCATCCTAAAAGGCAAAGCCGAGAAACCCGTTTACCTCTGGATAGACGACGATTCAGTCCAACTCCTAGACGCTGCACACCTTATCGGCAAATCACCCTCAGAAACCGAAGACTCCATAAAAGATGAAATCGGCGACTACTACGTGAGAGTTGCATCCATAGGATTAGCAGGAGAAAAACTCAGCCGAATGGCTTGCATTTTAAATGAGAAAACCCGAGCAGCAGGGAGAACAGGACTAGGCGCAGTAATGGGTTCGAAGAACCTGAAAGCCATAGCAGTCCGCGGAACACGTGACATAACAGTCGCCAAACCCGAAGAATTCATGGACATGGTTAAAGAATTCCACGAGCGTATGAAAGGACCAGCAACCCAGAAATACCGAACCCTCGGCACAGTTGAAAACATCCTCATAAACAACACGCTCCACTGCATGCCCACACGCAACTACACAAATGCACATTTCGAGGATGCAGAGAAAGTCAGCGGCGAAGCACTCAACGAAAACTATATAGCAAAAATTATCGCCTGCAACAGCTGCCCCATGCGCTGCGAACACGAAGCCGTAATCCGCGAAGGACCATACAAAGGCACAATGGCACGAATTGAATATGAATCCTTATGGGCTTTAGGACCATACTGCGGCATAAACCGCTTGGATGCAATCATTAAAGCTGCAGAACTCTGCAACTACTAC
The DNA here is from genome assembly GCA_963749465.1 of Candidatus Bathyarchaeota archaeon. Taxonomy (GTDB): domain Archaea; phylum Thermoproteota; class Bathyarchaeia; order Bathyarchaeales; family Bathycorpusculaceae; genus UBA11855. The sequence continues at coordinate 232,603 of CAVVMH010000006.1, read as the reverse complement.
GGCTTAGACGCGCAAAGCACAGGCGTCACAATCGGCTTCGCTATGGACTGCCACGAAAAAGGCATCCTCACTCACGAAGAACTTGGTGTCGATGCACACTTCGGAAACGCAGACGCTCTCGTGCAACTCGTAGAGAAGATTGGCAAACGCGAAGGAATCGGCAACGTCCTTGCCGATGGCGTGAAAGCCGCAGCTGCAAGAATCGACAAAGACTCTGAGAGGCTTGCTCAGCACATAAAGGGTTTAGAAGTCACAGGCTACGATTTACGGTGCCTCAAGACGGCAGCGCTGAGTTTCGCGGTTTCTTTCCGCGGAGCAGACCACACGAGAAGCAGCGCATACGCAGTAGACATGAAAGGCAAGGTTGACCGTTTAAAAGCCGAACGAGGCAGAGGAAAACTCGTGAAAGAATTGGAGGATATTTACTCAGTACTTGACTCGTTTATCGTCTGCAAGAACGCGAAAGGCACATTCTACAAAGAGCTCGCAGACTTGGCGAAGCTGTACGGCTTGGTGACTGGCGTGGAAGTGACGTCTGAAGAGCTTGCCGTTGCCGCTGAACGGATAAACACCCTGGCTCGGTTGATCAACCTGCGAGAAGGCTTAAGCCGAAAAGACGACACTCTGCCGTGGAAAGTCATGAACGAACCGATTCCTGACGATGGACCAGCAAAAGGTGCAGTGGTTACGCAGGAAGAATTGGACTTGATGTTGGACGATTACTACGATTCTAGAGGATGGACGCTTGAGGGCGTGCCGAAAAAAGAGAAACTTGAACAGCTGGGCATGGACGAGCTGCGAGGCTTAGTCGAGGGGAAGGAGGCGTAAAGAGAATGGTGAAGATTCATGAGAGAAAATTCGTCTCAGTCGACACGGAGAAGTGTGTAGGCTGCCAGATTTGCGAGTACGCTTGTTCCTTTACGAAGGAGAAAGCGTTTAACCCGATGAAGTCACGCATTCGGGTGGTGCGGATTAATCAAGTGGCGAACATGGCGGTTACATGTAGGCTCTGCGAAGATCCAGCATGTGTGGCTGCTTGTCCGCGTGATGCTTTGACTCAGTCGGAGGAAACAGGTGCGATAATGATTGATAAGGACAAATGCAATGGTTGCGGCTGGTGTATAGAGGCTTGCGATTATGGCGCAATGATGTTGCATCCTGAGACCAAAACGGTTTACGTGTGCGACTTGTGCAAAGACAAGGGCGAACCACAATGCATCAAATGGTGTCCTGAGGAAGCGTTGACGCTAGTGACGAGCGATGTGCTGGCGCAGAAAGCAAGAATAGGCGCAGTCAAGAAGCTGTTCCAAGAAGCGAAAGAAAAGAAAAAATAGCTAAAAGCTGAAGAATCAAAGAAGCAGATGGAAGCAATTCAGGCTCGTCAATGCTTACCCTTTTCTAGTATAAGGGAGCTGTTTTGAAAATTTTATCTAATCCCTTGTTATAGCTAAGTAAACAGGGATTAATGCAGCCAAGATAGCTGCTTTCTTCTTTCCTCCTATAAGCTAGGATAAGGTCAGCTTTGAAGGGAAATGCGAAAAAACGCAAGTGGTTTTTTCTTAAGGCGCATGGCTGTGATTAGAGAATACACTATTGCTCAGCGAGAATACATCCATTACGAAAAAATCCTCAACTTGAGACTCTACACAAATTCGTGGAGTTACCCTTCCGTTATGAGAGAACAAAAATGGTGCGGTCGCCGGGATTTGAACCCGGGTCATCAACGTGGCAGGCTGAAGTCCTAAACCAGACTAGACTACGACCGCTTGTACATGCTTTTAGTACTGTAATCCAACATGGCGATGTTGTTTTCGCTTTTTGTTGGTTACGGTACTTGCCTCTGGTCTGAACCAAAGGCGGCAGATTGCTATTTAAGTTTTCTGAAAAGGCTGACGCCTTCTTTGTCCATTATGTATTCAAAGCCGTCTTCGAGCAGTGATTTTGTTTCTGCTTCTGCTGCAGAACCCAATTTATACTAACGCTCCAAGTCCACTTACTCCTTTCGCGAGTTATGCAGGAAGCCAAACTGTATTATATTCGAAATCCTCAAGAGAATCTTGGGAAAAGAAATGGAAACAGACAGATTTGGGGCAAAGAGAATAACCATATTGCTCGTAACGACATGCATCATTTTATCAATAGGTTTAGCTGGGTCCATAATCAACCACGTAACGGCTTTAACCAGCAAGGATCAGCAGATAAGCAACCTGCTAACACGTGTGAACAAAAATGCGGTTGAAATCGCCGAGTTGGAACAAAAAATCAACAGTCTTCAAAACTCAGACGTGGCTAACCTAACAAAGCAACTAGCTGAAAAAGACAGCCAAATAGCCAACCTTACCGGTCAAATAGTTGCGCTTAACAATCAAATAGACAGTCTGCAAGCTCAGATTGCCCAGAACAAAACTTCTGAATTATTATTGCAAGAAAAAATCCGCGACTCAGTAATGGACTACATCAAATCTAGCCATCCTGAAACAGCACAATTTATGAATGATTTAGGATGGATAGGAGGAAGGCAAACTCCCCCAGACCTCATAGGCGCGGAAACATATTTCTACACAAGCAACGGGTGGAAATTTACAATCAACTATCCAGTAATCCCTAACCCAATGTACAACATAACCGCAGACTACTCGGCCACCTCCACGGGCATACCATACAGAGTAATATGGAAAGGTTCATGGCAAAACTGGTGTATCAACGAAACAAGCTTCGTCTTCGCTCAATAAAGCGCATCTAAAATTCCTGCGTACCTCAATTCACTCTGAAAGGAGTAGTCCGCAACAAATCCAAAACTCAACTTCTCTTTTTTTGCTGCTTCAATTTTGAAACGGAACATGTAAACAAAGCGCAAACTGTATGGGGCTGTCGGTTTGTTGAGCAAATCATAAATGCTGTTTGCACTTCATAACTAGCTTTTGCAGAGCTTTTCCCAAGCGCTGCGATAATATGAAAGGAGAGAAAAAAAATACAAATACTGAGAAATTCGGCAAAGGCAACTGTAATTTTCTTAGTTCTCTTGATAAATTCCATTGCATTAATGACAACCCCACCAGTTACAGCTCAGCTTGCTGCACAGCAACCTGTAAGCGGACCACTGCCAGCCAGTGCTACTCCTAATATAACAATTACTACAGAATCTCACCTTAGCTTCACGCCTAACCCAGTAGGCTTAGGGCAGACATTTCTTGTTAACATTTGGATGCACCCACCAATTCATGTTGAGAGGCAATTCGTTCAAACATTCCTCGTGACAATCACCAAACCCAACGGAGAAAAGGTCCAAGTCGGTCCTATAGATTCTTATCAAGGAGATGGAACTGCATGGTTTGAATACATTGCAGATGAAATTGGCACATGGAAACTCAAGTTTGACTTTCTCGGAATGTGGTACCCAGCCGGACGATACTACTTCGGCAAAATCGTTACAAACACCTCAGGCACAAATCTCGGCTCAGCTTACTACAAACCATCTTCAACTCCTGAAGTAGAACTCGTTGTACAGGCGGAGCCTGTGCTTTCTTGGCCTCCATCGCCCCTCCCAACTGACTACTGGACACGACCCGTAAACCCGGTGAATAGAGAGTGGTGGCCGATTTTAGGCAGCTACCCGCCCACGGGTGTCGTCGGAGGAGGCGCATACTGGCCAGAAAACACAAACATATACGCAAGCAACTACAACTTTGTACCATACGTCCAAGGGCCTAACAGCGCTCATGTAGTGTGGAAGCGTCAGATTATGATAGGAGGCCTACTGGGAGGATCAGCTGAGCAAACCACAGAAAGTCGACCAGTTAACCCAGTCAGAGGCTACCCGACAATAATCTATGCTGGAAGAGTTTACGACGCCTACACAAAACCAGGAATGGGAAAAAGCTACCAAACATACTGGCGATGCACCAACATACGCACTGGAGAACTATACTGGGAAAGACCCCTAGAATCAGGCGAATCTGAACCCAACATCGTTGAATACATGGCTCAAAACGAAGAAGTACCTGGCGCTGCAGCCCGCGCTGCAAAAACAGTATATCTCGTCTCTATAAGCGGCGGAAGACTGCTAAAATATGACCCATGGACGGGTGTTTTAGAAGTAAACGTAACAGGACTCCCAACAGGCGTCTCGGGTGCAACCTCATACGCGAAATCGTACGTTCTAAGCGTTCAGAGCATTGGCGGCGGCAACTACCGTCTGATTAACTGGACCATCCAGAACAACGGCGGCTCATCGTTAGCAGGCGCTACTGGTCGAACAACCGTTGACAACTTTACTCAAAGAATAGTCAACAACATAACTTGGCCATTCAGTAGTCTGGGTGTATGCGATTTCGAAACTGGCGTAGCTGTTGCAACAGCTGGAATCACCTCATCTGGCACGGGGGTTAACATTGGACAGCGAATCATGGCAGCCAGTCTAACAACAGGACAACTTCTATGGAACATAACTACTGACCTTAGCACTGGACTCGAAACTTTCTTCAGCGGTGAGACAGCACTTGCAGACCACGGGAAATTTGCCGCGCGCATGCAAAACGGGCAATGGTACTGCTGGGATATATACTCCGGGCAAATAGCGTGGAAAAGCGAACTGTCAGGTTGGCCTTGGGGGGTTTTTGGTCCATACTCGTCGGTTTCAGCCTACGGCTACCTATACTCCTATGACTTCGTTGGAGTCCACGCCATTAACTGGGAAACTGGAAAAATAGATTGGGCATTCAATTCGCCTACCCCTTACCAGTTTGAAACACCCTATCAAGGGTATTATTCATGGCATGGTGCTGCCAAAGCTGCTGATGGAAAGTTATACGTGTACAACGGCGAGCACACACCCAGCCAACCCGTAACCCGAGGATGGAGACTCTACTGCCTTAACGCCACCACAGGAGAGCATATATGGGATATACCAATGGGTCAACTTATCTGGAATACGATATGGTACAACTTAGGCGGCATACCTGGTTCTCGTATCTTCCAAGGCGCTATCGCTGACGGGTACCTTGTAGCCACAAACGAATACGATGGTTACCTGTACTCGTTCGGCAAGGGCAAAAGCGCTATAACAGTCACAGCACCAGACATCGTCATATCCAAAGGAAGCGGAGTTGTGATAAAAGGCACTGTTCTTGACTTGTCTCCTGCTCAGCCAGGAACACCATGCGTTTCCAAAGACTCAATGACCACACAAATGGAATACTTGCACATGCAATACCCAATTGACGGGATAGCTCACAACGTTACAATGACGGGAGTCCCAGTTATGCTGACAGCTATAGACACCGACAATAACGCGGTCGACATCGGCGTGGCAACAACCAGCGCTTACTATGGCACGTTCGAAATGGCATGGACGCCGCCAGAAGAAGGAACATACAAGATTGTGGCGTCATTTGCTGGCGACGACTCCTATGGCAGCTCAGGAGCATCCACCGCGGTATCAGTTGGCCCAGCGCCCGAAACACCAGAACCCAGTGAGCCACAGGTTATTCCAGACTACACAATGACAATTATCGGGGCCGCAATCGCGATTATGGTTGTAGTTATAATCGCAGTTGCCATTGCCGTACTTGTGCTCAGGAAACGATAGTAAACCCAACGATGAAGAACTCAATTTCCCCTTTCTTTTGTCTACTAATACCTGCTGGTACCTCACGAATGATGCAGTATTTAACTCTGCGGAAAATACTGCAGGGAAACGGTTATGTCCTTAGATACGAAGGCATTTCAACGCAAAGCGCTTGTTGAATTTCCATTCGATGCTGACACCACAAACCAAGGTCAGGTATACTTTTGGATAGTTTCAGTTTTTTTGCTCTGCCTCTTTGCCTAAGGCTAATTTTAAGAAGTGAAGCTACAATGGCAATCGTGTTGATTATGCTAAACGCGACATAAGCGTTTCTGAGGCTTTCTACAAAAAGAAGTTTGGTAAGGTAATGGTCGCGGGTCCAGATCCCGCCGACGGCCCCAATTGAATTTCCAGACGAGAATTTTGTAGAGCCAGCCCTTGTAATGAAGAATCATAGCACTTTAGTTAGAATTTCTATAGTTGATAGCAAGTTGCACAAAGGTTATAAGGTGAGCAAAATAAAGCCCTAATTTTGCAGAGCTTTTTTTGCGCGCGGCGCAAGCTTTGACAAACTAAAGGGGAATAGAAAAATGCAAATAAACAAGAAAAAGACAGCAACAGCGATAATTGCTATAGCTTTTGTGATGGCATCTATAATACAAATGTCATCGTTAGTTCAGGCTCAAACAACCCTTAAAAATCCGCAAGATGGCGCAGCAAAACCACTTCCCTCAGGCGTGACTCCTGACGTAAGCTATGAAACAATTGCTCATCTAAACTTTAGACCAAATCCAGTAGGAATTGGTCAACCTTTGCTAGTCAACGTGTGGATGCAGCCTCCAACTCATGTATCACGATACTTCACAGGATTAACAGTGACTATAACAAAACCAGATGGAACAACCGAAACGATTGGCCCAATGGAAACATATTATGGAGATGCAACAGCATGGTTTGAATACACGCCAAATCAAGTTGGAACATGGCAAATAAAGTACAACTTTCCAGGAGCCTTCTACCCAGCAGGAAACTACACAGTGCCAGCAGACTCTTACTACGGTGGACAGGGCATGGCTCCACTAAATGCTCCCTTGTCAGTCTACTATAAGCCAAGCTCAGACGGTCCATACGAGTTTGTTGTCCAGAATGACGTAGCACTCTCTTGGCCTGGAAGCCCACTACCAACAGACTATTGGACAAGGCCAGTTTCGGCGGAGAATAGAGAATGGTGGTCAATATTGGGCAACTATCCGGGCACCGGCATCGTTGCGGGTGTAGGAAGAGGGGTCAAATTAAGTGATTGGCCAGCAGACACAAACAAGTACATGAGCAACTATTTGTACACACCCTACGTTCAAGGACCTAAGAGCGCACACGTAATGTGGAAACGACAGGGAGTGGACGGAGGACTCATTGGAGGAACAGTTGGAATCGCATCTTGGCAGAGCGGCGGCGGTGGCCCAACCATAATCTTCCAGGGGCGATGTTATCAGACTGTCACCAAAGCTTTCAATGGCGTTACTCAAAGCGTTTGGCAATGCTATGACTTGCGAACAGGCGAGATATACTGGGAAAAGACGGACGTAACCCAAATACCTACTATGATTATGTACAGCGAAAGAGAGATGGACGTTGTACCCGGTGAAACAGCAAGCACCTTAGGCATGAGAATAGAACTCTTGTACGTAGGCGGCGGAAGACTAATAACATACACTCCTTGGACAGGCACTGCACGAGTGAACATTTCGATTTCTCCGTTGACAACAGGCACCTACTATGCTTCCTACGATTGGCCCTACTTCCTAACTGTTCAAGACCTTGGCGCTTCAGCAGCTAATGCACCCGGTGGACGGTACCGTTTAATCAATTGGACAATTGCAGGCGATGTAGTGGGGTTCAGTTTGGGGAATTTCAGGCTTAGTATATGCAACAACATTACTTTTCCATTCAGCAGCTTAGGCGTTGTTGATTACGAAGCAGGCGTCGCTGTCAGTACGGCGTCAGTAACTACTAGCAGTACAGGAGTTACTTACAGTCAACGGATAATGGGTGCCAGCATAATTACAGGGCAATTGTTGTTCAACGTTACAACCGACCCTACCATAGGCACTCAGGGCTTCTTCAGTGGAAGCACATCAGTCGCTGACCACGGCAAATACGCTGTACGACTAAATGATGGACATTGGCATTGTTGGGATCTAAATACCGGAAAAGAACTTTGGGTAAGCGAGCTATCAAGTTGGCCTTGGGGCACTTTTGGCTGCTACGGCGTACAATCATTTGGAGGCAACATAATTAGCAATCAATATGATGGTGTCGTTGCTTACAACTGGAATACTGGAAAAGTATCTTGGCACTACAAATACGTACCTGACTACCCATATGAATCGGTTTACGCAGAGTCCGAAACAGGCGAAGAGTCTTATCCATGGTTTACTGGCACTGCACGCATTGCAGACGGAGTTCTTTACGCCTACAATGATGAGCACTCAGTCAGCGAGCCTATCCCGAGAGGATACAAGCTTCATGCCATCAACATCACTACAGGCGAAGGAATATGGAACATTAGCGGACGCATGTCTCCTGGTGCGCTCTCCGACGGCTATTTGACAGCTTCTAACATGTACGATGGATTCATGTACGTGTTCGGCAAAGGCAAAACCACTGCAACAGTAACCGCGCCTGATACCGTTATGCCTAAAGGAACAGGCGTCGTTATCAAAGGTACAGTACTAGACCAATCACCTGCGCAACCGGGTACGCCATGCGTTAGTAAGGATTCTATGGCTACTCAGATGGAGTATCTGCATATGCAGCATCCAATCGATGGCGTTGGACACAATATTCAGATGACTGGGGTTCCAGTGACGTTGACGGCCATAGGCTCAGACGGGTCTGTCATAGACATTGGTACTGCAACAACTAGCGCATACTATGGCACGTTTGAAATGGCATGGACACCACCAGCAGAAGACACATACAAAATTATAGCCACATTCGCAGGAGACGAATCGTACGGTAGCTCAGGAGCATCTACGGCAGTAGTGGTCGGTCCAGCAGAAGCACAGATTACAATCCCAGAACAAGTCATACCTCCAGACTACACAATGGCACTCATTGGCGGATTCGTTGCAGTCATAATCGCAGTTGCCATAGCCGCTGTAGCAATAATTCTGATAGTCAGAAAACGATAGCCAAGCGAAAACGCGGATTAAACTCAACTTCCCTTTTCTTTTGTTCACCTAAGAAAACGCCTTCCTTGAGTAAAATTTGGCATTAAGTACGATTTTTTAGATGATAACGCTTAACAAGAATTTCACACTAATCGAAATAGAAGGTTAGGCAACAACGTTGACTCTTTTTTTCCCCTCTGGAAGGAGAAGCGTTTCCCTAACCTTAGACCCCTTTCAGGGGTCGCAATTTCTTCTTTCTAAATCTAAAAGCGCAGAGAACTTTAGAAAATCATTGCAATGCGCAATATTGAAGGGTCAAGAAGCGGAGAAAGTAGCATAATTTGTGCTTGAAGATCTTACTTATCAGGAATAGTTAACCGTTGTTAACAAGCCTTAAATAAAATCAGGGGAATCATACATTTTTGAAGATGAATGCTTGAAGAGTTTAATATACTGAATTTCTTCATTATCTTTTTTGGTTTCTTCGCAATCATAGTTACCGTTGTTATGGTATCTACTATCTATCTCGCCAGGTCAAAAAACAAAAACTACAAGCAAGATGAAAAAGTCATAGAAAAAGAAACTATCAAGGAGATAGTAATGGTGCCTTGCGTATATTGTGGGTCACTAAATCCTCAAACCGCTTTATTCTGCAGCACTTGTGGGGCTGGACGAAAAGCATAGAAAGTTAGCCTGGAAGCAGCTTCGATAAAGCCATTTCAACCAACCGAGAGATGTTCCATTAATGCCAAACAATAGACGTTTAGCAACATTCGTCGTCGCAGTCGTCGCAGGCGTACTGCTATTAGCGTCAGGAACCCATGGACCTATAGGAACCTATCAAGGAATCAGAGACTTACTGCCCCGGTTCACCCAGAACCAGCAAATCCTCCAAATCGCAAACACAGTTATCCTTATTCTCATAACTGTGTCCTTAGCGGGAGGGTTAGCAGTCATAGCAGGCGGCATCCTAATCCTGTCGAACCGAGTCGGAACCGGCACATTGTTAATCAGCTTAGGTACGGGCGTCGGAATCCCATGGCTAATCTTTCTGGCAATAACCCTGATCACAACCCAACAGGTAACTGCCATCCTAACCGAGTACAGCGCCATTGGTTGGTCAGGAATAATACTAGCTTTCGCCGCGAGAATAATCGCAAAATAACAGGCTTACAAAACTTACAGGTCCCAAAGTGAAAGACCGGTTATAGCATCCTTTTTTCGTACAAGGTCTTTCCCCACAAGCTCGATTAGATGAACTTCGGCTGCGAACACTTTTCCCTCAAGCAGGTGTCCTCCATTCGTTTTGCCGTTCCGATCCGATAAAACTGCATGAACGTGAACAAATGGTTCGTTTCCCTTGAGAGAAACATTGCCCGTGCAGCTAGCAATTTCTTGAGGAGACGAAAGCACAAGTTCTGAATATTCGTGCTTCTCTTGGTCATAGAATCCAAGCTTTGCATTTTTCAAAGCACCTATTGCCGTGAAAGACGCCGTCATTATTTTGTTCTTCTTGGCCAATTCAGTAATAAAACAAATTATTTCGGAATCATGTTCAGCCCGCACAAGAAGGCTTCTGCCAATAGCTACTTTCTTGGATACCGAACCTGGCATGAGAATCACATTCATAAGCAAAGTTATTTGCCCGCGGATATTTTCTCGGTTGTTTTCCTCAAGTCCTCCGCTTCACGAACCGCATTCTCCAGTTTTGTTGACATTTCAAGAATGTCTTGTTCGTCACAGAGAAGCCAATATGACATAAGTATGCTTGGAATAGAAACCAAGGCGAGCAGCCACTCCCCCCATATTAGGCAAAGAATGAAGATTGCCCCGAAAAACACAACCAACCATAGCCTCAAGTGTTATCCCCAAGTTCTCACTTCGCTGTTTTCACTATTTAAGCTCTTTTCAAGAAAGAGAAAGGGCACTTCGATAAGGGCCGCTACTTCTTTTCCTTGTCTATGGAGCGAAGGAGGCGTCATCGTCAGTGCAAGCAAAAAAGAAAATCGCCAAGAATTGGTCAACCAGGCTAGACTACGAGTACTTGTGGTTGTATTCATAGAGTTCCCGCGTTTTTTCCTAAAAAGATGCGTTTTTCAGCTTCGTGCCCAACATCTAATTGGTTAATATATTCTGGCAAGCAACTCACTTGTGTGGCGGCGGAATTGAAGAACCATGAAGTTGCCCAAATCCTGAAAAACATCTCCATTCTGCTCGACATGGATAGCGTTCCGTTTAAGCCCAGAGCCTACGAGAAAGCAGCATTAACAATAGAAGCGCTCGAAAGAGACGTAGAACAGATTTACCGCGAAGGCGGCGTCAAAACCCTCAAAGAAATCCCGGGAGTGGGCGAGAGCATCGCCGAAAAAATTGAAGAACTCATTAAAACCGGCAGACTCGGTTACTACGAGGAACTGCGAAAGAAGGCTCCAGTTGATCTTGAGAGTCTGACGCGGATCGAGGGGTTAGGACCAAAAACTATCAAGACTCTCTGGGAAAAGCTCAAAATCAAGAACGCAGAAGAACTCGAAAAGGCAGCAGCAGCCCACAAAATCTCACAGTTGCCAGGGTTCAAGAAGAAGTCTGAGGAGAACATTCTCAAGGGAATAGAGTTTGCCAAGAAGAGCAGCGGACGATTCATACTCGGCTTTACACTGCCGCTGATACGTGACATCGAAAACCGATTGAGAGTTTGTCCAGCCGTGAAGAAAGCCGTTGCAGCAGGCTCAGTGAGGAGGATGAAGGAAACCATCGGCGACGTGGACTTCCTCGTAGTTTCCGACGACCCAAACGAAGTGGCTGACTTCTTCGTCTCCATGCCCGAAGTCGTCCAAATCCTCGAAAAAGGCAGCACAAAATCCGCTGTTAAGTTTAACACAGGCATGAACGCAGACATCAGGATACTGCCCGACGAAAGCTTCGGCGCGGCACTGCAGTATTTCACGGGCAGCAAACCCCACAACATCGTACTCAGAAAAATAGCACTGGACAAGGACTGGAAACTGAACGAATACGGCATCTTCCAGAAAAACAAGCAAATCGCTGGACGAACCGAGGAAGAGGTCTACGAAAAACTCGGCTTAAGATGGATACCGCCAGAACTCAGGGAAAACACGGGAGAAATCGAAGCCGCAAAGAAAGCCGAATTACCCAACCTTGTAGAATTAAAGGACCTGAAGGGCGACCTCCAGGTACATTCAAACTGGACTGACGGACAAAACTCCATACGGGAAATGGCGGAGCAGGCTAAGAAGAACGGATTAGAATACATCATCATCACCGACCACTCAAAATATCTTGCAATGACTGGTGGACTGGACGAAAAAGGTCTGTTGAAGCAGGCGAAGGAAATCGAACAGGTCAACAAGCAGGTTGAGGGCATAACGGTCATACAAGGCGTGGAACTGAACATACTGAAGGACGGCAGCCTCGACATCTCCGACGACTCGTTAAAGAAACTTGACGTAGCCAGCGCTGCGGTTCACTCGCATTTTGACATGGACAAGGAAGAGATGACTAAGAGAGTCTTGAAAGCCATCGAGAACCCGAACGTGGACATTCTGCTCCACCCGACTGCGAGGGAGATTCAGCGAAGGGAACCAATCCCACTGGACATTGAGAAAGTCATGGAAACCGCGAAAGAAAACGGAACCATACTTGACATAGACTCTTATCCAGACAGGCTAGACCTGAAAGACGAACACATAAAGAAAGCCGTTGAAATCGGCGTGAAACTCGGCATCAGTAGCGATTCACACAGCACTGCTCACCTGCATTATTTGGAGTTGGGCGTGGCTCAAGCGCGGAGGGGATGGGCAACCGCCAAAGACATCGTTAACACGCGGAAACTGGAGCAGTTCAAGAAGCTGTTGAAGGCTTAGGCAATTCGAGTTTACGCATGAATCCGAAAAGAAAATCATAACCTTCGATACGGTGCAAATGGCTCAGGCAGCTGCAGTCTGAACATCCGAAACCCACAACGGCCTCTCCGCATTGACCGATTGCTTCAGCGATGGTGCATTCCATGGTTTTCTGTCCTTCTTTGACGAAAATTTCTACGATTCGTGTGTCGGGATTCTCAAGCAAGTAGTCAACGTGCCAGAATAGATGCTTCTCCTTTCTGATGTGCCGTTCGACTCTTTTTTCAAGTCCGTTCTGCGCTGACCCGACGTAAGCATACAGTCCTTTGGCGAAGTGTACGTTGCCAAGGGTTCCAACTTGTATTTCAGCACCTTGGCTCACCTCGATAATTAAGACGTAAATGCCCTTCAAGCTGTCAACCGTCACGATTCGATTGCGCTATGGATAGGTATGAGCGTCTACGTCCACAGGCTTCGACAATTTCTTGACTTTCACTTCAACAGTTTGCGGAGCCTCATCTGAGCCCTTCAGAGTCTTCGAGAACCCCACGAGCACATTGGCCAAAGTCTCCTGCATCATATTGTTCAGCGCCAACTGTTTACCATCAACCCACAGTTCAGTCTCAAAAACCCTCTTCACAACCCTGTGACCTTCAAACAAATAGTTCACCTCATCTAAAGGCATGAGTTTCTACACTTGATAAACCTTCTCGGGGACTTCTCGAAAAGCTCTACCCCCTCCCTTACTTAAAGCGGGAATTCTGCGATACCTTTAAGAAACTTTGGCAAGCGCTTCTTCAAGGTCTTCAATGCGCTTCACGATTGCGTCTGAGTGCACGACTATCCATGGACTAAGGCACTCCATTTCCGAAATCACTATGATTTTTTTGCCTTTGCGCTTAGCATAGAACAGTTCCATGCAGGCGCCAGCTGACAGTTTCGGCAAGTAAACCACCATAACGTCGCATCGGTCAGCGTCGTCCAAGTCCCGCTGCACAAAATCCATTGGCACACATTTTGTCCACCAGCATGTTTCGTCGCCTTTGTAGAGGACTTTTTCGCGCTTCCACGGGTCGATAACTTCGAAGCCCAAGCGCGTGCAGATTTCGTTGATGGGTTTCCTGTAACCTTGATCGTTTTCCATGCCGAGGATGGGTCCCGAGATAAACACTTTCTTCTTCATGACAGAACCAACCGTTAAAGCGTTAAACCCCTAATATGTTTTCGCCGAGAACCTTCAGCACCTCCACTGGCTTGTTCGTGGGAGGCAGGCAGGTCTTATCTCGGCACACGTACGCCGTTGCTTTGTCGTCGATTTGCTCATAGCCCAACCCTGCCTTTCCAGCAGGCTTCAACCCGATCACTGTGCTCGGAAGGTAGTGTCCTCGTAGTGTTTTGAGAAGGTTCATCATGCCTTTCTCTTTCGGGTCGCCCACTAAAGTGACGTTGTAGGCTGGTCCCACGGCGAAATCCACTGCGAGAAGCAAGAATGTGTGAGCTGATGGCGACTCCTTGATTTCTGCAGCAAATACTTTGCTCATGCGTCTAGCCATCTCTTCATAGACCGTGTTGCCGTTCAAACGCGACAACCGGAGCAGGTTCAGCATCGCAACCGAATTGCCTGAGGGTGAAGCGCCATCATAAATTTCCTTCCGTTTGGCCACAACATCCTTTGAGTCTTTCGCGGTGAAGAAGAACCCGCCGTTATTCTCATCCCAGAACCGCGCCAGCACGACGTCGGTCAACTCGGACGCCGCTTGTAGGAACTTGTCGTCAAAATTTGCCTCGTAAACCTCAGTCAGTCCCCATGCGAGGAAAACGTAATCGTCCAGAAATCCCTCCACGGCACGTTCGCCTTTGACGAAGCGGTGGTAAAGGGTTCCGTTTTTCTCCCGCATCTTCTCCAGAAAGAAATCAGCAGCTTTTACCGCTGCCTGCAAGTATTTCTTTTCGTCCAAGACTTGGCTGGCTCGTGCCAGCGCGGCAATCATCATGCCGTTCCAGTCGGTGAGGATTTTGTCGTCTTTGGCTGGGTGAACCCGCTTGTCTCTGGCTTCGAAAAGGGTTTTCTGAATTCTTGCCAATCGGGGAATCAACGCGTCAACCATTAAGTGATATTCAGAGGCTAATTCATCCAAAGGCTTCGTCAAGTGAAGAATGTTCTTTCCGCTTCGTCCAGCGCCTGGCTCCTCAAAATTACCTCGATTTTCAACAGCGAAAAACTTGACCGCCAGCTCGGCATCTTCAGGCGACAACGCGCCGCGTATATCTTCCGTGGTCCAGAGGTAGAATTTGCCCTCTTCACCCTCGCTGTCCGCATCCTCAGCCGAGTAGAAACCGCCTTCAGGCGAAGCCAAATCCCTCATCACGTACTCCAGCACTTCTTTGGCGGTGTCTGCAAACTCGATTGCCCTCGTCGCCTGGTACGCTTCCACGTAAGCCAACGCCAACAGCGCCTGGTCGTAGAGCATCTTCTCAAAATGCGGCACCAGCCACTCTGCGTCGGTGGAGTAACGGTGAAACCCGAAGCCGACCTGGTCGAAGATGCCGCCTAGACCGCATGGACCGCAACGTTTTCTCCACCATCGCTAAGCGCGTTTTTCTCGCCCGTTCTCTTCCAGTACCTGAGCAGAAAAAGCAGGTTGTGCGGGGAGGGAAATTTCGGGGCGCTGCCGAACCCGCCGTTCTCCGCGTCAAACCTCAACGCAAGCTTCTCGTACGCATCATCCAACACGTCTTTTCCAAGTTCTTCCTCAGGCAACCGTCTTCTCGAACTGTTCAATCCTCGACTTCACGTCCTCACCGACCTTTTCCAGTTCAGACTCTGCGCGTTCGCCAAACCTCACGAATCTGCGGAACCAAGTCCACCATCCCCGCCATCCCAAACCTGCTGTGTTTCGGGATGTAGCTGGCGACGAAGAACGGGTTCTTGTCAGGCGTCATAATCACGTTCAACGGCCAGCCGCAGCTTCGTCCCATCACTTGACAAACCGTCATGTACGCGCCGTCTAGGTCGGGTCTTTCTTCACGGTCCACCTTGATTGAGACGAACGCTTCGTTCATGAGTTTGGCGACTTCTTCGTCGTCGAAGCATTCTTTCTCCATGACGTGGCACCAGTGGCAAGTGCTGTAGCCTATGGAGACGAAGACGGGTTTGTCGTCCGCTTTGGCTTTGGCGAAGGCTTCGTCGCCCCACGGATACCAGTCGACTGGGTTGTAGGCGTGCTGCTGCAGGTAAGGGCTTTTCTCATGAATCAGCCTGTTTGGCTTCCTCTCTACGCTCGGGTCTTGGGTCTGCCACTAAAATCAACTCCCTACTCACAGGTAATTTGCTGGACTGCTTTTATTAATCGTCCGTAGCGTGGGCATGCATCAATACTCGATGCTCAAGTAAAGCAGCACGGACAACGCCGCCGTCTCAAGCATTGGTTCTATCCAAGCGAACAGGTCCCAAGACCGGAAGGAGCGAAGCGGAAGAAGCCCAATCACGAACGGACTTGACGCAACTTCCTTCATCAAGAAAACCAGCGCGAAGAGGAGCAGCCCAATGGTGAACTGTGACCGCGTTTTGTAGTAGAGCACCGCATATGTTTCCGTCAAGATTGTCAGGAGAGCAATGTTTACGGTGGAAAACACTGTTCGCGCAACATAGTAGAATTCTAAGTCACCAGGGTTGAAAGGCTGAATCTGCCTAGGAATGAACAAGTTAGGCGGTCGAAGCGGTCCTGCTTTCAAACGTGTAGAATGCCCACACTCCTGATAGAATGCCCGCTATCGCGATTAATCCTATTATGGTGAACCAAATTCACTGGTCTTCGAGTGTTCATTTGATTGTTCATCGTTATGTCTCTCCTTTTTCTACTTTTTCCATAATCCTTTCACAATCTCCTCAAACACTGCGTAGTTGTCTTCCAATGTTTGAGACAGGAAATACACCATACCGTACCCTTCGCCTACGACGGTGATTATCTTGTTCTTCTGCAGCACGTTAAGATGATGCCTGATGGTTCTGTAGTCCATGCCGAGAAGAGTCGCCAACTGGTTCGCGTTCTGCGGGATTCTCTTTCAAAGTCGTGATTATTCTGGCACGCGTGGGGCCACCTCTGGTTCCAGCGATTAACCATCCGAGCAGATACTTCAATGGGCGCGTGTTAGCAGACATCGTGTTGCTCCGCGAAAGAGGAAATTCTCTGGACTGTATTTGACGTGGTGGTAGATATGTCCTTCCAACGTTGAGCCTCAAGATTTGGGAAACAATTGGGCATAATTAGGGCATAATCCTGAAAAATCACTTAATAACTGGCCGCTAAAATGGAGAGCTGACGATGAAGGAGGTGAATGAGCATAGACAGAAAAACCAAGGGCTTGGCGGTGCTATCGCTGGTGCTCGTTGCAGCAATCGCCAGCGGAATACTGCTAACGACGCAGGCAGCGAAGCGCAGCAGCCACCACGACTAACTTGCAGAGCAATCTCAACACGCAACTGGCAGTTGTCACCACCACGGCTTCGGACACCACAAACTCAACTGACAACGTAACTGGAGACGCATCAACCATCGTCCCATTCTGGGGCGAAGGTCCAATGGGCTTCGGAAGACACGGCAGAGGCTTCGGCGGCATGTGCGGAGGCTTCGGACCAATCGAAGTCAGCGACGAATACAAAACAGCAGTCACAACAATAGCGCAAAGCGACACGGATGTGCAGAAACTGCTTGCAGACGGCTACAACGTCACCAGAGTCATGCCAATCGTCAAGACAACCATCGACGCACAAGGCAACATAGCTACAAAAGCAACAAACGCAACAGTGGTTCTAGTGAAGGACACATCTGGCTACGCCTTCGTCTCAGTTGACCTAGCACAGAACAAAGTCACACAAATCGTAACCTACACGAAAACCGTAATCCAGAAGTAGTGGAAGAATGACTGATCAAGCGAACGTAAGTGCGATGGAGACAATTAGTCTCCCTTTTTCTGTTAATTTTTTTAATTCAACCTCTAAGTTGGTCGCTGTCTTCGCGACGTTTTTCCGGAAAACAAAGACGTTGCAGTAATTGTCCCGAAAGCCTAGCTTGGTAGCTGCTTTTTTCAGGATTAGGGAAAGATTCTGGTATAATTCTGAAAAATCATTTAATAACAATTCAGCGTTCCCCGAGAAAAGACGACCAGAAGCGAGGAAATGACAAATGATTGGAACCGAGTCCGCATTTTTCTGCGAAACAGCGATCAGTCCAGAGCACCCCTCTCGAAAAATTCGCTCTCACTCACTCTGGTCGTCTTTTTTGCTTAAACTTTGGAAGGCGAGTTAGTTGGGTATTGTAACACGAGCAGTTAGAAACATTTCAAGACGAAAAATAAGAGCATTACTAGTGATAATCGCGTTAGGCTTCTCTATGGCGATAATGATCTCCATTCCCGCAGGTGCCACTGCAAACCAAGCACAAGCGCTAAGTCTGTCCCAGAACCTCAGCAACACAATCGCTCAAACGGAGTCAACGATCAATCAAACGCTCACTCAGATTGACTGCACTTTAGCCTCAGGCTTCGAAGGCTTCGGTTTTCGAATACCAGACATGGGCAATTTCACGCCTGGACAATTCGGCGGTGGCGGCAACTTCAACCCAGGACAGTTCGGAGGAGGCAGAGACATACCCGGTCAGTTCGGTGGCGGTGCATTCACGGGTGGCGGAACCACTCCAATGAATCAAACACTATATGACGACATTAACAGTATCGAAAACGTTGCCTCGGTTGTGCCGATTCTTCAAGTGTCTGAGGGCACGAATCAAACGATAGAACGGTTTGGACGCAGTTTCACGATGATGATTCCAGACTACGTAATCGTCGGAGTCCCATTAACCTCATCAGCATCGATAGCTATCCTGTGCTGCCAGTGAACATCACTAGCGGCAGAAACCTGCAGGCTGGCGAAACCGGAGTGGTTCTTCTGAGCGAGAATAACACGGCGTTCTTCGGAGTGGGAGTCGGCGACTCCAGTCAGCATTCTGGGGCAAACCTTCACAGTCGTCGGCGTTCACGGGTCGTCAGGGGTTGAGGATAGGACAACGTTGTACATGAGCCTCTCGGATGCCCAATCGTTGACGAACAACACTGGATACGTTACCAGCCTCAGAGTTTTCGCTGCAAACAGCGCAAACGTGACTGAAGTGGCAAACGCCATAAGCGCTTTGCATCCTGAGCTGAGCGTCGTCACCTCCCAGCAGCGCCTTGAGCAACTGCAGGCGATGCAAACCAGTTACCAAACAGCGTTAGAGAGCGCCGAAGCCGCGTTAGCGCAAACCCAGAGCACCGCGTTCGAGGAAGTCGGCGTCTGCAGTCGCCGCCACGAGCCTGATAGTCCTGTTCCTAATGCTTTACACCGTTCGCGAAAGGACCAAAGAAATCGGAACCCTCAAAGCCATCGGCTTCAGCAACGGTAACGTGATGAGCCAGTTCATGCTCGAAGGCGTCCTCCTAAGCGCTATTCGCAGGCGTCGTCGGCATCGTCATAAGCAGCTTCGCCGCACCCATGCTGTCAGGACTGCTGCTTCCTGCAGCAAGCCAGGCAGGCATAGCAGGAACTTTCACGCGTGGGATTACGGCGGTGAACTCGGCAACCACGACAGCTGTGGTGTTGACTCCTGAACTCGTGCTAATAGCGCTGGGCGCAGCCGTGCTTTTAGGCGCGTTGGGCAGCCTGTACCCAGCATGGAGAGCATCGAGGACAAGACCCGCGGAGGCTATGAAATATGAGTGAAGTAGTCCTGAAACTTGAGAATCTGTCAAGAAAGTACACGCTGGGCAAACGCAACGTCCAAGCCCTCTCAAACGTTAACCTGCAAGTGAACAAAGGCGAGTTTGTCTCGATCATGGGGCCATCCGGCTCGGGCAAGACGACCCTGCTGAACGTGTTGGGCTGCCTCGACAAACCAACCGAAGGAAAAGTTCTGCTGGACGACGTTGACGTAACGCAACTGCCTGAAAAAGAACTCTACAAGATACGGCGGAGCAAGATAGGCTTCGTTTTCCAAACCTTCAACCTTCTGCCTTACTTGAACGCCCGAGAGAACGTGGAACTACCGATGGAGTGCTGCGGTAAACCGAAGAGTGAACGAAGCAAAAGAGCGAAAGAACTGCTGCAGATAGTCAACCTTTCCGGCAGAGAGGAGCACAGACCACACCGACTCAGCGCCGGCGAACAGCAAAGAGTAGCAATTGCGCGGGCGTTAGCCAACGATCCAGCCATAATACTCGCAGATGAACCGACTGGAAATTTAGACTCAAAGAACAAGCAGGAAATCGTGAAGTTGCTGGCGAACCTGAACCTCACTCGAGGGACCACTATCATAGCGGTGACCCACGACGTCCACGTAGCTTCTCATACGGAGAGAATGCTGTTGCTGTGCGACGGAAAAATAACGAAAGAAAAACAGGGACTGCATTCCATAAAGAAGAAACAAATGTGCCCCAACTGCCACGGCTCCATCCAGGTAAGCGACACTGTCTGCCCGTCCTGCCAGAAAACTCTAAATTAGTAGGTGACAACTCATGGAAACAACTCAACCTCCAAATCAACAACCAATTCAGCAACAAAGAAAACCCGGGTTTTCAACCACCCTTGTCGTGATAATAATCGTGGCAAGCCTGTTTGGCGGAGGACTCATAGGCTATTCAATCACAGTCTTAGCCGCGCCAGCAAGCAACCTCAGCCTTCAAAACCAAGTCAACTCGCTCCAACAACAAATCTTGGGTCTCCAATCCCAAGTGAACGCGGCAGACCAGAACTACACGTTCACAAACATCGGAAACTCGTCGCTTGCTCAGATATACGCGCAAGTAAAAGACTCCGTGGTCGTCGTCCAAGGTTACACAGTTCAGTACGACATTTTCCGCCGCGCCTACTATTCAGAAGTTCAGGGTTCGGGCTTCGTCTACAACCTTAACGGGGAAATGATTGTGATAACTAACAATCACGTCGTGCAGGACACCGTAAACAACACCGTGACCTTCGCCAATGGGAACACGTACTCTGCGTCGGTCCTCGGTTCAGACCCCTACGCCGACTTGGCAGCGCTCTCAACAGAAGCACCCGAAACGGAATACGAGCCCCTTGCCATAACCAGCTCGTCCACGCTTAAGGTGGGTGACCCGTTAATCGCCGTCGGCGGTCCATACGGACTGGCAGGTTCAATGACTACGGGCATCGTCAGCGCGTTAGGTAGGACCATAACCGCAGAAAGTTCAAGCAGCTACTCCATAGCCAACATTATACAAACGAGCACTCCCATTAACCCTGGCAACTCGGGAGGCCCACTCCTCAATTATGAAGGTCAGGTCGTGGGAATAACCACTGCCATTGTGAGCGACTCTCAAGCATTAGGCTTCGCGATTCCCTCAAGCACGATTCTCAGAGAAATCGGCTCGTTGGTAGCGAATGGTGCTTATAATCAGCATCCATGGCTTGGCGCCTCTGGTACAGACATGAACTACGAAATCGCGAATGCCATGGGAGTGAACGTGACTTACGGCTGGTTAATCACCGACGTAACCAATGGCGGACCAGCCGACCAGGCAACGCTTCAAGGTGGAGCAAGGCAGATTCAATTATCCAGCGGCACAGTCATCGTCGGAGGCGACATCGTCGTCGCGTTCGATGGGACGAGAATAAGGAACATGGATGACCTCTCAACTTACTTGGAAGAGCATACGTTGCCAAACCAGACGATCGACGTAACGATTATCAGGAATGGTAAAACCATGACATTACCGCTTAAGCTCGGAACTCGACCTTCAGCGGCATAATTTTTCCCCAAATTTACCATTCGGGTTTTCGTCGCTATTCTTAATAGGTTGGACGTTCGAAGTAAGGCTCCATGAAAGCAGAAATCGGAATAATCGGCGGAACTGGACTCTACGACCCCAAACTCCTCAAGAATATCAAAGAAGTCAAAGTTAAAACGCTCTTCGGGAAACCCTCCGATGCAATCACAATCGGAGAAATGGAGGGCAGAACAGTTGGCGTTTTTGCCCCGCCATGGAAAAAAGCACACAATAAGACCAACCGACGTGAATTCACGCGCAAACATTGCAGCTTTGAAACAGCTGGGCGTTAACTGCATTCTTGCATCTTCAACGGTTGGCTCATTGAAGGAAGAGTACAAGCCAGGCGACATTGTTTTCATTGACCAATTCATAGACCGAACCACCAGACGCGAGCAATCTTTCTTCACGGAAGGAAAAGTCTGCCACATTTCTGTCGCTGAACCCATGTGTCCCGAACTCAGACGAATCCTCACATCAGTCGCAAAGAAACGAAAAGTAAGCTTTCACGAGACGGGCACGTATGTTTGTATCGAGGGGCCACGTTTCTCAACCAAAGCCGAATCAAGAATGTACCGAAACTGGGGTGCCGACGTTGTCGGAATGACTCTAGTGCCGGAATGTGTTTTAGCTCGGGAAGCTGAAATCTGCTATGCCTCAATATCCATGGTAACAGACTATGACGTTTGGAAAGATCACCCCGTCTGTGTCGACGACATCGTGAAGACGATGAAAGCAAACATAGAAAACGTGAAACAGATAATCGCTGAAACAATCAAGAAGATTCCGAACGAAAGGGACTGCGAATGCAAAATTGCCCTAAAAAGTGCGTTGGTCTAAAGAGGTAACGAGAAATGAGCCCGAAAACTTCAGAATTGAACATACAAAAGAAGTTGCGTCGAATCCCCGAATTCAAAGGCGTAGTCTTCTGGGATATAACACCCATTCTGAAAGACAAACGCCTCTTCAAAGAAATCATCAAACGCTTAGCCGACCACTACAAAGGTAAAGAAATAGACGTAGTCGTATCGAACGAGGCGAGAGGCTTCATAATCGGCGCCCCTTTGGCTTATGAACTTGGAGCGGGTTTCGTCCCCATAAGGAAGAAAGGCAAACTGCCATCAAAATGTGTTGACCTCACGTACAAAAAGGAATACGAGTGCGACACAATCGAAATCCATGAAGACGCCATAAAGCCAAGACAGAAAGTTTTGGTCGTGGACGACTTATTGGCAACAGGAGGAACGGTTAAGGCCAACATTGAACTGGTCGAGAAGCTCGGCGGAGAAATCGTCGGCATCGGCTTTTTGATTGAACTCTGCTACCTTGACGGGCGCAAAGCAATAGGCGGCAAGTATGACGTGTTCTCGCTAATCCAGTGCGCTACCACAAGCGGATAACGTTTTCTTTAGCCACGTTTACAATACGTCATTCCGTCTTTTTCTAACGTTTCCACGGTGCAATCCAGATCTTCTTCTTTGACGAACAGGTGGTCGGTGGAGTAAGCGGAGTAAACGAGGATAGGTATGTTTTTGTTCGCAAGAAGCGTTGAGATGTGGGCTGCAAAACCTATCAAGTCGTAGGGCAGGGCGACGTCGAAGGTGATTCGCCTGAAGTAGCCTTCCACAGCAATCGGTTGTGACACAAAGCCTTCTTTGGCAATGACCGTGACCTCGTTCTGATCTTTGATTATGGCGAAGACTTTGTCTGAGAATTCAGGAACAACGTCCACTTTGGCGATTGTGAACTTGCTACTATCAACACTAAACTTTACGTTTGTGTTTTGTCTGTACTCACTGAATTTCAAATGAACCACAATTAGTTTCTGAGGGCTTTACTTAAAAGATTTGTTCATTAAAACTCAGTTTTGCCGACTAGGCACAGAAAAGGATGGAGAGATTATTTTACAGTGAGAGGCGGCAGCACGGTTTTTCTGACGATTGTTCCAGTTACTACGGTGCTGGTCGGCGAGTCGGTCGTTCCGATTCTTTGGCGCAGCAAACTCAATGAGTCTTCGGTGAAGTTCAACATGACTTTGCCGTCGTGGGTGAGTGTGTAGACTTTCCGCGGTCTTTCAGTGTCCATGTTCCACTGGCTCTTTATGTATCCTTTCTTCTCGAGTTGCGCCATAAACGGGTATATGGTGCTGGGGCCAAAGTAGACTCCGAAGGATTTTCGGATTTTGATTATTATCTGGTAGCCGTGCATTGGCTGCTGGTTTAGGTATTGCAGAATTATCAAATCAAGCAATCCCTTAGCAAGTTTTGTTTGAACTTCTTTTTGTGGGTTTATCATTCTTTCACTTCGTTCTTAGCGGATTGTTTCGCGTATCGTATTACTGCATACGCGCTGATATAAAGAATGTTACATAAACAATGCATACAGAAACGCGAGAAAAACATGTGGGACAGCTTGGGAAATGATGTAAGCATGGACAAAACGACAAAAAACTCAGCTTTTAGCCTTCGCGGGAGTCACGGAACAAACTGTTCAACACATCTACTAAAAACTCAAAAACTCATGGAAAAGCGCACTTAGCTGGTTACGGAGGTAGCCAAGAAGTGGCGGAGATTTTGCACATATTCCTTAAACAGCAAATCCTTCTTCTTCGGGACGTAAAGGAACCCTTTAGCCTTTGTGTACAGGGTTTCGATGATTTTCACCTCGATTAAGCGTGCGCCGGCTCCGAATATTCCATCGATTGCGGCGGCGAACTCTTCAATTCTGGTTGGTATCTCTTGCTTCGGTAAGTTGTAGTTATTTTGGAGTTGAGAATAAACGACTTTCCTAACGGATTCTCCAAAAGATGCAAGACTTTCGTCTACGGCTTCCATTATTGTCATGTCTAGCCGATTCTTTGGCGATTCTTTCTTGCTTTCACTGGTTATACGGATTGGTTCCATGACGATGGTTTCGGTCATTTTCAGGTTCCTCGTGTATTTCTGTTGAACGGTATTTGTGTTTTACACGCCTACATCTGGTGTAGCAATACTTAATATATACCTTCGTTTAAGCTTCGACATATTCCGAAACTCGATATATCTAAGAAGAACAAACGGAAAAAATAACCGCAGCACCAAATCTTATAGGCTCCAAAAACCAACATACAACCATGGATAATGCACTCAATTTTACGAACAGAAACGAATGGAGAAATTGGCTAGGTCAAAACCACGACAAGAAAGATCACGTTTGGCTGCTGTATCACAAGAAAACTTCCATTAAGAGAGGGATTTGCCTTGGAGAGTCTGTTGAGGAAGCCATATGCTTCGGCTGGATAGACGGCAAGCTGAAGAAAATCGACGAAGAGAAATTCGCCGTTAGGTTTTCTCCACGTCAACCAAAAAGTGTTTGGTCGAAAATAAACAAGGAAAGAGCCGAGAAACTACTCAAGCTCGGCAAAATGACGTCGGCAGGCATAGCCACGATTGAGAAAGCGAAGACGTCGGGCTCTTGGGAAAGCGCTTACACAAACAAGATCAAAGACGCTATCCCCAACGATTTGGAAAAAGCTTTAAGAAAGAAAGAGAAAGCCTGGAGTAATTTCCAGAACTTCGCCAACTCTTACAGGAACATGTACATCGGCTGGGTAATCAGCGCCAAAACAGAACGGACGCGAAATCAAAGAATAGAGAAGGTCGTTGAGCAGTCACTGCAGAACAAGAAGCTGTTTGGTGCCGAGGGCAGGGTTTGAACCTGCGACGACTCGGTCTTCAGCCGAGCGCTCTCCCAGGCTGAGCTACCTCGGCACCTGTGCTGGGAGTGACCACATCCAAGAATGAAATGATGAGCTTTAAAGTTTTCTGAACCAATCTTGCTGCAAGTTTTCAGCAGATTTTACTAAAGTCCCGTTTGGACGAGAAAAGTGGTTCTTCTTCTCAGTTTTCAGCATATTCTCTGAGATAAGTCAATTGGCTTTGTTTGTTTGAGACACCTTCAGCTTCAAATGGACACCCACGAAAGCAGACACAACCAAGATAACTGCATCGTTCGCAGGAAGCGAATCCTACTTCAGCTCATGGGCTGAAACAGGACTTGCAGTAGATCCAGTGCACGAAACAACCCGGCAACAACGGACCAGCAATAACAACAGACAACATGCCGATACTGTACGGTATCGCAACCGCAGCCATAGCGTTAATCATCGCAATTGCTCTAGCCGTAGTCATTCTGCTGAGAAAAAGATAGCAAAACCAAACTTAGCCTAACGGCTATGTTCCTCTTCTATTATTTTTCTCGAAAAAAGTTTGTCTGCTTCGCTGAGAAAGTAATTGGACCTAAGTCTACAGCGCTATACGCCTAACAAGGCTACGTGATTTGTCAGGACGTATCCTATCAAAGCCGTAGCTAGGAAAAACAGGAACATGAGGAAACGGTCGTGTTTACGGGGTTCTTTGTATGTTTCTTCTTTGACCTTACGCAAGCAATGCACCTTCTACTTCTGATTCGGTTTAGGTGGGGAAAGGTTTTATGAAGCCGAGATATGTATTTTGAATCCAGCATAGACCTGGGCCGGTCGTCCAGCTTGGTAGGACGTCGCCCTCACGCGGCGAAGATCACCGGTTCAAATCCGGTCCGGCCCACTTCCCATTAGTAACCTCTTTGTTCAATCAATTCTATTGTTCTATTCCATTGTTCGGTTGTGAGTCGAAAGTTTGTACCTTGAGGATTCATTAGAACTTGCAATTCCAAGAGAATAGGGTCTTTGTTACATTCGTCTTGAAGGAGAGGTTTATCGAAAATGACTTTTGAGTATTTTACTATGACGCTGTGTTTTTCACAAAACTTGGTTATGTCTTCTTTTGCGAGAAAATATTTTTGTTGATCTGCGTTGAGGGTTTTTCTTGCTGGTTTTGTCACTACCTGACCTATAGCGTATACTCCAGCTTTCAACCCAGACCCCCAAATGGCCACCATATCGCCTTCCCGAATTCGTTTTGAGTGTTGGCTTACTAGCCATTGCTCAGGGTCCATTGTTTCTTTGATTCTGTCAAGCCATCTATATGTTGTGGGGTTAAACTGGAACAGCCAATGTCTCGGTTGAGGGCGTGGCTGAAGAAATGTGTAACAATCTGGGCAGAAATGACTCATTTTATACTTTTCTGAAGAGACTGTTTTTTTGCATTTTCGGCATTCAAACTCTATATCTGTCAATGTTCTCGCCTTTGGGCGGTAGGAAGGGTATCCGTAAAAACAATTGCTTTTTTTGAATTTAACATTTGAGGTTAGGCAAATTTTTGTTTTGCGTTGCGTTTTTGTGTTGTACGGGTGGCAGAAAAGGTTTATTAAATATTGCTATATAAGATATGATTAAACCGAACCAGAAGGTCTCAAAGTGGAAAGAAACCAAACCCAATCAGAAACAAAAGAAAATTCTGCATGCGATGTCTGCGGAGAAGAATACCGCGAACCCCTCATAGCAGAATTGCACTCAGGCAGCATAATCGAAGAATACTACGCTTGCCCCAGATGCCTCACAAAAGTTGGCGACGTGGAACACGAAAGAAAAACGGAAACCGACGAATCCCTCGAGGAAGAAGAAGAGATGCCTCAGGAGATTGAAGAAACCGCAACCGTCGAAACCAGCAAATTAGAAGAAACGCAACCCTGCCCCTACTATATGGGCTACTTGAAGAAACGCCAGAAGGGCACCGCCATACCTGAAGGATGTCTCACGTGCACCAAGATGATTGACTGCATGTAGCCGAATCGGTTCCCCATTCGTTAGTTTTTTGAAAGCGTTTCAGGCAGCATCACAGGAAGCTTGGATCTTTACGAAAACCTAGCAATGCGTCCAAACAAGACGCAACAAGAGAAATCGCCGGTGAAAGCGTTTTACAAGGGGTCTGTCAAATTCTCAGTTCGTCATCTTTCCCAATCAGACTGGGACGGCGACATCATCCCCCGCTAGATAAACAGCATCCCAGTCAGATATGAACATTGTCAATACGTAATGCTCTGGATGAAGAAAAACGCCTACGAAGAAACCACCATCAAAAAAGTAGCAAAGCTCTTAAGACACCTGCAAAGAAACTGCAACACAACCGAACCCCGAAGAAGTCAAACTCTACATATCGAAAAGAAATGCTCAAACGGACACAAAGAAAACCTAATCGAAGCCTACGCATGTCTACATGCGCTCATTAGATCTAACATGGGAACAGCCATTTTACCAAAGATACAGCAAAAAACGCAAAGCACCAAAAGAAGAACTAATAGACTTCCTAATCAACCATGCAAGAATCGAAATGGCACTAAAACTATCCATAAGCAAAGACTTAGGACAACGCCCCAAAGAATTAACATGGCTAACCCTCAAAGACATTGACCTATCAACAGGAAACGTATCAATCACAGGAGCAAAACACACCATCGGAAGAGAAGGACAACTCAAACCAAATCATTAGAACTCCTAAGAATCTAATCAAAAAGAAGAATCTAACCGCAAACAGACACACTATACAATGGAACATCAGACAACTTAGGAAACAATTATAGACATTACCGAAACCGAATAGCAGACGAATACGATATGCCAGAACTAAAACAAATACAGCTTTATGATTTTAGACGCTTCAAAGCATCCAAAACCTATCACCTAACCAATAACTTACTCTTAGTGAAACAACTCTTAGGACACAAACACGTTGAACAAACCGAGCATTACATAAGCCTATTTGATGAGAAGAGCATAACTTGGATACCCGTAATAGCCCACAACCAAGCAGAAATCGAGCAAGCAATCAAGGATGACTGTATCTTAGTGTGCCAAGCTGAAGGAATAACATACTTCAAGAAACCAGCGTGAGAAATAGAAAACAAGCAACAGAAATGTCAAGGAAGCATTAAAGTTGTTTCCCGAATCACGAGATATGCTCAAGGAATGGCGAGAAAACATAGACGAAGTGCTCTAAGGGAGTTAAGGCGCGCGCCTGTCGTCGCTTGACATAAACCCAGACCAAGAAATCTTATAAGCATGGTGTTTTAGATAGGGAAGCGGTGATTTCTTGAGAAGAACAACTAAAGGAGTAACCACGGTAGTTTTCGTTATTGGTTTGGTGGCTGCGATACTCATTGCGAGTCTAATCTCAGTAGGACTATCTTCACTTTTGACAGTGGGACAGAAAGGCGAAAAAGGTGACAAAGGCGACACAGGGGCAACTGGTGCTACAGGAGCTGCAGGACCAACTGGGGCAACAGGAGCAACTGGAGCTATGGGACCAGCAGGACCAACAGGACCTACAGGAGCAACTGGGGCTACTGGAGCAACAGGTTCTCAGGGACCGCAGGGAATTCAAGGTCCGCCAGGAGTCACGACTGTCAATTCATCCAGCATCCTCTTTGTCAATGCAACTGTTAATCCAACACCGATTACCAACGTTACCATTACCGCCCCCGCAAATGGTGTTGTCATTGTTACATTTCACGTAGGCTATGTTCAAATGTATAACAACAATTCATGTGGAATTTATCTTGGGACCTCAGCAACCTCTCCAAATTGGAATAATCTTGACATTGCCTATCATGGAACAACAATTACTGGTCCAACAAGCGAATGGGTACATTTTGATATGACAGCGCAAGCAGCATACCCTGTAACATCAGGCAACAAATATACTTTCTACGCAACTGCTATAAGGTATTTAGGACCAGACGATGCGGTAATGTATCTCGGCAGCATCCGCATGATTGCAGCGTTTTCAGCGACATAATACACAATTCCATTTTTTCTTTTTTTCTTCGAGGTCTCCTCTGTTCAGCATACGTAGAAGTGCTCGCTGTCGTCGCTTGACATAAACCCAAGCTTCGGGGTGAAATTTTGTAGGGAACCAAGACCCCCTGCAAGACCCCCAAGCTTCCCTCGCTTGGCTCGGAAAGCAGACATGAAGGGATACGTTCCAAACGAACAAAGCCATTTTTTCCAAAAAAAAGAAAGGTTTTTGGTTAATACCTTCTCATTTGCTCATTTTTTGCGCCTACAGAAGACGACGACACCTGCGCCAATTGCTACCATCACTGCCAAGCACACAGCCAAGACTATTGCAGCGGTGTTATCGAATCCCGTTTGGGTAGCGATAAGCGAGTTTTCATCGTTTGACTCCCCGCTTTCGGTAGGGATAGCGGAAGAATCACCGTTGGTTGTGCTATTATCTTCTCTGGGTTGGATAAGCATTGGGTCATCATTTGAGGAGGTCGTAACGTTATCCTCGGAAGCATAAAGCGTCTGACCGTCATCGGTTGCGGCTGAACTGTCTGGGGCTTGAGCATTGCCAGCATCAGGAGTTGCTAGTGCCATCGAGATTACAGGGGAGCAAACCAGCGCAATCAGCAATACGGACACGAGAAGTTTTTTCGCGTCGCCTTTTCTTGCTAACATTATTTCTCTCACCCTGTTCGTATACACTTGCAATGTTTAATTTAACACCATGCATTAGAACAAAACAATCCAATTACAAGAACAGACTGTTCCAAATAATAGAACCAAACATTGCGGGCTGGGCTGTCGCTTGCATTCTACCTCGAACGTTCCAGACGACAAACCAAAAGTCTGAACGCATTGCAGATAAGTTGCACACAAATAGCAAAACTCAAATCCAAAAACTATCTTATCATGGACATAGTTGAATCCTATGTCAATCAATCTCGATATCCCCACGGTATCTGTTTTGATTGCCTCAGCCAGCGTAGCAGGCAGCGCGATTTACTACTTGATTGAGACTCGACACCAGCGTAGAATGAGACGAACCGAGAGTATTATCACGCTTTCTCCATGGTTTAGCATGGACGCCAAGGATATTCAAGAAGCAATAAGTAATGTTTGCTCCGCAGAGTACACCGACTACAAAGATTACCTTGCAAAATACGATGGAAAACCCGAACAAAGGTCGCTTAAGCTTCTAGGAAATTATTTTGAAGGTATCGGCTTGCTTGTTTCCAGGAAACTAGTGGAAATTGACTTGGTCTTTGATTTTTGGGGGGACGTTGCGGAATCTGTTTGGGACGGTAATGAAGAAATAATCAATGGCATGCGCAAGGATTCGGGCACTCCATATACGTTTGAGTACTGGGAGTCTCTTGTTAAAGAGTTTAAGAAAAGAAAAGCCGTCCTCAGCAAGAAAAAATAGTTTCGCCCACACCTTTAGACCATACGAAACACCATATTATCCAGATATATAGTGTCAGCGCATGTCGCTTGAACTTCTACTGAGATGAAATCTAATGTCCAAATTCATAACTCATAAGAGGCGTGCGCTAGGCACAGTTTATGGATTAAGATGTTCGGTAAAAGTAAAAGGCAAATACAAGATGTTACATTCGTACAGCCACTCAAAAGCGAAATCTATTTCTACACTCCGATAGCATACGCCACTAATTTGAAGAATTCCAAAGGAAAACAGGTTTTCACTGATTCTGACTTGGCACTAGCCGGTAAGCTGAAGCTCATTTTTGAACGCGAAAAAATGACTTGGTTTGAAATCAGAGAGGAAAAATCAAAAACACCATTCAAAAACGAACGCTTTTTTGCACTGTATTATTACCCTCATCGTTTGGTGGCGAGTCGAGCTTCTTTTCTCGATGAGAAAGCTACTTTGCAGGATATTAGAAAGATGTTTGATTTCATAGTGACCGAAGACCAGACCCGGTTGGCAGAAGTTCAGCAAACCCACTCGCCGTCAGCATATGGTTCTATCGAAGAAGAGGAACCCGAAGAATCGGAAGCTGTTACTATCTTAGCAGGAGAACCACGCGAAGAATCGGAAGTTATTCCTGTAGTAGCAGCACGCAGGAAGGACTAACTGATGTGCTGTCCAGAAAGCACTACGGCGCAAACCCACCCCATAAAGGGATTTTGCTCTGAAAGCTGACAAATGGCTATCAGATACCTAAAGGAAACTAGATCAAGACCGCAAATCAGGCTTGAAAAGCTTAAAACTCCCACAGCAAGTACTATACTGCATACTTTGTTGGTGAATTCTCTTGGGCGAAAACTATGCTCCCCTCGTCGGCGACAGCTACGACCCTGAAAAAATACGAGTGATAATCCCTGTTGGCGGAAAAGCAACAAGGCTTCTGCCGCTCACGGCGGAAACGAGCAAAGCCTGCCTGCGCTTATTGAACCGACCGCTCGTGGAATTCACCTTACTCCAACTTGCCAACCAGGGAATACGCCACTTCATCTTCGGCGTGAAAGGCTACACCAACTACAGAGACCTGTATGACTATTTCGAATCAGGATACGGGTTCAGCGTAAGGTACAACATCAAGCCCCGAATCCACATCAAGTACCAGCCGAACGTGGAAGACCTCGGAAGCGCCGACTCCGCAAGAATAAACATGGACTACTACGAAATCAACAGCCCCGTCTTCGCCGTGCAGGGCGACAACATATTCGACATAAACGTCAAAGACCTCCTTCGATTCCACAGAGAAAAAGCAGCGACTATGACCATCGTCCTACGTGAAGTCACTAATGTCGAAGGATTCGGAATCGCCGACATCGACAAGAACAACCGCATACGATGCTTCGTCGAAAAACCCCTGCCGAAAGATGCACCCAGCAACCTCGCCAACACGGGTTTGTACGTGCTCTCACCTCGAAACAAAAAAGATATTCAAAGAAAAAGGCATCAAACAAATCATTGAGCAGAAAAACCGTTTAGACTTCGGCTACGACTTCATACCGTACCTAACGGAAACTGAACGCCCAGTCTACGGTTACAAACTAAAGGGAAACTGGTTCGACGTAGGCACCCCCAAAAACTACTTGGAAGCCATGAAGAAACTACTCTGCGGAGGCTTCAGCATGTTAACTGATTTCGGGGGAAGAATCAGCGAGAAAAAACCTGTATGGGTACAGGGCGAAAGCAACGACTCAGAAAAGAGACGCCAAGAAATCATTCAAAAAATCGAACAGAAAAAAATCGAAATCAAAGGAGCAGTTCTCATTGGGAGACATTGCCAAATAGAGGAAGGCGCCCGAATCGTCAACTCCTGCATCGACAACTTCACAAGAGTTGAAAAAGGCGCAATAATCGAGAATTCCGCAATCATGGACAGAGTCATAATCGGCGAAAAAGCCGAAGTGACAGACAGCATCATCGGCAGACACGTCACTGTTCATTCTAGCGCACAGAAACGCACCAAGATATGTTCCGTTTCAGTCATCGCAGACGACGTCATAATAGACGAAGGATGCAGGCTCGAAGCAACAAAGATTTATCCACATCAAGAAGTAAGAGGAGAATTCCAGAACCAAGTCCTGATGACGACGCAGCTTAAGCCTTAAACCACTTAAAAATTAGGTAATTAGTTTTCTCCGCCGCTAGATCAGGGACCGCAATAATAAAACGCTTCCTGACCGTGGTCGCTAAACGACCTGCTTTAACGATTTCCGTTGCAGAGATTTCCGAACCCGCATCCTTCACCGAAACCATATAAGGCGCATGTTCAACGCCTGGACCATACTTGTAGACGGCGAAGTCGCACCCGAACTTGATGCCTGGCGTTACGATTAAGCCGCTTTCGCGCAGGTCCTGGTACACAGCGTATTTCTCATCAAACTCGTCATAGAGCTGTTTGGCTTTCTCCTTAAGTTTCTTCAGTCCGACCTTCCTGTTTTCCCCAGCTTCCCGAATCGTGATAGTTCCTTTCTCCGCTAGGTACACACCTTCCATCAAATCCAAGATTAACGGAACCTTAAACTCCGGAATCTTCGGTTTTGCGATTCCAAGCGGTTTCCCGTAAAAGCCATTCTTATAAAGTTGCGAGCCTTCAGTGGGATCCCAGACGACGAGGAAATTCTCGATTAACTCAACCTTGATTTTCGGCATACCTTTGTCGGTCTCTCACATTATGAAGGAAAGTGTCCGGGCAGCATCAGCAGCATCCTCCGCCTTGTCAGCTGAGTTCTCCAAGAGTTGAAGAACATCTCTCAACAGAAGAGTGACCGGCATGTCGAGTTTATTGCTGAGAACCTTTATGGCAAGTGCACGGTATAAGTCGTCCACGACTCGTTCGGCTGTTTCCACATCCTTTGCTTTCTCAAGAGTCTTGTTTGGTCCGTAGGTTAGAACCATCATCGTCTCTCTGAGCTTAAGTACCGAGTCGAGCACAGCATCGGAGAGTTTCACTATGTCTCGTTTTATGTCGCTGGGCACCGTCCAGTTGTGCTCCATTATCTCGACCAAGTAAAAAGCTATTCCTTCAGAGAAATCCGCGATTTCACTAGTTAAGTTGGTGAACCTTAGAAAGTCTTCTCTGCTTATCAGAATGGCGCCTATTTCAGCTAGCTCCTGGGACACTAAGCGTCGGGCTTTGATTACTTCCTCTTCGCCAAGTTTAATTTCGCTAAAAAGCTGGCGAGCGCCGTTTTTCTCGCCAGTGGCAAAGAACTCGGCCATCTGCGGGATTTTTCGCTCCAGATCGACCACCTTGCGTAGGTTGTCCTGACATGCGTTCAGGGCTCTGCGTTTTACGCGCTCTTCCGTTTCTGCTGGTAGAACCAAACTCGTTTCCCGCCGTTGAAATTGCTAAATACAATAACAGGTAGTAGGATGTGCATTATTAAGCTAGCTACCTACGTTGGCAAAGAAAGTCCCATCTCGCTGAAGCTCGTTTTTCCCTGAAAATACCCGTGTAATAGTCGAGGCAAGTCCTCGATTTTACCCCTAACTTGCTGCCACGAATCGCGGTCCCGAATCGTAACCGTGCCATCCTTCAGAGTGTCGTAGTCTATCGTTATCCCTAAAGGAACGCCAGCTTCGTCAGCGCGGGCGTAGCGTCTTCCTATGGAGCCTGCTTCATCAAACTCGACTGTGAAACCTTCTTCAACAAGAAACTTGTGGACTTGCATCGCTTTTTCATCCAAGCCATCTTTACTTACCAACGGGTAAATGCCAAGTTGTGTGGGCGCGATGGTTCTTGGGAAGCTCATGACAACGCGGTCCTCTTTCACGTTGTAAGCGTATTCCAGTGCCACATAGAAGAGCCTGTCCGAACCGAAACTGGGTTCGACTACGTGCGGGATGAAACGTTTTCCTCGGGTGACTGTCTTCTGAACAGAGACGTTAACATGCTCCGGAAGGATTTTGTATTCTCCAGTCATGAAGTAGCCGTCTTTTTTCAGAGAAGCCGAAAGGACATCGGGATCAACTTTCGAAAGCAACTCCCCAACCTTCGCCGCTTCTTTCTTGAACGCGGGTCCAAGCTTAGCCATTACAGGTTTCACGACGTATTGTTCCGTCTCCACAGGGGTCTCGTATTCCTTGTAAACTCTGAGGTCCGAGCCGCTCGCTCTCGTGTGGCAGCCCAAATCGTAGTCTGTTCGGTAAGCGTGTCCTGAAACTTCCACCCAGCCCCAACGGTCAACGTAGACTTCTTGGTCGAAGCTCTGGCTTGAATAGTGAGCTTTCTCCCATGGGCATTTCTCGATAAACCGCTGTTTTTCGGGGGGAACGCCGATTTCCACGAGCAGCTTCTTGGCCATCGCCATGAAGAACGCTTGCCACTCGGCAAGGATAATTTTTTTCTCGAGGGCTTCTTTGACGGTGATTTCTATCGGTTCCTCTACGCCATTTTGTCTCGGTCCAGCCAGAAGGAGCCGCAACGTTTCGTTCTCCACGTCTGGGAGGAAACGGCATTTTGGCTCTTCAGGGTCGAAGAAGAACTCCAAGTCAGCTATGGTGAATTCTCTAAGCCTTATCAAGCCCTGCCGAGGCGAAATCTCGTTTCGGAGAGCGTGTCCTATCTGAATCACGCCGAACGGTAGCTTCTCCCGCGCGGCGGCGTATAATCGGTTGAACTCGACGAATATGTTCTGCGCCGCTTCAGGTCTTCCGTATCCTCTGGCGCCTGTGTATGGTCCGATGGTTGTTTCGAACATGGTTAGGAACTGCTGGGGCGGTTTGAAAGTGCCGCCGCACTCGGGGCAGAGAATGTTGTTTTTTTCTATGGCGTCTTGGATTTCGGTTAGGCTCATTTTCTCTGCTTCGGTGCAGCTTGTCTTTGCGATTTCTTCCAGCAGGTGGTCGGCTCGGAAGCGCTTGTGGCAGTTTGAGCATTCCACCATGGGTTCTTTGAAGTGGTCCACGTGTCCTGAAGCCTCAAAAACCTTGGCTGGTGCGATTACTGAGGATTCCATCTCGAGAATGCCCAGCCGCGTGACGAAGAATTCTCTGAGTTTGTTCTCGATGTTTTGTTTGAGCCTTGCGCCCAGTGGGCCGTAGGTTACGAAGCCGCCAACACCGCCGTAAATCTCGAAAGATTGCCAGTAGAAACCGCGGCGGCGAGCTAACTCGTTGACGGCTGTGAACTTGTCGCACGGGGACTTTGTCGCATTTTACTTCGTCGTTCAATCTTACTACCCTTTTGAGTTTAAGTGAGGCGACGAGATTAAAACGTTTACCGTGAATCCCTGCTCTTTGTCCTGAACAAATAAGCGTTTGCGGATTAGGCGTTCGGCGGATTCAGAGAAGTATTTATGTTTTCCCACATGTGTTTGTCTTCAAGAATTCTCTCTTGAAAATCACCCTTTTGCGGACGAAGCAGCGTAGGCTTTTATAAGACAAACACAGTTAAGAAATGCCAAACAGGGTGGCAAAGAATGCCAAAAGTCAAAGTCGCACTAATCGGCATAGGCAATTGCGCTTCCGCCTTCATTCAAGGCTTACACTATTATGAAAAACTCGAGAAACCCGAGGATTGCACGGGTCTAAGAAACCCCAAAATCGGAGGCTTAGCCCCAAAAGACATCCAAGTCGTCGCAGCTTTCGACGTTGACGAACGAAAAGTCGGAAAAGACTTGGCTGAAGCCATCTTCGCTAAGCCAAACAACGCGCCAAAAATCGCCACTGTTCAAAATCTACAGGCGTCATCGTTAACAAAGGACCGTTGCTGGACGGCGTCGGCGACTCCACGAAAAACATCGTTCAACGTCAGCAAAACCCCGACTCAAACGTTGCAAAGGTTCTGAAGGAAAGCGGAGCCGAAATCATTGTTAACTTGCTGCCGAGCGGCGCAGCCGAAGCATCACGATGGTACGCTGAGCAAGCGCTGAAAGTGGGATGCGGCTTCGTGAACGCCACCCCCAACTTCATCGCCAGCGACGCAGGATGGGCGAAGCGTTTCGCAGATGCTGGGTTTCCTGTAGTGGGTGACGACTTGGTCGATCAGGTGGGTTCAACCGCTCTGCACAAAACTCTGTTGAATCTGTTATCAATGAACGGCGTCAGAATCATTGAAACTTATCAGCTGGACGTTGGCGGCGGAACAGAATCGTTGGACACACACAGCAGAACTCGCGACATGAAACGTGCCATCAAAACCGAGTCAGTGGCTTCGTCGTTGCCTTACAAAGCCGAAGTCGTTGCAGGCTCAACGGACTACGTGGATTTCCTGGAGAACAAGCGCGACAGCTACTTCTGGATAAGCGGCACCTACTTCGGCAACGCGCCAATGCAGATTGACCTCAAGTTCTGCACGGTTGACGCGCCGAACGCTGGCAGCGTCCTCTTCGATGTGATCCGCGCGTTAAAATTGGCGTTGAACAAGAAACAGAAGGGCGCGATAAACCCTGTCTGTGCTTACGGGTTCAAACATCCACCAAAGATGCTGACGCTTGAAGCTGCAGAGGGAGAATTCAAGAAGTTCACGACCGAACAGGCTTGAGCTTTTCGAGTTCCTGAATTATCCTTTCTTTCGTTCCTGTTTCGCCAAGTTTCTGTTTCAGCGTGACTATTGTTTGGACTGGCGTCGGGTCTACGCCGCGCAGGACTGCGAGGTAGATGCTTGTGAAGTCTCCTACGAGGATGGTGGACAGCATCTTCGCCAAGGTGCTTTTGCCTTGGCTCCACACTTCGAACTTCTTCGAGGCTTTCGGCATGAGGTTTTTGGTTATTTCGATTCTGCTACGAACCTCTTCAGGCTCGCTCTTGTCTCTAAGAAATACCGTCGAGAAGCGTTTTGCAAGGGCTCCTGCTTTTTCCCAGCCCACAATCTCGTTGTGATTCAGTTCGGGGAAAACCTCCCATTTGGCGGGCACTTTAGCGTTCTCGTTGAACTGTTGCTTCCAACGTTGTGCCACGCCGCGGTAGATTCCGAAGCCGTAAACAACGGGGACTGTGCCGTTGATTCCCGAAGCCAACGACTTTGCAGGGTTGGATTCCTCGGGTTTTTCAGGCGCGCTCTCACCACTAACCTTTTCCAAAATCTTCGGTGTTTCGTTTAACCCTTCAGACACTCCTGAAACCAACCGCATCTTTTCAAGCAAAACCAACTGCGGCACGAGCAAATATGGTGAAGCCGCGCGGGGAGGCATTCCTGCGGGAACGTGCAAGTGCGGCACGTTGAGTTTCTCGGCGAATTCGAGGAGGCTCTCCACCGGAGCTTATACAATAAACCATGCATTTCCTTCGTTGCGCGTCGAGGAAAGCGCTGAGAGATTCCTCTGTGTCGTCCTGAGTAGCTGACGACCACGACAAGGGTGCGTTGACTGGCGTAGGCTGGAAGCAAATATTCTTTGCTAACTTCGATAGGAACGGGCGTTTGGCTTCGTGCGTAGTCTTTGAGGAGTTCACCGCCGATGGCTGAGCCGCCCATGCCCGCGACGATGATGTTGTCGGGTTTGGCGTAGTTCACGGCGATTTTCTCGGCTAATCTGGCTGCTTGACGATAGTGCTCTAGCGGCTTCGATGCTGAACTCGATCATGTTGCTCTTGTCGACATTCTTAATTTCTTCAACATCGTCTAGCATTGACTTGGGTGTTTTCAGCGTCATTTTTCCACAAGCAATCTTATATCGGGTTTCGTCTTTTAAGCTGAACGCAGACCAGAACCTGCTCATCGCGAGGAGAAAAAAACGTTGATGGACAAGAAAAAGCTGACCATTGCGGTACCAGCGTCGGTCATTTCGGACACGCCGCACCTGAGGGAGAAAACCGCAAAGATAGGCTTGATTGGCAGGGCAGCGGCGATTTTCAGGGTTGACGAAATCGTGGTTTACCGTGACAGCCCGAAGGCTGCCCAAGATATGGACTTGGATTTTGTTGCCACTTTGCTTAGGTACTTGGAGACTCCGCAGTACTTGCGTAAACGGCTTTTCGGGATTGAGCCGCGGTTGCAGTTTGCGGGAGTGTTGCCGCCGTTGCGGACTCCGCATCATCCTGTGAGCGGAAAAACACGGGATTTGCGGGCTGGCCAATACCGAGAAGGCGTCGTCCTTTCCGATACGAAGGAGGGTTTGCTGGTGGATGTAGGTGTGGAGGAGCCTGCGCTGTTGAGGGAAACACAGTATGTGATGGGTGAGCGTTTGACTTTGCAAGTGGTGAGGGCTGCTGGTCGGGTCGAGGTCCAGGTGGCTAATCGCGCGGATATTCCTGACTACTGGGGGTACACGCTCAAGGTAGAGAGGCGTTCTCTGAAGTGCGTGGTGGAGGCCGCAGAGGCTGATCTTGTTTTGGGTACGTCGAGAAATGGCAGTGCGTTTGCCGAGGTTGCTGACGTAATAGGGCGCCGATGGAAAGACGCTGGCAGTATCCTAGTAATATTCGGTTCGCCGACGAGAGGCTTGCCAGAGATCGCGCAGGATGAAGGCGTGCGTTTGGAAGCGCTCATGGATTTCATGGTGAATTCGGTTCCCAGTCAAGGCACGGAGACTGTGCGGACGGAGGAAGCATTACTTGCGACGTTGGCGGTTTTGAACGTTCAATTTAGCCGTTAACACAGCTTGCGAAATGTCGTCAAGTGGGAAAGTTTTTAATATTTTAAGACTCAATCTCAAATTAGGGTGCACAAAGTGGAAGCCTATGTTTTGATCAAAATCGCTACGCAATCGGACGTTTGTGGTTTCAGTCGTTCGGTGCTTGAGAAAATTTCGAGGATGAAGGGAGTTGAGGACGCGCATTTGCTTTTCGGTGACTTCGACGCGGTCCTAAAGCTGGACATGCCCAAGATTCATGACATTGAAAATATGGTTATGGAGGAGATACATATGATTGAGGGTGTTGAATCTACGCTCACTCTCTTGTGCGTAGATGAAAAGGTGCTGGAGTAGGAGTGGGTTTGATGGAAACAGGTTACATTCTTTTCAGCCTGAAGCCTGCGAAGAAGAAGGTATTCCTTCAAAGCATCAAGAAGATCAAAGCCGTGAAAGAGGCGCGGGTTGTTCTGGGCGACTGGGATGCTATCGCAAAAGTTGAAACGGAGAACATTGAGGAGTTGGAAAGAGTCTACTTCAACGAAATTGACAAGTTAGCGAGCATCAATTATTCTAGGCTTTACATAATGGCGTGTCCGAGAACCAGAAAGTAAGCCGGGGTTATCCCGGTTTTCTTTTTTTTCATTAAACGGTTATCAGATCGGTAGCCCAGTTGGAAGTCTCATTTGGGTTTTAACGTTTAAATTCCTGATGCCTTAACTGGTTCAGATATGTTGACTTTCGATGTTGCTATGCCGTTGATGCTGTTTGCGGTGACGCTGGCGGCGTTGCTCTTGACTAAGCGTGTGGAACCGAAGTTGAAGACGACCTTTGAAGAGCGGGAGTTTCGATCTCGGGATGCGGTTTTGTTTGTGGTGCTTATCTGCGGTGGCGGTGTCGATTGTTGTGTTTGTGCCGGGGTTCGCGTTGGTAGCGGTGTTTCTTTTTTCTTATTCATCGTTGCTGTTTACTTTTTCATATTTGTTCTCGGGGATGAGACGGAGGCGCGCGCAGTTGTTCTTCTTGGGTATTGGTTTGGCTGGGTTGGCTGCCGGTGTTGTGGCGTTGTTCAATATTTACGGGGATGGTTCTTTGATGTTTTTTGGGGGTTTGGCAGCTGTTGGTTTGGCGGCATGCGCTTTTGGCACGGTTTTGTATGAGCAGTTCAAGGGAGAGAGTACGTCTAGATGGTATCTTGGTGTGTTTCCGACTGTGTTGTTTTTGATTGTTTTCTTCTTGTTCATGTATGAGCCTGTGCCTTTATTTTCTTTGGTTTTGTTGGATGTTTGTGGGGCGTTGTTTGCGGTGTTGATTACGTTGTATTTGGCGTCTTTGTTTACATGGAAAGTTACGTTTGTTTTTGCGGCATTACTTACGGTGATGGACATGGTTTTGGTGTTGGTTACTGGTTTCATGGTTCAAGCAGCTGAGCACGTTGCAGGATTGGGTTTACCGGTGCTGATTTCGTTGCCGATTATTCCTTTGGTTTTCACGGCGCAGGGTGTCAGTTACTTGTCATTGGGATTGGGTGATTTCTTCTTTGCGGGGACGTTGGCGACGCAGACTTACAAGAAGTATGGCAAGAAGATTGCATTGATTTCTGCTGTGACGATGACGTTGAGCTTTGCGGTTTTTGAGGCTTTGTTGTTGAGCACGGAGTTTGGCGCGTTTCCAGGGACTGTGATGATTATTGTTGGTTGGTTGCCTATTGTGACCTGGAAGCTACTCGTTGAGCGGAAAAACAAAAGTAAAGTTGTAGTTGGGGAAAAGGTTTAGAAAATAAGTGGCGGGTTTTTACCCGAATAGTGCGCCTAATCCTTCGAGTGCTGCGTCTTCTTTCTGCTTCTCTTCTTCGGCTTTCTTCTTCTTGTCTTCTGGCGGTGCGGCTTTGGTTTCTGCAGTTGGTGCTGCTGCGGCTGCTGGTTGGGCGGCCATCATGGTTGGTGCGGCTTTGATTGCTTCGTCGATGTTAACTTCGCTGAGTGAGGCGACTAAGGCTTTTACGCGTACTGGGTCGGCGGTTATGCCTGCCGCTGAGAGAACGCCTGTTAGGGTTTCTTCGTTTATTTCTTTGCCTGCTTTGTGAAGGAGCATGGCAGCGTATACGTATTCCATACTTTTTTCACCTCTCAATCGGGGGTTTAGATTTTCCGGTTAACTTAGCCGTTCCAGATAGATGGAACAAGCGAATACTTAAACCTAGATGTTGCCGCTATGAGGAACGGTTAAGGACTTAAGAACTTTTCGACACACCCTATAGAATACCATCCAGAAACCTACAGCAGTTAGGTCATGCGTTAGCATTCAGGTTAACCAAAAAGATGCTGAAAAACCAGAAACAAAAACGGCTTGCCAAAACGATACTAATCCGACACCATAAACAACATTCGCAACCCTTATACCGTACTACGATATCCTTATATTTTGCGAATCAGCTTCTAAGACAGTCTTGGCAAAATACGCCAAGCCATCAAAAAACATGCAACTCCATGCTCGCAAGAACATGGAGTGA
The DNA here is from genome assembly GCA_963749465.1 of Candidatus Bathyarchaeota archaeon. Taxonomy (GTDB): domain Archaea; phylum Thermoproteota; class Bathyarchaeia; order Bathyarchaeales; family Bathycorpusculaceae; genus UBA11855. Next base: position 190,980 of record CAVVMH010000006.1, on the reverse strand, counting down.
AGGGTGAACTGAACCGCCATCACAAGCGGATTCAAAATGACACCACGCATAGGCAACAAACAGCGACGCACACATATACGAAAGGTTTTCACCAAACGCCAATAGACACCACCAAAGGCTCGACATATCACGCCGTCTGGAGAATGGCTCGGCTTGAGAGCTGAAGAAGGGCGCGGCAAGCGGCGAAACGCCCCGGGTAGGCGCATGCAGCCATAGAACCGGGGATGCCTGAATGAGACTTCTCACCATGGCTCTTCGGAGTCATGGTGCTCCTTTACGGAGCGGAAACCCCCCGAACGGAAGCATCTTAGTAGGGGGAGGAAAAGAAACCAAACACGGGATTCCCCTAGTAGCAGCGAGCGAAACGGGAAAAGTCCAAACCGAATCCCATGCTGAAAAGTGTGGGAGATGTAGGGTTAAGGGCTCGGCTTCCTCTTCGCTGGCAAAGCTGAAGTGGCCTGAAACGGCCCGCCATAGAGGGTGACAGCCCCCTAAGCATACACCAGAAAGAGTTGAGCTGAAGTCCCAGACTACCGTACCCTGGGTTGGGTGCGGAAAATTGGGAGTCACCAACTTCCAAGACTAAACACTACTCAAGACCGATAGTGCACTAGTACGGTGACGGAAAACTGAAAAGTACCCCGGAATGGGGGTGAAAAGTGCCTGAAACCAGACGGTTACAGACGTGTGCAGCCCGGAAGGACAGAATCCACCCGAAGGAAACCGTTGTGAAACGGCAGTACGAGGGAGGAGGACCAGGGTTGCACGTTCCGTCTAGAAACACGGGCCGGGGAGTTCAACGTTGTGGCAAGCCTAAGGGTTAAAAGCCCGTAAGCGAAGGGAAACCGATAAGCGCGCAGCGGCCGCAAGGCTGTCAGGCGCAGGGTCTGAAAGGGCCCGAAGTCACAGCGTTAAAACTAGAAACCAGACGATCTATCCCTGGGCAGGGCGAAGCTAGGCGAAAGCCTAGTGGAGGCTCGAAAGGGTTCTGACGTGCAATTCGTTCCCCAGACCTGGGGATAGGGGCTAAAGACCAATCTAGTCTGGTGATAGCTAGTTCCCTCCGAAGTGGGCCTGAGCCCAGTCCTGAGCGAGGTAGCTGGTGGGGTAGAGCACTGATTGGAAAACAAGGATCCGAAAGGGTCCACTTTCCTTTCAAACTCCGAATCCACCCGCGCCGTAGACCTCGGGAAACGGGTTAGTGGGGGTAAGCTCCACGACCGAGAGGGGGACAACCCAGACTGAGGTTAAGGTCCCCAAGTGCTGGCTAAATGTCAAACCGAAGGGCGTCGTCAGCCTCAGACAGCGGGGAGGTAGGCTTAGAAGCAGCCATCCTTCAAAGAAAGCGTAACAGCTCACCCGCCGAGGCTGACGGCCCCGAAAATTGACGGGGCTAAGCCAGCCACCGATACCTCAGAACGCAGCTTAGCGCTGCGCTGGTAGGAGGGCGTCCTAGCTGGGCAGAAGCTGGGCCGTGAGGTCCAGTGGACCGGTTAGGATTGCGGATCCCGGTGGTAGTAACAGCAAAGAGAAGTGAGAATCTTCTCCGCCGAAGGGGCAAGGGTTCCCCGGCAACGATCGTCAGCCGGGGGTAAGTCGGTCCTAAGACATAACTTAACCGATTATGCCGAACAAGGGAATCCGGCTAAAATTCCGGAACCATAGAGGTACATGCGGCAACGCAAGCCTAGCGCCTGACGTTTCGGGGTAGGCTGAGCAGGGCTGTCGCCTTGTTTAACCGTATAAACCTGGGGAGTGCCGTAATGGCGAGAACCAGGCGAACTCGGGAATAGCCGCCCGTTTTAGGGTGGTTCAGCTGATCTCTGGAGCCACTGAAAAGGGCACTGGGAAGGATCCTCTGTGACCGTACCAAGAACCGACACAGGTGTCCCTAGGCGAGAAACCTAAGGCGTATCGGGTATACACTAATGCGAGGGAACTCGGCAAATTAGCCCCGTACCTTTGGTATAAGGGGTGCCTGCTTTTTCAACCTTGTGTTGTGAGAGCAGGTCGCAGTGACAAAGGGGTCTCGACTGTTTAATAAAAACACAGGAAGCCGCAAGCGCGAAAGCGTGTGAACGGCTTCTGAATCCTGGCCAGTACAGGTACCTGAAATCTGGGTTCAACTGGGCTAAGGGCCTGCAAACGCCGGGAGTAACTCTGACTCTCTCAAGGTAGCCAAATGCCTTGTCGGGTAAGTTCCGACGTGCATGAATGGATCAACGAGGGCCCCACTGTCCCCGCGTAGTACCCGGTGAAACCACATAACGTGGACGAACAGTCCACGAACTCCCAGCGGGAAAAGAAGTCCCTGTGGAGTTTTACTGCAGCCTGCCGCTGGAATACGGTTGTGGATGCAGAGCGTAGTCGGGAGCCGTCGATCCTGGTTTCTCCGGGAACTGGGGGAGGCAACAATGGAACACCGACTTTCTGCAACCGTGTTTCTCACCAGTCCCTTGTGGGCTGGAACAACGGTAGGTGGGCAGTTCGGCTGGGGCGGCACGCCCTTGAAAAGATATCAAGGGCGCCCTAAGGTTGGCTCAGGAGGGACAGAAACCCTCCGTAGAGTGCAAGGGCAAAAGCCAGCCTGACTGGATCCCAAACAGCAAGGGATCCAGAGGCGAAAGCCGGGCTTAGCGATCATCCATGCTCCCCATTGGTGGGGGCTGGATGTGTCAGAAAAATTACCCTAGGGATAACAGGCTCGTCGCGGGCGAGAGTCCCTATCGACCCCGCGGCTTGGTACCTCGATGTCGGCTCTTCCTATCCTGGCCCTGCATAAGGGGCCAAGGGTGAGGCTGCTCGCCTATTAAAAGGGAACGTGAGCTGGGTTTAGACCGTCGTGAGACAGGTCGGACTTTATCTGCTGGGAGTGCGGGCTGCCTGAGGGGAAAGGGTCCCTAGTACGAGAGGAACGGGACGCTGTGGCCTCTAGTTAACCGGTTGTCCGACAGGGCAGTTGCCGGGCAGCCACGCCGCTGAGGATAAGAGCTGAAAGCATCTAAGCTCGAAGCCTCTCCTGAAAATAGGCAGCCATTCCCGTTGAACGGGACGAAGGCTCCCATAAAAGATGGGTTTGATGGAGCTGGGGTGTAAGCTAGAAGCCTTCGGGCGACTAGCTCAGCCTGCAGCCTCCAACCGCCTAAGGTGTCGTGCTCAGGTGGTGTCTGAGCGATATTTGAGTGAGGCCTTTACGAGTGTGTAAGTGTGTGTCGTGTTGCCTGTGCGTGGTTTCATACGTCAATGTTGTTATAGAATTGTTTTCTTGGTTTTGCTGTCGGTTGCTTTCCTTCCTATGCTTGAGGTGCGACTTTGATGTTGCTGGAGTTGTAGGGAGTGGACGTAATCTCTGTATTGTTCCTGCATAGTTCCTCTATTGCGCCAAATTATCATTATTCCTGCTTTTGCGAAACACGAAAACCTGGCCACTGCTTCTATGTGGTGGTTTTTAACAATTTCTTGAACGCAAAGCTTTAATGCAAAAAGCAACAGCCTAAACGAGCGGAAGGAGACGGGCTTAGTGAAGAAGGTTCCGCTGTTCGAGTACGAAGTTCCCTGCTACCGAAAGCGTGTATCAGTCTGGGACGAGCAGAAACAGACGCGTTAAAGGAATAACGCCAGTGCGCGAAGGGCATCGGCATAGGCGACAGCGGTTGCCATCGTTTTTGTTTTGTCGAGTAAATCAGTTACTGACCTAGTTGTCGTTACGCAAGTCTTAAATTCAAAACGCAATGTTCAACGATTGAGGGAGCAAGCATGGGTGAGAAGGACGAGGTCTTGGTTTCGATCACTGCCAGCCGGAAGAAAGGCGAAATCGTTTACAGCCTTGACTGCGCTAGCATTTTAACGAATGAAGAACTCGAATATTATCTCGAAGAGATAATCAAGGGAATCTGCAGTTGGAAACCCGGTTTATGCGAAAAGAGCACAAAAACCCTCAAAGGAACGATAAGAACTAAGAAAAAGCAAAGATGATTCCTTCGAACGTATTTTTCTATCTCGCACTTCCTTTGTCTTGGTGGCTATTAATGCTTCGAAGCTTCAGGATCTTTGCTTGTTCAAGCGCTTGTGTGTTTAAAGCCAGTAATGATAGCTAAGTTTCTTAATCGCGTCCTCAACGCTTGCAGCTCATAAGGCAAAGTCAATCTCATTAGTAGAAGAAGAAGTGCTGTGGATTGTTGTTTCTTCTTCTTTTAGAATTAGGAGGGTTTAAGGCTGGCTTGAGCTTAACGGTCAAGGCATCCTTCAGAATTCACAGTAACGTTTATTATACTATGCTGGAATGTTTTGTGCGGTAAACATGGGCATACGTTCATGGCTAACTCAGGCGGCAAGAACCTTGAAACTGGCGACGAAGCCAGGAAGGGAAGAGCTTTGGCTCTCAATAAAAATCAGCTTGCTGGGTATCGGCGCAATCGGGTTAGTTGGCTTCCTCATCAGGCTCATCTCTTCAGTAATCAATCCAGGGGCACAGGCGCCCAGCAGCTAGAGGGCTAAGTGCGATGGAGAAGAAAGAAGAACAGTTCCAAATCAAGATTTTCGTCGTCAAAACCACTACAGGTCAAGAACGCAACGTGGCACGCTTGATCGCGGCAAAGGTTGAGATGACAAAAATCCCCATAAAAGCCCTGCTCGTACCAGACGTGCTCAAAGGCTACGTGTTCATCGAAGCCGATGGACCGCATTTGGTGGAAGAAGCCATCGCAGGCGTTAGACACGTGCGGAGCCGAATCCCAGGGTTGGTGAGTTTCGCGGAGATCGAGCGGTACATCGTACGCAAACCAGTCATCGAGGACCTGTACGAGGATGATGTGGTGGAAATCACTGGTGGACCGTTCAAAACCATGCGCGCCAAGATCACGCGGATTGATAAGCCGAAGGGTGAAGTCACATTGGAATTGTTGGAAGCTACGTTTACTTTGCCGATTACGGTTCATTCGGATTATGTGAAGTTAGTGGAGAAAGGAAAAGGTAGAAGTGAAGCATAATGACTGAGAAAAAAGTTGTAGAATTGCTTGTGAACGGTGGTCAAGCGAATGCTGGTCCACCTCTGGGTCCAGCTTTGGGTCCTCTAGGCGTTAACGTCATGCTCGTGGTTAACAAGATTAACGAGTTGACGAAGGATTACGCTGGCATGAAGGTTCCTGTGAAGGTGGCTGTGGACACCGAGGATAAATCATTTGATGTAACGGTTGGTGTTCCGACTGCTGCTGCTCTGGTGGTCAGCGAGTTGAAGGTGGAGAAGGGTTCTGGCACGCCTAATTCAGTGAAAGTTGGCGACTTGAAGATGGACCAGGTCGCGCGGATTGCGAGGATAAAACGCGAACAATTATTGGCTGCGGATCTGAAGAATGCTGCCAAAGAAGTTCTTGGAACCTGTGTGAGCATGGGTGTGACGGTTGAGGGAAAAGACCCTCGAGAAGTGCAGCGCGAGCTAGACGAGGGCAAGTATGCTGATGTGCTTGCTGGCTAAGCGAATATTTTTATAATCGGGTAGCAATCCCTCATTGGCACGAGGCTTAAGTGATGCCTTTAGACAAAAAGACCATTGTTGATGCGGTTAAACAGGCAAAGGAGAAGTCTGGTGGAAAGAAGTTTAACCAGACGGTAGATTTGATTCTGAACATTCAAGAAATTGACATGAAAGCTCCTGAGGGCAAGATTCAGGAAGTTGTGGAGTTGCCTCATGCCACCGGGAAGCCGAACAAGATTGTTGTTGTAGCTTCGGGTGAGTTGGCAATGAAGGCAAGACATGCTAACGCAGACAAAGTAATCGAGCGCGGTGACCTTGAAGCGTTGGCCGGTAAGAAGAAGGATCTTCGCGCTCTTGCCAGCGAGTACGATGTTTTTGTTTCTGAGGCTCCTTTGATGGCGCTTGTTGGTAAGACTTTGGGTCCTGTTTTGGGTCCTCGTGGCAAGATGCCTATTCCTGTTCCCCCAACGGCGGATGTTCTGCCGTTGTTGGAGAAGCACCGGAAAACGGTTATGGTTCGAATGCGTACTCAACCGATTATTCAGGTTTCCGTGGGCTCTGAAAGCATGAGTGACGATGATTTATACGATAATATTCAGGCGGTTCTCCGTGTTTTGGACGGGAAGCTTAAGCGTGGATTAAAGAACGTTAAGAACGTTTACATTAAGACCGCGATGGGTGTGCCCGTTAAGATTAAGCCGTGATTATGGAGGTTGTAATGATGCCGAGTCAGATGGTTTTGGAAGAGAAGTCGGGCGAAGTTGAACAAATCAAAGAGTTGTTGCAAGGTTACAAATCGATTGGAATTGCCAGTCTGAAGAAGGTTCGGGCTTCTCAGCTTCAAGCCATGAAGAAGAATTTTGCCGGGAAAGTCTACATGCGCGTGTTGAAGAACACGTTGATGAAGCTTGCTCTCGAGAGTGTTGGCAGTGAAGATTTGAAGAAACTCGAGACATATCTGGACGGATCTAATGTTTACTTGTTTACTGATGAAAACCCGTTCAAACTGGCGTTGATGCTTGAGCGTGGCAAAGTTAAGACCACTGCGAAATCAGGCGATATTGCCGCCATGGACGTGGTTATTCCTGCGAGTAACACGGGTCAACCACCAGGACCAGTTATCAGCCAATTGAATGCCGTTGGTTTGCCCACAAGGATTGAATCGGGAAGCGTTTGGATCAGCAAAGACACACTTGTTGTCCGTAAAGGTGAAGCGATTAATGAGCGGCTTGCGGGCGTGCTGTCGAAGCTTGGAATAAAAGCGGTTGAGTTAGGTATCAGCATGCGTGCAGTTCTTGACGAAGGCTTGATGATTGGTGGAGACCAACTTAAGGTCGACGTTGACGGAACACGGAACAGCATTGTGCAGGGCAATAGTGAAGCCTTCGCGTTGTCATTGAGCATTGCTTATCCGACAAAAGAGACGATTGGCGCATTGCTCCAAACTGCTCATCAGAAGGCTTTTGCTTTGTCGCTAGGAGCTGCGATTCCGACGAAAGAGACGATCGGCGACTTGATTAGGAAAGCAAACGCGGAAATGACGAGCCTGAACAAAGCAGTAGAAAAAGCAACACCCAAAGAATAGCCGAACTGTTGAGCGACCATTTACAGGTCCCTTATTTATAGGCACCAGACCTTGAAAATCAGTTTTTGTATTTATACGCAGGTAAAAATGACAATGATTAGGCTCTTCCCCCGATAATGCTAATTAGTGCTTCGTAAAATTAGAAAGATATGGCTAAACCGTTTACCGCTGAACTAATTGCGCCGTGTGGTATGAACTGTGGAATCTGCAAAGCCTACCTTGCCTATTCGCGGGGAGTGCCTACAAGAAAGGCAAAGTATCACATTGCACAGGCTGCTTGGCGCGTAACAAAAACTGTGCGTTCATTAAAAGAGCGTGAAAAACTTAAAAAATGCAAATCCGCTTCTGCTATGAATGCGCAGACATGCCCTGCAAGATCTAGTAAATTAGACGAGCTTTATAGTGCACGTTACGGGATGAGCATGGTTGAAAACCAAAAAATGATCAAAGAAAAAGGCATGGGCGAGTTTCTTAAGAGTCAGGCTGAAAAGTATCGATGTCCAAGCTGTGGCGACATAGTTTCGGTGCATGACGGAAAGTGCTATGTATGCGGTTATCAAGCAGACAAACCGAAAGGTTCCAATCCTAAGCTGCGATGGGTACCCAACCGAAAATAAACTAGTTTCTCGCCGCGCTATTTATTTGGGCCCGATTTTCAATTTCTTAATCGTTAATCTATAGAATAGATAGGTTGCATGGAACTGTCGGTTGGAGCCTCGGTTGAGTAATTTGACAAGTCTGATGCCGTTATAAAACCTATAGTGGCTGAAAGTTTTTTCTACCATGAGGCCAATTGAATTTACCAATCACTTCTGAAGTAAATCTCTCTCTCCAACTAAACAACAGAACGAGCCACGTCAAACAAGAATTTCGTTTGGTGAAAGTTTTTATTCATTGACGGAATGCTACTTGTCCATATGCCTCGATAGCTCAGCCCGGTAGAGCGGCTGCCTCGTAAGCAGCAGGCCGCGGGGTCAAAGCCCGCTCGAGGCTCCATTTCTCTCTATTCAGGGACTTCGACGTCTTCGTCTTTGCCCTTTGTCGGCACTTTGTCTGTGAGCAACTTGTACTTGCGCCCACAGGAGTCGATCATCTCGTGCTCGAAAAGCTTCTTCAACGTTTTGAAAACTTTCTTCTCAGGCAAACCCGTTGCCGCAGCTAAGTCAGCCAACATTAGCTCTTTTCCCATTGGCTTCAACGCGGCGACCACTGCTTCGTCGTTCTTGTTCAACTTCACCATTTCTGCAACCTCACCTGTGTTTTGCTTCCTGCTCTATTCCACGTAATCCTTTTTCAATTTTGCGGTTCGCCAACCGCTCATAATGATAAAGATATTCCTGTGCGTAACCCGCGTAAGCCCCAAAGTACTCTCTGCCGAACCCGTTCAACCGCTCATAATCTGCATCGCTGAAACCTTTCTGGCACTGCAACTTTTTCACGAAAGCCTCCTCAAAATGGTCTGAGTAATACTTCAGCACAATCCGCTTCACCCACACGTCCACGGGAAACGCCTCCAGCTTTCCCAAAGAAAAAAGCAATACGCAATCAGCCACCTTCGCCCCTACGCCAGGCAACTCACGCAGCGTTTCTTTCGCCTGCCGCGTAACCCATTCCTCGCAATTCATCCAAATCGAAATCGCCTGCACAAACCAGTTTCGACGTTTCCAGAACGTACTTGGCGCGGTAGCCTAACCCGCAACCCTCCAAATCCCTGCAGTGAAGCTTTCGCAAGCCTTTCAGCGCTTGGGAAAGCGTGAAAATCGCAGCCCTCGAACACAACTTTTTCCCCGAATTTCTCCGACAGCTTCAGCAGCATATGTCGTATGGCGGCGACACTCTTGTAAGTGGCACATATGAATGAGACGAGACATTCCCAGGGCGGCTGCCTCACAATTCGCAAACCCCAGAACTCGTTGAGCGCCGCCTTAACATGCGCGTCCTTGCCAACCTCCCTGCCGATATTTCTGCAAGTCATGGTCCAAGCTGAAATAACGCCTGACGAATGTCTCGTCCACTCCAACAAACTCCAATAGCCTACCACTTTGACGAACTTTCAAGGCCGGTCACCGACGACGCCGTACCACCAGTCGCCTCGCTTATTCCCAACGGAAAACCTGCCCACAACACAAAGTCACATCCAAATCGAAAGGACAAGAATCAAGATTCAACTATGTCGCCTCCAGAAACCTGCCTCGCCACGGGGACCTCAGCTGACAAACCCTTCCTCGTCCGAATCTCTGCAACAACCTGTGCCGCAAGTTTCTCAGGCACCCGTTCCCACCGTCAAGACTGGACTGCCAGAATGCCCTGCCCGATGTAGTCGACCGCAACTCCCGAGATAACCCAAACGATTCAGCTACAGGAACAAACCCTGAGATAACCGCAGTCAAACCCCGCTGCTCGAACCCGGAGATTCTTCCCCGCCTGCTAGTTACGATTCGTTGGCATTCTCCAGCCAACTCCGAGGGAGCAGTGATAACTGTCTTGTAGACTGGTTCCAGCAGGACAGGTTTGGCGGTTAGGAAAGAGCCGAAAACTGCCTTGCCCACGCCATGCATGATTTCCACCGAGCCGCGGTCTTCTGCGACTTTACTGAGCTGGATATCCATCAAACTTGCTCTCACGTGTCTCAAGGGTTCACCGCATAACGGACCAGCTTTGCAAGCAAACTCGAATCCAGCGATGATGGATTCCAGAACCGCCTCTTCCAACGGTTCCGTTTTCCCGCAGTTATCCACAAGGACATTGCGATACTCGTCAACGGAAATTACGCTGCCATCTTCTTCAAAGCATATTTCGCTAAGTGAAGCGCGTTTTTCTTCTGGCAAAGGCTCAACGTGCACCGTGAACGTGTTCTGCTTGTTCGGACTCTTCGCTACGGCATCCACTCCTTTCTTGGCAACGGTTTCCCTGTAAACCACTCTCGGGGTAGAAACCGATACTTGCACGCAGCTGTTCAATTGTTTCGTGGCAATCTCCAGGTGCAGTTCTCCCATGCCGTGCAAGAGATATTCGCCAGTTTCCACGTCAACATTAACCCTCAGGTTTGGGTCTTCAACCGCAAGTTTCTCCAAGGCTTCACGCATGGCAGGGCAAATCCTTCGTGTCTTTAGGCTCAACCGCCACGGTCACCACGGGCTCGGAAACGTAGCTTATGCCTTCGAAAGGAACCATGCCATTCTTGTGCGCAGAATCGACGAGCGTCTCGCCGGGCTTAACAGGGCCACTCAACGATAGGGCTGCGATGTTGCCAGCTGAAACCAGCTCCACCTCCTCCTTGAACGCGCCCATGTTAACATAAACGTGGTTCACTATGGTTTCTGTTTGTACATCAACAAGATGCAACTTGTCCTCTTTTTTCACGGTGCCTGAGAACAGCCTGCCCGTAGCTATCACGCCGCCATTCGCGTCTGTTTGCACGTTCGTCACACACATAACCGCTGGTCCGTCGTCTCTGCATTCGGAAATCATACGTCCAATTCCAGAGTCAACGTGTCCATCCCATATTTTCTCCATGCGGTATGCCTGTGCCTCCCTCGGGTTCGGGAGGTTCTTGATAGCCATCTCGAAAATGGCTTCGTATATTGGGAGCTTTTCCCGTAACTCTTCGTGTCGCTTGTTTCTGTAAGCTTCCACGATGTCGCTGAACCTTACTGCTTTAATTCGTGCCATGCTGAGAGTGAAGCCCCACCCATGCAAAGCAGAGCCGAACGCAACGTTGCCTTTAGCGGGGTTGACTTTCCACTTTTCCTTAAACTGTTCCTCTCCAAAAAGCTCCACCAAATCGTTGAAGCCGTCGATTACGTGTTGAAGTTTCTTTTCCACCTGTTCAGCGTTCAACTGCAACTCCGTAACCAATCGGTCGACTTTGTTTATGAAAAGCACTGGTTGGACTCTTTCTTCAAGTGCCTGCCTTGTGACAACCTCGGTTTGAGCCATAATCTCCTCCACAGCATCCACAACGACTACTGCGCCATCGATTGCCCGTAAAGCTCTGGTGACTTTCCCCGTGAAATCCACGTGCCCAGGAGTATCAACCAGATTGAATACGTGAGACTGATACAGCAGGCTGATGTTGGCGGCTTTGATGGTGATTTTCCGTTTCTGCTCTTCCTCAAGATAGTCCAGAACACGAGCGGTGCCAGCCATCTTCGACGACAGCAACCCCGCGCCAGCCAACAGCGAATCGGTTAACGTGGTTTTTCCATGGTCGATGTGGGCGATTATGCCGAGGTTTCGAATGCGTTCCTTCTCACGCATAAGGTCTAGAATTTGGTTTAGTTGTTTGAACCGCGGCATTGTTCATGTCCCACTCTGAAATAGCGTTTACTGAACGAAAAGCAACTATTAAATTTATTATCCACGCCATTTTACTCTGTTGCCCGAAGGAGTCTATCGTTGAAAGAACCCGTTACCCTACCACTTGAAAGCTTAAGGGAAGAGCCCTACGCTTCGATTCTGTGCTACCCAAAACGCAACGAAGACGAATTGGAGGGCCGACTCAAGGAGCTTGAACTTCACGGAGTAACCGCTGTCGAATTCGCTGGCAAAGGCGGCGCCTTCAACGTTCCAGTTCTCGGCAAAGGCTACGTGGGCATCGTCGTAATCGCCCAAAGGTATAGCCAACGTTTAGCGCTGAAGATTCGGAGGGTAGATGCTGACCGCGAGGATTTGCTACATGAAGCCCAGATGCTTGCCAAAGCTAACTCCGCAGGCGTTGGACCCACGCTCGTCGATGCAAGCAAGAACTTTCTTCTTATGCAGCTCATCGAAGGCGACCTCCTCCCCGCTTGGCTGGAGACGAACAAAGACAAAAACACAGTACGTCAAGTTCTCGTCGAAATATTGGAGCAATGCTGGCACCTTGACCTATTGGGGTTGGATCATGGCGAACTCAGCAAGGCACCTAAACATGTGATCATCGACCAGTGCCAGCAGCCATGGATCGTCGACTTTGAGACATCAAGCGACACCAGAAAGCCAAGTAACGTAACCGCTATCTGCCAGTACTTGACAATGAGCGAAGGGTCTGTCGCAAGAGTGATATCTGAGGTTCTCGGCGAACGCAACCGCGAAGAAGTCATCTCGGCTCTGAGGAGCTACAAGAAAGACCAGACGCGTGAAACCCTAGACAGGGTAATACTGGCCTGCTTGCACTAAACAACGTAACTCATCGATGCACTGGGATTTTGCTGCTCGGCTTTCTCTAACCCCAGGTTCTTGGCGAGTTGGTATAAGTTAAGCCAAGTTTCAATTTTTTCCTGCTTAGCGATACGGGTCTTATCGCAGAGCATAGGAATCATGTTCACGAATATCCACTCGAAATTCTCCTCGCTCAACCGCCTCTCTCCTCAATTAAGCGAGAATACGGCTTGCTTTTATTTTCCTATGGAAGCGTCAAATAGAAGTGTCCTCTAGAACTTTCCTATAATGTTCTATCGTCTGTCACGCGAGGATTTCTGGCAACCGACCCTGCTTGACAGCTTCCTTGATTTCCACGGCAATGCGTCTGCCCATGTACATGTTCTCCCCGTACCGCAAGTAAGCGTAAGGCGACGTGCCGATGCCCACGTTCGTTCCTGCCACGATGCGCGCGGAAATCTCAAACGTGAAAATCCGAAGGTCGTCCGTGATTACGGTTTCTAGGCAGAAAGGTCCGATTATGCCTGGCGGCGCAAGCTCACGGGCTTTCTTGTTCACGTTGTCTCCCATCCGCATGAGTTCTGGCAGCAGTGATTCGCGTAGCACGATAGGGAAGTTGCCCACAATCGTGTACGTTGGGCTCACGTCAATCTCAAGTTGCTCGCTCGCGGGAATTTTGCCTATTGCGTCTACGGCAGATTCATATCGCCTATCCATGGCCAACAGTTCCACGTCGTCTTTGATGATGGAGCTGAAGTAGCTGGGGTAAACGTTCACGCCCAACGCGTATTCCTGCAGATGAACCTTGCCAATGTCGTTCTGTTTGAGCAATCCGCGTTTGACCATCTCATTGAATTTCTTGTGGAAAGCCTTCGGTGAGTTTGCCAGAAAATATCCTCTGCCACCTTTCGCACCTGGCAACTTCGCGATGATTAAGCGGTCGATGTCGTCTGGCGACTTGAACGTTGCGGGCAATCGGAGTCCAGCTTGCCTGAGCCATTCTTCCTGTTCCTTGCGGTCTGCCTCCCAGTGGAGCAGTTGGCGGTTGCCGAACATGGGCACGCGGAGGCTGTTTTGTAGCTCTTCGGTGCTGAGGTAAGCCGTGAAAGAACCGTGCGGAATCAGGACGGCGTTCTGCTTGCGCAGCTTTTCTTGTAGTTTATCATTAAGCAGCTCGCTGAAGTCCTGAACGATTATTAGCTCGTCTACCAGGGGAAACTTCTGGTACATAATGGCGTCTTTCTCTTTGCAGATGGCAACTGTTCTGAATCCCTCTTCTTTGGCGCCTTTGAAAATGTTCAGCGAAGAATGAGAGCCCAACGTGGCTATGGCTATCTTCTTCTGGTCGTACTTGCTGAGGATTTTTTCAACGTCTTCGCAGGTTATCATGTTACCACATCAATTAGCTTGCCCGCGTTCACTGCGCGTTTAATCTCCATCGCCACGCGCCTGCCAGGACCCACCTCGAAGCCATACTTGTACTTCATGTATGGCGACGTAGGCTCCACACAAGGGCAGCCGGGAACGCGTGGGCTGACGTCGAAGACGTAGAATTTCAGATCTTTCGTTATCGCGCCCTGCAACGCAAACAAGCCAATCATTCCAGGCGGGTACTCTTTCTTGCAGGCTTGGACGAAGCGTTCGCCTGCTTCGAAAATCATTTCTAGTTGGCTTTCGCGCATCGTTACGCCCATGTGTCCGATTTCGATGTTCTGCGTGGGGATATTCAGCTCTAACTGTTCGCGGGCTGGCAGGTCGAGGACGCCGTCAAGGTCGGTTTGCACCCGCTTGTCAAATCCAAGTAGGTCTAGTTCGTCGCTGAGGGGTGACCAGAAAAAGTTGGCGTTGAATTTTGCTCCCACCACGTATTCTTCGATTACGGCTTGTTTCAACGCTTCTGGGCTGATTATGCGCTTGTTTATGCGTTCTGAGGCTTTTTTCTCGTATTCTTCTGGAGATGAAGCGTAGAAAAACGCCCGTTCGATTGCGCGTTCTCGTTCCGAGACTTTCACGATTGACAATCGGTCGATTTCTTCGGGTGACTTGAAGATTCGGGGAGTGAGTATTCCCGCTTGCTGGAGCAGGTACTGCTGGTTCCTTGGAGTGTTGCGTTCTTCGGTTCGGAGCATGTACCTGTTGCCCATGAGGGGCACCGTAAACTTCTCTTCGATGTTCTCGTAGCCTGCGTAGACGGAGAAGGAGCGGTTGGGAACGAACACCGTTTGAAGCGAGTTCAGTTTCTCCACAGTGTCGGGCTTAACGATATCTTGGAACTTGTCCAGCATTATGACGTGGTCGAAGAGGTTCTGGTAGTATCGGGTGTAGGTTTTTTCTCTGCCTTTCTGGCAGACGACGATGGTCTGGAAGCCTTCCTGACGTGCGCCCGAAGCGATTTCGAGGGCGGAGTGCGACCCCAAAACGCCTATATGCATACTCTGAATTTCATAATCTCTGATTACCTGTTCTATCTCTTTTTTCATCATGCTCTTTCACTCTTTTCGCTTTTTGTACTCGTTTATTATTTTCGCCAGCGTGGGCACGTTGAAGAATTTGCGGTTGGTTAATTCGTTGGCTGCTGCCATGTACATCTGGCTTATGAACGACTTGAGTTTCGTGTCAAGTTTCGGAGGCTGCGATTTGCATAGTGTCTTCCAGTCGGTTACGCCCTTGGCTTCGGCGACTTTTTTTGCTTCTTCCACGTCCGCGTACCATTTCGTTTTCTTGTAGAATTGCCTGGCGATTTCTTTGCTAACGTGAAAGCCCTCGTATGTGAACCTGCACTCGTCTAGCGTGCCTACAACGTCGACGACCATCAGCTTCCTAGCTTCGTCGAAGGCTAACTCGATTTTTCCATCCTCATTCTCCAATTTCGCGTGGCAGGCCATCTCAGTTATGGCGTCGTTGACTCTTGAAAGAACTGACTTGACGGCGATTAATTCAAGGTTTGTCAAGCCTGAGATTCTCTTGGCTTCTTCCCAGGTTAAGTATCGGTCTGTTTGCTCGAGTTTTGTGCTGACGTCGAAAAGTGGCTTGGTGAAGCGTTCTCCGGGCTTGGGATAATGGTCTAATCCCAAATCTTTTAGCGTGGTTTTTCCCTGTTCGAGGCGTTTGAAAACGGAGGAGCCTTCGGGTAACCCGTTCCTGTAAATAATCTCAAGAGGAATCAGGCAGTTCTTCAGCTTAGTTGCATAAACACTGTAGTCATAGGTGAGCTTTCCCTGTGATGCCCGTGTTTCAGGCTTGTACACGTTAACGAGCTTGACTTCCATAGCGCTGCTCGGACGTTTCAGCTCCTTGAGGGTGACGACCTTCCCGTCCGAATCCACCAAGCCTAGGTAATGGGTGTTGACGCCCTTCTCTTCCAGTCTCTCAAAGCAGTAGGAGCCCATAAGGCACAGCGCTTCGCCTTTCCCCTCGATTTGGTCAGGCATTTCGCCCCAGTCAAAAACGGAGTAGCGGTCGGAAAAGTGGAACCTGCCGACTCCCATTGCGTCCTGAGTCGGTTTCTGAATAACTTCCAGGTCTTTCACGCTGCCCAACAATTCCACGTCCGACTGGCTCATTTTCCTATTGTTTGTTTACTTAGTCCAGTTTCTTAACTGTCTCGTTGGCTTTCTCGATTTCCTTCTTCTTAGACGACTGGTAATCCTTCACATGCTTCTCTAATTCCTTGTCATTCAGGGCAAAGATCTTCGCTGTGGCAATAGCCGCGCCTTCAGGTTCAATTGTCACTAACGAACCTATTCCGCTGGGAACTCGGAGCGAAGAGAGCACGTCTGCGCCTCCGTATTTCTCCGAGTAAGGCGGACACGCTATAACTGGCTTCGAAGTGTTGGCATCAACGAATGCGCTTAGAGCGTTCGACCGTCCAGCCACGGTGACATAAACAACGTTTTCTTTTTCGAACTCCTTTAGTATCGCAAGCACTTTTTCGGGAGTTTTGTGAGCGGATGCAACCCGAAACTCGTAATCAACACCCAACATTTTGAGGTGCTTTGCCACTTCACGGCAAAACTCTAAATCCCGTTCCGAACCCATCAGTATAACCGCTTTGGCAGCCAAGTGAAACACCGAAACAAAGGTAACACCCAACTTGCTAATTAATTTTTAAGCCCTCAAAACACAAGAGAAGAACGAGGTGGCATTCGAGAAATCAGAAGTCACGGTTGCTGCTCAACTTCTCGAGAAAGCTACTCCCTCCCCTTTAAAAAGCAAGAACCACAACCCTAAAAGAATCCTGAACTGCAACTGCTGTGAACCGTTCGGGACTGAGAAAGGTGGCAACGTATTTATCAGTAAAGGTTATTTTTGAATAGCATCAAAACTGTCTTTCAGTGCAGAGGTCGCCGAGCTAGGTCAAAGGCGTAGAGTCGCTTCAAAGGCGACACGATTGCTTCAGGAGCCTATCTCGCAGGGGTTCGTGGGTTCAAATCCCACCCTCTGCACCACTGGATTGGTTTATGTTTCTTCTTCCTGGAATTTCTGCAATGATTTTAAGACCAATCTGTTTGGGGAAGGTTTTTTATAGTTAAGAAACCATGTTCCAAATGGCTTCAAATGCGTATTCACGGAGAAGGCGGCAAGGTTCATGAAGAGAAACATCAGAAACAGCAAGAAAGGAATCAGCACCATAATTGCCACGATTATCATAGTGTCTGTTTCCATCGTTATGGCGATTGCAGTGGCTTTTTGGGCGATGGGCATCGGCAACTCTTTCACAAAGTTTGAAAAGGTTGAGTTCACCAGCATCTACGCTGACCCACGAGCCCGTTACAATGCTACGGTACAGCAGCCTGATGGCAATTACTTCAACGGCACGGCATTCACAATAAACATTATGCTTAAGAACACGGGCACGGCTGCTGCGACGATGAATAGTATTTTCCTCAACTCAAGGCCATACGACACCGGTTACGCAAACATAACTCAAACTCACATAGTAGGTGAAACATTAGCTGCTGGCCAAACCCTGACCCCGAAAGGCATAATCACTCTCCCGATCGACAACACATTCATTTGGAATAGTGGAAGTACCGTTGAAGTTGAAATTCAGACTGCTGCTGGCAGAAGCTACACAAGCTTTGTAGTTCTTCCGTAGAGCACCTCAAACCCCTCAGTTATTTTATTTTCCTTGGCATTGTGTCCAGATTATCGGGTATGTCGTTTTCCTAAATCAGCCCAAGTTGAGCGACCCAGGATTTTCAATATTAGTGAACTTCACACGTGCCCTTTAGCCATAGCTTGATCATTCGAAGGCTCGGTTTGTTGCCAAGCGATTACCGAGTATGAGTAAGTGCTAACTCAAGATTGGCAACTAGACAATACCGTAAGACAGATATATCGAGAAGTTCAAGTTCAGATTGTAAGAATCCGTTCAACATAACAGTATAAATTGGCGTGGGGAAGGCTTTGAAGCGAAATTTAAGAAATAATAAGAAAGGCATGAGCATAGTAATCTCAACAATCATCATAGTGGCTATCTCGATTACGATGGCAATTGCCGTCTCGTTCTGGGCGATGGGCATAGGCAACTCCTTTACAAGATTCGAGAAACTCGAGTTCGTTAGCGCCTATGCGTCGGATAGCACCGTTACTTTTGGTGGTCGACCTTGCTACCAACTTTTCCTTCAACTCAAGAACACGGGAACCAACACCGCAACTATGCTCAACATTTTCTTGGACGGAAAACCATACAACGCTGCGATGCCCCCATCAAGAGTTCCTGGCGGAATACTCGCGTACCAGACCGGCATTATAGCTGTGTCGCTTCAGACCGGTCAATCGTTAGGCGGTTCTATCTATTTGCCTGTCGGAGGACTTTGGAACAGCGGGGACTATGTTGCACTTGAAATTGAAACTTCTGCAGGCAGGCATTATCCATACACATTGGTCCTTCCGTAAAAGACTCATCATATCGACCTAGCCGTTTATTTTGTGGAGCACTCGGTGGAAAAAGGGGCGTGAGCTGAGACATCAACAAAGTTAAAAACGAAGAACAGAAAAAGACACGTTTCAGCTTTAGACGCAGGCTGGATTCTACGAAGGTAAAGAGTGAGAAGTCAAAGCAACAAAGACTCAAGCCACAGGGTGAATCACCGCTAGTCATCTTTAGGAAGTTGCCTGAAGGGGCCCAGGTTATAGAAAAGTATGAGATATTTCCTCCCAACTCAAGAATTACCATAGCCTCTTTGCCTGAGCTGGGCGGCGGAAGCGCCTACTACGTGGAAGAAACAGCACTTTCAGAAACAGAAGAAGCAACTCATCTTAAACTTGTCGAAATTCTGAGCAAGGAAATAGAGCCACCGGATAGCAGGCGTAGATGCTAAAACTCATGTTGCGAGCGAAGCTCGCAGATTAGCCAAGAAGTACGGACTGTCAAAGAAAATATCCGAATCCTCCTGGCCGAGACTTGAATACTACATTCGCCGCGATCTTGTTGGCTTCGGCGACATCGACGTCATGATGAATGACCCAATGATAGAGGACCTCTCGGTTAACGGACTTAACTTACCTGTGTATGTGTGGCATAGAAAATACGAGAGTTTGCCCACTAATCTAATGTTCACTGATGAAAACGCTCTCGATAATCTCATCGTCAAACTAACTCATCTTTCCGGCAAACACATTTCCACTGCTTTCCCAATTCTCGATGCAATGCTGCCCGGCAAGGATAGGCTTGCTGCTACCTTCAAACGGGAGGTTTCACCCAAAGGAGGCTCTTTTAGCATCCGAAGGTTCAGAGAAGAACCTTTCTCAATTACAGAACTAATCGAAATGGGCACCTTAAACGAGGAAATAGCAGCATACTTTTGGTTGCTTATTGAAAACAGAATGAGCATAGCCGTAATAGGCGGTACAGGAGCAGGAAAAACCAGCACACTAAACGCATTGGCGAGTCTAGTAAAGCCGTCAATGAAGATTGTCACGGTCGAAGAAATCCCAGAAATAAACTTGCACCACGAAAACTGGGTTCAACTCGTAAGTCGAGAAAGCTATGGTCTTGGAGCTTACAAAAGTGGTGAAGTCACTCTCTTCGACCTAGTGAAGACCTCGTTAAGATATCGACCAGACTACATTGTGGTCGGTGAAATCAGGGGCGAAGAAGCCTTCGTTCTCTTTCAAGCTTTAGCCACAGGTCACGGCGGATTAACAACCATACACGCAGAAAGCTTGGAATATACTGTTAAGAGACTGACTAGCCATCCGATGAATGTGGCTGAAACGTATGTTCCTCTGTTGAATGCTGCTCCGCTTATAGAACGGGTCAAACTCCCCCTCTCAAAGAGTGGCGGCATCACCTTTGGCAGACGAGTCAAAGCTTTAGTTGAGATTGTCGACTACGAGAATTATAAGACCCTGAGCGAATGGAATCCTGTAACTGACACCTTTAAGGTTAACCTTACTGAGAGTGTGCATCTTCAGCGGATCGCTTCAAGATACAGCCTTGACATTAAGGATGTCCTAGACGAAGTTGATAGTCGAGCCTCTTTCCTTCACGACCTAAAAGTTAAAGGCGTCAAGAAAAACATCGAATTGGCGAAGCAAATCACGAAATACTATTCCGAATTAAGCCACCTAGGCGTGCGAAAACGATGAAAAAGAAAGACGTAGAAGCAAAGAACAACGGCAAGTTTTCGTTCGCTGGCTTCAGCTATCAGCACTTCGCCTTGCTTGGAAGAGCAATGAAGAAAGCGTTCTACGGAGGCTCCGGCGTCGACGAAGCCTTGGAAGACGCTGGGGTCAGAATTTACCCGGACGCCTACTACTGTATAATCGGTTTTCTTTTTCTACTTTCTTTTATAATAGTATTGCCAGTTGTCATCCTTACCGGGGCATGGTTCATAATTCCTGTTCCCTTCTTAATCGTTTTCCTGGGTTATGCTATTCCAAAAGTAATGACTAAAGATAGAGCCTCAAAGCTCGACTTAGAAGTGCCATTCGCGGGGGCTTACGTCAGTGTTATGGCAACCGGCGGGCTGTCTCCGTACGCGAGTCTAAAGAGACTGAAATCCTGCGGTTTGCTTCCCAACATGCGTAAAGTAATTGGCGACATAGAAACAGATGTAGAAATAAAGGGCATGGACCCGGCAACAGCGATGGAAGATTCGGCACGAACCCTCCCTTCTATGGATTATAAAGATTTGATTCTCGGATACGCCTCTACCGTAAGAACTGGAGGAGACGTACTTCATTATCTTATAGTTCGAACAGAAACCATGTTCAAGGACTTAGCACTTAAAGTGAAGGCTTTCGGTGACAGGGCTAGCTTACTTATGGAGACATACGTTACCCTGAGCATCCTCTTGACATTAACTCTCACAATCTTATTTATGACGTCACTTTCGTTCCAGTCTTTCTGGGGTGGCGACCTCTCCCCAAGTACTTTTCTTGTTTACGGATTTTTCTTGGTACCCTTGGTAGCTGTTCTGTTTCTTTTCATATCTGACACTCAACAGGTCAGCCAACCCATAAGTGAATTTGGTCCGTACAAAGTTTTTTTTGCCACGTCTCCGATTTTTATCTTCTTAATCTTAGCAATGTACGTCCCTTTTGCTTCACCAGAATTCACGTTGCCGTTTGCCCTGCCTTTCATGAGTTTCATAACATGGCTTAGGTTTTCCCTTGGGTTGGCAAGCGGATACGAGGCGGGGTTAGGTATGGGATTTGCCTTGCTCGCTGCATCGATTCCTGGCGTGATTGCGCACAACTATTACAGCAGAAAAGGAAAACGGATAGAGCACGAAGTAACTAACTTCATGAGAGACTTAACTGAAGCAAGAAAAACTGGGGCGTCCCCTGAAAAATGTTTGGAGAATCTCTCAGGCAGAAACTATGGCGCATTTACACCCATCCTCAGCATTGCATCCAGGCAAATTCGATGGGGCTTGCCCTTCAAAGTCATCTATGAGACTGTGAAAGCGAAAGTTAATTCTTGGATAGCTCTCATTAATATTTACCTGCTGGTTGATGCCATCGAAGTCGGAGGGGGGACTCCAGAAACACTTGAAACGTTAACTCACTTTAGTGAAGACCTTTCCTCTCTCGAGAAAGAGAAGAAAGAAGCTATGCGGCCTCTTCTCATAATGCCGTACGTTGGGGCAGGAATTCTCGTAATATCGACTCTAATTCTGCTGGGCTTCAGCCAAGTTATCCTTATCTCTTATGCTCATCAAACCGTGCCCTTTTCGCAGGTGGTGACCCTAATTCTGCCTCCTTTGATGTTCCAGATTTTTTTCACTGGCTTAGTAACAGGAAAGCTGAGTTCGGGCAGCGTATCAGCCGGTTTTAAGCACTCTCTCATACTAACCGTCATTGCATTATTGCTCATACCCATCGCCGCGTACATCGTTCTGCCTTTCGCCGGAGGAGTAGGCTAGATGTGTAAACGAGCCAAAAAAACTCTAGTTGCCCGACTTAAGATAAGCGGCGCAAGAACCATCAGGAGCTTGATGCTTAATAGAAAAGCGGCGAGCGTTGTCGTTAGTACAATAGTTTTGACAGCGGGTGTGCTGGCGATGGGTATTGCCATTCTGTATTGGGCTTATTCATGGGGTAATTTGGCCAACCGTGCATATTCAACTGCTGAAGCGAATAGCGCAAAAGCCGTGCAGGAAAGACTCGGTTTTGAATTCATTGACTATTCACCTTCAAGCAATACTCTCACTGTTAACCTCATAAACTGGGGCACAGTCGACAAAATAGACATCGTAAACGTTCACCTTTGGGACAACACGCGCCAACCCCTCGGCAACTATTCAAACCCTTCGCTAAGGAACATAACTGACAATTCAGCAATTTCCGTTTTAGACGTCGGCGATGAGGGTTATTTCCAAATTACGCCTGCGCCGACTCTTGCTCCAAGTTCACTGTATTACATCCGCATAGTAACCGAAAGAGGGAGAACCTTTGACAGTTCGTTCGCCACGCCATAGGAAAACGATGCGAAGCCAAAGAGGCTACTCTGCTCTCATAGCCACCATAATAATGGTTCTCATCGTGGTTTTCTTGTATTTCAACGTCTACCTGTTCACGTTGGATCGGAACAAAGATTTTCAGGATGTGACAAGTCGCTCGCAACAGTTGGATGCTGACCGACTGTCAGAAAAAGTGGAAATCTTAGAAGCGAGCTTAACAGCTGGCGGGGGAGACTCAATAATCATTACTTGCACGCTCGTCAACAACGGTTCAGTTCCAACCCAGATTGTGAGGTTATGGTTACAAGACAACAGCTTTCCGACCCCGATTGTCGGCACCACCGGTTTACAGTCTGGGAACATCGTACTGCCTCCTGGCGTGACGAAGTCTCAAACATTTGGTGTCATATTGCCGGGCGCGTCTTCTTCTGACCAGTTTGCTCTGCGGCTAGTGACATCCAGGGCAAACATAGTAACGACAATAATAAATTGAAGAACAGGAATTGTGGCACTGTTTCCTGGGAGTAATAAGCGATACTTGTTTCTCTGAGGTTGCGTTTCACCAAATTCTCTGCCAATGGAAATGGTTGGTTCTATTAAGGTGACGGTGGCTGTAATCTCTGAGATGAATAGTTCGTAATGTTAATTACGCCGTTCTTCTCGACTGCTGTAAAAGTTACGAACAAAGTTGGTGAATTGTAGTTGCCCGTTACGGTGTAAACGAGCTCTGAAGTTGTCGGGTATTCGACTTTGATTGACCAACCTGAAGCATAAAATAAATACGTTTCATTTTCTGGAGTAAAGGATTCTGTTCTTCCCCCCGTCCAGTTCAAGTTAGTCATTAGTTGTGCGGTTTCGGGGTATTTGGTTTTTACGTTTGCCATTGTGGCGTCTCTTACTTGCCCTTGAGGCGATATAACGGGGAGACTTGACGGGTCAAGAGTGTCATTGGTGTTTGGAGACGGATTAGTAATTGTGTTATTAGGCGATTCTGAAGTTGTGTCCGAAGGAGTAGCTTCCGGATTCTCATTCTCGGGTTCAGGCGAAGGTCCGCTATTTTCAGGATTCTGCGTGGGTGGGGATTGATTGTAGTTGTTGAACAGAGTCCAACTAGCTCCACCAATGATTATGACTGCGGCAAGCACCGTGATTCCGAATAAGAGCATTTTGTTCGGCAATCTTTGTTCCCTCAAGTGGGGAATACGCTAAGGTAATATAAATCATATTCTCCAAAAACAGCCTCAGGCAGTTTTCTCGACTTTTCAGAACGATTAGTTTTGCTTTCTTTGCAAACTGACAAGATTTCGTACTCGGCAGTTAGAGTTAAATTCTTAAACGCAAAACGCCCCTTTAATAGCGGGAGGAATGTGTTTGGCCACCGACGTGCAACGAGTGAAAAAGCCCAAGCTTCCTAAAAAGAGATTCCTGAAAAAAACGATAAGAAAAACGAAGAGATAGCTGCCCGATGAGCAACGACGCACCGAAGAAAACTGGGAAACGCAGAAAGTCTAGATTTTCATCTAAATTCTGCCCGAAATGCGGTTCGACCGACGTCTTCTGGGCTCAGGGATTGCCTCAGCTCTGGTCGCTTTGGCAATGCAAAAACTGCGGTTACCATGGAGCGTTAATATTGGAGAACGGCAACCTCGCGGCTAAGCTTAAAGAAGAATGGAAAAGCAAGACCGCAGATTTTTAAGGATAAGAGATTCTAGTTGTTAACGGATTAAGATGGCTTATCTGCGACAAGAAAAAGCAAACGGTTGAAATCGATTATCCCTTGGTAGAGGTTTGGGCGGCGATACCCGAGGTTATTGCCAGTCTCGAGTGGAAAATGGAACAAGTCGACGACGCAGCTCATCATGCGACGGTTAAGACGAAAGGAGGATTCATGTCATACGGGTCAACCCTCATGATTGATGGAGTGGTTGTTGACGAGACAAAATGCCGAGTCACGGTGCGTGGGGAAACACCCGTTACGACAATCACCGCGTTGGCTGACTTCGGGCGCGCAAGTGACCGCATTCAACTATTCTTCGAGACGCTGGCGAAGAGGCTGAACACCGCCAAGAAATCTTAAATAACCGCCCAATACAGCAACGTAAGAAGACGTTGTACAACGGGGGAAACCCGACTTATGGATAGCGAGATAGAATCAAAGAAAGCTGCACCAGAAGATGCTAAGAGAATAAAAGTAAGCAAGAACGGTCCTTACCTCGTTTCAGGCGGAGTCCCTGTGATGAGACAAACCATAGTCGCCGACTCCGAAGGAACTGCCCTCGAATATCGAGACGAAGCAAGATTCCCTCTGCAGGAGAGATGTGGACTCTGCCGTTGCGGGGAATCGAAGAACAAGCCGTATTGTGACGGGACACACGCAAGAATTGGCTTTGTTGGTACAGAAACAGCCGATGACGAGCCTTACCTTGAGAAGCCGAAAGTTTTTGACGGTGCTGGAGTAACCCTCACGGACATTGAGGAGATATGTGCTTCAGCGCGGTTTTGCCATCGGGCTGGCGGAATTTGGAACATCATAAAAGACTGCGATGACCCGAAGATAAAGCAGGTAGTAATCGAGGAGTGTCGCGACTGCCCCTCTGGGAGGCTGATCGTTCACGACAAGAAAACTGGCAAGTCGATTGAACCGGTCTTTGAGAAATCCATCGTTGCGATTGAAGACCCATCAGTAGGTGTCAGTGGACCGTTATGGGTGAGGGGCTGCATACCTGTTGAATCCGCGGATGGGAAGACCTATCAGGTTCGTAATCGTATTACTCTTTGTCGCTGTGGAAAATCGCAAAACAAACCTTTCTGCGATAGCAGCCACTATCCCGAAGAGCATGAACACAAGGAAGAGGGAAAAAAATGAGCAAGGTCGACGTAGAGTTTGAGCTTGAAGACACCGTGAAAAATAAGAAAGAGGTCTACGTTCTATTCTACGCTTCATGGTGCCCGTTCTCGCAAAGGTTCTTGCCTATATTCGAAAAATACTCCAAAAACAGCACGAAAGAATGCCTACGCGTCAAGACTGATGATAAAGCGAAACTCTGCGAAAAATATTCCGTTGACGTCGTGCCAACAGTCCTGCTTTTCGAGTTAGGCTCAGTTAAAAAACGTCTCGACGGCGAACCTGGCGCTGGCTTAAGCGAGCAACAACTGAAGAAATTGTTGAGCGAAAGGTAGCCACGAAAAACATTGAAAAAAATTAGTTTGCGCTTAGAATCGTGTTAGGTCTATTCCGAGTCTTTTCGATATTCGTGGAAGGTCGTTCAATACATAAACAAAGGCGTGCCCCTGCCACTTTCCCCAACGTTTCTCTCCCATTCTCTTAAGTTCAAGAATTGCTTCCCGCGGCGATTCAGGTTCTTTTCCTAGGAATAGGATGCTGAAGATTTTGGCGCTCCAAACGTCGAGAGGAAACCCCATGCCAGGCATGACTATGTCGGCTGAGTAATCTCCGATTCCCCGCAAAGTCAACAACTCCTTCTTGGCTTCGTCAGGCGGCATTTTCGCGAGTTCGTCCGCAGTTGGAAATCCGTCTCGCAGCGTCTTCGCTATAGCAATAAGGTTCTGTGCTCGGTAACCCAGTTTCGCCTTCGCTTTCAACTCGTCAACAGTCAAGCCTGCTATTTTCTCTGGTGAGGGCCAATGTGCGATTGTTTTCCCGTCGAAGGTAACTTTGTCGCCGAATCCCCTTATCATGAGGTCCATCATCTGGTTGCTTCTCTTCATGGGCGCCATCTGCAGAGTGACCGCAAGGATTAGGGCTGGAAAAAGTTCGGGCCAAGCGACCGTCCTCATTCCACACAAATCTTTAGTAGACTGTCGTAGGATTTTGTCTTTTTGTGCAATTTTATAGAAATCGTTAATATCCTCTTTGACTCCCAAAGCTCTCTCAACGGAATGAGTAACGTTTTCTTTCTCCATGTCGCTTATTTTACTGTCTGAAAAAGCTGCGCAACAAACAGTCGGTTTGCGCGATGTTCCAGCCGAATTTAGCCTAAGCCCAAACAGCCTTGAATTGAGCCTCACTGTTGTCCACAAGACTCCATCTTGGAACACCTCATTCGGGGTAGACCACCACCATCCAGCTGGTTTGTGTACGGTAAGCTCAAAATTGTAGGGCGGAACAGCGCTTAATTCAAAGTCGATGTTTTTCTGTGAACACGTGGCTCAAAGTAACGGTTCGAGCGAATGCTAATAAAGCAATCCTAAGTTTCTGCTCGATTCTCAAGAACCCTTTTATTTTCCTATTTATTGAGATATGTCAAGGAGAATCAATGAATGGATTTTAAAGGCAGCCAAACAGAGAAGAACCTCTTAGCCGCTTTCGCAGGCGAATCCCAAGCCCGCACCCGCTACACGTTCTTCGCCAGCCAAGCCAAGAAAGAAGGCTACGAGCAAATAAGCGCCATTTTCGAGGAAACCAGCGGCAACGAAAAGGAACATGGGAAACTCTTCTTCAATCATCTCAAAGGCGGGATGGTTGAGATAACAGCAGCTTACCCCGCAGGCGTCATCGGACCTACAGTTGAAAACTTGAAAGCCGCAGCCGCGGGAGAAAAACTCGAATGGGGCTCCCTCTACCCGAACTTTGGAGACGTAGCTGAACAAGAAGGCTTCCCCGCTGTAGCCCAAACGTTCCGTGCAGTGGCTAAAGTCGAAGCTTACCACGAACGAAGGTACAACAAACTCGTCGAGAGTATCAACCAAGGCAAAGTGTTCAAGAAAGACCAGCCGATCAAGTGGAAGTGCAGAAATTGCGGTTTAGTCGTTGAAGGCAGTGAAGCACCAGCAGCATGCCCAACCTGCATGCATCCGAGAAGCTTCTTCGAAGTCTGGGTCGAAAACTATTAGCCCAATCCACAATCCTTTTTCTTTTAAGGAACAGTCTCGTTCCAGAAAATCAATCGTTCATAGCGGTTTCTCGCGGCGTCAACGACGCCTGGCTCGTCAAAGATGATGTCTAAGCCAAAACCGTAAGTCGCACTAACTTGTTCACGTCGCTCCAAGCTTTCCCAGATAATTCATCAGGTTCCCAGAGTCCCCAAATCTTGTCGTCGGCACGGCGAAGACCGAACCCGTAATCCTGGGGTAGAATGTAGGCCACGTTTGCTTTTCGTGAGTTGAAGTCCTGTGGGTTGCTTGTGGTAATAATCCCAGAATTTCTTAAGAGCTTCAAAATGTTCTTCTTTCAGTATTCCGTAGGTGTCAACTTTCGGATGGTCAAACACCACCACGTATTTGGCGCCGTTAGTGTAAGCCGAAACCATGTCGTTGTAGAGTTCTTCGCCCGACTCTATGTACGGTGGCGCATCGTATTTCCATGTTATTATTGCACCCCAATCTCTTCCGAAACTGCTGGCTGCGCCCCTGTCTTGGGCGACGGCGATTTCGCGAGTGTTGTTAGAGGCAAACTCGGTGAAAATGGCAGAATACTTCGATTTATAGTCGAACCATTGCAGTGCGTAATCAGACGTGAAAACTTGACCAGCATAGTTTTGATAATACTCTATAATGAAACTCAGAGTTTCAGTGTATTGCTTTGCCGCGTCGCGTAGCTTGTTGCGTTGGTGACCAGCCTTTCGGTGCCGCCGTCTAGTTGATTTCCTCCAGGTTCGTCGTAACGGTAAACGCCCAGAAACTTGTCGCCGTATTTCTGTTTGGCTTCAGTCATCCAACGCGAAGGGGTCGTAAGTGGTGTACATTCTCCTGCTTGGTGAACAAAACGATGAAGTTAAGTCCAGCGTTGCTGATGTAGTCACATGTCTCATTTAACGCAGTTTGGTTGAGTGAGATTTCAGGAGAACCAATCACAATGAGGTTCGTGTAATCCTTGACTTTGTCCACCATCACTTTAACGTCGCTAGCGTTGGCGTTCTCGTATGCGATTTCGACGCCCACGTAGAACTCTGGGAATTCGGGAGGCAGACTTGAGCAGTTGCGACGCGGCGAAAACAGAGATAATGATGACTGCAACAAGCGTAAGTGTCGCTGCGCAATAGACTTCGCTTCATTTCACTGCTTCGTCGTTTCCTCATTCAGTCTGTGCTCAGCGTTTTCCTATCATTCTTGCTTCAGATTAATTATATGTTAAGTGACGGTTTCGTTCCAGAAAAACGACCTTGTCATAACGGCTTATTGCACCATCAAGGTCTTCATCGTCAAACAAAATGTCAAACCCCGCGCCATACTTGCTGACGAGCTTGTTCACGTCGTCCCAAGCCTTTGCAGATAATTCGTCGGCGGGGAATAGCCCCCAAATGGTATCGTCTGCCTTTCGGAGACCAGAACCGTAGTCTTTGGGCAAAACATAAGCTACGTTAGCTTTGGTTGAGCCGAAAGCCTGCGGGTTGCTGTGAGCTGTAGTCCCAGAACCTTTTCAAAGCGTCAAAATGGTTCTTCAGTCAAGGTTCCGTAAGGACCAATCTTGGGGTAGTTGAAAACGATGATGTATTTTGCTCCAGCAGTGTACGCCAACGTGAGGTCGTTGTAGAGTTCATCTGCAGATTCCAGGTAAGGCTCCTTATCGTACTTCCACGTTACGATTGCACCCCAGTTCTTGTTATGGGCTTGCGCTGCGCCTCTGCACAGAGCGATGTGGCGTTGCCTGCTTTGGTCTGCCCACGAATTCGGCGAAGATCGCAGTGTAGTTGGTCTTGTAGTCCCACCAGTACAATCCGTAGTCCGCGGTAAATATTCTGTCAGCACTGTTCACGTAATAGTCCACATGGTCCCGCAGGATTTTGGTGAAGTTCCCAGCTGTGTCAGCGTAGTTCGTCGTGTTTTTGACAAACCTCAACTCCTTATTCTCCAACTGGTCTCCTCCAGGCTCGTCGTAACGGTACAAGCCCAAGAAAGCGTCACCGTATTTCTGTTTCGCTTGAGTCAGCCATGTGAGAGTGCTAAAATTGTATTTTGTTGCATCAGTGAATAAAACCACGATTTTCAGTCCAGCGCTGTAAATGTAGTCACAGCTTTCGTTCAAAGCGGTCTCATTAAAGGTCAATTCGATGGAGCCTATCACGAAAAGATTCGTGTAGTTCCTGACTTTGTCCACCATTTCTCGCACGTCGCTGACGTTTGCGTTCGTGTAAGCTACTTCGACGCCTACGTAGAATTCTGGGGTTGCTGGAGCAGAATTAAGCCAATTGTAACGCGGCAAAAGCAGATATTAGGATGATAACAACAAGTGCCAACGTAACCGCTAGCGTCGTTCGCTTCATTTCTCGCTCCGTATTTCTAGCAGTTTTTTAGTGTTAATAACGGTTTCCGATAGAGCCTGCCTTATGCGGTTTTGGTCGTGAAGTAGACTCGCCGTTGGGTTTTGCCCTTGTTCTCGATTTTCACTAGGCTTATCTCGCCCACTTCACCCGTGTTGTTGACGTGTGGTCCGCCATCAGCCTGCAAATCTATCCCTGGAATCTCCACAATCCTAAGCTCCTTTGCGTCTGGTGGCATTCTTTCAGCCAGCTTGACGACTCCCGGAATCTTCAGCGCTTCGTCTCTGTTTAGGAAGTAGATTTTCAAAGGTGTTTTTTTCTTGACTTCCATGTTCGCTTTCGTTATGGCGTCTTCAAAAATCTCTCGGTCGGTCTTGGGCAGGTTGAAATCCAGCTTTGCCACTTCTGAGTCTACTTGTCCGCCTGTAATGCGTGCGTCGTAGTCTCTGTACATTACGGCAGCTATCAGGTGAGCCGCCGTGTGCAACTTCATCAGATTGTATCTTCTTTCCCAAGTAATCTCGCCCTTCACGGTGTCGTCAGGCTTCAAGCCAGTTGCGTCGTCAACAACGTGCGTTATCTCTTTTGTCTCCCTGTCTATCTCCACACGCAAGACTGCGTGCTTTTTGTTGTTGCTCTGCAAGTATCCTGTGTCGAAGGCTACGCCTCCCGTTAATGGATGAAAAATCGTCTGGTTCAATGTGACTTCGTTGCCGTTTACTTTCTGGATCTTGGCTTCGAACTCTTTTCTGTAACTGTCATGGAGGTAGAGCTGTTTTGTTTCCAATGAGTAACCTGCCCAAGCATTTCTTTTGCGGGATTATTTGGCTCTTCTGTAAAGCCCGATCAGCTCGCCCTGGGCGATTAGGTGGCTTTGCATGGCGTTTTCGAGAATTTCCTTCTCTGACAATCCGCTAATGTTGAGTTTTGTGTCCAAAGCGTAGACTTTGAAGGAGTATCGGTGGGCTCCCCCAGGGGGGCAAGGTCCATGGTATGAATGCTTCTTGTTCGTGTTCAATCCTTCTGTTCCAGGAATCGAGTTCTCTTTAATGGCGTTCGTAGGCGGAATGTTCCAGACCAACCAATGAACCCACAGTCCCGCAGGAGCATCGGGGTCTTCAATTATGAGTGCTAGACTCTTAGTTTTTTCAGGCAGGCCGTCGATGGTTAGGGGCGGGTTCACGTCTTCGCCGTCGCAGGTGTATTTTGAGGGTATAAACTTGTTGTTTTCAAACGCTGGGCTCTTTACGATTAGTTCTTTCATAATTCCGTCTTCTAGAAATCTGTCTGAATTGAGATGTGTGATTGTTGGATAAAAAACTTGCCACCCACGCCTCGCTCATCTGTTGCTAAGGCTATTGTGTGGGTTATCAGAGATGGTTTTCTTTCATTTGTGGGTCGTAGGTTCCCGTGTTAATTTTTTCAAGGAGCAAATCTACGAACTCTATGGGCCACACGTCGTCGCATACTTCGTCGTTGAGTATGTTCCGTTCATGGTAGTATGATATTAGGTCATTCTTCAGCAAGAGAATCAAGAGAAACTCCTGTCCGTAAGTCCGTTTGAAAAGGGAATACTTTGCCGATTGATGCGGGGTCATGAGGTAATGCGGCTCGAGAACTATCTTTCTTCCATGAATTTCCTTATCTAAGAATGAAGTCAGGTGTGTAGATTTCACCCGGCAAGGGAAAACTGATCGTTTCATACCCGTAAGGAATCTTTAGTTTCCTGAGGATGCTTGCGGTTTTCTTTTCCCAGCCGCTCTTGTAGCGGCTCAGCTTCTGGTAGTACGCGTGGGGTTGTCCCGTAACCTTGTGCATGTGGTCGAAGAATTGGAGCGCTTCCTTCAACATGTTCCTGTTCAGGTTCTTCTTTGCCAACCACCTGCCCAAAAGAAAGAATGGGTAGTCTACTCTGGCTGGGTCTTCGGGAAACAGTTGCCTAGCGAAGTAAGTTACGGCTTCGCGAGCCCTTGTCGCTCTGTTCTCGTCTCTCCACAGAGAAGGCCACACCGTGCTTATCAAGCCTAAGCTCGCGGCGACGTTGGCGTTTTCCGCAGTGAGGGGAACGTACAAGTCCCGTGGCGAAAAATTATTGAAGAGTTGCAGGTCAGGCTGCGGACGCACCATCCACCTCATGTAAACCCATGCTTTGTCCTTGAAGGGTCCACTCATCCTCTCTATGTTGCTGGATAATTCTTCCACAAAATCCTTTGGTTTGCTAAACTTCTTGGAATACTCGATGAGGTCTTTTCCTGCCTTGTTCTTGACGAACTCGTTAACGCTAGTTAAAACTGGAGAGATGGCTTCTCTGCTTGGACCTAAATCCTCGTAGAACCCGCTTGCAAATATTTTTTCTGCGAACATGTGGGGTTTGTGAATTTCGAAGACGCGTCTGCCGTACGTTTGATGGAGGAGGATTAAGATTCTTCTTGCGTTCTCTGAAAATCCAACCATTCGGTCTTCGAGAATGGCTGCTATCAGAAGGAAATAGTGTGCTGCAATCTTTTTTTCTTCAGGATCTTGCGTGTACGGATTAAGCAGTAATCGGGGGCTCATTCGTCGGTCCCATTGAACGTCAACTACGTTGGAGTTCATGTTTATGAATTTCAGCAGAACTGGAACCGTATCATCTGTAGCCACGACGTTCAATCCCAATCTCGGTATAGTTGTGTGTGAAATGATTTAATAGTTGCTGTTTATAAATCGCTCAAGCCAGCAAGAATGCGATTACTTCCGCAGTTTGACATAGTCATTATGGTTCAAGAAACGATTTCTAAGCAGTCATCAGAAAACGAAGTAATTCTCCCTTCTCTTTTCTTTCGTTTTGCACTGATGACCTTTAAAGTTATTAGTGAGAGAAGTTCAGATAACTGTCAGGAGCGGTGTTGTTATCATGTGTGGAATATTCGGTTTTGTGCTGAAAAAACCCCTATCCATGAACAAAGTTTTTGCAATCCTTGAAAAGCTCGAGGTCAGCCAGTACCCTGATGAGAAACTGCCCGTCGGCGGCTACGGCGCGGGCGTCGCTGTCATGCTTGACGATGGTGGCGTGATTTCAGAAAAAGTCGGGAAGAACGCGGATTCCCCTGCTGGTCAGCTAGCACAAATCATGAAGCCACGCATTTCCCAAGCGCGCGTACTAATCGGTCACGTTAGGCACCCTAGCTTAGAATTCATGGACACGGTGAAGTTCAAGGAAGCGGCGCAGCCTTACGTCGAGAACTTTGAGCCAGAGCTGACGATTGTTTCAGCCCACAATGGCAGAGTCGAGAATTACATGGAGCTCAAGGCGAAGTTGAAGGCGCACGTGTTCGAGAGCGAAAAAGTCCGTTTGATTGACTCCGAGGTTATCCCGCACTATTTTGGGGCGCTCCTGAACGAGACGGAAGATGCCGGTCAAGCTGCGCACAAACTTCTTGATTCTCTGAAGGGGAAGACGGTCGGCTCGATTGCTCTGCTGCAACTTGACAGTGAGAACCAAATATTGCATCTGCTTCACAAGGGATGGAGCAGGGGCTTGACAGTTTGGGCGAACGAGAAAGGCGAGGTTATCTTCTGCACGAGGCCTGAACCCGTGCTCGAGGAGCTTAAGGAGACGCTTGACCGAGGGAACTTCAAGGAGAAAGCCGTAATCAAGCCACGTGAAGAAGCAGAAATCAACCTGTCTTTTCCTCTTGTCACCTAAAAACGGGAAACGAATATTCCCGTTCTTATTTCGAGCGTTTGCCCTTCGTGAAGTAGTCTTTTAGCAGGTCCCAGTAGTTGTCAATCCAGCCCTGCTTGTACTCATCCGCTTGATCCGCAGGAATGTTGGAGTGAACCATCGTCACTTCTGTGCCGCCCTTGACCTTGCAGAACGTGAACTCCAACCTTGACGGTCCATAGCCATCTGGCCACTCGGTCGTTATCCATTCCTGGACGATGCGTTTTCCTTTTTCGAGCTCGAGGTTCTTGCCTGTAATGTAGCCATCCCAAGCCGTGAACTCGCCGCCGACTTTGGCGTCGCACGTTGCTTTGCTTCCCGTAAACGCCGAGTGCTGCTTTGCGTCCATGAACGCGTCGTAAACTTCCTCTGGTGATGCTGGAATAACAACTTTCTGGGTTATGGTTGCTGTTTTGCGCTTCATAAATCCACAACTAATGATGTTTTGTTTATGCGGAAAAGGTATATTAGTTTAAACTCTTTCGCAAAAAGCAAGAGATGCTGATCAGACCACGGTCGAAGGGCGTTTAGGATAACAACAGGTTTTTTGTGAAATTGCTTGTTGCTATTCTTTCCAAAGAAAGGTGTGCTTAATGGAAGAAGTGTCACGAAGTTGTATTTTCTTCTTCTTTCAGCCAACGCTGCGATCGTGTTTTTTTCTGTCTGATAGATGAGCCTAGTCGCGGTCACTTGCTTCTTCTTCTTTCAAAACCAAGTCCACCAAACTAGCAAATAACACACTTTTTTGACGCTAAACAATTACTGAAAATATCCTTACCTGCCTTTGTTATGTACGAATTGCTGTCCGCGCGCGGCAAATAAATAGAAGCCTATCCACAGGTAGGGTGCCATGAACATTAGACAAACAATTCCAAGTAGACCTTAACGACATATTATCTGTTGAAAGAGCCGCGTTCAAACGTGACACCGAAGTCAACTTAACGGCTGCCCTCTTGACGGATCCTTCAGCTGAACCACGCTTGTCCCTTATGGCGTATGTCGATGATCGACCGTCGGGCACATATTGTTTACCAAAGGCATCCTAAGCAACCATCCCGATGTTGCGTTGTCTTTTTTGGCGCCCATTGCGGTTATACCCAAGTTTCAGCGACAAGGCATCGGAGGCGCACTCATTAAAAGAAGCTTGGAACTCTTGACAAAAGCCAATGTTGACCTGATAGTCCTGCTTGGACACTCCACCTACTATCCAAAATTCGGGTTTAAGCCTGCATTTACTCTTGGCTTTGAACTCACGTATCCAATCCCCGCCAAAGTAGCTGATGCATGATGGTACAGGCGCTCAAACCTAACATAATCGGGCGCGTCTCGGGTAAAGTGATCGAGATATGGCGCGAATAATCACGAGGTTAACCCTCAAAAAATGCGAGACAGCCCCGAAAACGACGTTCAAACGAGTTCAAGGGGAGAATACTCAAAGCAACTACGGTCAACATCGATTCAATGCGTGGTGGTGGACGGGCCAGGGATTCGAACCGCCTAAAAAGTAATGATAATGTTATTCGAATTGTTGCATAATGCTTAAATGGTTTTGTTCATGGTTTACTGTGCTGAGGGCTGGTAGATCAGCCTGGTATGATCGCCACGTTGGCATCGTGGCATGCCTTTTCTTAAACCTACCTTAAGATAAGAAACAATTGTACACTGTAATTCTTCACACACTATTAGATTACGATTGACTTCTTTCCAGAAGGGAATAGAGAATTTCAGATGTGTGTTCTCCTCGCTGTACTCAAAGCACAAATTTGGCAATCCTCTGAGCATATGTTCAGTGCGTCCTGATCAAGTCAGGAGAAGGTCACACTGTGTCAATAGTAAAGTTGGTTTATAAAATGCTACCTCCGGAAGCGTCCAGCGCACAAATATCGCCGTTGCTGTTCACCGAAATCTATCTTTTCGCTATGATTCCTATTGCTTCCGAGGCGCTAGCTTCCGCAAGCTACCAGAAATCAATCCCGGCAACCTAGCTCGCCATAATAGGTGGTTTAAAGCGACTCGAGCCATTTTTTGGCTGTAAAAGTCTTTTTTTAGCGACTTATGCAAAAAATATGATGGAGAAAAAAAGTTGTTGTAAAAATCTCCTCGCATTTCTTCAACCTTCTCAAATGATAGACTAGGGTTTTCGAAAACTTTTGATTGTTCGTCATATTTATTCCAGTCAGTGGAAACATCCCAACCCAGATTTCTCAGAAGGTCAAGAAGTTCTGTTCCTGGAAACGGGATTGCTTGACAAACATAAGTGAAATCAGGCTTCGTTTTTCGAATGAAATCAAAAGTCTGTTTTAACATATCTGCTGTTTCTCCGGGGAAACCCACGACTACGGATACGGCAACAGGTATGCCGATTTTCTTAGCCAATCTAATTCCATATGCGTTCTGTTGGACTGTTGTGCCCTTATTCATAGCATTCAGTATTTCTTGGTTGCCTGACTCTATTCCAAAATGAATCAGTTGGCAGTTTGCGTCTCTCATTTTAGCCAAGACTTCTGCAGAAATTCGGTCAACCCTTGTTCGACAATCCCAAGGAAGATCGAATCCTCTTCTTTCCATCTCTTCACAGATTTCATATGCTCTTTTCAGGTCAAACGTGAAAGTGTCATCATAGAAAGTGAAGGCATCAGCCCTATGCACATCTCTGAGCCACTCCAGCTCGTCAACTACTTTTTTCGGGCTTCTACCTCTGAACTCTTTTCCACACATTCTTGGCGCTAGGCAGAACTTACACCGAAATGGGCATCCTCTGCTTGTTATTATTGGAAGGTAAAGCCTTCCTGACATCCTATATTTACTCAAAGGAAAGTGCCCATATGCAGGATGCGGCAGCTCGTCTATGTTCTGGATAAAACTTCTGTCCTTTGTGCGAACAATTCTGTTGTTGCTCCGGAAGGTTATTCCGTCAACTTCATGAAGATTTTTCAAGTTGTTTTTAGACACCAATTCCACGAGTTGCAGCATGGTTTGTTCGCCCTCTCCTCTGACGACAATGTCGAGTTCAGGCAAATCTTTCAATGTTTGTTCATCTAAGACCGTTGCATGTGACCCGCCCATGACGGTTAAGCAACTCGGAAGAATTTTCTTGACTTTTTTTACTATATCCGCTGCTGGGTTGTATGTTAAGCTGGAGGATGTAACACCGACTACGTCGGGTTGGCTTTTAGTTAATTCATGTTCTAGCTGCGTGTCTGTGAGTCTAAGTATTTGGCAGTCAATAACTTCGACTTCATGTTGGTTTTGTTCTAAGACAGCAGCCAAGTATCCAATGCCAAGCGATATGAAAAGTGATTGGGGAGCTCCATTTGGATAAGATGGGTTAACAAGAGTTACATGCACTTTCACATCATTTCCCCCCCGCCTATTAGATAGTGAAATCAGGGCAAGTATGTATTATGCGTTTTGGAAAGCCGTGCCAAAATGGAAATTTATCATAACTGTCTTACAAGGTATTCCATCAACTAAGATGTAAATCTTGAATAGAATCAGCAAATCTGCAAAGTCGTTTAATCTTTCTCAGAGTTTTCTTTATTTCGAATGATTGTTATCCTCCCAAATAGAAATTTCATTGCCTTCTTTGGATTCCGCGCGGCTTCGAGAAGTCTGTCGCGAGTAACAGCTGGGTTTACCAAGTTGGCCTCTGTGGCAAACTTGCGCAAATCATCAGCTGAAAATTCCGGTGTCTCTATAAGTGGTATAGCCTCTGATAAGGTTTCGTCACTATAAGTAGCTTTCAAGAAACCGTTGCTTTTGGCTTGCTCATAGAGTTCAGTTCCAAACAAGGGCATTGCATAATTGAAGTAGAAATGATCCGCGCCAAGCCGCTTCAGTTTATATGCGTAGTTTATGGTAGCCTTAATATCGTTCTTAGTTTCGCCTATAAAACCCATAATGAAGAAACATCCCACCTTAATGCCCACCTTTCGAGAGAGAGTTACGACTTGTTCTACCTTTTCCAAATCTAAATCCTTCTTGATTATCTGATTCACGACATGTTGTACACCTGATTCTGGTGCAATTAAGATTCTCTCGCAACCGGCTGATTTCATTTTTGTCAGTAGATTTTCATCAAGGTTATCTGCTCTCACGCCATTTGGAGTGTACCATTTGATGTCCAAGCGTCTTTTTATGATTAAGTCGCAAATTGTTTCCATTCGTTTTTTGTCTGCTGTCAGATTGTCGTCTTCAAAATCAATTTGTTTAATGTGAAAGTTGTTAACTAATTGTTCTATTTCATCGACTACGTTCTGTGGGCTTCTGCCACGCCATTTTTTTCCCATCATGATATGATTAGAACAAAAAATACAGTTATGTGGGCAACCTCTACTGGTCAGAATTCTGGCGCATGGCTTACGTATTTCTCCCCTCGTTGGGTTTTCCTTAACTGCAGCGAAGTAGAGCATCCATTGGGAGCAGGTGTCTCGCAGGAAAAGGAAGAGAATCTAGGTCTTGGATAAATGGTCTTCTGGGAGTAATGACTCTTTCTCCGTTGTTTATGAAACCAATCCCTCTTACTTCTCTGAGGCGCTCATTTTCCCTTCGCTCTAAAACGCTGGCTAATTCTGAAACAGTCTGTTCTGGTTCACCAATCACAACGAAGTCTATACAGGAGTGCACAAGACAGTCTGCTGGTCTTGTTGAGGGATGCATACCAATCAATACATTCGTTATGTTTTTGTCAATACTTTTTACAGTAGACGCGACTTCTAGAGCGGTCTTCAACCAGCCCGAGAATGGAACGGTTATCACAACGAAGTCTGGTGACCATACTTTAACTTTAGCAGCTATCTCTTCGTTTGTCAAACCCAGTCGGTATCGTTTTCCGTCAATTTCTTTAAGATTTCTCCAGCCTTCAGTGGGAGCATCGATAATGCATGCCTTATGCTGTTTTTCGAGCACCGCCGCTACGTAAGCGATATCCAATGGCTGAAATACACTCGGTTTCCCCCATAGTTTCGGTTGAATGCGAGGTGGATTAATCAAGCAAACACGCATATCGCTTCCAGCAATCCTTAGCGCTAGGGTCTATGCTCATTATCTCTGTAAAATTCAAAATTAATACTTTTGGTAAATGCTCAACTTCATTACGTGCGGATTGTATTGTTGGTATCATTGATGTGATTCTGCTGATGTTGAGTTTCATCTGTATTATGGGTCTTTTTAGTTCATCGTGATTAATTCCCATTGTGGACAATTGATGATTTTCAGTTTATAATTTTTTTCTATGGCAGCTACAAGATAATCAAACCGCTGAATATGTAGCGTTAGTAGCGAAAACCGCTTTTTGCTTGGGCCGGTTAATCAGAGTATGCTAGAGATTAACTAAATCTGCAAAGGCTTAAATATAAAATCGATTGAAGATGGCACTACAGCGCGCTCGCGCGCGCTAATGAAACGGAGAAAAGAAAACATGAAAAAACTAAACACAAAATTGACAACTGTATTCGTTGTTTTTCTTTTGATGGCTTCTGTTGCTTTGATGACAACGCTCACGCAAGCACAAACAACTCTACCAGCGGGTGTTAAGCCAACGAATATGCGAGACCCGGGTTCGATCCCGTTGCCAGCAGGTGTTACTCCTTCCATAACGGTTCAACAAACAGCGTATTTGAGCTTTACTCCTAAAACTATAGGGATCGGTCAAACTCTCCTCGTTAATACATGGTTACAACCACAAGCTTGGGCAGGTCGGTATTTGAAAGGCTACACGTTGACACTAACGAAGCCAGACGGAACCACGGACGTCGAAACGTACAATTCCTATCTCGGTGATGCAACAGCTTGGTTAAATTACGCGCCCGATCAGGTCGGCACGTGGAAGATCAAGTTTGAGTTCCCCGGAGGGTATTTCCCTGCAGGCAACTACTCTAGTGAGGAAGCTACCAACCTTGTATATAACACAATTTACAATTTTCCAAACGATGTCTACTACAAGCCTGCCTCTGACGGACCGTACGAATTTGTTGTGCAGGCTGACCTCGTGCAATCTTGGCCGGAATCACCACTGCCAACTGACTATTGGACGCGCCCAGTGAATACGATGAACAGAGACTGGTGGTCGATTTTAGGATGCTACCCCGCTACTGGTTTGGTGGGTGGAGGTCCTAACTGGCCAGCTGAAACAAACACATATATGAGCAACTATGGCTACATCCCCTACGTTCAAGGACCAAATAGTGCACACATAGTGTGGAAACGACAAGGCGGAGCAGGCGGCCTCGTGGGAGGTCCCTTAGGATACACTTCAAATACTGGCGGTGGCGGTAGTGCATCCCTAATCTATGCTGGACGATGTTACCAGAGCGTCACCAAAGAGGTTGACGGGAAGATGACGAGCGTATGGCAGTGCTACGACTTGCGAACCGGAGAAGTGTACTGGGAACTGCAAGGATTTTCTCCCATACCCAACATGGTTATCTATATCCAAGGCTGGTCAGGCGGTGAATATGGTCTGCATGCAAGCACTGGAATGGGTGGCCGAGGCGCATATCTTGCGGCGTTAAGCGGCGGCAGGCTGATAGCGTACAATCCATATACTGCAGCTGTGTATTTCAACGTCTCAGTTTCGCCATTCACGTCAGGAACAATGTATGCATGTGCGAGTGATCCGTACTTCCTAAGCATTCGGAACCTTGGCAACACTACGAACCCTAACTACCATTTGTACAACTGGACTGTTAGGAACTTCGCGACAACGGCAATGGCATCCAACATCACGATGGAAATCGTGAGCGACATCCCTTTTCCGCTCAGCAGCTTGGGCGTTACTGATTACGAATCAGGCTATACTGTGACCACACAGTCGATGGGTAACGACGCTGCAGGTGTGACTGTTGATTTTCGCATAACCATTGTTAGCATTTTAACAGGTCAAGTGGTGCATAACTTCACTGCTAACGTCGGTTCCGGACAATACAGCTCATCCACAAACGTTGCTGACCACGGAAAATTCGCCACTCGCGTTAATGAGGGACACTGGCACTGCTGGGATCTGGCTACAGGGAAACACTTGTGGAAAGCTGAATTGTCAAGTTGGCCTTGGGGAATCTGGGGGGCTTACGGTGTGAATTCATACGGCGGCAATATAATCTACGGCCAATACGATGGAGTTGCAGCTTATGATTGGGATACTGGAGCGGTATCTTGGTTATATCAAAACAAGCAACCGGTCGCGTTCGAAACGGTCTACCAAGACAGCTATCCGTTTTTCACTAGTGGTTACACCGCTGACGGAAAATTCTACATTGTCAATACTGAGCACACACCTAGCCAGCCCATTACAAGAGGCTGGTGCCTATGCTGCATCAACGTAACCACGGGTGAGGAAATCTGGAAAATAAAGGGAACTATGAGTCCAGGCGGCATCGCTGACGGCTACCTTACAGCGTCTAACGGTTATGACGGGTACATGTACGTCTTCGGTAAAGGCAAAACTGCAACAACAGTTACTGCACCTGATGTAGTAATGCCCAAAGGAAATGGAATAGTAATAAGAGGCACGGTTCTAGACCAATCACCAGCACAACCAAACACACCATGCGTAAGCAAAGATTCACTGAGTACACAAATGGAATACTTACATATGCAACAACCAATTGATGGATTATTACATAATGTGACAATGACTGGTGTACCCGTAAGTTTAACTGCTATTGATTCAAACAATAATTACGTCGATATAGGAACTGTAACAACCAGTGCATACTATGGTACATTTGAAATGGCATGGACTCCACCAGCTGAAGGAACATACAAAATAGTTGCTTCTTTTGCAGGTGATGACAGCTACGGCAGTTCAGGAGCTTCAACAGCAATTTCAGTAGGTCCAGCACCAGAACAAATCCAGATTCCAGAACAGGCAACTCCACCAGATTATACAATGACTATTCTAGGTGTAGGCATTGCAGTAATTATTGCAGTCGCTATAGCTACAATATTACTATACAGGAAAAAGTAGTGTAGAAAAATACTCTCAAAATCAACTTCCTTTTTTATTTTTAACAATTCAATTAAACACTTTGAGAAGATTTTCTGGATTGTGTGGTAATATAGTCAATTAGTGATAACCATAAAGGTGCATAGACTTGGAGTTCAAACAAATTCAAAGATACGCCTCATCAAAGAATAAGTCCTCTGAATCACGATTATCTCCAGAATCACCAATATCGTTATTTTTTAGGGCTCCGCGCGTACATTCCATACGTTCAAGCACCTAACACTGCACATGTTGTTTGGAGACGATCAGGAGGCATCGCTGGTATTACGAGGGGAACAACGGGAACACAGAGTGTCAGCAGTGGTAGCGCTGGTTCACCAACAATAGTCTATTCTGGAAGATGCTACAAAACAATCAGGATCTTTATCGATGGAGCACGCAAGAGCATGTGGAGATGCTACAACCTGAAAACCGGACACGTTTATTGGGAATCAAGATATGACAGGGAAACCTACAGCTAATATTGTTAAGAGATATCCTGGAATCCTACATGAAACAGGAAGTCCGCACATGGTTGCGCGAGGAGTATACTTCGGAGCTGTAAGTGGTGGGAGACTAATTCAGTACAAGTCCAAAGGATGGAAATGTCTACCAGAACATATCGATAGCCCCGTTGTCATCAGCCACATTCTACCATTACCCATTCCTCCTGAGTATACAGAATATTGGCAATACATCGAGAGGCCTAATTACCGTTTGATTAACTGGAGCTTGGGATATGATTACGGTGCACAAGGAGCGATGGCAAACGTCGAAACGCGTGTATCAACCAACGTAAGCTAGCCGATGAGCAGTCTAGGTGCCGCAGACTATGAAACTGGTGTTGCTGTTTACACGAAATCAATAGCGCGCGCTTGTATATCGAGATTTGGGCTTTCTGGAAAATGTTAAATATAACCTACATCGATAATCGCGACAAAAAGGAGAATTGGAATATTTGAAACTACTGACAAGAGGCAACAAAAGAGTGCTGTTCAACAAAGAGAAAAAGATGCAGCTTTTAATGAACAAAACAATTACTATTGCTTTCACTATATTTCTGTTATTAACAACTGCCCCGCCTATGATCGCAACAACTAGCGCTCAAACTACGAAAACAAACAGCTATGCATTTGCCAGTGCAAGCCCTAAGATTTTGCAGATTGGCGCCTCCGTCTTAATCACTGGATGGACATCTCCCACACCGCCTGATGTACCAATGGGCGCTGGCACTCAAGTATACTATCGTTTTAATTACACGGTAACCTTGACAAAGCCCAGCGGAGCTCAAGTCACCAAGATCGTCAATGCCTATTCAGATGGTACGTTCTATTTCAGCTATACTCCAGACGAAGTCGGCAATTGGACTGTAAAACTTTACTGGCCTGGAGACAGCAAATTTGAACCGAGCACAAGCCCACTTTTCACGTTTGGAGTGCAAAATGAACCTGTACCTACTTGGCCAGGCGCTCCCCTTCCAGCAGATTATTGGACACGACCTGTTAATGCAGAGAACAGAGAATGGAGCCAATTCCTTGCAGATTGGAATGTCAACGGAAGACCTGAGTCTTGTCATTTCGAACTTCCAACCCTATGGGAAAGCCCCTGTTACTTCTCACATACTTTGGACTAAGGAAGACTATATTGGAGGCATAATGGGTGACGAATGGACTGACGACAGCTATAGAGCTACATTGACTCCTACCGCTGTGATGGGCGGACGAGCATACGTTAACATGCGCGACGGGTATCATTGCATCGACATATATACGGGAGAAGAGTTATGGTCTACGCCAAGAACCATCCCGGGAACTTTATTCTTCGTGACAATGCCCGCAGATCCTGATCCCGGAGGCGCAGCCACTCACGCAGATATATGGAGTCACAGAGCAGCTGGATGGGTGGAAGTGTACGATGCATCCACAGGAATCCTTACTTCGACAAAGAACGGAACGAATTGGGCTGGCGTCGGTATCTCCAAATACTTTAACGGATATTTCTACTACTTGAACGGGGCCAATTGGACCAAATGGTCTCCCTATGATATAGGCCCAACTGGTGTAGCAAAAAAGGTTTCTGTGATGCAAGCAACATTCAAAGACAAAATTATTTGGCAATCGCTTATTAATGTAACCGCGGCTCCGTCCTACTATACGGGCGACTTTGCTGTCGCAAACAATGCACTGGCATCTTACGACTTAGAAACCGGCAAACTGTGGTGGAATTTCACATCACGTCCAGAGGCTGCTTACTATAGAAATGGCCATACTGTAGGGCAGGGATTATACTTCGCCACCACTATGACCATGACATGGAGAGCCTATGATCTGCAAACAGGAAGCCAAAAGTGGGAAACCGACCCAGCAGAGTACCCATGGGGCACGTTCTGGTCCTATACAAATGCTAACGCCTACGGCAAACTTTACGGG
This sequence comes from Candidatus Bathyarchaeota archaeon, assembly GCA_963749465.1. Lineage (GTDB taxonomy): Archaea > Thermoproteota > Bathyarchaeia > Bathyarchaeales > Bathycorpusculaceae > UBA11855. Next base: position 147,530 of record CAVVMH010000006.1, on the reverse strand, counting down.
ATGGGTTATGACGGACATGTGTATGCATACGATGTCAAAACAGGTGACCTTGTTTGGAGCTTCTATGTTGGAGATGCAGGTGCCGAATCACCTTGGGGTACGTGGGCTTTCTGGGGTGCACCAGTTATTGCTGATGGAAAGGTATACGCAGGCACTACTGAGCACACTCCTACTCAACCAAGAATGAGAGGAAACAAGCTCTTCTGTATTGATGACGCAACTGGAAAAGAGATATGGTCTATAGCAGGAGCCTACGTAACTAAGGTAGTAGCCGATAGCATGCTCATTACCGCCAACGAGTATGACAGCTTAATGTACTGCTTCAGCAAGGGCCCAACTGCAACAACTGTGTCGGTATCACCAACTATAGCAGGTAATGGATCTAGTTTTGATACAAGGAACAATCTTAGATCAATCCCCCGGTCAAAAAGACACTGCATGTGTATCCAAAGAATCGATGAGCGCCTGGATGGAATATCTCCACATGCAAAAACCTATGCCTACAAACGCAACCGGAGTCCCAGTAATGTTGAAAGCCATGGACTCAGATGGTACTGTAATCGATATCGCAACAGTCACAAGTGATCTCAAAGGCCACTTCGAGTATACATGGACCCCAACCAATGCGAATACATACAAAGTTATGGCATCCTTCAACGGAGACGATTCATACTGGGGCTCATGGGAAGAGACGGGTCTGGGAGTAATCTCTGTGCCGTCAACTTCGCAACCGGAGACGATCCAAACAGACTACTCAATATTGCTCTATGCAATTTTGGCAGCCGTTATCATAGCAATCGTCATAGGAATAATAGCCCTCGTATTGTCACTCAGGAAGCGATGAGTTTTGCTGTTTCAGCATTCAATCCATATAGTTCAGCACCAGACTCTTCGCATGTTGTATGGACCAAAGAGTTGGCATTCGGAGGCATAGTTGGAGGAGAGTTAGGTTCTAAAAGCTATTTCTCAGGTCTATCATACGAGACGAAACTTAATCCACCATTGATAGTAAACGGAAGACTCTATTACAATCTGTACCCTCACACACTAAACTTGCCTGGTTTTATTTGCGTTGATTTGCGTACGGGTCAAGAGCTTTGGCGAAATCTCAACTTCACTGTAACATGTGCCCAACTATACAACTATGTTTCAGGAAACGAAACTGGAGTCGTCCCCTATCTGTGGAGTATAGATTCCACGTACAGGATGCTTGATGCGTTCACTGGAGATTTGATAGTAAGCTTTGCAAATGCATCGAAGGGGACAGTCGTGTACGGCGATGATGGAACAATGTTTGTCTATATTCTTGATGGCGCATCCAATTGGCTGGCCAAGTGGAATTCAACCAAAGCTTTCTATGAGAATGGAATGATTGGATGGACCCCGAATAACATAACAATGTGGGGAATTAGAACCGGGATTTCGATTGGCGGAAAGGTATAGAGGGAACGTGACGATACCAGCGCGGAACTTGACGGCGTATGGCATAAACGACAAAACCCAAGCAATTGAGACTATTGCCGATGATTCAATTGTAACATTTGCGGGTGCTCCTAATGATTTCAGGCTTCATATTTGCTACAGCACAAAAACGGGGGAGCAATTGTGGTCTTTTGATAGAACGGAGGGCAATCGTCAATATCCGCCGTGGTTGGTCTCCGGGAGGACGCTGATGTTGAGTTTATCTGATGATGGAAGTACATTTGCTCATAGCCTCGCACAGGAAGCCAATTATTCAGTGGGAATAGTGGTCTCGAAACTCATTATGGTGACTACGCCTTTTATTGGGGTCCGTTGATTGCAGACAACGTGGTGTTTGCGGCTACAGGAGATCATTCTCCCAATCAACCGCTTAGCAGAGGACAAAAATTGTTTGCTGTTGACGCAGATACAGGAGCCCATTTGTGGAACATTACTGGAATGATGGCAATACAGGCGATTGCTGACGGCTACCTCTTAGCTTACAATGCTTATGACAACCGCCTTTACTGTTTTGGCAAAGGTCAAACTGCCATGACAATCTCAGTAACGAAATCACAAATAGGACAGGGAGAGAGTGTCGGCATAACAGGAACAATCACTGATCAATCGCCGTCTAAAAAGGGCAGTCCATGCGTATCAAAAGACAGCATGGGGAATTGGATAGAATACTTGCTTATGCAGCAGGCTCAACCCGCAAACGTCAATGGCGTTCCTGTGAAGTTGCACGCTGTGCGATCTGATGGCACGGATAGACCCTCTTGGGTCAGACAATAAGCGATGCCGATGGCGTTTTTCGCTTCCAGTGGACACCGCCAGACCAAAATCTGTACAAGATTAAGGCGACTTTCGAAGGAGACGACTCATATTGGAGCTCATCCGCAACAACAACATTGATGGTTGATCAAGCATTACCAACCGAGCAGCCAACAACCATTATGACCTCGCTCGTCATAATTGCCTCGATAATTATGATTCTGGTTGCTAGTATAATCCTCGTTTTAGCTATTAGAAAACGTGAATAGACTACAACCGTGGGATTTTATTGTGCGTTTTTCTTCAGGATACTATGGTACATTTAATTGACAGTTTGTGTATTACGTGCTGCTTCCAGAAAAAGTGAAACCTTGCTGGACGAGCAGGGCGGGCTTCCTCAAAGCTTAACGGCTCAGTATACTGCATTGAGTTAGCAGATGAACCTTGGGCTGAGGCAAAACTAAATTCTGATCCTAAAAAGGAAGTCGTTCCCACAACTGAACATGCTACAACTGGCACAAGAAAGAAGGATTTACTTGAGAATCTATCTAAGTCATCAACAGAGATATCTGCAGATTTGTCAGTAATCCATACAATAATTTTCCTAAGGCAAAAAGCATTGATTGAGCCTTTAAAGCTTGATTCTTACCTACGCAGCAAAAGGTTGTCGGAAGATGAAATTGGTTCTATTAAAGATGGCATTCTCGCTTCTGTAAGCAATTTGCTTATTCCAACAGATCTTGTTATACTAAATCCCACGATTTACCCAGTGCTTCAAGATCGCTTGTATCGAATGATGAGTGAAGAAGGGGTTGAGATGTGGGGAATCGACAAATTTCCAGTACGATCGGGTGGTGCAAGATGGGCAACTGATTTCGAAGACAAGAACTTTTATGGTCAATTTGAAGAGATAGCGGTAAGGCTAAACGATATTTTTGATTTTGTTAATAATATTAAGAGAAAGCAGAAGAGCTACTATCGCAGTTCCAGAACGGTGCGATCAATAGTGTACTATGGAGTAACATGGATTGAACAGCGACCTCTAAGCTATGTAATAAAGAAAGAGCTAAAACGCAACGATGACGAACCTCAAGAAAATAAGAAAAGAACCAGAAAAAGCGAAAGAAGAAGAAAGGCTAAAGAAAACGAGAAGATTGATAAAGTCATCTTAGAAGTTTCAGACCACATTGAAAACGACGTTAGATTCGAGTTGGTCAGATATTTCAAATTGTGGGTTGACATCATAGGCTCTTTATTAGTCACAGATGAACAAAAAGAGAAATATGAACATAATTTATCGTTACCCCTGATGTTGGAATTGGGCGCATATAATCCTCTTGTAATAAACATGATTCGTTCAGGTATTAATCGTTCAGTGGCTATTGAAGCATCCAAATATCTTCCAGCTGATTTTAAGGGAGATGCAATTCCTTGGCTCATGAAGAATGCCTTTAACAGACTGTCTCCAATATTCCAAAGGCACCTCAAGGGTCTTGGTTTTAATCCAATAGTTATCGAAATTAAATAGTTTTAGCCGTCATTCCTATTAAGGTGCATCCGGACAACGGACACGTGTAAAACGTGGAGGTCAACAAAATGATAACACAAGTCAGTTCAACAATCGAGTTAAACCCTGAATTAGCAAATTTAGCCTACGAAATGGGGTTAAACGCGTCAAAAATCTGCGAAAACGCCTTAAAACAGGCGATTGGACGCTTGCAGGGGTTAAACCAAAATGTGATGATGGTGGACGGGCCGGGATTCGAACCCGGGACCTCCACGATGCCAACGTGGCGATCATACCAGGCTGATCTACCCGCCCAACCTTTTCGGCTTCTGAAGTTGTAACCCGTAACAATCGCCTATAAGCGTTTTGTGTCTCCGCACGTTCTATGCTATTACTTTATGTTGAGTATAGTTTTTTCCGAATTATCATACTCTTCCCTCTCTGGTCTTCACAGAAGGCCAAAATAGATAAGCATCCCAGTAGCCACTGCGAAGTAAATAGTAATAGTGGAAACATCGCTAATCATAGTGGCAAAGGGACCGGATGCTATAGCGGGATCTATATTCAACTTCATGAAGATGAAGGGAAAACCAGTAGAAATAAGAACCGCAGCCACAATGCTCAGGAACATCGACAATCCTACAATTAAACCCAAAATAGGGTCTTGCCAACCGATAAGGGCAGCCACTGAAAGCAGCCCTCCACAAACAAACGCTAAAGCGCACGCAACACCAAATTCTCTAAGAAAGTACGATCTTAAGGGAAGATGAGGATCAATTGCTAAGCTTCTGACCACAAGAGTCTCTGACTGGGTTCCCACAGCGTCACTCAAGTAAGCCAATACTGGCGCAAACGCAGCTAGAGCCAGCAAGGTACTTAGAACGAGTTCGAAATTGCTGATTATTGAGGCGGTTGCTATTCCTCCTAATACCCCAATTATTAGCCAAGGTGTTCTTGTTTTTATCATCGTTAAGGTTGAGGCTTTGGTTGTGCCATATTCTTTTCCGACTCTATGGAATAAGCCACCAAACCTGAAGATGTCTTCACTAACCTCTTCATTGAACACTTTCAAAATAACATCGTAGGGGACAATACCCAGAAGGTGATTTTGTTTGTCGACAACTGGAACAGCCTTTATTCCATGAGACAGAGCAAGGTAGACAATCCTTTCCTGATGCGTCAAAAGATGTACAGAAACCAGCTTTCTTGTCATTAAATCTTCAATGTTGACGTCTTTTGGTGAACTGTGAATCTCCCTAATTGACGCTACACCAAGCAAAACCTCATTTTCATCAACAACGTAAACGTAATCTATTGTTTCAAAATCCTTAGCCTTCTCAGTTAGCATATTCTCTACGTTTCTGACCGTGTCGCCAACCTTTGCTCTTGGAAAAGCGGTTATTGCTCTGCTTCCAGCGGTTCTAGGCGGATATTTCTTGTCTGACATCTATTGGATTTACTTTTTGAAAACTTATATGAATTGTGTAACTGCGAAAATAGAGAGAATTCATCAAGCGTTATCGTTAATTTGTGATGGGTTCATCAGGGTCTATTCGTACCTTTATCTCTATCACAGTGTCAAATTCCTTTTTTAGACGTTCTTCTATTTCGTAAGCTATTTTGCCCGAATCCCTAACGGTCAAGTCAGCGTCAACTACAACGTGTATGTCGCCAATTAGGTAAGGTCCTAATTTTCTCATTCTCAAGCTATGAACCTGCTTAACATGCTTGACACTTCTAGCAAGGTTCTCTATATCTGTCAAGATTTCTGGGCATTGACAAGCATCCATCAGCACCAAAGACGCCTCTTTTATTATTGCGTACACCATCGTGAAAACGAAGAACGAGATCACTATTCCAGCAATTGCATCAGCCTGCACAATGTTGAAGTATCTGCTCAGAGCGATGCCTATGAAGGCTGTTATGGATGTGAGCACGTCTTTAATCGAGTTGGAAGCATCTGTTTTGAGTGCCAGAGAAGCATACCGTTTAGCCGCGCGATTCTTGTAGAACAGGAGACCTGAAGATACTGCGGTTGCCAACAGTGCAACTATCATGGCTAGTTCTGCGTTCGCTATTGCTGTAGGGTTAAGGACTTCCAGGTAGGATTCGTATAGCACTACACCGCCTAGTGTTGCCATGAAAAACGCGGCTATTATGCTGCTGAATGTTTCAACTCGGTAGTATCCAAAGTGGAATTTTCCGTCGGGCGCTCTTCTTGATATGCGCAAGCCCATCCAAACGATAAGAGATACTCCAGCGTCGGCAAAGGATTGGACGCCGTCAGCAATCAATGCAACGCTTAAAGTAAATATTCCCATGAAAACTTCGGCAAAGCCTACCAACAGTTGTATGGCGAAAGATTTTCTAGCGACTTTTCCGCCTTGCACAAGCGTGTTTGATTTCAGTTGACAAGCCTCAGTCTCGACGGATTTAAAGATAAAAACGTTAAACTAAAACCTTGTTAGAGCGCTTGCACCATTCCAATGGAAAAGTCACGGTTGCGGCGAGTGCTATCCGGTTTTTGCTGTAATCTCATTTTCCAGTTGTGGCTGATTAAAGAATAAGGGTTCAAAGTGAAGCTCTATCTATTCGCTTCTTGACCTTTTCCGCACGTTGTTTAATCGCATTCCTCAGAGTTGTGATTACTAGAAGAAGTATTTCTACATTCAATTTCGAAGACGCGATGTTTGTAGATTCGACGCCAGAACCTCTGTTCCTATCGCGACAAAAAGCTTGAAAGTGTTCCATAGCTTCTTGATAGCTCAAATTATGCGAGAACAGAAAAGCAGGTGTCTTTAGCAGATTCGAACGGTGTGGTTCGGCTAACCACTTCAGATCCACATCGAGGTTTATTGTCGAACCATCCTGTCTTCCGCGAATAACTCGTATGTACTCAACAGTCTTCCTAGTTGTCTTGAACACGAAACTAACCGTAGTGTCGTCGAGGCTTAAAGTGCATTGAACCTTTTGAGGGCCAAGTATTCGAAGGAACCTCGTCATCTCTAAAACTCCATGGATACCCACCGCTCTAGTATACGCTTCCACACGAGGGTCCACGCAAGCCTCAAGAAACGCCTTTACATGTTGGCCAAAGTTGTCCTTCTGTAACTCATTTCCATTATTTGTCAGGAAACCTACATTCAATGTCCTTTCTCGAATGAAATCTACTAACGTCTTCTTTCTCATGGTTCTTTTCTGGGAGACCCTCTCCTGATCGATGAACGTGTCCAAATTCCAGAACTTTGCCATGCAATAGGTTGCCATCTCTTCAATCATCTCTTTAGATACATGCTTGGTTCTATAGACGGAATGCATCTCGTCAAAATTGTCCCAGTTTGTCTCGAAGATCAATCCTTGTTTATCCAGTTCCTTGTAGAATTCCGTCCCGGGAAAAGGCGTTGCAATGCCGAAAGCAGCAGCCGTTAAACCAATCTCTTTTGCGTAGGTTGGAAAAACTTTGATTTCCTCTGTCGTCTGATCTGGGAGACCTATCACGAATGTACCGCCTGCTCTGCCGCCGTTTTCACGTATGTTCCGAACTGCTTCCCCATGAACCCTATTTGTGATGCCCTTTTTGGTTGATTTCAAATCCTTGGAGTTCGGGCTTTCTATACCCATCTCAAACTTGAGAATGCCTGCTCTGCACATCTTCTTCACAATTTCGGGATATTTTGCCATCGCGTCCGCCCTAACTAGGGCGCCGAATTCTATGCTCAGATCGTGTTCCATCAACAAATCGCAAAGGCGGTCGACTCCCCTTGGGTTACCCATGAAGTTGGGGTCGGCGAAGATGACGCTTAGAGATTTTCTCTGGTGGTATTCCGCCATCTCCAGAATTTCGTTCATGACATTTTCTGGTGATCGACATCTCAAACAGCCATAGCTCATGCTAGGTTCGCAGCAAAAGCTGCAAAGTCCATTGCAACCCCTAGACATAACTATCACGTCGCAATCCGTTGTGCGGTTTTGGCTCTTGTATGAATATTGCCTCAAATGCCGAGCAGGGAAGGGAAGAAGATCCAGGTTTTCAATCCTTGGTCTATCCTCATTGTGGATTACTATTCCGTTCTTCTTGTGAGAGACGCCGACAACATTCTCAGGGGTGCCCTTCTCCACAAGTTCCCTCATAGTAAGCTCTCCTTCACCGCGAATAACCATGTCGATTTGCGGGTAGGAAAGCATCAAGTCAGGAACGCTTGTCGAATGATACCCGCCAACAACCGTGGCGACACCGTTTTTCTTGGCGATCTTCGCGAGACGTAGACCTTCGTTATGTTCGGTTGCGGATAATGAAATACCCACCAAGTCTGGGCAATAGAGGTTGATGAGGTCTTGGAATTTTCTGTGGTCCATCTCCATGTCAACGATGTGAACTTCATCAACAGTGTCCTCGATATACGAAGCAATGTACTCCAAACCTGTAGGTATCAAATCAAAAGCAAAACTCAAGCCTTTCCTTCCAGCAGGCTTCACCAGCAAGATTCTCTTAAATGGCACTCGAAACACCAAAGATAATCCAAGAACTACAACAGTTACCCATAAAAACTAATCGCGCCTTAGGCACGTTTAGATATGGGGCATTCTGAAAATTAAGGATGACCCAGAAACTTGACGATGAGCCCCCTCAAGAAAAAGTAGTTGCTATGTTTTCCATCCTCTTCCAATATTTACTGATTCCGCAACTTCAATTTCGCGCGCTCCTTAAACACAGCCAAAACAAGCTTATCAAACAAATCCACAATTTACATGCCGTGTCCAAAACCAGAATCCACGATAAGGGAGCCGCACTGAAACATCCTCAGGGTGCTCTGTTGTTAATCGCTTATAAGGAAGGTTGCGCAGTATAGGCAGTAGCGTTATGACTAAATGGTGATGGAAAATGACAGAAAAATCAGGAATTGTATTCGTCGGAAATAAAATGCCAATGGACTATGTTCTAGCGATAATTACAGGTCTATCGGGTAGCAATGCTAAAGAAATAACCTTGAAAGCCAGAGGACAAGCGATAACTACAGCTGTTGACGCGGCTGAAATAACGAGAAACCGCTTCCTAAAAGACCTAAAAGTAAGCAAAATCGCAATAGGAACACAAGAGATGCCGCCAAGAGAGGGCGAAACCAGAGCACGAATGGTTTCAACAATCGAAATAGTTCTTACAAAAGAGTAGGAAAACCTTGCGAAATATTGGGCTTAAGGTAAACATTAAGGCACAAATAAAGAACAATATTTCGCTATCTACTCATTACGCTTGCATCCGAGGGCTGCGAAGCGAAGAGCTTTTTTATGAAATATCTGGGACTGACCTGTCCCATTATTTAAGGCAAAAGCACATCTGTTAATGTTTTGCTTTCCCGGTTTCTTTGCATATTCTTCCGCGGCTTTAAGTGTTTTGAATGGGTCATACTCTACGGTTCTCCAATAACCATTTAATGTTTTGTCACGCCGCGGATTTTTTGTTCTAACAAGGCGAGTTACGGGTCATTTCTCAGTTTCTCTTCGCAGAGCCTGTTTTTCAATCTGAGGGACAACCGCAGATCTGGATTAGCTGTTAAAGTCTTTAGACCAATACACATATAAGCACGTAAGCATATAGTAGCTTGTGTTGATAAGCTAATAAGCGAATTAAGGTGAAGGAAGAAATGATAACTAAAATAGAAAAAGCATTCGGCGTTTGGCAGTTCGCTTATTGGAAAAATGCTTGACACGTGGAACCGTGCAACAAAACTCTAACTATATTAGGTGAATAAATTGGGTCGAATCAGTGTAGATCTCCCAGATGAGCTGGAAAAGCAGCTAAGATTCAAGACCATCGAGAGGTTCGGCGGGAAAAAGGGCGACTTGTCCAAAGCTGTCGAAGAAGCAATAAGAACGTGGACTTGCAAGAAAGAATAGCTTCTAATTAAAGAAGTTGCCTTTCCCGGCCCAGCGTAAAACGCAGCAACACAGAGAGGGCTGTCTCGATCCAAAAGTAGTTCTTGTCAACACGTAATTCCCGTATTCTTAGAATTCCAATAATAAGTTAATCGAGGTGAAAAAAATGACTAAAGAAGAAAAGAAGGCGCCGGTGAAGGCGATCGCAAAAGCTGAAGTCTCAGTGAAACCTATAAAGCCCGTTGCTAAACACATTCCTGCCAAACACGTTCCCGCAGTTCATGTTCTGACAACCTTTGAAGATTTGATGGATAATTTTCGCAGGAATTTCATTGAAAGTATAGCGTTTCCATCTGAAAGCATAGCTTTTCCATGGGATTGGGTAAGTCTTAAACCCGTTGTTCCGGTCCGTGAGGCAACTGTAGATCTGGTTGATGAGGGAAACAGGTTTGTGGTACATGCTGAGCTGCCTGGCGTAGCTAAAGACAAGATCGACGTAGCCCTGACGAAGGACGGTATCGAAATCTCGGCTGAAACAGATGTTGAAAAGGAAGACAAGGGAAAGAACTTTGTTGTCAGAGAACGCGTTTACTCGCATGTCTACAAACAGCTGTCGTTCCCCGAAGAAGTAATCCCTGAGAAAGCTGAATCCACATTCAGGGACGGATTACTTGAAGTCTGCATCCCAAAGAAGACGATTGCACCCGCACCTAAAAAGCACAAAGTAGCAGTGAAATAGTTGATATAGCGTAGCATCAAACGGGTATGAGTTTCCAATCACCCAGCTTAAACTTTATGCCAGCGCGCGCCTTCTCGACCATGTTGGGATACAACAGTAAGGACGAGAACAAGTTCCTTACTGTTGATATTCTGATTGCCAGTATTTCCAAAATCAATTAAGGTAACTTCTATTTTCCCCAGAAGTATCACAAATTTGATTCTGAAGGGCACGATAGAAAGCCTGTCCCAGCAAACCCGAATTATAAGGTTAGCAACATAAACGTGTTAAAGCTGAAGTTCGGTTCTTCTGCAAGTTTCTATTCTACAACAGTGGAATAATGCAGAACCAGTTAAATCCTCGGAAGATAACCATTATACAGAAGGCGAAATCATGGGCGATCACCGATGCGAGAATTGCGGGAAGATGTTCTACACACGGTATTTGCAACACAAAGGCAATTGCTTCTGTCCAGAATGTAGTGCCAAAATGGGAGCAGCCAAAAAAGAAAAAGAATACAAGGATGCAAAAGAATACTGGGAAGCAAGGAAATAAGAAGAAGAAAAAGGCAAAGGGTTACTTAGGGTTCAAGAACAGCTTAACATCTAACTATGATTTTTTTGCATAAAATTTTAGTCCAGGCAACCAACCTTACGACAACGGACGACGACCACGACGGTAATGCCAGGTTAACGGTGCAACACCACGTTCGGTTGGTAATTGGAAGGACTATGAATAGTCAGTTAATGGTATGAGGGGTAAAAAAGACAAAAAACTTGCACCTCGTGGAAAAGTACACTGGAAACGAGTATACGCCTTCTGAAGCGTGGATAATTAGATAAACTATATCATAATATAATTTGAGTGGAGAATGCAACTCTGGTGAGTCGTGGAATGACGTATTCAGAAATTTCCTATGAAGATTGCGAAAAGAGAGGGTATTCTAGCGGTGTGGAGATTGAAGGTGTAGGGCGGCTTTATTCCAAGATATTCCAACATAGAAGAATTCCCGAGTATTGGGTTGTGGACAAAAATGGTGCTGTGAGGCATATAGAAAGAAAGAATGTTGACGTGTTGGTTCTAAGCTGGTTTGAGGCTTCGGAGATGAAGGATATTATGGCTTACCTGAATACAGGAAAATGGTACTGCTGGTAGATTATTGCGCATGAGTGTTCCTAAATTGATAGTTAGTTGAGTCTCGCGGGCGCTACAGCCCAAATGCCGCATTTTGAGGTGTTAACCGACTTTTAAAAGACCTAATTAAGTCATGGGATATACTTGTTAACAAGCTCATCTGCTTGTTCTGCAGACAGATAGTCCGAAAGATACATCTGAATGAGTTCTCTCAAAGCATTTCTTCGCAGTTCCTTGTTGTATTGATTGTTTGATGAATTGTTGATGCCGCTATTTTGATTGTTGATGTAGCTACATGGATTGTTGATGTCGTAATTAGGATTGTAGAAGTCGCTTTTTGGATTATTTAGGTAGCTATTTGGTTTGTCATCTTGAGTCTGCAATACTTTGACAATTCGTTTAAATAGCGAACCGATCGTTATAGGCATAAAATCACCATTGTGGGCTTCTCTATTGCTAACGCAAAGCATTCTTATTAGTTTATCAGGTTCAATGCCCCATTCTTATCTCTATAGAGCATCACTCTCAAATTTGTGTTGTCGTTTACTATAGCGCGCACCAAAACCGATTTTCAAGCAAAAACGGAGTTGGTTTTGGGACAACCTTTTGACATATTGGGTTTGGGGATTAAAATTTAGTGCAAAAAAAGAAATTGATGAGAATAATTTCCAAGGGGTTTTTAGATCTAATCAACAGGCTACCAAAATAAACTGCGCGTAGCAAATCTTTATTTCCTGTTGCAGTAATTACCGTCTAGATTTCATGTCAGACCACGCTATGGTAGCTTATCTTTCAATGGAAATTGGTGTAGATGCTCAACTTCCCACGTTTTGTGGAGGACTTGGAGTCCTAGCGGGCGATACAATAAAAGGTGCAGCTGAAATTAATTTTCCTTTAGTTGGTGTATCATTAAGACACCACAAAGGGTATTTTGAACAAGAAATTGAAAATTGCCAGCAAAAAGAAGTTCTAAAAAGGTCAAATCCATTTGGTGTCTTGAGAAAAAGGGATGAAAAGGTCAAGGTACAAATTGAAGGCAGAGACGTGATAATTGGCGCAGAAGAATACATAATTAAAAATGGTCATGAAAAAAACGTCCATATATATTTTCTTGACACTAAACTAAATGAAAATAAAAAAGAGGATCGGGAAATCAGTGAGACATGCTACTGGATGGGCAAACCTACTACATATGAAGAGCACCAGAGACACAGATTCAAACAAGAAATAGTTCTTGGAATAGGTGCAGTTAGATTTCTAGAACAGCTTGGGTACAACATAAGAAAGTACCATATGAATGAAGGCCACACCGCACTTGCGACATTGGAAATAGCAAATAAGAATAATTGGGATGAGAAAGAAACAAAGAAAAAATTCAGCTTCACAACCCATACTCTGGTTCCAGCAGGCCACGAAGTATTTCCTATCGGTATGGTAAAGAGTATCATAGAAGACTCTTTCTCGTTTGACAAGATCAAAGAATACGGTGAACAAGCAAACTGCTTGAACATGACAAAACTGGCAATGAATCTAAGCGATTACCAGAATGGCGTTTCTAAAAAAAATGCTGAAGCTGCCAGAGAAATGTTTCCTGATAAAAATATAGATTATATAACGAATGCTGTACATCTTGGGACATGGACCAGCGGCAGTTTTAAAGGATTATTTGATAGGCACTTCCCTGGTTGGGAAGAGAACCCTGAAAAACTGAAAGACGCCATGAAATTACCTAGTGAAGAGGTCTGGAAGGCTCACTTGGAGAACAAGAATATTCTATTAGACTTCATAGAAGACGAACATGGAATATGCCTAGATAGAGACAGACTAACTTTAGGATGGTTCAGAAGGATAGCTGAATACAAAAGACCAACATTAATTTTCACTGACAAGGGAAAGGCTTAAACATATTGGATCAGGAAAAATACAAATTCTTATTGCTGGAAAAGCCCATCCAAGAGACGGTTATGGCAAAGAAGCGATAAGAAAGATTCATGAAGAAAACAAAATAATCGATGTTGAAGTTCCAACGGTCTTTATAGAAAATTATGGAATGGATATCAGCCCTACCTTGATTGCGGGTGTTGATGTCCTATTGAACACGCCAAGACCACCCAATGAAGCGTCAGGAACTAGCGGAATGAAAGCTCTTTCAAACGGAGTCATAAATGTCAGTTCTTGGGATGGATGGATAGATGAAGAATTCAAGACAAAAGAAGGAGCAATAGGATGGGCTTTCGGTCATCAACATGAAACTGATGTTCAGGCTGCCCATGGCCTCTATAACGTACTAGAACAAAAGGTACTGCCCACTTTTTACGATAACCGAGAAAAATGGATAGAAATGCAAAAACATTCTATCTCACTTGCTTCTTATTACAACACAAACCGAATGTTAAAAGAATATATAGAAAGAGCTTGGAGATAATTAAAAGCGCACTTCATTTAGCAAAAGTCATAAACAAATATCTGTGAGCAGCACTACTTTCGCTCCCTCAGAAAGACTAATCCTTCGTTTTCTCCGACAATTCGGAGCCTTTCTAAATGGGCTGTTATTCCTTCTTCTCGTGGGAACCCTAAGTCTGTGAGACGTAGGTGTCGCCTAGCCGAAGAATGTTGCTGCTATTTCGTAGAGCTTCAAATCAACCGTTTTTCGCTTTCCGACGACGTCCTTCAAGGGCACGGGCACTACGGTGTTTCCCTGGATGCCAACCATCTGGCCGAATCTGCCCTCGTGTACTAAGTCAATCGCAGCGATTCCAAATCGGGTAGCCAGAACTCTGTCAAACGCGATCGGAGACCCGCCCCGTTGAAGATGCCCCAGAACCACTACCCTAGTATCGATGTTTTCGAATCTCTTCTCTATTTCCTTTCCTATGTAGTAACCCACGCCGCCAAACCTTGCGTGCCCAAACTCGTCTACCCCGCTGCTATAAACGATCTCTTCACTCCCTTTCGGTTTAGCGCCTTCAGCGGTGACGATTATGCTGAAGTTTCTACCGCGCTTTTGCCTCTTCCTGATGCAATCGCAGACCTCTTCAATTTCGAAAGGTTTCTCAGGAATTAGGATGACATCTGCCCCTCCGGCAATACCTGCCTCCAAGGCGATCCAACCGGTGTATCTACCCATAACTTCAAGGATTATCACCCTGTGATGCGACTCTGCCGTTGTATGAAGCCTGTCAAGTGCTTCACAAGCAATCGCAACCGCCGTTTGAAAACCAAAGGTATAATCCGTGCCAACCAGATCGTTGTCGATCGTTTTGGGTACTCCGACCACTGGGAGCCCCATTTCGTATAGTCTGTAAGCTACGCCAAGCGTGTCCTCTCCGCCTATTGCGATGACCGCTTCAATGCCGTGTTTGGAAACGTTTCTCAGAATACACTCTGCTCCATCCCCGCTCTTGAACGGATTGGTCCTCGACGTGCCTAGTATTGATCCTCCCTTGGGGAGCATGCCTACGAGCGCCTTCAAGTCTAACGGGATGAATTCACCTTCGACTAGTCCTCTCCAGCCATCTTTAATGCCTACAGTTACATATGCGTAGTCTTGAATTGCCTTTCTAACGATGGCTCTCACAACGGCGTTGATTCCAGGCGCGTCTCCCCCGCCTGTTAAGATACCGACCTTCATTAGCTTCTCTTCCTTTGTTACTATTATTTTCTGCCTAAAACCAAGGGTGGCTCGCCACTATTATAGATAGGAGGTGGGTCGCTGAATATTAATTCCAGCGAGCCATGAGTACCAAAAAATGGACTTAAACCTTTTGAGGTGATGGTCCCGCTTGGAGTCAGAAAACAAGTCCAAACGCGCAAGCGAGTGACGGGGACTCGTACCCGCTTGGGAGTAAGTCCGGCCCGACCCCATTTGAGTTCAAATTCTACTGGACTCAACCCGAAATAACTAACTAGTGCGTGCGCGCGTGTGTGAACGTGTATGTGAGTGAGTGTAAGAGAGTACGTTCTGGTGAATGAGAGAGCGTAGTCGTACGTGCGTTCGTTTGGGGTTTGACGTAGGAAGGAAGAGAGAGAAAAAGGTTAAAATTTAGTCCAACCAACCAAACGACGACGACCACGACGACTGACGACGACTACGGTGGTTAACCATTCAAAAATATTAAAACTGTTAACTGGAGTCACTTATGGTTGGTTAATGGTATAGGCTAAGGAGAGCTAACTACAAGGGGTAAAAAAGAAGAGAAAAGGTTACGGTTGACTTGCGCTGTACGAGAGGAAATACCTCGCTTCGAACCCCTGGCTGAACTCGACTACTCGCCTTCGTTTTCTTCTACAGCTACGCAGCCTTGACAACACTTCTGGGGGTTACACTTATCAGGGCAATCTCCAGAGAGTTCAATTGGGCATGTAGTCAGGCAATCGCACTTAGACTCATCTGCGCGACAAGTAAACGTTCGTTCTTTATTCATCGTCATTCAAACAACCCACATAAACAAAAACTTTCATCAAGTCTTCCAAGCGCAAACCCAAAAACCAAGTTACATCGCAGCATTAAAGTTATCGTTCAATTTGTGGTTTCCTCATTCTCCATCTGATGGGGCTCTTAGGTCGCATCTTAGCAAAAGCAACTAGGAGAACAATTATTCCAAGTAAAGCCAACACCACGCCTAAACCAAAGAATGGCTGAACCGTAGGTTGTTCTGCAACTTCAACGCCAAAGTAAGCTAATCCAATTCCTATAGCGACAAGAAAAAGACCCAAAACAGAAAGCATCAATGGCAAATTTCGATTCTCACTCATTTGGAATTAACTCCTGTTTTTCTATGACTCTTTTCAGGTTTAAGTTTTTGCTTTCTCTTACCCTTGGCATGCACTAAAACTAACTTTACCAATCCTCGCCCTATCCACAGAGAACAATTCTAAAATCTTTCTTCCCATACAGAAACCAATAGACTAACAAAACCATTTCCCATAGTGCAATAAGACGTTTTGGAAATGTGCATCTGACTTCTAAGATATGTCAATCTAAGCTTGTCTGGACTGTTGTCTTTCAGCCCTATCGAGTTTCTTCTTCTTGCGGGCATCTTCTCTTTCTTTCTTTTTTCGAGGCTGAGGTTTTCCTCGATCTTGTTCTCCTGTTTCTCCTTTCTTCCGCATGTCAATATCTCCTTCTCAATAATGAAATGACTCATTCTTTTTCGTGAAGCTGTTCCTTGTCTTCATACAACTAAGGCAATAGAGTTTTTATGACTTGTGGCATTTCCCGCTCAGTACGCAGCTTCCGTCGTCATTTTGTGCAAGTTGGAGAGGTCGATTCTCGGGTGGGGCTATGCCTATTAGTTGGGCGTGTTAGTGTGTGTTGCGGTGATTGGAATGAGGGTTGGTTTGCTCTTATGCAGGTATGATGATGCGGAGGACTATTCTGTTGGCAGACGGTTTCGCTTTGCCGTTGTGGATCTGGATAAACGTAAGAATTATCCTTTGAATTTTGTTTGCATGTTGCCGATGAAAATAGACGCGGACGGTAAGTCGCAGAGTGTTTTTCTGCAGATATTTGGAGACAAGAGCGTGGAGCAGGCTCGGACATTATTGACTGGGGCTTTGGAGACCGAGACTGATTCTGAGGTTAAAGCTGAGATCTCAAGAAGGTTGAAGCTGCTTGAAGCTAAACCCACTAGTTAAATCGAATGTAGCGCTCGCAGGAAATTGTTTCAGCAAGGGCGAGTGAAAGGGTCTAAGCAGAAATTCAGTCACGTATTTGATACTTTTCATAAGAGGCTCCAGTGAAGACGTCTTTCTGCAGAACCATGCCTGCCCCTCACATTCAGGAAACCTTATCCCCTGCTTTTTTCTTCGACAACTGATTTGTTAAGCATTACAGCTAGTTAGTGAATTTAATATTAGTTCAAAGAGCGTGGGCACTAATCCTGAAGTACTGTTTTTAGCCTTATTTTCTCTTCGAAAAAAAGGAATCTTTTTTTTACTGCGTTTCTCTATTCGGAAAAGGCAACCAGAAAGGGCTAAGAAGAGAAGTAGACAAGTACGGCTGGGTAAAACCCTTTTTGTCAGAAGAAGAACAACAACAATCAAATTTTCATTGCTGCTGTTGTTCTTCTAAAGACTGTTTTTCTCTGAGAGAAGAAGACCTGAAAAAGCATCCTTCTTTTGTTCAGAAATCCCTCTAAAGCATGAACGTAGACCGCAGTCTCTTCAATCAAATGGTTAACGTGTCCGAGAAACAATTAAATCGAGTTCCTTTACAGAGGAGCAATAGAAGAAAAAATTGCATAACAGACTCCACACGTATATTCAGGTAAAGTTCTCGATGAGAAAAAGAAGCGTTCTTATTCTTCTTCGTAGAGTCTTCTTTCCTTCACCTTTAGCACGTCATCCTCGTCCATAATAACCCTGTAGGTTTCTTTCAGCGCTTGCTTGTGCAGGAACTTCTTTAGGAGAACCTTCACGTACTTCTTGGAAACAGCTTCTCCTTCACCCTTTACCGTGACCTCTTTGGATTCTGTCGTCACATCTGCGCTTGTTTTCTCCTTCAAGAAATCAGCCAGGTCCTTAACAACGTCGCCTTTCTCTCGCTTGAGTTCGGAAGCGTCAACTTTTATCTCCATCCATGTTCACCTCGTACACCAGTGCAATTGAACTTTTCAAGTCACCCAAGGAGTGACAAGATATAAGCTTTTGTTTGTCGGTTCGCCCGAGTTAATCGCAAAAATGGCTTGGTAGTCAAGCGAAAAGACGACTCTTAGGAGTGCAAGAGATTTAGCGAAATGGCGTTGCATAAATTCTTCATAGCTCAACATCAACGATCGTTCCTTCCCCTTGCGGCCTGGCTTGGCAAACCAAACGCAATTCTCGCATGTTTTTCCTTAGCGAGTGCATTGCAAAGAACAATAGGCTTTTTGGCTAAGTGCACTTGTCAAAAATTCTTAAGAGCCGAAAATGCAATGGTATTATCTGCCGAGGTCTTCTGATGAAATCGACTGACGAGAGAAACCGATTTTCATCATGCAAAAAAGGACGCAATTCGATTCTAGAAGGCGTAGATGAGGAGTCTAGGATGTATCACACAGTTCTATGTGGACATGAGGAAAAACATCCCAGAAGACTACAGAATGTTTCTTTAAAGGACATACCCTTGGAGTTCAGGCGCAAAGAAGCCAAAAAACCCACCTACCTGATAAGATATGAGTGAACACAACACCAAGGCCTGCCTCAACTCTAAAAGACTTTGAGCCACCTGAAAAAAAACGTGCTATGCCGACTGCCCGCTACTGTAGGGGAATCCGCCTTCCCCGGATCTGGAGAGGAAATCATACACGTAGCCGTTCTCCCGTTAAGAATCCTGCCTCGCCAGCCTAGAACGCTGAACTTAGACTTGTTCTCCAAGACTCACTCTTCAGAGGAGAGTTCCAGTAAACGGCACTCAAGCTTAATTGTGTCAGTTCGCCCGTCGAGTCATTATCACCGCGTTTGGCTCTGTGACTCTAAAGCTCATCATCCAAGGCTATACGAAACCACAGTGAAACTTAAGGCTTTTACGTTGCCGCAGCCACATACAATACGGTGAGACAACTTGGAACTGCAAGAAGCCATCAAAGGAAGAAGAAGCATAAGAAATTTCAAAAAACAGAACATTCCCGAAGAAACAATCACACAACTAATCGAAGCCGCAAGCTACGCCCCATCCGCAGGAAACATACAACCATGGCAATTCATCATCATCCGAAAGCCGGCAATCAAGAAAAAACTCGCTGAATCAGCCCTAAACCAAGCACACGTCGAACAAGCACCAGTCGTAATAGTCGTTTGCGCCGACGAAAAACGCTCATCCATGGGTTACGGCACACGAGGAAAAACACTGTATTGCTTACAAGACACAGCCGCAGCAACACAGAACATACTATTAACGGCTCATTCTCTTGGACTGGGAACTTGCTGGATAGGCGCTTTCAACGAAGACGAAGCAAGAGAAGCTGTCAACGCTCCAGAAGGCGTCAGACCAGTTGCCATTATTCCCGTTGGTGTTCCTAACGGAAACCCAAAGCAAAGAAGCAGAAGACTCCTAAGCCAAATAACTCATTATGACAGCTTCTGAAGTGGTTAGTTGTTGCTGAAATGCAAGAAATTAGCTTTCTTAAATGCGTAGTGCATCTTCCGAAAGACGATTAATGAATTTCAACGTAGCAAAGTATAAAAGACTAAACCCCATTCCCATGTGAACTTCACAGAAGCATGAAGCACAATCGCGAACGAATGCGCACCATGCTCTGGAAGATAAAAATAGGAGGCGAACAGAAAAACGCTATCAAGAGACTGCGATGGATGCTCACAGATGAAGATGTGCAGTAAACGTTATTGCGTTGTTGAAAAAGGCAACGTAGTTTATTGCCCAGACGGAACAGCCCATTTAGTAGATGGACTGTAAGACACAAATCAAGATTCAAGAAAAGGTAGAGTCAAAGAACCTGATTTTGAACCTATCCAAAATTTCCTTATTTTTAGTTTTCACTCTATTCCACTCCTGACTTCCAAAGGACGAACCAAAATCAATTAATAATCTCAACCACGTATTACATGAAAGACTAATCTGGCGAGCACATGTCGGAAGTCCTCGGAACAGACCTTCTCGGAGCAACCGTTCTGCGATGGATAGAAATAATCATGGCAATAATCCTCACTTTCTTAATCGGCTACATCGCATCGGCAATAATTAACGCCCTTCTGAAAAGAAGAACATTCCCCACTGACACTGGAAAACAAATAGCAAGAATCACACGCTACGCCATCTACGCAATCGGCACCATCCTAATAATAATCTTCTTAGCTTACGACATAATCAGTGTCCTAATCGGACTAGGATTCCTAGGTTTAGCCATCGGCTTCGGCTTGGCAAGCGTGATTAACAATTTCGCGGCTGGAATCATGGTCATGATAGGCAAAACAGTCCTCGTAGGCGACGAAGTCAAAGTAGGACTTTTCGAGGGCACAATCACAAAAATCACCATAACAAAAACAGTCCTTGAAACCAAAGACGGCGAAATAGTGTATGTGCCAAACTCATACTTCCTATCAAACCCAGTTTTGAGGAAGAAACACACAACAGCAACTGACCACAAGCACGACATAGAGAATGAAGGCGTTGTCTAAACATCTTCTCGCGGTCGTCACGTAATCCATGAAGGATAACGACGAAAAAGAAAACTGCAAGAAACTCTTTAACCACGAAAGGGTTCATGAAGACATTAATACTGAAACATTTAGTATCTCCATGTGGGGTCACTTGTTGAACTACTCAATCATTGCTGATGCTTACGAGAAAATCGAAGCAACAACAAAACGCCTGGAAATGACCTCGCTACTCGTAGACCTTCTGAAAGCAACGCCCAAAGACCTAATTGCAAAAGTGGTTTACCTCACTCAAGGCAAAATATACCCAGACTTTGTCGGCCTAGAAATAGGCGTTGCAGAAAAACTTGCCATAAGAGCATTGTCCAGAGCTTCAGGGAGAAAAGAATCCGAAATCGAAGCGGACTTGAGAAAAAGCGGAGACATCGGCGAAACAGCACAAAGCTTCCTTTCAAAAAAGACCCAAGTCACATTTGGTCAGAAAACCCTTACGGTCGAACGAGTTTACGAAACCCTAGACAAAATGGCAAAAACCACCGGCTCAGGAGCAGTCGACACTAAAATGGCCTTATTGTGCGGACTCTTGACCGATGCATCGCCAAAAGAGGCAAAGTACATTCTGCGAACAGTCACAGGGAACCTGAGGCTAGGCATCGCAGACATGACAGTCCTAGATGCATTGGCCATAGCTTATGGCGGCGGAAAAGAAGCACGCGAACAACTGGAACGCGCTTACAACACCTCGTCAGACCTTGGAAGAGTCGCCAGCGTTGTAGCCGACAAAGGCCTAGCGGGAATCAAGAAGTTCGAGGTCGTAGTTTTCGAGCCGATAAGACCGATGATGGCCGAAAGGCTTTCATCACCAGAAGAAATCTTAGAGAAACTGGGCGGAAAATGCATCTCGGAATACAAGTACGATGGCGAACGCATTCAAGCGCACAAGAAAGGCACCAAAGTCTCCCTATACTCGAGAAGATTGGAGGATATTACCTCTCAATATCCCGACGCAGCAGACCTAATCAAAGAAAACGTCAAGGCAAAAGAAGCCATTCTGGAAGGCGAATGCGTCGCGGTAGATGTGGAAACTGGCGAAATGCGCCCTTTCCAAGAACTGATGCATCGGAGGCGAAAATACGGCATCGAAGAAGCAATCAAAGATTATCCTGTGTCGCTATTCTTGTTTGATGCGCTCCTTGTTGAGGGCAAGGATTTCACACTTTCTCCGTTTCTAGACAGGCGTAAGGCTCTTGAGAAAACCTTGAAAGAGGATACTCGGCTTTGCGCAGCCAAGAACAGGTTAACCAGTAGCGTAAAAGAAATGGAGGAGTTTTTCGAAGAAGCCATCGCCGACGGTTGCGAGGGAATTGTATGCAAAGGAGTCGGCAAAGATTCGGTTTATCAGGCTGGAGCTCGAGGTTGGCTTTGGATAAAGTACAAGCGAGATTACAAGAGTGAGATGAAGGACACGGTTGACCTCGTTGTAGTCGGCGCTTTTCATGGTCGTGGAAAGCGGGCGGGAACTTACGGTGCATTGCTTATAGCCACTTACAACAAAAAAGATGATGTTTTTGAGACCGTCACAAAGTTAGGCACGGGGTTCACTGACAAGGACTTAAAGGAAATGCCGGAGTTATTGCGGAAGCATGAGATTCCACGAAAGCATTCCCGTGTTAAGTCCATGTTGCAAGCCGATGTGTGGTTTGAACCAGCGGTTGTGTTGGAAGTTTTGGGTGCCGAGATAACTTTGAGCCCGATTCACGTATCCGCAATGGATTCAATCAGGAAAGGGAGTGGTTTGGCGATCAGGTTTCCCCGTTTCACTGGCAAGTACCGTACTGATAAGGCGCCTGAAGATGCGACTACGTCCGATGAGGTAGTGGAGATGTACCGCGCCCAACTCAAGAAAATTAGCGAAACGTCATCGGCTACAAAGGCTTGATAAAGCCAAGCTTACAACTTATTCTTGGGGAGTTGTTGTCTATGGATTCGGAGAAAATGAAAGCTTTAGTTGCATTCAAGGAGAAACTTGAGAAGCGGCTTGGAGAGTTGACTGCCGAAACCAAAGAAGTTTCGACGACTTTGGACACTGTGAACTCGATTTTGCTTGAGAAGGGGTTTAAACGAGGGGACATAAAAGAAGTTGCACAAATGCCTAAAGACTCAGTAGGTTCCGAAGAGAAGACGATGGCTGAACAAGAGAAAGTTCCCATAGTTCAGGCGCAGGAGTCCGAAAACGTCATTCCGTTGAAGACTTTAAATGAGGAACCTTTGGCGATAATATACGTAGAAAAAAACGAACTACACGTTCTGCCAGATGAGAGCAAAAGCTTCAGCGTCAAAACACCTCCTTTCAGCAATTTCTTAGTTGAAAGAATACTGACCAGGATGCAGGAGAAAGACAGCGAACTGGTAAGGATGGGGCAGTTGACGACTGACAAGATGTTTGCCTACAACATCATCTGCGAGGGTGACCTGATTCGGGAAATCATGTTTAAGAATGTTGATGAAGAGCGTTTGCGGGAATTGAAATCAAGCATCCGCTGGACTTTTGAAAAAATGTATGAGAAGATGAAATCGTAACTTTCCTCTTCGCCTTCTCACATGTGTTTATTCAGTGCATCCACGTATCTTTGTTTATTGCAGAGTCCTATGATTTTTTCAACTTCGCAGCAATCTTTTAGGATAACGACCGTTGGAATGCTGGAGACGTTGAATTTCTCAGCGGTTGCGGGGTTTTCGTCAACGTCGAGTTTGGCGATGAAGACTTTGCCAGTGCCATTGTATTCTTTGGCTAGTTCTTCGATTGTTGGTGCTAATGCTCTGCACGGTCCACACCATCCTGCCCAGAAATCAACTAGAATCAAGGGGTTTTTCTTGATTGTTTCGTCAAAGTTTGCGTCTGTCAGGTGAAAGGGTGCTTCTGTCATGTGTTCATTCTCCAATAATAATTTACAAGGAAATTGTTGCCTTTGTTCGATATAAACCGTTCGTGATGTCTGAAGCTATGTTATTTGCATGCTCTTAGCTTTTGTTGGAGTGCCTTGAATCTGATGTAGGCTTCTTTCGGATCAGTTATGTTGGTAGCTTCTTTTTCGAACGGGCACATGTCCTGCTTTTTGTCGTCGAGGATGGTTTCCACCATTTCCTTCCACTCGTAGGGTACCCCGTTTTCTTCGAACAAGGATTTTGCCTCGCTGCTTAGGGTTTCGGCGTAAACTGCTTTTACTCTAGCGTAAACGCACAGGAGTGCAACAGCTTTTCCGACGACTTTGTCGGCGATTGAGGCATTTTCGAGGTTTTTGCCGAGTTGTTCGATAGCAGTTAGGAAGCCTGAGATTCTGTGGAATTGGGTTTCAAAAAGGATTTCGCCGTTTTTCACAATTACCAGTGTTAGCTGTTTTTGGGTGAGTTGTGTTTTTGCTTTTTCGAGGTCGTTCATAGTTGTTGGACTATTAATGTGAGTTGGGTAAAAACGTTACGTCCACGGTTCCCGCGTCTAAAAGCTTTTAGGCTTCACGAGCCACTTCTGAGTGGCGACTCTGATGACAAAGATAATTCGTGTAGGCGTTACGTTTCCTCCAGATCTTCTAACCGATTTAGACGAAGTCATTGACAAGATGGGTTATGAAAGCCGTTCCAAAGCCATTCAGGATGCTGTGCAGGCTTTTCGTGTCGGAGAAGAAATGGCTTCGCGAAGAGAAAACGGATCAAACAGGGATTTTGCTGATGGTTTATGACCATGAAGTGACGGGGTTAGAGGGCGAGTTAACAGAAGTTCAGCATGACCACGCAGCCGTCATTTCCTCATCCATGCACATCCACGTTGGCCAACGAGATTGTTTGGAGGCAATTGCGGTGAAGGGGAAAGCTTCTGAAATCCGCAAGCTCAGCAACGAATTAACGACGAAAAAGGGCGTAAAAATTCTGAAGACGATGATGGTTTCACTCTGATTAAGCTCAGCATTTGATTTCGAACATGCGTTCCAGTGCGGTTCGGGCTTTCTTAGCGGTTTGTTCTGGAACCTTGACCACGTGTTTCTCGTCTCTCAACGAGAGGTAGAGTCTGTCAAGCGTGGTCAGTTTCATGTTGGGGCATACTGCTCCTTCGTAAGCAACGAAAAACTGTTTCCCAGGGTTCTCTTTACGCAGTCTGTGCAGGAGACCTTCTTCCGTGCCCACGATGAATTCTTTGAGCGTTGGATTCTTTTGCGTATCGGCACATTCTTGAGGTGCTGCCGATGAAGTCTGCGGCTTTACGCATTTCGCTGCTGCATTCGGGGTGCACCATAACAACTGCGTCCGGATGTTGCAGCTTGAGAACTTTGACGTCTTCCGGTTGGAAAAGCAGGTGAGTTGGGCAGAAGCCGTATTCTGGGATGGGGATGAGAGTTTTTCCTGTTCTTTCTTGGACGTATTCGGCTAGGTTGCGGTCTGGACCGAACAGGATGGTGTCTGCGTCTAGTGATTGAATGACTTCCACGGCATTTGCGCTTGTGCAACAGATGTCACAGTTGGCTTTAGCCGCTGCGAGTGTGTTTACGTAGAGGACAACGGGCGCGTTTGGGTACTTTGCCTTTTGCCGTTTGATTTCTTCGACAGTAAGCATTTGTGCCATGGGGCAGCGTGCGCCCAGTGTGGGCAGGAGTACTTTCTTTTTTGGATTGAGGATGGCTGCGGATTCTGCCATGAAGTCTACGGCGCAGAAGACGATGGTTTCGGCGTCTTTTTCCTGCATGGCTTTGCGGCTGATTTCGATACTGTCACCGACGTAATCGGCGATGTCTTGGATTTCTGGACGCTGATAGTTGTGCGCCAAAATAACGGCTTTCTTTTCCCGTTTAAGCTTCTCGATTTTCTGGGTTAAACTCATTTGTTGCGCCTTTAACGTGAGAGTTAGCAATGCAGAAGACGAGATATATATTTTTACCTAACCGAACTGGTTTCTGGATGATGTTTCATTGAGAAGCAATAGAGTAATTATGCGATTTTCTTGGCTATTGCTCCTGTGCAGATCTTTCCAACCATTAATTGGCTCGATAACGTTCTTTTGCTCCAAAAAGACACCTTCCTTCATAAAGCGTAAAATGGTTTGCTTAACTGTCTTTCGCTAGAATTGGGAGTCAATCCAAGAAAAACACAGTTGATCGTGCGTAAGGCTTAAGCTTTGGAACACGTTAATAATACATCGTTAACTATTGTAAAGAGAATAGGAGAGAATTGTCCGATTAGCCCAAGAAAAAGAGCCCCAAGAAACGCCAAGAACAAACGCGGCAGAAGCGAATGCCCCGTTAACATAGGCGAAATCTACGAAGTAGACATATCCGAGATGAGCCCCAGAGGAGAAGGCATAGCCCGATTCCATGGCTTCACCATCTTCATCCCAAACGCCAAACTCGGAGAACACTTGAACGTAAGAATCACGAACTTAGACTCAGTCAGCGCAGACGCGGAAAAAATCACGTGACAAGAGGCAGGTACTGGCTCAAAGTGTGCGGAAGAGCTCGTGGATGGCGAACCATCAGAGCAATTCCCTCTGAGCCAGTCCTAACTCCTGAAAAAGCAGAACAGTTTTTTAAACTTTATGGACATGAAATCTGCTTTTTAGAACCAGCAAATGCACAAAACAGAAAAACCGTCGGTCAGGCACGAGCCTAAACACGACTACTTCTTGTGTTTCGCAGGCAACGCAACCTGCTTCTTCTGCTTCCGCTTCAAATCCTTCTCGCGCTGAAGCTTCTTATGCTGCTCTAGACCTTGAGCTTTCTTGTCTTTCCGCGACAAAACATTACACCTAGCAACACCTAAACGCGCTTCACACACTAAAACCTTGCCCTTTTAACCCAAAACGCATGGATAAAACCCCGATTCCGAAAACCAGCCTTATATACTCGGCATGCCTCTATATTATCAATTGTAATAGATTAGAATTCTCACCGCACACCATTCCCGAAAGAATCAACGAACTTTCTATTTTATTACAAAAAACACAATCAAAATTGGAGGAGATTAAAGTATGGAAGTAGCTTCAGGAATTCTCTTCAGCATGGAAGAGAGAATAAGAACCAAACTCATAGCGGCAGGAGCCACCTCACACGAAAAAGCCGTATCAGCCGACGAAGCAGACCTCGACATGCAAGAACAAAACTGGATACACTACATCGCCGGAGGCATGTTCGCAGGCGTAAAAAAGACATCCGCCAACCTATACTACGTGGCAAGATACAACTAAGCAGGTCTTGACATGATAACAAAATGCACCGAATGCGGCAACACCTTCAAAATTGAAGTCCCGAACACCGACGACATCGTCGCCTGCCCAATTTGCGAAGCAAACTACAAAGCCGTCGTCAAAGATGGAAAAACAACGCTAACAGAGTACATTTACGAAACTCAAGATTTAGGCGAACTCTAAAAAGGGTGCCCCAAATGGTCCAATGGGAATACAAGGTTATCCCCATAAAAACACGAATCCACTCAAACAACATAGTCGGAAGCACAAAACCAGTAATCGAAGACGTCCAAAACGACCTGGACGGCTGGGGCAAAGAAGGCTGGGAACTCGTCAGCGTCCAGGATACCACGCTTCAAGACGGCAGAAGATTCACCGTCGCCTACCTCAAAAGACAAAAACAACTCTACCTAAACACGAACCTTTTCTTCATACACACAGCTTTATTTATTAACAGGCTTCATCCACATTTATCGTCAGGCGAATTTTAATGAGCAAGAAAGAAACCAAAGGCAAAAGCAGCAAACAGATTAAGCGCAAAAGGAATGTAGCAGAAGCCAAAGCGGATAAAGCCGCGGTCAACGCCAAACGAAAAGCCACCACATCGAGTCAGCAAGAGCCGCGTAGCCATGAGCGCGAACACGAATTCCACTAACCACAGACACGCGCCACGGTAAACCATAAATCATCGAACCCCCTATATTATATGAGGAATTAGAGTGTCCTCTCTCAACCTCACGTACGGAGGCTGACTCGTCATGCGTAAACCATTCAGAAAAGAATGCGCTTACTGCAGTCACAGATTCGAGACTACAAACCCGAAACAAAACACATGCCCAAACTGCAAAGCACTTCTAGAATTCACATCAGGCGCAATGGCAGGAGCCGTCAACGCCTAAACCACATCCTTCCCATTTTCTTTCTCCCCATACAACAAAATTCAACTAAGTTAGGTTTACCGCGCATAACGTTTTTTTGCAGGACCACCAACGTGAAAACGTTTATTCATCCCTGCACAGTTTTATGCCCGAGGGAACCGACAACGCCAGCCTTCCAGTGCACCAGATGTGGACGTAAAACCCGCCAGGAATATGAAGTAAGCTGCACCGGCGACCCGAAGCGCAATGTTGAGAAACCACCTGAATGCTGTGGCAAACCTATGATTGAGACGATAGACTAAGCTTAAAAGAAAAAAGAAAAGGGAATTTTCAGGTCTATTTGCTTATTGACTTGATGGCGGTGGAGGCGGCGCAACAGACGCGAATGGCTGGAGCAGTCGCCTGAACACAACCGTGCCCGCCATTCGATCACTGTACTTCTGTCTTCTGTCACCAGGTGTAGCAATTCCGATAAGCCAGTCCAGCAACAGAAACAATGGATGAATCTTGCTGATGTTTCTGATGAATGATTGACTGTATGTGATTTTGCCGCCCTCTAACCGTTTGCACCCGCAACCCGAGAATCCGCTTACCAAGTGTTCCGCCCCAGTTGACCTCAGCATACAAGACATAAAGCACCATCAACAAGCCCACGATGAAAGGAAACACCAGTACCCAGCCCCATGCAGCGAAGAAATCCAGCAACAGCACCTACAAACAGAAACGGCAAGAAGAAAATGAACCATAGTATTCCAACGATGATGCCGAATGATGACCCAGTCGATGATGTAAGCGATCAGTCGCAAGAGCCAATGACCTAAGTCTATCTGCATACTTTGTCCAGTAGCTTCCATTCTCTCACTCTGAAACCTAAACTGTCATGAACGGTCTATTATCGTTTTCCATCAAGCAGCATTAAGCGCGTCGTGATCGGGAAATTTCCTCTTCGTTAGGCGAATCGCACTGCTCATTGCTTTCCAGCATTATTCAGAGTTATGAAACTGGTTCCCAATGACTAAACCGTCACGAATGAAAAGCAAATAAGGAACAACGCGAAAAGGTAGTGCGGTGAAGCCAATATGACTATCTGGTTCTACGTCAAAACGGCAGATGCCCCGAAAACCGTCGCAGAAGTCGTCTGCAATTTCAACTTTTACCAGGGTGAACATCCTGAAGACAAATACTCTTGGGTCACCGAGTATAGAAAAACTGGCGAAGATGAATACTGGGAGATTAAAGGCAAGTATGATCCTCTGAAAGATCTTACGTTGATCGGCTTGGCGTACAGGACTGGGGACGCGGTGGTTCTAGGCGAGGTGGATGATGATCTGGCAGAGAATTTCTTGGACCCGCTCCTGGAGAAGTACGGCTTTGACAACGTCAAGTGGATTGTTGTTCATCCCAAAAGCTGAATCGAGGGGCAGTTTGTTAAGAGGCGTTTAGCGGGCAAAGACCGATGCCCTTGAAACGCTTAGAATCCAGCGTTTAAGACTTTTTTCCAACCGCATTGATGACAACGTGAAAGTTCGCTTCTTCAAATCAACGCTGAGTTTGGTTTCGCACGAAGGGCATCGCAACTTTCCCTGTTCATCTCTTTTGCTTCAAGGAGATATTATGGGGTATTTCGGTGCAGAGGTGTTCAGTCACTCGGTTCAGCTCAATTAAGGTTTTGAACGGTTTAATATCGATTATGAATTCTGGGTTCAGATCGATTTGGAATGGTTTTTGGTTTAATCTTGAAATAAGTTTTTATCTCCACGGAGATGGTGATGGTTGAGGCTTGAAATAGTGACGGAAAGAAAAGTCGTTGGAAGAACAATCGCAATCGTGTTAGGATTAGTATGCATTATACTGGCAGCTGGCATGGTTGTTGCGCTCGCCGCTTACCTGCCTACTGGTGCGGAGAAAGATACTTTGACCGAGGAAATAGCAGAGAAAGAGCAGACTATTACCAGCTTGAACAATCAAATCACAACTCTTCAGAACACGATAACCAACTTAAACGCGAACGCCGCTCAAGCGACGACTTTGCAGGCTGAGATCGACGATCTAGAAGCCCAAGTTCAAAGCCTGTACAACGTGCTGTACCTGAACGCGACAGCAATTCTAGTGAATACGCAGACGTTTGATCACGAGCCTTCAACCAACGTCACTATTTGGGACGGAAGCGTACCGTTACAGTACGCTGGATACGTCACAGTTCAGATTGAATCATCCAGCAACCAAACATACGTCGAATTAGCCTACGCCTCGCACGGAATCGTCTACGACAGCGTCGTCACAATCGAGAACGGAACAGCATCTTTCCCAGTGCTTCCGGGATCCGTTATAATCACGCTTGGCAACACGGAACCCAACAACAGAGTAACAGGAACAGTAACCGCACTATACTACTACTGACGTTCCTTTCTGAGAAATTCCGCCTTCAAATGAATAGTTGCAATATATTACTATATAGATTATAGAGGATATGCGTAAAAGCAACCATCAGCCTATATAGTACTTGAAAAGAGAACATGAGGTGAAAAAAGAAGAATGTTATCAAGAGACTGCGACGGCTGCTCACAAATGAAAGCCTGCATCCAACGCTACCGCAAAGTCAACAAAGGCGGAAAAGTCTACTGCCCAGACGGCACAACCCACCTAGTAGACGAAAACCTAACATGCCAAATAATAGACACGAATGAACAAGTAATTATAGCCGTCCACTAAACGAGTCAAGATGCAAACCCCTCTTTGTTGCAACAAGTTTTCTGCTTTAAATAAGGAGGGGTATAGACTGTTACGAGCAACAGTTTTGAGCGGTCAGATTTCGAACTTGTCTATTATTCTTGTCTCTTTTTCGCCAGTTATTTCTGCTACAACGTGGAAGTACTGTTGAAGGCCTGAAATCTCGATTCTCGGTTTCAACAGTTCGTCAATCTGGAAAACCCCAGCCGAATTAGACATCTTAATCATGATTGTTACGGGTTTTTTTCCGCCTTCCACAACCTCCACTTTCTCGATGGACAATGCTGAAACCGCGTGTATGTCTATCTTCCCAGCTTCGAATGGGATTCTTGCTCGTCCAGACTCCATGTCCAAAGCGTCAGCAATCCCGACGATTCCAGCTTCAACAGTCAACGGCAAGTTCGGACGTTCATGAGCCACGATAGCATGCAACACCTCAGAACAAATCACTGCTCGTTCCTCCTCAGAATAAACCTGTGCACAGCATCTTTCGATGAACTCACGAGCCATCATGGCACTGTACATTTCGTGATGATGCCGAATCACCACCATGCCTAAATCGTGAAGAATCGACCCTAACACAACCACCACTTCCGCATCGTCATTTGCCATGCCGTAATTCTTCACCACGCTAGGTTGCACTTGTTTATCCACCAGAATACGCAACAGCTTCAACGACAAATTAGCCACAATCTTAACGTGAGTTGGACCATGATCGGTATAACCCATACGATCAATCGCCATCACGTTCGAGCACCTCCAAAAAGCACGAAGCCGGACATCCGCCTTCACATTCTCCATCACGCGCTCCAGCTTGACGTTGCCACGAAAAGGAATGTTAAAAACGTAAGCCAACTCACAAACCCTCCAAACAACACAATCTCTCAGCGAAAATTTAAGGTTACCCCACCGCAAACTCCGGCATATGGATGAACACGCTTTTAAGGAACTATTGCCATTTCACTAAACCAGCAACCTCGGGGTCTACGTTTGGGCAAGAAAAAAGTGCTAAGCGAAGGCGCATTACACGAAATGATCTACCCTAGCCAAGGCGAAGTTCTAGGCGTAGTCACAAAACTTCTCGGTTTCGATCGCATAATGGTCAAATGCCAAGACGGGCAAGAACGGCTTTGCCGCATAAGAGGTAAGATGAAACGCCGAGTTTGGATACGTGAAGGCGACATCGTTATCGTTTCACCCTGGGAATTCCAAACCGATAAACGGGGTGACGTTGTTTGGCGTTACACTCATGCGCAGGCGGACACGTTGCGCAGGAAAGGCTACCTGACCATTTAGCATTTTGTGTTTCCTATTCGCAATCTTCCCAAAACCATTATTCTTGTTGTCTCAAGCGTTTCGCATTGAACAACAAAATGGAAAACAAATAAAGACTTCTTTTCCCATTGTTCTTCTGTGCATGATTTTGCGTAACGAGAAGTCACCTGCTCACTTCACAATACGCATGGAAACCGGTTACACAGACCTAAGTTAACACTGTATTCGGAGAGGAGGAAACGCTGAGGCCGATTGAATTCACTGTCTCAGACGAAAAACCTGTGGAAATCCGAGTTAATGAAGTCTCAGAGTTCGGCAAACCACTCCCTGGAGACTTGCTCATTTCTTTCAAAGAAGCGAACACGCAAGAACCAACTAGCATTGTTTGGGGGTGCTGTCTTTGTTCTAGTAATCGGGTTTATCGTTGCGTGCTTAGGTTTCTATGGTTTCCGTAAACGCTGGAAACGTGCCGATGTTTGATGCTTATGTGAGTGGTTTTTAAATAGCGCGTGATGAATGTGCTTGGTGAAAGTCTATGTCTCAGAAAGCCCGCGAAAGAATCGATCATAGGGAAAAACGAATTGAGAAAAGAGACAAGATGCTGATTCACGATTTCACTTCAGAAAGAGCTACGCTGGAAGAGGTTTTCGACCAAGCAACACGCATGGTGATTTATCGATTCATGACCGAAGGCATTCTGGACGAGGTTAATGGGGTCGTTAGCGCTGGAAAGGAAGCCAGGGTTTACTGGGGTAAGAACAAGAACAGCAAGGATTTAGCTGTGAAGATTTACTTGACAAGTTCTGCAGAATTTAAGAAGGGCATGTTCAAGTACATCGAAGGCGATTACAGATTCAAAGGCGTCAAACACGATACTCGTTCACTGATTTTTGCCTGGGCGCAGAAGGAGTTTCGGAATCTGGATGAGGCTTTTCGGGCTAAAGTTAACGTGCCTAAGCCTATTGCCGTGAAAAATAATGTTTTGGTAATGGAGTTTATTGGCAAAGATGGTGTGAGCGCTCCCTCTTTGAAGGAGCGATTGCCTGTTAATCCTGAGAAGGCTTACAGGTCGGTGTTGACTTACATAACGCGTCTTTACCGGAAGGCTGATCTTGTGCACGGTGACTTAAGTGAGTATAACATTATGTTGTGGAAGAGCAAGCCTGTGTTGTTTGATATGTCACAGTCCGTGCCTTCGTCGCATCCATTGGCACAGTCTCTTTTGGAGAGGGATTTGATTAACGTGAATAAGTTCTTTAGTCGGTTGGGCGTCAAAGTTTTAGCAGCTGATGAAGCTTATAGGAAGGTTGTTGGGTAGAAATGTCAAGGCAGAGCGGGTTTGTTCGGATTCCAAAGGAGCGTGTGGGCGTTCTTGTTGGTCCTGAAGGAAGAGTAAAACGGCACATTCAAGAGAAGCTGAATGTCTCGCTAGAGATAGACAGCGAAGCGGGTGACGTGACGATTCTGCTTGGCGAAAAACCTGAGGACCCTTCGGTGCTTTTCAGGGCTAGGGACGTTGTCACAGCCATCGGCAGGGGTTTTGCTCCTGAATGCGCGTTTCGATTGATTCGGGACGAGGATGCAGTTTTTGATGTTGTTGATTTGCGCGAGATTTTTGGCAGGTCTGAATCTGACATAAAGCGAGTAAAAGGCAGGATCATAGGGATGGAAGGCAAGACAAGAAAGCTAATTGAGGAATTGTCGGGTGCGGACATGGTGGTTTATGGCCATACAGTTGGCATTATCGGCACGTTTGAACAAGCTAACATCGCAAGGACAGCAGTCCAAATGATAATTGACGGATGCCAACATCACTCAGTTTACAAGTACTTGGCGAAAAAACGTCACGAAATGAAGAAAGAGAGGTTGGAACTCTGGGAGAAAAAGCCCGAAGAAAAGTAACTCTATTACGGTTATTGCTTTCAGCCTCTTAGACAGTTTGGGCATTGATTAATTCTGGTCTCGAAAATTATCTATTGCCCCTTGTATACATAGAAATTTTGAGAAAAGTCTCTTTTTTTTGATATGTCCTCGATAAGTGTTTGCCTGAGGTTGAGAAAGCGTTATAATCGCGTTTGAAGTAACCTCGACAATCAGACAGATCAGAGTATTCGCTGAGATGAAGCTGAAGTGGAAAGCATTCGTCGAATCGTTGCAAACCTTGGTTTCTTCCTGCAGATAACGGGGCTACTTCTAATCTTGCCAATAGCCATCGGGCTCCAGAACAATGAACTTCAGGCAGTTACAAGTCTGGTCGCCACATGCTTCTTATCTTTCGGTGTTGGCTTCGTGTTCAACTCCTTTTGCGAACGAAAGGAACTGGATAATAAGACGTCTCTTTGGCTAATGCTCGCCACCTTTATCTTTCTCCCGCTGGTGCTTATGATCCCGTTCGTCTGGAACAACAACGTCTTCGGCAGCGGAAACCCATTCGATATCTTCACCAATTCATATTTCGAAACAGTAAGCGGTTTCACGACAACGGGTTTCACCTTCGTGCCGCATCCTGAGCTTTTGCCCTTGTCGCTCCTGTTCTATCGCAGCCTAGTCGAGTTCATCGGCGGCGTCGGCTTCATCTACATTCTCGCGGCGTTCCTCTACCCGAAGGACAGCCTTGACGATTACGCTGAAACCTTTCGGTATCGCCAAGCTCGGCTCTAATCTCAGGAAAGTGTTCCTGTCCGTCATGTTGATCTACACCGTTTTCGTAGCTGTGTTCACCGTCATCTTCTACTTCACTTATAATACCGACCCAACCTCGTTATTGCGAGCTGCGCAGCCATTGATGTCCTCACAGGCGGTTACCAGCCAAACGTCACCGCGGGCATAGGTGTGTTCCAAATCAGCGTTCTCATCCTTATGCTGCTTGGCTCGTTCAACTTTCATTTCCACTACAACCTCTTTCGTCTTAAGCTACGCGACGCTCTTGACGCCAGAAATCAAGCTGTACCTCGAAATTCTGGTTGCCTCAGCACTAATAATCTGCATCTTAGCATGGGTAAACCCTTTTGAATCATTGTTTAACGTTGTAAGCATGGCGTCATCGACGGGTATCGATTCGTTTGGCATATCCTCCACGACTCTTCCCGCCAAAATCTTCTTCATCCTCATAGGCTTAGTGGGCGGCTGCGCCTTCAGCATGGCAGGTGGAATAAGAATTGCAGCGCATACAAACCCTAATCAACGCTGTGCGCAAGAAGCGTGATCAACCAACCCGCGAAGAACTTATGGCAACGCTAAATAACGTATTAAGCTTCCTCGCAATCCTAATCGTCCTTAGCTTGGTTTTCTCGACGATAGGCATAAGCATGCTCGACTCGTTTTTCGAGGTCGGTTCAGCCTTAACGACCAACGGCATCAGCATGGGTGCCACGGTAATCACCATGCCATTGGGCTATAAGTGGCTCATAGTTTTTGCCATGATAGTCGGCAGAGTTGAAATTGTCAGCATATTCGCCGCTGTGAGAAGTCTTCCAATCCTGCAAATTGTGAGGAATTTCGGCGGATTTTTGAGGAAGACAATAAAGCGATAAACTATGCTAAGCTGACTCGTTCCAGTAGTGAACTCGCTTATACCTTCCTGATGCTGGGAAAGCAGGGTCGTCGTATTCGACTACGACTTCAAAGGCAAATGGGAAAGCCAAGGCTACTCAGACCAAGCAATCATCGAAAGAAACGCAAGACTTCCACCAACTCAAACACAGACACCCCTCCCAAGCCAGACGTCAAGCCAACCAAGTGAACCCACAACACCATCGTCGCCGTCTACCCCACAACTGTCAAACTCTTCAAGTCCCGCAACATCCGGAGAGATACAGAATCCTAAACTTGAAGCGGTAAATCAGAACTTTGGTTCTTTCCCTCCGACTGGGGTAATATTGGCCGTTGCAGCGGTTGTTGTCGGCGTGTGCCTGTTGGTTTTCGTCAAGAAACGCCACAAATAAGCAATAGAACGTAATCGCGATTCGCATGAACTAATAGTTTGGCTTCTCTCGAAAATCAGAAAAGCTCTGCTCTAGATTAGAGCGGGACAGCTGTCGTGCTTTCCGAAAAAACAACGAGAAACATGGGCAAAGAATGATAGACAAGACTTTTATATCCGATGGGTTCTGGATATGAACATAACGGCTCTAATGGAAAACGGTGCTAAAATGGAACCCAGCAAAAAACCCCTAAACGTCCTTATCAAGCAGCTCCACGGAAACATTGAAGTTGTCCTCAAGAACGGCTGCGAATACAAGGGCAAGATGATAAAGGTCGACGGCCACATGAACATCCTGCTAGAAGGCGCAACGGAATGCAAAGACGATCAGTTGTTCGCAAACTATGGCAACGTTCTGCTGCGCGGAAACAACGTTTTGTACATAGTCATTGACTCTACATTGCATTAGAACGTGAGCGATCGGCTTTTTCCCGAAACGTAATCAAAGACCTTTTCAGGTGTAACGTTTAAACGAAACCTACGAGAGAAAAAAGCTAGTACGTTCTTCACATCACGCTTTAACAGTTCTTCGGCGTTAGGGTGCTCAAGTCTGACAAACTGAGGCCAATCAATAATTAGGATACGCATGTCTGGTTTAACTAGGATGTTGTACTCGCTGAGATCACCGTGGATCAATCCTGCTTTCACGTAGCTCCGCCTCACATTTCTCAGCACTTCCCTCAATACCTTCTCAGGGTTCGGGAGTTCTCTCCAATTCGCCAGTTCAGCGCCATCGATGATTCCCATCACAATACAATGGCGATTCTGGCTTAGAGGTTCAGGTACTGCAACGCCGCATGCGTAGACAAGATTTAAAGCTTGAAATTCTCGCTCTGCCGCCAACCGCGATTGAAAAAGCCAACCTGCATGCTCATCGGTGTAGCCTCGTTTGCGCCTGGTCTGCCTGAAACTAATCCTTCCCAGCCTATGAAACTTAACGGCTACGCGGGAGCCTTGCGGGGTTAGAGCTCCAAAGATGTCTGCTTCTTTTCCCACCCCGAGCGAATGCCCGAAAGCATCAATTAAACCTGCCTTGACGAAGGCGTTTATTGCCAAGCAGTCGTATCCCGCATAGTTTAGCGTGTGTCCGACGTAAGCGCCTTTCATGCCGTAGATTAAGCCCAGCTTGTCAAGTTTGCTGAGAGTGAAGGTTATTCTGTCCATCGGCAGTTCAGAATATTTCGCGATTTGTTCTTTTGGAACGAACTCCCGCCTGCTCATTGCCGTTTCGATGATCTGGAGAACCCTGAAATCTTCAATTTCCAGTTGTCGAAATACTTGAACGGCTACTTCCGCAGATGACATATGTGAAAGGAATGCGTTTCATTAATAAGAATGAACCGTTGCGGATCAATTCCTTTTCTCGTGTTGTTTATATAAAACCCGGCTTTTCATAAAGGCATACGATGAGTCAAAATCGCTCTTTGGGAGAGAGCGACAAACCAGGTCTTGGAATTGGCAGTCGATGAAGATAGCGTTTCAAAAATACTGTCTACTATAGCGCATCCTCTGCGAAGAGACATACTTACCTTGATAAGTGAAAAGGGCGAGTGCTCCTTCACAGACTTGCTTAATGCGCTTCAGATTGACACTGGCAAACTCAGCTTCCACCTTCGAACTCTGTCGCCGTTTTTGGAGCAGACGTCGACAGGAAAATACAAGTTGAACCGTGCTGGTGAAAACGCGATAAGAGTTTTTAGTGATGTTGCTTCCTGGGCAGAGGTTGCGGATATCTACAGGAAGGAGGAACAACTTCCGCTTGCTTCTTTCCAGAAAAGGGTTTACGCGTTTCTCATAGACCTTGGGCTGATGGTACTGATTACTTCGTTTCTTGCGTTGCCCGAGTTCGTCCAATCTCTTTTCGGAAACGTTTTAAGCGTTGGCATAGCTGTTTTACCGTTTATCGTTATTGGTTTGCTCTGGGTTTACTCAACTCTGCTTGAGGGTTTCAACGGTCAAACGTTAGGCAAGCGCGTGCTGGGTTTGAAGGTTGTCAGAACAGATGGAAAGAAGATGTCTTACGATCACGCGGCGATTCGAAATTTTGGGAAGGCTTTCCTGCTGCCTTTTGACTTGTTAGTTGGGCTTAAGCACGAGAAGAGGTTTCTCAGGTACTTCGACAAGTTTGCGGGCACGACTGTGATTGACCTTAGACTCTGACAAGTTACCTTCCGCTCTTGTTTGGTTACTGTCGTTTGGCTTGAGATTTCTTGGGCGGTTTGTGCAAAATTTTTATTTGCGGACAACTCCTATGCATCTTCAGGTGGAAAACTCTATGAGTGATAAGGAACTTCGTGTTTCCAAAATCAAAGACGGCACAGTTATTGACCATATTAGTGGCGGTTACGCGTTGGACGTCGTTAAGATTTTGGGAATAACAGGTCGAGAGAAGCGGGTGATGACGATAGCTGTCAACGTTCCCAGCAAGCATTTGGGCGTTAAGGATATTGTGAAGATTGAGGGTCGCGCGCTTAGCTCGCGGGAGGTTAATCGGATTGCGTTGGTTGCACCTCATGCGACGATAAACATCATCCGTGATTACGCTGTGGTGGAGAAATTGGAGGTGAAACTGCCCCGGGTCATTGAGGGGGTCATTAAGTGCGTTAATCCTGGGTGCATAAGCAACAGCAACGAGCCTGCTGAAGCGAAGTTCTACGTTGACAGTGAGGAGCCTTTGATGTTGAAGTGTCACTACTGCGGCTACATTTTGGAAAAGTCGGATGTGTTGAGGCAGCTTTAGGGCTTGGTTTCCCGTGAATGTAGAACTTACAAAAACGTTCAATCACGTCGGGTGAACATCCTCGAACTTTAGGTTTCCACTGCACTTTTCCCGCGTTTCATCTTCGTTCGTTTGCTAGCTGTCAGGAGCAGCTTATGAAAATCCTCTTTCCCCATTGGTTTGCCTTTTCCGATTCCTGGGCATTCTTTTGTGTAGTAGAATACTCTTTGTTCCTTCTCGGCAGTCTTGAGCCCGAAAGGATAGAATCTGCAGATGAGCGGTCTTTTCGAGTACATTGTGCAGCGGTTTTGCCTTAAGAAGACGCATTTGCCGTCTTCAACTGTTTTTTTCATCTCATAATCGTAAGGTGACTTGTCTTCGATTTTTAAGGCAAAATCTGAGATTGGTTGGTTTGTGGTTGAGGCTAAATCGTTTGCCTCCTCGGCCAAAAGAAGGATGTGCCTAGTTTTATCTTTGGTGTCGCCGCAGCAGATTCCGCACTTAACACATTTGAATTGTACCTTCCGGGGATAATCGAAGCTCATCTTTCTTCTCCGTTAACCAGCATCGTTGCATCGCTTGTTACAAAGAAGGCAAACCTGAGCGGCTATTTCTTTCGGTGCCCTTCGCCATACTGGAAAGGTCGTTCAAGGTTCTTTTCCAGCTTCTTCTTGAACATTTCATCCATATTCACTGTTGGACATGCCAAACGGCTTGCGTCTAACACGTAGAATATGACGTCTACAAGTTCTTCCGCGATTTTCTTTTCCTCTTCGCCCTTCTTCCAGGCATCGCTCGCTTCACCCAGTTCGATGAAGGCGAAGAGAAGTTTCTTGGGGATGTCTTCAGTTTTGTTGTAGAAGCCTTTGGTGACGACGAGGTTTTCGATTTCCCGCTTCATATCCTCCAAGTGCATGCTATCATTTCTCTTAAATTAGTCAATTCTATTGCTCGAAAAAGATTCTTCTCACTTATATAAAGGGCTTTGAGGTTGACCTATATTCGTCCTGTAGGTATCTTTACGTTTTTCTTCATGTGCTTCTTCGAGAAGATCAAACCGCCCGTCGCAAGAATCAGGAACACCACGAGAGTGAAAACGGTGGAGAACTCCGGGATAATGGCGTTAACTGAGCTTGACAGGTCGATATGGTTGATCAGGTTTGCCGGGTTAGGAGATACTGGTTTGTCGGCGAGTTCTGTTTCCAAAGTCAGTTCTGAATGTCCAGTTTGGATAACGGTGAAAGTTAGGGTTACTATCTTGCCGCTTCCGCTGAAAGCCGCTGCTGAGCCTTCGGACGTGGCTACGAGTTGGTACGTGCCTGTCTGCTGTGACATACTGTTAAACGCGACGTAGACGCTTCCGTGAAGGACGCCTCCTGGTTGGGATTCCACGCCCAAATGCGGAGTTGCGCTTGTTATTCTGATAATGTCTTTGTTCCAGCTTAGCTGAACATCTACCGCGTACAGGTTTTGGACGTTGGAGACCGTTATGTCAACCGTGAAGGTTGAGCCATACTTGGGTGCATTGCTAGATGGCTGAGCTTTCACAGTTGTGCCTTGCGCTATGACGGTGTATATCGGGACGAAGGCGAGCAACGCGCAGACTGTCAGTAGGATGAGTGTTTTCTTTATTGAAACGAACGATTCTTTCATAGCTTAGCGCCTGTTACTTTTCATTATTAGAGAGTCACTATTTTATCTCTTCCTTTCTTAACTCTTGTCACGACTCTCTTCTGCTCCAGAGCTGTGAGAAGCTGGCTTGTCTTTGCTTTGGAGAATTTGGACTTCTCGGTGATTGCTGATTGGCGTAACGTGCCGCCTGATGATTTTATGATTTCTATAATTTTGTCTTCGTCGCTTTCAACCATCGATTTCACCGTGGGAAATTTAGTGGCAATTGTCTTTCCAGCTGATTTGCGTCGTTTGAGAACGAAGAAAATTGTTATTGAGGCGATCGTAGACGCGGTGACGACCCCAACAGCCGCGTACGCCAGCCAGTTTCCGTCACCGTTTTCCGCTGGGTTACTTGTTAAGACAATTGCGGGGTTCCCGCTGAGGAAGTCTTGGGTTCGATACCATACCAACGTCTGTGTTCGATTATCCCTCTCGTTCGGCTCAGGAAAAATCGACTTGACCGCGAAGTTTGGCGAATAGGTTATCTTGAGCGACGAATCGCCGTAAAGCTGAGCGAAGAAGTTATCTACGCGGAACACATCGCCGAACGATAATAGATGACCTTGGTTCATGCTGAAGTTTAGCCAGGTAAACAGGTATTCGGTTGTTTTAGACTCCGACGAGATGGTGGTGTCGATTTGCATTGAGTCAAAATCCAACCCCATTTCCCTCTGCGTTGCATTGGCTGCTGCCTCGACAAGGTCCGGGATTCTCTGTTGAAACTCCGTCCACGTGTCAATTGGCGCGTTGATGTCTGAAACCTGGATTATTCTCCACTCCGCGGATGCGTCATCGTTGATCCTAATGTTGTACTCGATGTAATCTTGTCCTTGCACGTTGTTGATCGGCAAAGAAAGAAGAATCAAAAAGGCAGCTGCAATTAGCAGAGGCTGAATTCTCTTCATTACCCCCAATAGAGGGTTCTTCCATATATTAAGAATAGCAAAACTAATGACTTAGTTGGCTCCCGGCAGACTAGCACTTGTGCGACGCTTTTTCCTGTTCATCCAGACGTATTTTGTTTCAGGAAATTTCTGCAAAAACTCCGTGGAGCGTTTGTTTCGAGAAATTAAAGAGAATGTGCGCCCTCGGAAACAAAATGAACCCATTTGAACAATAATGAACAAAAATAAACCATTTTGAAGGATATAATCCAAAAAGAAGCCCAGAAAGGCTTTTATTCCGCATAAACATCAGTTGAGACAACGAAAAGAGGCTGAAAGAGAATGAAAATCAAAATCGCTGCAGCAATTTTAGCAGTAGTCGCTTTGACCAGCGTGGTTATGGTTGGAGCTGCTTATGCATTGCCGATTTCTCCAATTCTATCTAGCAGGCCATCACAAACACGTTGGGTGCAGGCAACGGGCATTGTCACAAAATGGGGAGACCTAGACGCAAAAGGTATGCTTCACATGCAAGCTAGAACAGCTCTGTTAGTCAACGAGGACACTCGTCAATTCGCTAGAGCTACCGTAGTTTGGACGGTAAATCTCACACGTCCAATAAGTTCTTTTAAAGCGAAAGAAAACTTCACTTACGCATTCTACTCTGCAAGGCTGTTGAACGCTTCTGTTTCCGAATTCACCCCCAGCGAAGACGAATATAAACTGACAGGAACTTGGAACGTTGCTACCGTCAAAAGTAATGTAACCGTAATCACCAATGACCAGGACGAGATCGTTAGTGTCCACCGCGAGCAAAACGTTTCAGTCGCTAAAAAGACTGGCGAATTAGTAATCATGAGAGGCCCGATGACTTTTGCACTCAAGCTTGCCGACTTAGACCCCATAACTGGCTCTATCATTCGTCAAGTGACAAGGCAAACTCTGTTTAATTGGTACAAAGTAACCGATGACGTTGCCGGCACGACTGTTACAAGAGCAGATGTTAATGCTGTTGTTGAAAGGTACCGTGCGATGCCCGGCTGGGGAAACTACGACAACAAGATGGACTTTAACTTCAACTACAAGATAGACATAGCAGACTTGGCTACAGTCGCTGCCAACCTATAGTGTCTTATCAAGTTTCAACCTCCCTCTATCTTTTTCTGCTAAACTTCTGCCTTTCATTTCAACGTTAATTCTCACCCAAATTTAGATAAACTCCATCATTAACTATCAAGACCCAGGGTCGCAACAATGGATGAGGCAGAGAAAGAAGCTAAAACATCCAAAGAACCAGGTACAGTCACATTGCCCTGCGGATGTAAATACGAAGACAAAGGGTGGCTGCTTACTCGCATAAACGAATGTGAACCCCACAGGCGAAAACGAACAGCTAAGAGACCTTACAGACCCAAAGCTGAATGTGTTAGGCCTTGAGGCGTTAGAGAATGAATCTGACGCGAGAATTGAAAGAGAAGGCGAAAGAAGCTGGGTTTGATTTAATAGGAATAACTAAGCCTGACAAACTTAATGACTTACCGTATGGCTGGGTACGCAAAATTACCAATCTCCGACCACCAACAGAACTAATGGC
This sequence comes from Candidatus Bathyarchaeota archaeon, assembly GCA_963749465.1. Classification (GTDB taxonomy): domain Archaea; phylum Thermoproteota; class Bathyarchaeia; order Bathyarchaeales; family Bathycorpusculaceae; genus UBA11855. The sequence goes on along the minus strand of CAVVMH010000006.1, from coordinate 105,001 downwards.
CAGCGTCAAATCAATCATACTTCTTGGGTTTAAGGAGAACAATCGTGCGTTCAACCTAGCCATTGCTTCACCCGACTGGAAGGGCTACGGAATGCACCCGCCAGAACAGCAATTCGAAGACTACCTCTTCGACTACGAAATCCTGAAGAACAAAGCTTGGATGATAGTCAACTTTCTCACCAAAAAAGGCTACGACGCCGCCTACACTTTCAAGATGCCGCTCAAGACGGCAGCCGTAAAATGCGGGTTGGGATGCCAAGGAAAAAACACTCTCGTAATCAATCCAGTCTTCGGACCAAGAATGAAACTGATTGCCGTACTGACGAATGCTGAGCTTGAAGCTGACGGACCTTTCATTTTGGACTTTTGTAAGGACTGCCAACGATGCATCGATGCTTGTCCAACTAAGGCGCTTAAACCCTACAAGATAGACATCGCGCGTTGCTTAACCTACGCTGCTGAAAGCCCCTGCACAACAGATGTCCCGGAAGACGTGAGGGCGCTGGAGAAGAAGCTGATAACAAGACCGACCCCTCACAGCTATCTCGAGTGCACAACGTGTTTGGAAGCTTGTCCAGTTGGCAAGAAAGAGCAAAGAAAGTCTGCACAAAACTAGCTTTCTCACAGACGAACTCCGGCTAACAAGTCTTCCACAGAACAGCAAGGCCTACCACTGCCAGCAGGAACATTGTTTGGTTCAGCGACATACCAAGTGGTTCTGATAACATCCCGCAGCAGTGCATTCATCTACACTTCGAAGTACAGCCAACAATAGGCGCAAAAGCCCCCTTCATGCCAAGAAAGGTTATAAGAGCAAAACTTTTTTTTAACTTTGGCAACAATCCAAGAATCCGGTCGCTATGTAGCTTAACTCGACCGCACAGTCTCAGCTTTCGGGAAGAATGGCAACACTTAAAGCGCATGCTTTGTTTGTCAACATAAGGCTTACTGTCAAACAGTGGCGGTGGAAAACAATGCCTAAACGAGATTTCTCGATAACCAAACCAGTAAATGAGAATGTTCTCTCGTACGCGCCTGGAACCAAAGAACGATCTGAACTCAAAAGAATGCTCTCTGAGTTTCGCGATAAAGTCCTTGAAATCCCACTGGTAATAGGTGGATGGTCTGTGAAAACCGGTGACTTGAGTGAATGCAGGTGCCCGCATGAACATGCTCACCTTTTGGCTAGATATCACAACGCTAGTGAAAGCGACGTGAACGCCGCGATTGAGAGCGCCCTCTCCGCCCGAGACTCCTGGTTAAGCATGGGTTGGGCTGATCGCGCAGCAATTTTTCTCAGAGCCGCGGAGCTGCTGGCTGGTCCGTATAGGCAGCGGCTGAATGCGGCTACGATGCTCTGTCAGAGCAAAAACGTGTTCCAAGCTGAGATTGACGCGGCTTGTGAGCTAATCGATTTCTGGCGCTTCAACGTGTACTATCTGCAAATGGTATATGATCAACAACCCGACTCCACCCATGAAGTTGTTAACAGGAGCCAGTATAGACCGTTGGAAGGCTTCATCTATGCTGTTTCACCCTTCAACTTCACCGCCATCGGAGGCAACTTGCCGACAGCCCCAGCCATTGCGGGCAACGTGGTCGTTTGGAAACCCGCGTCGGCAGCCGTCTATTCCAATCATTTCATAATGCAGATTCTCAAAGAAGCCGGTTTGCCCGACGGCGTCATCAACTTCATTCCCGGCAGGTCTTCTGAGATGGGTAGCGTGCCCTTGCTTCATCCGCAGCTTGCGGGGTTGCATTTTACGGGGAGCACGCAGACTTTCCGTTCGATGTGGAGAATGATCGGCGAAAACATAGGCAACTATAGGGGTTACCCGCGAGTCGTGGGTGAGACGGGCGGAAAAAACTTTGTTTTCGTGCATGTCAGCGCGGACGTGGATGAAGTGGCGACTGCGGTCGTGACGGGGGGCTTTCGAGTTTCAGGGACAAAAGTGCTCCGCTGCTTCAAGGCTTTACGTGGCTGAATCGGTTTGGCAGACTTTGAAGAATCGTTTAGTAAAAGAGATTGACAGCATAAAGATGGGCGTTGTCGAGGACTTCACTAACTTCGTCAACGCGCTCATCGACAAGGCGGCTTTCGACAAAGTGAAGGGCTACATCGAGTTCGCCAAAGCATCGAACGAGGCGGAAATAATCGTTGGCGGCGGCTGTGACGATTCAAAGGGTTATTTCGTGGAGCCCACGATTATCGTGACGAAGAATCCCCAGTTCAAGACGATGCTGGAGGAGATTTTCGGACCAGTCTTAACAGTATACGTCTACCCCGACGACAGGTTCGAGGAGACGTTGCGGCTCTGTGACCAAACCTCACCCTATGCACTCACAGGGTCAGTTTTTGCAAAGGAAAGAGAAGCAATTGATGCGGCGGAACGAATCTTAGTTAATGCCGCGGGCAATTTTTACGTAAACGACAAGCCGACTGGTGCGGTGGTGGGCCAACAGCCTTTCGGAGGCGCTCGGCTTTCAGGCACCAACGACAAGAGTGGGTCGGTGGGGCACATGTTGAGGTGGGTTTCACAGAGAACGATAAAAGAGAATCTTGCGCCATCGAGAGATTGGCGTTACCCGTTCATGGCTGAGAAGTGAAGGATGGTCGGGAGAGCAGGATTTGAACCTGCGACGGCTCGGTATCTGTGGCCTAAGCAGGCTAGAATGAAGCCCACCGTGGGTAGACCTCTACAGCGTCTCCGCCAGGCTGGGCGTTGCCAGTCGGCTCGAGAGCTCTGCCAGGCTGAGCTACCTCCCGACAAAACCGAATAGGATTAGACGAGGGAATTTATGTGTTTTGGCAGTCCTGAAAAATGGTTACTTGTTTTCTGTGAATGGTTGTCCTTCGATTCTGACGATGGGTCTTCCCATGGTGTCTCTTATCTGGCTTGCCACACTATTCGGGTCTTTCACCATTTTCATTGTTGCTATTCTCTCGCTTTGAGTGTGGATAGTAATATCGCCATAGTTCACCATTCGCCCGATAACTGACTGGGTGACCTCCAAGTCGGAGAAGCCTGAGGGGGAGAGGACGAAGTTTTTCGTGCTGGCGATTCCTGTTTTCACTTCGAGGCTTCCCTTACGCAATGTGTACCTGTTGGAGCTCCTGAGCAGGAGAAGGGGGACGAGACTGATCACCCAGACTGCGAGGAACACGAGGAGTGTCAGCATCCAGATTTGCACTCCAAAGATGGCTGGGAGGGGTGCAACAAACGCGAATTCAAGCCAGACAACCACTACTGCGAGCACAATGATTAGTATAGTTCTTGCTATGGCGTTGGGGAGAATCCAGGGTCTGCCCATCCAGAGTGTGGAGCCGTATTGTTCATTTTGAGTTGTTGACAAATTGAAAACCTGTTATGAGGTGATTTGTTCGCGGTATTTAAGGATTAAAGGGGCACTTTCGCGACACGTTTAAGATTCTCGTTGCCATTAACAAGTGTGTTGGAGAATACCAGATTGCCTGATGAGCAGATGAAAGTTCTGAAAGTCATAAGCGAGGTCACGCGAAGAATGGACTTGAATGAGTTTGCGCGGTTGGTTGGGGTAACCACGAACGAGACGTTGAAGCAGATTCAGGAGCTGACAAAGACGGGGTATTTGAGGAGTACAAGCGGCGGATACGGCATCACCGAGAAGGGAAAAGCCGCGCTCAAAGCTCAGGTACGTGTTCCAGAAGGATCAGAGTTTAGCTTTTATCTGGCAGTTGGGCAGTCCACTGGCTTGTCGGTAAGGACCCTCAAGGAATTCTACGAATCAGTAAAGACGGTGGATGTCGCCTCGTTGGAGTTTCACTTTTACCGTGGCGATTTCAAGAATTGGCTACAGGCAGTCGTCAAAGACGAGGTCCTCGCAGGCGAAATGGACAGCCTCAGTAATGGCGAGTTGAAGGGTGAAACCTTACGTGAAAAACTTGTAGCGTTAATCGAGAAGCGTTATGATGCCGAAGCGTTACGCTAAAGGATTCTGAATTCTTTCCTTCTCCAGCTTCATCCACCACTCGGGCATCCGCGCGTTCGCAGCACAATCCCATGTGTCATACGGCTTCACGTCAAGCACAGGGGTCCCATTGAAAGCGTCCAACCCGCGAACCGTAATAATGTTGCTCTCCACTTTCACGAGTTCGCAAAGCGTTAATCCAATCGGGTTCGGACGAAGGTTTGTGCGCGCCGAGAACACGCCAACCAACGGCAAATCCAACCTGCCACGAGGATGAACTCTTAGCGTTTTTCGTTGTGTATCGGTGATTTCGTGTAGCCAGAACAACACGAACACATGGGAGAAGCCCAAGATGCCCTCTAAGGCTGATGTTAACTCGCAGTCGACGAAAATTTCCGAGAGATGCGACTTGTCTTTAACTTCGTCGCCCGCGGCTTCTGTTCGGACGAAGCCAATAGGTTTCAAGATTATTCTTTTAGGTAACAACCTGTCAACCCCTTGCAAACGTTAGACTCTTAGCGAGCACCACGATTTAAAGAATCAACAGAACTTTCCTTGCGAGGTACGATAGTTTCCTGGCAATTTTCTAAAAGAATCCCATAACACTTCAGTATATCCATCTCTTCGAATGCTGAAGGTATCAGTAAGTGGTATAGAAAAAGAATCGCACTACAGTTCCAGCCCAACAAAAGCCTTTAAACCATGATTCTTACACGGTTTTAGTCATGCTGCGAATCGGACACAGAGGTGCACGAGCTTATGAGCCTGAGAACACGCTGCGAAGTTTCAGGAAAGCCTTAGAAATAGGCGTGGACGCAATCGAGTTTGACGTCAGGAAAACCCTCGACAACCACCTCGTTGTTATTCATGATGCAGACGTCAAAAGAACAACCAACGGCAAAGGCTTAGTCGCTGATCTCACGCTCAAAGAGATAAAGGCTCTATCCACCGAAAAAGGCGAGAAAATTCCCACACTGGAAGAAGCCTTTGAACTCCTAGACAGCAAAGTCAAAATCCTCGTAGAACTGAAAGAACAGGGATATGAAGAAAAAGTCCTATCCATCGTCTGCTCGAAGAAAGTTGAGAAAAATGTCATAATCACCAGTTTCCTTGAACCTGCCCTCAAAAAATTCCGAGAACTCAACCCCGAAATTGAAACAGGCTTAATCTACGCTAAACATTCCAACCCTTTGAAATCAGCCTTGGAACTCAAAGCAAACTACCTTCTCCCACTTTACAGGTTCACCCACACCGCAAACGTTGAAAAAGCCCATCAAAACGGACTCAAAGTATTCGTCTGGACAATAAACACAAAGGAAGAAGCAGAAGAATACGCGAAAAAAGGTGTTGACGGTATCGCAACCGACAAACCAGACATACTTAAAAAATTGGCTTAACCGTTAACCGCAAGAACCTGCTCAATCTTGTCTAAATCCTGCTTGCATTCGTCGTTCAAAGGCTTCAACCGAATCTCCTTTGCGGAACTCACACCGATCCCCAGCTCAGCCGCACGATGAATCTGGTCCAACTCAAAAATCTTGTTCTTCTCAACATCTCCAGTTGCTCCATAAACCCTCAAAATCGCTACCCCAACTGCATCGATGGCAACACGGTCTTTGCTCGCAAGCATCAAGTTTGGCTCCACAATCTCACCTTGTTCAGGACCACCGTTAACGAAAGCCCGAATCCCGTCCATAAAAACTGCGTCAACACCGTAATGCCTGTTTATCTCAGCAATCATCTGTCGCTGAAAAGGCGACGTATGCAACTCCCGCATGTAATCATAGACTTCCCCAGGCACACGTTTAGCCACAATACCCACAGAATTCTTCAGGCTTAGCGTAAAATGCCCACCAAACCTATGCGTCTTGAGACAACAAGTCTGAACAACCTTATCTGCATCGACAAAACACTTGGCGACATAAAAACCGTTCAGCCAATGCGTTCCCTCACGCCCAATCCTCACCCAATCCGCCTTCCCCAACTCATCACTAACAACAATCTCAAAACCCAACTTCTGCCCCAACTCAAAAACATCCATCTCCTCCAACACGCGTCTAGTCACTCCCATACCACTGCGCTCAGCCAACGTCACACCCGCCACACTCGCACCTTTCAAAACCTCAACAATCGCCCGCAAAGTATCAGGATGCGTAGAAGCCGGAAACGGATCTGCACTATTATAATTCGCCTTCAATGCAACCTTCTTTCCAGCGTATTCATTTAACCCAACATGTTTGAAGAGCTTCTTCACACCTTCAGCTCTATTGGTTGTTTTAAGGACAAAAACCTCTCCAGCCCTTTTGGCTTGCATCGAAAACATCCCTGCCACATTGTAGATGTTCCGCTTAATATTAGTCTTCACTTCGTTGTCAACGACCGCGTCTAAAGCAAAAAGGCAACACCCGTAACCTAAAGCGAGTAGTATGAAAAGGCGAAAAAAACAGAAGTCAGCAGGATAAAAGGAAGGTCTAGTTCGCTGGAATCTTCAGCTCTTCCGGAACATCAACCACTTTTACAATGTTCTCGGTATCCACAGTGTAGACTGGCATTCCATCCGGCGCGTACTTGTTCAACCGTTTTGCACCTTTCACCACAAGCTTCACTTTGATGGTTGACCCATCGCCAAGCCTGAACGTGTTCCAATGCTCTTCATCCTTCGACTCAAGGTGTTGAATTCCAGCATCAACCGGAGTCTTTCGCGCTATAAGGTAGACCTGCAACACAACAGCAACAGCAATGATTGCCCCACTCATGGCGTAGGCTAATCCAGAAATCGTCCAGTACGGCGTTGCCCAGTCATAGCTAAACTGAAGACCGTAAGAGTAGAGTCTTTCATGGACGATCGAATCTAACTGCCGAATGGTATATATCGAAATCATTGAACAAACAGCCAAGATCGTGGGAAACCATCGAAATATGCCGTTAGTCAGCTTCATACTTTAACGTCCTATTGAAAAGTTATCTAGAAATATATTAAAGCTTATTCATCGAGACTTAATATTCCAAGTCAACAAACAACAACCGAAACCTCTAAATCCCATGACGAAAGTTCTCTTCAGAGAAAACTCTGGGCCCGTAGCTCAGTCAGGTTAGAGCGGCGGACTCTTAATCCGTAGGCCGCGGGTTCAATTCCCGTCGGGCCCGCCACTCCCGAAGCACATTTATCTTAATTCGAACGACTTCCTCACAATTTTTGGAAAAGAAGAAGCAAGAAAACAATAACTATTATGACCGACAAAGAGAATCCAGTGCTATCTTCATTCTGAAAAATATGCGGTTTAGTGTTTCTCAGGTTCATCAGATTGATCCGATTCTAATATCTTGATTATTGCTGCTTTTTTGGTTCTTCTTCTATTTTTACATCTGAAAGTATCGTGTTGGGCACATCAGTTGAAGCTGGAGGTGTAGCTGGTTTATTTTTTGTTTCCTTCACTATGGAGAATTTACAGTCTATTATTTTGTTGCAGCCTTCACATTCTTTAGGAATTAGAGTGCCTCTTGGTAGGCTTCGCAGATACCCAAGCCGATGTTTGCAGTCAAAAGCTTTCTCTGGAGGTTTCTCATCAAACTGACTCAAGATCGACGGGGAAGTCATCGTTTCCCCGTAAAGGTTATCTTCCTTCTGTATTACCGGAATAGTGAACTTTTCTACTAAATTCTTTGTGATTTTTCTTGAGTAGGCGTAGACTCCGCCGGCTAGACAGCAAAGAGCGAGAAGCCGACTCACGGAGATAACTTCGGTCGAGGATGTGAACGAAACCCCGAGGTCGCTGAAAATCGCGACTAGCGATCCGACGAAGAAGAAAATGCCCGATAGCATCATTGGAATCCAGAACGCTTTGCCTACAGCTAAATGTTTGATAGCCTGCAGTGTCTTCCAACTCACTACGCTTAGAATAATGGCGATAGACGCAAGGGGAACTTCAAGAATAAGAGCCATGTTATTCCACTCTTCCTCTGATTTCCTGGAGTGTTTTTTCTATGAATCGCTTTTCCTCGTCAATTCGGCTACGCGTCCTCAATAATCCTCTCAGATCATCAGAGTTCAGGTCGTTGATGCCTTCGGAACCCATTGCCGCTGCAAGTTCAAGTTCCTCTTTTGAGACCAACGGCTTTTCTCCAGCAGTTTATGGTGTATTGTTATTCACTATAGTATATCAACTTTACTTAACAAAAGTTCATACGCAAAAACATTAAGATGCCCAAATATTTCAGAACCAGAAAATGGGAAAGGCATGCATTGACAAATCACTTAATACATTGCTGCTGCGCGGTGCGTTTGACTTTGTGTTCGCGATTGAACGAAAATGTACTAGCAGTATCTGTCTTTTCGGCTTTCTCAGGTCTTCATGTAACCGTGAAATATGCAGTTCAATACAATTCCTGTAAAATCCTTTCTAAACGATTGTCGTATTCACTCTTGAATCAAGTTGAAGGGGCAGAGCCCTCTTGCCTTCCTCGTTTACGCGGCAGCATAATAATGAATGCAATTGCGGAAATCGCTAATAGGATTGGGATTAAGACTTCAGGTCTTAGGATGAACTCTATCAGGTCGATTGCGAAAGTGTTGACTGTGTCTAATGGAGATAGCGCTGGAAGGTTCTCCTGAGAAACCTGCAAATATTCGTATTCGATGGTTGAAGGGAGAGTTACAGAGTTTAGTCTTGGTCCCTGGTTGTCTGGGCTGTACACCGAGGAGGAAGACATCCAACGAAAAACTTGGGCGACCCCGTACGCATCTAATGTTGAGATTGACCTGACTGGACTGCTGAGCGTGTAGGCAAAGTACATGAGGTCTCCTGAATAATTGCCGTGCCCCAACCCAAGAAGGTGACCCAACTCGTGAAGGGCGACATTCTGCAAGTCTGCCTCGTTCAGAATGTTGCCGCGGCAATCATATGCGGAAAGAGTGATGTCGCTTTCGCTTATAACGCCTGAGGTTTCATATGTTGTTCGAGTTAGCCCTGCCTCACATGTCACGTTTCCGAATTGTTGTATCCAAGAAACCTGCCCATCGAAACCCGGGCTGCTGGAATTGGACACTGATGGCACAATTCTTACCTGTGAAATGTAGGCAAAATCAGAGTAGTTTGACGCAAAAGCAGAAATCGCTTCGTTCCACTGGGAGATTGCGCGAAGCGTTGAGTTAACGTACATTGAATCCCACCACGTTTCGTCAAACTGGGGGGTCATAAGGAGCCTAATGGCTGAGTGATCCCAGGTGGGTCCCTGAAGCTGCAGCACGTATTCTGATTGCGTTTGAGCTTCCACGAGAACGAGAGTGCCTGACGTTAGGCTGAGAATTAGTAAAAGAGCTATGAGCGCTTTTCTTTTCATTCTCTCACCAAAACGTGTCAAAGGAGTGAAGACTGGTTTGTGCCTTTTAAGTAATTCGTGTTGCTTGTGAGCTACTACAATCGGGCGACTTGTTTCTTTGTCAAGCGGCCTTCGCGGTCTATTTCGCCCTTGCGAATTCTAGTGGTGGAGATTGGTGAGCAGTCTTCTGAAGGAACCATGGTAATTGCTACTATTCTCAGCGGGTTCAAGCCGTTTATTTTTCGTTGCTCGTTAATCTTGTCTGCTATTGCTTTTGTCTCTTCGCTGACGACGAGGGCTTCTATGCATTTGTCGGTTACCGTTGGGCCGTAGGGGTTGTTTAATGGGATTATTTCTGCTTTTTCTGAAACGCCCAGGTTGCTCAGAAAGTTTTCTACTTCCCTTAGCCTTTCGTTGTAGGTAGCCGTGGTGTGGGGTTTCCCGAGTTTCTTCACGAACTCGTCGGAGCACAGTCCGATTAGGACGCGTTCGCTGATTTCGAAAGCCTTTACGAGTAGCACCTTGTGTCCTCTGTGGAGTTCGTCGAAGGTTCCGCCAACTGCTACTTTTCTAAACTTACTCATGACTCTATCAGCCTAGCGCCTTGAAAATCAATCTTTGATTTGAGTATCTTCTCTTTTGGCAGTACCTTCTTAAAGGCTTCTGTAATGCTTTCCGCGTTTTCCTCAAATGTTACTGCGTGTATTGCTTCGCCAACCATGTTCTGTGCGGAGCCAATTGCGCCCGCTCGCTTCGCCAACTGGCCCAGTTCTTTGATGCGTCCTGTCATGAAGCCAGTTTTCTCTGCGAATTCATTGCAACACGCCAGAAAGTTCTCCAATGACGGTTCATCCAAGATTTTGTCAAGCGTTTTCTTGCCCCAGCGGTTTACTTCACGTTTTTTTTCAGGTGATGACAAAATCTGTTTTGTGGCTGTGGGTCCAAATGTTCCGGTGACTACAGAATAGCGGGATGTTAAGGGTATACGGTCGATGACGCCGATTCCTGGACCCCCCGGCTCGACGGTGAGAATGCACCCTCCGAGCATTATCGGACCAACGGTGCCTAAGCCCGTTTTACATTTGATTTCCGCCACATGGGCAATTCTGCCGAGCTGGTTATAGGTGAGTTTAAGACCCAACGCGTCCGAAAGTGCCAGTGCGGTGCCTAATGCTCCGCCTGCACTGGAACCGAAGCCCGCGCCGATCGGGATTTCAATCCTATGCCTTATCGTGACTTTATGTTTTTTAGGTGTTTCGGCTAAAATGGATTCTGCGACGGTTCGCGATGTTTCGGCTTCAGGGCATAGTCTGCCGTTAATAAATACTTCAACTAGGTTTTTCTTGGTCTCCTCAACTTCGACTTTTGTCTGTACGCCTTTGTCTATAACGAAGCCACCGCCTCTTGCGCCTACTCTCTCCAAATCACAGAACGGTTTTCCATCGTTTTCTCGATCGCAAATCTCGAAGAAACTGGAAATCCCGCCAGGAGAAAACGCTTCTGCAACTTTAGTCAATCATTCGTTCCTCGTTTTTTGTCTGTTTACGCTTGAGCGAGGGAAACGCGTTGTAACATGCCTTTATCACTGGTGGACCAGCCAGTAGCACGAACGGGATTTCTGTGGCGAAAGTCCAGAGGAAAATCGCTGGAATAAGAGAGGCTTGCAATGGCACTGGAAAAAGTGCTGAATAAAACAGTTGAGTGTAAAGCCACAGCATGATTGCTAAAATTGCGGCTCCGATTCCCTGCCCGATAAGAGAACCAACACTGTAACTCCGCCACTCTGGCCAGCGTTTGGAAACGTAGGCGATTGCGGCCAAGCTTGAGCCGACTGTTAAAATGAATATGGCAACAATCGTCCAAGTTGGTAGCCCTTGGGTGACTGCCGTGAACTCCGCGAACACTAGGTGGGCAGAAGCAAACCAGTTACGAGTACAGCAATCGAAATAATTGCCCCAATCATGAGTTTTTTCGTGTCAAATCGTCTTTGTGAAACGTAACCGATGATGAAAAACATTATGAAGTTCGGTGGAACACCAGCCATCAAGCTTAGCAAAGGGTTTCCATGTGCAAGTATGTCTCTTGCGAAGATGCCGATTGCCGCGCTAGTTCCTCCTACCCATGGTCCGTATAGAGCTGCGAATATAGCGGGGATGACTGCTGCTGGCCAAAACGCTACGCCTATGAATGTAACGCCAAAGTCTGTTAATCGTCCTATGACTGCGTATAGAGCAGCGCCTATGGCGATAACTGCTATGTCTGTTGCCCGCATTATAATCTTGTTCCTTCTCAAGAGTTACTTGTACTGACAGAAGGCAATATAGGCTTTATAGATAAAACTTCCCCGAAAAGCTAACTTGGGCGTTCATTAAGCATGGTTGTTTTGGAGTTGACTACACGCTTTTTTAGATGGAAATCAGAAATTGTATCGTTTGTGTTTGTGCCTATTTTTTGTGTCTTCTGAACCTGTCTTGTCTCTGCTCTTTCACGCGCCAATCCTTTTTCCTCTGGGTTGTCAACGAAAACCTTTCCTGACGTGGTGGAAGCGCCATTTTCCTGTGGTGAGCTACATTTCTGTAGAATGTTTCAAAGTCAATCTGGTTCTGTTTAAGCGATTCGATTTGAGCGTTCAATTCCCTCTTAACCTCAATTGACGTGGCTTGGTCATAAATTTCTGAGTAGACAAGGTATGCGGCGTGGAATGGAAAGTTTGATGGGTCGTCAAAAAGGAGTTTTTCAGGCGCTGGTTGTTCTTGCTTTGCGGGTTCTTCTTGCTTGTTGGGTTCTTCGGTCATGTTGTCTCAAGCTTCTTGCAGGGTAAGCGAATTGTTTTCCTTCCTTTTATACATGTGCTTGCATAAGAACTTTTGTAGGTTTTTACAGCTTTATTGATTGATTTCGAGAGGCCCTTGCTCCGTTGGGTTTTCGTGTTCTTGCGGGTAATGGTTTAATAGAAATCGGTACCATTATGTGACTTTCATGGATGCTTTAGTCGACGATGTAGGAAGCTTCCCTTTGCCTCCTACGGTTGACCGCGAAAGTTTCAACCGAGCATATCGTTTGGCTAGAGAATCGGCTGTCAATGGTAAAGATTTGCGGACGGATGCGTTTCTTTGGGAAAACTTTGGCAAGGTTACGCTTGACGCGTTTAAGAAGAAGTGCCAGACTGGGCTGGATGTTGTTAATTATCCACAGCAGTATGACGGTATTAAGCAGATTAGTGATGTCATACACATTGCTATGGAGAAGGGCACGTTTTTGGTGGAAATGCAGGATGCTGTTCTTCCAGAAGTTGCATTGATTAGTTCGGAAGCAAAGAATCTCAGCGAGGACATTGGCGGAAGAATTAGACTACGTGTATGCCTTTTCGGTCCAATGGAACAGTACTTGAAAGAAATGGGGACAGTTGCTTATGGCGACGTTCTGGACGGTTACGCGGAAACCATTAGACGTTTTGCAAAGAACTCGGTCTTAGATAACAAGTACGTGAAAACTGAGGTTGTTTCCATAGATGAGCCGAGCTTCGGCTTCCTCGACGTAGCTGCGGAAAAAGAGAAGTTGATTGATGTTTTAAACAGGGCTTTTGATTTCAGTGGTGCCGTTCGGCAGATACACCTGCATTCCTCGACACGGTTGGCCGACTGTTTGCGAGTGAAGAACATTGACGTCGTGTCTTTCGAGGGCGCAGCGTCTCCCAGGAACGTTGAGGCAGTTTCCAAGAGGATGCTTGACGAAGCTGACAAGCAAATACGTGTGGGCGTCTCAAGGACTGATATCGATACCATCATAGCTGAGCTTAATGACAGCGGCATTTCGAAGCCGACGGCTACGCAGATGGTAGAAAGCGAAGAAACAATCAGAAAGAGGTTCTTAGCGGCTAAAGAAAAATTTGGGGAGAGACTCGCTTTCGCGGGTCCTGATTGTGGATTGGGCAGTTGGCCTTCGCAGGAGGCAGCGTTGCTCTTGTTGAAGACAACTGTAGCAGCAGTAAAGAGAGTCTAAACGACGTATTCGGGCTTTTGTGGGCTGTTGCGGATTTGCGGCATGGGCGAGGGGAAAGGTCGCATCGGCATAGGTGAAGGGGTTGGGAGCGGCTGCGGCGGGTCCAAGATAAGCGGGATTTGGCTAATCATCGTTGTTCTTCTTCCGCTTCTTTCGGAACAATCGTTAGGGTGCCTAGTTTTTCTTCGCGTAGGATTTCGATGCTGGTTTGTTTTCCGACGACTTCGTCAGTTAGCATTGCTGGCAGGTCGTAGAAGTTGGTCACCGGTTTGCCGTTGAATTTTACGATGACGTCGCCCATGGTTAAGCCTGCTTGTCTGGCTGGGGAGCCGCGTTCGACGGAGAACACCATGACTCCTGTGTCTTGGTCTAATCCTGCTTGTTCAGCGAGTTCCTGCGGAATTGCGACGGTGTTGGAGACTATACCAAGGTATGCTCGTTTTAGTTGTCCTCCGTTGAGGAGCCTGTTGGTGATGGTTTTGACTTTGTTGGCTGGTATGGCGATGCCTCTTGACCAGACGAATGCAGAGTTCATGCCTATCATCTTGCCAGTAGCGTCGATGAGTGGTCCGCCTGAGAAGCCGGGGTTTAGTTTGGCGTCGGTTGCGATGACGTTTTCCATGGCTGTTCCTCGCCAATATCGGAGCGTTGCATCGGCGTTGGTGATTATGCCTGTGGTGGCGGTTGGCTGTACCTTGTTGAACGGGTTGGCTAATGCGAGAACGAACTGTCCTGTGTTCAGCTTTGACGAGTCGCCGAGTTCGATTGGGGTGAAATCTGCTGGTTTGTCAACTTTGAGCAGTGCTACGTCGTTGTATGGGTCGGTTCCGACGATTCTGGCTGTGTATGTTTTTTCTCCTTGTCCGACTTTGACGGTGCTGCATCCTTGGAGAACGTGGTTGCAGGTTGCGATGTGTCCTTCTTTGTCGAGGACGATGCCTGTTCCTTGGGACATGTGGGAGTTTACGCTGACGACGGATTTTGAGAGTCGCTGGATTAGCGTGGTGGTGGCGTCTGAGATTGATTTCAACACTTCTAATGGGTTGACTAGTTGGGTCATTGTTGTAATTCCTCGAGAATAACGTAGCCTAACCGCTATTTGTTGACTAAGGAATGCCCATAACTAGTCACAAATTTGCTATGCGGGCATAAGGAATACGTTGCCGTCGCCGAAGTAACTTACGTGAGACGCTAAATGCCCGCTCGTAGGCAATTTGCCAATGTACGATATGAGCTGGTATGATGCGCTCAACGCTCGATTCAGGTTATTGTCCCGCAAGAATTTCGCGTCAATCGCGAGCGTCGAATCCTCAATAGTTGCGTTTATTTGGATTCCGCCATCCTCGGTGACCCATTTCAACGTGACGCCTCGGTTGTCTTCGGAGATTCCGAACCATCGGAGTGAACCGAACCATTTGCCCCTGAGATTTGCGATTAAGTGCTGAATTTGCATGTTCGACGGAAGATACGTTTGCAAAAGAGGCACGTGAGGCTTATCGTGATGAGTTTCTTGGAGTCGCAGTTTGGCTAGTTTGGGCGTGACTGTGTAGCCGTTAGGTTCTTTTTTCACAATACCTTCCGCCTCCAGGCGGCTAAGGATACGCGATAGCGTCTCAGGATGCAACCCCAGCCTTCGCTTTAGTCCGTCAAAAGTGAAAACTGTCAAACCTTCCTCATCAATCAAGGACATTACGTCGGCGTCTCGTTCAGAAACCACGGGAATCCCGTGGCAACCAACATCAAGTAACGGAATCATTCAACAAAACCCTAACTAAATGTGCCTATTGAACATTACTCTGAACTTGCCACAAAACTCAAGGTGCCAACCACAAGCTGCTCCTACATGACATTTCTTACACTTCATCCATGTTCGGGGGGTCAGTTGGGTAAGGTTTAAGTGTGGCTTTCCTGCTTATGTGCGCTTGGTGTAAATATGCCAACTCACGGTTCGCTGTCGAAAGCTGGTAAAGTTCGTGGTCAGACGCCGAAGATTCAGGCTCAAGAGAAGACTTCGCCTAGCCCGAAGAATCGCACTAGAAGGAATTATGAGAAGCGTGTAATCCTGCAGCGGAAACCTGGGCAGAACTGGATGTAATAGAGCAAGCGTTTTTTCGATGATTGATTAGTTTTTGCTTTAGTGTTGTTTATCTATTCGAAACCCGATTTCTAATGCCGTATGTCTATAGCCAACTTGGATAAGGCTGTTCAAGAAATCATTGACGAGCTTATGCTGCTGCGAAAAACCACTCAGCAAGACGTACATCAGCTTAAAACCAGAGCAGCCGCCAAACACCACCTCCAGTACGTGCCTTCCAACGCAGAAATAATTGCCGCGTTAAACCCGAAACAAAAACGCAGACTCCTATCTATCCTGCGCCGAAAAACCACTCGAACAATCTCAGGCGTCACAGTCATAGCCGTTATGACCAAACCTTACCCTTGCCCGCAACCCGAACCGTGCGCTTACTGTCCAGGTGGACCATCTCAAGGCGTTCCCCAAAGCTACACTGGTCACGAACCCGCAGCCATGCGCGGAAAACAAAACGAATACGACCCATACCTCCAAGTGAAAAGTCGCATAGAACAATTAACCGCCATCGGACACACCGTGGACAAAGCAGAACTCATCATCATGGGTGGAACATTTCCAGCAACACCCATCGAGTATCAAACATGGTTCATCCAACGCTGCTTGGATGCCATAACGGACAAAAACTCAGCTAACCTTCAAGAAGCCAAGCTGAACGCGGAAACCAGCAAAATCCGCAACGTAGGCATCACAGTAGAAACCCGCCCAGACTGGGCAAAAGAACAGCACATCAACGCCATGCTGGAAATGGGCGTAACCCGCATCGAACTAGGTGTACAAAACCCAAGCAACAAAATTTACCGCTTAGTGGGAAGAACCCACACAGTCAAAGACGTGAAGGAAGCCACACGCATAGCCAAAGATTCAGGGTTAAAAGTGGCATACCACCTTATGCCTGGAATGCCAGGTTCCACTCCGAAGAAGGATTTGGCAGCATTCAAGCGAGTTTTCGCAGACCCTGGCTTCAAACCCGACATGATAAAAATTTACCCCTGCCTCGTAATGGAAGGCACCAAAACACACGACTGGTTCCAAGCAGGGAACTACACGCCATATTCAACCGAGGAAGCAGCAAACCTAATCGCCCAAGTCAAAAAGGTAATTCCTCCATGGGTTCGTGTGATGCGAGTGCAAAGAGACATTCCTGCCCGTTTGATTGTTGCAGGCGTGAAGAAAAGCAATCTTCGTCAACTCGTTCACGAAAAACTCGCCAGCCAAGGTGACAAATGTCAGTGTATTCGTTGCAGGGAAGTTGGGCACCAATTAGAAACAGAAAACATCAACCCAGATAAGATGAAAATCCTCACCACGCGCTACGAAGCTTCCGAAGGACAAGAAATCTTCCTATCCGCCGAAGACCCAGAAAGCAACATCCTAGCAGGATACTTGCGTCTCCGAATACCGTCAAAAAAAGCGTACAGACCCGAAATCACTGCAGCACCATCAGCCATAGTGCGAGAACTACACATCTACGGACCACTTGTCCCAGTCGGCAAACACTCAACGAAAGCTTGGCAGCACAAAGGGTTCGGCAAAACACCTGCTCAGAGAAGCGGAACGCTTGGCGCGGGAGGATTTCAGCTTAGAAAAGATTTTAGTTATAAGCGCGTTAGGAACAAAGAGGTATTACATGCGTCTCGGCTACGAACGCGATGGAGTTTACGTTTCAAAATCCTTGGAGAAATAAACATGAGTCAAGAATCAAGTTCAGGTTACAAGGGCAAAGCTCTCGATGCTCTTGCCGAAGCTGGATGCGAAGTTGGAGACATTATCCGCATCACCGACAAAGAAAGAGTTTTTGAAGGCATCCTCATACCCCGCTCAGAAACAAGCACGGACGACCACATCGTGGTCAAACTGAAAAGCGGCTACAACGTCGGCATAAAACTCACACTATACACAGCAATAGAACGCGTCGGAAAGGGAACCAAACCTCAATTCGCCACCCCACCAATCCCGCAACAAAACCCTGACCTGCCCAAAGTCGTGATTATGAGCACGGGCGGAACAATCGCCAGCCGCGTAGACTACCGAACAGGAGCCGTGCGCTCAGCGCTATCCGCAAGCGACCTGTATGGTGTTGTCCCTGAACTCAGCGACATCGCACGAGTCGAAACCGAGATTATCTTCAGCCTCTACAGCGAAAACATAACACCCAAACATTGGGGAGAAATCGCCAAGGCTGTCGCCGACAAAATCACGCAAGGCGCAAACGGGATCGTCATCGCCCACGGCACAGACACCATGGCATACACAGCCGCAGCGCTAAGCTTCGCACTCCAAAACCTGCCCGTACCAGTCATACTCGTAGGCGCACAACGCTCATCAGACCGACCAAGCTCAGACGCAGCCACAAACCTCATTGGCGCAGTAGAAGCCGCAGCAAGAGCACCATTCGCCGAAGTCGCCTTAGCCATGCACCAAACCACCTCAGACACCGCCATCGTATTTCACAGAGGAACCAAAGTCCGCAAATGCCACACCAGCCGAAGAGACACATTCAAATCAATAAACGCCAAACCGATAGCGCTAATGCTCTCAGAATCTACACCCTCCTCTCTAAATAGAGACCAGAAAGTGTCGATGTTGACCGACGACTACAGGAAACGTGACCCGAAGCGTCAGCTTGTCTTGAAGCCCGAGTTCAGTGACAAAGTCGCGCTCGTCAAGTTCTATCCAGGCTTAGACCCTGCTGTCATTGACTGGTATGTGGAAAGAGGTTTCAAAGGCATTCTTCTTGAAGGCTCAGGGTTGGGGCACGTGAGCAAATACTGCTTTGACGCTGTACAGAGGGCAAACAATAGTGGCGTCGTAGTGGCGTTGGCTTCTCAATGCATCTGGGGACGAGTGAACATGCACGTCTACGACACTGGACGCGACCTGATGAATCGCGGCGTCATTCCTTTAGACGACATGTTCCCTGAAACTGCTCTTGTAAAGTTAATGTGGGTTCTGGGACAAACCAACGACTTGGAGGAAGCAAAGAAGCTTCTGAAACAGAATATCGCTGGGGAGTTTTCCCCTCGAACACTTCCTGAAGAAGCAGGCGTTGACGGAGGAGAAAGGGTTGGAAACTGATTACGCTAAGATAGGCTTGAAAGTCGGTTTGGAAATTCACCAGCAACTAGCAACTTCAACGAAGTTGTTCTGCGGTTGCCCACCTGAACTTTTCAAGGAAGAACCTGAAATTGCCTTCCTGCGTAGGCTCAGACCAACTCAAAGCGAGCTTGGTCAAGTTGACCCTGCTGCGTACTTTGAGTTCCAAAAGGGAATAAAGGTTCGGTACGAGGCGAACAGCGATACTTCTTGTTTGGTGGAGATGGATGAAGAGCCGCCTCACCCGTTGAACATGGAGGCTGTTGAGGTTGTGCTTTCTGCGGCTTTGATGATGAACGCTAAGCCTGTTGATGAAGTTCATGTGATGCGTAAGACTGTGATTGATGGCTCTAACACTACGGGTTTTCAGCGGACGTGCGTGATTGCTTTGGATGGGTGGATTAACGTTGGTGGAAAGGTCATTCCGATTCAACATGCGAGTTTAGAGGAGGATGCGGCGCGAAAAACGGGCGATGAGGATGGCGGTAAGATAATTCGTTATCGTATTGACAGGCTTGGTATTCCGCTCATTGAGGTGGCTACGGGGCCTGTCATCTATTCGCCTGTTGAGGCTCAGGAAGTGGCTTTGGTAATCGGGCGAATTCTTGAGGGATACTGGCAAGGCTATGCGTGGGTTAGGAACTATTCGTCAGGATTTGAACGTGTCACTTCCAAACGGAGCTCTTGTGGAGATTAAAGGTGTTCAGGAGCTTGACCTTATTTCTAAGGTTGTTGAGTACGAGGTTCAGCGTCAACTTGGGCTCATCGCCGTAAAGGATGAACTGAACGGTCGAGGCATCAAAGCAGTCGACATCAAACCCGAGTTCGTGGATGTTTCGGATGTTTTCAAGGATACGAAAGCCAAAGTTATCCGTAAATCTTTAGACAATAATCAAAAGGTTTTGGCAGTGAAGCTTCGCATGTTTGGGGGGCTTCTGAAACGGGAATTGATGCCTGATTTCCGTGTTGGAACTGAACTTTCTGATCGGGCAAAATTCTGGGGCAGAGTAGGCGGAATATTTCATACCGATGAAATGCCGAACTACGGAGTAACAGAAGAAGAAGTGAAAGCGTTGCGAGAAATGGTTAATGCAGGAGACGAGGACGCGGTGGTTTTCGTGGCTGACACGGCTGAAAACGCATTGGACGCTTTGAAAGCGGTTGTTGAACGTGCTCAGGAAGCCGTTAATGGTGTGCCAGCTGAAACTCGCACTGCAAAAGACAACGGAACTACACGTTATATGCGACCTAGACCAGGAGCAGCAAGGATGTATCCTGAGACTGATATTCCACCATCATTGATAACACGTGATTTGCTGGAGAAGGTACGTTCTAACTTGCCTGAGCCTGCAGAAAAGAAACTGGTGCGAGTGATGAAGGAGTATCATTTGAACGAGAAGCTGGCGCGTCAGGTCATCGATTCCGATTATGCCGACGTGTTTGAAGTCATCGTGAAGGAAAGTGGAGTTGCAGCCACGACGGTTGCGGCTTTTCTGACTGAGACTGTGAAGTCTCTTAAACGTGAGGGAATGCACGTTGAGATGGTGGCTGATGGTCAGTTGCGAGAAATCTTCCGAGGAGTAGGTTCAGGTTTGCTTGCAAAAGAAGCTGTCCCAGATGTGTTTACGTGGCTTTCAACACATGAGAATGGAACCTTGAAGGATGCATTAGAAAGTTTAGGATTGAAGATGCTTTCGAACTTGGAGATTGAGAGGCTCATCGAACGCATAATCGCGGAGAATGAAAAATCGGTTGAAAAATTAGGCGGCAACAGTTTCGGTTTGTTGATGGGTTTAGTGATGAAGGAGGCTAGGGGTAAGGCGGATCCCGCTATCGTCAGTAAGCTCCTGAGAGAACGGCTGCGTTAGCAGGGCTTACTTCATTTTGCGTATCGAGAGAATGGTTCTCTTCGGCACGGTTCCGAGTAAACAGTATTTTTCAACTCAATATGTGATACCATATTCGGCTTCAGAAGATATGTCAATCTCAAAATAAAAACTCTACAAGCAAAAAACAATTCGCTAGAAGTCTTATAAGGAAACATCGCATACTGAAGCGTTGGGATAAGGGAAAGCCGAGGATGCTGACGAAAAAATCTGAAGAAAGCATCCTTGACTGAAAAGAAGTGGGAAGATAATTGGCAAATAAAAAATTAATCGAGAAGAAACCTGTGGAAAGAAAGAGAGGTTTTGCTTTCCGCATAAAAATGGGCGAGTACGAAGTTGAAATAAGGGGAACGCACGAAGAAGTCACTAAAACCCTTGAAAACCTTCCAAGCTTAGTCCCGAACATTCACAAAGCATTCGAAACCATAAAACCCAAGACTATAGCAACGTTAACGGTGAAGACGGAAGCGCAGCCAAAAACAGCCTCCGAAGAACCTGCACAAGCATTCCCGAAGATAACTGCCCCAACGAGTTGCGAGGAAGCGATTTTAAGAATATTGGAGACTGATTGGGGCAAGTGGCGACCGAGAACTGTTGAAGAGTTGAAGGAAGCCATCAGGGCGAATAGTTTGAAGTATTCTGATCGCGTCTTATCTGAGTCTCTGACTTTCCTGGCGAACAAAGGAAGGGTGAGGCGATGGAATACGAACACGGGTTTCGTGTACATTCTCGCTGAGAAGAAAGGCTTAAGCGAAGGAGAGGAAGCGGATTGAAGCGAATTGAAGCTCGCATTAAGACGGGTTTCGGCGAATTCGTCATTGAAGGGGAAACTGCGCAGGAAATACTAGAGTTGTTGGAGACTATTCCCGGAGATTTTGTGGAGAAGGTTTCGAGTTTTGTTTCTGAACGGTTAACGCCCTCGGGAGCGCAGTTGAAGGGCATAATTGAGGTAACGACCGAAGGTCCTGTGGTGGTTACTCGGGAGAATCTTACGCATTATGAGGCTGTGGGTTTGGTGCTTTACGCGTCAGAAGAAAAGCGGAATACTGCTGCGCAGATTGCCAGGCTTTTGGAGTCAAGTGGTATCAAGAGTATGGTTCCTGCAAGGTTGAATGAAATGACGAAGAGGGGTCAAGTTTTCAAGCCTGATCCGAACAAGCCAGACTTTAAGCTGACTATTCAGGGTGAGAAGTGGGTTGAGGATGAGGTTTTGTCGAAGCTTCGGGGCAAGATGAGTTGACTGAGAAACCTGAGAGAATAACGGTTCAAGTAAAGTACAAAGACGTGGCGGAATCATTCTCTGCGGATAGCGCGGAGGAAGCGTGGCTTCTTCTGAACAGGTTCTTCAGCCAGTTTGTGCCGTCTTTTGAAATCGCGAACAGACTGCGGCTGAGCGTGGACTTGGAGAAGCTGGCGAAAGACCTTGATGGTGTAGCTGCGTTTTCGGCGGAAGGTTCAAGCTTGCTGGTTTCCAAGGGCAAGTTGACGGACAACGAGGCGTTGATTCTGTGGCTTCTAGCCAGTTACGTAGGGCAGAAGCTAGGCTTGCTGACGAGTGATTCGTTGTCGAAGGAAGAGTTGCAGATGAAGCTGGGAAAAAGCGGGAAAATAACGAGCACGCGGTTGGGCGAGCTTGTGAAGAACGACTTGGTGGCGAGAACAGGTGACGACAAGTTTAAGATTACGACTTTTGGAGTTGTTCAAGCTCAGAAAGAAATCCTGCCCAAGATAAAAGCTAAAACAACAGTCTAAGACTGCTTGCTGTTAAGCAATTTTTTCTCTCATCATCGTAGAATTGTGGCGCCGGGAAATGGATTCTGGCGCAAATTTCCAGCAAAACAGTCGTTTCCATAACTTCTTGAAGTAACGGGTCCGGTGGGATTTGAACCCATTTGGGGTCGGAACCAGTAGCTGAAAAAATTGCACACAGTCAATAAACCACTGAAAAACAGGTGGGGTAAGCGATCTGTGTCCCGAGTGGGTCGGACCGGATTCGGACCGGCGACCTTCTGCACGTCAAGCACCTGCAATCCATTTTCGTGAATGCCTCCTCCCATGTTGTGGAGGGCAAGAGTGCTGCCCGGAATTTCCTGAGCCTCTAGACCCTGCTTGAGTTGGCTTGGATTCTCACGGGGATCCGCGAGGAATTAAAAGAGAAGACAAGCCTCTAATAGGAAGACAAATCCTGCGGCTAATCAAGCCGCTTAATCCTACAGCTTAGATGCACCTATTCAGGGAGACTAAGGGAGCAGAGATAGCTAAGACTGAAGGCAATAGGCTGATGGCGGTGTATGAGGTACGCGACACGCTTGACCTTGAGACAGAAGAAACAGCTTACCGCTATGTGAGACGCTATGCAGTTCAAGAAATGAAGACTGAGAAATAGGCAAAAACAGCGAGTGTTGTGTCAGTTATTTCTTCAGCCAATTGCGGAATCATCGCAAGTAAAGATGCAAGCCTTTTCGCAAAAGACTGGAGGCGCTTGGAGAAACTTCCGAAGGCAGTAATGAACTCGAACTATGGCAATCCAGATTGAGTTTTTCTAAGAAAGGTGCATGAGCAGTAGCCAGTTTACAAGACAAAAATTAACAAGAAAAAGGACAAAAAATGTTATATATGTTACAAATGTATTAAATGTTTTGGAGAGGCCTTAGTTTGGAAAGCATAAAGAAAATTGACGCTCGCATTGCAGAACTAAATGAACAGTTCAAAGCCGAACTTGCAATTGGCAATAGAGTTATGGAAGGCGTCGCAAAATACTATGCTGGCACCACAAAAGAAAAAGCTCCAGAATCTCCGCCGCCAGAAATGGAAAGAAGAATGGAAGAAGCTGCCAAACTCCTTCAGCTTCACCCAGCCGAAGTCAAACTCCTGGAAAGCGAATTTAGGGCATCGAGAATAATCAACCCATGTTACCTCCCAACGCATTCTCCTGATTCGAGATGCTCCTACACAGCAGCAGACATGGACTGTATCCAATGGAAAGCAGGAATCGCAACAACCTCTTGTACCTATACTAAAGCGCAATTGGCTAATGACATAAATGCGAAGTGCAGGGCGTACGGTTATGGTTCCGGAAATTCCGCGGGAACGAGTTACGCGCTTGTACAAGCGTGGGCGTGGTTTGAAATTACTCCCCCGTACCCGACGCCAAGATTCGTGACAGTGAACCCAAAAATAAACTTCAACGGATTCTACGTTCTGAATTCCGCTAATGTTTCCCTCTATGCATCAGCAAGGGGCTACCAATACGACTACAATTGGGGAGGAAAAGACGAGTGGGTGATCAATCAGGCTGGCACCGGAATGAGCAGGTTTGACAATCCGAGATGGCTGACTTTTCAAATGCCTGTCGGTGCAGACCCCTTTCAAGTGCTGGTTTTCGTGCAACTACTTGCTACAGCTCGGGGAGAAGGGTCTTCAGCTGACATCGATTTTTCCACCGGAGCTGGAAACGCAATTAGAATCGTTTATGTCAACACTTGGGGATGAAAGGAAAGTCTCCAATCTCCTCTTTTTTTCTTCGCCCCCAGCTTCATCTTATTACAAACCTTTTGTGACTTTAGTTACTATAATAACTTTTAATGCTTTTCAGGAAAAAAGTTATTAAGTTAATCAACGTATCTTTCTGAAAAATCGACTAGAGGAAACTTTAGTGAAAGCCGTAATAGCCGACATGACTGTAAGCACTGGAGGCATACTACGCCTAAACAAGTTCTTAATGGATGCGTATAGTATTTGTCCCGGAGACAGAATCATAATATTGCAAGACTCTGGGAACTCTAAGATAAGTTTCAGAGTTCAACGGGGGACTAAGATACTGTTTGCTCTTGATGGTGCAGAACCAGTTCAACCTTAATGTACACTGAGCAGTGACCCGCTGTTGCAACAAGTAAATAGGATGTTGAAAGTATGTTAAAATTTCATTTTACTTTCGTGATTAGTTGGCTATTTGAGTGCAGCTAGCATCTTTTGTGGGATATAGCCATGGACATGTGAACCAGAAAAATCTATGTATAGTGGACGGGCTGGGGTTTGAACCCATAAGGGGTTGGAACTATTCCTGAAAAAGCTTAAACCTCAATAAAGCAACCTAAACAGGTTGGGCAAACGCTTCAGCGTCTATGGTGAGTTATTTCGGATTTTTCCCGAAATGGGTACGAGTTCCGTATCATTCGACATTGCTTTTTGGCTTTGTTCGTGTATAGAATTTTAGGCAGGCGCATTATTTCTCGTAAAAGGCGATGTGGCGCCGGGAATGGGATTCGAACCCATGCGGACCTTGCGATCCACGGGCTCTCAAGGCCCGCGCGTTAACCACTCTGCCATCCCGGCACACGTGTCACCTTTTCTAATTCACTGTCTCTACTAAAATGTTTATCCGAGACCCGCTACAAATGTGCTTTCGTGATAACTTTCCTCGCCATATAGTCTCCTTTGGCGGAAAAGCTTAATCAGCGTTCCACATTGACTACCTGCATGGGCGCGGCTGTAACGGTTTCGGTTCCAAGAGAACTACTCGAAACCATACTTGAAGGGGCAAAGCAGCTCTATCCACGCGAAAGCTTCTTGCTTCTCCGAGGCAAGAAAAGCAAAGGCGTCATCAGCGTCTCAGACCTTGTCGTTGCTCCTTTCGCGGTTCACGGAAACGGGTTTGCCAGTTACTCGCCTCATATGCTGCCCATGGATTTCTCCGTTGTCGGTACCGTGCACTCGCACCCTTCAGGAAACATTCAGCCTTCTTACGTGGATCTTAACCACATGATGGGACGGGTACTCATGATAGTTGGTTATCCCTTCTCGGACGAGCGTTGCGTGGCTGTTTACGATTCAAACGGCGAAAAAATCGCTTTAGAGGTAACTGCGGCAGGACAAGACGAGTAGCGTTAGATGTTGGTGTGTCCGCCAGCCGACTGGTACGCCCGAAGGAATTCGGTTGCGAACCTGTCAGCGTTCTTCTCGGTCCCTTTGTGCTGTCTGTCAACAGATTTGCTGCGCAAATGATGGTAGAACTCGTGGAGTATGACGAAGGCGTTTCCGAAGAAGTCGCTGCTGAGTAGGCTGATGGTCTGGTTTTTTGAGGTGTAGCAGCCGTAGATGTTTTTCTTGTGTCCTTTTGGTAAGCCTACCTTGAGTTGAGGCACTGTTACTTTGTAATGTTTGGCGAGAAGAATCAGTGCTTCTTCTGTTTTCTGGTTCATGATGAGGTGGACAATTTGCGGTTTGTCGATATCATCGTCGGTTGGCACAAGGAACCTGTTTACGTCTGAGTTAATTATAACTATACCTCTTCTTGAAAAGTGGAAAAAGTTTCTCCTATTTAGCGGTGTTAATCACTGTTAAGACGTTGTTCAACACGGCATAGGTGAGGAATATTGCTGACGCCAAATACGCGCCCTTAAGGACGAGTCTTGTTCGCGCGAAGCCCTTGCTGCTTTTGTTTTCCAATCCATTCAACGTTTTGTTTGCCTGGTAGAACAGGAAGCCTACGAAGACTGCGGTGCCGAGTTTTATGGCGGTGAAGGCGGGCAAGTTGGTACCGGTGAGTCCAGCGAGAAACGGGTTGCCTTCGACGGCTCCGAACCAGACGATGCCCACGATTGTGGTTAGCCAGTCCAGCGAGCCCATGAGAACGAGCAGGCTTGGGCTGGTCTTGATTTGCATTAGATGTTTCCTCCGTTTCCTCTCGGGCATCGTGAATGTTGGTTTTGTGATTTAAGAATTAGACTTCACGACCCGACATATTTCGAGTTTCGTACCAAACACGATACACGTTCTCACCCCGCACAAAAAGAGAATACGGCGTTCAAGCTGCCTATTCACTCCTTCAACATCAAAACGAGTTTTCGGAATACGAACCCTCAGGCAAAGTCTACTGTTTTAAGCAGGATTTGATTGAATTCGCTTTTTCAGGAAGGCGAAGTAGCTATATATCAGGGAACAAAGTAAAATAGACCAGTCATGTGGGCCGGTCGTCTAGCTTGGTTAGGACATCTGCTTGACGTGCAGAAGGTCGCCGGTCCGAATCCGGTCCGGCCCACCACATATCAATTTTACTTGTTGAATTGGAGTTATTCATTGAATTATCGGGTGAGAATTGTGTTATTAGGTGTTTTAAGTGGTTTTCAAACGTCTTACTGAGATTAAACCCTAATTTTTTCGATTTTTCCACAAGTTCTTTATCGAGGTACAACACGACATTTCCTTTTTGAGTCATTGCATTCGCATCCGAGCGCATGCGAAGGGAAGTTCTCTGTTATATGTTTGGTGATTTTAGTAGTTGACAATTTCTGATCTGAAATAAGAAAAAATATTTTTTCTAAAATTTTTAGTTGTTCAGAAAATTAATTTAGGAAACCAACCTTTCGATTTTCTTCCGGCGCTTCTACTTCTCTTTTAATTTGGGAATTATCTTAATTATCCATTCATTTTTGTTGGAGTAAGTCGCACGCAATTTTGGAGTAGTAATGGGTTTCCATTCTTTAGCCATTGCAAGCACTTTACTTTTGTATCTACTAAGCTTGCTATTTCGTTTTGGCTTTTTCCTTATCGATTTATAATGTTCAGGGTTCATATTCGATCTCTGCTAGTTCAATCTTGACACCTAACATATAGAAGTTTGCCCCCTTTTTTGATTTAGGGTATTTGTTTCAAGTTTGTAATTAGAACTATATCGACGTTTTGATATTTGGTCCATTGCGTTTGCCTCCGAAGGATGCGAGGGGACGTTTAATGTTATATGCTTGGTGATTTTCTATCCTTCTAACTTCTCGCGAAACGTTGTTGCGCATACGAATATAGATCAAAGTATTTTAGTTACACGGAATCTCCTTGCTGCCATGAAAAGCAGTCTTTCGTGGGAAAGAAGAATTCTTTCCAATGGTCTCGTTGTGCTTCTGCATCCTCGTTCATCGGCGATGACGACACAATTATCTGTGGCAATTAAATATGGGTCAAACGATGATTCTGAAGACAAAATTGGCACTGCGCATTTCCTTGAGCACATGCTTGTAGGAGGATCACAAAGAAGAATAAAGCTGCTTCATGATTTCGAAAGGTTTGGCGGCTGCTCTCACTTTGAAACAACCAATGAATGTACCTTCAGCGCCGTGGACATCTTCCCCGAAAAGATTGTCTGAAGCTTCAAAGACTCTTTCAGGTCTCCTTTTGATAACGAGTTTGACAAAGACAAACTCGAGATTGAGCGCAAAGTAATACTAAATGAAATTGCTGAAGCCTGATGATGATCCTCGAGACAAAACCGAAGAGACATTGACTAAAATCCTTTTCAAGCACCACCCGTGAAGAACCCAGTGTTAGGATCAAAAAAAGCAGTAAATCAGATGACGCTTAGAGATATAGAAGAAGCCCACAAAAATTACTATGCTCCCAAAAACATGATACTAACACTTTCAGGTAAATTCTCAGATAGCGATGCTGAAATTGTGCTAGAAGGTTTTCATGATAAGAGAAAATGGACAATTCAATCTCAAGGAGAGAAAAGAACATTGAAGCTGGTAAACCCAGAAAAGAAGTATTAATGAAAAAAGCCGGCATAACCAAGCTTACCTAAGTTTTGGTCTAAGGACTCCGCCTGCAAAAAACGTTGATGTTCCTGTTCTAGACCTTATAAACGCAATATTGGGAATGGGAGAAAGCTCCAGACTGTTTGTAGAATTACGAGAGAAGAGGGCACTTACATATGACTTTGAATCAATGAACGTGTCAGGTTCGGACTTTGGGTACTTCTCATAAATTGTGCAGCCGGAGTAAGATCACTAAAACAAACCAGAATGATAATTAGAGATGAACTGCAAAAAATGAAAACCTCTCCAGTAGCGAAAAGTGAACTGGAAAAAAGCAAAAACTTGATACTTGCCAACATCTTCAGATCCTTCGACAGCCCTTATCAATTGCCCAGGCTTCTTACAGACTTGGAAATCTACTTTGAGAACGAGAATGTTGTTGTAGACTATTTCAGAACGACATAAAGTCATTATCTGAGCAAGACATTATCGAAGTTTCAGGCAAGGTACTTTGAAGAGAAAAATTACTCAGAAGCAATAATGTCCCCCAAAAATAACAGCGTAGAATGAACAAAAAAAAGATTTCTTTTTTTATTCAGCGCATTCCATGGATTCAGCGTAATTTTTTCTGAGAATCAGCTGCAAAGAATAGTTGTTTATGAACACCTGATTCTTTGGTTACCCAACATCAATTTCCAGCTAGAGGCAGAATTCGATGCCGAAGAAACACTGTTTCCTTCTCGTTAGACGACATGGCGGCTGCTCGCTTTGTGTAGTAGTAGAAGAAGAAGCAATAATGCACGGGACTTCTTCTTCTATTAACAAAAATCATCGATTGGAAGAACAACAACAACCCCGCAAAAATATCATTGTGTTGTTCTCTCAGTGCTGGTAAGAGTTGGAAGTAGTCGTATGTGTGCACATTGGGACGACTACTTCTTAATGGATTATGAGCCGATGAGATGGTCTGTTAAGAAACATTGACGGTACCCTATGCGCCACCTCTGATGTGTATTTCTGTTCTACAAGTAACATGTCTGCCATCGTAATATTAACGAAAGCGGCCGAAACCAGTTATATGGCGTAGCGAAAACACATCTCAGAAGCACGCAGTTACAAGGTCGATTAACAAATGAACTCTGTGGAAACAATCCTTTCAACAAAAATAAAAGAAGTTGAGCCAGCCTTGGATATTTTAGGTTCAGACTACAAAATCCTACAAATTGCACACCAAGACTTCGTGAACTATCTAAAATTCACATTTCAGAGTGAAAAAACCCTCGACACAGACTATAACCAAAAGGTACAACAGTTAATCAATGAAGATGCGAACGAGTTCGAATCTTTCTTGACGATTTGGATGGGAAATTGGCTAAATAAGTGGAAGGAGCGAGTCAAACTAGTCTTTGGAAATAAGAATCAAGAAAAACAGTGCGCCACCTTGGAAAAGGCTCATTGCTCGGCTGCGATTGAATATAGATGGGAAAATGTTGAGCAAAAACAAGACATGCTAGACATGATTACTTCAACGTTGATAAGAAATGCTGAAACCTGTTGCACACAACTTCTCGCCGAAAACATCCTAAAGAAAGAGACGAGCAAAATCAAAAAATCACAAATCAATGGCCGCGAACAAGTTTTTTCCATCTTGAATTCTGTATTACGACTAGCCCGCGAAGTTGCCCACAATACTGGCCCACTAATCTTCGTAAATGTTGACAGGGGATACTTCCGCAGTCCAGTAACTATTCAGAATTAATCTCTTCTTGAGAGGAAGAACAACAACAATATTACAAAAACATCATTGTTGTTGTTATAATATCAGCCCCCAAAACTGCAACAATCATAGTCTGAAAGGTAGGGATATATCAGATATGGTTCATAATTTATCCCCTTAAGGTTTAGGTTATGACCGCAAAGATAATTGAGAATCCAACTTACAGAGAACGCGTATCAGTATTTCGGGACAGGTTTCAGGCTGGCAAGCTTTTAGCCGACAAACTCCGAGAATACGCAGGTAACGAAAATGTAATCGTTTTGGCTGTGCCAGCCGGCGGAGTCCCAGTGGGTTACACGGTCGCGAAGGAACTCGATGTCCCGATGGATGTGATGATTGTTAGGAAGATTCAAATTCCATGGAACACTGAGGCCGGATTCGGCGCAATAACGTGGGATGGCAAAATCGTCCTAAACCAGAGCCTGGCTGAGCAGTTAGACTTGACAGAAGAAGAGATTGAGACGTCAATCTTGAAGAACCAAGAAAAATATTCAAGAGAGACTCAAAAAGTTCAGGGGAGATAAACCCATGCCCCACTTAACAAACAAGATTGTAATACTCGTTGACGACGGGTTAGCATCAGGCTTCACTATGCTAGCTGCCGCGAGATCCGTGAAGGGAGAGCAAACCTACAAAAACAATCATTGCCGTGCCCACGGCTTCCTTAGGCGCTATCGAGCTGCTTGCGCCCGAGGTAGATGAGATCGTATGCCTAAACATTAGAAGTGGGCCTTCCTTCGCTGTCGCAAACGCCTACGAGAACTGGTACGATTTAACGGATGAAGAAGTCTTAAAGATTCTCTCAGGGCAATAGGTTAAAACTAGATCTTCAAGTTCAGATGAGTGCTCAGAACTTTTCTGGAAAACTCCTAGCCAAACAAGCCCGGTTTCTAGGGCTGTTTGATCCACACTTTGACTCTGCTTTCTATTCTTATTCTCTGCTCTGTTTGCATCAAGCCGATTTGTGCCTGGACAGATCTGTCGTCTTTATAGTTGAATTCTTTTCTTACTGCGTTTTTCAGCTTGGGTAATGAAATATGTTCGACATCGCCGACCTCGTTCCAGAAGTGATTTTGTATTTTTTCCCTTTTCTTCATGTCTTCTAGTTCTGAGTGTTTGGTCACTGCGAATCAATAAAGATTCATCAAAATCTATATTATTTGAACATTGTTAACTGTACTAAAGGAAGGCACGTTTCTAAGATTTTAAGGGGTCTACAAAAAAGTTTCTTCGAGCAACAGAACACTCTTCACTTTAACAGTACTCTGCACAGCGCGACTTGGTTGTTGCATCATCATTTCTTTTAAGCTATTTCGCAATCTGCATTTGGAGTTTGCCAGTCTTGCTTTCCCCAGAAAAAAGGTCATCCAACCAACGTGGACCCCTCAGGTTGTTCTTTTGTTTTCTGAGCGGAAAGCATCTCAAACAAACTCTCCCCTCCTTTTTCTGAGCTGGTGAGCGCAAATGGATTTGGAGGATGTTTTCTGTTCGAAAATCAGGATGAAAGTCTTGAAGCTGCTTTTTATGTGTGGGCAGATGAACCCTTCAGACATTGCGGAAAGGTTAAAGGTGAATTACCAACTCGCTTTGGGACACCTTGAACTTCTGGAGAAAGAGACTGTGGTTCAACATAGACTGAGTGGCAGGATCAAATACTTCCGATTCGCCAACACAGTGAAGGCTCAGGCGACGATGAAGTTGTTAGAAATATGGGAGAAGAAATAGGTTTCATGGTTTTCCTCGTAGATTGATTAATAGCATCTCCAGAATAGGCTGGGACGAACCTACTAAGAAATCTGTTTCATTGTATTGCGGAACCCTGGTCTAATTGACTGACTGCAGTTCATAAGATTCTATTATAAGCTACCAGTATTCATTGACCAGAGACGATGGCTATGGCTAAACTGACTTTCTACGGTGGAGTAAACGAAATTGGCGGCAACAAGATTCTGCTTGAAGATAAGACGACCAAGATCTTCTTTGATTTCGGTCAATCCTTCACTTTTGGCTCGAACTACTTCACAGGATGGCTTACACCAAGAGCAATCAATGGCTTAGGAGACTATTTCACGTTTAATTTGGTGCCCAGAATAAAGGGATTATACTCCAAAGAGATGCTGGCGCACACCACCATGCCTTACAGTAAACCGGAAGTAGACGCCGTTTTCCTTTCACATGCACATTCTGACCATGTGGGGCACCTTCAGTTTCTAGACCCTAAGATCCCGGTTTTCTTGGGCTTTGGAACCAAACTATTCATGGACTGCATGGAAGAAACAAGCAATTTCTGCAATTACGGAGAACACGACTGCCACAGGTTCCGAACGGGAGACAAAATCAAAGTAAACGATGTCACAATTGAGCCAATTCACGTCGACCATTCGATCCCTGCTGCCTACGGTTTCATCATTCACACTTCAGCTGGAGCAGTGGTTTACACAGGAGATCTTAGGAGACACGGACCAAGGAAAGACCTAACAGAAGACTTCATCGAGAAAGCCAAAGAAGCCGAACCCATCGCTCTGATATGTGAGGGCACAAGGATGGCTAGAAAAGAGAATCGCAAAAACGTCTCAGAACCCCAAGTTAAGAAAGAAAGCGACAAGGTAGTCAACTCAACCGAAAAAGCCGTATTTACAATGAGAGCCAGCCGAGATATCGACCGTTTCAACAGCTTCTACAAAGTCGCAAAGAAAAACAACCGCAAACTCGTAGTTACACCCAAGACTGCACATCTCTTGACTAAGCTGTTGGATGATGAACACTTGGACCTGCCAGACCCAATGAAGGATGACTGCATTTGGGTTTATTATAAAAGGAAAAAATCAGGCGCGTTCGACGAGAAAGACTATTTTCCTTGGGAACGAAAATTCCTCGACAAAATTGTTACTCACGAATACATCAGGAAGAACCAGAAAAACCTCATAATGGATTTAGACTTCACACAGTTCGCGGAATTAATAGACATCAAACCCAAACCAGGCAGCCACTTCATACACAGCATGAGCGAACCGTTTAGCGAAGAAGACATTGAAGACCAAGTGATGCACAACTGGATTGACCACTTCAAAATGCAGTTCCATCAACTACACGCTTCAGGGCATATGAGCAAGAGTGACTTAGTGGAAATGGTAACCTACATCAAACCAAAACGGGCTTTTCCAGTGCACACCGAAAACCAGCAGCTATTCAAGTCCTTCTGCAGCAACCTGCAAATAATCAAGTATGGCAAAGAGTATATTCTAAAGTAGTTTCAAAGGTGAGCATCTCATGTCTGAGTGCGCGCCGCGCACTGCATTTCTTGACTGAAGTTTTCAACACTTTTAGAGTTTACTTGGGCGTTGTCGTAAAGGAGAAAAGTTTTATGTCATAAACCATTGTATTATCGTGAGGATTGAAATGGATAAGAAGTGCCCAGTTTGCAAAAGAACTTACATGACATTCGATAGCAAGAAAAAGTATTGCAGTGACGCTTGCGCCAAGAAAGCCAACAAGGCAAAATAACCTTCCAAGGAATAGTCGTCACGCAATAAGTTGTTCTGCAAAAGTGAATTCTGGATTCATACAGCTTTTATTTATTGTCAAACAAAGGAGAAACTCGTGAGCTGGAGGATCCTGCTTCCAACGTTTCCCATCGAACCGATCTCCTCTCCCCTTTCTCTTTTCTCCTTTAGGGGAAGCAGGATCCCCAAACGCTCGGTCAAAAATCGTATTGTAAGAGTCTAGTTGAGAACCTGCAAAAAACCTGATGGATTATCCTTTTCCTCGTTTGGCTTAGGCTTATCAGGGATGAAATCCATCGAGATCGAGTTCACGCAGTGCCTCGTGTTCTTCTTCGTGAAGCCCTCACCCATGAAAACATGCCCCAAGTGTGCACCGCATTTGGCGCATTGGATCTCCGTGCGGACACCGTCTGAATCAGGCAGACGTTTCACCGCGCCAGGAATCTCATCATCAAAGCTTGGCCAGCCACAGTCTGCTTCGAACTTGCTCTCGGAACGATAAAGCGCCGCCCCGCAACGTTTGCAGACGTAGGTTCCACGTTCCCAGAACGCGAAGTACTTCCCGGTGAAGGGCATCTCCGTGCCTTTGTTCACGATGACGCTTTCTTCCTCACTGGTAAGTTTGTGCAGCTCGGTTTTTTGGTCTGGCATCCACAACACCATCAGAAAGCGTAAGGTGTACCGTGTTAAAAACGCATCGATAACGCCTTTAACTTGGTACTGTTTGAGTACAGTCACATACCCTTAAAAACAGAAACTGCAATACTAAAGTTCAGCGCATACCCAACAGTCAGGGAGGTGCATCGAATTGTCTGAAACACAAATAAACATTACAGAGAGATTGCAAAAAATCGGCGAAACAGTAAACCAATACAAAGACGCATTGGCTGCATCATTCAAAGATATGGAAGTAGAGATTAGGGACTGGAACTTCGCCGTTGGCAAAGTCGAAAAACAATATAACGTAGAAGTCAATGTGAAACTGAGCATCAAGCCCAAAAAGACGTAGGAACATAAAGGCGTGAAACCAGCTGTCAGCGTTCAGGTACCTATCAACTAGAAAATCCCTTTTCTTCATGCTCGTCGGCTTAATCGTTTTCATCCTTTACCTTTACTTCTTCGTGGGATTCCAAGAACTATTTTACGTGTTAGAAAGCCTGAACTCCGCGGATTATGCGCTCTATTATTCACTCGCAATCACTGCCACGATATTGGGCGTTTTCTTCGTAGCAGCGGCTTGGCATGACCTGCTGAATTCGCTCTCAGTCAAAACTAAGCTGAGAAGCGTGTTCCTCTACACCTGGGTTGGTTACTTCGTGGATTTGGTCGTGCCTTGCCAAGCCGTATGCGGCGAGGTTACGAGAATCTACCTTGTTCATAAAGAAAATCGTGAGAGCTATGGTCCGATTGCCGCTTCGTCGTTAACCAACCGAATAATCAACTACGTCATTTCATCTTTCGGTTTACTCAGCGGAATCATCCTGCTCCTAACACGAGCGGGCGACGTTCCCGTTTACATTCTCGAATTGCTCGTAATCGCCCTCATCGGGACAGGCATCTATCTTGTAGCGCTTTTCTATCTGGCAATCAAGGAAGAGGCAGCTGGAAAACTGGCAGGGTTGCTGTTTAAGCTATTAGGCTTCTTGAGGCTGAACAAGTATCTGCCTGCGGATTTGCCAGAGAAGACCCAGAATTCTTTGCTTGTACTTCATCAGGGTTTCGTAACATTCAAGCACAAGCCCAGATGTCTGGTGAAACCATTGTTTTTCCAGTTTCTTTCGTTGGTTTTTAACCTTGCAGCTTATTTTCTGGTCTTCTACTCGTTGGGCTTGAGGAACTTGCACTTAGATTTCTTCATTATCGTGTACTTCATAGTGGGAACAATACAGATTGCCGCGGCGGTTTTCTCCGTTGGTGCGCTCGACATAGCTTTGGCGAACCTTTTCGTCTTCTACGGTGTACCCGACATTCGGTTCGGTGCGCTCGCAGCAACACTGCTAAGGTTCTTGACCTTCTGGTTACCCATTGTGACGGGTACGTGACGGTGCAGGTGGTGGGTGCCCGCACTTTGCTTAATCCTAAGGACAGACAGAACATTTCCGTGCAGCAGACAATTGAGAGTCAACCCTAAAAGCCTTAGATCAAACCCGTTGGACTGGCATTCTTAATAATTGCCTGCACTTACTTGTCAAGCATGCTGGCGAGGCTCAAAACCGAGTTTTCCTTCATGCACGGCAATCTGCTTACGCTCATCATCACTTGGCTGTTCTTCTTTTTCGCTTATTCTGTTGTGGCTACTTTTGAGTCGCCTTTCATTCGAGAGCTTGGGGCTTCGCCAACGACTATCGGCTTGATGGGTTCAGTAGGCGCTGCGGTTTTCGTGCTCGTACAGATTCCCGGTTCTTATATCGCGGACAAGTATGGGCGCAGGCAGATAATCGTGACGATGACTTTTGTTTTGTCGTTTTCATACCTTCTCTATGCGTTTGCGCCTGACTGGCGGTTCGTGCTCATCGGAATGCTAGTGGCTAATCTGGCTTCGATTTACCAGCCCGCTCTTACTGCGCTTGAGGCGGATTCGATTCATCCTGAAAAGCGAGGAATGGGCTACGCGGCTGTAAACGTGATTCCGCGTATCCCGACGGTTTTTGCTCCGATTTTGGCCGCTTTGGCTGTGGATCAGTTGGGGATGGTTCCTGGGATGCGGACTATTTACTTGTTGGTTTTTGCGTGCGTGCTAATTGCAGCGGTAATTCGAATGTTGTTCCTGAAGGAAACTGTGGTGGCGCCACGGTTAATCGTGCTGCGGGAGATGAAGGGCGCTTTCAGAGAGTCTTTTCACTCTGTGGCTGCAGTCTGGAAGCTTATGCCCTCGAGTTTGAAGTTCCTGACTGTGGCTCGGCTGCTGAGTGCTTTCGAGGAGCCGATATGGTTTACGTTCATGTCGCTTTACGCGTTTGATGTTGTAGGCGTGAGTGCACCGGAGTTAGCGTTGGTCAACGTGGCTTATGTTGTCGTTATCATTGTTCTAGGTTTTCCGCTTGGGAAGCTTGTGGACAAGGTGGGAAGAAAGACGATGTTAGCTTTTACATATTTCTTCATTTTTGCGCCATTCGTTGTCATCTTTCTATTCTCGAGGGATTTCACTCAATCTGTTGTTGGCTTACGTTTTGTTTGGGGTTGGCAGAGGTTTGACAATGCCAGCATATGGTGCACTGCAGGCAGATATTGTTCCCAGAGACATGCGTGGCAGGGTTTTGGGCGCGCTTGACACATTGAACGTGCTGGCGATTATTCCCGCGTCAGCCATTGGCGGTGTGCTTTATGATGCGAACCCGAGTTTTCCTTTTGTCCTGTCTTTTGGTTTCGCGGTCTTGATTGGTGTGGTAATTGTGTTGGCAGTAAAAGAGCCGTTGAAACGGGAAATTTAGGACTGAAGACCGCAGCATCGACCTGGGCTTGAAAGAAGAAGAAGCAATAATCCACGGCACTTCTTCTTCTATTAATGCTAAACTATCCTTGCCCAGGGAGCTGCAGAGCGTTGAGGGAAAGCTGAACACGCCTAAAGCCGGCATTGAGGAGCACGGCACCGTAACAGATAAAAACTCGCAGGGCATCCTGAAACCGTAAGTTGAGGATAACTGTATGCCAGCCGAAATTACTGACGTCGAGAAATTCGTGGCGTTGAGCGCCAAAGCCAAGGGTTGCAATGTTAAAAGACTCAAGGACATTGTTAAGTTGAAGCTTCGTACTCCAACCCAGTTGTACACGCTCAAGGTTGAGCCTCTGAAAGCAGATGAGCTTCTCAAGAAGCTGAAATGTGAAATCGAAGAAATTTAATTGGTTTTTTCGGACTAAGTTTTTTAGCTTACCGGACAGATGGGTAAGATAGTTTTTCCGTAGGTTTCGTTCAGGACCTCAGCAATCGCCAGATATACCGCGCTTAACCCGCAGATGATGCCTTCGTAGCCAACCAACGTTGCAATCGTTGCGTCTTGCGTGAGTTCTCTTGCTACCAACAAGAAGAATAAAACTGTCAAGCTCGCGAAAACAAACTGTAATGCTCGATTCTTCTTCAAGGTCCCGAGTAACATGCCAAATGTGAACGAGCCCCACATGAAGAAGTATGCGGCAAATGCCTCGTGCGTAGGACTTTCAATCGCTGCTAAACCGGCTACATTGAAGAACGATAAGCGTGGTAAAACGAAGATTCCCACGAGCGACCACCAGAAAAGCCCGTAGGAAGTGAACGCGACCGTGCCGAATGTGTTGC
Source organism: Candidatus Bathyarchaeota archaeon (assembly GCA_963749465.1). GTDB lineage: Archaea > Thermoproteota > Bathyarchaeia > Bathyarchaeales > Bathycorpusculaceae > UBA11855. Next base: position 67,582 of record CAVVMH010000006.1, on the reverse strand, counting down.
CTTTCTTGAACTCCATAACGCCCACGATGACCTGCGCCAAGCCGCCGTACGCCAAGCCCATGGCGAGAATCATTGTATCCAACGGGAAAAATCCAGCATTGTGCAGGTTCAATAGTACGGTTGTTAATCCGAAACCCAACAAGCCAAGCGGTGCGGGATTCGCGAGTTTCTCAGTTACGCCCATGTTCTCATGTCCCAGTTGGTTTGAAATTGCATTTTTGCTGATCTTTGCTGTAATAAGCTTTTCTATTGAGCTACTTCCACTTCCATACGCTTCGGTTCATCGTTACTTCTGGAAACACGAACAATCCCCAGCTGGCAATCGCCGCGGTTATGGCTAAGTCTCGGAGGCTTAACGGGTAGAGGTGGAACAGTTGTTGAGTCACCGGAATGTACACTATTCCAATTGTCAGAACAATGGACACTATCGTTGCAACAACGAAGAACTTGTTCTTGAACGCGTCTTTTCCCATGCGCCAAACGCTTCGTTTCTCTGACCTGCAGTTCCAAACCACGAACAGTTCAAACAATGCTGCCTGCAAGAACGCAGTTGTAATCGCTTCACGATAAACCGCTTCTCGTGCAATCTCATCGATTATCCCGCCTGGCAGCATCCAAACTTGGGATGGCCATACGTAATATTCTAAGCTGAAGGCCAAAATCGTTCCAATCGACTGCAACGAGAACGACAGTATGATGAATCTGCCCATTCCATGCAGTATTCCCTCATTCGGCTTCCGTAGGTGGTCTATCCATAACGTCTACATCCGGCGGGTCGGTCGCCAACGCCACGGCGGGTGCACCATCAGTTACCAAGTTAATCCACAAGATCATCGCAGGCAACAGCGGCAGTGGGAATATTTCAGCCCCGAAGATGCCGCCAAGAATGGCAAACATGCCGATGACCAATAATTCGTCGAAGTTTGCCGAAATCAGGAAACGCGCATACTTCCGAATGTTATCGTAAATTACGCGTCCTTCCTCGACCGCTTTTACGATTGTTGCAAAGTTGTCGTCCGTAAGCACCAGGTCCGAGGCTTCTTTTGTCACATCCGTGCCTGTGATGCCCATGGAGACTCCAACGTCAGCCGCCTTCACAGCTGGCGCATCGTTTACGCCGTCACCAGTCATCGCGACGATGTGACCTTTCTTCTTCCAAGCGTTAACAATCCTCAATTTATGTTCAGGTGACACTCTCGCGTAAACCGCTACCTTCTCAACTTGTTTGTCAAATTCCTCGTCGCTTATCTGGTCGAGTTCAACGCCCGTCAGAACTAATTCGCCTTCGTCGTAAATCCCCACTTCTCTGGCGATTGCGGCAGCGGTCAGCTTGTGGTCGCCGGTTATCATAACTGTTATTATTCCAGCTTTCTTGCAAAGTCTATTCGCTTCTTTTGCTTCCTCCCTTGGCGGGTCAATCATTCCCTGCAATCCTGCGAAGACTAAGCTTTTTTCAATAACGTCGTCCTCAAGTTTCTCGGTGTACGCGGGAAGTTTCTTGTAAGCCATGGCGAGCACACGAAGAGCGTTGCCTGCAAGCTCATCATTCACCTTCAGAACCATGTTCCTGTCTTCTGAGGTCAGCTTCTTTTCCTTGCCATTCTCAAGAATCAGCGTACACCTGTCCAGAACCGTCTCAGGTGCGCCTTTCACATATGTGACGGTCTCGCCTTGTTCAGTTTTGTGGACCGTGGTCATGAGTTTCCGTTCTGAAGTGAAGGGAATCTCGCGAATACGCGGATACGCCTCGTCCAACTCTTCTCTGCTCAACCCTGCCTTATCGGCAACCACGATTAATGCGCCTTCCGTGGGGTCGCCAAAAATTTCCCAACCAGCATCAGACTCCTTCTTCCTCAATTGCGCATTGTTGCAAAGAGCACCGATCGTTAGAAGCAGTTTTTCCTCTTTCCCAAGCTCAGCAGGCTTGCCGTCAACCCTGAATTCTCCCTTCGGCTCATAACCAACACCCGTAGCCTCAACGGTTTTTCCGCCAGCGTAAATCTGACGAACCGTCATTTCGCCCTTCGTTATCGTTCCCGTCTTATCAGAGCAAATCACTGTAACTGCGCCGAGGCTTTCAGCAGAGGAAAGCCTGCGTACGATGGCGTTTCGCCTCGCGAATTCTCTAGCTCCAAGAGCCAAAGCCACAGTCACAATGGCAGGTAAGCCTTCAGGAACAGCAGAAATCGCCAACGAAATTGCCGACAGGAAAGCCTCGATGAAGCTTGAAATCTGAAAGCCCTGAGTAGCAGCTTCAAACACTTCAAGCGCGAAGATAACTATGACAACGCCGATGACAATTTTTGCTATTTTACTCGCAAATTTGTCAAGTTTTCTCTGCAGCGGTGTTTCCTCTTCCTCGGTCGATTGCACCATCTCTGCAATCTTGCCAAACTCAGTATTCATCCCAGTCGCAACCACAACTGCTCTGCCTCTTCCATACACGACATGGGTTGCAGTGAACACAGTGTTACGCCTCTCAGAAATCGCAGCCTCCGCAGGCAAACTTAACGTGTTCTTGTTTACCGGAGTAGATTCTCCCGTTAACACAGCCTCAATCGTCTTAAGTTCTACCGCCTCCAAAACTCGGGCGTCTGCAGCAATGTGATCTCCTGACTCTAAGACTAGAATATCCCCTGGCACGATTTCGCGGGCAGGAATAATCACTTCCTTGCTGTCGCGGATAACGTGGGCTTTGGGCGCCGTCAGCTTCTTCATGGCTTCCAACGCTTTCTCCGCCCGGTACTCCTGCACAAAACCCGTTATGGCGACCATGATAACGATGATTCCGATGATTATGGCGTCAGCAAAAGCCTCGAACGCGTCTTCCGAGCCTGTCAATACATCGTAGTAGCCGATGATAGCGGAGAAAATCACGGCAGCAATTAAGAGAAGAATGAATATGTCTTTGAATTCATCGAGGAACATGTGAAGCGCAGTGCGCCGCTTCTTGGCAACAAGCTCATTATACCCGTACTTCTTCTGTCTCTCTTGCGCTTCCTGAGTGGTTAATCCTTCATGAGTCACGTCTAACTCGAGCATGACATCGTCGATTTTCCCAGTATGCCAGGACTTGGACATTCTTCTCCCCTCAGCCGCGTTCCAGTTTGAACTTCTCTATCTCTCAAGAGATTAGTTATAATCTTTTCCTTCGGGGAATCAAAAACAAAACCTAATAAACAGGTTCATACAGAAAAGCCACAACTTTCCAACGAAAAAGAAACATAGAACGGAATGGCAAGGTTGAAAAAATGTTTGAACCATGGTACATAGCACCAATATCAGCAGTAATCTCAATCATTGCAGGATTATACTTCTACCACTATGTTGACAAACAAGACCCAGGAACGGAACGAATGAAAGAAATCATCCTAGCCATTAAAGACGGCGCCAGAGCTTTCCTAAGAAGAGAATACACAATACTAGCTGTATTCGTAATTGTCGTGGGTTCCTTAATCGGCATTTTCCTTCCGACGCCTATATGGACAAACGCAACTCCACTTCAAAACATAACCTTAGCGCTAGCTTATTTCTTCGGCGCATTCCTCTCAGCGCTAGCCGGATACTTCGGCATGGACATCGCCACAAAAGCAAACGCCAGAGCCGCATACGCTGCACGCGGAGGCTTAAACAAAGCGTTTCCCATCGGCTTTCGAGGCGGAGCAGTTATGGGGCTCGCAGTCGTTGGCTTCTCACTGTTAGGAATAAGCATTGTCTACGGCTTGACCCATGATCCTCACGCTGTCTTGGGCTTCAGCTTCGGGGCAAGCGCACTAGCCCTCTTCGCAAAAGCAGGCGGTGGCATATTCACGAAAACCGCAGACATAAGCGCAGACTTGGTCGGAAAAGTTGAGCTCGGAATCCCTGAAGATGACCCGCGAAACCCAGCTGTAATAGCTGACAACGTGGGCGACAACGTTGGCGACGTTGCTGGAATGGGCGCTGACCTGGCTGACTCTTACATCGCCAGCACCGTTGCTGTGATGATACTCGGTGTTGCCCTTGGAACTCTATTTGTCGAAATTTCTCTCATCTTTGCTGGCTTGGGAATCATTGCATCCATCATCGGCGCGTTTACGTTGAGAACAGGCATCAAGGGTAATCCTGGAGGAGCACTCAACATGGGAACCTACGTTACCTGCATAATATTTCTGGTTTTGACTTTCGCGGTTGTATACTATCTTGGGTATCCAATGCAACTTTGGGGCGCTGCGGTAGTAGGGTTAACTGCCGGCATCGTCATCGGGACAACCTCAAACTACTTTACTTCAGAGAATAGGAAACCCGTCATGAAAACTGCGGAATCCGCAAAAACCGGCGCGGCAACAACCATAATCACAGGCTTCTCCTACGGACTGCAAAGCGTTTTCCCACCATTAATCGGCATAGGCATCGCCTCAGCAGTCGCCTACTACCTATGCGCCCCGCTCGGACCAGGGTACGCGGTTTTCGGAATCGGCTTAGCCGCTGTCGGCATGCTCTCAATCGTCGGTATGATAATCTCCAACGACGCTTACGGACCAATCGTTGACAACTCCAGAGGAATCGCTGAACAAGCAGGACTGGGCGATGAAGTTTTACGAATAACGGACGAGCTTGACGCTGCAGGGAACACAGCCAAAGCGATAACGAAGGGCTTCGCCATAGGCGCAGCGGGCTTAACAGTAATTGCATTGTTGGCCGCATTTCAGGAAATAGCATCCTCCGCCGGGTTTTCCGTCGTTTTTGACGTTATGAACCCGCTTGTATTGATGGGCGCCCTCATCGGCGTAGGAATGCCCGCAATATTCTCTTCTCTGCTTATGCTGGGTGTCGGAAGGAACGCTGAAAGGATGATTGCGGAAATTCGAAGGCAATTCAGAGAAATTCCGGGCTTGCGAGAAGGCAAAGAAGGCGTAAAACCAGATTATGCAAAATGCGTTGACATCGCCACGACAGGAGCGTTGCGCGAACTACTGCCTGCAAGCATCATAACGATAGTTGCTACTCTTGCGGTCGGCTTCATCGGAGGAATTCAAGCGCTAGGCGGATACTTGGCTGGAAGCATATTCTCAGGATTGCTGCTCGCGTTGCTGATGTCGAATGCGGGTGGTCTGTGGGACAACGCAAAGAAACTCATCGAGACAGGCGTTCACGGCGGAAAAGGCTCAGACGCGCATAAAGCTGCGGTTGTGGGCGATACAGTTGGTGACCCATTCAAGGACACTGCTGGGCCATCATTGAACACGATGATTACGGTAATGTCGCTCGTTGCTTCGCTGTTCGCCACATTAATCGTACAATACAACCTGGCAGGCATGTTAGGCCTGTAGGTGCAACACAAAGTTTCTTTTTTTCATTCTGTTTCTGCTTTGAGGAGACATTCTACTCCCTTTCATAAAGGCACAATTTCCTTTGTGCTCCAACTTGTGACGAATTACCTTTGTTATCTGTAGCCTGGCAAATTGAGCTCTTTGCTGTTTCGTCTCATTCGGAGAATTCTGTCTTCATTTTGGAGCATATCCAATTGCCTATTTGCAGTGTGTGTTTCAGAAAATGCCTTCTCATGCAAGGCAATCAAGTAGGCACTGGCTGTTTAATGAGTGCATCCATCAAGTCTGACTTGGTAACAATTCCTAGAATCTTGTTTTTGTTCGCAGGATCGATAACGACGACTCGTCCGGTTTCATATTTGCTCATTCTCTTGAATACATCCAGACCAGTTTCCCCGGGGCAAGCGGTGACAAGTTTCTTACGCATGACTTGCACGACACGCGTTTCTTTTCTCTTGTCCTTGTCGATCTGAGAGGCTTCCACCAAAGTCACTTCCCCAACGGGTTCTCCTATCTCGTTCACCACCGGGTAGCCAATGTGATGCTCCTGAACCATACGCTCTAATAGATATTCAACTGTTTCTTCCTGGGAAACCGTCAAGACCTTCCGGGTCATGATGTCCTCTACATTAACCTTGGCAAGCTTCTCTGATTCTCTTAGCGGTATTGCAGACGTAAAAGAGAATTCGTAGACTTTTTCAAGCTCTTCAGCCTTCTTGAGCCCCGCAGTTCTCTTTTGCATGGCCGCTGTTACGACACGCTCGTAAACGTTCGGCTCAGATTCAATCGGCTGTACGCTAAGAACTCCTTTTTCTACCGCTTCGTAGAAGAAATCCTCTCCAGCTTTAGTTCGAATTATCACCGTTGACCAGCCTTCCAACGGGTAGGCGCCTCCGATGGAAATATCAGCCAACTCCGAAGTGAAATCCGTGCAAACTCCGCAACTGGGTAGAAGATGCTCTTCAACCTCCTTCAAAGGAAGTCTAATCACACCCTTATCCGTATGAATCACGAATTGCTTTGACAGCCGCATCTGCTTGATTTCTGAAGCCTTAACATTGTACTCTTTCTCCAAGTGTTCCAACAAAGTGGACTGCGAAAAGGTTCCGAAACAGAAGAGACCGATGCTTATTTTCAAGCTTGGTCCGATCTTGTGCTGCCACGCCTCGATCTTACGAAGTGCCCTCATATGACAAGGTACTCCGACGAAAGCGATTTTGGTTTTTCCATAACCAGTTACTGCACTTCCGAACGCTTTTGCAACCGAGGATGGGAAGAATTTACTACCAACCGCCGAAAGTATGTCGTCGGGCACCAGAGCAACTGACGCTTTAGGCGCAGACGGGTTATCAGGCTCAGCAGCGGAAACTATTGCGCTATCAAAAACTTTGGTCTCAATGCCATACTTTAAGAGGGATGTAACGACACCACCACCGCTTCCCTGCTGCCTGAGCTTCGGATCGCCCGACTGAGCAAGAACGATTTTCCGATGATACCCCAACGCCTCGTTCTTGTAGGGTGCGTCTGAAACACACTTTAAGCTCCTGAGCAAGAGGGCCTCAGAATGAGGGCAAACCTCATAGCAGATCGGACATAAATCCAAGTCCTCAGCGCAATTATGCACTCGCTTGAGCTTCTCTCCCTCGACCTGAATCGCCCCAACTGGGCATGCAGCCTCGCATGCCCCGCACAGAGTGCAAAATCCCAGACGAAGAATTTTCTTGTCTAAAACGTTGTAAGCTATGAGCTGGTCGCTCTTAGGTTCCAAGGTAACCTCTCAAATAATATTTTGGTTCAAGCTGCTTAAATACATGGCTATTTCCGAACTCCTACAATCTTGCATCACCCTAAACCTAAAATAGAGTTTACAACGAGCATACATTATGGCAAGGAAGTTCGAGTTAAGGAACAAAATTGTTCTGATCACTCTGTTCGCGATTTTCGTATTAATTGTGGCGGTTTGGTTTAGCTATTTCGTCATCGCAGCTCCAACGTTTAACAAAGACACGTCAACCATTATTCATGATTCAATAATCCAAGGAATATCGGGGCTGGGGTCTGTCGCCATCGCCGTTATCATTTTTAGGATTCAGAGTCTTGAAAATCGGAATCACTCACTTGAACAAGCCACTTTGAATTACATTTCTCAAACCATGGGTATGAGTTACCCGGAATGGACATCTTCTCTTGAGGAGGACATCAAAGCTGAGACCCTAACTAACCGATACTTTGCAAATGTCCCTTCAAAAACCAAAGAGATAATTATGGAAGAAAAGCAAAGACAGCAAAAAAGACTCGAAGAAGCCCTGGACATGCACACAAGAATTCAACAAACAATACGAAGGATACGAGGCGACGTCTATTATTGTGCTACATTCCTGATATTGCCCATCCTGCTAAGCCTCCTGTTGCTCATGGTCGTTAATCTCTTGGATGCATTCTGGAACTTCATCTTTCTCTCAGTCGTAGTCTTGATGTGCGCTCTGGGCATTCTCTCACTGATAAAGATGGTTCTTGGATCCACGGTTAAAGAATCATGAGGGCGGACCAGACTGAAACTGAACTGAGTCACAAATAATATTAAGCGAATCGACATAACTGAAGAATAGCGTTTCAGCAACTGAACATTAGGTAAGTAGCATGGAAACAAATAGAGTAAGCGTTGTTGGTCTTGCATTAGTGAGTAGCATCTTTGCCGCAGCGATTCTTGTTGCAATTTACGGTTCCCTCCAGAGCGATTTCCTTATATCTCTCGAAAACGTGGTCACAATCGTTCTTACAACAGCGATAAACCTTCTGTACGTAATTGGAGCCGGGTTGATAGTTCTAGGATCGATTCTGGTAACAACACGATACGTGAAATCCAAGGTGAAGGCTCCGTTTCAACCATTTGCGGGTCTTCCACGTGCTAGGTATCTAACGGTCAGCCTCGAAATTTTCATCGGTGCAGAAATTGTAAAGACGGTGATTGCAAGGAGCTTTGAGGAGTTCTATCTGCTTTCGTTTACGATTGGAATTAGAGGGCTTGTTGCCTTGATTCTGTACTTGGAGCGAAGATGGCACGGTGAAGATCACGTTGACCACGTAGAACCCGTTGAACATAAGACGACCTAAGAACATCCAATACTCATTCTTTCCAATGAAAAACCATCAATTATTTGTGGCAACATGGCTAAGACTTAAATCCCTGAGGCTTGCTTCTAAAAGCAACTAGCTCGGGAAAACATGAGCAAAGAAGAACCATCAGATTCACAGTTAGTTTGGCTGGGCTCGGCAAGCAGGGGAGAAAGCTCCGAGATGGACAATTTAACATTGGTTAACAGTTCTATTAGACAATCATGTATTGAAAAGCGAGATAAGCTTATATACGTTCATGCAGCAATCAAGCTTCATAACAGATGCACATTTGAACGCTTTAATAGCAAGGACTGAAGGCACGCAAATGGCAAACATTCTCAAGAGTGATGAACACTATGCTTATTGAAACCGTCGTCGCCTTCATACTAATTACCGCTGCTGCATCGCTCATTTATGTCCTGGGTCGCCGCGCCTCGCCAAAGACCGCCCAAACCGGAAATGCCACGTCAACTTACGCATGCGGAGAAATAGCCCCAGTCCAGAAGCAGAGAATCACCGTGACGCTATCCAAGTACTTGGTATACTTTGTCGTCCTCGACTCCTCAGTCCTTCTAATTGCTTTCGCCACACTCATCACTCAGGGCGTAAACGTATCGCTTCTGCTTCTCTACCTGGGCATGATATTGGCATCGAGCATGCTTCTTCTTGAAGGAGGAAAAGACCAATAACCATGGCAAAAGCAGTATTGTGGTCAAGGCTCAAGTCACCATGGGTTCTCCACTTCAACAGCGGCGCCTGCAACGGATGCGACATCGAAATCGTAGCTCTCCTTACACCAAGGTTCGATGTTGAACGTTTCGGGATTAAACTTGAACCTTCACCACGACACGCCGACGTCTTGCTAGTGACGGGTTCTGTTACACAGCCATGTGCTGAACGGTTGAAACGTATCTACGACCAGATGCCTGAACCAAAATTCGTAGTAGCCATCGGCGCATGCGCATGTGCAGGTGGAGTTTTCAAAGGAAACTACAATGTGCTTGGTGGCGTTGACGAAGTTATCCCGGTTAACGCTTACATTCCTGGATGTCCACCTAAGCCGGAAGCTATAATCGACGGTGTCGTTAAGCTACTTAATTCTCTGAAACCTCAAAAACCAGCGAAAGAGGAAAAGAAAAAATGAACCAAAACGAAAACGACATCATAGCTATCCTGCAAACAAAGTTTAAAGATACATCAGTCCAAGTGCAGCCCGAACAGCTTGGAAGAGCAGCAGTAATAGCTGATTCTTCAACACACCGAGATGTCCTCAAAGTATTGTTGGAAGCAGACGAAAAAACCGCTGTATCCGCTATCACTGGAATTGACCTTGGCGCGAACTTGGGCGTGTTCTACCATATCCGAACCTCTAAAGGCGGAATAATTACAATAAAGACTGAGGTCCCTAAGGAAAAGCCTCAAATCAGAACGATAAGCGACTTGATCCCCGGGGCGACTTTTCACGAGATGGAGGTTACCGATTTGCTAGGTGTAGTTTTTGAAGGACATCCCAGTCCCGGCAGGCTGGTTCTCCCTGAAAACTGGCCGGACGATGTTTTTCCGTTAAGAAAAGACGCAAAAGTTGACAACGTGAAACTAAAGCCAGCTCAAAGTGAAACTGAGTTTTCAGGCAGCGGAAAAACCGTGAAAGTAATTGTGGGTCCTCAACATCCGGCACTTTTGGAACCTGAAAAGTTCGCGCTTATAGTCGAAGGCGAAATCGTCAGAGGCGTCGAACCACGCATCGGCTACGTGCATAGAGGTGTCGAAAAAGCAGCTGAATCACGCACATACCTGCAGGACGTTTACCTAGTTGAGCGTATCTGCGGAATATGCAACTCGTGTCATGCTTCGTGCTTCGTTGAAACGGTTGAGAAAATTCTGAAAACCGAAGTGCCGCCTAGAGCCAAGTACATTCGAACCATACTCTTGGAACTTAACAGGTTGCACAGTCACTTGCTTACATTAGGACACGCCGGTCTCGAAATCGGTTATGAGACTCTTTTCCAGTATTTCTGGCGTGACCGTGAGCCCATAATGGACATAACTGAAATCATGACAGGCAACCGAGTTATCTCGTCAAGCATGACTGTAGGAGGCGTTAGACGCGACATTAACGAGAATGATATCCCCAAAATTAAGAGTATGTTGGTCGATTTGAGAAAGAAGCTGCCCTTCTACAAGCAAGTATACGCAAATGAGCCGTCTCTGAATATGCGAATGCGAAACGTGGGTACTCTTAAGAGAGAGGACGCTCTGAAGCTGTGCGTAGTCGGACCTGTAGCAAGAGGTTCCGGGGTCGACATTGACGTACGAAAAGATGAACCGTACGAAGCATACGGTGAAATTCCTTTCAAAGTAATAACCAATAACACTGGTGACACATGGGCTCGAATGAATGTTCGCATGGACGAAGTTGAAGAATCAATCAACATAATCGAATACGCTCTAGACCATCTGCCTTCTGGCCCTTTTAGGGTCAGAGCCCCAAGAATCGTTCCAGCCGGAGAAGCCGTCAACCGCGTAGAAGCGCCGCGAGGCGAACTTTTCTACTACGTTAGAAGTAACGGCACAGCATATCCTGAACGAGTTAAAGTAAGAACACCCACGTTCGCCAACATTCCAGCCTTCCTCAATACCGCCATCGGAAGCAACATAGCTGACGTTCCAGCGAACTTCGTAAGCTTAGACCCCTGCTTCTCATGCACTGACCGGTAGGACAAACATGGCTCTTGACTTAGTGTTCCTCTTTCGAGTGCTCATTTTTCCAGGATTCACATTCATCCTCTTCTTTACATTATTCTGCGACTGGGTCGAGAGAAAAATTGAAGCCCGAATCCAAAATCGCGTTGGTCCATCAGTTGCAGGACCAGGAGGAATTCTTCAGCCGCTTGCGGACTTCATGAAACTTCTCACCAAAGAAGATATAGTGCCGCATGACGCGAAACGATTTATTTTCAGGGCAGCTCCAATCCTTTCCTTCTCAATCTTAGTCTTCGCCATGTCCTTCATGCCAATCGATGGCTCAAGCGCCATACCCAACGTAAGCTTCTCGGGAGACCTGATATTCATAATGGCGCTGGTAACGATCGCGAATTTTCTGCTGTTCCTCTCGGGATGGGCTTCAGCAAGTCCATATGGCTCTATAGGCGCCGCAAGAGTTCTAACACAATTCCTCGGATACGACATTCCTCTCACGCTTCTCGCCTTAGGACCCGCTTTTCTGGCTGGTACATTAAGCATTGCTGGCATCGCAGCCCGCCAATACCTCCCATTCATTATTTTGGCACCTTGGGCCTTTGTACTGTTCATAATTACTCTCCAAGCAGAGTTAGAGAAAGACCCGTTCGACATTCCTCACGCTGAGAGCGAAGTCGTAGGCGGCTTAGAAACAGAGTATTGCGGTGGAAAACTGGCGTTCCTGCATCTTACCCGAGATGTGCAAATCGTTTTCGGAGCAGCCCTCGTCGTGGAACTCTTCCTAGGCGGACCCTACGGTCCAGTGTTCTTCGGATTCCCACAATTCTGGTACACCTTATGGTTCGTGTTGAAGCTGCTTACGGTCGTTGTGATCTCGGAGTTCTTAACCACGCTCTTCGCGCGTTTGCGGATTGACCAAGTGGTCACGGCCAACTGGAAAATCATACTGCCCCTCTCAATAATGGCATTTGCATTAACCGTGGCGTTAGGTTTCTGGGTCTACCCATAGATGGTGTAAGCTATGACGAAAAAATCAACTATTTCCCCCATGATAAGAGAAGTGCTTTCGCACCTGTTCAAGAAACCTGCTACTAGCAAGTATCCTTTCGTCAAATGCGAAGTTCCAGAGGGCTTCCGAGGCAAACAAGTATTCGACATCAGTCTCTGCATCAGCTGCGGTCTATGTTCCAGAGATTGCCCCGCGAAAGCCATCGAAATGGTAGATGTAAACGGGAAAAAACGCCCTTTATTCCATCTAGATCAATGCATATTCTGCTACCAATGTGCTGAAGGCTGCCCGAGAAATGCCATAAAAAGCTCCGCGGTCTTCGAGCTAGCCACAACCTGTAAATCCTCCTTAATCCTAAGACCCGAACAAAAACCCGCAGAACCGACTGGTGCGAACTTATGATTCTTGAAGTGCTTTCAGCAGGACTCGTAATAACCGCGTGTCTGGCAATCTTCCTCGATGAAGCCATCTACTCGGTTGTCGCCTTGGCAGGAACGTTTCTTTTCACATCGTTACTCTATGCTTTGAGCGGCTCGATCTTCGTTGCTGTTTTCCAGTTTGCAGTGGGCGCGGGAACCCTGGCGGTTCTTTTCCTTTCAGGTGAGATGCTCAGCGAAGCACCCTTGAAGAAGACTCAGCCGAAAAACTTTTTGATCGTTATAGTGGCAGGAGCGCTTTTGTCGTTGCCACCCATTCTCCTATCCTTCGCAACGCCAGCCACCGAGGTCTCTGGAGTTTCTTTCGGTGAAGCCTTATGGACGTTGAGAGCGGGGGATGTCGTTTTGCAGGGCTTGGTGATAATGACGGTGGCTTTGGGAATCGCCATAATCTTGTACGAGAAGAGAAACGGAGGTAGACAATAACGGACTTCGTTATTCTCTCCTTAATTCTTCTTGCAGTAGGCATCTACGGCTTGTTAACGAAACGGCACTTGCTAAAAGTCTTCGTGTCTGTTGAGCTAATCGCGACGGCTGCCACTTTGAATTTCGTTATGCTTTCTTCATCAGCAGGCAGAGGGCTGGGAGAAGCCTTCTTAGTTTTGGCTTTCGCCACGGACACAGCTGTCAGCGCGGTCATTCTTGCTTTGCTGGTTCTGGTTCACAAGAAATATGGCGTAAGTGACATCAGCGAACTGGTTAAAATCGATGAGGGCAAAGAGGAAAACGAGGTGGAAGCCTAGTTGTATTCTGACTATTCTTCGTGGCTTGTCTGGCTGCTTCCTCTAATCTCGTGCTTGTTCGTGCCGCTCGTCGCTCGGATTGGCGGCAAAGCAAAAGAGTATTATGCGGTAATAATCTGTCTCGTCACGACGATTCTAGCGTTCTCTTTAATTCCCGATGTAATTTCTAGTTCTGCATCGGGTTTGGGGTCATCTGTTTCATGGATTTCCACGAACAGCGCAAACCCAATTAACGCTGGCGTCTTCATCGATCCATTAAGCGTTCTGTTTGCAGTGCTCATCTCGTTCTTCGGTCTGATAATCTCAATTTACTCATTGGGCTACATGAAGGGTGAGGAAGGCTTGACTCGATACTACTTTTTCCTTCTGCTCTTCATAGGTTCCATGATTGGACTTGTGGTCTCAGATAATTTCCTTCAACTCTTCATATTCTGGGAGATGGTCGGCTTATGTTCCTATTCACTAATCAGCTTCTGGTACAAACGCCCAGAATCAATCCGGGCAGGCACCAAAGTCTTCCTCATGACACGCATCGGCGACATCTGCTTGCTTGGCGCAATTGGCATTCTATACTTCAGCTTGGGCTCGTTCAGTTTTAGGTACGCAATCTCAAACATTGGAAGCATACGTCCGGAATACCTGACTGCAATCGCTTTCTTAACGCTTGGTGGAGCCATCGCTAAGTCCGCTCAACTTCCACTTCACACGTGGCTTTTTGGCGCCATGGAAGCCCCCACTTCTGTGAGCGCACTTTTGCACGCTGCAACAATGGTTAAGGCAGGCATCTACCTAATTGCCCGTTTCATCCTCATTGTTGGTCCACTAGTTGCAACGATACCTTATTGGTCAACCACGGTGGCTTCAATAGGCGTCTTAACGGCTTTCGTCGGTGCCACCTTGGCTTTGCACACATCCGATATTAAGGGAGTTCTCGCCTACTCAACGGTCAGCCAACTTGGGTTCATGATGGCGGCGCTAGGCACTGTCACATCTGCTTCTTCGCTTGGGTGGTTTGCTAGCCTGTTTCACATGATGAGCCACGCTTTCTTCGAAGGATTGGGTTTCCTCTTGGCGGGCGGAATAATTCACGCGTTAGGCACAAGAGACATGCGGTTAATGGGCGGTTTAAGAAAACTCATGCCGGTAGCTTTTGCACTGAGCATAATCATGATATTGACTACGAGTGGGTTGCCGCCGTTTGCGGCTTTTTTCAGCAAGGGGTCAGTGATTACTAGCATTTCGGAGACTGGCAACCTTTGGCAAACCATCCTGATTTACGCCACGACTGGGTTAACGTTCGCTTACAGTCTCCGTTTCATAACTTTAGTATTCATGGGCAGAAAATCTGAACACGTAGAGAAACTTCACGTTCACGAAGCACCTAGAATCATGCTTGCGCCCGCTATGGTCCTAGCTGGCCTGTGTATAGCATGGGGTTTTGTGATGCCATGGCTTGGCGGTTTCTTGCACACAGAAGGTGAGCTTAGTCTGCTTGGGTCATTTACAAACTTGGAAACGCCGATTTTCTTCGCCATTCTCATCCCCACAGGACTAATTATTTACCTAACATACTACAAGAACTCTGTATTCATGACAAAATTCCGCAGCAGCCGAAACCCGCTTGCGACTGTTCTGAAGCATGGATACTTCTTCGACAACCTCTACGAAGGAATCTTAGCCAGAGGAATCGTGAGCCTCTCGAGAAGCGTACACTCTTCTGAAAATGCTGTAACCAAGGGCTTTCCACAAGGTGTGGCAAGTTCGGTAACAAGATCCGCGAGCGCTGTGCGTTCTTTTGAAATCACCGCTTTCAGCGCTGTTCCACAGATGGTAGCGGGCTTCGTTATGAGTTTCGCGATAAACGTTCACAAATACCTGGACGTTCTCGCTGACCAACTTCTAAACGTGGTTGCGCACAGGACGCTGACATCGGCATCGAAGATAAAGAAGGTGCCAACTTCATCGTTGCAGCATTATTTGGCGGCTGCGTTAATTGGCTTTATATTGATTATTCTCTTGATAATAGCAACAATAGGTATGTGAAAGAATGGAATATGCTCTTTTGCTTGTATTTGTTCTGCCAATATTGTCAGTTCCCTTCGTCTACTTCGCAGGGAAAAAGTCGCCGAAAGCAGCAGCGCTGATAGTTGCGCTGATAGCCTTGATTAACATTGGGCTAGTCTTAACCACTGTGCCAACAGTGCTTAACAGCCCTGAACACAGATACATCGAACCATACGCCTGGATTCCTGTACTGAATTCAGAGTTTACACTGTTCGTGGACGGAATCAGCGTGTCGATTGCGTTGACAAGCCTCATTCTCATCTTGGCGGCTGCGCTTTTCTCCGTGAATTACATGGAAGGGAAAAAGAATTTGCCCGTTTACTACACGTTGCTTTCGCTGCTTTCGGTGGGGCTCGTGGGTGTTTTCATCACGTCGAACTTGCTGCTTTTTTATTTCTGTTGGGAACTGATGCTTGTTCCTGCTTATTTCATCGTGGGCGGTTGGGGTTACAGGGAATCATACCGAGCAGCGTTTAAGCTGTTCATTTTCACGCATGCAGGAGCGGTCTTCGTGCTATTGGGAATCGGTGCTATTTACATGACTACGGGTCACACGGATATGTTCCAAGCTCAGGCTGCGTTAGTGGGTAATTTTGAGGTCGCCAAATGGATTCTGATCGCTTTAACTGCTGGCTTTGCTGTGAAGATGGCGATTGTTCCGGTTCACATGTGGCTTCCTGATGCGCATTCTGAGGCACCTGCGACGATGTCGGCTTTGCTCAGCGGCGTCATAATCAGTGCTGGAGCGTATGCTATTCTGCGGTTGTCTATGGGAGTTGTTTTTCCCGCTGTCAGCGTGGATTTTGGAATTATCTTTCTTCATGCTTTGACGATTTTCGGAGTAATTTCTGCTTTCTTCGGTTCGCTCATCGCATTGGTGGAGACCGATATAAAACGGATAATCGCCTATTCTAGCATCGCGCATATGGGTTACGTCATGTTCGGTCTGTCGCTTTTCCCAATTGCCTTGGCACAAGGTGAAGTGGTGCCGTTTGTGGCGTTTGCGGCGATAGCTGGCACGGTACTTCATTTGGTCAGTCACGCTGTTAGCAAGGCGTTGTTATTCCTTTCTGCTGGTGCGGTTATGCATCAGACTGAAACCAGGGATGTTAATGAAATGGGAGGACTTGCTGGAAAGATGCCGTTTACCGCTGTATCGTCAACTATGGCTGCTTTGAGCATCGCAGGTGCACCTCCTTTTGCTTGTTTCTTTAGTGAGTTCTTGATTTTTGTGGGAGCTTTCCAGATAATCGACTATGACGGTTTCTATGTTTTGCCAACAGCCTTGATGCTAGTTGCTACTGTACTTTCTTTGGCGTATTCATTGCGGTTTGTTTCAAAAGTCTTCCTTGGACAACCGAAAGTTACGGTTGAGAGTGTGAAGAAGCTGTTGGTGGATGTTCCAAACTACATGAAGTTAGCTATGGGCATCTTGGTGGTTCTCGTGATCCTGTTGGGAATCTATCCTACGTTCTTCCTTAACCTTATCAACACTGTGAGCTTTGGCAGCGCTGTGTAGGAATTCTCATGGTTGATTTTGTAGACGTTCTTTTGCCAACAGCCAGTCTGGCTATTTTCTCGCTTTTAACTGTGCCAGTCTTTAGAGCAATCCGCAGAACCAAACATACGACTGCGTTAAGTCTGGTTTGGTTCGCCATTGTTTTCGCCACGGTTTTCGCTACGGTCGGCAGCTTGACGTTGAAGTATAACGCTGTTGCCACGTCTCAACCGTTGAGTATCTCGCTGGCTAACACACCTTTGGATACACTGTCAACTACGTTTATGCTTGACTATATTTCCGTTTACATGGCGGTAATAATCAGCGCCGTAAGCGCTGTTGTGTTTCTCTACGGAATTTTCTACGTCAAGTTAACTGAGAAACCAGCAGAAAGATACTATGCAATCATGCTCATGCTTACTGCGGCTTTAATTGGCACGGTGTTTTCTGGAGATTTGCTGACGCTGTTTATTTTCTGGGAGGGTGCTGCGGCTGGTTCGAGTTTTCTGATGGTTTTTCGGAAGAAGCCTTCTTCTCTGAATGCTGCGTTGAAATATTTGGTGATGATTATCATCGCTTCAGCGTTCATTATTTTTGGCATATCTCTTGTTTACGGGTTAACAGGGTCACTCAATTTCGTGGTTGTTAAGGAAGCGTTGATGACGGTTGCAGACAAGCGTTTGCTGGTTTTGGCGTTTGTTTTCATAGTAACTGGTTACGCTATCGAATCGGCTATCGTGCCTTTTCATTTCTGGCTGCCAGATGCTTACACCGCTGCACCCGCTTCTTCATCAACTTTCCTCTCTGCCCTTATTGACCAAGGAAGCTATTACGTGTTAATTCGTGTTTTGATTTTTATTTTGACACCAACTGCAGTTTTGGATTGGAGGTTGATGCTGGCTGTTATGGCTGCGTTGACGATGGTTGTTGGTAACTTATTTGCGTTGATACAAGATGACGTTAAGCGGTTGATTGCGAACATCTGTGTTGCCGATGTAGGGTATAACCTTGTGGCTATTACGAGTGTTAGCATTCTCGGGTTGGAGGGAAACCTGTATTTCTTCCTGATTGGCGGGATAACCACAGCACTTGCGTTCATGACGTTGGGCATAATCAACCATCATGGGTTTAAGTCATTGGAGGATTTCTCGGGGTTAGGGTGGAAAATGCCTCTTGCGTGTTTAGCCTTGACTATGGCTGCGTTTTCTTTCGCTGGGATTCCTCCTTTCGGCGGGTTCACGGCAAAGTATTTAGTTTTCACGGCTGCCATTCAATCTGGCATGAGTTGGCTCGCGGTCATAGGCGTGTTGGCGAGTGTTCTTCAAACTGCTTACTTGTTTAGATTGATTAATTCCATGTGGGGTAAGAAACCTAAGGATGAAACGAAGATTAAGGAGCCGAAACTGCTGCTTATCCCAGTTTTCATCCTCGTTGCTGCTATAGTTATTCTGGGTTTATACCCGCAAATCGTGCTTAACCTTATCGAACCTGCAACCAGGCAGCTTCCAATCCAACTCATACCTTAGAGTTACTTTGACGGCATTTGTGTGCGATTTTTTGTCACAATATAGGTTGACTCAACCAAGGTTCCGGTGCTGGAGACCATAATCCCCTTACGTAAATGGGGCAACATAAAGAATGATGTTTATCTCTCGTCGGGTTTATTCAGAGAAAAGCTTTTAGGCGATTTGGTGAAGTTTGTAATTGTTTGGTGGTGTTGCGTTGGAGGCTGATTTGCTTCAGCAACTCGCGGAGGGGACAATAACGAAGGAACAGCTTCTCAACTCTGTTGAGCGTGATTTCGAGCTGCTTCCAATTGTAATTTTCGGTATTTCGTCGTCGAAAGCTGCGGTCAGGTATAGCTGTGCTAAAGTGCTCTTGGATTTTAGCGAGAAGCATCCTGAAAAACTTTATCCGCAAATAGACTTCTTCGTGTCGCTTTTAGACAGCAAATACCGCATTCTCGTCTGGAGCGCTATAGCGGCAATTGCCAACCTATGCGCAGTGGACGTGAACAAAAAGTTCGACACTGTGTTTGAGAGGTACTTCGCGTTATTGACTGATGGGTATTTGGTTACGGTGGCAAATGTCGTCGGAAACTCCAGCAAGATTGTTCTAGCAAAACCTTACCTTATGCCGAGGATTACCAATGAGTTATTGCACGTTGACAAGATTGCCGTTACACAGCATTTGACCGAGGAGTGCAAAAGAGTAATAGCTGAAAAAGCAATCGCAACTTTCGACGAGTATTTTGACAAGATGGACAGCAACGATAAGGCGAAAGTGGTTTCCTTCGTGAAGAAACATGCAAACAGTTCAAGAGCATCGCTAGCTAAAGAAAGCGGAGCTTTTTCTCAGACGGTGGAGTTCGTGAGTTGTCCGCACTTTCCGAAAGCTTAATTCGCAAGCGAATGTACGTAGAATGTTAGCAGAGGCGAAAACTGTTGAAGAAGAAAGCAACTGAGCCTCGATGCGAAACCTGCGGCAACCCCATCGACGACTGCAAGTGCGTCTGCCCTTACTGTGGCGAAACCGTGGATTGTCAATGCTGCATCGGAGACGACAAGGTTACAGGCGGATAAACGGTTCTTTCGCTTCGTTTATTTCAGGTTGTGAAAAAACAGAATGGTAACGGACAGCATAAACTGGATGGCAGGCGGCGCACAGGGAAGCGGCGTGGACACCGCAGCCAACATTTTCGGCAGAGCCTGCGGCTACGGTGGGCTTTATGTTTTCGGCAGACGCGAGTACCACTCCAACATCAAGGGCTTGCACAGCTACTTCCACCTACGAATGGCAAAGAAAGAAATTCTTGCAAACGTGAACGACGTGAACTTGTTGGCGGCGTTCGATGCTGAAACAGTCGTCAGACACCTCAGCGAGGTAGTTCCAGAAGGCGGAGTGATTGTGGATTCTATGGAGATGGAAACGAAAGTTCTGGAGATTCCAACCTTGCCGCCTGAATACAAGTCAGAACTCCAAAAGTTCTTGAAGGAAAACAGTGTCGGCGAAACCCTCAAAGACCTGCTTGATTATGCCCAACAGAAAAAAGTCCACATCTTCCCCGTCCCGTACAGAGGATTGTTATCCAAAATTGGAAAGACACTAAACATTTCACAATTGAGCAAAATCACTCGAATGATAAACGTGCTAACGATTGGCGTGTCTTTCGCGCTACTCAAATATGACAAGAGCACCGTTGAGAAAGCCATCAGGTCAACATTTCCTGAGAAGATTGCTCCGATGAACGTCACTGCGTTAGGCGAAGCCTACGACTACGCGGCGAGAACCTTTAAGGATGGCTTAAACTTCAAACTCGAGAAAACCGACGTAAATGAGGAGCGGATTTTCCTCACTGGAAACCAAGCGGTCGCAATGGGCAAAGTCCTAGGAGGCTGTCGCGTTCAAACTTATTATCCCATCACGCCCGCCGCTGACGAAAGCGAATATCTCGAAGCGCACGAAATCCTTAAGACACGAGGAGAAGACGAAGCCATAATAGTCATCCAAACCGAGGACGAAATCGCTGCGGTAAACTCGGCTTCAGGCGCCTGCCTCGCTGGTGCACGAGCTGCGACTTCAACGTCTGGACCAGGATTCTCGCTGATGGCGGAGGGTTTGAGTTGGGCGGGAAACTGCGAAGTTCCTGTTGTAATCACCTACTATCAGCGTGGAGCGCCAGCCACGGGCTTACCCACAAGACACGGGCAAGCAGACCTGCGATTCGCCATGCACACTGGACACGGCGAGTTCCCGCGGATAATCCTTGCATCAGGCGACATCAAAGAATGTTTCTACGATGCAGCGAAAGCATTCAACCTGGCGGAGAAATATCAAATGCCCGTCATCCACCTCATCGACAAAGCGATGGCGAACTGCTCCCAGACCTACCCAGTTTTCGACTATGGCGGGTTCAAGATTGACCGCGGCGATTTGCTCACGGAAAAAGACTTGGAAGGCAAAGAGTACAAACGCTTCCAGTTCACCGAGTCAGGCGTCTCCCCAAGAGCTCCATTGGGGACTAAAAACGGGGTCCAATGGTACACGGGCGACGAACACAACGAGACTGGTCACATCAGCGAAGAACCACTCAACCGAACACTGATGATGGAGAAACGGATGAAAAAGCTGGCACTAGTGGAAAAAGAAGTGCCCACAGAAGAGAAGATGAACTTCTACGGCGACAAAGACTCAGAAAACATCGTTATAAGCTGGGGATCCCCCAAAGGTGCCATAATCGAATCAATCGACTTGCTGAAGGATGAAGGCTTGAGCTTAGGTTTCTTACAGATTGCGGATGCTACATCCCCTTCCCGTTGAAGCTGTCAGCCGGAGATTAGCGGGGAGGAAAAGAATCATCGACGTGGAAGACAACTACACAGGACAACTGGGCGGAGTTATACGGGAGAAAACTGGAATCAGCCCGAACTACTACATCTTAAAGTACACAGGACGCCCAACGTCAACCACAGAAATGTACAACGCGCTCAAAGCAATTCTAACCGGTAAAGCTTCTGAAAGGCAGGTGTTGATGTTTGGAAACTAAACAATCAGACTATCGCGTACCCGACGTATACGCAGACTGGTGCCCAGGATGCGGCGATTTCGGCATAATGAACGCATTGCAGATGGCGTTCGCTGAACTCAACTTAGAACCGCACCGAGTCGTAATGGTCTCTGGCATAGGTTGTTCAGGAAAAGAGCCACACAACGTGAAAGTCAACGGCGTCCACACGCTACACGGCAGAGCATTACCGTTTGCCATGGGCATTAAAGTCGCCAACCCGAAGCTTGAGGTGCTAGTCATCGGCGGCGATGGTGATGGGCTCGGCATCGGTGCCGGGCACTTCGTAAACGCGGGCAGAAGGAACCTCAACTTGACTTACATCATTCACAACAACGGCGTCTATGGCTTAACGAAGGGGCAGGCTTCGCCCACGCTGAAGCGTGACTTGAAGACGAAGAGTCTTCCGAAACCAAACATAAACGAGGCCGTGAACCCGATTGCGCTGGCGATAATTTCGGGCTACACGTTCGTTGCCAGGTCATACGCCTACGACGTCAAGCACCTGAAGGACACTGTTAAGCAGGCGATTCAGCACAGAGGTTTGGCGTTCATAGACTGTCTTCAGCCGTGCCCCACGTATAACGACATAAACACAAAGGACTGGTATGGTGGAGAAGACCGCAAAGACGCCCAAGGCAAACCGCAATCCCGCCTGTACAAGCTAGAGGAAACGGGCTTCGACCCCGAAGTCCGCGATTGGAAAGAAGACTGGCAGAAAAAAGCCGTAGCCTTAGAAAAAGCGCAAGAATGGGGCGACCGAATCCCAATCGGCATCTTCTACAAAAAAGGATACGAATCCACCTACGGCGACCGAATAACAGCCAGAATACCATTCTATCCGACGAGACCGCCCGCGAAACAGAAGCTCAGCGACGAAGAAGGCATCTCAACAGTAAACCTGTCCGAATTCCTTGACGAACTGAAAACAAATTGATGACGACGATAACCGAAAAAGAGCGCTATTGATTAACCGTCATTTTGCCGAATTTGCCCACATTTAGCTGGACTTCGCCCTTAAAACTCGTCACGTAACCATTCTCGATCTTAATCTTATCGTTTACTTTAACTTGCGCAATCTGCTCGTTCCACAATGTCATCTTTATGCTTCCCGATTCGTCGGCGACTATGGCGTCAGCCACCGTGTACGTCTCAGTTCCAAACCGTGACATTACTTGTCGTGGTGTGCCTTTCTCCTTGACTGTGGCTTCAATGCTAACGCGTTTCATTCCGTTTCTCAAATCCGCGATATTCATACAGTTGGCTCCCGAGCGGTTTTCTGTTCCAGAAACAGCTCCTCAAACCATATAAATCTTGCCCAGTCCTCTGGCGGCTAACCTATCCCCAGGAAACCCAAGATAGTTACAGTAAGAGCCAAGCTCGCAACCGACACTAACATGCATTTCAACCAACTGAACTGCTGGAATCCCATAGGTACTTCGCCTTCTGCCGGCGTTGAACCCACTGGGTTGGAAGGGGCAACAGCCGTTACAGCGCGTGTGATGAAGGTCCCTAAACCGAAGAGCCAAACCCAAATCGCAATCTGAACGATGCTTCCGATTAAGAGGACTTGTGCGATTGTTGTCTGTACGGCTTCGTAAGCCACAGCAGATTCACCAGGAATGTTTGCCAAGATCTCAAGCGGATAATTAACCTTGGATAAAGTTGTGTAAGCAACCAACAATATCAGCGATTGTATTACGAGCGTTACGAGTGCGAAGCCGACTGCCACCATCACTGTTTTCCACACAACGTTGCCCTTCAACCCCTTGATGAGCAAGTACATTAGAGCCGTCAGTAGAAGCCACTGGAACAGAAATGGTGTAACAGAATTCAACGCTGAATTTACGAGAACAGCGCTGCCGTAAACGTCAAATGACTCCCTATAGGGTCCCCTGAAGAATAAGCCGTCAACTCGCAAATTGATGCTTGAACTCGTTGGCCACTTGAAATCTATTCGCAACCCAGTTATGTTGTTCCAAGATGCTGAGTTGCTGTTTGCCCAGTCAGTTGTGCCCACTGGAACGGTAATGTTATTCCACATGTGTTGTCCCAAAACCGTGGTGTTTGAGAACGTATTGGTTAAGTCGTAAGTGAAGAAATTCGCGGGAGTCAATGAGAGCAGGTACAACGTCACGTTTTCAGGAACAACGTTTGGAGATACTGCCTTCACTCTTATCGAAAGATTCTTGAAACCGTCAGCCCCGCAATTTATCGAGCTACCAAAATCGCTCAGGAAAATTTGGATGCCAGTTTCGTTGTCGGCTGTGAACTCGATACTTGTGTTATTGAAATAGAAAGAGCTGCCGTTAATGTAATCAGCATGGTTATTCGCGATTGTGACGCCTGGGCTTGCCTGCCAGAGTGACGCGTTCTCTGTCCATGTGTCGCCTTGCTCGCCAGTTGGCATCGTTTGCTCAAGGTATGACTTGGAAGCTATTACGTATGATGAACCGACCTGCACAGCCACGAAAATAACTACAATTAGCAGCGGTCCTATGAATTTGGGGTTTTGAACGATCTTCCTGAACGCCCTATGGGGCGCATAGAAGACTTCGAGCAACTCTTGAGCAACCAACCCAGTAAACTCCGTTCTTATCAATTCGAACGAGGGGATTTATTAAATGTTCGCTACATCCCGACCTTTAGTCGACGGTAAGTGGAGTAATCCACATATTCAATAAACGGGTTCTCAGCCTGGTACTTGACGTTGACTTTCTGCCGCGGCCTCTTGCTAACCAACTGGTCAGTTGTCCTCAGCAGGTAGGAGTCGCTTCCAGCACCTGATCCATAACTCGTTATCAAGATACGCTCGTCAGGCTTCGCGACGTCCAGAACCGCAGCTAAACCAAGGGGCGAACAGCCAGAATACGTGTTGCCGAACTTGTTCACCTGGAGCGACACCTCGTATTGATCAGGCTTAAAACCAAGCTCCTTAGCAACTTTGACCGGAAACTGCGGGTTAGGTTGATGCGCAACAAAATAATTGATGTCCCCTGCTTTCAACCCGAGCCGCTCCATCAACTTCGATGTGGCTTTGCGAACGTGTTTGAAGTAGGCTGGGTCGCCCGTGAATCTTCCGCCATGCATCGGGTATTGCTCGCTGTCTCTGCGCCAAAAATCAGGCGTGTCCGAGGTGCATGAGTACCATCCCTCTATTTCCGCGATAACGTCGTGCTTGCCGAAAATGTACGCTGAACCGCCGTAGCCTACGAAAAGGTCCAGCTCGCCGCCAGGACAACCTCGTGGTGCCGCTTGAGAGTTATCTGCGCCGATAACCATGGCATATTTCATGCCCGATTTCGGGTAATTAACCAGTGATGCCGCGTCTTTAAACATGCTTGTTGCTGCTTTGCAGGCGAACTCTGTGTCTACGGCGTCAACTGCCTGTAGGTCTCCGTCCTCTTCACCAAGTTTCAGCACCTGAGCAACTTTAGACGCGATGGGCTTGACAGCGTACGGATTCGATTCCGTGCCCACGTAGACCTTGCCGACTAAGGAGCTATCGACACCAGAATGGATTAACGCCAGCTTTCCAGCTTCAACCGCGGCTGTCACGGAATCTTCGTCGATGAACGGGATGGCACGTTCCATTCCGCCCTCTTTTATCCTAAACCGCGAAGTGTAAACTCCATATCCAACGATGCCCGCAGCCTCATACTCCTTGCTGGGCTGAGCGATAGTGTATTCTTGATGAGGATAATACTCGTCAGCCAACGTGAATGCCAACGATATTGTGGGGATGACGTCGCTCGCTGAGACCGAGTAACGCCTTCGGAATCTTGGCACCACCTCTCTTCCTTCAAGCTCCGACAGATCGACCGATTCCCCATTCTTCAAGATTTGATCGGTAATTCTCCCTGGAACGCGGATTTTTCCATCGTGGAATGAGACTATGCCGTAGATGAAGCTCTGCAACTTCGTGAACCTGTTAGTCGGCTCGGTAACAAGCGTACACAATTCCAGTTTACCCTTATCGTAGAAGAGGTCAATGCTCTGCATTTTCCCGAAGCTCTTTCTTCCGCAGTTGCCGCAGTAGTCGCGAATCTCAAAGTATTCTTTCCCGCAGATTCGGCAGCGGCTGGCCTTCAGCCTATCGCCCAAGTATGATACTCTGCGCTCTATCGGTTCACTGCTCATCCTCAGTCTCTCCCAAGAATGGTGACATATCCTTTCGTGCCGAAACCCTCAAACTCCTGAGTGCAACCGTATTTCGGCGCTGCCTCGTCATTTCTTACTTGCCTGCCGCCTGCTTCTCCTCTCAACTGCCTGAAAACCTCAAAAACCTGGGCGCCTCCAGTGGCTCCAAGGGGGTTTCCATCCGCCTTCAACCCGCCGTTTGTATTGACGAAAAGCTTCTTGCCGTTTACCTCGTAGTACCCATCGTAAGTCTCGCATCTGCCGCGGAGACACTGCCACGCTGTCCCTTCCTCGCAGAAACCCAAATCTTCCATGGCGACAATCTCCATCATGGTAGATTGGTCATATAGCTCCGCGATTTGAATGTCCCAGAGGTTAATGGCGGCCATCTTCATGGCGTTTTTCATGGCTATCCTGCTTGCCACGAAATGAGTTAAGTCCTCTCTGCCGGGGAAATTGAGAAAATCCGTGGCTGAAGCGCATCCCAAAACATACACGGGTTTGCTAGTCAGTTTCTTGGCTAGAGTTTCGTTAGTGAGTATCACCGCGGAAGCTCCATCTGATATAGGCGCGAAATCGTATAGCCCCAGCGGCTTTTGTGCTCGCTCTCTGGAGCTTAAGACTTGCTCAACCGTTATTCTCCGCTGGAATTGGGCGTACTCGTTTTTCAATGCGTGAGCATGATTCTTCACCGCAACCTCGGCTAACGCTAAGTTCAGCTTCGAGAGATTTTCACCCTGAATCCCGTATTTCTTTGCGTAAGCTCGAAGCATCAACTCATGATTGACTTCGGGAGTACCTCCGGTGTAGTAACTCCACGGATCCTCCAACAGCATCAGGTCATCGCGGATTTTGTCCCAGCGATCCGTCATCTTCTCAATCCCGCCCACAAGTACAGTGGAGTACACACCCGATGTTATCGCGTGGCAAGCCGTCAACAAGGCAGCACTGACTGACCGCGTGACCTCCATGGGCACGTGGAGCTCGGTGAGTTCCGAAAGGAAGCCTTCCTCTAACCCCAGCTTATTCGTGATGGGCAAAAAGCAGTCAGACATGTAACAGGCTTCGAGGTCTTTGCGTTCCAACCCGGACTCTTGAGAAGCCGCCAGCCAAGCCTCTTCGATAAGTTTTTCAGGTTCTTTGCCATAATGTTCCCCAAACTTTGTTCGACCTACAGCAACAATGGCTGGACGATTTTGCATTAACAATGTCACTTCTTCTTGAATAGCACATACACTTTTTCAAGAGCGCTTTTAAGTGTTTGCCAAAATCACCCACTAAACAACAGTTACCGATAAGTTACGGAGATTCACCGTTGGACGGGACGAGTGGCGCGGAAACCAATCACCATCAAGACCAAACCGCTGATTAACTCGGCAAAAGTCAACAAATCGAAGACTTGGCCGATAATTTTGGAGACCCCCAGGGCAAGCAACAGCAAGCCGACAAAGAATATCACAGACCCAAAATAGAACGCTGCACTTCTAGCCATCCCTATTCGCCGACTCCGCTATGCATCTTGAAGCATTTTAGATTTGCTCCAACCAAACGTCTTCAAATTGCAGGTTTAGTCAAATCATAGACGCACGGTGGAACTCTGGGATTTCGATTGAGTCAATCTTTTCTTCAGTCTATCAATCAAATCTTCAAGAGCTGTACTCAACTCAACCGGATACTCTGGCGCATCTGACAGTTTCTTGTATCTTCTTGGCAACTGCAAAAGGTTTTCCTTGACTGCGGAGCGCAGCTCTTCCAAAGAAGGAAGCTCGACTGTGATCCTGCCTTTCTCCATCACTTTGATAAGCAAAGGTTCACCCTCCAACTTCTCGTCTGAAAGGGCAATGACATCTTTCGCGTACTTCCCATTTTCATCCTTGAGCCTGTAAACTTGTTTTCTGCCCGGTAACGTAATTTTCCCCTCGCTCAACTTCATAATCGGCAAATAATCACCCCGCGAATTCTGGGTTTCGCAGAGCTTGTATATAACATCCACGTAAGGCCTGTCAGCCGACGTCCCCATCCGAGTTCCAACACCGAAAGCATCAATCTTCGCGCCTTTCTTGAGCAAGTCTTCTATCCTGTACTCGTCTAGGTCTCCGCTCGCAAAAATGCTCACATACCCTAACCCATTCTCGTCGAGTAGTCGTCTGACCTTTTTGCTCATCTCAGCCAAATCACCACTGTCCAACCGCACGCCGCCAAGCTTGTGCCCCTGAGCTTCCAGTTCTTTTGCGACGACAATTGCTTTTTCTGCACCAGCCAAATCATTGTACGTGTCGATAAGCAACGTTGACCTATTCGGGAACGTCTTGGCGAAGGCGCGGAAAGCCTCGATCTCCTTCTCGAACGACATTACGAACGAATGCGCCATCGTGCCAAACACTGGAATGTCGTATGTCATTCCTGCCAAAGTGTTGCTCGTACCTTGGCAGCCTGCGATGAAGCTTGCTCTTGCAACTTTCATTCCTGCGTCGATGCCGTGTTCCCTTCTCAAGCCGAACTCGACCACTCCCTTGCCCTTAGCCGCGTTTACGACTCGGGAGGCTTTCGTAGCAATCATCGTCTGCAAATTAACCGTGTTCAACAGAAAAGTCTCAACCAGTTGAGCCTCGATTATGGGCGCGGTTACGCGAATTAGCGGTTCACAAGGGAACGCAACAGTCCCTTCGGGTAACGCCCAGACGTCTCCTGTAAACTTGAAATTGCGGAGGTACTCGAGAAACTGACTGTTAAATCCCTGCTTCTTTAGATACGCAAGGTGCTCATCGGTAAACTTCACGTTTTCGAGGAACTGTAAAACTTGCTCCAAACCCAGGAACAAGAGGTAGCCGCGGTTTTCGGGAAGCCGCCTCACGAACAAGTCAAAAGTGGCAGGCTCAAACTTGTCGTTGTCGAAATAGCTGGCACACATGGTTAACTCGTAGAAGTCAGTGAACATGCTCATGTTTTCCGCTTTTTGCGAAGCCAAAAAAGACGTCATGCGCTATACTTAATCGTGAAGGAAATTTAATGCTTTCTAGAATGAGCAGGAGACCGTGAACAAGAGTAACCGTCTTCTGGAAAGGTTTATTTTCAACGCTTATGCTAAGATTGCACCGTTGGCGGATAATCGTGTCCGTTGGGATGTGGTCCCGCGAGGGACTGAACCGTAAACTAGTTGGAACATTTAAGGTGAAAATAGAAGATGGCGTACAAGTATATGGCTGAAGAGTGGGCTAAACCCGAGAAGTCTTTCGTCGACGAGCTCATGCGTCAACGCATGATTGAGTGGCGACGACAGCGAACAGTAACGCGGGTTGAAAGACCTTTACGTTTGGATAGAGCTAGAAAGCTCGGGTACAAAGCTAAGCAGGGTTTTGTGATTGCCCGAACTAGAGTTCGAAGGGGTAATCTGCGTAAAGTTCGTCCTAAGGCTGGTCGAAGACCCAAACGCATGGGTGTCAAAATGTTTAAGCCCGCCAAGAGTTTGAGGCTAATTGCCGAGGAAAGAGCAGCAAGGAAATTCCCGAACATGGAGGTCTTGAACAGTTACTGGGTTGGCGAGGACGGCAGGTCAAAATGGTTCGAAGTTATTCTCGTGGATACGAACAGCCCGTGCATCAAGACCGACAAAGACGTTGGTTGGATTACCGAGAAGCAGCACAAGCGTAGAGCCTTCCGAAGCTTAACAAGCGCAGGCAAGAAAGTGCGAAGTCTGCAAAACAAGGGCAGAGGCGCAGAAAAAGTCAGACCAAGCAAGCGCAAAGTGCCGAAAGGGGAGCATCATTAGAATGCATCACATTAAACCACAGGTACTAAAGACAAATGGAAAGCCGCGCAGGGGCAGAGCCTTTAGCCGTAGAGAATTGACGAAAGCAGGGTTGAACTTGCAGGAAGCTCGATTAATAGCGTTGCCAGTGGATTTCCGACGGCAGACAGCACACGACGGAAACGTCGAAGCCGTTAAGGCTTATGCTGCACACATGAAAACCCATAGAAAACCTGTGTCGAAGCCGACGGCGAAAACAGCGGCGAAGGCTGAGAAAAGAAAAGCCTAAATGTGAAAACCGCTAATCACACTGCGGTGCCATAGTGCCTTCTAAACCTTCGAAATCGCCGATTGGATACGTTAACATCCGTGTTTTTGCACATGCTACCGAAGATCAAGAACGGGTGATTTCGGCTGTACGTAACATGTTGTCCGTGGAGCTTGGGGAAGTCGCGATTTTCAAGAAGACTGGATTAACCGGGCATCACGGAAATCCCATTACGCTTATTGAGGTTGAACTGGCTGATAGGCAACTGCTCCCGGGTCTGTTGAGAAAAATCGGAAGCGGCTTGACAGCACTGGACAAGGAAACCTTAAGTCGAGAGATGAGTTTACATTTGGAAAAAGGCAACCTGTACCTTAGGTTCGACAAGCAGCAGGCTTTTCTGGGCAAACTGAGGTTCACTTCGAATGACCCCATACATGTCAAGGTTCACTTCAGAAACAAAACGGCTGACGAGATATTCGAGATTTGCAGGGAAGCGGGTCTACTGCCATGAAACGCACGTTTGCCGATTTGCATATGCGCTTGAACCCGAACGACACAACAGCGACTAAACGTTTCATTGCCAAAGCTGCCGCGTTAGGATACGACTTGATAGGGGTGCCTTTTTCGCCTGAAACTCGGGAAGCCGAAATCGAGAAGTTGCGAGGCTTTTGCAAGGACGCTAAGCTTGATTTCGCCTCTAGGGTTGACCTATGTCCGAGAACTAAAGACCAGTTAACGCATCAAATTAGAAAGGTGAGGCGAAAGTTTGAGGTAGTCAGCGTAGTTTGCGAGAATAAGGAAGTTGCTAGGCAAGCGGCGAAGGATAGGCGTGTGGACCTGTTGAGTTTTCAGTCATTGGATTACAAAAGCAGGTTTTTCGACTGGGCAGAAGCCGAATTGGCAAGTAGCAGCCTTGCTGGGTTGGAGGTGGATGTGAAACCGCTGTTGGTGTTGGAGGGTCCTGCACGCATAAGGTTTCTTTCGTGTTTGCGACGAGAAGTTTCCATCGCCAGAGAATTTCACGTGCCGGTGGTGGTTTCGAGCGGGGTTTCAACTGAGATGTTCTTGAGGAAACCGAGGGAGATTGCTGCGTTTTCTTCGCTTTTCGGGTTGAGTGAGGTTTCAGCTTTGGATGCGGTTTCGACTAACGCTTCTGCGATTGTGGTGAGGAACCGTGGGAAACTGAGTAGCGGGTTTGTTGCTCCTGGGATTCGCGTTGTCAAGCAGGGTGGGGATTGTTGAAACGGGTTAAGCGACGTTACTTGGCGTTGCAGATCGACTTCGATGGTGCACTCAGCGAGAGGGATTTCTTGGACGCGATTTGGGCAGCAATCACAAGGCTTTATGGCGAATACGGCGCAAGTCAAACAGGCTTAGCACTGCTTCACTTCGATGAAGAACAGAAAACAGCAATGATTCGCGTCTCGCTTGTCGCTTTGCAGCAGGTTCGAGCAGCACTAGTCTCGATTACTAGGATTTCGGGGAAGGATGCAGCAGTCCACGTCAGAGCAGTTTCAGGAACCATAAAATCCCTGCGGGAAAAAACGTGACTTGCACTCTTGGGCTCGAAGCTCGCTATTTCCTTATATAAATATGCATCAATAGCAATCAATAAGCTTCAATAAGAATAGATACTCTTATATATCTACTGATACCTATCAAATTATTGGGCTAACAATGAAAGTCACCCTCACCGTAGACGCGGATGAACTCAAAATCGTGCAACTGCTCTCAAAGTTCGCAGAAAAATACAGCCTAACCTACAAACTGAACCGCCAAACCAAAGGATACGTGCTTGACGCGGAACTTAACGGCGACGATTTCGGCGAATTCATACGACGCCTCAACCACATCAAAGACGCCACTTTCAAAATCGAAGAAATACGCGGAGGAGGTCTGCTGGACAAGTTCAACGTCGGTTTAACAAGAACTAACGTTGACGCTTTGATTGGCAAAGAGGCGATAGCGAAAACCGACATTGATCCGTTGGACGGCGGAGTAACGAAGCTGCAGGGCGAACTTTGGCTTTCCCGTCCCGAAAATCCCACAATCATAAAGGAAGGTTCAAGAGTGAGGGTGATTCGAGTGGAAGGTGTTAGCCTTATAGTTGAAGGAGTAGATGAAAAAGAATGTATGAACTAGAAATAACTTTAGCAGTAGTCGGCTTCGTAATAGCAGTGGTCATACTGTTCCTGCTGTCCCTTTCAATCAAAAAAGTCAACCAGTACGAGAAGGGCTTAGTGGAAAGATTCAACGCCTACGAAAAAACCGTCGACCCTGGACTGAGAATAATCACTCCTTTCGTCGAGAGAATCCACCGAGTCAACATGCGCGAACAAGTGATCGACGTTCCACCGCAAGAAATCATCACCGAAGACAACGTCGTCGTCACCATCGACGCCGTAATCTACTACCAAGTCGTCGACCCGAAAAGAGCACTTTACGAAATAGAAGACTTCGAACTCGCCATAGTCAAACTGGCACAAACAACGCTCCGCAACATTGTTGGCGAAATGTCGCTTGACATCGCATTGACGTCCAGAGAGAAAATTAACGTGGACCTCCGAAGCGTGCTCGACCAAGCCACCGACAAGTGGGGCACCAAAGTCAACCGCATCGAACTCCAACGCATCGACCCACCTCAAGACATACAAACCGCGATGCACAAACAGAAAACCGCTGAGCAAGAAAGACGCCAACTACGCTTACTGGCAACTGGACGCAAAGAAGCAGCAGAGCAGGAAAAGCAAGGTTCAATCCTTAAGGCCCAAGGTGAGAAACAGTCTGCCATACTGAAAGCTGAAGGAGAAGCCCGCGCTGTGGAGTTGGTCGCTGAAGCCCAGATGCAAAAGCCATAAAATTAGTCTCGGAATCAGCAAACCTATACTTCAAGGATAACGCGCAAGTGAACAAGAAGCTTGACGTCATTCGCGATACGTTCAGCCAGCAGACCAAGATAGTCGATTCCATCATCAGCAGACATCCTAAATGTCCTCGGACTGGAAGGCGCAACTGTTGTTCCCGTGAAGGCCAAAGAACCCCAAACCACAATGCAAGTAAATTGAGGGATTGTTGTGGATCCCACTTTTTATCCCATAATAATCTTCGTGGCTATCGGAGTCGTTTTGATAATCGTCGCCTTAAATAACCTGAAGAAGCAGAACGTTGCCAGTCAAACGTTATCGTGCAGTCATTGGCTTTCACTCTACTGGACACACGTACATTCCGGGTCAATTCAGCGGTCAAATGGAGCTTGACATGAGGCTACCTTATAGACGGTTCAAACAGCTGTATCCCGAAAGCAGATGGACCTACGAGGAGTACAAGAGAATGCAAATGAAGAGCGCTTTTAGACGCTCCACAAGTTCGCAAGAAAACAAACGAATGGTAAGATAGAATAAACTATCCTAACAGCTTCTCTTTTCCTTGTTCTATCAGCTTTACTGTCTGTGAACGCCAAGCCTCAAAGTTGTCAGGCGACGTAGGATAAGCCTCGTAATGCGCCCTAACTTCGCGCATCATCTTCACCGTCAACCTCAGCTTTTTCAAGAAACCCATGCGTTTCCTGCCTCTGAACACCCTCTTCGCCGTTTCGGTGATGTTTAGGTGGAACTCATCACCCATCGCCGCCTTCAACACGTCATCCTCAGTGATGAGTTTGCAATTCATGCCATAATTCAAATCCGCATCGCTGCTGGCAATCAGCAACATTCTGAAAATATCCAGACTCGCCTGTTTCTTCCCATAAGACGCCATGTACAAATTATTGTAACCCCACAACGCCTTCTGCAATGGCTCACCCTTCTCCAACGCTTCCGAGATAGTTTTGCCCGCCTGAAAACCGCTTAACATTGATGGACCTATGCCGCCACCATGAATCGGGTTAACCAAACTCGCAGCATCTCCGACCAAGACCACGCCGTTTCCGACCATGTTGTCCAGTGGTCTCCGAGTTGGATCCCACCAAGCGCCAGCGTTCAGAAGCAATGAACTTTCGAATTGCGGTCGGGGCATAATGTGGTCGTAGAACTGTTTTTTCGGGTTAGGAAATTTGCCGCGCATAACCACGCCCAGACCGACGTTGACTTTCGCGCCGCCTTTGGGAAAAATCCATGTGTAACCGCCAGGCGTAACGTTGCCGTCGAGGTAAATCTCGCAATATCGTGTGTTCTCGTTCTCCTGCTTAAGTTGCCTAATCTCGCGGTAGCAGGCTTCCACATCCTCATTCTCTATTTCGCAGTCAATATTCATCTCAGGTGGAAGCTTGTGCCTCACCACAGCCATGAAACCACTCGCATCCACAACCACCTTGCTCTTCAACTCAACAGTCTTGCCCGTGGAGCTTCGGACTTTGGCGCCTGTCACGAACCCCTTCTCCAAGACTGGCTCGAGAAACTGGGTTGAATCCATGAGCGCGGCACCTTCGTCGGTTGCTTTCTTCAGTAGCCACTGTCCAAACAGTCGCCTGTTCAGTATGTAACCGATAAAATCCTTATCCGCGATGGTGAAAACGGTGTTCTGGTCTGGCGAGAAAATCTGTACACCCTCAATTTTCTTCTCTAGCTCGCCGCCCTGAGGCTTCTCCAACCCGAGATTACTCAAGTGATGCTCGCCCAACGCGTCGCCACAAACTTTCACGCCGATTTCTGTCCTCTTCTTGCTCTCGACAATGCAAACTTTCAAGCCTTCTTCAGCCACGGTTTTGGCGGCTATGCAGCCTGCCGTTCCCGCGCCGACAACCAGCACGTCGAACTTTTCCATCCTCTTTTTTCCTCCGTGAAACCTGATGTTCTTAACTCTGATATAAACGAATCCTTATAAATTGTAGGCTTGATTTCCGTTTTGTACTAAAGTTTGGAACAGTCTGTCTCAAAGCTTAGCATAAAATACACTGACACCGTTACAATCCATCGGTGAAAGCTTGGAAACTACAGAATCCGAACGGAAAAACCGATTAATCGCCTTCGTCGTGATAACGCTTGTTTTCGTGATCTCTATTGCGGCGCTTCTCTATTGGGCGGTCAACGTTGCCACAGCTAGCCTAACCAGAAGGACTACGAGTCAAGACCAAGCACTTTCGCCACGAAACACAATCACCGAAGCGCGAACAACGCTGGGTTCGGGGTCTCTCGCCAAATTAAACGGCTCAATCAGAGTTTGCTGGGTTTCTTAAGCGACACAGCAATTTCAGTCGTCTCCTTCACTGTTTCAAATACCATACACGTGAGCGTCTTCTCAAGTCCCTTTATCAGCCTCAGCTTGTCAACCACGAACTTTCCTACCGCATCGACGTTCTCCGCGCGGAGCTTCACGAGTAAATCCCAGTCGCCCGTGATTATGTGCACTTCCTGCACTTCTGGAAATCGGGCAATCTCTTCGGCCACGACACGTTGCGAGATGGGTACATCGTCAGCTTTCGCTCTGTATGACACGGAAGCGAGAATGAACGCTGCGGTGCCTGCGCTGAGTTTCTCGGGAGCCACGATTGCTCGGTACTCTTTTATGACGCCTAGTCCTTCCATGCGCTTGATTTTTGCGAAAACCGTGGTTATGGGCGCGTTAATTTTCTTGGCTATCTGTTTTGCTGTGAGTTTGTCGTTCTCCTGAATCAACGTCAAGATGGCTGAGTCTTTCTCGTCGAGTTTTGCCAACATGGTTGTAATTATTACAATAATCAACTATTAAGTATTGTCTTTTTTGGGAAAATTATGAGAAAAATCATAATAAATTTATTATCTAGCTTGCGTATGGGTGTCAGCAACAACCGAAATGTAGAGATGAAAAAATGACGCCCAAAAAAGCTACCCGCCAAGAATGCGTACAAGTAGACATGCCAAAACCATTAGACTTGCTCTCAGAAGCCGAGCTAGATAGAAAAGCCTGCATCGGCAAAGTCATGACTTACACATTGAGGAGCCTTACAGGGAAATTTGTGGACAGCGGCTTCCAATGGCTGCTTCCAGTGGCGCTCAGCCAATCAACTGATCCTTTGTGGCCTGACCCAGGTGCTTCGATTGAGAAGCGAATCGAAGTAGACATTTACGGCAAAACAGTCCGCACTACGGCAAGCATGATTATCCACAAACTGGTTGCCGCTTCCTTGGCTTATTCGAAATTATTCATACTCTCACCCAACGTACGCATTGAAAAAGGAGAACGCGCGAAAACGGGCAAGCACATTTACGAGTTTACTCAATTGGACTTCGAAGCCAGAGATGCCACCTCAAAAGAAATCCTGCGCATGGTCGAAGACGCCCTATGCGCATTAGTTACGGGTCTAAGACGCGACATGAAAACCGAATTAACCCTCCTCTGCAGGTACGACTCACTGAAAGTTCCTAAGAAACCATTTAAAGTCTACGACAGGGCTGAACTGGAAGCCAAGTACGGGGCAGACTGGGAAACAGGGCTAGCTCAAGAAATCAAAGACCCAGTTTGGGTAACGAACGTTCCTCGAGAATTCTACGACTTCGAAGACTTCAAAACAGGTAAATGGGACAACTACGACTTGTTCCTCCCTCAATACGGCGAGGTTCTCTCAGGCGCCAAAAGAGAATGGGAATACAAGAAAATCTTGACGAAAATCGAACGCGATCAGATCAAGAAAGAGAACTACGCGTTAATCCTGAAACTGGCTAAAGAAGGGAAACTGAAACCCACAGCAGGCGGAGGAATAGGCATGGAACGCTTAGTAGGCTGGATAACTGGTGCAAAGCATGTTGGCGAAACTCAGCCTTTCCCGAGAGTTCCTGGAACAGTGCATGAACTGTAAAGCGCCCGACACTCATGCTTCAAATTTCCCACAACATTTATCTCTTTTAATAAAGACTCAAAGAGAGGAACCAGAATCAAGATACTAACCAAGAATCAGGTGAGTCGATGAACCCATACCTTGAAGTCCTAAGACCAAAACTGAGACCGTCGGATTTCCAGAAACTAGATGCGATGGTTAACCCCAACGTTCACGAATTCATAGCCAAAGCCAGCGATCTCTGTCACCCTGAAACAATCTTCATCTGCAGCGATTCACCCGAAGACATCAACCACATCCGCCAGCAAGCAGTCGGAATGTGCGAAGAAAAAGCCATCTTAACAATGCAGGGACATACCGTGCACTTCGACAGCGAACATGATCAGGGAAGAGACCGACAAGCCACAAAGTACCTCGTGCCAAGAGGTATCTCGTTAAGCAAAGCGTTGAATCAAGTTGACCGGCAAGAAGGCTTGGCAGAAGTACGCGGTTTAATGAAGGATGCTATGATGGGTCGCACCATGATTGTCCGCTTCATCTCACTGGGTCCTACAGACTCGATTTTCACGATTCTCGGCTTACAATGCACCGACTCGTGGTACGTATCTCACTCGGAAAACTTACTGTACCGACCTGGATACGAGCAATTTCTAAAAGCGGGACCAAAAAGCGACTTCCTTCGTGTCCTGCATTCGGCGGGAAAACTCAACGAGGACATGGTTAGCGTGGAGCATGAGAAGAAGCGCATTTACATCGACAACATGGATAACACCATCTACAGCGTTAACACTCAGTACGCTGGCAACTCGGTGGGCTTCAAGAAACTCGCTTTCCGCCTAGCCATACGCAAAGCAAGCTATGAGGGCTGGTTGGCAGAGCACATGCTGCTAATGGGCGTGTATGGTCCAGGCGGGCGGAAAACATATTTCGCAGGTGCATTTCCCAGTGCTTGCGGAAAAACTTCCACCGCCATGCTTCCTGGCGAGACCATACTTGGAGACGACATCGCCTACATACGCGACATCGATTCTGCCGCTCGTGCGGTTAACGTTGAAGCAGGTATCTTCGGCATAATCCAAGATGTCAACCCAAGGGATGATGCTCTTATCTATAAGGTGTTAACAAGCCCAGGTGAGATTATCTTCTCTAATGTTTTGGTGAAAGATGGTAAACCATACTGGCTCGGAATGGGCTCTGAATTACCCAAAGAAGGACTGAACTTTTCTGGGGCGTGGTTCGAGGGCAAGAAAGACGAGGCGGGAAACGAGATTCCTCCTGCCCACAAAAATGCCCGATACGCGGTGTCTCTTAAGGCTCTGGAGAATTGTGACTCTGAATTGAATAACCCTCATGGAGTGGAGTTAGGTGGCGTGATGTACGGCGGACGCGATACCAAAGCTTACGTGCCAGTCCAGCAGAGCTTTGATTGGGAGCATGGGATAATCGCTTACGGCGCTTCTCTGGAGACGGAGACAACTTTCGCTACAGTCGGTGAAGAAGGCATCCCAGAGATAAACATGATGAGCATTCAAGACTTCATCTCCATTCCTTTGGGTCAAAACATCAGGAACAACTTGGAGTTCGGAAGAAAGCTACAGAAAGCGCCAGTTGTTTTCGGCGTGAACTACTTCCTGAAAGACAAGGAAGGCAAGTTCGTGAACGCGATTCAGGATAAGCATGTTTGGATAAAGTGGATGGAGCTGCGAGTGCACGGCGAAGTCGAAGCCATGCGAATCACCCACGGGCTATCTTCCGAAATACGAAGATTTGCGCCGACTCTTCAACAAAGTGCTGAACAAAGACTACAAAATGGAGGATTACGTTAAGCAATTCACCATACGAGTACCTGAAAACTTGGGTAAGATTGAGCGAGTTCAGCGGTTTTACCAGGAAAACGTGTCCGATACGCCTCTGGAGCTTTTCGGCATACTGTACATGCAACGAGGACGGCTGCTTCAAGCTAAAGCTAGCTTCGGAGACTATATCTCACCTGAGAAATTCGAAAACTAAGTGCGAGGCTATTCGCGCTGACCACGGGATTGCTGTTTTCCAGTGAATAAGCTTAAAATTGAACGGCAATGCTGATTAGAAATTCATAATTGTTAATTATATTCAGCAGGCATCCATGAAAACACAAAACGAAAGGCGTAATACAAATGTCGAAAAAAACTTTAGAGAAATCCGAACCCCACTTGATAGATCTGACGAAGATTGATGGCGACGGATCATTCCAATGCCCTAAATGCAGAACATTGATCTCCCCGGAAGACGAAAGCGAAGAGACCTACAAGATCATAAACACCACAGTCATCAATGACCAACTCGTCGAACTAGTTGTCTCGTGTACCAATTGCGGGAGAACTATAAAGCTCACTGGTTTTGAAGCTGCAATCGAAGGCGTACCCAACAAGTAAACCGAAGTTTTTCACTGTTCGAGCTTTTTACCAATAAACCTTGTTGTTTATTTGTCAGACAAAAACATAGTGAACCCAACTCATATTCTGATCGGAAAAGACAGCGCAAAAACCACAACCAAGACGATAGTTAACAACTTTTTGCTTCGGGATAAACCTGAAACGTCATCCAATGGACCCGGATGCTTGAACAAGGACATGAAAACTATGATGAACGCCATAAAAAGAAACTCCGTGCCCGACAAAACCAGAACAGCAACCGACACGACTGTCAAGACATACCTTAGCTTGTCAGGAACGATTGATCTGGCAACGTGACCTCCGTCAAGCATCGCGGCAGGAAGTAAATTAAGCATAGTGACCACCATGCCCGCCCAGCCTGCCCATGCTAATGGATTCAAGGCATAACCGCTATCAGAAGGTGGAATTAATCCTAAACTGTTTAGAAGTCCTAAGCTGCCTTCGCCTGGCAAAAGAAGATATCTCCAACTCAGAGGCATTAAGGGTAAGCCAGTGCCGGGCGCAACCGTTGTCGGAGTCAACATCGACAACCCGACTGCGCTGAAGACAAGAGCCACGACGAAACCTGCGAGCGGGCCGTTCGCTCCAATGTCGAAAAGGGCATCCCTGTTCGGCGGCAGCGACTTCTGCATTATCACTGCGCCTAAGGTTCCCAGCGGAGGAAGCCCCGGAATGAAGTAAGGTGAAGTAGCATCGACTTTCCTCCTATTCGCAGTAATCT
Source organism: Candidatus Bathyarchaeota archaeon (assembly GCA_963749465.1). Lineage (GTDB taxonomy): Archaea > Thermoproteota > Bathyarchaeia > Bathyarchaeales > Bathycorpusculaceae > UBA11855. The sequence goes on along the minus strand of CAVVMH010000006.1, from coordinate 28,075 downwards.
TATGACCCATCTCGTGAACACCTAGCACCGTCATTATAGCCGCCGAGAAAATCGCCCCAGTTAAGAACGGGCTCAAGCCACTTCCTTCGAAACTCAAGTAACCCGCAACGAATGTCGTAGCAACAGTGGCGAAGAAAAAAACCCAATAAATCTTTGGGGTCACTCGGTTTCACAGCAGGTTTCACAACCACTCTGAGGACAACGCGACCGTTGACTTTCCTGAGGAAGGCAATGAGCTTCATTTCTTCAAGCGTTCGGAGCAGCCTGAGAAAAGCCTGCTTTGTTTCTTGAGGCCACTTAAGATAATACGTAGGTGTACCATATTCCATTAGGGAATCTTCTACTTGGAATTCTGCAGTGACGATTTGGGTGATTCTTTCAAAGTCTGTCTGCTGGAAAGCCGACATTTCGGACTTTTCGTTTGGCGTTTCAGTCATCGTTTTTGCTCTGTCTGTTTTCTCGATTTGTTACAGTCTGTAGGGAGCTTCGCCTAAAAACATTTTGACCATTGCAGAATTCACTTTGAAGTGGAAGCGATTTCTGAAGTTAGAGTTGATTGCGTCTCGCTTCATCAGTATTTCTTTGAAAATGTGTTTTGAAATAGAACGATACTTCTTGGTATTCTCATAATCAGTGAAGGAAGATAGATACGTAAAGAGCCAAACTCTTTTAGGAGGAAATCTATTATCGGTAATAGCAGAATCGCTAAGGATGAGGATCGATGAAGGGCAGTAGACGGAAAATGCTTGCGGCGCGGGAGGATTTGGCGGATAAACTCGGCAAAATGGCAAGTAGTAAGGGCTTCACTATTTTTGGGATGGTAAACAATCTGTTAGAGTTGGCTGTTAGCGTGGAAGCAATGGGAATAAGCCTAGACGAAGCGGTCGATAACTACAGGATTATTAAGGCAGTCAAAAACGCAAGCTTCACTCTCGTATTGGAGAGTCTATTGTATGATACGTCTGAAATAGCTTACCAAAGAGCGAAGGAAAAAACCCTGACAACCTGGTTTGACGCTGGAGTTTGGATCGGCAGACAATACATTTCCCGTGGGGCGGAAGACCCGTTCTCGGCAGTTAAAAGAGATCTAAAGGTTTTCAGTTGGAACATACCTGACTTCACGATGGAAAAGTCGGAAAAGGAAGTTTCAATACGCGTGTTAAGCCCGAGGTTTTCAGAATCATATACACTTCTTTTTAATCGATTTCTCGAGGGAATTCTAGAAGCTTTCGGTTATGGGATAACGTATAAAGAGGTTGGACGGGGAAACATACGCTTAGAAGCCGCTAAGAAGGATGGCTAATGGCGAGAACCAAAGGGAAAAAGCTTGTCTATGTTTCCGAAGGTCTCATCGAAGGCATTGCAAAAATCTCAAGGAATCGAGGCGAATCCGTGGGAAAAATAGTGGAGGATTCTCTGAGGCAATCAGTTAGAGTAAACGACGAAGGGTACGACGTAAAACAGGTGGCGGATTTCTTTAGTGTGATGCAGGCGCACAGAGTTTTGGGCGGGGTCTTTGTGCCATCTGGTGTGCTTGATTTTCTTGTCGCCGAGGTTTATCCTGACAAGCGAGAGGTGCTTCTGGCTAAGTGGTTCGAAAGTGGACGATGGCACGGAAAATACTTGAAAGAGAAGTTTGACAATCCTGTCAAGGCCTTCGGTTTATTCTTGGAACTCAGTCGGTGGGATTTGAATGAGGTGGAAGTGAAAGAGTTGGTGGCATCTGTTAAGATTAGGTGCGTATCAACGGTGTTGACAACCGAAGGGACAGAATTGCTTGCCAAGTTCATCCAAGGCGTCATGGACGGTTTAGGCTACAAGACTGAACAGGTCGACAGTTTGAAAGGAATGATAATTATAGAGTCTAAAATCTGAATTTTGGCTCCTGTTTTAACATGTAAGTATATACGTTTATGGGAGCCGTGTATACAAGTCTGCATTTTTTACTTACTCTGTTTACAGAAGGCATAAATAGTAATATACTCGATATAAGGGTACGCGAAAATAAAAATTAGGAGACAAAATAAAAATGCAAAAAATAAAGGCGAAAATCATAACTGCATTGCTTCTAGCAGCACTAGCATTAACACTAATTCCACTCGCTTTCGCATCAACTGGAAACATTCTCATCAACGACACGGTAGCACTTCAGACCTTGCCAATCACGCCAGTACCCGCTGGAGCAAACATTACCCTGTACTTTGGCAATGTAACTTTCTCTGGTAGCCAATTCTACCTACTGCTGAGCCAAGACGGGTTGTCACAAGTATCAACCGGAGACATAAGATATACTCCATTGTTCAACGTTGCTTCCGTAGGATCAGCCACTGTTACTCAAGTCACCGACGCTGTCAATTTTCCAGGCGGCGCTTGGACACTCGGAGATGGCTGGGTTAACGGATCAATCCCACTGAACATCGCTGGAGGAACTTACTTCATTAAGGCATTCGACGGCTTCACAACCGCATTAGCCGTAACTCAAGGCTTCACCGTCACGGCATCCTTAAGAATCATACCCGCAGCAGGCTCCGCAGGAACTGCAATCATAGTCAGCGGAAACGCTTTCCCAACTAACGCACTTGTGAACCTTTCGTACGTTAATCCAATCACTTTGGCAATCGTAAGGTTCGCTAATCTCACGCAGTCAAACGCTCTTGGCCAGTTCAACTTTACCATGCCCGCTCCTGACCTTATGCAAGCTCCCGCAGCAGGCGATTCAGCTCCAGTAACTAACACTATCACATTCACTGCAATCGAGAACGCCACGGCAGCAACTTACACAGCGACATACACTGAAAGCCAAAGAGGTTTGCTACAGCTTGGCAGACCTAGATCAGGAAGTGGCGCATCAGCTATTGCTGGTAACCTTCAGAACGCTACAGGCGTTTATGGAAACCTCACTAGCTTCGACTTGGTTCCAACGATTGTAGGCACAACCATTTCCGTAGGCGTTGGCGACAACTTCAGAATCGTCGGCAACTTCTTTTACCCTGGCGCAGTGACCATGCTATGGGACAACTCAATAAACTTGAATCCAACTAGTGGCACTGCGAACGAAACCGGCTACTTCAATGCAACCTTTACAGTGCCTGGAACAGGTTTCGGCAGCCACAACATTACCTTAGTCGACAGCGGCCTTCAGAAATTCGTTACTTTCGTTAACGTTGTGCAGTCAATAACAATTAGCCCAACCAGCGGACCAATCGGAACGACAGTGACAGTTAACGGCTTCGGCTTCCCAGCATCGGGAACACCCGCAGGAACCGTTTACAATGCAACCATCACATTCGGTACTTCAGCAACAATCAGAAATGGTTCTTTAACTGATGCAAACGGTCAATTCACGACAACATTCAATGTTCCATCAGGCTCGCAGGCGGATCAAACACGGTTACCGCAACGACAAACGATACCGGTGCAACATCAGCTTCAAAGACATTCACCGTGACAGCAGCCTTCACCCTTAGCCCAACAGAGTTCTACGCCAATTCCTCAAACACCGAAGTCATTGCTTCAGGAACCGGCTTTGACATAGCCGACACCTTCTTCGTTGCAATAGACAACGTCTTCTCACCATTCGGAAACACAACAAACGGCATTGCACCCGGTCAAAGTGGTAGCAGTCTCGGCTCAGTCAGCTTCCGTTTCATAGGGTAGGATTCCAACCAGGACTGCACGTAGTTGCTCTGTATGAAGCAGGCGGCAACAACAGACCAGTCGCAAACGCCACATTCAACGTGTTAGCTGACCCAGTGACAAGCTCAGCAGGTGTACTCGCAGCAATCAACGCCACCGTTACAACAATAAACAACACCACTGGAACCATACTGACCAACCTGAACGCACTTAATGCAACTGTAATCGCAATCAACGGCAACGTCGCAACAATAAGGACAGATACTGGAATCATCAGGACCAACGTGACAACCATAGCGGCTTCGATCACAGGCATCAGCAACGGTTTTGCAACAGTGCAAACCTCTGTCGGAACACTGACAACAACCGTACAATCATCTAGGCAGCACACTGTCCAGCGTCAGCGGAACAGTAGGCACAATATCCACCAGCGTCGGATCACTATCAACTGATCTGAGCGCAATCAACACAAAAGTGACAAGCATACAGAACGGTGTAGCCACAATACAAACAGACCTTGGAACTCTCCAAGGAACAGTGACATCAACAGACGGAAAAGTAGCAACAATACAAACCAGCATTGGCACACTCCAAGCATCTGTCGACGATGTACAAACCACCACTGAGGCCATTCCAGGACAGGTAAACGTACCGATCTGGATCGCAGTGGTTCTTGCACTCATAGCAGCAATAGCAGCTATCGCAAGCCTATTATTAGTACGCAGAAAAATAGCAGGTTAAACCCCTCACCAAAATGAGGGCAGCCCCTTTCTTTTCTTTGTTCTATAAACTAAACGTAAGTTTCTTCTGTCCGAAAAGTCAACAGTTCTAATTATATGTAACTGCGTTGTCCTCCAGACCATTATGTTATCTGATCCGTGAATGGGTTTGTGAGACAAGAATGCGAGAATATGAGTGAGTCATTGTTCTACTGAGAATCTTGGGATTGCAGCGAGTTCTTGAGCTATTTCTTGTGTGGCGATCCTCAGAAATTGACGGTGACTAATTGAGAAAGAGGTCTCTAGTTTTTTGAGTTTTTCTTGCTTAATGTAATTCTTATTCGTAATCTGTATTTGTGTTTAACATGTCTGCAATATTATGTATGAAGACGTAATATTTAATAGTGTCGAGAAGTCCAACATAGCTACGGAGAACTCTGGAATGCCCCAAAAACCGCACCTAAAACTATCTTTGTCAGGGCTGAAAAAGATCAAAAACCCAATCCGTTTCAAGAAAAGCCAAAAACAGGCAGTGGTGGCAGCTCCTCCACAAACCAAGCCTATTCCAAAAGGACTCAAGATAGTTGAGAAATATCCTCTCTACGAGCCCTTCTCCCACGTTGCTGTAATCCAAAACCCAAAAACGGGCGAACACAAATACATACTCGACGAACTGCAGCTTGATCCTCTGGAAAGAGGTGTTTACGATCGCATACTCGATATACTCCTCGCCGAAATCGAGTCTCCAAAAGAGGAAATTGCTGACCCGCGTAAGTTCTTCGCTGAAGAAGCCAAGAAAATCGTCGACAAATACCGCATCAGCTTAGGCTGGCTGCCCGACGTTTCATGGTACAAGATTCTCTACCATGCAGAACGGGACCTCGTTGGCTTCGGCAAGATCGACTCCTTAATGCGTGACCCGAACATAGAAGACATCAGTTGCGACGGAGTAACCAAGCCAGTTTACATTTGGCACAGGAACTACGAAAGCATCGAAACAAACCTAGAGTTCGAGAGTGATGAAGTCCTTGACAACATGGTCGTTAAACTTGTTCACATGGCTGGAAAACACGTCAGCTCAGCCTTCCCAATCGTCGACGCATCTCTCCCTGGCAAACACAGGCTTGCGGTTTGCTATAGACGTGAAATCACTCCGTTCGGCACAGCGTTCACCATCAGAAAATTCAGAGAAGACCCATACTCAATAATTGACCTCATCAACATAGGCACATTCTCCGAGGAAATGGCAGCTTACTTCTGGATGTGCCTCGAAAACCGGGCATCAATCATGGTTCTCGGAGGAACTGCCGCAGGAAAAACGACAGCTCTCAACACCCTGGCGTGCCTCATAAAGCCCGGAAGCAAAATCATAACCATCGAAGAGACTGCAGAACTAAACTTGCCCCTTGAAAACTGGGTTTCACTCATCGCCAGACAAAGCTACGGACTAGGCGGAACCGGCGTCGGCGAAGTCGCGCTATTCGACCTCGTCAAGACTTCTATGCGACACCGCCCCGACATACTTGTCGTGGGTGAAATTCGAGGGCAAGAAGCGTACGTTCTCTTTCAAGCCTTAGCCACAGGCCACGGTGGCATGTGCACCATGCACGCTGAAAACTTGGACTCAGCAGTCAAAAGGTTAACTCAGAAACCCATGGAAATCTCGCCAGCATACATTCCTCTCATGAACGTGATTCTTTCCATACAGAGGGTTCATCTTACGAAGAACAACGAGAAACGCGCGTACAGAAGAGTCATCACAGTCAACGAAATCGCCGATTACGAGGATTACAGGGTTCCTTTCAAGTGGGATCCAAACAGAGATGACCACGAAGTTGACCTGGAAAACAGCATTATGCTCTCTTCAATAGCTGAAAGTCAAGGCATCGACAAATCAGTCTTGATGCAAGAGATCGGTAGGCGCAAAAGCGTTCTTCACTGGATGCGCGAGCGTAACGTAAGAAGCTACAAAGATGTTGCGGCAATTATCGCAGAGTACTACGCGAGACCAAAACACATCTACGAAAAAGTTCTAGCTGGGGAGGAATTGAGAGTTGCCACTCCTAAAGAAACTTGAGGGCTGGTCATTCCGCCTCTTCGGAGGCATAGCACCATCCTTCCTTAATCGCATCTTCCAACTCAAACCTATGCTTGAGAAGGCTAGAATCAGAATTTACCCTGAGACGTACGTTTCACTGATGTTGTTCGTGGCAACTTTGACGATCCCCGTCTCAGTAATTTCGACCATACTTCTGCTAGTTTACGGGTTCTTGCCCATACTCTTCCTAGTCCCACTTCCTTTCTACGTGATCGTTGGTTTCATGGTCACGCCGATGTCCAAAGCCAGCGACAGAGCAACTAGTCTGGAAAGGGAGATGCCTTTCGCTTCGGCCTACATTAGCGTCATGGCTTCAGGCGGCATTGCTCCTTATAGCAGTTTCAGGAGACTAACAGATGTTGAGTTGATGCCGGCTATGCGAAGCGAGGCGCGAGAGATCATAAAAGATGTTGAAATCTTCGGTGTAGACCCATTATCGGCTATGGAAGCTGCGGCGAAAAAGAACCCTCTGGACATATTCAAGGATTTCCTGTCGGGGTATTCTTCAACGGTTATCATTGGTGGCGACATAGGTCATTTTCTGGAGCGCAAAGCTGAGGACATATTCAAGACACGTGCTTTGCGTGTGAAAGCTGCGGCTGAGCGTCTTGGGATGTTGCTGGAGACTTTCATCATTGTCATGGTGATGATGTCCCTCTGCTTCTACATACTGTTCGCAGTGAATGAAATTCAGGCCACAGCAGCGACGTCGATGATGTCTGGTATCATACTGTACACATATCTCTTCACGCCAATGATGTCGTTGATGTTCATCTATATGGCACATAGCATGCAGCCGAAAACACCACTAACAGACATGCGTCCCTACAAGGTGTTCGGAATCTCCAGCATAATAGCAGTGGCACTCTTCTTGCTGCTAACCAGTTTCATGGGAGTAATTAACATCCCATTGCTAACCGGGATCTCAACCATAATAGATCTTCCACTTGCAATTGCAATTGCACTGGTTGTTGCCACTGGTCCCGCAGCAATAGTTTTCATTAGGTTGAACAGGAGAAAAATGGGCATGGAATCAGGGAGTCGCTAGCTTCCTAAGAGACTTAACCGAAGTCCGAAAGACTGGTTTATCCCCAGAGAAATGCATCGAGAATTTATCTCGTCGTGACTACGGCGTTTTCAGCACGGAATTGCGCAAGATAAGCTCAGAAATATCGTGGGGCATACCTCTTAAAAAGGTCATTATGGACTTCCTGAGCAGAACCCGCAGTTGGATGACGCAGATTGTCATGTTCCTCCTTGTAGAAACGATCGATGTCGGCGGGGGCACAATTGCTATGATTGAATCGCTTGCCAGATTCAACAATTTGACACAAGAGGTTGAGAAGGAGAAGAGGATGTCAGTGCGCCCGTACGTGATGATGCCTTACTTGGCTTCGATTCTGCTCGTGGCAACAACAATCATGATGCTGAGCTTCACCACTGGCAGCGTTGTTCCTTCGGGCTTGCCTGGACAACCAGCAACGCCTAAAGATAATGGTCCGATCAAGCTGATATTCATGACCTCAGTCGTTTTCCACAGCTACCTAATCGGCATAGTGGCAGGAAAAATAAGCGAAGAATCGGTTGCTGCAGGGTTCAAGCATGCGACAATCCTCGTGATAATAGCGATAGTAGCTGCAAAGGTCATTCCTTTGTTCGTTAAGATTTGACCCAGGAGAAAAAATGAACATGAAACTTAGCCTTCAGCACAAAAGAGCTACGAAAAAAATACGACAAACCTTAAAGCAACATGTGTTTGCCATCGCACCAGTCCACAAACTGATAAAAAGCAGACGAGCCTTAAACGCAGTTCTATCCAACATAATTCTCATAGCTGCTGTTATAGTTGTTGGGTTTGTGGTTGTCTCCTGGTCTCAGTACCAATCGTCTACCTACCAGACACAGTATACTGGCGATGTGAATGCAAGTATTGAGCAATTGCAGGAGAAAATCGTTTTTGAATACGTCGTCAAGGTTGACAGCACCCACTTGAAAGTGTATCTTCTCAATTGTGGACTGCAAAATGTGACCATTAACAAAGTTTATGTTAACAGCGGAGCAGGTACAGCCGTTGATCTTCATCCGCTTGGAGATGAATCAACAACAGTCCCTTCAATAGACGTAGGTGAAGAAGCTTTCTTCTGGATTGAGATTCCTTTGTCAGAACCAAGTCCTTATCTAGTAAAAATAGTAACGGAGAGTGGATCAACCTTTGTCGGATCATCATAAAAGAAACAAAAACATAATCTCCAACAAGAAAGCATTCTCTTCGATAGTCGGAGCCATATTCGCTATTTTGGTAATTGTCTCTTTGACTGGAACTTTCTTTGTATGGTCACTTCAACAGAACAACAGATACGTTGAAGCTGTCTCAGGAGTCAACGACCTCGTCCTATACCAGAAGAGCGAGAGCATTAACGTGACCAGCTTACCAATTTATACAGTTGGGGCTGGAGGAAACGTTTTAGTTTCCGTTGGGATTCAGAATGATGGACCAATATCCGTAACCATAAAGACATTGTGGCTTCAAGATCTCAACCGTCCAACTCATGGCAAGGCACAGCTAAATCCCACCACATACACCCTATTGCCTGGTGAAAGTCAGCCAATTGGCGAAACCGTTTTAGTTCCAGACGCAGTCGCTGGAGATTTATTCTATGGCTGGTTGACAACTGCAAGAGGCACCACAGTACCACTTTACCCTGCCCATCAGACTGGACCACAGGGAGCAAATGGTTTAGACTTTAACGCGACAGGAAACATCCACCTTTTCAACGGAACAACCTCATATGATGCTAACACCGCGCTAATTTCACAAGGCATAGGTTCAATCGCGTTGTATTTCAAATCTTTCAGAACGTATATAGCTGACAGTTCAAATTACCTTACCGCTGAAAATCCTGCTTATACTTTTCCACGTTCCGAAAAGATAGCTTTCAGTGTTAACGTTACAAACATGGATCCTACCGGCGGATTTATCAATCTTACATACAGGAGCACCCTCTGGATTTTTTCACCTTCATCTGGTGCCATCAAAGGCGAAGTTTGGAATTTGGCAAATGTGACTGCTGGCAGAATAACACCCATGACTTCAACTCAATTCAAAATCCTTAATTATAATGAGACAACAACCTTATACTTTGGTCCATTTCAGTGCGGAGGTAGCAATATTGGCGCTGGAATAACTGGTGTAAACTTGATTTTGACCGGAAAGGTCGGAGCATATGACTATGGACAAAACCTTCCATTCATATCCCTAATCGCTACATGACAATAACAAACGAAAAAACAACGACGTAACCGCTGTTGCCAGTAGTTACGGACAGAACGTGCCCTTTGTCACGTTATACTTCAACCCGTAACTTGTCCATCGGGAAAAATTGAGACAAACGTCAAAAAAACTGAAAACTTAACAAACTAACCTGGGGGCTGATCTTTGAATCTGTCGACTTCAATTAGTGCTTTGCAAGACTTGCAGTGCAGTTCCACTTCGCCCAAGGACGACAGTCTATAGACATTCGCCTTGTTGCAGACCGGGCATTTAGCAATTCGAAGCTTCTTCAATTCTTTCTCTCTCATCGCTTCATAAAAAGACAGAAAGTAACCAGGGTTCTTTGAATTAGCACCTTCAGAGTTCATATGCATCCTTCCAATAGTATGCTCATGGTTGGGAAATTTAAGGTTTGTTTTGTTTCGAGAATATGCATATTTAATAAACAGCGCCTTCAACGCGCCTATTCCGAACCACAGACAAATTCTTAGAGTTGCGAGAGAAGACTCATTAGACTCTACAGCCTTCTTTTTTGGCTTTGATTAGGACCATTGTTTATTAGACATAAACTGCAAATACTCTGCAGGTGTTTGGCGCTTGGAGATATTGTTCGCAGCCACAAGAATCACGGTGTCATTGGGCTTCTTACTGTATGCTTCATGGAGAGACTATAAGACCCGAGAAGTCAGCAACCGCGTCTGGGCAATATACGCACCCATAGCTCTCACATTATCCCTCGTCGAACTCGGGTTTTACGACCCATCTAAGCTGCCACTGTTCGGACTGAGCTTCGGAGTAACCGCAGTAATAGCCATCTTACTATTTTACACGGGCGGATTCGGGGGCGCCGACTCGAAGGCTTTAATGTGCATCGCACTAGCATTACCATTCAGCACTGGCGCGGTTTTCCCTAACGTCAGCCGCTTGGGCGAATCGCCCCTCGCCCAGAACCTCTTCCCCCTGACAATCTTCAGCAACGGCATCCTATTCGCGGCGGCAACAGGCATCTACATGCTCCTCTACAACGTCGTTTGGCACGCAAGAACGGGCAAGAAATTCTTTGAAGGCACCTTGGCAAAAGAGTCATTGGGGAAGAAACTGCTTGTCATGATCACTGGACACAGAGTCCTACTCCAGAAGCTAAAAGAAACGTGGCATATTTATCCCATGGAAGATGTGCAAGAAGAAAACGTTGAAAATCCACCAAAACGAACCCTTATGGTCGTGCCAAAAGATGAGGGCAGAGATGAAACAGTAGCTCGCCTCTCAAAAGCGGCTGACCTTGGAAGAATCGACCGTCACGTTTGGGCGACCCCAGGCTTGCCGATGCTAATCTTCATAACTTTTGGGTTAGTTTTCGCTTTGCTCTTCGGAGACCTAGTCTGGATTCTGATCAGCGCAATTCTTCGTTAAGCTCTACCAGTCCGCATTCTCACGCACGCGGTTTTGCTACGCTTTACAAAAGAAACTGAAGCAGTGGTCATGAGCAATGAGCCAAAGCCGACGAACGAGAAAGCGTAGCTTTGGTATGGATATTCAGGCAAAGCCGCCGATGCGGATAATGCCTCAGTCGACGTTTGAAGGGTGTATGAGTATAAGAAAGCGCTGACAGCGAAGAGCGCAATTGCCGCCAAGAGCAAACAAATCTCTGCCTTAAACTTCGTGAATTATTCCCCTCTTTCTCACTTTATTCACTTTTCGGATAGTTCTTAGTTCGTGTATGGCAAAGGTATTTAGGCTTTTCGGGAGAATACCCCTGAGGAAGGCTCCACTTTGAAAAGCTGCATGGACGAGATACTGACGGCACTTAACCGAGTTTCTGGCGGAATCAACGTTGTGGTTATGCCTGATTTTTTCCAGGACAGACTAATAACGCTGAAACAAGCCCCGCTGGAATTCGCCGCGGAAATAGAGAACGTGGCTAAAGCGGAAAGGCGGCAGCATAGACGACATCAGCCAAACCGACCTTCGGGGCGGAAACGCAGTCAACACCGCGTCAGCATTGGCAGCCCTAGGCGTCAAAGTCACACCAATCTTGTGCACAAACGAGCTTGGTCTGCAACAAATCAATTTTCATCTTAAACCTCTTGGCATTGACACATCACACGTTAAGGTTTTGGCTAAGGCGTCGTTGACGACAGCGCTGGAGTTTGAAGGTGAAGAAGGCAAAGTTAACGTTATGCTCAGAGATTTGGGTTCGCTAGCCGATTTTGGTCCTGCCGACTTGTCGGATGAAGATTGTGATTTGATTAGGAATGCCGACTACGTTTGTGTTTTCAATTGGGCAGGAACCAGAAACCACTGCACAGAGCTGGCTCAAAACGTCTTCCGAATGGTGAAAACGAGGGGAAAAGGCAAAACCTACTTTGACACTGCAGATCCAACTCCTAATCGCGGCAAAATCCCAGAACTCGTGGAGAACGTTCTCAGAACCCGTTTGGTGGATGTTTTGAGTCTGAACGAGAACGAAGCGGTAACATATGCAACGCAACTGAAAGAGGATTTTCGAGCTGAACAAGGTAATCTGCGTTTTGATGAGTTAGCCATGGAATCCGCAAGATACTTAGCTGGGCAGTTGTCCGCGAGGATTGACTTGCATACGACGAGTTTCTCCGCGACGTTTACGGGGAAGAGCGAGGTGGTGGTTCCAACGTTCAAGGTAAAAGCGTTGAGGGCAACGGGTGCGGGTGATGCTTGGAACGCGGGAAACATATTCGCAGACGGGAACGGTTTATCTGACGAATCGAGGTTAACTTTGGGTAACGCTGTTGCGGCTTGCTATCTGTCAAGTCCCGATGGAGCACATCCGACACGTGAGGAGTTGACTCGTTTTCTCAAGAAACAGAGCACGTTGACCAAACGAACTTGGGGCTTGACGTGGCAAAATATAAATTAAATTAAGCCCGTAGCAGTTAGCATACTCGGGGATTAAGCGTTGGCTGTTTCAAAAAAAGTCGATTTTGACCGTCTTTTCAGAGCCTACGACATTAGAGGTGTCTTCCCTGAGCAACTTGACGAGGATGTTGCAACCGTTCTTGGCGTGGCTTTCGCCCAGTTTCTCGGGGAACGCGGCGAAGTGGTGGTGGGCAGAGACGTCAGGTTAAGTGGGGAGCATCTAAGAAACGGACTTGTAGCTGGGCTAAATTCCAGCTGTAACGTTACCGACGTGGGGGTCGTGTCAACTCCAATGGTGTACTTCGCGACGAACCAGCTGCGGAAAGACGCTGGGATAATGATTACCGCTTCGCATAATCCGCCGGAATGGAACGGGTTCAAGATGTTTAGCCAAAAAGGCTGCATCTATGGCGATAAGATGGATGAGATTAAGAAAATCGCTAAGACTGTTAACTTGAGCAAGCTTGAGTCGAAACGGGGAAAAACAACGAAATACGAAGGCATTTTCGAGCATTACTCACGCTTCGTTTCAAGCAAGATCCAGGTTCAAAGAAAACTGAAAATCGTGGCGGATACCGCGAACGGAGTGTGCGGATTATTCGTGCCTTCATTGTTCAAGAGGCAAGGATGCGAGATTCAGACCTTGAACGAGAAGCCTGATGGACGGTTTCCTGCTCATCTGCCCGAGCCCAAAGAGTCCACGCTAGGCGAATTGAAGAAGCAGGTGGTTGAGTCTAAAGCGGATTTCGGCGTTGGATACGACGGGGACGGTGACCGAGCGGTTTTCGTGGACGAGAAGGGACGAACTATCCCTGGCGACTTGGCGTTGCTAATCTTTGCCAAAGATGTTCTCGAAAGGAAGAAGGGTGCGAAAGTAGTATGTGAACTCAGTTGCTCCATGGTCGTTGAGGAATACGTGAAAGAACACGGTGGAGATCCAATAGTCGAGAAGGTTGGTCACACGTTCATAATGGACAGAATGACGTCTGAAGACGGCGCCTTAGGCGGAGAGAAGAGCGGTCATTTCTACTTTGGCGAAACAAACGGGGGAGACGACGCGATTTTTGCCAGTCTGCGAATGGCCGAGATTCTGTCAAAGTCGAACGAGAAACTTTCCTCATTGTTCGATTCTTTACCTAAGTATCCCTCCATCTACGAGGAGAACTTCGCCTGCTCCGATGAAGTTAAGTTTTCAGTTATTGAAAAGTTGAAATCCAAATTCAAATCCGAAGGTCTCAAGTTTCTCGACGTGGACGGAATAAAACTGCTGGATGAAGCGGGCTGGGTTTTGTTGAGGCCGTCGAACACGGAGCCAATCATAAGAGTGACTGCAGAAGCTAAAACCGAGACAAAGCTTCGAGAACTACACGTTTTCGCCAAAAACGAGTTGAATCAAGCCATGAAGATTTGCTAGCTGCAAGCAGAAAAATCTCGAAGTCGAGGCTAGCAAAACGTTCCTCTATAAGTGATAAACACTCGGCAACTCTTCAGGCAAAGGTAGCTCATCAGTAGTAGTAGTACACGGTGAAATTTTTTTCTCCTGTACTACTACTTCTAATCCAAGACGCATAACCTTCTGGCGAATGCAATCGCGACTTTTGCCCATAGTCCTGGCGATAACTCTAACTGATTTTTTCTCCGCCAAAAGTTGTTGAAGCTGCCTTTCCTCCTCAACAGTCTAGGGCTTACCCTCCATTTCTTTACCCTTTACAAATACCATTCTGAGTATTCAGCTCTACCATTCTTGGATATGTGAGCATCATTTTCATACCGCCACTTCGCCAATGGTCTCCAAATGGCTGCTTATTCTTTGGGCATCCAAATGGGCTTGCCGTCAACGATCTCTCGCTCCGTCGGCAAAGGACAAGGTAACCCTAAAGCGGAGAATACTCCTTTTTCGTCTTCGCCAGCGATTGGCATTGCGTCTTTGATGAGGCCTTCGCTGTACTTGAGCCTCATTCCTTTTGAAATGGCGTAGCCTGCGAGCCACAATTGTGGTCAGCTGAGCCGGTGCGGATGAGCAGGTGAATGCCGAAGGTTGATGGTTTTGCACGGTAGAAGTCAACTTGGAAGAGTCCGTTTTGGCAAGGAAAATATGCTTTTATGAGCTGGTTTCCTGAGCAGTTTGGTTTTGCCTTCATTCGTCTCAGAATTTCGTTAATCCCTTGCCAATCGGAATCGCTTTTCGCGACCACAACGAAGTCAATGTCATGCACCTTGGGTTTTTGTCGTCTGATGCTTCCTGCAACCTCAATCTTTTCGCAGTGAGCTTCGACGGCGGCTTTGATTGCTTCCGCGAGTTTTCCAGCTTCCTCCAAGTCAAGCTCAGCTAGAACAGTTGGTTCGGTTTCTTGGAAAAGCGTCGATTGTCTTGTCATTAGGTCATTCATAGTGTTGGGTTCCATTTTATTATTTGCTTTCGGTTTCTTTTCTTTCCTGAACGCAGATATTGGGACAGCACTTCGTTGAGCTCGTAGTCAAGCGTTCTGCACCAATTTCCGCCGAATAGACAATTCACCATTTGCTCAAAGATTACGGGTTGCACGCTTCACTACCACTGCCATCGCATTGTTTCTACTCAGATCCATCAGTATGTCAAAAGCTTCCCGCTCCTCTTAGCTTTGCGGAGCTTTTCTGAAACTCTCCATCCTTCAATTTCAAATTCCAAAGCTGTTCCTGTAAACCCATACCCTGCGACCTCACGTTCTAACGTGGGTAATGTGGGAGAGTAAGAAGTCTTGTTCTGCGATGGTTTTGTGGAGCAGGTCCTGGATTGCGGCGTTCATGTTGCCCTGGTAGTAGGGTCTCACGATTTTCTCGGCAAACTCGGCAAGCAAAGATGCCGGCATATTGTGAAACGTCAAGTCAACGAGAAGGTCTTCTTCAGTGGCTAAGACGGCTATTTTCTTGTTCATATGAAACCACTCAGGCTTCATGCCTGTGCTGCAAACTCTTAAAAAGACAGTCGCTGAAACAACCTCTCTGCGCACGGGAGAGTACTGTTAAAGTGACTGGCAACCACGATAACCGAGAAAATTTAGCCAAGTTCTCTTCCACAGGTCATTACGCTGTCGAAGGATGCTTGTAAATCGTTTTGATCAGGTCTTCCTGACCTTAAGTACCAATAGTCCGGGCTAGCATTCTCCTAGCTTCTGCAGGTAATCCAGAAAACCTTTCAACTCTTCCTTATCCATGACACTCAGCGACTCGCGCTCCGCCTTCACGTATTTTCTTAGAGCCTCCAGGCAGTCCTTGGCTTTCACGTCCTGCTTGAAGAGTCGTGTTTGCTCGCGCTCGATTCTTATTCTGTAAAGTGTCGCGATAAACGTGGCTAAAATCACGAGTGTGTTGCCGATGACAACGATGATTTCTATCTCCACCATACTTCATCCCTCAACATTGCCATTGGCCATTTTGTCTGTTTTTGTATATCATTCTTTGGGTTTTAAGCCACTAAGTTGCCCGCAAAGCCAATTGCGACCAGATTATTCGCATAAATATTTCTTATTGATAGCCATACCTCAAGTCAATTGACTTATGCAATCTGTGAACGTGTTTGATGCTAAAATCGAAATCAGAATTCCGTCCATCAGCAGATTTTTAATGATTACATTTTTCCCATTTAGTTATGTAAGGGCAAAGAAAGACGTAACGCTGGGAGTTTGGAGAAGTTTCTCAGAGAGCTAGTTTCTTATCCTTCTATTTCTGGAGGCTCTTCAAGTGCTACAGCAGGGACCAGCTTTACATTGTCTTCCTTAGGTGCGGGTTTGTTTTTCTTTTTGTCTGTTCTTTGGTGCCCGAGCCAGTACATACTCCACCCTACCAGCCAGACAAAAACCAACGCTGGCAAGAGGAGAGCTACAACCAACCTGCTTCGTTTGCGCTTTTGCTTCGTGGCCTTCAAGACCGCACCCTGCAAACAGCTAAGCCCTTGAAGGAGACAAAAGCTTTGCTTACGCAAAATACAGATTCCCAGTTAACTACTTCGTGACGGACTGTTTTTATACGAGCATAAGCTTCTTTCCGAAGAACGAGGCGAACGTCTGAGTGACGATTATCGTGGACGACGCGGGCAGCGGTGACTTACTTTTCGGCATACTGATCGGAGCTTACCGAGCTGAAACCGCGGAGTTCAAGTACAAGCTCATCGACGTGAAGTTCTTTCAACCAGAGCTATACTGCAACAAGGGATACTTGGCTGAAGCGTCTAAGATCACGTTGGAACTGCTTGGGTGCATGAATGCTAAGCCAGATGAAGAGGTGCATCTGTGCCAAGGATATATTTTCGACGAAGCGGCAGCCGATCTGAAGAAGACTCTAGACGAAAAACTCGTTCAACGAATAAGAGTCGTCGGCGAAGCACAACGGCTAACGGAGATAGCGTACCTGGACGAGATTCGGAACCTCGGGTACGAACCCTTGGCTGAGCGCGAGGAAAAACGCGCCAAAAGCTTCTTCCACATGATGCGGTGGCTGAAGGCTCACCCTGAGATGCTGAAATACGCGAAAACCGCATGGCCGAGGTTGAAACGCTACCGCCTGTTCAAAGGACCTGAGGAAGGTGAAGTCGCAGAAATGTTGCATAACGCGTTCTGTAGCGAGTGTGGAGTCGAGTGTGAGGTTCCATTTAAGCCTGACCCGCACAGGCCTGTTTACTGCAAGACGTGTTGGGGGAAGCGGAAGCGGGAACGGCGTAGACTGCCACGTGGAGAATGAATTAGAGAAGTTCAATTCAATGCAATCGTTAATCCCAAAGCCTGATTAGTGGATTAATGCTCAACACCTGTAACGATAATTGTGTTTTCCCACATTTTCTATTTTTTCGAAATGGTTTTGGCAAACGATATTATTGTGACTCTGTTTCGGATTGGAACCGCACCTCTGCATTCTTTATGGAGGGATGGAATCTTTTTGGGCATTCCCGCAGCAAAAATCATCCGAAAGAGTGCAATCCAGCGATAATGAATGAGCTTAGCAAGGTGACTATGGACAGTGCGCATGAAATCATAGAAATCCCCTTTGTGAGGTTAAGGCTTTTCTCGAAATAGGCTACCTGATTTGCGGACACGGATAGGAAAAAGATCAGCGTTAGAGTTTCTTTGGGGTCCCACGACCAATAGCTTCCCCAAGCCACTTGAGCCCAGATCATTCCTGTAATAAGCCCTAAGAGGGAGAATAGCCAAGCTGCGAGACCGAAGAATTTGACAGTCTTTTTCTCGGGGCGTTTTAAGACTAAAAGGGATATAGCAAAGAGAAATACGAATACGTATCCGATTATGGCTAAGGGCGGATGAATCAGAATCATTGCGGAGTCTAATTCGTGGCTGCTCACTCTGTCCACAACTCATTATCTGCTTTTTCTTGAGATCTATGACTTAGATGAAATTGGTGTTGATTTAATGCTTGCGTTTTCCCGTTTCTGGAAAATTGCGGCTATGATTACGAAGGGTAGCAATATTGCTGTACTTAAGAATGCTTGAAAATTCGGGGTCAAAGGACTGAGTTCAATTTCCACTTGGGCTGTTGCATTTTGCGGTTCAGTTCCGATGCCAAAGACGCTGGCACGAATGTAGCAAGTTGTTAAGGCGTTGGGGATTGTCCAAGCGAGCGATCCTTTGTCTGCCAGGTTGTTGGCGATAACGGTCCATCTTCGGCTGGTGTTTGACGAAGAATACTCCAGTGTGATATTCAAAGGGGTTGTTCCTCCAATAGTCTCCCATTCTATTTCGTGTGTGGTTCCAACTTGCCATTTTTCGCCTGCGGTTGGGGATACTATCGTTATAGTGAGGTTTTTTGTGAGGAGCTCATTTGACGTTTGGTTTTCTTGCACTGTCGGTGCTGGCGCGATTGGTGGGCTGATAGCCAAACTGAAGATAGGCACTACGGTAGTATTACTGGTTACTTCAAGGGTTAAGGGATTGCTTGCGTTTACCGCTTCGTTGATTACCCAGTAATCGAATTTGTGACCTGCGTTTGTCATCGCGTTGAGAACCATTAAACCTCCAAAAGTATAGCTGTAGGTTCCTGCGCTTGGTATCGTCGTTCCGTTCAGAGCGGGTTGCACTGTGACTGTGTACGTCGAGGCTATGGGATTTATTTGAGGAGATGGTGACAGAATCTTGAAGACTGGACTAATGACAAGGTCAGAAGTGATGGTCAAATCGAGGGGGTTAGCGATGTTTGATGCGTTTTTGACTATCCAATGGTCGAAACCATATCCCGAGCTTGGCGTGGCGGTGAAAGTCACAGGGCTTCCCCACGGGAATGTGTAGATTCCAGCGGCAGGCGCTGTTGATCCGTTCGGAGATGACTGCATCGTTACTGTGTAATTTGTAGGTGTTGGAGGGGGCGTTGGAGGTGGAGGAATCAATACGAAATTCGGTGTCACCGTTGTATCAATTGCTATCGTGATCGTTAGTGGATTGTTCATGTAGGTTGCTCCATTGACCGTCCAAGAGTCAAACTGATACCCCGAGCTTGGAGCCGCGGTGAAAGTAACAGAGTTTCCTGAAGTATGCGTGTAAGTGCCTGCGGCAGGAGATGTCGCACCGTTTATGGACGACTGAAGAGTCACCGTATAGGTTGATAGCGGAATTGGGGTGAAAACGGGAGTTATTGTCATTGCTGAAGTTACTGTCAAAGTTAAGGGATTGGCAGTGTTTGATGCACCATTGACCGTCCATGAAGCGAATTGGTAGCCAACGTTAGGCGTTGCTGTGATCGTCACCGTAGTCCCAGAATTGTATGTGTAAGCACCAGCGGTCGGGGACGTTGCACCGCTGGGAGAAGACTGCACAGTGACAGTGTAAGTGGATGGCGGCGGTGAAGGAGGGCTAGCCACAGAAATAACGGGAGCTGGCGAGTAGCTGTCAGAGAATGAGAGACTCTGATGCGAGTTCCTTCCGCTCGCTCTTATTACTAAAGAATCAGCACCTACGGACACTGCTGTGATTTGCCAAGTTGCCGTGGCGGTGCCTTTCTGTAGCGTGCCAACTGTAAAGGTTGGCGCGGCGACTGTAAAATGACCGTTTAGTGAGGTTAAAGTTAATGAAACGCTGGACAGGGCTGTGTATTTTGCTGTGTTTACTCTGTTTTCAATCACTACCCTAACTGTCGATGTTTGACCGACGGATAACATGGAAGGCAGGGAGTTTCCAGCGTTCCCTTCAAGTATGTCTAGGTACTGGGAGTATCCTCCGTGGCAAGAACCGCATGGGCTGGGTGAGCTGGAAAATACCGGCGACAAGAATATAGAAGCACAAATTGCCAAAGTTAGCATTAACAAGAAGAATGAAGCTTTGTGCATTTCTATTATGGATAGGTTGAAGGTTCTTTTTCCTCCGTTAATGTCCGTTGACCTTTGCTTAACTTTGGAAAGAGGTCTTCTTATCCATTTTTGCGAAACGTCCTTAACGGTTTTGGAAAGACGGCTTCGCGAACAGACGTACTTTACATAAGTCATATTTCAATGAACGTTATTGCAAGGTTTCCTGCCCCCAACTCCACCAGATTCAACATCAAGAATAACGGCGATTTTTAAACAGCAGTGCCCAAGTGATCCAGAGGACAAATAAGCACGAAAACCGGCAAAATCATGGGCGAAGGGACAAGGAAGGCATCAGAGCCGAAGTTCAAGCCGAGGTGTGTTTCTCGCTATCGTTTGTGCCTCTGTCATCACAGTAACTTCATTCTAAAACTGTTCAATATGCTATTCTTTGTTTCGGCCATTGCGAGATTCTTCAGGAAAGCAATGCATTTCGAAACAATAGCTCCTTTATGAAAGGAAGAGTCATCGTCGGTGTTTTCCTTTTGATAAGAGCATGACGGCTACAACATGGCTGCAACGTTGTTTCAGCAGGAACCCTTGGCAATTGCAGCTTAGCTTGCCCGTGTGATCTTCGGCTACGGTGTAGGTGCCGTGGTCGCCAACGACGTTGTAGATTCCGTTGCCTAGGAACTCGACTCTGCCTGTGTCGGCGAGTTTACGGGCTTTCTCGAGCAGGGGGTCACGACGCAACTTAAGCACCCTTTATGAATTAGCTCAGAACACCTAATACGGTTTACGTCTCCACCGCGACATGGCGGTACCGCAGCCATAAATATAGCGCGAAATACAACTGTCTTGGGGTAAGCGTGGACAAGAAGGATTTCTTGAAGTGGAGTCAGAAGTACGATAAAGACCAGGGGTGGCTGGCTCAGAGGGAAAGGGAGTTGGGCGCCAGGTTCCGAAGACTGAAAGTTATGTCGGGAACTGATCTGGCAATGGTGGTTGAGTGGAAATTCATGGAGGACGAGGGAAAGAAACGTCGAGTTTTGGAGCTGGTGGCGAGGAATGATGAAGCTTCAATAGCTCGGGTTTCAAGTCAGGCTTTTAATTTGTCTCTGGATGATGACGCATGCAGAATGAATTGCCTGATGATGCTGGAGGGGGTTAGCCCAGTTTTGGCGAGCGTCATCCTTGCGTTCTTTGACCCTAAACAGTACGGAGTATTCGATGTGTATGCTTGGAGGGCTTTGTTAGGGAATGAGGTGCCTAACCTTTTTTCGGCGGCGAATTATCTGAGGCTGCTCTTAGCATTGAGGAAGACGGCGGCTAAGCACAACCTTGATGTCCGAACGGTCGAAAAGGCGCTCGTCGAGAAAAGGCTTGACGAAGCAGGGGTAGTAGGAAACCGTTCACTGAGAAAAAGCGGACGATACAACGGCGAAGCCGAAGACACGTAAGACGAAAAAACGATAATCCGTACACGACAAAAAAGGCAAAATCGCAACCTTGAAAACAAACAGTCTATCTTGGAAACACGAAAATTTAGCGCTATGGTAAAAGGTATTCCTATTCTGGAATAAACATGAACTGATGAAAAATATTGCTACTTTTCTGAAATTTCCTTCTTAACTCTGAGTGATTTTCCGATTTCCCAAGCATTACCTATTTTGTCACCGATTTTCCAGTAGCTTCGGTCATTCATAACGAAAAGGATGGGCTGCACTTTGCTGAAGTCCACATTTCCTTCTGTCAAGACAGCTTCGTCGCAGTACGCTTCAGCTATTCGTCCTATGAAGATATCGTGATTAGGGAAATCTACCGTCTTGATGAGTTGGCATTCCATGTTTATGGCGCATTCTTCAATCATAGGTGCTGTTTTTAACGTGCCGTAGAACGTTTTGAACAGGTGCGCCTTGTCCTCGTTAATCCCTGAATTCAGTCCGCAATAGTCTGTTTCTTTAACCATTTTCGCGACGGGAGGTTAACGCTAAACGTCTTTTGTTCTTTTATACCTTGATTGGTGTAGTGATTCTTGTTCATGCCCAGCGAAACCGATGTTAAATCCATTATGCCCACGTGGGCGATGGTTACGTAGTTGGGTTTTCCGTTCACTAACGCCCCGACGAGCGTCGTCGGCATGGGATAGAGGCAGTTTTTGATTCCAAGTTTGACTTTCATTCCTTACACATCCACATTTGTTTCCTTAATTAACAGATTAAGCCATTACGGTAAGAAGGAACAACATCGCTAGACAAATCATGAAGACCATTTGCGATTAATGCCCAAACTTGACTCTTACTGACCATTCAAGCTTTTTGAGCAACCGTTCAGGTTCGTCTGCAATGTCCCGCTTGTTTACGAATTCAGCAACCAGCCGCCTGATTTTGACCCTTACGGCTTCAGTGTTGAGTTCTAACGCAAGCATCTTTCCAATGTTGTCGCAAAGCTCCACGCTTTGTTTCTCGCCCAACTCCAACGACTGCAAACCTTTTCGCCAAACTATCTAGCGGCAGACACAGTTATTAAGCCCTTGTGACTGTACAGCCACAACAACATAAACGATGCAAAATCAATTACTGAAACTTTCAATACAATTATCTCACCTTCAATTGTATGTTTTTACCTATTTTCTGAAAAACTAATCATGCATCTCCGTTCACACGCCGACGTTGTTTCATCGACATTGAACTTGTAAAGAAACAACATTTGCACCTCAAAAACGAACCTTGATTTCCACTGGAACTTGTCAACAAACCAATTAAACAAAAACCGATGACCTCAATAATTTGCGGGGGAAAACGGTGCGGAGACGCGAGGCTATCGAGCTCTTGCGCGAAATCGGCAACTTTCCAGAAGTAATGTCGTTCACATGCGTCCACTTGAAATCACGCAACAGAAACATCAACAACGAGTCGGAAGATTTCGAGCTATACGTCAAGACAAACCGCGACACATTAACCCGCCAAATCGTAGAGCGCATCGCCTTTAGACATCAGTTGCGGGTCAAGGAAGAATACGGCGGATTCCTTGCCATATACACGCCTAAACGAACACTTTTGGAAATAACCGCTTAGCAACCAACGCTTTTTTCATCCTCATAATCCTCTCCCTGCTTGTTCACCTCGACGAATTTCTGTAATCCAAGAACAGAAATGAGAGGCTAACCGAAAGAGGAAGCCGCCGGCAAGACCGACAGCCACATTCAGCTTAGGAGAAAACGCACCCATTCAGTCCGTGCCCCACTTCTTCGTCACCTTTACGATCAAGAAAATGACGAAGGCAACAATCACCAAAAAATAGGTTACCTGAAAAAATGGTAGAACGCTTCTGTTAATAAGACCTTTGTAATGGGCCGAGCCGGATTCGAACCGGCGACCTTTCGATTATCAGTCGAACGCTCCAGCCGTGCTGAGCTACCGGCCCTCTGTTGGGAACATCAAGGTTAATGTCTGGTTGGTTAATAAGAATTTTCGTAAATCTTTAAACGCTAGCTGTTATTGTTCTGTGCTGTAGGTGGGCTCGTAGCCTAGCACGGATTAAGGTGTCGGCCTTCGGAGCCGGAGATCGTGGGTTCAAATCCCACCGGGCCCGCTTTCTCAAGTGGGAAATATTTGAACTAGTATTTTTCTCTTCTTTTTTTCCAAGATTACCTTGAGCGAACTAGAGCGATTATTCTGATAACGGAACATTTACCGATAAAGACATATTGTTTTTCAGGAATACCTCTTTTTAGGAGCAAAAAATATGGTTTCTTACGATAACGTGACTGTGGATGAGGTTTTTCACCAAGAAAAACAAAGCCATAAAGAACTGGCATTCCAGAGCAATGGTCATAGACCTTAGCAAGACCAAGGTTATCATGATCAACAAGACAGACCCTGATTACAACATTCCATCCTGGAAGCGTGGCAAATCATGAGACGACTAACAGCGCTTAAAATGCCCAACCGGGTTTGAAAAATCTTGAGTTTCTTCGTTTGAAATCCGAGTCTCACCTGCAGGGGGAAGATGATCATCTCTCTCGCGTGTTTTGGGAGATTTATTTATCCCCTAAACCAGTTTGTTGCTGTAAATACACAGTCACATGATTTTAATAGCTAAGAAGAACAAACTATCCTGCAACGTGGACACTAAGGAATGTACCATGAAAGCTGTATCTCCTCCAAAAAGGACACCGATGAGCGTCGATATGGTTCAGAGAATAACGAGAAAAGTTACTTCCCAAGAAGGCTTTCGTTTCTCCAGAGGCATAGGCGACTATACGGGTCAAGTGGCTACGAGCCTAGAGGAATTTGCAGAGATGCTGCGAACCGTAGATTCTAAATCAATTGATTTTCACATGGAACGGCGCGATTTCGAGAAGTGGGTGCTGGGAATCTTCGGCGACGAAGAATTAGCTCAGATTCTGAGTCGAAGGATGATTTTTCAGGGAGAGAAACGTAGGGACGAATTGATCATGGCTGTGAAGAACCACCTCGAAGACTTGAGAAAGATGCCGAAAACCGCGTAGGGAAGTCTTGACGGTTCAAGAACCGGTCGACCAGGCGACGCTGCGAAGATTGGTTTCATCGGATTATTGGCCATTACAGTTATGCCAAAAGACATTTGTTAACGGGGTGTTAGGTTTCTTTAAAAACGCTCCACTTCCGAGAGCGCGTGATTTTTTCCGCTTGGCACCGTTAGATGACGATAGATCTAAGGTACTTGTTCCATAGGTATGACGCTGCGTAGCCAGCCGTTGCGCCAGTGGCTGGACCCATGAAAGCAACCAACATGTCCAACACAAGGTAGCTTGGAATCAACGTGGGAAATAATGCGACTGTTGTATAGTAACTCACGAATCCGATTAGCAGAGTGTTAAACGCCATGGCAATTACAAGCTTATTGCGGTTTACTCCTTCAGCTGTGGCGTTGACTCTGAATAGGAACAAGAAGAGATCTATCATGCAGCCGTAGAGGAAAAAGTAGAGGAAGGAGAAAGGCAGCAGCGAAGGTCGCAACAAGCCCACGAGTGCACCCCCCACGGCTCCAACGTACGTTGCGCCGATATTTCTTACAAAAAGGGCACTTAAAGCAAGCAACACAGCGTCCACGGCAATCAACAACTTATCTAATGGAAACGGCACGAAGAATCTGGTCACGAAAATTATCGAGGCGAAGAATGATGCAATGAGCAACCTCGTAACTTTTTGCACAGTCTTCCCCCTTGAATAAATTATTTATCGGTTCAGTGTTAAAAATGTTGATGGTGTACTTCGTCAATAACACGTTGCTACTTGATCTAGCAGGTTTGATTTTATAGCACCGCTTCTGAATGTTTTTATCTTCTTTAAGGAGGGACACGCTTTTTAACGGAAACTATAAATTGGCAACCAGCGATAAAGGGTAAATGCTTTAGTATTTAACTTATAGGTGTGTAGAGGGGAGAATTTGAATGAGCACTCACGCAGAAGACCTTAAGCTTCGATTAATGACGATCGAGCTGCTAAGAACTGCAAAGTATAAGAGAAACATAACTTACCGCGAACTTTCCTCAAAAACAGGATTACCCGTAACCGTCCTAAGTCGCTACGCCAAAGGACATGTCTTGCCAAACACTGCACGAGCGAAGCAGTTGTGGCGTGTTTTAAATAAGATTGTCGGGTTGGAAACTGAATTGAGGAACAGGATAAAGTTCGATGACTTAGGATATTTCGACAACACCGAAATTATAGGAGACTACAATATTCTTCAGCAAGCCGCTAATCACGCTTTGGCGAATTTCGCTGGCAAACGTGTAACAAAAGTCATAACCGCCGCGGTTGACGGCGTTCCATTAGCAACAATGGTTGCGAACGCGCTTGGAGTCAATTTAATTGTGGGGAAGAGGAACAAGGAAGTAGGCGTCAAAGCGTTCTTAGATGAGACGTACATACTTGGAAAGGATTCAGGCGTCACTGTCACTCTGTACATTCCTAAAGAAGCCGTCAAGAAAAGAGACAGCGTGCTGGTTGTGGATGACATGATTAAGAGCGGGGAAACTCAAGAGGCACTGGTTAACCTTGTTCGAAAGGCTAAAGCGGAAATTTCCGGTGTCTTCGCTCTAATTGCCGTGGGCGATGAGTGGAAGAAGAGGCTAAAGTTTGGCAATGACGCTCCCATAGAAGTTGTTACTTACCTCAAATCGCCATTCGACACCGAGAGTCATCATGCCTAGACCCGAATAAAATCAGCTTTCGGTGCCTCAAGAAATTATCATTGTAAGGGAAATCGGATGCGGACCATAAAATGGTGCGACGGAACCGTTCTAACAGTTGACCAAACAAAACTCCCCCACGAAATTGTGACGTTAGAGTTGAAAACGGTCGAACAGATGGCTGAAGCCATTAAGACTTTGAGGATCAGGGGTGCGCCGTTGCTGGGGGCGGCGGCAGGCTTCGCGCTTGCTTTGGCAGCTTACCATTCAACGGCTAGGAATAAGGAGAGATTGCTGGTTGAGCTTGATGAAGCCGGGACAAGGATAAAGAGCACTCGACCAACCGCCGTGAACCTTTTCTGGGCAATTGACCGTGTTCTGTGCAAAGCCAAGTGCGTTTCGGGAAACATTGAAAAGTTGAAAAGTTTCGTTGTGCAGGAAGCTCAGCGGATTGCTGACGAAGATGCTGAAGCGAACCTCGCCATTGGCAGGAATGGTGCCGATTTTATTCATGACGGCGACACGGTGCTAACGCACTGTAATGCAGGCGAATTGGCTACGGTAGAATACGGCACCGCCTTGGGAGTGATCCGAGCGGCTTGGAATCAAGGGAAGAAAATCAAGGTCATAGCCACAGAAACAAGGCCACTTCTGCAGGGAGCAAGGTTAACGGCTTACGAACTCATGCGCGACGGAATAAAGGTTACGCTGATTACCGATAACATGATCGGCTACGTAATGCACAAACGGCTCGTTAACGAGGTCGTTGTCGGCGCAGACCGCATAGTGCAAGACGCCGTGATCAACAAGATCGGAACATTCACGATAGCAGTTATAGCCAAAGAACATGGCGTGCCATTTTACGTCGCTGCACCCACGTCAACTTTCGACTTAACTCGCTCTTCAACCGACGTGATCATCGAAGAGCGGAATCCGACAGAAGTCACTCACATCGGTTCTCAGCAAATCGCAGCCAAAGGTGTCGGAGTGATCAATCCAGCGTTCGACATAACTCCGCTAAATTACGTTTCTGCCATAATCTCTGAGACTAGAATCTACGACAAAACCGACTTTCCCAAATTCAAAACCAAGACTCTTCCGACATAATATCAAATAACGAAACTAAATTGTCGGAATCTGAGAACAAATCCACAAATCTATTTATGATATTATTTCAATACCGGAGAAATATCAGATGTTTTTCCTGTGACATTTCTTATGTCTTTCATTTTCTCGAGGATTTCTCTGATGTTCCTCTTCGTCAATTTCATTTCCTTCATGTTTGCATATTACTTCTTAGTCCGGGCTCATCATCTTTTTCAGTGCCAAAGATGAGAAGAAAGGGTATAACCATAAAAGAACGAAGTGCAGTTAGAATTGAGCAGTTGAAGCTTGATGGATGAAAAACCAAACATCCCAAATGTCTCGGAAATTAAAGCAAGAGGCATCTTGACGAAAGAAGGCGTGGAAATAGCCGAGAAAAGTAGTGTCGATTCCCTATCCCAACGCGGATACGGCACCGCAATGAACGAAGTTTTCACGCTTTCGTTTTATGAAGCTCTCTATCTTCATGACAAAGACTTGCTCGAAGTTAATGACAAGAATGGCGAGAAGGCAGATTTTCAGCGCCTTCTCAGATGCTACGAAACCGTTGACGAGAACGCTTGGGTCAACTATTTAGTTTACCGTGACCTGCGAAGTCGAGGATACGTGGTAAGGGAAGGATTCGGTGCGGGAATAGACTTCCGCATCTATGAACGAGGCGCCTATGGAAAGGATACCGCCCAATACTTGGTTCTGAGCGTCCAGGAAGGCAGACCGTTACCGATACAAACGCTATGTGAACGCGGTTCAGCAGTGCCAGAGTCAAAAGAAAGAGTTGATTTTAGCAGTTATGAACCGAAGAGGCGAAGCAGTCCATTACTCGGTCGCTCCTCTAACATTCAAGTAATTCCTCCGACCGCGCGAATTTTTATCACGACGAATATCGAGCAAAGGAGTTTTGGCGCAGACG